>CAVWMU010000001.1:0-368432 GCA_963756205.1 uncultured Solirubrobacteraceae bacterium
TCCACGCATTCAGGTACCACGGCGCTGTGCAGCGTGGCGGGCACGACCGCTTCGCGCTGCAGGTGATCGCCGACGCGCAGCACAGCGGGCGCGGCCGCAGCGACGCCCGCGCCGATGGGGACGAGCACTGCGAAGGTGCGCACGCGCCCGGGCAGCAGCGCGAGCACGAGCACGAGCATCACGGGCGTGGCGTACAGCGAGCCGCGGCTCTGGCTGAGCAGCGCCACCTCCGCCAGCAGCACCGCCCCCCCGGCCAGCAGGCCGCGCAGGCCCCACGGAAGGCTCCTGCCGCGCGCGAGCAGCAGCGCGGGCCAGAAGGCCATCAGCCACTGCGCGGCGTTGGCGTTGGCGTAGCCGCTCGGGTACTGCAGGCGCCCACCCGGGAACATCGCGGCGAGGCCCGCGCTGCCTGCGGCGTCGACGTGCAGCGCGACGAACGCCGCCAGCGCGACCAGCGCGAGCGACCACGCGCAGAGCATCAGCGCCGCGCTGACGCCGCGCTGGCGCCAGCACGCGAACAGCGCGAACACCGCCAGGTACAGGAGCGTGCGGTTGGCCCCTTCCCAAGCTTCTCCCGGAACCGCCGCCCACAGGATCGACAGGAAGCTGAGCGCGGTGTACGCGGCGAGCGCGGCGAGCGCGATGCGCACGGGCACGGGCACGTCGGAGGCGCGCAGCCGCACGAGGCCGAGCGCGATGCCGAGCAGCGCCAGCACGATCAGCGCTCCCGGCGCCCAGTGGGTGAGTGGATAGCCGGCCTGGGCGGTCGCCCACACGACGAACAGCGCGAGCGCCGCAAGCGCTGGCACCGTCGCGGGCGCGTCCCGCAGCGGCGCCGTGAGCTTCGCTGTCATCGCGCCAACGATAATCCCCGGTGTGGAGGACTCCGCCGCCCTCGTGCGCTTCTACGACGACGCCTACTCGCAGGAGCCCGCCGCCGCGGCCGCGTACGGGCGCTGGCGGGCGCTGGGGGCGGTGGGCAAGGCCGAGCACGTGATCGCGCTGTGCGCGCGCGCCGGCGTGGGGGAGGGCGGGCAGGGGACGAGCGAGCGGGGACCGCCGGGCCGGGGAGGGCGAGCCCGGCGCGAGCGGGCCACGATCAACGCTGGAGGTCGGCTGCGGCGACGGCGCGCTGCTGTGCGAGCTGCGCCGCCGCGGCTTCGGCGGCGCGCTGTCGGGCGTGGAGATCACCGACGCGGCCGTCGAGATCGCGCGCTCACGGCCGCAGATCGACTCGGTGGAGCTCTACGACGGGCTGCACCTGCCCGCCGCCGACGGCGCGTACGAGCTTGGCGTGCTCTCGCACGTGCTCGAGCACGTGCCCGACCCCGCGGCGCTGCTGCGCGAGGTCGCGCGCGCGTGCCGCGCTGGTGGTCGTGGAGGTGCCGCTGGAGGCCAACTGGTCGGCGCGGCGCGCGGGCAAGCGCGAGCACGCAGCCGAGGTCGGCCACCTGCAGCGGCTCGACCGGCGCGCGATGCGGGAGATCGTCGCGCGCGCGGGCCTGTCGATCGTCGCCGAGCTCGAGGACCCGCTGCCGCTGCAGGTGCACCGTTTCTTCGCCGTCACGCCACGTCAGCGGGCGGCGGCGAGCGCCAAGTGGGCGGTGCGCGCAGGCGCTCATCGTCTCGCGCCGGCACTCGCGCGGCGGATGTTCACCGTGCACTACGCGTGCCTGTGCGTGCCCGCGGGCGGGTAGCAGCGACGGAGCAGGCGGCGGCGCTGACGCTGGGAGCCTCCCGGCCGGCCGCTGCCGGCCTCGCGCGTCAAGCCGCCGGGCGCGTGGCGGCGGAGAACAGCAGCGAGAGCACCGTGCCCATCAGCTCGTCGGGCACGGCGTCAGGGTCGGCGAGCTTCTGGCGCGCGATGCCGTCGGCGAGCGCGTCGATCGCCACCGCCAGCTGCTCGGCGGGGATCGCGAGCTCGAGATCGAACTCGCGCACGCCGTCGGCGATCAGCCGTGTGAGCACCTGGCGCATCTGCGCGAAGCGCTCGGCGACCTTCGGGCGCACGTCCGGGTCGCGCACGCCGTACGCCCAGAACTCCATGAACAGCAGCAGCAGCTCGGGCTCGCGGTCGATCATCGTCATCCACTGGCGCGCGCCGCCGGTGGCCCGTTCGGCGATCGACGCCCGCTCGCCCACCGCGTCTGAGATCTCCCGCGCGTGCTCGTCGATCTCGCGCTCCATCAGCACCAGGAACAGGTCCTCCTTGCCGTCGAAGTTGGAGTACAGCGCACCCGTGGAGAACCCCGCTTCGGAGGCGATCTCCTCTACGGAGGCGCCGTGGAAGCCGCTGCGCGCGAACACGCTGCGCGCCGCCGCCAGCAGGCGATCGCGGGTGTTCGCGCGGCTCTGCTCACGCGTCATGCGACCAGCCTCCATACCTGGATCTTACTTGACAGAGTACGTGTTATTCCGATAGCGTCCGTTATCCGATTCCAACGATTGGAGCGAGAGGAGCAGCACGATGGCGACCGCGACGAGCTCGGCCCCCCCTGACGCCACCAACGTGGCCAGCCTGCCGGCCGACGCGATCTCCTACGAGGATCTGTACGCGCGATGGGAGCGCGGCAACTGGTCGGCGACGGAGCTCGACTTCACGGAGGACGCGCGCCAGTGGCGCGAGGACTTCACCGAGTTCGAGCGCAAGGCGGCGCTGTGGAACTACTGCCTGTTCTTCTGGGGCGAGGACGCCGTCGCGGACAACCTCTCGCCCTACATCGACGCGGCGCCGCGCGAGGAGCAGAAGTACTTCCTCACCACCCAGCAGGTCGACGAGGCCCGCCACGCGGTCTTCTTCAAGCGCTTCATGCAGGAGGTGTGCGGCATCGGCGACGGCTCGATGGCCAGCGGCCTGAACGCGATCAAGCCGCAGCTGACGCCGGGCTTTCGCAAGATCTTCGACCGCCTCGACCGGATGGCCGACGAGCTGCGCGCCGACCGCTCGCCCGCCCAGCTCGCCGCCGCCGTGACGCTCTACCACATCGTGATCGAGGCGGCGCTCGCGCAGCCGGGCCAGCACTTCATCTGCAGCTACCTGGAGGAACGCGACCAGCTGCCGGCCTTCCGCGCGGGCATGCCGAACATCGCCGCCGACGAGCAGCGCCACATCGGCTTCGGCGTCAAGCTGCTGATCCGATCTCAACCGCGAAGATCCGGTTCGCGTTCCAAAGGCGGTCGCGAGGATCCTGCGCGACGTAACCCGCTACACCGCCCAGGTGCTCATGCCGCCGGGGTGGGACGAAAGCTATCTCACCGTCTTCAACTACAGCTTCGACAAGGTCGGCGTCGAGGGCCTCACCTCGATGACCACCAAGCTGCGCTCCGCCGGCCTCGCCGTCGAGACGCTGCCCGGACCGCCGCTGCTGCCGCCGGGGCTGTCGCCGCTCGAGCTCTCCCAGCGCGGTCGCGCGCTCGCCAAAGCCGGCGTCATCGGCGTGCGCGAAGGCCCCACCAAGCGCGACCAGGAGACCGTCGCGCTGCTGTTCGACACGATCCGCCGCCAGGTCAACCCCAACCACGGGCTCAAGCGACCGACGACCTTCCAGTGGGAGTTCACCGACCCCGACATCCCCACCTGGCACCTCACCGTCAACAACGGCTCCAGCACCGTCGAGCAGGGCGAGGCGCCCAACCCCGACCTGCGCCTGCGCCTCTCCTACCAGGACTGGGTGGACGTCGTCGGCGAGCGCCTCGACCCGCTCCGCGCGCTCGCCACCGGCAGGCTGCGCCCGCGCGGCAACCCGCTCGCGTTCAGGCGCCTGGGCAAGGTGTTCCCGCGGGGCTGAGCGCCGCGGGCACACGCTCCGGCCACACGCCCGTCACTCCGTCCGTCACACACGGTCACAGCCCCCCGCCGCATGATTGCGTTTGCGAACGCCGATAGCCATCGTTATACGGCGCCGCTTCGAAACGCGCTCTAACCGGGGGTGAACTCGCGCTCGGCCGCGGACGAATCGCCCGCTGAGGAGTGGCGCGGCGACCCGGCACCGCCAAGGTCGGCGCTTCGCCGCCACCCGACGACGAGGCGTTCGACGACCGACCCGCCGCCGCCGAGGACCCAGAGCCGCGAGGACGCCGACCGCGCTACCGAGGCGTGATCGCTCACGGACGCGCTCGCACCGCCCGCGCCCGACGCGAGCGCCTGCTCGGGCCCGAACTCGCGGCTGGCTCTCGCCGATGACGTGAGCGGCCTCGCGGAGCCTGCGCTCCCGGGCGCGACCGCGGCGAGGGGCTGCCCGACACCCGCCGGATCGTTCAGCTGGTCGGCGGTCGCACGTGCGAGCACCGGCGTCGACACGCGGATGCATGGTGTCGGCCGTGGCGAGGACCGCGCGCATGGCCGCCCTCGAGCGCCACACAGCCAGCGCCCGCGCCCAGCGCGAGCAGGCATCCGACCGCGAGCTTCGCGCCGAGCGGGCCCGCCCCGAACAGCCAGCCTCCGCCTGCTGCGCCGCCCGCGCCCGTCGCGCCAGACGCCGACAATGCGCCGCCGAGCCCGCGGCCGGCCTGCACGCCAGCGCTCGCTCCGCCGCCGGCCGCCCCACCGCCGCGCGAGCCCCACTCGCCGCGCCGCCGCCCCGCCGGCGCCCCCGCCGGCCGCGGCCGCGTGCAGACCCTCGCCGGCGTGCGCGAGCGCGGCCGCGCCAAGGCCCCAGGGCAGCAGCACCGGCGGCAGCGTGGCGGCGAGCCCGCGCAGCGATGCGACGTACGCGCGGCAGGCGGGGCACTGGCCGTGGTGCGCCAGCGCCAGCCGATGGCGCTCGCCGTCGGGGTCGAGGATGCCGTAGGCGAGGGCGCGCATCAGCGAGCCCTGCTCCGCGCACCAGGCGCCGTCGCGGATCGTCTCGACCAGCGCGCCGACCTTGCCGGCGACCCCCGGGCGCCCGGGGCCGTGGCCCTCCATCAGCTTGCGCATCCGCCGCTCGCTCACCCCCATCCGCTCGGCGGCCTCCGCGCGCGACAGGCCCTGCAGGTAGCACAGCGTCGCCGCCTCCCGCTCGCGCGCGTCCAGGCGGCCGCGCAGCCCCTCGAACAGCTGACGCAGGCGCATGCGGTCGTCGAGCTCTGCGGCGAAGTCGCGCTCGGAGGCGCCCGCCGTCTCCGTCTCGCGGCCCACGCCCCCGGCGAGCCCCCGCGGAGCGCACGTCCCGTCGAGCGACGCAGCTCGTCGGCGCAGCGGGCGCGTGCGCGCGCGCGCTGGTCGTCGATCGCGCGGCGGAACGTCACCAGCACCAGCCAGCCGCTGGGGTTGGCGATCTCCTGGCCCTCCAGCACCGCCGCGTAGAGGCCCTGCCACGCCATCGCGTAGCACGCCTCCAGATCGGCCTCGTCGACGCTCACGCCGCTCGCCCGCAGACGCCCGCGCACGCTCGCGAGCACGCGTCCTCGCAGCCCGTCGAACTCCTCGCGCAGCAGGCGCTCGGCGCGGTGGCGGCGGAGGCTGAGCGGGCTCATCGCCGGGAAGGTTATGTAAATCTTCCCGATTCGGCGAATCCCGCCATCCAGGCGAATTTCAGATGATGGCGATCTGCGCCACGCTCGCGCGCCTGCCGTCCGGCGTCCATCCGCACGAGGGCGGGTATCTTCAGGCAATCCGCACGCCCGCCGCCGACACCCCTCCGCGTCAGCCCCTCCGGCTCCGCCGCCACGCGCGGAGATACTCGACGTCCCGCTGGCGATCTCCGACTACGAGGAGGTGATCGACTGGATGGAGGCGATGATCGCGGCTGGAGGCCGCGGATACGTGACCGCCGCCGCGGTCAACCTGGTGATGACCGCCCGCGAGGACCCGCAGACGCGCGCGGCGGTGCTCGGCGCGACGCTCGCGGTCCCTGACGGCCAGCCGCTGGTGTGGGCGCTGCGCGCCCTCGGCCACGCCCGCGCCACGCGCGTGTACGGCCCCGATCTGATGGCCCGCTTCTGCGCGCGCGCCGCGCGCAGCGGCATCCCGATCTACCTCTACGGCGGCCGCACGCCCGAGGCGCTCGCGCTGCTCGAACGCGCGTCTGCGCGAGCGCTTCCCCGGCCTGCTGCATCGCCGGCGGCTTCTCGCCGCCGTTCCGCCCGCTGAGCGCCGAGGAGGAGCGCAGCGCGATCGCCGCGATCGACGCGTCGGGCGCGCAGGTCGTGTGGGTGGGCACGGGACAGCCAAAGCAGGAGAAGTGGATGATCGAGATGCGACCGCGCCTGGCGGCGCCGCTGCTCGTCGGGGTGGGCGCCGCGTTCGACTTCCACGCCGGCCTCGTCTCGCAGGCTCCCGCGTTGGATGCAGCGCGCGGGCCTCGAGTGGGCGTACCGCCTCTCGCGCGAGCCGCGGCGCCTGTGGCGTCGATACGCGCGCTACAACCCGCTGTTCGTGGCGGGCTTCGCGCGCCAGTATGCGCCCTCCGCGCGAGCGACGCTAACCTCCAAGCGCGATGACCGATTCACACAGCACCGCCGACGTCGCCGTCGTCGGCCTCGGCCGCGTCGGGCCTGCCGCTGGCGCTGTCGTTCGCCGACCGCGGCCTGGCGGTCGTCGGGATCGACAACGACCCGGCGCGGCTGGGCGCGGTGCGCGACGGCACGATGCCCTTCCAGGAGACCGGCGCGCAGGCGCTGCTCGACCGCGTGCACGCGAGCGAGCGCCTGTCGCTGTCAGAGCGCGTCGCCGACGCCGCCGGCGCGCGCCACATCGTGATCACGCTCGGCACGCCGTCGTTCTCGCACATCGAGATCGACATGCGCGACATCCGCTCGGCGCTGGACGACCTGCTCGGGGTGCTCGCGCCCGGGCACTCGCTGATCCTGCGCTCGACCGTCGCGCCGGGAACGACCGAGTTCGTGGCCGGCTACCTGGCCAAGCATCGCGGCTTTGACATCGGCGAGGACGTGTTCGTGGCACACGCGCCCGAGCGGATCGCCGCGGGCCGGTTCCTCGAGGAGATCGACACGCTGCCGTGCATCGTCGGCGGCGTCGGCGCACGCTCGGGGGAGGTGGTGGCCGAGCTGTTCAAGGCGTTTCGCTGCGCCGATCGTGCAGACGACGCCCGTGCAGGCGGAGCTGGCGAAGATCTGGACGAACATCCTGCGCTACACCAGCTTCGCGCTGCCGAACCTGCTGATGATGGACTGCGAGCGCTACTCCGCCAACGTGTTCGAGGTGATCGACCTGATCAACCGCGACTACCCGCGCGGCGGCATCGCCCAGCCGGGCTTGACCGCCGGCACGTGCCTGCGCAAGGACTTCGCCTTCTCGGAGGAGCGCTCGGCGGCACCGGGGATGCTGCTGGCGGTCTCCCGCGTGAACGAGTCGGTGCCGCTGTTCCTGCTCGAGGGCGCCAAGCGGCGCCTGGGATCGCTGGCCGAACCGCAAGGTCGCGGTCCTGGGGCTGGCGTTCAAGGCGGACACCGACGACGAGCGCGACTCGCTCGCGCACAAGCTGATCCGGCTGCTGGAGCGCGAGCTGGCCGACGTGGCCGTGCACGACCCGCACGTGCCGACGCCGACGGTGCCCTTCGAGGAGGCGCTCGACGGCGCCGACATGGTGGTCGTGGCGGCCAATCACGCGGAGTTCCGCGAGCCGCGGGCGCTCGCGGCGATCGCCGAGCGCGCCGCAGCGGACTGCCTGGTCGTGGATCCGTGGAACTGCTGGGGCGCCGCGCAGGTGTTCGCGTACGCGTCCGAGCTCGCCGCCCTCGCGCCCACCCACCCACGCGCATGAGCCGCGTGCTCGTCACCGGCGGCGCCGGCACGATCGGCGCGGCCGTCGTCGCACGGCTGCTGGCCGACCCCGACTACGAGGTGCGCGTCTCCGACCAGCGCCCTGCGCCGCAGTGGATGCGCGAGGGCTGCGAGGTCCACACCGGCGACCTGCGCGTGCCCGGGCAGGCGCGCGCGGCGACCCGCGGCTGCACGCACGTGATCCACCTGGCGGCGATCGTCGGCGGCATCGCCAACTTCCACCGTCTGCCGTACACGCTCACCGAGGTCAACAACGCGCTCTACAACTCCGTCTTCCGCGCGGCGCTCGACCTGGAGGTGGAGCGCTTCGTGTACGTCTCCTCGTCGATGGTCTTCGAGCAGGCGCGAGCTGTTCCCGACGCCCGAGGACTACCTGCCGCGCTGCCCCACCCCGATCTCCGCTTACGGCTTCTCGAAGCTGACCGGCGAGGTGTACTGCCGCGCTGCGCACGACGAGCACGGCCTGCCGTACACGATCTGCCGCCCGTTCAACGCCTACGGCCCCGGCGAGGTGCCCGACGCGGAGCCGGGGATCGCGCACGCGGTGCCGGACCTGATCGAGAAGGTGCTCTCCGGGCAGCGGCCGCTGCAGATCTTCGGCTCGGGCGAGCAGACGCGGACGCTCACCCACGTCGACGACATCGCCGACGGCGTCGTCACCGCGATGAGCTCGCCGGCGGGCCTGAACGAGGACTTCAACATCTCCGCCGCCCGCGAGCTGACCGTCGCGGAGATCGCACGCATCATCTGGGAGGCATGCGGCGAGGACCCGGACGCGTTCGAGCTCGAGCACCTGCCTACGTTCGACGGTCGACGTGCAGCGGCGCTGGCCCTCGGTGGAGAAGGCTCAGCGGCTGCTCGGCTGGGAGGCGCAGATCGAGGTCGAGGACGGGATCGCATCGACCGTGCGCTGGCTGCGCGCGCGCCGCGCCTGCGCCGTGCCAGCGATCGCATCCGGCCGCTAGGCTCCCCCGTCATGCCCGAGCGCCCCTCAGCACTGATCACCGGTGTCACCGGCCAGGACGGCTCCTACCTGGCCGAGCTGCTGCTCGAGAAGGGCTACGACGTCCACGGCATGGTGCGCCGCGCCTCGACCGAGAAGTTCGAGCGGATCGAGCACATCCGCGATCGCATCACCCTGCACCAGGGCGACCTGCTCGACCAGCGCTCGCTCGTGGACGCGCTGCGTGCCTCCAAGCCGGCCGAGATCTACAACCTCGCCGCGATGTCGTTCGTGGCCGTCTCCTGGATCCAGCCGACGCTCACCGCGGAGTTCACCGGCGTGGGCGTCACGCGAATGCTCGAGGCGATGCGCGAAGTCTGCCCCGAGGCGCGCTTCTACCAGGCCTCCTCGAGCGAGATGTTCGGCAAGGTGCTCGAGGTCCCGCAGACCGAGACCACCCCGTTCTACCCGCGCTCTCCGTATGGCGTCGCGAAGGCCTACGGCCACTTCATCACCGTCAACTACCGCGAGTCCTACAACCTGCACGCCACGTCGGGAATACTTTTCAACCACGAGTCTGAGCGCCGAAGCCGGGAGTTCGTCACCCGCAAGATCACGTGGCACGCGGCCGCGATCAAGCACGGCCTGCTGAAAGAGCTGCGCCTCGGCAACCTCGACGCCGAGCGCGACTGGGGCTACGCAAAGGACTACGTGGAAGCGATGTGGCTGATGCTTCAGCGCGACGTGGCAGAGGACTACGTGATCGCGACCGGCGAGGCGCACTCGGTGCGCGAGTGCTGCCAGGTGGCCTTCGACGAGGCCGGCCTTGGGGGCTTCGAGCGCTACGTGACGATCGATCCGGCGTTCGTGCGCCCGGCGGAGGTCGACCACCTGATCGGCGACGCGTCCAAGGCCGAGCGCGACCTCGGATGGAAGCCGCGGACCAGCTTCGAGGAGCTGATCCGGCTGATGACACGCGCCGACCTCGAGCTGCTGGCGCCGCGCTGAGCACGATGGGGGTTCCGCTGTTCGACACCTCGACGCCCGTGCGTGACCTGCGCGAGCAGCTGCGCGCAGCGGTGGAGCGCGTGCTGGACTCCGAGCGCTACATCCTCGGCCCCGAGGTGAGCGCTTTCGAGGACGAGTTCGCCGACTACTGCGGCGTCCCGCACGCGATCGGGGTGGCAAACGGCACGGAGGCGATCACGATCGCGCTGCGGGCGATGGGCGTCGGTCCGGGCGATGAGGTGGTGGTGCCGTCGTTCACGTTCTACGCCTCCGCCGAGGCGATCCCGCCGACGGGCGCCACCCCGGTGTTCTGCGACATCGACGCCGGCACCTACTGCGTCAGCGCTGAGACCGTTCGCGCAGCCCTGACCCCGCGCACGAAGGCCGTCATCGCGGTGCACCTGTTCGGCAACGTGGCCCCGATCGCGGAGATCGAGGCGCTCGGCGTGCCCGTGCTCGAGGACGCGGCCCAGGCGGCCGGCTCCACGGCGGGCAGCGGGCGCCCGGGTGCGCTCGGCACGGCGGCGACGTTCTCGTTCTTCCCGTCCAAGAACCTCGGCTGCTTCGGCGACGGCGGCATGATCACGACCGGCGACGAGCAGATCGCCGAGCGCGCACGGACGCTGCGCTTCCACGGCTCCCACGACAAGGTCTCCTACGAGCAGGTCGGCTACAACTCGCGCCTGGACGAGCTGCAGGCGGCGATCCTGCGCGTACAGCTGCCCCACCTCGACGGGTGGGCCGACGGTCGCAGGGCCGCGGGACACCACTACGAGGAGGCCGGGCTCGGCGAGCTGCTCACGTTGCCTCAGCCAACGGCGGGGGCGTCGCCCGCCTGGCACCTGTACGTCGTCGGCGATCCCCAGGCGCCGCGCCTGGAAGCCGCGCTCGCGGCTGCCGACATCGGCCACAAGCCCTACTACCGCACGCCCATCCACCGCCAGCCGCCGATGCGCGAGTGGGCCGCCGACGTCGAGCTGCCCGCGACCGAACACGCCGCGAGCACGCACCTGGCGATTCCCATGAGCCCCGTGCTCACGCGCGAGCAGGCCGACGAGGTCGTGGCGGCGGTGCGCGCGGCGAGCGCCTAACGCAGTCACGCCGGGCGGACGCTAGCGCCAGCGCTCCAGCAGGTCCTCGTCGCCCACTTCGCGTACGACGCGGGCGGGCACGCCCATCACGACTGCGCGCGCGGGAACGTCGCGCGTGACCACCGCGCCGGCCGCGACGAACGCCTCCTCGCCAATCTCGACACCCGGCGTGAGCACCGCCCCGCCGCCCACCCGGCAGGCACGCCGCAGTGTCGCACCCCGGATGGGAGTCTCATCGCCGTGCCGCGCCATCGTGTCGTCGTTGGTGGTGATCGCCCCCGGGCCGACGAACACGTCGTCCTCGACGATCGTGAACGCGGTGAGGTAGACGTTCGTCTGCACACGCACGCGAGCGCCGACGACGACGTCATTGTCGACGACGCTGCCGCGCCCGATCACCGAGCCCGCGCCGACCCGCGCGCGCTCGCGCACGAACGTCTGGTCGCCGAGGATCACCTCCGGCCCAACGCTCGCCCCGGCGAACACGACCGCACCCGTGCCCACGCTCACATCCGCGCCCAGCTCCAGCGCGGCCACGTGGCGCCCCGCCGCACCCGAGTGACGCGCGAGCCGCGGGCGCTTGCCCAGCACCGCGTGGTCCTCGATCGAGCAGCGCTCGCCGATGACCGTCCCCTCGCGTACGACCACGTACGCGCCGAACGACACGCCCACGCCCACCACCACACCGTCCTCCAACAGCGGGCCGGGAGCCCGCGCGTCGTCCGTCGCTCCGCCTGCTCCGCCGGCGCTCACAGCCGCACGACGTTGGCGCTGCTGGACGCACGCGTGACGCCGCGCAGGTCGAGCACGAGGCGGGCGCGGCGAGCGACGAGCTCGTGGTCGACGCCCGGGTGGGCGGTGACGATCAGCGCGAGGTCGGCGTCCGCGACGGCTTCCTCGAGCGGCGCGCTCGCAAGCGCGAACTCCGTCAGCGCGGGCACGTGGGGGTCGTGGTAGAGCACCTCCGCGCCCAGGTCCCGCAGCAGCGAGATGATCTTCAGCGCCGGCGACTCGCGCACGTCGCCGACCCCCGGCTTGTAGCTGACGCCGATCACCGCCATCCGCGAGCCTTTGACCGACATGCCGGTGTCGTTGAGCGCGCGCTGCGCCTTGGCGACGCAGTGGTAGGGCATCTGCTGGTTGACCTTGCCCGCCAGCTCGATGAACTCGGTGGCCATGTCGAACTCGCGCGCCCGCCAGCTCAGGTAGAACGGATCGACGGGCAGGCAGTGACCGCCCATCCCCGGCCCCGGCTCGAAGCGCATGAACCCGTACGGCTTGGTCGCCGCCGCGTCGACGACCTCCCAGATGTCGATGCCCATCCGGTCTGTGAGCATCGCAAGCTCGTTCACGAGCGCGATGTTGACCGAGCGGAAGATGTTCTCCAGCAGCTTCGTCAGCTCCGCCGCCTCCGGGCTCGACACGCGCACCACCTGGTCGCACACGAGCTCGTACAGCTCCTGCGCGCGCTCGCGCGCACCCCTCGGTCAGGCCGCCCAGCACCTTCGGCGTGTTGCGCAGCGTGAAGTCCGTGCGGCCGGGGTCGACCCGCTCGGGCGAGAACGCCAGATGGAAGTCCCGCCCCGCCGCCAGCCCCGACTCCTCAAGCAGCGGAGCCACCCGCTCGCGCGTGGTTCCCGGGTACGTGGTCGACTCGAGCACCACCAGCTGGTCTGCCTGCAGGACGTCCGCCAGCGCCCGCGTGGCGTCGACCAGCGGACCGAGATCGGGCTCGCGGTTGGGCGTCAGCGGGGTCGGCACGCACACAAGCACCGCATCCGCCTTCGCCAGGTCCGCGTACCGCGTCGTCGCGTGGATCCTCCCCGCGACGGCGCGCAACGCCTCCGCCGAGACGTCCTCCACGTAGGATTCTCCCGCGCCGAGCGCGTCGACCTTGCGCGAGTCCACGTCGACCGCGATCACCTCGCAGCCCTCCTGCGCAAACGCCACCGCAAGCGGCAAGCCGACGTAGCCCAACCCGATCACACCGACGGTCGTCATCCAGGCCGCCAGTGTAAGGCGTTACCGGGACGCGGCCTCGGGCGCTGGCGAGACGCGGCGGCGCCGCGACGCTACCGAGACGCGGCGGCCGCCCCGAGCGCACGCAGGTCGGCCTGCACCATCCGCTCCACCAGCTCCTCGAAGCTCACCAGCGCTCGCCAGCCGAGCCGCTCGCGCGCCTTGGCCGGATCGCCCACGCTCGGCGTCCCCTCTGCTGCTCGCACCAGCGCGGGGTCGACGCGAACGTGGTGCTCGGCGTCCAGGCCCACGCACGCGAACGCCGCCGCCGCGAACTCCGCCACGGTGCGCGCGACGCCGCTCGCGAGGACGTAGTCGTCGGGCCGCTCCTGCTGGAGCATCAGCCACGCGCCACGCATGACGTCTCCGGCGAACGACCAGTCGCGCACGGCATCCAGCGAGCCGAGCGTCAGCTCCCGCTGCAGGCCCAGGCTGATCGCGGCGGCCCCGCGGGTGATCCTCCGGGTGACGAACCGCTCGGGCCGGCGCTCGGACTCGTGGTTGTAGACGATGCCCGAGCTGGCGTGCAGCCCAGCTTCGGCGCGCATCACGCCCACCAGCTGGTGCGCCGCGAGCTTGGCGATCGCATAGGGGTTGGCCGGCCGGCATGGTGTGTCCTCGCGCTGGGGGCTCTCAGGCGCCTCGCCGAAGATCGCGCCGGACGCCGACACGAACACCCGCGTGTCCCGATCCAGATCGCGCACCGCCTCGAGGATCGCCGCGCACGAGCCTGCGATCGCTGTAAGCGTCTCGGCCGGACGCTCCCACGAGTCGGGTACGAACGAGGGCGCCGCCAGGTGATAGACCTCGCTCGGGCGCACGCGCTCGAGCGCCGCGCGCAGCGTCGCCGGCTCGAGCAGGTCGCCCTGCACCAGCTGCAGCCGTCCGCGCAGGTGCTCGCTGCAGCCGAGTGGCGCCTCGGGGGGGCGCCTGACCAGGCCGGTGACCGCGTACCGCTTCTCGAGCAGCAGCTCCGCCAGGAAGGAGCCGTCCTGGCCGGTGATGCCCGTGATCAGGGCGCTGGGGGCGTTGGACACCGCCGCAGCTTACGCACTGGCGTCGTACACGTCGGCGAGTCCGTGAGCAACCACCTCGGGGGCGCAAAGCGCAAACACCCGCTCGCGGCCGCGCTCGCCGGCGGCGCGATCGCCAGCGAGGCGCATGATCGCGTCCGCGAGCGCCCGCGCGTCGCCCGGCGCCACCAGCTCGGCCGGATCGACCAGCTCGGGGAGCGCCCCCACGCGGCTGGCCACGACCGGCAGCCCCGCCGCCATCGCCTCCGCGAGCGCCAGCCCGAACGTCTCTCCCGAGCGCGACGGCGCCAGCGCAATCGCCGCGCCGGCGCGCAGCTCCGCCAGCGCGCGATCGTCGACGTGGCCCACGAAGCGCACCGCCGCGTCGCCGGCGCGCTCGCTCAGCGCAGCGCGCTCGGGCCCCTCGCCGGCGACCACCAACGGCATGCCGGCCGCGCGGCAGGCGTCGATCGCGACGTCTACGCCCTTCTCCGGCGACAGGCGCGCGACGACCAGCGCGTAGGAGCCCGCGGCGAAGGCGCCGTCCACGGCACCCACTCCGGTCGCCGCAGCCCGCTGCGCCAACGCCGACGCTCCCTGCACACCCGCCCCAACCGCCGCGAGCGGCGCGCGCAGCGGTGGCGCGAGCACGTGCACGCGCTCCCACTGAAGCGGCGCTCCCAGCGCCCGCAGCCGCTCGCGCGCGAAGCGGCTCGGGACGATCACCGCGTCCGCCTGCTCCACCAAGCGGCGCTGCCACAGTGCGAGCGACGCACCGTAGGCGAGCGCCTCCGCGCGGCTGCCGCGACAGTTTAATCGCACCCCCGCAAGCGTGTCGCGCCCGTGGCAGCGCGTGCACTCCGCCCCGCGCGTGAAGCACACGCCGATCGCGCACACCAGGCGGTACTGGTGCAGGTGCAGCACCACCCGCGCGCCGGCAGCGCGCGCGGCGGCCAGCGCGCGCCAGCCCAGCGCCGGGTGCACGTTGTGGGCGTGCACGACGCGCGCGCCGCTCAGCCTGACCGCCTGCGCCACCTCGCGCGGCTGCGAGCCCCCCGCGCAGCAGGCCGACCGCCGCGCGCCCGCGCCCGAGGCTCGCGGAGTCCCGCGCGAGCAGCTCGGCGGGCTCGCGCAGATGCTCGCGCACGAGCCACAGCAGGTCCTCGACGGTGCGTTCCTCGCCGCCGCTGGTGCGGTAGCGGTTGTGCAGGAAGAGGACCATCGCGGCGTCAAACCTAGACTCTTGCCAGTCATGGCCCCGCCCGCCTCGATCGTCGATCCCCACACGTGCGCGCCTCTCCTACCTGGAGGTGGCGCTGTCCTCGATCGCACCCGACGCCGATCGGCTCGGAGCGGAGGTGCTGGTGGTCGACGACGCCGGCGACTCGCAGCGGCGCGCCAGCTCGCGGAGCGCTTCGGCGCCCGCTATGAGCCCCACCGCGGACCGTTGGGCCTGAACGTGGCGCGCAACACCGGCGTGGAGCGCTCGCACGGAGAGCTGGTGGTGTTCGTCGACGACGACGTGCGCGTGCGCCCCGGCTGGCTCGAGGCGCTGCTGAACGCCGCCCGCGAGCATCCGCAGGTGGATGTGTTCACCGGGCCGATCCGCGCGCGGCTGGAAGGCCCGGGTGGGTGGGGCTCTCATTCCTGCGGGCGCGAGCGCCCGCCGATAACCACGCTCGAGCTCGGCGCGCGCGACACCGACGCGCGCTATGCGTGGGGCGCGAACATGGCCATCCGCCGCAGCGCGCTCGAGCGCGTGGGTCCGTTCGACGTGTCGCTGGAGCACGGCGGCGACGAGCAGGAGTGGCAGGAACGGTTGCGTGCAAACACGCCTGGCGCTCGAGTTCTTTATGTGGGGCGGGCGGCGGTCGAGCACCGGCGCGTGGGTGCGGACGCAGGCCTGCGCTCGCTCTCGCGCGCCGGCTACATGCGCGGTCGCGCCGCCAGGCGCTTCGACGCGCGCCAGGGGCGGGCGCCTTCGCTCGGGAAGGAGATGCTGACGCTCGGCGGCTGCCTCGGGCACGTCGTGCGCCGGCGCTGTCCCGCCGGGTTGACGATGGCGGCGCACAGTTGGGGGCGCCTGCGCGAAGGCCTGCGCGAACGCACAGCCGCCGGCGCGGGGGGCGATGGGCGCATTGATGCCTCTTGCATTCATTCCTCTTCCATAACCGTTTCGAACGGAACCATTTCGGCCGTCAAGGATCTCGGCAAGAGCAACATGCCCACGGCCCACGACGACTTCCTCTCGGGCGCCAGCGGCACCGTCGGAGGGCTCGACGCGATCCGCCGCAAGGCCGCCGACGAGGCGCTCGACGCGTGGGAAGTGCTCACCGCCAAACGCCTGCGGCTCGGGCTCGCCGCACGCCACGCCCCGCCACTGCGACGGGTGCTCGCGCTGGGAGTCGAGCGCCCGGAGCGGCGCGAGCTGGCAACGGCGATCCAGGCCGAGCTGCTGCGCTCGCGCCACGACGTCGAGCTGCACACCTGCCCCGCGGACGGGCGCGGCAAGTTCGAGAACCTCGACCTGCTGCTCGCCGCGCATCCGGCGGACGGGCACGACTGGCTGCTCGTGTTCGACGACGACGTGGAGCTGCCGCGCGGCTTCCTCGACCGCTTCGTGTTCCTGTGCGAGCGCTTCTCGCTGACGCTCGCGCAGCCGGCCCATCGTCTGAGCTCCCATGCCGCGTGGCCGGTCACGCGTAGGCGCGCGCGCAGCGCGGTGCGCGAGACCGCGTTCGTGGAGATCGGCCCCGTCACCGCGTTCGCCAGCCCCGCGTTCGGAGTGCTGCTGCCCTTCCCCCAGCTGCGCATGGGCTGGGGCCTGGACGTCCACTGGGCGGCGCTCGCGCGCGAGCATGGCTGGCGCTGCGGGATCGTCGACGCTGTCCCGATCCTCCACCGCGCCGCTCCCGCCGCGGCCGGCTACGAGCGCGGGGACGCGGTCGCCGAGGCGCGCTCGTTCCTGGCGGAGCGCCCGTATCTGAGCGCGCGCGAGGCCGACCGCACGCTCACGACCCACCGCAGCTGGTGAGCGGCCCCTCCCGCAGCGGCCCGCGCGTGGCGGTCGTCGCCGAGTTCTATCCGAGCCGCCGCGACCCCGTGCTGGGCGTGTGGGCTCACCGCCAGGCGCTCGCCGCGCGCGACGCGGGCGCCGAGCTGCGGGTATTGGTCCTGCACCGTCTCGTTCCGCCCCGCGCCTCGCTCGCAGCCGGCCCGGGCGGCGCGCGCGCGGGCGCTTGCCGAGCTCGTGCGCGAGCCGCGCACGCAGACCCGCGACGGGCTGTTCGTCACATACGTTCCCTACGTGTCGCCCCCCCGCGAGCGCTCCTACGAACGCTGGGGAGCGTGGGCGGCGCCGCCGCTGGCGCTCGCGCTGCGCCGGCTCGCGCGCTCGTTCCCGTTCGACCTGATCCACGCGCACAACGCCGTCCCGGCCGCCGACGCGGTGATTCGAGCGCGCGTGAACGTCCCGCTCGTGGTGTCGGTCCACGGCGGCGACGTGCTGTACACGGCGAGGCGCGGCCAGGAGGGCGCGGAGGCGGTGGCGCGCGGCCTCGGCGCCGCCGCGCTGGTGCTCGCCAACAGCCAGGGCATCGCCGAGCTCGCGCGCGCGCACGGCGCCGGCGAGACGCGCGTGGTGCACCTCGGCACCGAGCTCCCCTCCGCCCAGCGGCCCGCGCTCGGCGGCGCGCGCGAGACGGCGCCGACGCTGGTCACAGTCGCGCACCTGGTCGCGCGCAAGCGCCACGCGGACGTCCTGCGCGCGCTGGCCGTGCTCGCGGCGCGCCACCCCACGCTGCGCTACGCGGTCATCGGGGACGGCCCCGAGCGGGTCCCGCTCGAAGCCCTCGCCGCCCGCCTGGGGGTCGCCGAGCGCGTCGACTTCCTCGGGCAGCTCGCGCCGCAGGAGGCGATCGACCGCGCGCGCCGTTGCACGCTGTTCGTGATGCCATCCACCGAGGAGGCCTTCGGCGTGGCCTACGTGGAGGCGATGGCCGCGGGCGTGCCCGCCATCGGCTGCCGGGGCGAGCCCGGCCCGGAGGAGATCGCGGCCGCGGGCGACGGCTTCATGCTCGTGCCCCCCGGCGACATCGAGCGGCTCAGCCAGCGCATCGACGAGCTGCTCTCCGACCCCCGCCGGCTGCGCGAGGCGGGACAGCGCGCGCGGGCGACCGTGGCAGCCAACTTCACCTGGGAGCGCTGCGGCGAGCAGACGCTGGCCGCCTACGAGCACGTGCTGGGGTGAAGCCCGTCCTGTTCGTCACCGGGCACGCGCCGGCCTACCGGGTGGGGGCGCTCGCGCGCCTGCATGAGCGCGAGGGGATCGAGCTCGCGCTGTTCGGCGGGCGCCTGCAGCACGGCGGAGCCGCGTTCGAGGCGCAGCTGCCGCTCCCGCATCGGGACGTGCGCCCGCACGAGCTGTACTCGCTCGCCGCCGGCGGACGCTACCGCGCGGTCGTGTGCCCCACCGGCGGGCGCCTCGCGCCGCTGGCGGCGTGGGCGGGAGCGCGCCGCGGCCGCGTCCCCCTGATCCTGTGGGCGTCGCTGTGGGCGCACCCGCGGAGCGTCGCGCACGCCCTCACCTATCTGCCGCTGCGCCGCCTGTACCGCTCGGCCGACGCCGTCGTGACCTACGGCCCCCACGTGAGCGCGTACGTGACCGCGCGCGGGGCGCGCAACGTGCACGTCGCGGCGCAGTCCGTCGACAACGACTTCTGGCGCTCCCCCGAGATCGCACCGCCGAGCGATCCCCGCTGGCCGGCCGAGGCGGCGGTCAGGTTCCTGTTCGTGGGCAGGCCGGCGCCCGGCAAGGGCGTGCCGGTGCTCGTATCCGCATGGCGCGCTGCGCAGCTCGGCTCGCAGCGGGCGGCGCTCGTGCTCGCGGGCGTCGGCTCGAGCCTTCCCCTCGGCGACCGCCACCGAGAGCTGCCCGGTGCCCCGATCGTGTGCCTCGATCCGCTCGAGCCGACAAGGCTGCGCGAGGTGTACGGCGCATGCGACGTGCTGGTCGTGCCGTCGGTCCCCACCCGCACCTTTCGCGAGCCGTGGGGGTTGGTTGTCAACGAGGCCATGGACCGCGGACTTGCAGTGATCGCAACCGACGCCGTGGGGGCCGCCGCGGGCGGGCTCGTGCGCGACGGGGAGAACGGCCTGATCGTGCCCGCCGGCGACGCCCGCGCGCTCGCCGCGGCGATCGCGCGGCTCGCACGCGACGCGCAGCTGCGGCGTCGGATGGGCGACGCCGGGCGCGATGATGTGCTCGCGTTCAGCCACGACGCCTGGGCGCAGGGCTTCTCGCGCGCGCTCGCCAGCTCGGTGTCTCCCGCGCACATTGGTAGCGTTGCGCAGTCAGACTATGAGAATCGCCCGTCTCGAGAGCCGACCGATCGGGGTTCGCTCGGCCGTCCTGACCGCCCTGCTGGCAGCGACACTGCTCGCGATCGCGCGCGCCGGCGCGCGCGAACGTCGCCGAAAAGATCATCCTGCGCTGCACCCACAACGAATCGCTTGGCGGGTTCAGCCAGAGCGCCTACAGCCAGGCGCTGAAAGAACTGGGCGCCGACACCGAAGAGTACAGCGAATGCTCAGCCCTGATCCACCAGGCACAGCTCGCGGCGGCGGCGGGCGCGCGCGGCGCAAGCCCCGGCGGCACCCAGAGCGCCGCGCCGGCCGCGATCGCCCCCACTCCTTCGGAGCAGCGGGCGATCAAGCGCGCCGCGCGCGGCGGCGCCGCTCCGGTGAAGCTGGACGGCGGGGTGATCCACCCGGGCGTCGTGCACGTCGACGTCGCATCCGCGCTCAGCTCGCTGCCGACGCCGCTGCTCATGATCCTGACCTTCCTGCTCGTCTGCGTGCTGGCGCTCGCAGGCGCCGCATTGCGCAACCGTGTCCGCGCCGGGCGCTCCGACTGAGCTCGCGCCGGCGCGCGCGCCGGCGACGGGTGTGCTCACGCCGGCGACGCCGCCAGGCGCGGGCACTCGCGCGCGCTCGCTGCGGGCGTCCGGGGCGCGCCCGTCGCTTGCGCGCCAGGCGCTGTGGTGGCCGACGCTGCTGATCGCCGCGAGCTTCTGTCTGGTCACCTTCCACGCCAAGGGCGGCCTGAACGCCGAAGCGATGATCTCCACCGAGATGGCGCTCACGCTCGTGGCGGGCGTGGTGGTGGCCGCGAGCGTGCTCCTCACCCCGCCGGGCAGACGTGTGCACGGACTGTGGCCGGTCGGCCTGCTGCTCGCGTTCACGGTCCTGACGGCGCTCTCGATCGTGTGGTCGGTGCAGCCCGACGTCAGCTGGCAGGAATCGGGACGGATGCTCGCCTACTGCGGCGTGTTCGGCGCCGGCGCGGCGCTCGTGCGCATCGTGCCCGAGCGCTGGCCGGCGGTCCTCGGCGGGCTTACGCTCGCGGCGGTCGTCGTGTGCGCGTACGCGCTGCTCACGAAGGTGTTCCCGAGCCTCGCGCCGCTGGACACCTTCGCCCGCCTGCAACGAACCCTATGGCTACTGGAACGCCGTCGGCCTGACCGCGGCGATGGGTGTCGATCTGCTGCATGTGGCTGGGCGCGCGCCGCGACGGCCACGCGCTGCTGCGCGCGCTCGCCTACCCGGCGATGGGCCTGCTGCTGCTGACGCTCGCGCTCGCCTACTCGCGCGGCGCCCTGGTCGCGCTGGCGCTCGGCCTGCTGCTGTGGTTCTGCGCGGTGCCGCTGCGCCTGCGCGGAGCCGCGCTGCTGATCGTCGGCGCATGCGGCGCCGCGGCGGTGGCCGCGTGGGACTTCTCCAGGCACGCGCTCAGCGCGGAAGGCGTGCCGCTGGCGCAGCGCGCCGGCGCCGGGCACGAGCTGGGCGCGCTGGTGATGGCGCTGCTCGTCGCGCTCACGCTCGCGGGGATCGCGATCGGGTTTCTCACCGCGCGCCGGGCGCCGTCGCCGCTCGCGCGCCGCCGGGCCGGCGGGGCGCTGCTGGCTGCGGTCGTGCTCGTGGCGCTGGCGTTCACGGGGGCGCTCGCACACAGCCAGCGCGGCTTGGAGGGCAGCATCTCGCACGCCGTCGACTCGCTCACCAACCCGAACGCGAAACCGCCCCCGAACACGCCTGGGCGCCTGACGGCGGTGGCAAGCGAGCGAGCGCGCTACTGGAAGGAGGCCTTCCAGGTCTTCGAAGCGCATCCCCTGCTCGGCGCGGGCGCCGGCGGCTATGCCACCGCGCACCTGCGCTACGAAACGCAGACGCTCGAAGTCAGGCACGCGCACGGCTTCCTCGTGCAGACGCTCGCCGATCTCGGCGCGATCGGCCTGCTTCTCGCGCTCGCGCTGCTGCTCGCGTGGATGGCCGCCGCGGGACGTCCCACGCATCCCTTCAACCGCCGCTGGACGAGCTGGCGCGCGTGGCGGCGCGCCGGTCCGGGCGCGCCGCCCGGCTGGCGAGTCCTGCGCGAGCGCGAGCGCGCGCGCTACACGCCCGAGCGCATCGGCATGCTCAGCATGCTGTGCCTGGTGGTCGTCTTCGGCGCGCACTCGCTGATCGACTGGACCTGGTACGTGCCGGGCGACGCATGCGTGGCGCTGCTGTGCGCGGGCTGGCTCGCCGGTCGCGGAGAGCTGGTCCCCGCGACCGCCGCGGACGTCTCGAGCGCCGCACCGCCCGCGGGCCCGCCAGCTGCGACCGCGACACACGCGAGCGCCGCCGGCCCGCACCGGAGACGAGGCGGAGGGGCCCGGCCGGGCAACGTCCGACTCGCGCTCGCCGCCGCCACGATCGTGGCGGCGCTGCTGGCGGCATGGTCGCAGTGGCAGCCACAGCGCTCCGACGAGGCGATCCAGCGGGCTGACGCGCTGCTGCAAGCGCACGACCCGAGCGCGGCGAGCGCCGCGGCGAGCAGCGCCGTCGCGCGCGACCCGCTGTCGGTGGAAGCGCTGTTCACCCTCGCCAGCGCGCAGCAGGTGTCCGGTCGCGGCGCCCTCGCGCGGGCGACGCTCGAGCGGGCGGTGCGCCTGCAGCCCTCCAACCCGCAGACGTGGCTGACGCTCGGACGCTACGACCTGCCCGGCAACCCGTCGGCGGCCGTCAAAGAGCTGCAGGCGGCGATCTACCTCGACCCGGAGTCGATCTCCCCCGAAGCGATCGCCGACGGCCGTCTCGAAGCGATCGCCACCCAGAACGACTACATCCAGGCGCTGCGCGCAACCGAACTGCAGGAATCTGCGCGGCGGGAATCCACGCAGCGGACAGCCACGCGACGGGCGGGCGCGCCAGGAGCGAGCGCGCAAGGGAGGAGCGGACGAGCAGCGGCGCTGCTCAGAAGCGCGAGCGGGTCGCGCGCGCGAGCAGGAGCCGGCGGCGGCCTGGCCGGCCTCCTGCGCCTGCTACGCGGATCTCATCGAAGCCGAACTCGCCCATCAACGCGGTGAGCGTCTGGCGACTGTAGAAGCGCAGGTGATCGCCGAGCGGGTCGAAGTGCTCCGCGAAGGCGCGCCTCGAGAGCGCCAGGCGCGCGAGCGCCAGCGGCCCGTGCGCGGGCGTGCTCACCAGCAGGCGGCCTCCCGAGCGCAGCACGCGGCGCACCTCCGACAGCCACACGGCCGTGTCGGCGACGTGCTCGATCACCTCGCCGGCCCACACCAAGTCGAAGCACGCGTCGTCCAGCGCCCAGGAGCCTTCGTCGTCGATCAGGCGCAGATCCAGCTCCGGGTGGCGAGCTCGCGCCCGGCGCAGCGGCTCCTCGGCGACGTCCACCGCCACCACACGCGCCCCCGCGCGCGCCAGCTCCGCCGCGAAGCGTCCCTCGCCGCAGCCCACGTCCAGCGCGCGATCGCCCTGGTGCACGTGCGTCAGCAGGAAGCGGCTGCGCACGGCGAAGTCGGCCGGCTCGAGGCCCTCGGGCACCCGCTGCCAGAGGGCTTCGTGGTAGGCGCGGGAGGGCATCGTGCAGCCAGGCTCTCATATCTACCCAACCGTGCGCAAAGCGTTTACTGTTGACGCCGTGAACGTACGGGGGACGCAGTGAAGGTCGACGGCCAGCCGTGAAGGTCGCGTTCGACAGCCGTCCAGTGTCCGATCCGGACGGCGTCGGACGTTATTCGCGGTGCCTGCTGGCGGCTCTGCGCGACACGGCCGCCGCCCGTGACGAGGTGTGCGAGACCCATCGCCCGTCGGCGCTCGCGCGCTCGCGCGTGGCGGACGTGTTCCACTCGCCGTGGATGGACGGTGCGATGCTGCACAGCCCGTGCCCGACGGTCGTCACGATCCACGACCTCGCCGCGCTCAAGCGCCGCAGCGAGCACCTGCGCGGCGGCCTGCGCCTGCGCCTGCGCCACCTGGCCGTCCAGCGCGCGGCGCGCGTGATCGTGCCCACGCAGGCGGTCGCGCGCGACGCGGTCGCGCATCTGCGCATCGCGCGCGAGCAGGTCGTCGTGATCCCCGAGGCCGCCGACGCCGTCATGTACCCGCGCGGCGCGCAGGCGGTCGCCGCGGTCAGGGGGCGCTTCGGGCTGCCGGAGCGCTTCCTCGTGTGGGTCGGCGGGCTGCGCCACCCTGACCCCGGCAAGCACGTCGTCAAGCTCGCCGCCGCGCCACGCGAGCTGCCGCTCGTGCTCGTCGGCCCAACGCGCCCTTGGGCCCACGAGCTGCCCGACGTGATCCTCACCGGACAGGTCTCCGACGAGCAGCTCGCCGCCATCTACAGCGCCGCGCACGCGCTGATGCTTTCGTCGGCGGACGAGGGCTTCGGCCTGACCGCCGTCGAGGCGCTCGCGTGCGGAACGCCCGTCGCGGCGTGCGACGCCCCCGCCCTGCGCGAGGTCCTCGGCGAACGGGCCGCGTTCGTCGCGCCAGGGGACATGGACGGCCTGATCGCGGCTGCACAGGCAGCGCGCCGTCCCGCGCCCGCGCCGCCGGCCTGGAGCTGGCAGGACGCCGCGCGCGCCACGTGGGAGGTGTATGCGTGTGCGGCGGCTCCCGCCGCGGGACCGCGCACGACGGCGGCGCGCCCGACGGGGCGCCCGCTGCGCCATCGCCCCGCGGGCGCGGCTGGGATCGACGGCCTCGAGCCTCAGTAGACGGCCCGCGGCGCCCCGCTCGGGTGGCGCCGTCGAGCCCTCAGTAGGCGCCACGCCGCGTCAGGACGGCGGGGATCGTCTTCAGCAGGATCGTCAAATCGAGCGCGAGCGACCACTCCTCGAGGTAGATGAAGTCGAGGTGCACGAGGTCGTCGAAGTCGAGCTCCGAGCGCCCTGAGACCTGCCACAGGCCGGTCAACCCGGGAAGCACCAGGTAGCGCTTGCGGTGCCAGTCCTCGAGCATCGCGAAGTCGCGCTCCGGCAACGGGCGCGGCCCGACCAGCGACATCTCGCCGCGCAGCACGTTCACCAGCTGCGGCAGCTCATCCAGCGAGAAGCGCCGCAGCAGTCGCCCCACGGGGGTCAGGCGCGGGTCCTCGCGGATCTTGAAGAGCGCACCGGAGGCCTCGTTGAGCTCTTCCAGCTCCGCCTGGAACTCCTCGGCGTCGGTGTGCATCGTGCGGAACTTCAAGCACGCGAACGGGCGCTGGCCGATCCCACGGCGCATCGAGCGGTACACGACCGGCCCGCGCGAGCTCACGCGCACAGCCACGGCGATCGCGAGCAGCAGCGGGCTCAACAGCACCAGCAGCAGCGTCGCGCCGACGACGTCGAAGGTGCGCTTGAGGGCGAAGTCGATGCCCTCGAACACCGGCGGGCCGAGCTCGAACAGCGGCACCGACTGTCCGGGAACGAACTCCGCGCGGTGGATCAGGATCTCCATCGTCGATGGGGCGAGCCGCACGCGCACGCCGCGCCGGTGGCATTGGTCGACGAGCTCCACCGCGTCATCCTGGGGAAAGTCGGGGTCGGCGATGATCACCTCGTCGACCTGCCCGCCGCCGAGCACGTGCTCGAGGTCTCGCAGGGACCCCAGCGGCTGCAGGCCGCTGTCGGCAATCGGGCTGGGCGAAAGGAAGCCGACGATCTCGATCGGGGCATGGGGCGCGTCCGTGAGCGCGTGGGCGACATCGCTCAGGTGCCGGCCGCTGCCCACGAGCAGCGTGCGCCTGCGGTAGCCGGCGGCTCGCATGAGCGACGCGGTGACGCGCTCGTACGCGGCGCGCACGGAGCCGATGTAGAAGATCGCAAACGCCAGTGAGCTCCAGAAGAGGTAGTAGCTGGAGAAGTGTTCGCCGCTGATCACGGCGAAGATCAACGCCACGAACGCCACCTGGAACAGCGATCCGACGATCCGCGAGAGCCCGGGGCGAAGCGCGCGCTGCGCGTACAGCCGCGAGCGGGCGAACAGCAGCGCGGTCAGCAGGTAGGCGAATGGCAGGAAGCGTTCGGTGGTCTCGCGCGAGTGCACCGCCTGCACCCGGCCGTGCACGGCTTCCTTGAGCACGAGCGCGGTGAAGATCGCGAGCGCCACACCCGCGAAGTCGAGCGCCAGCAGCGACACCACCCGTGCCCCGCGCCACAGCGTGGACATGCGCAGCAGGATCGAAAGCGCCGGCGGGCGCTTGCGGCGGATGTCACGATCGGAGCGCTCGGTGCGTTGCGTCGTCACGGACAGCGTAGATCGCGGGGCGGCGGGCCTGCCGGGCCCGCCGACGGGCTTCCCGGAGGCGACCGGCGAGCGCGTGCGCGCTCGAGGAGCTGGCGGGGCTGACGAGGCGGAGGTTTCCGACACGCGTGGTCCCATCTCGCCGCTCACAACACCGCAGCCTCGCAGATGGAGCGCTCGCACGGCGGAACGATGGGGCCGCCGTGCAGGCGCTCACGCGCAGCGGCGGCGGGAGCGGAGCGCCCGTACGGGTCCTCAGCCGGCGCCGCCACCGACCAGGTGCTCGACGCCAGACTCCTCGATCGTGCGCTGCAGCCCCTCCCGCAGCGACACCTCGGGCGCCCAGCCGAGCAGCTCGCCCGCGAGGGCGATGTTGGGCTTGCGCTGCTTGGGGTCGTCCTCGGGGAGCGCCTCGTAGACGATCTCGGCGGTGGAGCCGGTGAGCTCTTTCACGATCTCCGCCAGCTCCAGCAGCGTGAACTCGTCGGGGTTGCCGATGTTCACCGGATGGTGGTGGCCGGACTCGGCGAGCGCGATGATCCCGCGGATCAGGTCTGAGACGTAGCAGAAGGAGCGCGTCTGGCTGCCGTCGCCGAACACGGTGATCGGCCGGTTGGCGAGCGCCTGGCGCAGGAACGTCGGGATCGCGCGGCCGTCGTGCGGGCGCATGCGCGAGCCGTAGGTGTTGAAGATGCGCACGATCGCCGTGTCCACGCCCTGCTGGCGGTGGTAGGCCATCGTCAGCGCCTCCGCGTAGCGCTTGGCCTCGTCGTACACGCCGCGCGGGCCGATCGGGTTGACGTGCCCCCAGTAGCTCTCCGACTGCGGGTGTTCGAGCGGGTCGCCGTACACCTCGCTGGTGGACGCGATCAGGAAGCGCGCGCGCTTGGTCTTGGCCAGGCCGAGCGTGTGGTGGGTGCCGTAGGAGCCGACCTTCAGCGTGTGCAGCGGCAGGCGCAGGTAGTCGATCGGCGAGGCGGGCGAGGCGAGGTGATAGACGAAGTCGATCGGCTCGTCGATGAAGTACGGCTCGATGATGTCGATGCCCACGTGCAGGAAGCGGTCGGGGTCGCGGATGTGCGCGATGTTCGCCAGCGAGCCGGTCTCGAGGTTGTCCACGCAGATCACGCGGTTGCCGCGCGCGAGCAGCTCGTCGCACAGGTGCGACCCGAGGAAGCCGGCGCCGCCGGTGACCAGGCAGGTGGACATCGCGTGCAAGCTTAGTGATTCCCGCGACTATCCTTCTCGATATGGCCACCGCCGAGGAGGAGCACCTGACCGTCGCGCCGGTCGTCGGACCCGACGATCCGCGCCGCTTCACCGACTCCGGGATCGAGATCTCAGAGCTCTACACGCAGGAGGATCTTCCCGACAGCCTCGACCTCGGCGAGCCGGGCGAGTTCCCGTACACGCGCGGGGTGCACCGCGAGATGTACCGCAAGCAGGCGTGGACGATGCGCCAGTACGCGGGCTACGCCTCGGCGAAGGAGTCCAACGAGCGCTACCGCTACCTGCTGTCGAAGGGCTCCGACCGGCCTGTCGATGGCGTTCGACCTGCCCACGCAGCTCGGCCTGGACTCCGACAACCCGCGCTGCCTCGGCGAGGTCGGCCGCACGGGCGTGGCGATCGACACGATCGACGACATGCGCACCGCATTCGACGGCATCCCGCTCGACCAGGTGTCGACGTCGATGACGATCAACGCGCCCGCCGCGTGCCTGCTGCTGCTGTACGAGCTCGTCGGCGAGGAGCAGGGCGTGCCCAGCGAGAAGCTGCGCGGCACCACGCAGAACGACGTGCTCAAGGAGTACATCGCGCGCGGCAACTACATCTACCCGCCCGAGCCCACGATGCGCCTGACGACCGACATCTTCCAGTACTGCCACGAGCGCGTGCCCCGCTGGAACACGATCTCGATCTCCGGCTACCACTTCCGCGAGAAGGGCTGCTCGGCCGTGCAGGAGGTCGCGTTCACGCTCGTCCTCGGGCATCGCCTACGTGCAGGCCGCGATCGACGACGGGCCTCGACGGTCGACGACTTCGCGCCGCGGCTGGCGTTCTTCTTCAACGGCCACAACAACGTCTTCCAGGAGGTCGCCAAGTTCCGCGCCGCGCGGCGCATGTGGGCGCACATCATGCGCGAGCGCTTCGGCGCCACGAACCCGAAGGCTCGACGATGCTGCGCTTCCACACGCAGACCGGCGGCGTGACGCTGACCGCGCAGCAGCCCGAGAACAACATCGTGCGCGTGGCGCTGCAGGGCTTCGCGGCGGTGTGCGGCGGCACGCAGTCGCTGCACACCAACGGCTTCGACGAGGCGCTCGCGCTGCCGACCGAGCGCGCCGCGAAGATCGCGCTGCGCACGCAGCAGATCCTCGCGCACGAGTCCGGCGCGGCCGACACCGTCGATCCGTTCGCCGGCTCCTACTTCGTCGAGGCGCTCACCGACGAGATCGAAGCGCGCGCGAACGAGCTGATCGCGAAGGTCGACGCGCTCGGCGGCTCGGTGCAACGCGATCGAGTTCATCACCGGCGAGATCGACGAGTCCGCGTGGGGCTACCAGGAGCGCTACCGCCTCGGCCAGGACGTCGTCGTCGGCGTCAACGCCTACGAGGAAGACGGACGTCGAGGTCCCCGACCTGCTGCGCGTCGACCCGCAGTCCGAGCGCGAACAGGTGCGAGCGGCTGGCGGACGTTCAAGGCCGACCGCGACGGTGCGCTGGTCGAGCGGCGCCTCGAGCGAGCTGCGCGAGGTCGCGCGCGGCAGCGAGAACCTGCTCCCGGCGATCCGCCAGGCGCTGAAGGACCGCTGCTCGCTCGGCGAGGTGTGCGGGGCGATGCAGGACGTGTTCGGCAAGTACGCGCCGACGTTCTGAGCGCCGGCGTCACACGCAGTTGGTCGTTGCGCGGTGTTGTTGCGTCGCGCAATGCCGTATAACCATGGCTATACGGCAGACTCCCGGGCAGAGACATTCCCGCGATTAGCGATTAGGGTGCAACGCATGCCCATGGACCCCGCTGCGTCCCTATACGAAGTCGTTCTCGCCGTTCACGTCATGGCCGTGGTGATCGCCTTCGGCGTGACGTTCGCCTACCCGATCATGTTCGCCGTCGGCCGCCCGCCACGATCCGCGCGGCCTGCCGCTGCTGCACCGCATCGAGTACACGATCGAGCGCATGCTCATCAACCCCGGCCTGCTGCTGGTGGTCCTGGCGGGCGTGTACCTCGCGAGCAAGGGCCACTACTGGAGCGACTTCTTCGTCCAGTGGGGGCTCGGCGCGGTGGTCGTCATCGGGGCGCTGGTCGGGTCGGTGATGATCCCCACCGCCAAACGCGCCGAGCAGTGCGCCGCGCGCGACGTCGCCGCGGCCGGCGAGGGCGAGGTCGAGCTCAGCGACGAGTACCGTGCGCTCGTGCGCCGCCTGACGCGGGTGGGCACGCTGCTGAGCGTGCTCGTGCTGATCACGATCTTCTTCATGGCTACTCATACCGGCGCATAGCGACGCGCGCGCTGGGCGAGCGCTTGCAACCGTCGGCCAGGCGCCTTGACTCTTATGTTTTCTTTAGTAGCGTCAACTGTCCGATGAACGTCGCCGACCGTCTCGCCGGCCTCCACTTCACCGCGCAGCACGAGGTCGCCACGGACCTCGACGAGGTGGACATCACCCAGCTGGACGCGTTCCTGCGCAGCGTGCTGTTCACCGACGGAACCGTCAGCCGCGCGCTGGAAGCCCACACGCTCACCGACGTGGCGGTCGAGGCCGTGGAGCAGGGGCCGAGCCCCGCGCCCGAGCGAGTCGCGCGCCACCTGCGCGTGCAGGAGGGAGAGGCGTGCGTGCGCCGGCGCGTGGTCATGCGCATCGGGGGAGCCGGCGTGTCGGTGTGGGCGGAATCGCACGTCGTGCCGCGCAGGATGCCGCCCGAGTTCCTCGCGCTGCTCGAAGACGACCCGCAGGGCATCGGCGGATCGCTGCAGCAGCTCAAGCTCGAGAGCTGGCGGGAGCTGCTGTGGTTCGGGCTCGGCTCGCCGCCATCGTGGGCGGAGGACGCCGCGCCGGATGCGGTCACGCTCACGCGCGCCTACCGCGTGCTCACGCAGGGCGCGCCCGCGCTGTTGATCTGCGAGGCGTTCGCCGTCGAGATGCGCGCCGGCCTCTACCACCTGACGGGCCGCTCGCAGGAGACTCCCATCGTCGTCAGCCGGTCGCCCGCCGGCAACGGCGCGTCGCCCTCGCTTTGAGGTGGCGGTGACCGATCGCTGCAACGCCGGTCTGGCGATCGAGCGCGGCATCGAAGCCGCCGGGGGCGAGCAGACCGCGTATCTGACGCCGCGCGAGTCGCTCACCTACGAGCAGCTGCGCCGGCAGGCCAATCGCATGGGGCACCTGCTCCGCGACCTCGGCGTGCGCCGCGAGCAGCGGGTGCTGCTCGTGCTCGACGACACCACCGCGTTCCCCATCGCCTTCCTCGGCGCGCTGCGCATCGGCGCCGTTCCCGTGCCCGTCAGCGTGCGCGAGACCGCGGAGAACTTCCGCCACTTCATCGATGACTCCTACGCCGAGGTCGCCGTGTGCGACGCCGAGCTGCTCCCGTCGCTGCACACCGCGCTGGCCGGTCGCGACGTGCGCTTCCTCGCCCGCGGCGCGCATGCGGGGGCAAGCGAGCTCGACAGCGCGGTCGAGCTCGACGGCGCGCTCGCCGCCCAGGAGGACGAGTTGGAAGTGCTGGCCACCCATCGCGACGACATGGCGTTCTGGCTGTACACCTCCGGCTCCACCGGCAAGCCCAAGGGCGTCGTGCACCTGCACCACGACATGCAGGTCACGTGCGAGACGTTCGCCCGTCACATCCTCGACGTGCGCGCCCACGACCGCATCTTCTCGACGACCAAGCTCTACCACTCCTACGGCCTCGGCAACAGCCTTTCCTACCCGCTGCACCACGGCGCCACCGCGATCCTGCTCGAGGGCGCGCCCACGCCCGAGCGGCTGCTGTCGACGCTGCGCGAGCTGCGTCCCACCGTCTACCTGTCGGTGCCCGCGCTGTACAGGCAGCTCGTCGATGAGCGCGACGCCGCGGGAGCGTTCGACTCGGTGCGCCTGTGCATCTCCGCCGCCGAGCCGCTGCCGCTGCGCACGTTCGATCGGTGGCAGGAGCGCTTTGGCCTGGAGATCGTCGACGGGATCGGCTCCACCGAGATGTTCACCGCCTACTGCTCCAACGTGCCCGGCCACGTCGAGCCCGGCACGACCGGCCGCCCCGTTCCCGGCTATGAGCTGCGCCTGACCGACGAGGCCGGCGACGAGCTCGAGGGTCCCGCCGCGGGGACCCTGGAGGTGCGCGGGGACTCGTGCGCGGCCTACTACTGGCACCGGCACGAGCAGACCAAGCTGAGCATGCGCGGCGAGTGGCTGCGCACCGGCGACCACTTCAGGCGCCGCGAGGACGGAGCGTACGTGTACGAGGGACGCGCCGACGACATGGTCAAGGTCGGCGGCCTGTTCGTGTCGCCGCTGGACATGGAGCGCGTGCTGCTCGAGCACCCCGCCGTCGCGCAGGCCGGAGTCATCGGCGTCGCCGTCGACGACTTCACGCGACTCGCCGCCTTCGTGTCGTGCAGCCCCGGTGCGAGCGCCGACCGCCAGCTCGAAGACGCGCTGCGCACGTGGTGCAAAGAGCGCCTGCGCGACTACGAATACCCGCATCTGATCCGCTTTGTCGATGAGCTGCCGCGGACGCTCAACGGCAAGCCGCGCCGCTTCCTGCTCCGCGAGATGCTCGAGCGCGAGCTGGCCGAGCGACGACCGCTGGCCGCGTCGGCGTCCTCGGACGAGACCGCGCCGGGCGAGCAGGGCGCGCCGCGCTCGCTCGCCCACACGCTCGCCGGGCTCGCCGAGCAGGAGCGCGAGCGGACCGTCATGGAGCTGGTGCTGGCGCAGATGGCGGCCGTGCTCGGCGACGACGCCGTCGATGAGACCGATGCCGGGCGCGCCTTCGAGGAGCTCGGCTTCGACTCGCTGACCGGCGTCGAGCTGCGAAACGGCCTCGAGCGCGCCACCGAGCTGGCGCTGCCGTCGACCCTCATCTTCGACAACCCCACGCCGCAGGCGGTCGCGCGGCTGCTGCGCTCGCTCGCCGAAGGGGTCGAGCCCGACACGCACGAGCCCGAACGGCCGAGCAGCCAGACCGGCACCGGGGGCGCGGGCGGCGCCTCCACGGAGGACGCCCCCTACCTCGCCCGCGCGCTGGAGTCGGTCGCGCGGCGCCCAACCCCACCGCGGATGCCGTCCGCCGCCCTCGGCCTGCGCATCAAGACCTCGCCGTGGCTGCGCAGCCTGCTGCCGACGCGACTGGCGGTCACGCGGGCCGAACGCCGCGGCCAGAAGCTGTGGGAGCAGCACGCCGACGTCCGCGAGGAAGCGCTCGCGGCGATGGAGACGGTGCTCGCCGGCACCGCGCGCGCCGGCGAGCTGCGGGAGATCGCCCGCCAGCACGTGATCGAGAGCGCCGTCGACAAGGCGCTCTTCTGGGCGCATCCATGGACGGCGAAGCTCGACGCGCTCTCATCTCTACGCCTGCGTGAGGCGCTGTCGGGAGATCGGGGAGTGCTGCTCAGCTCCTGCCACCTGGGTCCCCACTACCGCCTGCAGTCCGCTCCCGCGTTCGCCGGCCGCGTCACCTACACCGTCCCCGGTCCGTGGTTCTTCGAGCAGCCGACCCCCAACCACTGGGGGCGGCGACTGGCCCGCTGGCGCAAAGGCATGAAGAGCCGCCCAGTCCCCGCCAGGGGATCGTTCCGGGTCATCCAGGCGCTGCTGGAAGAGGGGGAACCGGTGTTCATCGCCTTCGACATGCCAGGCCCGCGCCAGACGCGCTTCCTGGGCAAGCCCGCGACGCTCGCCGAGGGCACCGCGCAGCTGGCCGTGCGCGCCGACGCGCTGGTGCTGCCGCTGCGCACGCGACGCGCCGGCCATCGCGTGTGGGTCGACGTCGCCAGCCCGCTCGACCCCCGCGACTTCGCCGGCGTGCAGGAGCTCCACGAGGCGCTGGCCGCCGTGCACGAGCGCTGGATCCTCGAGAACCCAGCCGCGATGGAGGACCCTCGCGAGATCGGATGGAAAGACGGAGCCACCCCGCAGGGCTGGGTCCAGCCGCAGGCCGCCTGATCCGGGCCGCCCGGCACCGACTCGACCGGCGCGCGTGCGTTAGAAGTCGGGCGTCGCCGGCAGACCGACGTAGTTCTCGGCGAGGCTGCGCGCGGCCGCCTGCGAGCGCTCGAGGTAGTCCAGGCGCGCCAGCTGCAGCCGCCGCTGGAAGGGGTCCTCGCCGAGGTCGTGCAGCAGCCGCGTCATGTGGTCGGAGAAGTCCTGCGCGCGCCACACCCTGCGCAGCGCGATCTCGGAGTAGGCGTCGAGCGCCGCGGTCGAACCGGTCTCGTACCAGTCGACGATCGCGGGGGCGAGCAGGCGCACGTCGTTGAGCGCGAGGTTCAGGCCCTTGGCGCCCGTCGGCGGGACGATGTGCGCGGCGTCGCCCAGCAGGAACAGACGCCCGTGGCGCAGCGGTTCGCAAACGAAGCCGCGCATCGGGGTGATGCTCTTCTCGATCACCGGCCCCTCGTTCACGCGCCAGCCCTCGCTCGCCAGCCGCAGCTGCAGCTCCGCCCAGATGCGCTCGTCTGGCCACTCCTCGATGCGCTCGTCCGCCGGCACCTGCAGGTACAGGCGGCTGATCTGGGGCGAGCGCATCGAGTACAGCGCGAAGCCGCGCTCGTGCCACGCGTAGATCAGCTCGTCGGTCGCCGGCGCCGCCTGCGCCAGGATCCCCAGCCAGCTGAACGGGTACACGAACTCGTGCTCGCGCTTGACGTCCGCCGGGATCGCCGGGCGGCAGACGCCGTGGAAGCCGTCGCAGCCGGCGATCACGTCGCAATGCAGCTCGTGACGCTCGCCCTCGTCGACGAACGCGACCCGCGGGCGCTCCGTCTCCAGGCCGTCGACCTCCACGTCGGAGACCTCGAAGCGCAGCTCCCCCCCGCGCTCCAGCCACGCGGCGATCAGGTCCTTGACGACCTCCTGCTGCCCGTAGATCGTGATCCGCCGGCCCGTCAGCTCGGCCATGTCGATGTGCTGCGTGCGGCCCTGACGGCGCAGGTAGATGCCGCGGTGCTCCAGGCCCTCGCGCGCCAGCCGCTCCCCCACGCCAAGCTCGTGCAGCAGCTCGACGGTGTTGTGCTCGAGCAGCCCCGCGCGCACGCGCTGCTCGACGTATGCGCGCGAGCGATTCTCCAGAACCACCGACTCGATGCCCGCGCGCTGGAGCATCAACGCGAGTGTCAGCCCTGCCGGCCCCGCGCCGACGATGGCGACCTGCGTTTCCACGGGGACGAGCATATATGGTCACACCGTGCTTGCAGGCGCGCGTTTGCGGATGGCGCGATGGCTGATGGGAGCCTCGCCGGCCACCGATCAGGAACTGTGGACGGCGGTCGACGGCTACATCTGCGAGCGGCTGCTGGCGCCGGACCCTGTGCTCGACGCCGCGCTCGCCGCCGCCGACGCCGCCGGCATGCCGCCGATCGCCGTCACCGCCAACGAGGGCAAGCTGCTGGAGCTGCTCGTGCGCATCCAGGGCGCACGACGCGTCCTCGAGCTGGGAACCCTGTGCGCGTACAGCACCATCTGGCTCGCGCGCCCGCTGCCCGCAGGCGGCCGGGTGGTGACGCTCGAGTACGACCCCCGCCACGCCGAGATCGCCCGCCAGAACATCGCCGCCGCGGGGCTCGACGACGTCGTGGAGGTGCGGGTGGGACCGGCGCTGGAGACCCTCCCCGAGCTCGCCGCCGAGGGCGGCGAGCCGTTCGATCTGATCTTCATCGACGCCGACAAGAAGAACTACCCCGCCTACCTCGAATGGGCGCTCAAGCTGTCGCGCCCGGGGACGCTGATCGTCATCGACAACGTGATCGGCGGCGGCGCCATTCTCGACCCCGACGCCGCCGAGCCGTGGGGCGAGCAGGGCGGCCTGGCCGGCATGCGACGCTTCTACGAGCTGCTCGGCGCCGAGCCCCGCCTCAGCGCAACCGCGATCCAGACCGTCGGCCAGACACACGACGGCTTCGCCCTCGCGCTCGTGACCGACGCGCCGTAGCTCACACCCGCCGCCTCCCCGCGAGCGCGTTACCCTGACGAGATGGACAGCGGATACCGAGTCGCCGTCGTCGGCGCCACCGGCCAGGTGGGCACGTTGATGCTGCGTTTGCTGCGCGAGCGCGAGTTCCCCGCGCGCGAGATCGTCCCGTTCGCTTCCGAGCGCTCGGTCGGGCGGGAGCTCGAGGGCGGGCTGGTCGTGCGGGGACTCGACGAGGAGTCGATCCAGGGCTTCGACGTGGCGCTGTTCTCAGCCGGCGGCTCCACCTCGGGGGAGTGGGCGCCGCAGGTTCGTCGAGGCGGGGGCGATCGTGATCGACAACTCCTCGCGCTGGCGCATGCAGGACGACGTGCCGCTGGTCGTCAGCGAGGTCAACCCGGAGGCGCTCGACTCCCACCACGGGATCATCGCCAACCCCAACTGCTCGACCATGCAGATGGTCGTGGCGCTGAAGCCGCTGTACGACGCGGCGGGAATCGAGCGGCTCGTTATCAGCACCTACCAGGCGGTGTCCGGCACCGGGAAGCGCGCGGTCGACGAGCTGCTCGACCAGTCACACGCGCTGCTGCACGAGCGCGAGATCGAGCCGCCCGACGCATACGCCCACCAGATCGCATTCAACGCCCTGCCCCACGCCGGCTCGTTCGCCGCCGGCGAGGACCACACCGACGAGGAGCGCAAGCTCATCAACGAGACGCGCAAGATCCTCGGCGACCCCGAGATCCGCATCTCGGCCACGTGCGTGCGCGTGCCGGTGCTGAACGGCCACTCCGAGGCCGTCAACGTGCAGACGCGCAGCGAGCTCTCGCCCGAGCGCGCACGCGAGCTGCTCGCCGCGGCCCCCGGCGTGGTCGTCCTCGACGACCCCGGCGCCGGCATCTACCCGCTCGCGATCGACGCCACCGGCAGGGACGAGGTGTTCGTCGGGCGCATCCGGCGCGACCCCGGCCACGAGCGCGCGCTCGACCTGTGGATCGTCGCCGACAACCTGCGCAAGGGCGCCGCCACCAACGCCGTGCAGCTGGCCGAGCTACTGCATGAGCGCGGGCTGCTGCGCCGGCAGACGGCGCCGTCGGCCGCGTAGCCGCGCTTCCGCGCTTCCCCTGAAGGACTGGCGCGGGTTCGCGCGAATCTTGCAGCGATGATCTCTTCGGAGGTGCAGCGCACGCTGGTCAAGTCGCCACCGGAGCTCTGGGCCGAGCTCAGCGACCCCGACGCGCTGGCGCGCCATCTCGGCGAGCTCGGCGAGATCCGCATCGTGCGCGTCGAGGCCGAAAGCACCGTCGAGTGGGCCGCGGAGAACACCACCGGCACGGTGTCGATCAAGCCGTCCGGATGGGGCACGAAGGTGACGCTGCGGGTCACGCGCGAGCTTGTCGAGCAGGCGACAGCGGAGCCCTCCGCCGGCGAGCAGCCTGCTGCGGAGGCGGATGCCGAGGCCGTGGCCGAGCAGGAGCTGGCGCCCGCACACGAAGCCGAGCCCGTCGACGCCCCTGCTCCCGAGTCGACGGCTCTCGGCGCCGTGACGGCGGCTGAGCCGGAGGCCGAGCCCACACCCGAGGTGGCACCCGCCTCCGAGGCCCCGCCCGCACCCGAGTCCGAGGCCACGCCCATCCCCGAGGCCGCCACCACGACTGAGCCAGAGAGCGAGCCGACCCCAACGCCCGTAAGCGAGGCTGCTTCCGCCCCCGAGGCGCAGGGTGCGAAGCGCGAGCCGCGTCGCGGCTTCTTCGCGCGCCTCTTCGGCCGCCGTCCCAAGGCCCCTCCAGCCGCCCCGGAGCCGGCGAGCAGCGCGGCGCAGCCCGCAGACCCGCCTGCAGACCCACCCGAGCAGGCGCCGATGGTTGAGCGATCGCCCGCTCAGCCCGATGCGTTCGCGGCGGTGAGACAGGCGCTCGAGCCGCACACCTTCGCGGCGGAGCACCCGTTCGCGGCGCTCCCCGACGTCAAGCCGGCGCCCGCGCCGCCGGTGTCCGAGCCGCCGGCGCAGGAGCCGCCGGCGCAGGAGCCGACGACGCACGGGCCGGCAGCGCCCCAGGACGCGGCGCGCGAGCCGGCGGCGCAAGACGCGGCGGCGCCCCAGCCGACGGGGACCGACGAGGACAGCCAGGCCGAGCAGCCGAGCGACATCTCCGCGGAGCTGCTGGCGGCCGAGGAGGTGGTCGCCGAGCAGGTGACGGCGGTGCTCACCGCGGTGCTCGACCGGCTTGGCGCGGCGCACCACCGGCCGTTCTCGCGCAGCTAGAGACATCGCGCGGAGCTCGCGCGCGGATAACATCCTGCGCCCGATGTCAAGCAGCCCCCACGACCGGCAGACCGACGCGGCGCTCCTGGCGACGTCGCGCAGCGGGCACCGCAAGCCGCCGCGCCAGAAGGCGCCGGAGACCTACGAGGAGAAGCTCGCGCAGCTGCACGAGCTGCGCGCGGCGGCGCTGCACTCGGCGCCGGAGGCCGAGGCCAAGCAGCACGCGAACGCGGCAAGTACACGGCGCGCGAGCGCGTGGAGAAGCTGCTCGACCCCGGCTCCTTCCAGGAGCTCGACACGTTCGTGCGCCACCGCACGTACGACTTCGACATGCAGAAGAACCGGCCGTGGGGCGACGCCGTGGTCACCGGCCACGGCACGATCGACGGTCGCACGTGTATGCGTGTTCAGCCAGGACTTCACCGTGTTCGGCGGCTCGCTGGGCGAGGTGATGGGCGAGAAGATGTGCAAGATCATGGACCTGGCGGCGAAGATCGGCTGCCCGGTGATCGGCATCAACGACTCCGGCGGCGCGCGCATCCAGGAGGGCGTCGTCTCGCTGGGCTCCTACGGCGACGTGTTCCTGCGCAACGTGCGCTGCTCGCGGCGTGATCCCGCAGATCAGCCTCGATCATGGGGCCGTGCGCCGGCGGCGCGGTGTACTCGCCCGCGATCACCGACTTCATCTTCATGGTCAAGGAGACCTCGCACATGTTCATCACCGGCCCCGACGTGATCAAGACGGTCACCGGCGAGGAGGTCGGCTTCGAGGAGCTCGGCGGCGCGATGTCTCACAACAGCGAAGTCCGGCGTGGCGCAGTTCGCCTCCGAGGACGAGGACGCGTGCCTGGAGGACTGCCGCTACCTGCTCGAGCTTCCTGCCGCAGAACAACCTTCAGAGCACGCCGCGCGTGCAGCCGACGGACGACCCCGCAGCGCATGGACCCCGAGCTCGACCACGTGGTCCCCGACAACCCCAACAAGCCCTACGACATGCGCGACGTCGATCAGGCTGATCGTCGACGACGAGCGAGTTCTTCGAGGTGCACGAGCACTACGCGCAAGAACATCGTCTGCGGCTTCTCGCGCCTGGACGGCTACACCGTCGGCATCGTCGGCAACCAGCCCGCGCAGCTCGCCGGCGTGCTCGACATCGACGCCTCTGAGAAGGCGGCGCGCTTCGTGCGCACCTGCGACGCCTTCAACATCCCGATCGCTGACGTTCTGCGACGTGCCCGGCTTCCTGCCCGGGACCGCACAGGAGTGGGGCGGCATCATCCGCCACGGCGCCAAGCTGCTCTACGCCTTCGCCGAGGCCACCGTGCCGAAGATCACCGTCATCACGCGCAAGGCCTACGGCGGCGCCTACGACGTGATGTCCTCCAAGCACCTGGGCGCGGACTTCAACTTCGCGTGGCCGACCGCCGAGGTCGCGGTGATGGGCCCGGAGGGCGCCGTCAACATCATCTACCGCCGCGACATCGCCGCCAGCCCCACCCCCGAGGAGCGGCGCAGGAAGCTGATGGAGGACTACAAGGCGCGCTTCGCCAACCCGTACACCGCCGCCGAGCGCGGCTACATCGACGACGTGATCGTGCCGCACGAGACCCGGCCGCGGCTGATCACGCGCGCTACGCACGCTGCAGGGCAAGCGCGAGCCGGGGCCCAAGCGCAAGCACGGCAACATCCCGCTGTAGGGCGAGGTGTACTGAATAGCGTCCACGTGGACTGGAAACCGTCCAACTCTGACGCCGAGTGCCGCCCTATCTTCTGCGCCCCGCCCGTTCCCCAAGCCACAGCCACCACGGATAGGTGGCGAACAGCAGCGCCGCGACGACGTGCGTGCGCCAGCCGACGCGCCGGGCATCGAAGCGAAAGACGCCTGAGTTGAGCATCCAGTCGCGCCCGTCCTGCGCGCGGCAGGCCTCCCAGATCGGCCGCGTCCACGGCCGGTTGAGATACAGGGAGATGCTGGTGGCAAGGAACGCTCCGGCGGTGGCAGTGTGCACGGCGCGCGCCACGGGCGTGCGCTCGGGCATCAGGCGGCCGTATACGCGACCGGTCGCATACAGCCACGGCGGGTCGATCAGGAAGGACATGCGCTCTCCTCTTGATCCGGTCGATCGTCGGTGGGATCGGTGAGGACTGCGGGCGGCAATCCGTCGGGCATGGCGCGCCCCAGCAGGTGAAAGGCCAGGCGCGTGGCGAGCGCCATGATCGTCAGCTGCGGGTTCACGCCGAGCGCGCTCGGCACCGCCGAGCCGTCGGCGACGTGCACGCCGGCGACCGCATGGAGCGCGAGATCGCCGTCGATCACCCCGTGCGTTGGACGGGCATCGGCCCTGGCGGTGCCGAGCGGATGGAACGCCATCAGCTTGAGGTCGCGCACGAGGGCGCGCTGCGGGCGCACGCCGCGTGCCAGCGGCAGGTACACCTCGCGCGCGCCAGCGGCGAGGAACAGCTCCTCCATGCGCGCAAGACCTGCGCGGAACTTCGCCAGATCGCTTGCGCAGATGTCGTAGCGGATGAGCGGCCGCCCGGCGACGGCGCGGACGCGGCCGCGCGACTCGTCGCTGACCATCAGCCCGAACTGGGCGAGCCGGCGATAGTCGGCCATCGCCCGCGTGTGGCGGGCGCCGGTCAGGGGGAGGACCATCGCCGCATATGCGGGCGGCCCGGCGGCGCCCTCGAACATGAAGCCCTCGGCGGCGAACTCGTCGACGTAGAAGCTCTGGGGCACGCCGCGCGCCATGTCGACCTCCTCGTCCATCAGCGCGAACGCGGACGTCGCGGGGTGCAGCGCGAGGTTGCGCCCGAGCTGACCCGACGGGCCCTGCAGCCCGCTGCGCTCCAGCAGCAGCGGCGTGTGGATGGTGCCGCAGGCGACGACCACCTCGGGAGCGCGCACCTCGAGGCGTCGCCCGCCGGCGAGCCGCGCGCTCACGCCGCGGGCGCGGCCGCCCTCGACGAGCACCTGCTGCACGTCGGCGCCGGTGACGATGCGCGCGCCGGCGGCCGCGGCGCGGGGCATGTAGGTGATGCCCGTGTGCTGCTTGGCTGAGGTGGGGCAGCCGAAGACGCACACTCCCGAGCCGATGCAACCGCGCGCGTTGCGCCGCAGGTACCCGTGCGACCAGCCCAACCGCTCGGCTCCGCGCCGCGCGACCTCCGCGTTCGCGCCGGCAAGCTCGGGGGTGACCTCGGTGACCGACAGGGCGCGCTCGACGCGCTCGAAGCACGGCCGCAGCGTCTCCTCGTCGATCTCCAGCCCGAACTCGGCGCCCCAGCGTTCGAGCACGTGCGGCGGCGTGCGAAAGCAGGTGCCCGAGTTGACCAGCGTGGTGCCGCCCAGCCCGCGCCCCAGCGGCAGCAGGATCGGCGGTGCGCCCACCGTCGCCGTCTGGCAGGCGTCGCGGTACAGGCGGGCGAGCATCTCGGGGGGGCGGGCGGTGAAGTCGTCGGGGTCGTGCCGCGGGCCCTGCTCGAGCACGGCCACCCGCGCGCCGCCCTCGGCCAGCTCGGCGGCGACGACAGCACCGCCGGCGCCGGCGCCGACCACGCACACGTCGACGTCGAGCGTCTCGGTCACGCCCGCCCCTCGGCGCGACGCAGAGCGAGTCCGCGCGCGGCCACCGCCGCCGCATCCCAGCCGAGCGCACGGCCGAGCTGCGGATCGTCGTAGCGGCCGAGCGCGAGCACCGACCACGCGGCCTGCTCGGCCAGGGGCACGTGCGCGAGCAGCGCGGCGCCGCGCGGGCGCCGCACGAGCGCCAGCAGCGCGCGCATGCCAAGCCGCTGCGGCCACGGCGCGGCGGCGAGGAAGCGCTCGATGCCGGATCCCGCGCTCATCCGAGCATCCCCGCCCCCTGCGCGCCCGCCAGCGCGTCGATCGCCGCTGCCGCACCATCCGCGTCGCCCGCATCCACGGCCGCAGCCGCGCGCGCGTACAGCGGCGCCAGCTCCGCTCGATCGGCGACCAGCGCGGCGAACGCGTCCGCGTGCGGCAGGTACAGCTCGCGCACGGAGTTCATGATCAGCTGGAAGACGAGGTTGCCCGCCGCCTCCACGAGCGCGGCCATGAACGCCCAGTCGGCGAGCAGCGCCGCGCCGTCGTCGCCGGCCAGCGCCACCGCGTCCGCCAGCTCGAGCAGCGACGCGGCCTGCTCCCGCGATCGCCGCGTGGCCGCCAGCCTCGCGGCCTCGACGAGCAGCAGGCGGCGCGCCTCGAACAGGTCGCGCAGGACAGACCCGTCGACGCCGCCGTGCAGCACGAGCGCCTCCAGCCCGCCCGAGCGCCGCCAGTCGAGCACGCGCGTGGCGTCGCCGTGGCGGATCTCCACCAGGCGCAGCTGCTCCAGGCGCCCCAGCGCCTCGCGCACGGACGCCATGTTCACCCCGAGATCGGCCGCCAGCGCCCGCTGCGGCGGCAGCCGCTCGCCCGGCCGGTAGCGCCCGGAGAGGATCGCCTCGCGCAGCCGCGCGAACACGTGATCGGGCACCGACACCCGTGGGATCGGCGACTTCGGCGTTGGCGACGGCATCGCGCGGCGGATTGTACTGGTGTTCCGAACACTTGGCCCAGACGCGTCCAGGCGCGTCCGCGCGGGCCTGGCGCCGGACACCCGTGCGGTTCGCGCTCGGCGCCCCAACGCCCCATGCGAGCAGTGCGCACGTCACAATGCCCGAATGGCCGCCAGCCCATCTCGACTCCAGCTGATCGCGCCGAGCGCCTCACCCGAGGAGGCCGCCGCGATCGTGGCCGCGCTGGAGCGCTTCATGCGTGCCACCGCAGCACCGGCGGGCCCGGCCACGAGCGCTCCCGACGGCTGGCGGCGGGCGGCCGTCCTGGAGGGAGTCTCGCGTGAGCCGCACGCCGATCTCCCGGACCCCTGGATAAATACCTAAAAGTCGCTAGGCTTTAGTGCAATAGCCGTTCGCCGGTAGACCGCAATCGACGACAGCAGCCGGGCAGCGCGTCCGGACCAGGAGGTTTCGCACCCATGGAGCCAGGTTCCATCTCCGCCCAGCGCGGCACGCTCGAGGACCCGGAGGTCCTGCAGAACGTCCCCGGGCACGTGATCCCGATCCTCGAGCGCGAGTTCGACGACTTCAAGACCGAGGCGGGCCGGTTCCTGGCGGGCGAGACGCCGGAGGACGAGTTCATCAAGTTCCGCCTCAAGCAGGGCGTGTACGGCCAGCGCCAGCCGGACGTGCAGATGATCCGCGTCAAGCTGCCGTTCGGCGGGATCACGCCGGAGCAGATGGAGTCCTTCGCGGACGTCGTCGAGAAGTACGTGCCGCTGCGCAAGGGCCACATCACCACGCGCCAGAACATCCAGATGCACCACATCCCGCTGCCGGACGCCGAGAAGGCGATCCGCGAGCTCGGCGAGTCCGGCCTGTCCAGCCGCGAGGGCTGCGGCAACACGGTCAGAAACGTCACCGGCGACCCGTGGGCGGGCGTGGCCGGCGACGAGCTGTTCGACCTGACCCCCTACGCGGGCGCGTACGTGCGCTACTTCGTGCGCCACCCGACCACGCAGGCGATGCCGCGCAAGATCAAGACGGCTTTCGACGGCAGCCGCAGGACCGCGCGATCAGCGGCATCCACGACATCGCCTACCGTGCGCGCGTGCGTGACATCGATCGCGGCGATGGGAGCCCACCCACCCAGGTGCGCGGCGTCGAGATGCTGGTCGGCGGCGGCACGTCGATCATGCCGCGCGTCGCGCCGGCGCTGTACGAGTTCGTGCGAGCTCGACAACGGCGAGTACCTGAAGATCACCGAGGCGGTGTTCCGCATCTTCGACCGCCAGGAGTGGCTGCGCGTGAACCGCGCGCGCGCGCGGATCAAGGTGTTCGTCGACAAGTACGGCATCGACGAGCTGCGCAGCCAGGTCGAGGAGGAGCTGCAAGGGCGACTGGGTCAACGAGCGCGACTTCTCGATCGAGCACCGCCTGTTCCTCGACGACGAGCGCGAGGCGCGCGCCGGCGCCGCCGGCAGACGCTACGGCACGCCCAACGGCGACGCTCTCCGAGTTCGAGCGCTTCCGCAAGGCCAACGTGCAGCGCGCAGAAGCAGGAGGGCTTCGTGACGGTCGAGGTCGAAGATCACGCGCGGCGACCTCACGCCCGAGCAGTTCAGGGGCCTGGCGGAGATCATGCGCGACTACGCGGGCGGCTACGCGCGCACGACCGTGCAGCAGAACCTGCGTGCTGCGCTGGGTGCGCCACGAGAGCGTCTACGACGTGTGGCGCGCGCTCGGCGAGCTCGGGCTCGGCGACGCGGGCGCGCGCGAGATCACCGACGTGGTCTCGCTGCCCGGGGACCGACTCGTGCAAGCTCGGGATCACGAGCTCGATGGGCCTCAACCAGGCGGTGCAGGAGCGCATCGAGGCGATGGACATCACCGACCCGCTGACGCGCGAGATCCACATCAAGATGAGCGGCTGCCCCAACGGCTGCGGCCAGCACCACGTCGCCGACATCGGCTTCTACGGCGCGTCGATCAAAGTCGGCGAGCACACGATCCCCGCGTACATCCCCCACGTCGGCGGCGTCTACGAAGGCGGCGAGTGGCCGTTCGGCCAGCGGCTGAAGCTGCGCCTGCCCGCCAAGCGGATACCGGAGGCGATCGAGCGCTGGATCCGCCACTATGAGGCCAACCGCGAGGACGGCGAGGCGTGGGCGAGCCTTCGTGCGAGCGCGTCGGCACGGGCGAGCTCGAGGGCCTGGTGAAGGACCTGTCGATGCCGGTCGACTTCGGGCTGGAGACGATGAACACGTTCATCGACTGGAACAGGAGCGTCCCGTTCGAGGTGGTCCGCGGGGCGAGGGCGAGTGCGCGGTATAGGGCAAGGACGCGGTACAGACTCAAGAACTCGATGAAACGAGACGACCAGATCAGATGCCCCGACTAGAGACCCACATTGAGCCGGTGACCTCCAACCCCGACCCGACATTCAGCCTCACGCACACGCTGCGCGAGGCCGCGCGCCACGGCGAGCGCGCGGTGCTGCTGTGCTCCTTCCAGAAGGAGGAGTCGGTGCTGCTCGACGAGCTGCTGCGCCTCAATGAAGAAATGTCCACCAGCCACCCCGCCACGGGCAGGGCGGTGCGGATCGTGACGATCGACACCGGCGTGCTCTTTCCCGAGACGCTCGAGACGTGGCGCGCGTTCGAGCAGCGCTTCGGCGTCACGATCGAGGTGCAGGACGCGAGCAATCCGGAGAATCCGTGGAGCGGCCCCGAGCACTGCTGCTCGGTCGCCAAGGTCGCGGCGCTCGAGGCGCTCGCTCGCCGGAGCCGAGGGCTGGATCACGGGCATCCGCCGCGAGCAGGGACCCGACGCGCGCCGGCACAGAGCTGATCGAACGCGACGCGCAAGCGCGGCCTGTGGAAGTACAACCCGCTGGCGCACTGGACCGACAAGGACCTGTGGCGGCGCATCCACGAGCGCGACCTTCCCTACAACCCGCTGCACGACCGCGGCTACGAGTCGATCGGCTGCGCCCCGTGCACGCAGCCGGGCAGTGGCCGCGAGGGCCGCTGGGCTGGGACCGAGAAGACCGAGTGCGGACTCCATGTGGAGACGGTGGAACCATGAGCGTTCGGAGCAACGACGCCCTGCCACCAGGCGAAGCCCTGGCGGGCGATGTCCCGCAGCGACGCGGAGCGTCCGGCACGAGCGCTCCTCACGCGTCAGCGTCTGGAGCGATCGGGACGGAGGCTCCGCGGTGAGCGTGGCCACGCGCCCACAGCTGAGCCACCTGCGCGCGCTGGAGTCCGAGGCGATCCACGTGATGCGCGAGGTGGCCGCCGAATTCGAGCGCCCGGTGCTGCTGTTCAGCGGCGGCAAGGACTCGATCGTGCTGCTGCGGCTGGCCGAGAAGGCGTTTCGCCCGGCGCCGTTCCCGTTCCCGCTGATGCACGTCGACACCGAGCACAACTTCCCCGAGGTGATCGAGTTCCGCGACCGCCGCGTGGCGGAGCTCGGCGAGCGGCTGATCGTGGCGAGCGTGCAGGACTCGATCGACAGCGGCCGCGTGGTCGAGGAGACGGGGCCGCGGGCGTCGCGCAACAAACTGCAGACGGTCACGCTGCTGGACGCGATCGCCGAGCACGGCTTCGACGCGGCGTTCGGCGGCGCGCGCCGCGACGAGGAGCGCGCGCGGGCCAAGGAGCGCGTGTTCTCCTTCCGCGACGACTTCGGCCAGTGGGACCCCAAGAACCAGCGCCCGGAGCTGTGGAACCTGTACAACGGGCGCATCAAGAAGGGCGAGCACGTGCGCGTGTTCCCGCTGTCCAACTGGACCGAGCTCGACGTGTGGGAGTACATCGACCAGGAGCAGCTGGAGGTCCCGTCGATCTACTTCGCGCACGAGCGCAAGGTGTTCGAGCGCGACGGACATGCTCTACGCGTGGCGCGAGGGCACCGAGCTGATCGACGGCGAGGCGGTGTTCACCGAGACGGTGCGCTACCGCACGGTCGGCGACATGAGCTGCACCGGCGGCGTGCGCTCGCACGCGGCGACGCTCGAGGAAGTGGTCGCTGGAGATCGCCGCCACGCGGATCACCGAGCGCGGCGAGACACGCGCCGACGACCGCGTGTCGGAGGCCGCGATGGAGGATCGCAAGAAGGCCGGCTACTTCTGAGATGGTCGTGAGCGCTTCGCCATACGGCGTCCTCGCTCGCTCGCGTGCCGAGCACGCCACGCTCGCTGCGTCCTTGCCTGGCTCGACTCACGACCCTCTCAGGCGCTAGCGGTGACCCTCGACCTGCTGCGTTTCACCACCGCCGGCTCGGTCGACGACGGCAAGAGCACGCTGATCGGGCGGCTGCTGTACGACTCCAAGCAGGTGTTCGAGGACCAGCTCGGCGCACGTCGCGCAGGCCAGTCCGAGCGCCGCGGCGGCGAGGGCACGCTCGACCTCGCGCTGCTGACCGACGGGCTGCGCGCGGAGCGCGAGCAGGGCATCACGATCGACGTCGCCTACCGCTACTTCGCGACCGCCAAGCGGCGCTTCATCATCGCCGACTGCCCCGGGCACCGCCAGTACACGCGCAACATGGTCACGGGCGCCTCCACCGCGGATCTGCGGTGGTGCTGATCGACGCGCGCAAGGGCGTGCTCGAGCAGTCCAAGCGCCACGCGTTCATCAGCGCGCTGCTCGGCATCCCGCAGATTGTCGTGGCGGTCAACAAGATGGACCTGGTCGACTACTCGCAGGAGCGCTACGAGGAGCTGGTGGCGGAGTTCGGGGCGTTCGCCGAGAAGCTGCGCGCGACGGCAGGGAACCGGCGACGGTCGCGACATCACCTACATCCCGATGTCGGCGCTCAACGGCGACAACGTCGTGGAGCGCTCGCCGCACATGGACTGGTATCAGACCCCGCCCACCCGGTGCTGCTGGAGCTGCTCGAGCAGGTCGAGGTCGCCTACGACCACCCCCACAAGAGAGCCCGCGCGCTTCCCCGTGCAGTGGGTGATCCGCCCCGCCCAGGACGCCAGCGACTACCGCGGCTATGCGGGCCAGCTGGCCAGCGGAGCCTGCGGCGCGGCGAGGAGGTCGCCGTGCTCCCCGCGGGGCGGCGCACGCGGATCGCGGGCGATCGACACCTATGACGGCGAGCTCGAGGAGGCGACGGCGCCGATGTCGCTGGCGCTGCGCCTGGAGGACGAGCTGGACGTCTCCCGCGGCGAGACTGATCTGCCACCCGACGAGGCGCCGATCGTCGCCCGCGAGCTCGAGGCGGACGTCTGCTGGATGACCGACGAGCTGCTGCGGCCGGGATCGCGCTACGTGATCAAGCAGACCCGCGCAGCGCGACGGCGATCGTCGACGCGATCGACGACACGTCGACGTGCACACGCTCGAGCGCATCGGACCGCGCCGCAGGAGCTCGGCCTCAACGACATCGGCCGCGTCCGCCTGCGCACGAGCGCGCCGCTCGTGTTCGACCCGTACACCGTCAACCGCCGCACCGGCAGCTTCATCCTGATCGACGAGTCCAGCAACGGGACCGTCGGCGCGGGGATGATCGCCACGACCGGCTGAGCGGTGCGCGCCGTCCTTGGCAGTCCGCGACCCATCGGAGCGGCCCTCGAGGCCGCCGCCATTGAATAAGCTGTTCGCGCCAGATGTTCTCGAAGGTCCTCGTAGCCAACCGCGGCGAGATCGCCGTGCGCATCATTCCGCGCGCTGCGAGGAGCTGGGCGTCGCGACGCGTCGCCGTGTACTCCGAGCTCGACCGCGACGCGCCGCACGTCGAGGCGCGCCGGCGAGGCCTACAACCTCGGCGACGGGCCCGCCGCCGAGAACTACCTGAGCGTCGAGAAGATCCTCGACGCCGCCGCGCGCTGCGGGCGCCGAGGCGATCCACCCGGGCTACGGCTTCCTCGCCGAGAACGCGCCGTTCGCGCAGGCGTGCGAGGACGCGGGCATCGTGTTCATCGGGCCGCCCGCCAGCGCGATCGAGGCGATGGGCTCGAAGACCCGCGCTCGAGAGCTGATGAAGGCGGCCGGCGTGCCGATCGTGCCGGGCACCACCGAGCCGGTCGCGACCGTCGCCGACGCGCTGCGGATCGCCAAGGAGGAGATCGGCTTCCCGGTCGCCGTCAAGGCCGCCGGCGGCGGCGGCGGCAAGGGCTTTCGCGTGGCGCTGACCGAGGACGAGCTCGAGGGCGCGTTCGAGGGCTCCAGCCGCGAAGGCGAGAAGTTCTTCTCCGACGCCACCGTCTACCTCGAGCGCTACCTGCCCGACCCCCGCCACGTCGAGGTGCAGGTGCTCGCCGACCGCCACGGCAACGTCATCCACCTCGGCGAGCGCGACTGCTCGATCCAGCGCCGCCACCAGAAGGTGATCGAGGAGTCCCCCGCGCCCGAATGGGTCGTCGACGCGCAGATGCGCGAGCGCATCGGCGCAGATCGGCGTCGACGCCGCCAAGGCCGTCGGCTACGTCGGCGCGGGCACGATCGAGGGCCTGTTCACCACCGGCGAGGGCACAGGGACGAGCCGGAGTACTTCTTCCTGGAGATGAACACGCGCGTGCAGGTCGAGCACTGCGTGACCGAGATGACCACCGGCATCGACATCGTCAAGGAGGGCATCCAGCGGCCGCCGGCGAGCGAGCTGTCACTACGCGCAGGACGACGTCGAGCTGCGCGGGCACGCGATCGAGTGCCGCATCAACGCCGAGGACGCCTCCAAGAACTTCGCCCCGGCGCCCGGCAGGATCGGCGCCTACCGCGAGCCCACCGGCCCGGGCGTGCGGGTCGACTCGGGCGTCGGTCGAAGGCGGCGAGGTCTCGCCGATGTACGACCCGATGGTCGCCAAGCTGATCGTCTGGGACGCCGACCGCGAGCAGGCCACCGCGCGCATGCTGCGCGCGCTGCGGCGAATTCGAGATCGAGGGGCTGAAGACGCTGATCCCGTTCCACCAGGCGCTGCTCGCCACCGAGCAGTGGGCCAAGGGCGAGACCTGCAGGGACCTGCTCGAGGACAGGAAGTGGCTGAAGACGCTCGCCTTCCCCGCGCCCGCGCCGCCGTCCGAGGACGGCGAGGAGCAGGCCGAGAAGGTCGAGCAGACCTACGCGGTCGAGGTCTCAGGCAGGCGCTTCGACGTGCGTGTCATCGGACCGCCGTTCGGCGGTGGCGCGGGCGCCGGCGCCGGCGGCGGCGCTGCACGGCGGCGCCGCCGGCGCGCAGCGCAGGGCGCCCAAGCGCGGACAGCGCAAGTCCTCCTCCGGCGGCGGGCCGGACACCGCTGCCCTCGCCGCTGCAGGGGAACATGTGGAAGGTGCTCGTCAAGCAGGGCGACGAGGTGCAGGAGGGGCAGCTGCTGTGCATCATCGAGGCGATGAAGATGGAGAACGAGATCACCGCGCACAAGGCCGGCACGATCGTCGAGCTGCCCATCTCCGAGGGCGCCCCGATCCAGGCGGGCGCGCCGATCGCGACGATCGTCTCAGCCTCAGCCGAGACGAGCTAGCGCCGCTGCGTTCTCCGCGTGGATTCGAGCTGCTGCTGGCGTCCGCCGCGGCCGGCCGGCAGCGCAGCGTCCGCACCCCGCCGGTCGAGGTCGTCAGGTAGCGACGTCCTCGTCGAGCACCGCCAGCGCCCGCTTCGCGTCGTCACCGGGCCATGACCGGGCACCACGTGCTCGCGCCCCTGCAGCAGCGCGCGCAGCCGCTCGAGCGTGGCGAGGTAGGCGTCGACGTCGCCCCCGTCGTCAGCGTCGGGATCTCGACTGACGAGAGGTAGTCGCCCGCCACCAGCACGCCCGCCCACGGGATCCAGATGGCCATGCCGTCCGGGGTGTGGCCCGACGGCCTCGTGCAGCTCGAGCTCCTGCGCGCCGATCTCACAGCGTCCTGGGACGGGCAGCGCCTGCACGGAGCCGAGCGCCAGCGGGCGCGGGCGGTCGATCAGCAGCTCTTCGTCGAATGAGCGCAGCTCCCGCTGGGCCTCGCCCGGCGCGAGCCCGCAGCCGCTCGAGCGTGCGCTCGGCACAGCCCAATGCGACGGCCGGGAAGGCGAGGCGCCCGAGCAGGTGATCCCAGTCGCCGTGCGTCGCCAGCAGCCCGCTGGGAGCGGGGAACTGCCGCCTGCTCAAGCAGCGCCGGCAGCGCGTCCAGCTCGTCTGGCAGCACCGGCGAGTCGATCACGAACGTCTCGCCCGCCGACGCCGCCTCGCCACCGCTCGTGCCCGCCCCCCCACCGTCTCCGCGCACGATCACGCAGTTGACGTGCAGCACCGCGCTGGTGACGACGAGCACGTCGCGGTGCAGCGAGACGGCTCGCACGCGCGCGAGACCCGTCTAGGTGACGCCGAGCAGCTTGGCGGCCTCTTTGAGGCTGGTGACCTCGGCGGTGGGCTTCTTCTGCGAGGAGTCGAGCGTCTCCTTGTTGCGGTTGACCCAGATGACGGGCACGCGCGCTTTGACGCAGGGCACGACGTCGTGGTAGTGGCTGGCGGCGACGTGCACCCAGCCGCGCTTGCCGCCCATGCGCCTGGCGCACTCGGTGAAGTGGGGCGGTTCGGGCTTGTAGGAGCGCACCTGCTGCGCGGTGACGACCAGGTCGAAGTCGATCGCGATGTGGCGGCGGGTCTGGCCGAGCAGCTTGTCGTCGATGTTCGACAGCAGGCCGAGCTTGTACTTCTTGGCGAGCTTGGCAAGCTGCGTGCTGGTCTCCTTGAACGGCTGCCAGCGCTGCACGGAGTCGGGCAGGAAGCCCGAGCGCGAGGGCTCCAGCGGCCACTCCAGGCGTTTGGCGATCTCGATCGCGGTGCGCCGCAGTACCTCCGCGTAGAGCTCGTAGGAGCCCCCCTCGATTTCGCGGGAGATCTCGTGGAACATCGCCAGCAGCACGCCGCGGTCGATCTCGACGCCGTCGCGCGCGGCCTCCTTGGCGAACGCCTCGTAGATCCCGGTCTCCCAGTCGATCAGGGTGCCGTACACGTCGAAGGTGACGAACGTGACGTTCTTGGGGATGGGCATCGCGCGGCATTATGCCCTGCGCGGCCCCTCGGGCGCGCTCAGCCTGCCCGATCGCGGGTCCTCGATCGCGCCGGCGCGATCGAGCGGGCCAGTAGACGCGCGCGCCCGCGCTTCTTGCGTTAGAGTCCCGCGCCGCTAATGGACCTGCTGGAGTACCAAGGCAAGCAGCTGTTCGCCCGCCACGGATTGCGCGTCTCCTCCGGCAAGGCCGTCGCCAGCGTCGAGGACGCCGTCAGCGCGGCGAGCGAGGTCGGCTACCCGGTGGTGGTCAAGGCGCAGGTGCTGATCGGCGGGCGCGGCAAGGCCGGCGGCGTGAAGCTCGCGGCCGACGAGGGCGAGGCTGCGCGAGCACGCGGGCAAGATCCTCGGGATGGACATCAAGCGGGCACGTCGTGCGCACGCTGTGGATCGAGCACGCCTCTGACATCGCCAGCGAGTACTACGCGTCGGTGCTGCTCGACCGCTCGGCCAAGCAGCCGCTGGTGATGTTCAGCGTGGAGGGCGGCGTGGACATCGAAGAGGTCGCCGAGAAGACGCCCGAGAAGCTGATCCGCCACCACGTCGACGCGCTGGAGGGCCTCTCGCGCAAGGAGGCGGTCGAAGATCGCCACCGACGGCGGCGCCGACGCCGACGTGGTCGACGGCGTGGCCGACGCGCTGCTCGCGCTGTATGAGGTTTGGCTCGAGGAGGACGCGACGCTCGCCGAGATCAACCCGCTGATCGTGACCCCCGAGCGAGAGGTCAAGGCGCTCGACGCGAAGGTGTCGCTCGACGGCAACGCGCTGTACCGCCACCCGGAGAACCAGGGCCTGTCCGACACCGAGAACGAAGACCCGATCGAGCGCCGCGCCAAGGAGGAGGGCGTCCAGTACGTCAAGCTCGACGGCGACATCGGCATCCTCGGCAACGGCGCGGGGCTGGTGATGTCGACGCTCGACGTGGTCGCCCAGGCGGGCGGCTCGCCGGCGAACTTCCTCGACGCGGGCGGCGGCTCGGACGCCGAGAAGATCAAGCAGGCTGTGGACCTGCTGCTCGCCAACGACGCCGTGAAGGCGGTCCTGTTCAACATCTTCGGCGGCATCACGCGCTGCGACGAGGTCGCGCGCGGGCTGATCGCCGCCTTCGAGGACATCGGGGTGGGCGGGAAATCAAGGGCCGGCGGGATCCCGTTCGTCGTGCGCCTGGACGGCACCAACGACGTCGAGGGTCGCCGCCTGCTGCAGGAGGCGGCGCTGCCCAACGTGCACGCAGCCAAGACGATGAACGAGGCGGCAGAGATGGTCGTCGCGCTGGCCGCGGGGCAGAGCGTGGGAGCGCCGGCCTGATGGCTGTCCTGATCGACGAGACCACGCGCCTGTGCGTCGCCGGCATCACCGGCCGCGAGGGCACCTTCCACACGCTCAACAATCGCAGCTACGGCACCAACGTCGTGGGCGGCGTGACCCCGGGCAAGGGCGGCCAGGACGTGGAGGGGATCCCCGTGTTCGATACGTGGGAGCAGGCGATGGCGGATGCGCAGCCGAACACGGCGATGATCTTCGTGCCGCCGCGATTCGCCGCCGACTCGATCCTCGAAGCGGCCGCCGCGGGCGTGGAGCTCGTGATCGCGATCACCGAGGGCATCCCCGCGCACGACGAGCTGCGCGTGTACAACGTGCTCAAGCGCGACCATCCGGGCACGCGCCTGATCGGGCCCAACTGCCCCGGCATCCTCTCGCCCGGCAAGGCCAACGTGGGGATCATCCCCGCGTCGTTCTTCAAGGCGGGCAGCGTCGGCGTGGTCTCGCGCTCCGGCACCCTGACCTACCAGATCGGCAACGAGATCGCCCAGGCGGGCGTCGGCTGCAGCACGATCGTCGGCATCGGCGGCGACCCGGTGCCGGGCTCGTCGTTCGTGGACGTGCTCGAGCTGTTCGAGGCAGACCCGGAGACCGAGCTGGTGGTGCTGTCGGGCGAGATCGGAGGCTCGGCGGAGGAGGAGGCGGCGGAGTACATCGCCGCGCACATGAGCAAGCCGGTGGTGGCCTACATCGCCGGCTTCACCGCGCCAGCGGGCAAGCAGATGGGCCATGCGGGCGCGATCGTGTCGGGCAGCGCGGGCACGGCCGCCGCGAAGGCGCAGGCGCTCGAAGCCAAGGGCGTGCGCGTCGGGCGCACGCCCACCGAGACCGCCAGCATCGCCGTGGAGGTCCTGGGCGGCGCGCTGACCGCGCAGTAGATCGTCACGGGGGCCTCGCCGCGGGTGACGCGGCTCACCGCCCACAGGGCGGGAACGCCCGGTAGCATCGTCAGTAGCGATGCGCGATGCGATCGAGCTCCATCCTGAAGGGCTGACCCAGGACGAGCCGAGCGACGCGGCGGATGCGACGCCGCCGCTCGTCGCGTTCGAGAGCGTGAGCAAGCGCTACAGCGACGGCGACCGGGAGACGCTCGCGCTCGACCGCGCGTCCTTCGAGATCCGCGCGGGCACTTTCGTGGCGTTCTACGGCGCTCGCCAGTCGGGCAAGTCGACGTTGCTGAGACTGATGGCGGGGATCGACACGCCGAGCGCGGGAACGGTGCGCTTCGAAGGGCGCGACCTCGCCTCCATGTCGGCTGCGCAGCGCAGCCGGATCCTGCGCAGCCGTGCAGCGTTCCTCTCGCCGCAGGACTGGTCCTCGAGCCCTGGCCAGAGCGTGGTGGACCACGTGATCATGGCATCGGCGAGCCGCGGCCTGAACCTGCGCGAGGCCAGGCGCCGGGCGCTGCTGATGCTCGCCGAGGTGAGCCTGCTCGACCGCGCCGAGGAGCCCGCGAGGCCGCTCTCGCCGCCCGACCGCATGCGGGTGATGCTCGCCCAGGCGCTCGTGCGGGAGCCGTCGCTGCTGCTGATCGACGAGCCGGCCGTGTTCGCGAGCCCGAGCGACAAAGACGCCTTCCTGGCGTGGCTGCGGGAGCTCGTGACGGAGCGGCGGATGACGCTCGTGATGGCCTCCGTGGACATGCGCGCCCTGCAGGGCGCCACAGAGCTGATGTCGATCGCCGACGGCGAGCTGATATCGACGGCCGCGCAGGCGACGATCGTCGCGTTTCCGGCGCGTGGCGGCGCCGAGGCGAGACCTCCTGCCAGCGAGGACCCAACAGGCGATCAGCGAGCGTAAACCGCTCGATCGCACGGCCTGTACGCTAGCGTCCATGGACCGAGACGTCGCGCAAACGCTGGGTGAGCTCGAGCGCAAGCTGCTCGAGCTCGAGCGGACCCTGAACGCGATCAGTCGCGGCCGGCAGCCGGACCGCGCCGACGCGGACGCGATCCCGCCGTCGGGCACCCCGCAGACGATCCCCGCGCCGGCGCAGAGCTCCGGCTGGAGCAGGATCGTGGACGAGACGATCGAGCCCGCGCGGCCGCCCGCGCCGGCGCCAACGCAGCCGCCGGTGCCCGGGGAGCCGCCCACGTCGAGCGCACCCCCGTCCGCAAGCGCACCCCTGCCTGCGACCGCGCCGCCGCGCGGCGCGCCGTGGCCACCGCGGGCCGCGCAGCCGTGGCCGCCGCGGGCCGCGCAGCCCAGCGCGCCGCAGCCGCCCACAGCCGCGCAGCCGCCCACAGCCGCGCAGCCGCCCCGCGCACCGCAGCCGCCGAGCGCGGCGGAGCTGCTGCGTTTCCGCGATCGGCTGGAGCGCGCGGCGCACGAGCTGACCCACGACTACGACGAGCTGCTCGGACGCCTAAGCTACGCCGCTGTGACAACGACGACGGGCCCCACCATCTCCTTCGCGCGCGGCGCGCCGTCGCTGGACATCGTCGACGTGGACGGCCTGCGCGACGCGGCGGTGCGCGCGTTCGAGAGCGACCCGGCGGGCACGACCGCGTACGGGACGTCGGTCGGCTATCCGCGGCTGCGCAGCTGGATCGCCGACCGCCACGGGGTGGAGCCGGAGCGCGTGCTGGTGACCAACGGGTCGATGCAGGCGGACGCGTTCCTGTTCGAGCAGCTGGTGCGCGAGGGCGACGAGGTGATCGTGGAGCGCCCGACGTACGACCGCACGCTGCTGTCGCTGCGCGGGCGCGGGGCGCTGGTGCACGCGGTGGAGCTGCAGCCGGACGGAATCGACACGGAGGCGCTCGCGACCCTGCTGACGGGCAGCGGCGCCGTGCAGCCGACGCTCGCGCACATCATCCCCAACTTCCAGAACCCTGCCGGCTACACGCTGTCGTTCGAGAAGCGCAAGCGGCTGCTGGAGCTGGCGAGCGGATCACGGCTTCATGGTGTTCGAGGACGATCCGTACGTGGAGCTGCGCTTCAGCGGCGAGACGCTGCCGACGATGCTGTCGATGGACCCCGAGCGGGTGGTGTACGCGTCGTCGTTCTCGAAGACGGTGTGCCCGGGCATCCGGGTGGGCTACCTGGTCGGCCCGCCGGACCTGATCGCGGCGATCGCACAGCTGGCGACGAACACGTACATCTCGCCGAACATGGTGGCGCAGTCGATCGTTTACGAGTTCTGCGCGTCGGGCGCGATCGAGCGCTCGATCGAGACGGTGAAGGCGGCGCTTGCCGAACGCGCGCAGGCGCTCGCGCACGCGCTGCGCAGCGAGCTGGCGGAGGCGGAGTTCGTGGTGCCGCAGGGCGGCTACTTCATGTGGGTGACGCTGCCCGAGGGCACCGACGTGCACGCTCTCTACCAGGCGGCGGCGGAGCGCGGCGTGGCGTTCGTGAAGGGCACCGACTTCCTGCTGGAGGGCGGCGAGAACACGCTGCGCCTGGCCTACTCGGGCGTGACGCCGGAGCAGATCGACACGGGCGTCGCGCGCCTGGCAGAGGCGTACCGCTCGTTGTAGATACGGTGGCGTACGACGCACGCCGCGACGGCAGAGAAAGCGTGCGGGCGCACGCAGCGCTTGCTGGCGCCGTTCCGAAGCGCGTGTCGGCTATCGGACGTCAGCGCCCGTAGCGCTGCCCCAGCACGAGCTGCTCGGGCAGCGCGGTGCGCGGCGGCGGCGAGGGATCGGCGATGACGGAGACGGTCTCGGCGACGCTCGACGTGACGCCCGATGCGCCGGCCGTCCGCCGTCTGCAACTCGACGTGCTCGGGCCCGCGCTCGGCGACGACGGCCTCCAGGCCCGGCTCGAGCCCGGACGCCTTGAGGTAGTGCAGCAGGTCCTCGGCCTCGTTCTCGAAGCGCAGCACGCGCACGCTGGCGCCGACGTCGACGTCGGCGAGCGGCACGCCGGCGAGGCGCGCGCCGGCGACGATCGGGTGGCCGTGCGGGCAGGTCTTGGCGTCGCCGATGGCGGCGAGCATGCGCTCCTCGAGCACGGGCGACATGGCGTGCTCGAGGCGCTCGGCCTCCTCGTGGACCTCGTCCCAGGGCACGCCGAGGACGTCGGTGAGGAAGCGCTCGATGAGGCGGTGGCGGCGGACGATGCCCTCGGCGTGCTGGGCGCCGCTGTCGGTGAAGGCGATCGCGCGGTCTGAGCCGCGCGTGATGTAGCCGTCGCGCTCGAGCCGGCCGATCATCTCGTGGACGGTGGGCGGGGAAAGCTGCATGGCGCGGGCGACGTTGGCGCCGGTCATCGGCAGCCCGGCCTCCTGCAGCCAGAAGAGGATCTGCAGGTACTCCTCCTCGGCGACGGTCGCCGTCGTGTGGCCGTCCTCCCCGCTCATGCAGGTGATGCTAGACGACGTACTGTGTGGCGAACGCTCAGCTGTAGAGCTGGTCGTACGCGCACTCGCGCGCGGGCTTGTCGTCGCGCCAGCGGCGCAGCTTGGCGCCGTGGCGGATGCGCCCGGCGGAGACGTGGTCGAAGTCGATCTCGACGACGAGCTCGGGCCGCAGGGCGACCCACTCGAGCTCCTTGCCGGCGCTCCAGCGGCTGGGGTCGGCGGAGCCGCGCTCTCCGGTCTCGTACGGCGCGAGGAAGCCGACGAGCCGCCGCTTCTCGGCGGCGCTGAGCCCGGAGCAGTGCCCGACGACGCGCAGCTGCTCGCCGTCGTAGAGGCCGAGGATGAGCGCGCCGACGGTGCGGGGCTCCTTGCCTGGTCGCCAGCCGGCGACGACGGCGTCGATGGTGCGCACGCGCTTGACCTTGGCCATCCCCTTGCGCTCGCCCGGGCGGTAGGGCGCGGAGCGCTCCTTGGCGATGGCGCCCTCGGCGTCCTCGAGCCATTTGCGGGCGTCGTGCGCGCTCGAGACGGTGGGCATGAGCTCGACGGGCGCGTCGTCGAAGCTCTCGCCGGCCGGCAGCCCATCGCCGGCGAGCAGCCGTTCGAGCGCGGCGCGGCGCTGGGCGAACGCCAGCTCCAGCAGCGAGTCCTCGCCGCTGGCGAGCAGGTCGAAGGCGACGTAGACGGCGGGCGTGTCGGCGGCGAGGCGCTGAATGCGCGAGGCGGCGGGGTGGATGCGCTGGCCGAGCGCGTCGAAGTCCTCGCGCCCGTGGGCGTCGCGCACGACGATCTCGCCGTCGAGCACGTAGCGCCCGGCGGGGAACGCGAGCTCGGGGAAGTAGCGCCCGAGAGGCTTGCCGCCCCGCGACTGCAGGAACACGTCGCGGCCGTCGACGAACGCGAGGCAGCGAAAGCCGTCGAGCTTGATCTCGTAGACGTAGTCCTCGCCGATGGGCAGCTCCTTGCGCGAGAGCGCCAGTTGGGGTTTGAGAATGGGCTGCAACGGCAGGGTCATTCGGCCTCCGGCTGGCTGGAGCGCGCACGGCTTGGCTGCACGCGCGGGGGCTCGCCCTTCTGCTTGCGAAAGTGCGGCGGCCAGGGGGCGTCGCCGAGGCCCTCGCGCTCGTCGCGGGCGGCGAGCTCGAGCAGGCCGTCGAGGCGGCAGGGGCGCTGCGTCGATGCTGGCGGAGGGGTCCCCGCGCTCGCGCAGGCGCGCGGGGACGGTCTCGACGGTGCAGCTCGGCGGGCTCGACGTCGGCGACCTCGTCCCACTCGAGCGGGCAGGACACGCGCGCGTCGGGCACGGCGCGGACGCGAGTAGGCGGAGGCGACGGTGCGGTCGCGGGCGTTCTGGTTGTAGTCGATGAACACGCCGTCGCGCTCCTCCTTCCACCAGCTGCTGGTGGCGCGGCGGGGCATCCGCCGCTCGACCTCGCGCGCGAGCGCGAGCGCGGCGCGGCGGACTTCTGTGAAGCCTGCTCGCGCGGCTCGATGCGCACGTACACGTGGATGCCGCGCGAGCCGGACGTCTTGGGATAGCCGTGCAGGCCGTGCTCGTCGAGCACCTCGCGCACGCCCAGCGCCACGTCGCGCACCTGCGAGAAGGGCACGCCGGGGCCGGGGTCGAGGTCGACGCGCAGCTCGTCGGGATGGTCGAGATCGCTGCGGCGCACGGGCCAGGGGTTCCAGTCGATGACGCCGAGGTTGACGCCCCACACGAGGTGGGCGGCGTCGTTGGCGACGAGCTCGCGCGCGTGGCGGCCGCTGGGGAACGTGACGGTGGCCGTCTGCAGCCACGCGGGCGCGCTGTCGGGCACGCGCTTCTGGAAGAACGGCTCGCCGCCGACCCCGTCGACCCAGCGCTTGAGCACGGTCGGCCGCTCGCGCAGGTGGCGCACGACCGCGTGCTGGCACTCGAGGTAGTAGTTGACGAGGTCCATCTTGGTGAGGCCGGCGTCTGGGAAGAACAGCTTGCCGGGGTTGCTCACGCGCACCTCCCGCCCGCATACCTCGACGTGGACGGGCTGCGCTTTCTCGGCGGCCATTGCTGGAAGGATGCCCGATCGTGGCGTCCCGCAGCGACAGAGCATCCAGCAGCGACAGATCTACAGAGGCGGCCCCGGCGTGGCGCAGAGCACGCGGCGTCGGCATCTCTCAGACCGTGCTCGTGGTGAGCGGCCCGTTCGGGCCGAATCTGGCGGCGTCGGACGTGGGGGCGGCGCTCGCGCGCGGCCTGCAGACGGGCGGAGCGCTAGCGGTCGACGTCTGCCCGCTGCCGAGCGTCGGCGCGGGCAGCGTTCAAGCGAGCGAAGCGCTCACAACCGACGTTCGCCCGCTGCCGGGAACCGGCGCGGGCGATGAGCAGCCTGGAGCCGGCGCGGGCGCGCTGCTGGACGCGCTGGACTTCGACGCGCGCATGCGCTCGGCACGCGCGGTGGTGGTGGCGACGCGGCGCCTGCAGGAGCGCGCGCTGGCGGGCAGCGTGACGTTCGAGGTCGCAACGCGCGCTCGCCAGGGCGGCGTGCCCGCGTACGCGGTGACGGGCGAGAACGCGCTGGAGCCGTTCGACGCGCGCATCCTCGACCTCCAGCTGGTCCTGCAGGCCGGCAGCGCCAGGGCGCTCGCCGCGGCCGGCCGCAGGCTGGCGGCGATCGTGTGATCAGCCGACGATGCGCGGGCGCGGGCGGTCGGCGAGCCCCCACGCCAGCTCGTGCACGAGGCGGACGGCGTCGACGACGGTGGCGTGGTCGAGGTTGGCGGGCACGTCGCTCGGCAGGTGGTAGTTGGCGGGGCTGAGCCAGTCGGTGACCGACACGAGCGTTGCCGTCGGGTAGCCCGCGCGGCTGGGGATGACGCTGTCGGTGGAGGCTCGCGCGCGATAGCCGCGCCGCAGCGGGATCTCGAGCCCGCGCGCGCATCCCTCGAGCAGGTCGCGCAGCCACGGGCCGGCGTAGTCCTCCATCCACACCGGACCCTCGCCCTCGAGCATCGCCAGGTGCGGCGAGCCGACGGTGTCGAGGTTGACGAAGCACGTGCCCTCGGGCGACAGCTCGCCGCGGTGGCGGGCGAGGAACGCGCGCACGCCGTCCTGGAGCGTCTCCTCCGCCCCGCACGAGACCAGCAGCACGCGCAGGCCGGGCGGCGGCGCGCGGTGCAGCAGCTCGGCGAGGGCCACCAGCGCGGCGACTCCGGAGAGGTTGTCGTTGGCGCCGGCGACGGTCTGGCTGCGCCACACGTCGGCCACGATCGCTGTGCCGAGCGCTCCGATCGCCAGGCCCGCTTGCGCCGGTCCGCGGCGCCGTCGGGCCGCCGCCGCGATCGTGCACAGCGGTCCGGCCAGGCCGACCCACCACTGGGGCAGCGGCGAGGAGATGCGGTCAAACAGCCGTGGCACGAGCTCGTACAGCCGCCGCTGCAGCGTCTGGTCGAAGAGCATGCCCGTCTGGGGCGCATCGTGGTGGGCGAGCACGACGAGCGTGTCGATCCGTCCTTCGCCGCCACGCCGCTGCCCCACGCGCGCGATCACGTTGACGGTGCTGCGCCGGCGGCGCACAGCCCGTCGCAGGAGGCGGGGGCCGTTCTGGGCCTCGTCGACGATCCCGGCGAGGGTGGCCGCCGCGAGCAGTGCGCCGAGGCGCCCCCGTCCGCGCAGCACGAGCGCGGCGGCGAGCATCCCCATCGCGCCGAGCCCGGTGGCGGTCGGCGGGAACGTGCCCCAGGAGGGCTCGTCCTCGAGCTCGACGTCGACCCCGTGGAGCCTGCGCAGGCGCTCGGCGAGCCACTCGGCGGCGTGGCGCTCGCCGGGCGAGCAGGGCGGGCGCACGACCTCGGCGAGAGTCTCCACCACCTCGCGCAGCACGTTCTTCAGCTCGCCCGCGTCGAGGCCCGCCTGCAGGCCGGCCGGCCGGCTGCGGTCGAGTCCGGCCGCCTCGCCGGCCCCGCTGCGCCGTCCTGCGGCGCGCTCGTGCGGATCGCTAGTCTCGCTCATGAGATGACCGCACCCGAGCCTACTCCGAGCCCGGGTGTCGCAGCGCCCGCGGCGAGCCCGGAGGTGGTGGAGCCAGCGCCGACCCCAGAGGCCCCAGAGCCCGTGACGAGCCCGGAGCTCCCAGAGCCCCCGCCCCCACCGGCAGCCCGCCACTCGCGCGCCCGCTCGCTGACCACGCCGGGGGCTCGACGAGCGACGGTGATCGGGGCCGGCTCGTTCGGGACGGCGCTGGCGGTGCTGCTGGCGCGCGGCGGGCTGCGCACGACGCTGCAGACGCGCACGGCGGAGCAGGCGGCGCTGATCGACGGCGAGCGAGAGAACCGCCGGTACCTGCCGGGGGTGGAGCTGCCGTCCCAGCTGCGCATCGAGCCCGCCTCGGCGGGCGTCGCGCGCGCGGACTACGTGTTTCTGGCAGTGCCCTCGCGGGGGCTTGGCGAGGTGATCGAGCGGCTCGGGGCGACGGGCCTGGGCCGCCGCACGGCGGTGGTGTCCGTCGCCAAGGGCCTCGTCCCCCCGCAGGGGCGCTCGCCGACGAGCGTCCTGACCGCGCGCTTCGGCCCCGAGCGGGTCGCTTGCGTTGGCGGCCCCGCACACGCGCAGGAGATGGTGCACGCGGGCGCCGCGCTGGTGGCGGCGTGCGCGGAGGAGGAGCTGGCGCGCTCGCTCGCGCAGATGTTCACGCGCGCAGGGGTGGTGTGCGAGCTGTCCAACGACCCGATCGGCGTGGAGCTGGCGGGCGCGGCCAAGAACGCGGCGGCGCTCGCCGCCGGCGCCACCGAGGCCCAGGGCATGAACGCCGCGGGCGCCGCGGCCGGGCACATCTTCGCGGAGGTGTGGCGCTACGCGGAGGGGCTGGGAGCGCGACCGGAGTCGATGATCGGCCTGGCGGGCACCGGCGACCTGGTGGCGACGGCGCTAGCGCACGAGAGTCGCAACCGCCGTGCGGGGGAACTGCTCGCGGCGGGCGTGCCGGCGGCGGAGATCCCCACGCAGATCGGCCAGGCGGTCGAGGCGCTGGAGTCGGTGCCGCTGCTGGCGCGCGCGCTGGAGGCTGCGGGCGTCGGCGCGCCGGTCACGAGCGCCCTCGGCCGCCTGATCTCGGGCGAGCTCCCGCTGGATGACTGGGTGGCGCTGGTGCGCGCCACCGTGCCGCCGCCGGCGCTGTGGCGCAGACGGCCGACACCCGGGTTCTGGCGACGCGCATGGCGGCGGCTGTCCGGCCGGTAGCAACGGGCGCTTCCTCCTTTCAACCGTGCGGTAGTGGGTCAGTTTGAAACGAGAAGCACCGCGAGGACGAGCGCCAACACGATCAAGATCGCCGTGGTGAGCACCCCAAATAGCGATGACGTCATTTCGGAGCGGGTTGGCCGCCGAAGTCGCCCGGGGTCTTCGATGTACGTGACCACCAGGTCAACGCCCAGGAACGCGAGCGCAACCCACGCGACGACGCCTGTTCCGTAGCCGGCGAGCCGAACCGCCAGACCGGCTATCCAGAGCGTCCGCACCGCGATTTTTGCGTGCCTCAGCCGAGACATCAATTGGATGATCCCACGCGAGGCGGTTTCAATCCAGCAGCGCCGCGATCTCGTGCAGCGCCCAGACGTGTATATCTATAGTATAAACTGGTAGATACCATAGAGCACGCGAGACGCAAAGGGAGAGACAGATGCCACGCCGCCCCGGAGAAGTCGACCCCACGAAACGCCTGTCGCTAGACCCGGACGAATTCCTCGAGCAGCAGGCCAGACGCGAAAAGGCCCTGAAGATGCAGGACCTGATCCGGCCGGGACGCACGACGCCGATCGCGATCCGCTTCGACCAGTTCACGCTCACACGCCTGAAGGCGCTGGCGGCGCTGCGCAACACCGGCTATCAGACGCTGCTGAAGGAGTTCGTCGTAGAGCGCCTGTATGAGGAGGAGAAGCGCGCAGGCATCATCTAGGACGCCGCTAGGCGGCGCGAGGCGGCGTCCTCGATCGCTCGCGTGCACAGCACGCCACGGCTCACTGCGTCCTAGCCTCGCTTGCCTTTCGACGTCCTAGATCACGTGCTCACCAGCGTGGTGAGCACCGCCTCGTACACGCCGCGCCCGTGGCCGGCCTCGCACACGCGCACGTTCTCGTGCGCGGCGAGCGCCTCGCGGATCGACGGGTCGCGCTCGAGCGCGTTGGCGACCAGCCAGAAGACATCGACCTCGGCGGCGCAGGCGAGGTCCTCGCGCGAGTCGCCGACGGCGAACGTCTCAGCGCGCGAATAGCCGCGGGCGCGGCGATGCAGGGCGAGCGCCCCGACCTTGGACGCTCCGGCGGGGACCAGGTGGTAGCCGCGCACGTGCGGGAGCTCCGCGAGCGCGGGCGAGCGCCGGTTGACGACGCCGTTGTCCACGAGCCGCAGGCTCTCGTGACCGTGCTCGACCAGCACGCGGTCGACCTCGACGACGTCGACCAGGCCGCGGAAGAGGTGCGAGACCTCGCGCTGCAGGTGCCACGGCTCGTGATACTCAAGGCGCCCTGCATAGCGCTCGAGCAGTAGCGCGGGCGCGCCCGAGCGCTCGATCTGCTCGGCGATTGTCAGCTCGCCCGGCTGCTGGCCGATGTTCCATCGCTCACCGGTCAGCCAGTGCTCCTCGCCGTCCAGCACCACGCACGCGCCCGCCTCGTAGATGTAGGAGGATTGTCCGAGCAGGCGCGCGTCCTCCATCACCTGCGCGCGCCGGCGCCCCGACATCAGCACGACCTCCACGTCCGCGCGCAGACACGCCTGCACCGCACGCACGCCGTCGATCGTCACGTTGCCCTCGCCGTCGTGCAGCATCGACGCGCCGCGGCCGAGCAGCGTGCTGTCGAGGTCCAGGTACAGGCAGCGCGCGCTCACACGACCGTCGCGCTCGCATGCGGTGGACGCTCCAGCGGCGCGGAGGCGATGCCGGTCGACGCAGACTCGGCGCCGGCCGCTCCAGGCTCGGCGCCCGTCGGCGCGCCGTCGACGTCCGCCAGCCGGCCCTCGCGCTCCAGGCGGCGGGCGATCGTGGCGAGCACCGTCAGCGCCATGGGCTCGAGCGCCGACAGCGGCTGGTGGCGGTTGCGGTGCTCTTCGAGGTCGACCTGCGCGATCGCGTCCAGCCCGAGCGCGCGCCACGCGTCGATCAGCATCGCGATCTCGACGCCGTAGCCGGTCGCGAACGGCAGCGCGTCCAGCAGCTCTCGCCGCGCGGCGACCTCGCCGGCGAGCGGCTGGCGCACGCCCGCGAGCTCCGGGTAGAACAGCGCGAGGGCGGGCCGCGCCGTCAGGCGGTTGACGCGCCCGCCGCCGTCGCCGTCCCCCCCGCCGTCGCCCGCGTCGCCGTCGCCCGCCCTGCTGCCGCCCACCTCGCCACCGGAGTCGCCGGCGTGGGCGAACGGCCGCCGGTAGAACGCCTTTACGAACGACACGCCCGGCTCGCACACGAGCGGCCCGAGCAGGCCGGTGGCGAAGTGCGCGGAGAAGCCCTGGGTGTCGGCGTCGAGGAAGCACACGAGCTCGCCCTCGAGCGCAGGGAGCGCGCGCCACATGGCATCGCCCTTGCCGAGCACGGGCCCGTGCCTGGGCATCAGCTCGGCCTCCTGCCAGACGCGCGCGCCGGCGCGCTCGGCCACGGCGGCGGTGCCGTCGGCGGAGGCGGCGTCGACGACGAGGACCTCGTCGATTGCGCCGGCCTGGCGCAGCGCGAGCAGCGCGGCGACGATCTCGCCAACGGTGCCGGCGCACTCGCGCGCGGGCAGGCACACGGACACCGTATGCGTGCGCTCGGCTGCGATCCGCTGCGCGGAGTAGCGCGAATGGTGGAAGGTGCGGGCTTTCGCCCAGCACTCGGCGGCGGTGGCGGACATCGGCTCTACTATCTCAAGTCCTTGCCCCTCGACCGCACAATCGAGCCGTGGAGCGCGCTGCTGGACGCGGGACGCGAGGACGGGCGGCTTGTGCGCGAAGCCAGCGAAGGTCCCGGTCGCGCGAGGCTCGTGGAGCTGCCGCCTGAGCTGCACCCGGAGGTGCTGGCGGCGCTGCGCGGGATGGGGATCGAGCGCCTGTACTCCCACCAGGCGCAGGCGCTGCTGGCGGCCACGGCCGGCCCGACGATCGTCACCACGGGCACGGCGTCGGGCAAGTCGCTGTGCTTCAACCTTCCCACCGTGCACATCCTGTGCGAGCAGGCGCGCGCGCGGGCGCTGTACGTCTACCCGACGAAGGCGCTCGCCCAGGACCAGGCGCGCGCGCTGGCGGCGTTCGGCCTGACCAGGAAGGTGCGCCCGGCGATCTATGACGGCGACACCCCCCGCGAGGCGCGCCGCGAGATCCGCAAAGGCGCCAACGTGGTGCTGACGAACCCGGACATGCTGCACGTTGGCATCCTCCCCAACCACGCGGCGTGGGCGGAGCTGTTCGCGAACCTGGCGGTGGTGGTGATCGACGAGGCGCACGTCTACCGCGGCGTGTTCGGCTCGCACGTGGGCAACGTGCTGCGCCGGCTGCGGCGGATCGCGGCGGCGTACGGCACCGAACCGATCTTCCTGCTGACGTCCGCGACGATCGCCAACCCGGTCGAGCTCGCAGAGCGCCTGACGGGCCTGCAGGGCGTGCAGCTGATCGACGCGGACGGATCGCCGGCGCCGCGGCGGCGGATCGCCGTGTGGAACCCCCGCTGACCGACGAGGCGCTTGGCGCCCGGCGCTCGGCGCTGGGCGAGGCGGCGGAGCTGCTCGCGCGCCTAGCGCGCGATGGCGCGCGCACGATCTGCTTCATGAAGTCGCGCAAGGGCGTCGAGGTGCTCAGCCGCTTGGTCAAGCAGGACCTCCAGACCACGGACCCGGAGCTGGCGGAGCGGGTGGAGCCCTACCGCGCCGGCTACACCCCGCAGCAGCGGCGCGAGCTCGAGCGGCGCCTCGTGCGCGGCGAGCTGCGCACGGTGATCACCACGGACGCGCTGGAGCTGGGCATCGACATCGGCGAGCTGGACGCGGCGGTGGTGGTGACTTTCCCCGGCACGGTCGCGTCGCTGCGGCAGATGTGGGGCCGTGCCGGGCGGCGCGGCCGTGGCCTTGCGATGTACGTGGCGGGCGAGGACGCGCTCGACCAGTTCTTCTGCCGCCACCCCGAGGAGTTCCTCGAGCGGCCGGTGGAGGCGGCGATCCTCGACCACGAGAGCCAGCTGATCCACCGCGCGCACCTGCTGTGCGCGGCGCACGAGGGCCCGCTATCGGGCGCTGACGCCGAGTTCCTGGGCCCGCGCTGGGAGGCGCACGCGGAGGCGCTGCAGAGCACGGGCGAGCTGCGCCGTCGCACGGGGACGGTCGCGGGGGACAGGCGTACGTCCCCGCGCCGCGCCGGGCGGCTACCCGGCGGCACGAGGTCGTCGCTGCGCTCGGCCTCGCCGGAGAGCGTTCGCGATCGTGGACGTCTCATCGGGCGAGCTGCTCGGCTCGACCGAGGCCGCGCGCGCGCACTCGACCGTGCACGAGGGCGCCATCTACATGCACCAGGGCCGCTCCTACGAGGTGCGCGAGCTGGATCTCGAGCGCCGCCGCGCGCTGGTGTCGCCGTTTGACGGCGACTGGTACACGCAGCCGAAGACGGACACCGACACCGAGATCGTGCGCCTGCTCGACCGCCGCGAGGCGCTCGGCGTGACGCTGTCCTTCGGCGAGGTGAGCGTCACCGACACCGTGCTCGCCTACCAGCGCAGGCGCCTGGCCGACCATGCGCAGGTGGACATCGTCGCGCTCGAGCTGCCCCCCACGAGCTTCTCCACGCAGGCGCTGTGGTTCGAGCTGCCGATCGGCGTGGGCGCCGCCATCGCCGGCGGCGGGGAGACGGGCGGACCGGCTGACGTCCAGCTGGCCGATGTCGTGCCGATGGAGATCCTGCTGGGCTCGCTGCACGCGACCGAGCACGCACAGATCGCGGTGCTGCCGCTGATCGCGATGTGCGACCGTTGGGACATCGGCGGCCTGTCGACCAATTTCCACCCGCAGACGGGCGCGCCGACGATCTTCCTGTACGACGGCCACCCCGGCGGGATCGGAATCGCGCGCACGGCGTTTCGCGCGCTTCGAGGAGCTGTGCGGGGACGCGCGGCGCCTGATCGCGGGCTGCCCGTGCGCGAGCGGCTGCCCGTCGTGCGTGCAGTCGCCGAAGTGCGGCAACCTCAACGAGCCGCTGCCCAAGGCGGGGGCGCTGGCGCTGCTAGAAAGGCTGCTCGCAGCCGAGTCCGCCGCTCTGACGGCGCCCGCCGGTTGTTGAGGTAGTCATGCCCAGCGCCGCCAAGCTCACATTCGCGATGCTCCTCGCCTGCGCGGCGTACGCAGCGGCCGTCGCGCCGGCGCTGGCGCCGCCGCTTCAGTCGGTGATCTTCGCAGGACCGGGCGGGCGCACGCCGCTGACGCGGTGGGTCCTGCGCAAGGACCCGACCAATCGCGGCATCTCGCTGGGCTGGCAGCGCGGCGGCTTCGCCGGCGAAGCGGTCGCCGTCCCCAACGTCGCCAGCCCGACGCCGTACACGGGGCACGCGGGCGCCCGCAACTACGAAGGCTCGGTCGCCTGGTACCGCACGGACTTCACGGCCCCGCGCGCGGGCGTCTACGCGCTGAGCTTCCAGTCGGCGAACTACCTGGCGAGCGTGTGGGTCGACGGGCGCGCGCTGGGCTCGCACAGGGGCTCCTACCTGCCGTTCGAAGAGCGCACCAGGCTGGCGGCGGGCGCGCACACGGCGGTGGTGCGCGTCGACTGGGAAGACCCCGCCCAGCAGTCGCGCGAAGGCTTCCACCGCACGTGGTTCAACTGGGGCGGGCTGGACGGCGAGGTGGACGTGCGCGCGATCGGCGAAAGCGAGCTCTCCGAACCTAACGTCCAGACGACGCTCATGGGTGGGGGGGTTCGAATCCGTCGGACGCCGCCCAGGCAAGCGTGAGGGTGAGCGTGGTGGTGCACAACTACGGGCCGAGCCGCACGCTGCTGCCGGAAGGCTCGCTCGTGCACGGCACGCAGACGATCCCGCTGAGCTTCCCGGCGCTGACGCTCGAACACGATGAAGCGGCGAATGTGACGGCGACGGCGCTCGTGCCCAAGCCGGCGCTGTGGTCGCCGACGAGCCCCAACCTGTACCAGCTGACGCTGACGATGGGCCCGAACACCAGCTACTCGGCGAACGTGGGCCTGCGCCAGCTGACGTGGCACGGGGGCCACGTGTACCTGAACGGCACGCAGCTGCAGCTGCACGGCGCCTCGATCCAGGAGGACGCGCGCGGGCACGGCGACGCGCTGACGCCGGCCGACCAGAGCACGATCGTGCGCGAGCTCGAGCAGATCGGCGCGAACGCGGTGCGCTCGCAGCACCCGCTGGACCCGGCGCTGCTGGAAAGGCTGGACGAAGCGGGCATCCTCGTGTGGCAGGGGATCGGCCCGGTGGAAGGCGCGGGCAACTGGTACTCGACGACGCCGCGCCTGCTCGCCGAAGCCGAGCAGCAGGCGAGGACGGCAGCTCTGGCCGAGCGGCTGCACCCGTCGATCTTCGCGTGGAACCTCGTCGACGAGGTCGCGGGCAACGGGCGCGACGGCCAGGAGGTCGCCTACGTGCGCACGCTCGCCCGCTGGCTGCACCAGCACGACCCGACGCGGCTGGTGGCGGTCGACGTGTGGGGCGATCACCCGCCCGAAGAAGCCGGCGCGCTTTACTCGGAAGTGGATGCGGTGGCGGAGACGGACTACTCGGGCTGGTATGACTACCCGCACGACACGTCCGCGCAGCTCGCGGCGAGGATGCGCGCGCGCCTGGCGGCGATGGAGCGGACGTTCTCGGGCAAGGTGTTGGTGATCAGCGAGTTCGGCGCCGAATCCAACGCCCTGAACCCGCCGGGAGCCCCCGGCAGCTACGCCTACCAGGCGAAGCTGCTCGCCGAGCACATAGCCGTGTACAAGACCGACCCGCACCTGACGGCGATGCTGATCTGGGTGCTGCGCGACTACCCGCTGAACCCGACCTTCGACGGCGGCTCGATCCACGGATCGCTGCCGACGCTGAAGCTGATCGAAGGCCTCAACCAGAAGGGGCTGTTCACCTACGCCGGCCAGCCGAAGCCGGGGGTAGCCTCGACGGTCGCGCGGCTGTTCAAAGCGCTGCCCGCGGAATAGAGCGCTGGTCGCGAGCGCCCGCGCGGGCGTAACCCCTACCGGTTGCCCCGCGCGATCTTGCGCAGGTCGATGGTCTGGTCGTACAGCTTGACGTCGACGCCCTCCTCGAGCGCGACCTCGCGCAGCGGCCGTCCGGAGGCGGTGGCCTTCTTGACGATCTCGGTCGCCTTGTCGTAGCCGATGGCGCCGTTGAGCGCGGTGGCGACGGCGAGCGTGCGCCCCGGCGGACGCCGCGGTGCCGGCCTCGTTGGCCTGGATGCCGTCGACGCACTTCTCGGCGAACGCGCGCGAGGCGCGCAGACAGCAGGCGCGAGCGACTCCAGCAGGTTGCGCGCGATCAGCGGGATGCGGACGTTGAGCTCGAACTGGCCCTGCATGCCGCCGACGGTGATCGCGGTGTCGTTGCCGATCACCTGCGCGGAGACCTGCAGCACGACCTCCGGGATCACCGGGTTGACCTTGCCGGGCATGATCGAGGAGCCCTTCTGCAGCTCGGGCAGGAAGATCTCGCCGATCCCGGCGCGCGGGCCGGAGCCCATCAGCGCGAGGTCGTTGGCGATCTTCGTGAGCGAGACGGCGAGCGACCTTCAGCGCGCCGGAGAGCTCGACGAGCGCGTCGCGGTTGGCCTGCGCCTCGAAGGGGTCCAGCGGGCGCGCGATCTGCTTGAGGCCCGAGTCGCGTCTTCAGGCGCGCGCGGACCTTCTCGGCGAACTGCGGGTGGGTGTTCAGGCCGGTGCCGGTGGCGGTGCCGCCGAGCGGGATCTGCCCGACGTGCACGAGCGCGGCCTGCACGCGCTCCTGGCCGAGGCGCGATCTGCGCGGCGTAGCCGGCGAACTCCTGGCCGAGCGTGACGGGGACGGCGTCCATCAGGTGCGTGCGCCCGGACTTGACGACGTCCTCGAAGCTCCTGGCCTTCCTCGCGAACGAGCGTTCGAGCTGCTTGAGCGCGGGGAGCAGCTCGTTCTGGGCGACGTCGAGCGCCGCGAGGTGCACGGCGGAGGGGAACACGTCGTTGGAGGACTGGCCCATGTTGACGTGATCGTTGGGGTGCACGCCGTCGCCCGCGAGCGTGGCGATCACCTCGTTGGCGTTCATGTTGGTGGAGGTGCCCGAGCCGGTCTGGAAGACGTCGATCGGGAACTGCCGGTCGTGCTTGCCGGCGGCGATCTCGGCGGCGGCCTGCTCGATGCGCGAGGCGCTGCGTTTGGAGAGCAGGCCGAGCTCGCCGTTGACGGCGGCGGATGCGCCCTTGATGCGCGCCAGCCAGTGGATCACGGACGCGGGCACTGTCTCGCCGGAGATGGGGAAGTTCTCGACGGCCTTGGCGGTCTCCCCGCCCCACAGCTGATGATCGGCTCGTGCATCGTACGCTTCGATGGCGCTTGTTTCGAGACGGCGCGCTTCCCTTGCTGGCGCAGAACCCTACCCGCAGAAGGCGCCGCAGCGCAGCTCCCGTGCGAGGCCCACGGGGTCGTCGTAGGCCATCAGGAACCCGACGCTCTCGAGCACGCGCAGCTGGCCGTGGGGCAGCAGCGCGAGCGCCTCTTCGGCGGCGCGAGCGGGTGCATGCGGTCCTGGTCGGCCCACAGCAGCAGCACGGGCATGTCCAGGCGCGGGTAGCCGTCGAGCAGCTGTCTCTGCGCCCCGCGCGGCCAGTGGCGCGCGCACTTGGCCCACGAGCGCGCGAGGCTCGAGTTGCCGGGGACGTCGGCGAAAGCGTGGCGCACGAGGTCGGCGGCGGCGGGATTGGCGCGCACGGACAGGCGCAGGCCGCGCTCGGGCGTGAACACGAGCCGGGCGCCGTACGCGAGCAGGCGGTCGAGGCCGGGCACGGCGGCGAGCTGCGCGGTCAGCTGCCAGGCCGTGCGCGCGCGTGCGCGGGCGGGCGGCGCGTGCAGGCGGTTGGCATCAGCACCAGCCGCGCGCGGCCGGGCCGCCCGGTGAGCACCGCCTGCAAGAGGATCTCCGCGCCGGCGGCGTGACCGGCGAGCAGCGGGCGCGGGCCGAGCACCTCCGCGGCGAAGCCCGCCGATGCACCTCGGCGAACCAGTCGAGCGTGTACGGGTGGCGCGGGCGATCCTCGGAGTCGCCGTGCAGCGGCAGGTCGGGGAGCACGACGCCGGAAGCGGTCGGCGAGCCGCTCGACGGCCGGCTCCCACTCCTTGTGGGAGAGCAGCCCCGAGTGCAGCAGCGCGAGCGGCGGGCCGGCTGCCGACCTCGCGGTAGGCGACGCGCGCTCCGTCAGTGGTGGTGGTAGAGGCGCAGCCGCACGGTCCCATCGTAAGGACCGGCGGCGGCTCGACCCCGGCGGGAGCGCATCGGCCTGGGTGGATGAGCTCGATGACCCGACGGAGGCCCACGTGCGCAGACGAGCCCCACCTACAATGGGCCGCCCGTGGGCCACCGTCCACCACACCCGCTGATCCCCCCGCGCGCGGTTGACGCGCGCCAGGAGCTGCCGGCACTGGAGCTCGAGGTGCTGGAGCGCTGGCGCGAGCGCGACGTGTTCGCCGAGTCGCTGCGCCGCCGCGAGGGCGCCGAGCGGTGGGTGTTCTACGAGGGCCCGCCGACGGCCAACGGCCCGCCGGGCTCCCACCACGTGCTCTCGCGCGTGTTCAAGGACATCTACCCGCGCTTTCAGACGATGCGCGGATACCGCGTGGAGCGCAAGGGCGGCTGGGACTGCCACGGCCTGCCGGTGGAGATCGCGGTCGAACAGGAGCTGGGCATCCACCACAAGGCGGAGATCGAGGAGTACGGGATCGCGCAGTTCAACGCGAAGTGCCGCGAGTCGGTGTTCACGTTCCTGGAGGAGTGGAACCGGCTGACCGAGCGGATCGGCTTCTGGATCGACCTCGAGCACGCGTACCGCACGCTGGATGAGACCTACATCGAGTCGGTGTGGTGGGCGCTGTCGCGGATCGACGAGCGCGGGCTGCTGTACGAGGGTCGCAAGGTGGTGCCGTACTGCCCGCGCTGCGGGACGACGCTGTCATCGCACGAGGTGGCGCTGGGCTACCGCGACGTGGTGGACCCGAGCGTGTTCCTGAAGCTGCCCTGTGGCGGAGGGCGACGAGCGGCTGCTGGTGTGGACGACGACGCCGTGGACGCTGCCCGGGAACGTGGCCGTGGCGGTCTCGCCGACGGCCACGTATGTGAAGCGCGCGCGTCGACGATGATGATCGTGGTTGGCGGAGGCTCGTGTGGAGCCGGTGCTCGGTGAGGGCGTGCAGATCCTCGAGCGATTCTCAGGCGCGGATTTGGTGGCGCGCTACGGCTCCTATGAGGGACCGATCTTCGCGGCGACCGACCGCGGGCGGGGCAGACTGCCGATAGTGGCGGACGAGTTCGTGACGACCGAGGACGGCACCGGCATCGTGCACCTGGCGCCGGCGTTCGGCGAGGACGACTACCGCGTGGCGGCGGCGTCGCCGCTGGTGGCGTTCGACCCGACGCAGGCGGGGACGCTGTACAACCCGGTCAAGCCAGACGGCACGTTCGACGCCCGCCCGCGCGATCGCGACGGCAGCTCCTACGAGGGCCGCTTCGTCAAGGACCCGGCGCTGACGCGGGAGCTGATCGAGGACCTGCGCGCGCGCGGGCTGCTGCTGCAGGTGCGAGGACTACGAGCACTCCTACCCGCACTGCTGGCGCTGCGGCACCCCGCTGATCTACTACGCGAAGCCGTCCTGGTACATCGCGACCTCGCGGCTGCGCGAGCGAGCTGCTGGCGGCGAACGAGACGGTCGAGCTGGCACCCGCCGCACGTCAAGCACGGCCGCTTCGGCGACTGGCTGGCGAACAACGTCGACTGGGCGCTCTCGCGCGAGCGCTACTGGGGCACGCCGCTGCCGGTGTGGCGCTGCGCGCGCGGCCACGTCGCACGTGGTCGGCTCGTTCGCGGAGCTCGAGCAGCTCTCGGGCGGGCTCGCTCGAGGACCACCACCGCCCCTACGTCGACGAGATCGCCTTCCCCTGTCCCCGGCGAGGGCGGCGCGCGGAGCGACACCGCGGAAGACAACAGCGGGGCGCGGACGTCGCCCTGGCGCCTTGCCGAGCCCGTGCGGCGAGCCGATGCGCCGCGTGCCGGAGGTGATCGACGTGTGGTTCGACTCGGGCGCGATGCCGTTCGCGCAGCACCACTTCCCGTTCGAGAACGAGGCCAGCCTTCGAGCGACGCTTCCCGGCGGACTTCATCTGCGAGGCGCAGGACCAGACGCGCGGCTGGTTCTACTCGCTGCTGGCGGTGGCGGCGCTGACCAACTCGCTGGGGCAGAGCCAGCGGCTCCCTACAGCAACGTGGTGTGCCTCGGGCTGATCCTCGACGAGGAGGGCCAGAAGATGTAGCAAGTCGCGGGGCAACACGGTCGAGCCGTGGCAGGTGCTCGACGCCTACGGCGCGGACGCGTTTCGCTGGTACTTCTTCACCTCCAAGCAGCCGTGGGACGGCTACCGCTTCTCGGCGGAGACGATCGGCGAAGGCGTGCGCCTGTTCCTCAAGCAGCTGTGGTCGACGTACTACTTCTACGTCCTGTACGCGAACGCCGCGCAGGCGCGGAATGGCGGTGCGGAGGCATGCGGCGGCGGCGACGCGACAGCTGCAGGCGCGGCGCCGACCGCGGCGCGAGGGCGCGACGACCTCGACCGCTGGGCGCTGTCGCGGACGGCGGCGACGGCCGGAGCTGGTGGCCGAGCGCCTGGACGCGCTACGACGCGACGTCCGCGGGCAGGGCGATCGCCGAGCTCGTGGACGAGCTGTCGAACTGGTACGTGCGCCGCTCGCGGCAGGCGCTTCTGGGACGGCGAGGCGGACGGCGTTCGCGACGCTGCGCACGTGCCTGCTGACGGTGGCGAAGATGCTGGCGCCGTTCTGCCCGTTCGTGGCGGATGAGATCTACGACAACCTCGACGGCGAGCTCGCGAGCGTGCACCTGTGCGACTTCCCGGCGGCGCGCCGCAGTCGGGCGTGCGCGACGTGGAGCTCGAGCAGGCGATGGCGCTCGCGCGCGAGACGGTGCGCCTCGGGCTGGGCGCCCGCGGCACAGGCCAAGATCAAGGTGCGCCAGCCGCTGGGCGAGGCGGTGGTGGTCGCGGACGGGCGCGAGCGCGACGGCGATCGAACGGCTGGCGGAGGTGGTGCGCGAGGAGCTGAACGTGCGCGCGCGTGCGCTTCGTGGCGGCGGCGGACGAGCTGGGCAGCTACGAGGTCAAGGCCAACTACCGCACGCTCGGCCCGCTGTTCGGCAGCGAGATGCCGCTGGCGGCGGAGGCGATCGCGGCGCTCGACCCGGCGCATGTCGCGGCGGCGCTGCGCGACGGCGGCGCGATCGGGATCGCGGTGGGCGGCCGCGAGCACACGCTCACGGCCGACGACCTGCTGCTGAGCATGCGCGCGCCGGACGGCTACAGCGTCGAGCGCGAGGGCGCGCACGCGGTGGCGCTGGACCTCGACGATCGACGAGAGTCTGCGCCGCGAGGGCCGCGCGCGCGAGATCGTCCACGCGGTCCAGAACGCGCGCAAGACCGCGGGCCTGCAGGTCGAGGACCGCATCGAGCTGGCGCTTGGACGGCGACCCGGCCGCTGCTGGACGCGGCGCGCAGGCGCACCAGCGACTACCTCGCCGGCGAGACGCTCGCAGTGAGCAGCTCGCGGTCGGGCACCGGCGCGGCAGGCCGCGATGGACTACGGCGAGCAGGCCGAGATCGAAGGCCTGCCCTGAGATCGCGCCTGCGCCGCGCCAACTCAGCCTGACCGCAGACGCCCGGACGTGAGCGAGCATGACCGGTGCGCGCCGGCTGTGAGCCGGCACCATGGCCCGCCGCACGGGCGATGGGCCTAGGCCGAGCGCCGGCTCCAGCTCCGCCTCGAGCTTCTTCTTCGGGTAGGCGCCGACGACCGTCTTGACCGGCTGGCCGCCCTTGAAGAGGATCATCGTCGGGATCGAGAGCACCTGGAAGCGCGGCGGCGGTCTGCGGGTTCTCGTCGATGTTGAGCTTGACGATCCGCAGCTCCGGGCGCTCGGAGGCGATCTCCTCGAGCACCGGCGCGACGACGCGGCACGGGCCCGCACCAGGGCGCCCAGAAGTCGACGAGCACGGGCCCTCCGCCTCGAGCACCTCGGCGTCGAAGTTGGTGTCTGTGACTGGGTGAGGGTGCCTGCCATCGTGACTCCTTGGTCGCTTGCCCACCACTATACAAAATGAAGGATGGGTGCTCGGGTGGTCTCGACCACATGCCGGGGATCCGTGCCCGCATGCTCCCGCTCGCAGCTTCCAGCGGACTCGCCATCGCCGGCGGCGTGATCCTCGCCGCGATCCTGTTGCTGTGGTGGCTGCTGCGCGCGGAGCTGCGCGAAGAGGCCGCGGCCGAGCAGGAGGCCGAGCACGGCCGGCCGGCACCAGCCCGACCGATCCTGGCCCGACCAGCCCCGACCTGCCGGCGGGCGAGGCGGGCTGGACGCCTATCGAAGCGCAGCAGCGGCACCAGCCACATCGCCTCGGCGGCGATCCGCCAGGACATCTTGCTCGTGCCCAGCTGGCGGTCGCGGAACACGATCGGCACCTCCACCACCTTGAAGCCCGCCTGCACGGCGCGGTAGGTGAGCTCGACCTGGAACGCGTAGCCCTGCGAGCGCACACCGTCGAAGTGGATCGCCTCGAGCACCTCGCGTCGGAAGCACTTGAAGCCGCCCGTCAGGTCGCGCACGCGCAGGCCGAGCACCAGGCGCGCGTAGGTCGAGCCGCCCTCGCTGATGAAACGCCGAGCAGGCCCCAGTCGCTGACGCCGCCGCCGGGCACGTAGCGCGAGCCGAGCGCCAGGTCCGCGCCCGTCGTGCACCGCCTGCAGCAGGCGCGCAAGATCGGCAGGGTCGTGCGAGAAGTCCGAGTCCATCTCCATCACGTAGCCCGCGCCGTTGTCCAGCGCGTGGCGGAAGCCCGCCAGATAGGCCGGCCCGATGCCGTTCTTCTCGCTGCGGTGCAGCACCTGCAGCCACTCGTGCTCCGCCGCCATGGCGTCCGCCAGCTCGCCCGTGCCGTCCGGCGAGCCATCGTCCACGATCAGGATGCGAAACCCGTCCGGCGCCGCCGTCGCCAGCACCTCCGCCGCCGCCGCGACGATCGCCTGCACGTTCTCGGCCTCGTTGTACGTGGGCAGTATCAGCCAGGGCTCACCGGGCATCGGCCGGTTACCCTAGAGCACGTGCCCGAGCTGTCCAACGCCGCCATCGCGCAGGCGCTGGAAGAGCTCGGCGATCTGTACGAGCTCGACGGCGCGATCGTGCACCGCGTGCTCGCCTACCGCAACGCCGCGAAGGCCGTACGCGAGGCGTCCGTGTCGGTCGCCGCCCTGGCGCTCGAGGGCCGCGCGACGGAGCTGCCGGGAATCGGCGACACGCTGCAGGAGAAGATCCTCGCGCTCGCCACCACCGGCACGATCCCGGCGGCGGAGAAGCTGCGCGCAAAGTTCCCGCCGGGACTCGTCGCGATCACGCGCCTGCCCGGCCTCGGCCCCAAGCGCGCGCGGCTGCTGCACGACGAGCTCGGCGTCGACTCGCCGCAGACGCTGCGCGAGGCGGCGCTCGCCCAGCGGCTGCGCACCGTGCGCGGGCTCGGCCCCAAGCTCGAGGAGAGCGTGCTCGCGGCGCTCGACGAGCTCGACGCCAACCCCGACGCGAGGACGGCGCCGCGGATCGTGCTGCCGCGCGCGATCGAGATCGGCGAGGAGCTCGCCGCCGGCCTGATCCAAGTCGGCGGGCCCGGCACGCACGTACAGCTCGCCGGCTCCGCGCGCCGCCAGGCGGACAGCGTCAAGGACATCGACCTCGTCGCCACCACCACCCGGGTGGGTGGGCCTCAGATCCTCGCAAAGAGCCTCGTCAAGCTCGAGCAGATCGAGCGCGTCAGCTCCGCCGGCAGGGCCGGCGCCAGGGCGCGCACGCACGCCGGGATCAGCGTCGACCTGCGCATCGCCAAGCCGGCGCAGCTCGGCAACCTGCTGCAGCACTTCACCGGCTCCGGCGCGCACAACGCCGCGCTGCGCGAAATGGCCGTGCGCAGCGGGCTGCACGTGTCCGAGTACGGCATCCTCGACGACGCCACCGGCGCCACTGCAACATGTCCCACCGAGCAACAGGTCTACGAGCGCCTCGGCCTCCCCTATATACAGCCGGAGCTGCGCGAGAACCGGGGCGAGCTGGAGGCCGCGCGCGCGGGCGAGCTGCCGCGCCTGATCGAGCTCGATGACATCCGCGGCGACCTGCACAGCCACACCGTCGCCTCCGACGGGCACGGCACGATCGAGGAGATGGCGCTGGCGGCGCGCGAGCGCGGCTACCAGTATCTCGCCATCACCGACCACTCCGCCAGCCACGGCTTCGGCAACGACGTCTCGCCCGAGCGGCTGCGGCGCCAGATCGCGCTCGTGCGCGAGGCCGACGCGCGCATCGAAGGCATCCATCTGCTCGCGGGCAGCGAGGTCAACATCCTGCCCGACGGCACGCTCGACTACGACGACGAGCTGCTCGGCGAGCTCGACTGGGTGATCGCCAGCGTGCACACGTCCTTCGGCATGGGCGAGCGCAGGATGACCGAGCGCATGATCGCCGCCATCGAGCACCCGCTCGTCGACGCCATCGGCCATCCCACCGGGCGGCTGATCGAGCGGCGCGCGCCCTACGCGATCGACCTCGACGCCGTGTTCGCTGCCGCCGCGCGCACCCGCACGATGCTCGAGATCAACGCCAACCCCGACCGCCGCGACCTCTCTGACGTGCACGCGCGGGCCGCCGCGCGCGCGGGCGTCACGCTCGTGATCGACTCCGACGCCCACCGCACCGCCACGCTCGCCAACATGCGCTGGGGCGTCGCCACCGCGCGGCGGGCGTGGCTGACCGCGGAGGACGTCGCCAACACGCGGCCGTGGCCGGAGCTGAAGACGCTAGGCAAGCAGGCGCGGAAGTAGCTCGTCGGCGACCATCCTGTCGACCGTCTCGCGGCTGAACGGGGCAAGCGCCTCCCGCGCTCGGGCAGCGTAGTCGGCCGGCGGATCGCACAGTGCCGTGCGCAGCGCCCCCTCGAGGTCCTCGCCCACCAGGCGCGGGTCGAGCGCGCGTGCGATCGGCAGCGCCGCGTATGGCCCCGGCGCGGGGGTGGTGACGAGCACGCACCCGTCCGCCAGCGCCTCCAGCTGCGCGATCCCGTAGTCCTCGCGGCGCGGCGCGCACACGAACACGCGTGCACGACGCACCAGCGCGCGGTACTCCTCCGAGCCGAGCGCGCCGACCACGCGCACGCCCTCCGCCTCCCCCACGTCAAAGCCAGCCGTCCCGAGCTCGTGTGCAGACGCGCCCGCCACGACCAGCTCGCGCGGCACGTCCGGCGGCAGCTCGCCGCGCACCGCGTGCCACGCCGCGAGCACGCGATCCAGGCCCTTCTTCGCGGGGTTGGCCGCGTATGTGATCGCCGCGATGTCACGCTCCGGCGCGGACGATGCGATCGACTCGGGCGGCCCCGTCGACCCGGGCGGCCCCGAGGGCTCGACGGGCACGGGCAGCACCAGCGCGCGGCCGCCCTCGCGCGCCCGCGCCGGCGCCTCGCTCAGCCCGCCCTCGCTCCACGGCAGCAGCAGCGGGGCACGGGCCAGCCTGCGGCGCTCCAGTGGACGCTGCCACAGCCCGTGGCGCCCGGGCCGGTTGCCCGCGGAGGGCGCGTCGAAGCGGATCGCGCCCGGGCGCGGCCACAGCAGTGCGGCGGTGGTGCTCGAGTAGACGATCGCGCGTGGCGACACGCTGCCGAGCTGCGCGAGCACGCGCGCCGCCGCCGCCCGCGCCTGCCACGCCCACGCGAGGTCGGTGAGCATCAACGTGCGCTTGCGCGCCGGCGGGAGCGCGCGCACGCACGCCACGCGCGCGCCCGCACGCGTCAGCGAGTCCTGCAGCTCCGCGTCGGCCGTGCGCAGCCCTTCGGTCGAGCCGAGCGAGACGATCAGCACGTCCACCGGCCGGGCTGGACGCATCTCAGGTGACGGCGCCGTCGACGCGCTCCGGGCGCGCAGCCTTGAAGCCCGGCGTGCGCACCAGCGACATCGGCCGCACGGGAGAGGTGCGCTGGACGTAGAAGCAGGCGCCGTCGCGCTCCTCGATCGCGGCCACCGCCGCGTCCTGGCGGCGCCACGACAGTGCCCAGATGATCGCGAAGCCGGCGGCGATGCCCGGTATCTGCGGGGCCAGGAACGCGAGGGCGCCCGCCAGCAGCGTGAACAGCGCCAGCGGCCACAGGCGGTTGAGCAGGATCGCGCTGGGATAGTGCTCGGGCAGCGAGCTGCTGGCCTTCGCGCTCGACAGCAGGCGCGCGATCGGCGGGTTCGTCTGCGCGTGCCTGCCCATGCGCAGCCCGGTCGCCGTCGCGATCAGCCACCAGCCGACCGCCACCTCCGCCAGCTGCGTGTCCGCGCGCGCGCCCGCCGCGATCACCGTGACCGCCGCCAGCGCCGTCGCCGCGCCGGCGCTCAGCAGCACGGTCGTCTTCAGGAAGTCGACGAAGCGCACGGCGCTACAGCAGCGCCTCGAGCAGCTCGCGCACGCCGCCCGGTCCGTCGACCGTCAGATCGGCCTCCGCCGCGAGGCCCGGGGGCGCTTCGTCGGAGATGACCGCCACGCACACCGCACACCCGAGGCCGCCCGACTCGACCAGCGAGCGCAAGCCGCGAAACGCGTCGAGGTCGGTCGTGTCGTCGCCGACGTACATCGCCGCGTCGAGGTCCCCGCCGCGCAGCAGCGACGCGATCCCCAGTCCCTTGTCGAGCGTCACCGGCGGGCGCACCTCGAGCACCTTGCGCCCCCAGTGCACCGCAAAGCCCTCCTCCTGCGCCAGCCGTGCGATCTCCTGCACCGCCTGCGCCGCCGCCTCCTCGTCGGGCGCGCCGCGCCAGTGGAACGCAGCGATCGCGTCCTTGTCCTCGCTGCGCACGCGCAGGCGCTGGTGATCGCTCGTGTACGCGCGCGCCGCGAACGCCCGCACGCGCGCCGTCCACGCCGCGAGCTCCGGGTCCACCTCCGGGCGCGTCGCGCCCGGGCGCAGCAGCTCGCCGCCGTGGTTGCCCACATACGCGATCGTCCCGATCGCCACGATCTGGCGCGCGGTGCTCGCGCGCCGGCCGCTCACGCAGCCCACCACCCGGTAGCGGCGGGAGATCTCGATCAACAGGCCGCGCGTGGCCTCCGGCACGTGCGCGTCGGCCGCGTGGCGCACGATCGGCGCGAGCGTCCCGTCGATGTCGAGCAGCACGGCGGAGCGGGCGGGATCGGAGCGGATCGGCTCGAGCGCCTCCACTAGCGTCGCGGCGGGTGACACGAGGTCTAGTATGGCGCGCAGTGTCGACTCCTGGGCCGCCGCGCCGTCCGCTCGCACAGCTGGCCGCAGAGCGCTCGCCGCACCGGGCGCTGACGCTGATGGCGATCGGCACGCTCGCCGGCCTCTTCAGCGGCCTGTTCGGCGTCGGCGGCGGCAGCGTGATCGTGCCGCTGTTGATCCTGTGGCTCGGCTACGACGAGCGCGCCGCCACCGCCACCTCGCTCGCCGCGATCGTGTTCATCGCCGCCTTCGCCGCCGCCGCGCAGGGGCTGTACGGCAACGTGCGCGTGCTCGACGCCGTGCTCGTCGGCGTGCCCGCCGTCGCCGGCGTGCTGATCGGCGCGTGGCTGCAGCAGCGCCTGCACTCGCGCGCGATCGCGCTGCTGTTCGCCGCCGTGCTCGTCGCCAGCGCCGTCGAGCTGGTGATCAGATGAGACGCCCCTGCTCCCCCATGAGCGGCGCGAGCGCATGATCGGCGCGATCGCAATCGGCCTGGCCGCCGGGGTCGTCGCCGGCCTGCTCGGCGTGGGCGGCGGCGTGCTGTTCGTTCCGGGGCTCGTCATCTTCCTCGGGTTGGGTCAGCACCAGGCGGAGGCGACCTCGCTGCTCGCGATCGTCCCCGTCGCGATCGTCGGCACCCTCAGGCACAACCGCTACGGCAACGTCGTGCGCCGCGACGCGCTGCTGCTGGGCCTGCTGTCCGTCGCCGGCGCCGCCGCGGGGGTCGCCCTCGCTAACGCCCTGTCGGGCGCGCTCCTGCGCGACGCGTTCGCCGCGCTGATGCTGATCGTGGCCGCCCAGCTGGTGCGCAGGGCGCTGCGCGAGGGCGGGTCGCCGCCGCCGGCTGGACGGGTTGACGGGGGCGCTGCGAAAAAGGCGTAGACTGGACCCATGGGACTCGACAATCCACTCCACATCGCCTTCCTGCTCATCGTGCTGCTGCTCGTGTTCGGAGCCAAGCGCCTTCCGGAGATCGGTCGTTCGGTCGGCTCCGGCATGCGCGAGTTCAAGGACTCGATCAGCGGCGACACGCCCAGGCTGACCCAGACCACCCAGCAGCCGCAGGTGCCTGCGCAGCCCGTCGCCACTCAGGCGCCCGTGGCCACGCCGGCGCCCGAAGCGGTGCAGGTTCCGGTCCAGGCTCCGGTCGAGCCGGCGCAGCAGGCGCAGCAGGTCTAGCGGGCTCACCCGCCGGCCGCATCGGGCGCCCCGCGCTCGCGCTCAGCCGTGCAGGATCGGCCCGGTTTCGACGGCTTCGAATTCCGAGCCCGGAACGCGCTTGATCTGTTCGAGGTTCTCGTCGTTCCAGCGCGGGTCGGGCGCGCCGGTGATGAACCACGGCGAGCCGTTGTCGGCGACGATCAGCCCGTAGCGCTTGAGCGCTTCGAGGATCACCAGCGACTCGCCGCTGAAGCCCGCGAGGCTGTAGCCGGCCTTCAGCCGCAGCCGCAGGCCCATCGGGGGCAGATTCGGGTTCGAGCTGCTCGACGCGAAGTGAGTCGCGGGATGGATGTAGCCGTCCTGGGTTTCCGGCACCGTCACGCGCAGCGCGTGGTCGATTTGCCCTGACGCTACCTCCGGGTAGCGGGCGAGCAGCGGGAAGATCGGCAGGCCGGCGGCGTCCGCCGAGGTCCAGCCTTCCGGGCGCAGCGCGTCGCTGCGCAGGTTGAAGACCGCGCCGTTGTACGCCGACCATCCGCTCTTGGCGCGATGGGCTTTGTACATCTCATACAGCATGCAGCTGCCTTCCTGCACGACCAGCACGTGTTTGTCGCCGTGCCCGTTCTTGCCCCCGCCCTCGATCGGCGCGTCGGCGGGCACCGGGTACGGGCCCGGGTTCGATTCCGCGCGGTACTTGGTGAACTTGACCGGCACCTTCGGCTGGTCCGGGCCGACCACCGTGTACGGGATGCCGTAGCTCGGCTCGGTGCCGAAGTCCGGGTGCAGGTGCGCGCTCAGGCCGATGCTCGCCACGTACGCAGCCGAGTCGGGGCTCACGGGCGCGTTCGCGATTTCCTGGTTGAGCGGGTCTTCCGCAGGCAGGATCGGGCAGCCGAATTCGTCCGGGGCGCCGGCTCTGTGCGCGTGGGCGCGCGCAGCCGTGGCGCCCGAGGAGCCGGCGAGCGCGAGCACGAGCACGCCGGACAGCGAGAGGACTGCAGCTGCCGACATGGACCTCCTGATCACGCACGACAAGCTACCCGGGCGAGCGGCCGCAAGGTGATCGCCTGGACGATCGTTACGCGAAGGAATCGTTCCCGGCGTCAACGATCTCGTACTCGAGCGCTATGCGCCGGCGCGGGCGGTCGGCTCCTCGGCCTGCACCGCCGACGGGCGCGCCTCCGCCAGCAGCGGCGCGCCGCAGTGCCAGCAGAAGGCGGCACCGCGGCTGTGCACGGCGCCGCACGAGCGGCACTGGCCGTGCACGCCCGCCTCGGCGGTCGCGAGCAGCCGCTGCACCTCGCCCAGCTGCGCGTCGACCTCCTGCAGTTCGGACGCTTTGCGCGCGAGCACGTCCAGGCGGTAGTGGTCGCGGATGGCCATCTCGTAGGCGAGGCCGCCGAGATCCCACGTGAGCGCGGCGACGCGCTCGGCGAGCTCCAGGCGCCGGCGGCGCAGCTCCGACATCGATCCGGCGGGCGTCGGCAGCCCGCCCGCGGGCAGGACGACCGCGCCCGTGTGCGCCGGCGCGGGCGGCGTGCTGCCGTTGCCGCCGTACGCGCTCATTTGACTTCGATCGGCGCGGTGGTCAGTTTGCTGAGTTCTTTCTCGTGCGTCTTGCCGGTCGTGTGTTCGAGTTTGGTGGGGTCGAGCGCTTTCGCCGGCGGCGCTTTCGCGGGCGTCTTTTCTTCGGCCGTTTCTTCGGCCTTCGCTTCCGCCTGTTCCTTTTCTTCTTCGCTCTTGGCCGGCGTGGAGGATTTGCTCGTGGCCGCCCCCGACGTGGCGCTGGTCGTCGGCGTCGTGCTGGTCCCCGCGGCGAGCGCCGCGCCGCCGAGGCCTTCCACTTTGATCACCTGTGGCGCCGCCGGGGCCTTGCTCTGGGTGACCCAGTGGCCGACGAGCAGGCCGACGATCATCGCCAGCAGCAGCACCGACAGGACGCCGAACAGCGGCGAGTAGCGGCGCAGCCAGGCGGGGCCGCCGGCGGGCTCGAGGTAGGGCGTGTACGCGACCGGCGTCGCGCTCACGGAGCCAGCGCCGAGCTGGGGCTGGCGCTCGGTCTCGAGCACGTCCAGGAACGCGAGCCGCACGGGCGAGCACGGCTGCCCGCACGAGAGGCAGTAGCGCTGGTCGGCGACGAGCGGGGCCGAGCAGTTCGCGCAGTTGGAGCTCTCCGACGGCACCGGCGCGAGGTTCGTCATCCGAACGCTCCGCGGACGTATTCGCGCGTGCGCTCCGCGCGCGGGTCCTCGAACAGGTCCTCGGCGGTCCCGTACTCGATCAGGTCGCCCAGGTACATGAACGCGACCTTGTCGGCCACGCGGTGCGCCTGCGCGAGGTTGTGGGTGACGATCACGACGGCCAGGTCGCGCCGCAGTTCGCCGATCAGCTCCTCGATCACGCCGGTGGAGATCGGGTCCAGGGCGCTGCACGGCTCGTCCATCAGCAGCACCTCGGGCCGCGGGGCGATCGCGCGCGCGATGCACAGCCGCTGCTGCTGGCCGCCCGACAGGCGCAGCGCGGGCCGGTCGAGGTCGTCGCGGACCTCGTCGTAGAGGCCCGCCCGGCGCAGCGCGTCGATCACCAGCGGCTCGAGCTCGCGCCGCCCGGGGCGCCTGCGCCCCTGCTCGCGCAGCGCGAACGCGACGTTGTCGAAGATCGACATCGGGAAGGGGTTGGGCTGCTGGAAGACCATCGCCACGCGCGAGCGCAGCGTCGTGTCGACGAGGTCGTGGATGTCCTCGCCGTCGAGCAATATCTCGCCCGAGCGCGAGGCGCTCGGCGGTGAGCTCGGTGAGGCGGTTGAGCGTGCGCAGCAGCGTCGTCTTGCCGCAGCCGGAGGGCCCGATCAGCGCGAGCACCTCGCCCTGGTGGATCGACAGCGACACCGACTTGACGGCGGGCTTGCCCGCGTAGGAGATGCTCACCTCGCGCAGGCTCAGGCGTTCGGGCCCCGCGGCCGAGGACGGCCTGCGCACCGCCTCGCGCTCGCGCACCGGGCGCGCGGGCGTGGGCGGGCGGTCGAGCACGATCGTGCGCACAGGCGGCACGATGCCGTCGCCCACCGCGGGCGGGATCGGCTGCGTGTGGCTCGCCGGCGGCTCGCTCGGCTGCGCGACGCCGCGCAGCGACTCGCTCGCGAGCGGCTGCTCACGCCCGTCCGTCGCAAAGCTCCAGGGGTCGAGCAGCATCTCGTCAGGACTCATCGACCACAATCTCCATCGCCTTGACTTTGGCCATCAGAACACTGAGGTTAGCGGGTTATCGGTGAAAATGCGAGGGATCTCTGTCACCGCTGAGCGGCCGAGCTAAACAACCGCTCCGATCGGCGTCAGCCCCGTCGCGCTCGCCTGGGCGCGGCCGATCCTGTCCACGATCAGGTTCAGCGCGAGCACGAAGATCAGCAGCACGAACGCGGCGGCGTATGCCTTCTGCGGGGCGGCGCCTTCGCCGGCGGGCGAGTTTTCGTAGATGTAGCTCGTCAGCGAGGAGCCGGTTCCGCGCAGCAGGCTGATCCCCGGGGCCGACCCCTGCGTTTCGATGCGCAGCGTGCTCCCCAGCAGGATCAGCACGATCGCGGTCGAGCCGATGATGCGGCTGACGCCGAGCGTGACGCCGGTGGCGACGTTCGAGCGCACGCTCGGCAGCAGCACGCGCCGGATCGTGGTGATGCGCGTCTTGCCGAGCGCGAAGGCGGCCTCGCGCATGTGCCCTGGCACCGCCTGCAGCCCGTCGCGCGTGGCCGCGTACACGGACGGCAGCGCGAGCAGCGACATCATCGCGCCGGCGGCGATGAACGAGCGGCCGTACGCGGCCTGGCTGGAGGCGGAGAACGAGAACGGCGCGAGCAGCGGCAGCTGGAAGAGCGCGAGCCCGAAGATCGCGATCACGATGTCGGGGGTGCCGGCGACGACCTCGATGCTCGACTCGATCACGCGCGCGAGCCAGCTCGGACGCCCGTACTCGGCGATCCACACGGCGCTTGCGACGCGCCAGCGGCAGCGCGAGCACGATGCCGATCGCGGTCAGCAGCAGGGTCCCGACCAGCGGGTCGAGGAACCCGCCGGAGCCGGCCTGGTCGGTGCTGGCCTGCGGGCGGCTGAAGAGCAGGCCCGGGCGCAGGTACTGGATGCCGCGATAGCCCATGTAAAGGACGATCGCGGCGGAGATGACGCACAGCGAGATGCCCGCGACCCACGCGGCGGCGAGCGCGATCCGGTCGCCCCAGCGCCAGCTCATCGGCGAGGAGCGTCGTCCGCGCCCCCTCGAGCCGGGCCCCGCCGGAACGCCGGGTCCGGCGCCCGCCTGCGAGGCCTGTGGGGAGAACATCGTGCTCATCCGCGTGTCTGGTACTTGCGCAGTGGGAGCTTGACCAGGTAGCCGGTCACAGACAGCGCGAACGCGGAGAACAGCAGCAGCAGCGCCCACGCGTACACGGAGGAGCCGAGCGCAGGCGAGCCGACGCCTTCGCGGTAGTCGACGATGGCCGAGGCGAGCGTGCGCAGCGGCTCGAAGAAGAACACGACTCCGTCGGAGGGCCTGGGCGCGAAGGACTTGCCGCCCGAGATCATCTGGATCATGACGGCCTCGCCCAGCGCGCGCGCGGTCGCGAGCACGGCGGCCGCGACGATCGCCGGGCGGATCGCCCGCAGCGTCACCGCGCGTACCGCGCGCAGCGGATTCAGGCCGAGCGCCACCGCGCCCTCGCGCCAGGAGCGGCGGCACCGAGGCGAGCGCCTCGCAGATCAGCGCGATCATGATCGGGGTGATCATGATCGTGAGCATCACCGCGGTCACGCCCAGCCCGGCGCCGGTCAGCTGCACGACGCCCTGCATCGACTGTTTCTCGTGGACGGTGATCAGGTGCTGGCCGACGAACGGCACGAGCACGAGGATCCCGATCAACCCGTAGATCACCGACGGGACCGACGCGAGCAGGCGGATCATCGGGATCACCGCCCGGCGCACGCGCGCGGGCGCGAGCTCGACGATGAACACCGAGGAGAGCACGGCGATCGCCATGCCGAGCACGACCGCGAACGCGGTGCTCAGCAGCGTCCCGTAGATCAGAGGCCACGCGCGCAGGTGGAAGACTGCCGCCGCCGGATTGGTGGTGGCGACCGTCATCCTGTTGATCTCAGTTTCGAGATCGCCGCCGCCGAGCAGCCAGTTGAGCCCGTTGTGCTGGAAGGTCGGCCATGCCTTGGTCGCGACGAACACGACCATCGCGACGACCGCGACGCAGACGAGCAGAGACACCGCGCCGAGCGTACGCTCGGCGCGGTGGTCGGGCCAGGGCTGTCGCAGCCGCTCGATCACGGCTCTCTCAGCCTCGCGGCCATTGCCTGCTGGGCCTCTCGGCCATGGCTTGCTCTGGGCTCGCCATCTGCGACTAGCCGATCGGCACCCACTGGCTGGCGATGATCTTCTTCGCAGCGGCGGAGTGGTCGATCCAGTTGATGAACGCCGCCGCGCCTCCTGTGGCGGGGCCTTTGGTGACCTCGAAGAAGACCGCCACGCCGGCGTACTGCCCGGACGCTGCGGTCGTCTGGTTGCAGGCGACGCCGTTGAACTCGACCACGTTCAGGCCGCCTTTGTTGGCCTGGTAGTTCGACAGGAAGCCGATCCCGTCGGGGGCGCTTTCGACCGCCTGGCGCATCTCGCCCTCGGTCCCCTCTTCGGTGGCGCTCGACACGACGCTTTTGCCTTCGAGCAGCAGCGACTTGAAGCTGGTGAGCACGCCGGCGACCGACGTGCGCGTGAAGACTTCGACCTGGCCGCTCGCCGTGGCGCCACCCAGCGCGCTGCTCCACGTCTTCGTCTTGCCGGTGAAGATCGAGGTGACCTGCGCCTGGGTGAGGTTGCTCACCGGGTTGGACTTGTTGGTGACCACGCAGATCGCGTACTTGGCGATCGGGTAGAAGTCGAGGCCGGCGTCGGCGCTCGTCGGTTCCTGCGCGACGTCGGCGATCGTGTCGCTGCCGTTTTTGACGTTGTTCAGGCCGACGGTCGTCCCGCCCTGGGTGATCTTGAACCTGACCTTGTGCGGGTGCAGCTTGACGTACTTGTTCGCCAGCAGCTGCACGAGCGGGTAGGACGACGTGGCGCCACTGATGGTGACGAGCGCGGTGGCGCTGGCGGCCGCAGGCGCCGCAACCCCGACCACGCCAGCCACCGTTAGGGCGACGGAGAGACGGCGAATTCGATGCATTGAAGAGAGGCTCCGTTTCGAGATCGATTGACAAAGAGTTGACAACGTGGAGGGGCGAACATAGCATATCCTCATAGACTTGATCGAGATTAGTCTACTTATGGATAAAGTCATGAAAGCCCCATCCCCCCGCGTGACCGCCGCCCTGGCCGCGGCGATGCTCGGCGTCGGCGTGGCCTTGGGCGCGGCGATCGGCCCGGCTCCGAGCCCATCCCAGGCCGACCCGAGCCTGCCGGCGCTGCTGATCTCGCTGACGCAGATCGCACGGGCGCGGGCGGCGCAGAGCGCGACCCCGACCGCCGAAGCGCCGGCGGTCGCCGCGGAAGCGTCGCCGCGCAGGAGACGGCGCAAGCACAAACGCGCGAACGCCGAAGAAGCGACGAGCGCCGCGAGCACCACCTCGACGTCGGAAACGGAAACGACCACCCCCAGCTCGACGACGCCGACGAGCAAGAGCAAGACGAGCGCGCTGCCGCCGATCACGCACGTGTGGCTGATCGAGCTGGCGGGCACCTCCTTCGCCGGCGCGATCGCGCAGCCGGCTGCGGCCCCCTACATCGACACGCAGGCCGTCCCCGCAGGCACGCTGCTCAGCGGCTGGTCGGCGCTGGACGGCGGCGCATTCGCGAACGAGACGGCGCTGCTGGCGAGCGAACCGCCGCAGCTGCTGGACACGATCGTGCAGCCGCCGTGCGCGGAAGGCGCCGCGGGGGCATCCTGCGCGACGGAAGCGGGCGCGCTGAGCGCGGCAGACGAATTCCTGAAGGCGACGGTGCCGACGATCACCTCGAGCGCCGACTTCCGCGAAAGCGGCCTGATCGTGGTCACGTTCGCGTCGGTCGGCTCGGCGACCGCGACCGGCCTGCCAGCGGGCGCGGCGACCGCGACCCTCACCGTGCAGCCGCCGGCGGGCGTCCTGTTGATCTCGCCGTTCGCCTCCGTCGGCGCCAAGTCGGCGACGACGTTCAACCCGACTTCACCGAAGCAGAGCCTCGAAAAGCTCCTGCGGCGATGACAGACCCATCAACCAACGAACGGAGACCCCCGTTGCACCTCATCGAACCCGCACACCGCAAAGCGACATGGTGGCTCGCCGCGATCGTGGCCTTTGTGGCCCTGCTGCTCGCGACCCCGGCAATCAGCCATGCCGAAGAACCCAACCCCAACAACTACAACTGCATCGGCAAGATCGCGGCGGGTGAACCCGAAGCGGGCAATGAAGAACAGCAGGTGAAGTACGCGTTCTACTGCAACGGCCCGATCACCGGATACCAGCTGCAGGCACAGATTCCGGTGACGGGGATCACAGGCCAGCCGGTCGTGAGCTCCAATGCGACCACGAAGCCGCTGTCGCAGACGTTCTCCTGCTCCGGCGAAGTCCCCGGCTACGCGCTCAACTGCGTCGGCCTGGCCAAGGAAGGCTACGAGACGATCACCGGGCAGTTCTCGATCGGCACGAAGCTCTGCAAGGAGCCGCGCGTCGACCCGCTGCTGACCGTCACCTACGCGTATCTGGAAAAGGGCGTGGTCACGCAGGCGATCTCCGGACCGTTCGACCTGGGCCGCCCGGCGGGCTGCAAGCCGGACGCCGAGTCGGGCGGCACGCGGCTGAGCCCCAAGCCGCCGGCCCACCGCAAGAAGAAGGGCGGCAAGGGCAAGAAGAAGGGCAAGAAGTCGAGCAGGAAGAGGTAGGGCACCGAACGGCGGGGGCGGGCACGCGCGCCGGCCCGCCCCGCCGCCTACAGCAGGCTGTTGGTCATGCGTTCGACCTCGGCGATCGAGGTGACCCCTTCGCGCACCTTCTGCAGGCCGTCGTCGCGCAGGCGCAGCATCCCTTCCCCCAGCGCGATGGCGACCATGGCGTCGACGGAGGAGCGCTCGAGGATCAGCGCGCGGATGGGCTCTGATGACGGCCATCACCTCGTAGAGCGCCGAGGCGCCCGCGGTAGCCGGAGCCGGCGCAGCGCGAGCAGCCGACCGGCTCGTACGGCTGCGACCCGGCTAGGCCGTGCTCGGCGAGCACGTGGCTCGGAGACCTGCTGCGGGCGCTTGCAGTGCTTGCACAGCATCCGCACGAGGCGCTGGGCGACGATGCAGTCGATGGCGGAGGAGACCAGGAACGGCTCGATGCCCATGTCGATCAGCCGCCCGAGCGCGCTGGGCGCGTCGCGCGTGTGCAGCGTCGAGATCACGAGGTGGCCGGTGAGCGCGGCCTCGACCGCGATGTGCGCGGTCTCGCGTCGCGGATCTCGCCGACCATGATCACGTCGGGGTCGGCGCGCAGCATCGAGCGCAGGCCCACGTCGAAGGTGATGCCGGCCTTGGGCGCGATCTGCATCTGCTTGATGCCGGCGATCCGCTTCTCGACGGGGTCCTCGATCGTGAGGATGTGCGCTCGCCGTCGTTGAGCGCGTGCAGCGCGGCATACAGCGTGGTCGACTTGCCCGAGCCGGTCGGCCCGGTGACGAGCACGGCGCCGTTGGGCCGGCTGATCGCGTGCGCGAAGCGCTCGTGCTCCGTCTCCTGCATGCCGAGCGACTCGAGGCCGTCGATCTTGACGCCGGCGCCCTTGTCGAGGATGCGCAGGACGACGCCCTCGCCGTATGACGAGCGGCAGCGTCGACGACGCGGATGTCGACGCGCCGTCCCTCGACGGTCAGCGCGAAGCGCCCGTCCTGCGGCACGCGCTTCTCGGAGATGTCGAGGTCGGCCATGATCTTGATGCGCGAGACGACGCCCATGGCCATGCGCGCTTGACGGTGGCGGCGGGCGCGAGCACGCCGTCGACGCGGAACAGCACGCGCGTGTCGCCCTCCTCGGGGTTGACGTGGATGTCCGAGGCGCCCTGCTGCACGGCCTGCGCGACGATCGAGTGCACGAGCTTGATGACGGGCGCGTCGCTGTCGGCCTCGTCGACGGAGAGATTCTTTCGCCGTTCCTCCTCGGGCTCTTCCTCGACGATGTCTTCGATCGAGTCGTCCATCCGCGCCAGGCGCGTGAGCAGCAGGTTGAGGTCCTCGATCGAGGCGGCCGCCGGGCTGCACGCGCCGGCCGGTCATCATCGCCGACGTCGTCGATCGTGAGCACGTTCGTGGGGTTGGCCATCGCCAGCAGCAGCGTGCCGTCATCGGTGAAGCCAACCGGCACCGCCTGGTAGCGCTTGGCGGCCTCGACGCCGATCAGGTTGACTGCGCCCATGTCGAGCTCGAACATCGTAAGGTCGACGAAGTCCAGGCCGAAGCGCTCGGCGACGACCCGCGCAAGCTGGTCGTGGCGCAGGATGCCCGCGCTCGACGAGCACGACTGCCCGTGGGCCGGCCCTGCGCGCGCGCTGTGGCGACCGCCTCCTCGATCGTCTCGCGGTCGGCGAGGCCGAGGTCGACCACCACCTCGCCGATCATTCGCTGTCGAGCGCCCGGGGTGTGCGCGGCGGGTAGAGGCCCTTGCTGCTGCGGGCCGACGGGCGGGCGCTCGCCGGGCTGGGCGGTCCTCGGCGTGCCCGCTCGGGCGCAGCTCCTGCGCCGCGGGGTCCGCGGGCGCTGCGACGGTTGGCGTGGCGGAATCGTCCATCACACGGCGTTTATCGGCATCACGATGGGCCCGACTTGACGCGCCGAGAGCCGTGCTCGAGCGCGCCCTTGACGTGGGCGTCGAGCGCGTTCAGCCGCTACAGCGCGAGCGCCTCGGCGGAGGCGAAGCGCTGCCGGCCGGGGCGCGCGGGCCCGTGGTGGAGCGATCACGCAGTGCTCGAGCGCGAGCCGGCGCTCGCCGTCGAGCGGCGGCGGGCGCGTGCTCGGCGATCAGGCGCAGCCCGAGCTCGACGTGCCCGAGCAGCGCGCCCTCGCGGCTGCGCGCGATCTCGGCGCCGTAGGTGAACTCGCGCGTCTTGCCGAGGTCGTGGACGATCGCGGCGCAGAGCAGCAGGTCGCGGTCCAGGCGCGGGTGCAGCGTGCACAGCTCGAGCGCCAGCGTGGCGACGGCGACGGTGTGCTCGAGCAGGCCGCCGAGGTAGGCGTGGTGGCCGGATGCGCGCGCGCCGCTCGCCCGCTCCCGCCAGCCGTCGCACTCGCTGCGCCAGGCGCGTACGCGGGCAGCGAGCAGGGCGCCTGGCGGATCTGCGCGCGCAGGGGCTCGTCGCCGAGCAGCCGCTCCAGCAGGCCCTCAGCGCGGGGTCGTAGACCTCGCGCGCGAGGTGCTCGAGGAAGCCTTCGAGCTCGTCGAGGTCGCGGTAGGCGAGTCGGGCAGGAAGCGGGCCGGGTCGGCCTCGCCGCCGTCCGGCGCGCGCGATCTGCGCGAGCGCGATCTGCAGCTCGTCGCGGAAGCGCTCGACGCGCCCGCTCACGCGCACGAGCTCGCCGCGCTCGAAGCGCCCGGCGAGCACGTCGGCGTCGCGGAACGCGCGCGCGCGGATCGATGCCGCTGCTGGTCGCGCAGCTCGAGCGTCAGGTAGGGCGTGCCGCATGCGCGAGATCTGGCGCTCCTTGCGCGTGCACGCGAACACGGCGTCGACCTCGTCGTCCGCGCGCAGCGTGCGCGACGCTCTGGACGCCGCTCCGTGGGCGGGGTCGAGGCTGCGGGACGACGCGTGGCGGCGGCCATGCGCCTCCATGATGTACGGTGGTTCGGATGCAGCCCCTGATCTGGGACCGCCGTCCCGACGGCTTGAGGGCCCCGGCGATGGTGTGCGCGTTCAAGGGCTGGAACGACGCGGGAGACGCTGCGTCGAGCGCGGTCTCGTTCCTGGCCTCTGCGCTCGAACGCGCGGCGCTTTGCGCAGATCGACTCGGAGGAGTTCTACGACTTCCAGGCCAACCGTCCGAGCATCCGCTTCAGCGAGGGGGAAGCTCGCAGGACGGGGCGCGGCTGGCGAGGGCGGCGCGCGGGAGATCGAGTGGCCGACGGTCGAGATCTTCGAAGCGACGCGCTCCGCGCGCGCCGCGCGACCTCGTACTCGTGCAGGGCGTCGAGCCGTCGATGCGCTGGCGCGCGTTCAGCTCGCACATCGTCGACCTGGCGGAGGCGCTGGGCGTGCAGCTGGTCGTCACGCTCGGCGCGCTGCTGGGCGACGTCCCGCACACGCGCCCGGTGGCGATGACCGGTCATCGCCTCCGACGCGGCGCTGCTCGAGCGCCTCGGCCTGCAGCCGGTCCAGCTACGAGGGCCCGACCGGGCATCGTCGGCGTGCTGCACACGGCGTGCGCGCAGGCGGGGCTGCCGTCGGCGAGCCTGTGGGCGGCGGTGCCCCACTACGTCGCCGCGGCCGCCAACCCGAAGGCGGCGCTCGCGCTGCTGCGCCGGGTGGAAGTGCTGGTCGGCGTGTCGGTGGACGTCTCCGAGCTCGAGTCGATCGGCGGCGCGACTACGAGCGCCAGGTGGGGCTGGCGGTGCGCAGCGACCCCGACATCCAGGCGTTCGTGGAGCGGCTGGAGCAGGCGGCCGACAGCGAGGAGCAGACCACGCCCGAGGACCTGCCTTCTGGCGACATCCTGGCGACGCGAATTCCAGCGCTTCCTGCGCCAGCGGGGGCGGGAGACGAAATAGGGATCGGCGGCGGACCGGCAGGACGCTCGCCCGCCCTACGTCTCCGCCGCCGGACAGACGATCCGGTAGTCGCAGATCGAGCACGCCGCCCGCGACGGCGTCGGCTCGAACTCCTGCGCGAGGATCCCCTCCCCCACCTCGAGCACGATCTCCTTGACCGCCTCGCCGTCCCGCTCGCCTCGCGCGACGGGCACGATGAGGTCGTCGAGCACGTAGTAGTAGGCCTGCCGCGAGGACTCGAGCTCCCAGGCCTCGCGCGCGGCCAGCGCGTACAGCGACAGCTGGATGTCGTCGCGCAGCTGCTCGGCTGTCTTCGGCCGCGACGGTCTTGTAGTCGATCAGCTCGTACTCGCCCGTCCGCCAGCCGGTCCACCCGGTCGACCCGCCCGCGCAGGTGGTGCGGCCCGATCCTGAAGTCGAACTGGCGCTCGAACCACACCGGCTCGGGACTCCTGGCGCTGCAGCCGCGCGTGGTAGCGCGTGAGCGCGACGCGCGCCTTGTCGAACAGCTCGCGCTCGCGCTCGCTGCTCGCCGAAGCCCGCGCGCCGCCAGCCGGCGTCGAGCAGCGCGAGCATCTGCTCGAGCGTGTGACAGCCGTCGGCGTGGTAGCGCTCGAGCACCTGGTGCACGACGATGCCGAAGCGCTGGTGGACGGTCTGCTCGGTGGGGATGCGCAGGACGCGCGCGTACTTGTAGCGCAGCGGGCAGCTGCGGTAGGTGTGGATGTCGGAGGCCGACAGCGCGAGGCCGATCCCGCGGCGCGGCAGGAACGGCCCGAGCGAGTGGTGCTCGCGGGGCGCGATCGCCCTGACGCGAGCGCGCTCGTCGGCCCCGGCGTCAGCCCCCTCCCCATCCTCGCCGCGGGAGCAGGTGAGCGTGTCGTCGAGCGTGGAGGTCTGGAAGATCTCGCGCTGCAGCGGCGTGGCGGCGGCGAGCAGGCGCGCGTTGATGTCGGCGAGCGCCTCGGCGAGGCTCTGGCCGTCGGGGCGCTGCGAGCAGCGCGGCGAGCTTGAGCAGCTCGAGGTAGCGCACGACGCCGTGGGAGATGTCGAGGTCGGTGTCGAGGCGCAGCTCGCCGAGCCGACCGCCGATACGCGCGACGCCGTCGAGCACCTCCTCGCGCAGCAGCTGGAACGTCGTTTCGATCTCGCCGCCGGTCTGGAGATCGATTGGGTCCGCGTGCGCGTGGTCACCGTCGCCGGCAGGGTCGCCCGTCTCTGGCGGCTCCCCGTCGCGGGCTGGCGATGGGTCGATCGCGCGGCTCTCCGCGTGTGCGTCGGGCACGACGGTGGAAAGGTGCCGCACAAGGTCGCGGACGCCGGCGTCAGGTGTGGTGCGCACGAAGTCGACGGCGAGCCGGTGCAGCAGCTCGAGGCTGGTGCGCTGCTGGGCGGCGTCGTCGGGCGCGAGCAGCGGTCGCCCGCGCACGCCGAGACGCTCGATGAGCCGCCCGACGAAGACGTCGGGCGCGACCGTGCCGAGCTCGGCGGCGGTAGCGCGGTGCAGCTCGACGAAACGCTGGATCCGTTCGCGCGCCTCGGGCGGCACCTGCGGCGACTCGGTGGCGAATGCGAGTCCGACGACGAGGTCGAGCTTGCCCGTGCCCCGACGGTGCGCCGCCGCGCGACCTGGATGACACGCGCGAGCTCGACTTGGCGCAGCTCGATCGGGGGCCTGGATAGGGCGCGCACAACCGCGGCTGCGTCCTGTGGGTCGCACCAGCAGTCGCATCCACGCGAGCACGTCGCGCACCTCGGCGCGCTTCAGGAACCCGCCCTGCAAGCCGTCGGTCGGCGCGAGCGCGATCCTGGAACCGGTCACGACCGAAGGATACGCGGGCGGGGCTCTGGCGCCTGGCTACGCTGAGGGTGTGGACGTGATCGATTGGCGCGCAGCCCAGCGCATCGGAGAGCTGGTGGCGGGCTCGCCGCCGTTCGGGGGTGTGCGCTCGGCGACGGTGGAGCCGCTGGTGCGCGAGTTCGCGGGCAGGGTTGGCGCCTACAGCGGCCTGAGCTCGTCCGGCGAGCTGCCGGCGCTGGAGCTGGTCGACCGCCCGGGCTGGATCGCGGCGAACCTGGAGACGATGCGCCCGCTGCTGGCGCCGATCACCGAGCCGATGCAGAGCGGCGGAGGCCCGCTGGCGGGCCCGCTGCGCTCGGCGTCGGGGCTGCTGCTGGGCGTGCAGGTGGGGGCGCTGACGGGCATGCTCTCCCAGCGCGTGCTCGGCCAGTACGACCTGGCGCTGCTTGACGCGTCGGTGTCGCCGCGGCTGCTGCTGCTGGCGCCGAACCTGGCGCAGGCGGCGCGCACGCTCGGGCGTCGACCGCGACGAGCTGGTGCTGTGGGTGAGCATCCACGAGATCACGCACGCGGTGCAGTTCGCGGGCGCGCCGTGGCTGCGCGACTATCTCGGCGGGATGCTGAAGGAGCTGATCGAGGGGCTGCAGGTGACGCTCTCGGGAGGCGTCTCCGACGACGGCGCCGCGCACGATGGGACGAGCGGCGAGGCCGGCTCGGCGCAAATGGCAAGCGCGGCGGCTGGGCGCCGAGCTTGGGCGGGTGGGCATCGAATCTGCCGGACCCGGCGCAGCTGCGCGCGATGGTCGAGCGCGCGCGCCGCGGCGAGCTGCTGCGCCTGACGCTCGGCGAGGACCGCTGGGCGCTGGTCGAGCGGATGCAGGCTGCGATGTCGCTGATCGAGGGCCACGCGGAGCACACGATGGACGCGGTCGGCGCGGAGGTGCTGCCGTCGCTGCCGCGCCTGCGCGCGGCGATGAACCGCCGCCGCGAGAGCCGCGGGCTGCCGTGGCGGGTGCTCGAGCGGCTGCTGGGCCTGGAGCTGAAGCTGCGCCAGTACGAGCTGGGACGGCGCTTCTGCGACGCGGTCGTCGACGCCGGTGGCCCGCAGGCGCTGGCGCTCGCGTGGAGCGGGCCGGACGCGTTGCCGAGCCCAGCCGAGCTCGAGCGGCCGGAGCTGTGGATCGCGCGCGTCGCCGCGCCCGTCGGCTGAGGCCTGGCCGCGCCGCCGCGCGCCCTGTCTTGCGGGACCGCTGCCGAACGTCTGCGGAGCCCATGTCGAACGCATGTTCCTCCTGTTACAAAGTTGGCCACCGGCGCGGGGCTTGGTTACAGGGTTTTCACGGTCTGCTACGATCGCGCTGTAACGATCTCTCTCAGGCGGGTTACAAACAGGTGTTCGCAAGCCCCCGCTCCTCGACAGCCGGCGAGGACGAGACAGGAGACTTCAAGATGCCGACCGCAACCACCACATCCCCCGCCGGGTCCAAAGCCCGGGCGAAAGCCGCGAGGAAACCGGCCTCCGCGAAAGCTTCCACCGCTCGCCGCCCGACGACGCGCGCCAGCTCGCAGGCCAGCCCACCCGTGCCGCGACTCCGGCGCCGAGCGGGCTCGGCGACTACGCCGAGCGCGCCGTGCTGGTCCCGGTCGGCGCCGCGCTGATCGCCCGCGAACGCGTCGTGACGACCGTCAGCGACACGATCGCAAGCTACTCGTCCCCGACCAAGGCCCAGGCGCAGCTGCGCCGCTTCGAGCGCCGCGGCGTCACCGCCCGCAAGCGGCTCGAGCGCGAGGTGCGCAAAGCGCGCGTGCGCGTCGAGCGTGACCTGCGCCAGCGCCGCCGCAGGATCGAGCGCACCGTGAGCGACCTCGAAGAGCGTCGCGACGCGCTCGCCAAGAGCGGCGGCGACCTGGCCAACCGCGTGCCGGACCTCGTGCCCGAGCTCGCCAACCGCGTGCCGGATCTGGCGACTCGCGTCCCCGAGCTGGCCAACCGCGTGCAGGAGCGCGTCCTGAGCCTCGTCTGAGCGACACGAGCTTCCCCCGCCCGGATCGGAGAGACCGGGATTGGGACAGTCTGCCGGCCTCATATCCCGCCGGCAGTAGTAGCACCCTCTCCTCCCTCGACCCGCGGGCGGCCCCCACTGCCCGCGGGTCTTTTTTTGGTCGAGCGTCGATGGCGCGCGGACCGGCGCGGGCGACCGGAGCCTGGGCAGCACCGCCCCGGTTTGCCACAATGGACCGCGTGACCGGCAAGGACGAGATCCGCAGGGCGCTGGAGGTCGTGATCGACCCCGAGCTGCACCGCTCGATCGTCGAGCTCGACATGGTGCGCTCGATCGACGTCAGCGCCAACGGCGTCGTCGACGTGACCGTCTCGCTGACGACGCCCGGCTGCCCGATCAAGGGCCATTTCCAGACCGCTGTCGCGCAGGCCGTCTCGGCGCTCGACGGCGTCACGCACGTGAACGTCTACTTCGACGTCCTCACCGACGACCAGAAGGCGGCGCTGCAGCAGAAGCTCGGGCGCGGCCCCCTGCCCGCTGGCGCGCTCGCGCAGGTCGCGAACGTCCTGTGCATCGGCTCGGGCAAGGGCGGCGTGGGCAAGTCGACGCTCACCGCCAACCTCGCGGCGGCGCTGACCGCCGAAGGCAGGCGCGTGGGCGTGCTCGACGCCGACGTGTGGGGCTACTCGATCCCGCGCATGTACGGCCTCGGCGCCACGCGCCCGCCCGTCTCCGCGCAGCGCAAGATCATCCCGCTCGAGGCCCACGGCGTGAAGGTGATGTCGATCGGCTTCTTCGTCGAGGAGGACGCCGCCGTCGTCTGGCGCGGTCCGATGCTGCACAAGGCGCTCACGCAGTTCCTGCAGGACGTCGAATGGGGCGCCCTGGACTACCTGCTCGTCGACCTGCCTCCCGGCACGGGCGACGTGTCGATGACGCTCGCGCAGCTGCTCCCGCAGGCGCAGTTCGTGATCGTCACCACGCCGCAGCCGACCGCGCAGAAGGTCGCGCGCCGCGCCGCGCACATGGCGCACAAGGTGGCCCTCGAGATCGGCGGCGTGATCGAGAACATGTCGAGCTTCACCACGCCCTCTGGCGAGCGCTTCACGATCTTCGGCGAGGGCGGCGGCCAGGAGCTCGCGGACGAGCTCGACGTGCCGCTGCTCGGCCGCGTGCCGCTGACGATGCCGCTGCGCGAGCAGGCCGACGGCGGCGTGCCGCTCGTCATCGAGGACCCCGACGACCCGGCATCGCAGGCGATCCGCCACGTCGCCCGCGGCCTGATCGCGATGGCCCCAGCCGCACCCGTCGAGCTGCCGCTGCTGCCGCTCGTCGAAGTGGCGCCCGCCGGCAACGGCGCCGCGACGCCCGCCGACAGCCCCAAACCCGTGGGCATGTCGCTGCCGATGGCCTGAGCAGCAGGCCGCGCGACCAGCGACCTGCCCGCCCCGAGTCCGGCAAACCGCCGCGCTTGACAAGCGCGCGCCACCTGAGAGGATCGTCTTCGACATGGCAGTACAGGATCAGCAAGAGGAGCAGGACCCCGCCGCGCAGGAGCGCGACCCGGCCGCCGACGAGCGGGTCGAATTCGACGAACGCCGCGCGAAGATGGAGCGGCTGCGGGCGGAAGGGATCGACCCGTACCCGCCGGTCAGCCTGTGGAACACGCGCACGCGCATCGCCGATGTGATCGCGGCACACGACGCGGCGCAGCTGGAGGCGGGCGAGCACCCCGAGCTCGCCTACCAGATCGCGGGCCGCCTGATCTCCCGCCGCGGCCACGGCAAGACGGCGTTCCTCGACGTGCGCGATCTCTCGGGCACGATCCAGGTCGTCGTCAGGGTCGACGCGCTCGGGCAGGAGACCTACGACCGCATCCTGGGCTTGGATATTGGAGACATCGTCGCCGTCGACGGCTGCGTGTACGTGACCCAGCGCGGCCAGCTCGCGCTCGCCGTCAAGCAGTGCACGCTGCTGACGAAGACGCTGCGCCCGCCGCCGGACAGGCACCACGGCCTGGCGGACACGGGCACGCGCTATCGCTACCGCGAGCTGGACCTGATCGCCAACGAGGAGACGCGCGACCTGTTCATCGAAACGCCACAGGATCGTGTTCGAGATCCGCAAGTGGCTGAACGCGCGCAACTTCATCGAGGTGGAAACCCCCGCTTTGCAGTCGCTGGCGGGCGGTGCCGGATCGCGCCCGTTCGTCACCCACCACAACGCGCTCGACCGCGAGCTGTATCTGCGCATCTCGGTCGAGCTGTTCCTCAACCGCTGCATCGTCGGCGGCATGGAGAACGTGTACGACATGGGCAAGGTGTTTCGCAACGAGGGCATCTCGCCGAAGCACTCGCCCGAGTTCACGATCATCGAGTTCATGTGCGCGTACTCCGACTACAACGACGTGGCGACGGTCACCGAAGAAATGTTCCGCGACGTGGCGCAGGCCGCGCTGGGACGCACGACGATCAAATGCAAGGGCGAGGACGTCGACCTGGCCAAGCCGTGGAAGCGAATCACGATGCGCGAGCTGATCCTCGAGCGCTTCGGCCTGGACTTCATGGAGTCCACGCGCGAGCAGCTGGCGGAGCTGCTCGACGAGCCGGTGGACCCGGCGGCGACGTGGGCGGACGTGGTGGCGGACATCTACTCGGAGAAACTCGAGAGCACGATCATCCAGCCGACGCACGTGTTCGACTTCCCGCTGGAGCCGTTCCCGATCACCAAGCGCCACCCCGTGCACCCGGAGCTGGCCGAGCACTTCGACGCGGTGATCGGCGGCATCGAGCTCGTCAGCGGCGACACCGAGCTGAACGATCCGGTGGATGAGTGGCAGCGCTTCGTCGACCAGCGCAAGCGCCGCGCGGTCGACGACGGCGACGTGCCGCACCCCAACGACGAGGAATACACGCGCGCGCTCGAGTACGGCTACTCGCCGACCGCCGGCGGCGGCATGGGGGTCGACCGCCTGGTGATGATCCTCACCGAGCGCGAGACGCTGCGCGAGGTGATTCCCTTCCCGATCGTCAGGGACCTGTCGTGACCGCCTCGAAGCTCGACCTCGACCCCGGCGTGGTCGCCGCCTGCCGCGAGGCCGCCCGCCAGATCGCCGCCGACGTGGCGGAGCGGATCGCGAACCGCACGACGGTGTCGGTCGAGCGCAGCGTCACGCGCCTCTTGGGCGTGGATGGCGCGAACGAGCTGGAGGCGCCGCTGCCGAATGTGCTGGTCGACCACGTGCACGACGGGGGCGGCCTCGGCAGGGGCGTGGCGTACTGGCTCGGCAACGCGATGCTGCAGACGGGGCGCACCCCCAGCAGATCTCCGAGGGCGTTAACGCGCGTGAGCTCGACCTCCTCGGATTGGAGCGCGCGGAGGAGGGCGCCGTCCGCGAACGCGTCACGGCGGAGTGCGCCGCGCGGCTGAAGGAGATCCACGCGCGCTTCGACGAGCGCCGCGCGATGCGCGCGAGGCTCGGCGAAGCGGCGACTCCCCTGCGCTACGTGCTGACCGCCACCGGCGACGTCTACGAGGACGTCGTGCATGCGAAGGCAGTGGCCGAAGCGGGCGGGGACATCGTCGCGGTGATCCGCTCGACCGCGCAGAGCCTGCTCGACTACGTCCCCTACGGCCCCACCACGGAGGGCTACGGCGGCACGTTCGCGACGCAGGCGAACTTCCGCATCATGCGCGAGGCGATGGACGCGTGGTCGGAGTCCCACGGCCGCTACGTGCGCCTGTCGAGCTTCTGCTCGGGCCTGTGCATGTCGGAGATCGCGGCGATGGGCGCGTGGGAGGGCTTCGACAACATGGTCAACGACGCCCTGTACGGGATCCTGTACCGCGACATCAACATCGTGCGCGGCCTGATCGACCAGCGCGTCTCGCGCATGATCAACGGGTTCTTCGGCGTGGTGATCAACACGGGCGAGGACAACTACCTGCGCACGGCGGACGCGGTGCAGGCGGCGCACACGGTGACGGCGTCGCAGTTCATCAACCACCAGCTGGCGCTCGACTCGGGCGTGCCGGACGCGCAGATCGCGCTCGGCGACGCGTTCGAGATCGACGTACCGGTCCGCAACGGCCTGCTGTACGAGTGGGCGCAGGCGCAGCTCACGCGCGAGCTGTTCCCCGACTGCCCGGTCAAGTACATGCCGCCCACCAGGCACATGGATGGCAACCTGTTCCGCACGCACGCGGCGGACGCGCTGTTCAACCTCGTGACGGTCGCCACCGGCCAGGGCATCCAGACGATCGGCGTCCCCACCGAGGGCATCTTCACCCCCCACATCCACGACCGCGTGCTCGGCCTGCAGAACGTCGACTACGTGTTCAACGCCGCCGCCGACCTCGGCGAGGAGATCGAGTTCAAGCGCGGCGGCATCATCCAGACCCGCGCGCAGGAGGTGCTGGCGGGCGCGCACGAGCTGCTCGAGCGGATCGCGCAGACGGGCCTCTTCCAGGCGATCGACGAAGCGACGTTCGGCGACGTCAGCCGCAAGCTCGACGAGGGCCGCGGCATCGACGGCATCGTCGCCTGCGAGGAGGGCTACTTCAACCCGGTCGTGGAGCTGATGCGCGGCGAGCGCCCGGCCCCGCAGGGCGAGGCCAGCTATGCGTGACACCCGACGCGGCACGGTGAGACCAGCTACGCGCGAGGCCGGCCATGCATGAGGTCGACCTGGCTGCGGTGCGCCCGTACGCCGACCACCTCGACGACGGCCTCGTGCAGATGAGCTTCACGCTCCCCGTCCCCTACTCGCTGGCCGCCCGCCGGGCCGCCCTCGAGCTGGCGGGCAAGATGGGCTTCGAGGAGCCGGAGGTCGTCCACTACGAGCAGCTGACCGAGGGCTACACCTATTTCGTCATGTACGGACGCTGCACCCAGACGGTGGACTTCGCGGCCCTGCAGGGCGAGGGCTTCGACATCGAGTACATGAGCGAGGACGAGATCGAACGCTTCGCGCGCGAGCATCTCGGGCGCAGGGTGGTGGTCGTCGGCGCGAGCACGGGCTCCGACACCCACAGCGTGGGCATCGATGCGATGCTCAACCTGAAGGGCTACCACGGCCACCACGGCCTGGAGGGCTACCGCTGCTTTCAGACGTACAACCTCGGCAGCCAGGTCCCCAACAGCGTGCTCGTGGCGAAGGCGATCGAGGTGGGCGCCGACGCGATCCTCGTCTCGCAGACGGTCACCCAGCAGAACCTGCACATCCACAACCTGACGGAGCTCGTGGAGATGGTCGAGGCGGAGGGCATGCGCGGGCGCATGATCCTCGCGTGCGGCGGGCCGCGCGTGACGGGCGAGCTGGCGAAGGAGCTCGGCTACGACGCGGGCTTCTCCAAAGGCACCGAACCGCAGCACCTGGCGACGTTCATCGTGCGCGAGCTCGCCGCCCGCGCCGACTCGGCCGCCCCTGTCCCGTCGGACACCGAGGCTTCCCCGGCCGCCCAGTCCGCGCCGGCCTGACCCGCGGATGCTCAGCGAGCTGACGGCATCGACCAGGCGCCTGGCGCTCGTCGGCCTCGCGAAGAACACGGGCAAGACCGTCGCGCTGACGACGCTGCTGCGCGAGCTTCAGGACGCGGGCCGCCCGGTGGGCGTGACCTCGGTGGGGCGCGACGGCGAGGAGCGCGACGTGATCGACGCGCGCATCGAGAAGCCGCGCGTGCGCCTGGTCGCGGGGAGCCTCGTCGCCACGACGGACGCGCTGCTGCGCGCGAGCGGCGTCCCGCATGAGCTGCTCGAGGACCCGGGCGTGCGCACCCCCCTGGGCCGGGTGCTGATCGCGCGCGTGAGCTCGAGCCCGCCCGGCGCCGCCGGCGAGGCACCATCCTCGACCGGTCCGGGCACAGGCGGGCGGGCAATCGAGATCGCGGGCCCGAGCGCCGCCGCGGACGTGCGCGCGGTGAGCGACGCGATGCTCGCCCACGGCGCGGAGCAGGTACTGATCGACGGCGCGATCGACCGCCGCGCGGCCTCCTCGCCGGACGTCGCCGACGGCCTGGTCATGTCGACCGGCGCCGTGCTCGACCGCGACATCGACGAAGTCGTGTTACAGACCAGGGACGCGGTCGACCTCGTGCGCCTGCCGCTCGTCGAGGACGCCTTCCACGCGGCAGCGGAGGACGAGCGGCTCGAGCTGCCGCCGCGCTTCGCGCTGACCGCCGAGCCGGAGCAGATCGCGCAGCTGCTCGACGAGCACCCGCGCGCGCGCTGGCTGGTCGTGGCGGGCGCGCTGCCCGACAGGTTCCTGCGCGGCCTGCTGCATCCCGTGCAGAGGCGCCGGCGCGAGCTGGCGCTCGTCGTGCACGACCCCACGCGGGTGTTCCTGTGGAAACGGGGCCCCGAGTGGTATCGCCGTCAGGGCATCCTGCTACAGACGCTGGGCCGCATCGAGCTTGAGGCGATCACCGTCAATCCCGATCGCCCCCCAGTCGCACCGCTTCGACTCCGCGCAGCTGCGCGGCCTGCTGGAGGCGGCGATCCCCGGCGTGCCGGTGTTCGACGTGCTCGACCCGTCCTATGGCGGCTACTTGGCGTTGGCGAAGTAGTCGGCGTTGATCTGCGTGTACTTCTGCCACTCGTCGGGGAGCTGGTCCTCGGCGAAGCAGGCGTCCACCGGGCAGGCCTCGACGCACGCGTCGCAGTCGATGCACTCCTCGGGGTCGATGTAGAGCATCTCGGCTGCGTCGTATCCGGGCTCGTCGGGCGTCGGGTGGATGCAGTCCACGGGGCACACCTCGACGCAGGAGTTGTCCTTGGTGCCGATGCACGGCTCGGCGATAACGTAGGCCATTCGCTTCTTTCTTGGGTCGATTTGCGTTGGGTTCCTGCCAGGCGACGCATATTGTACGAGGCATGCTGCTGCTTACCGGCGCGACCGGCCTGGTGGGCTCGACGCTGCTTCGCCGCCTGCTGGCGGAAGGCCGGAGGTCCGCTGCCTGGTGCGCGACCCGCGCCGGCTGGGCGCCCGGCGCGTGCGCGTGCAGATCGCGCTCGGCGACCTCACCGACCCGCCCTCATTTCGCAACGCGCTGCGCGGCGTGCACACCGTCGTGCACCTGGCGGCATCGATCCGCGACCAGCCGCGCGGCTCGATCGAGGAGCTCAACGGCATCGCCACCTGGCGGATGGTCGAGGCTGCGCAGCGCCAGGGCGTGGAGCGCTTCGTGTTCTTCTCCGCGCTCGGCGCCTCCACGCACCACCGCGCGCGCCTGCTGCGCGCGAAGGCGCTGGCCGAGCAGGCGGTGCGCGAGGCGGACGTGCACTCGATCGTGTTCGCACCGTCGATCGTCTACGCCCCCGGCGACCCGTGGCTGACGCTGCTCGAGCGCCTGGCGCTGCTGCCGGTGATGCCGGTCTCCGGGCGCGGCCGCGCCGCGTTCCAGCCGATCTGGGCCGAGGACGTCGCCGACTGCGTGGTCGCCGCCCTGCGCGGGGACGATGGCGCCGGCCGCTCGCGGGACTCCCGCCACGAGCGCTACGAGCTGGCCGGTCCGGAGACGCTCAGCCACAGCGACATCGTGCGTACGCTGCTGCGCTCGCTGAACCGCAGGCGCCCGCTCGTGCACATTCCCACTCCGGTCGTCTCGCGTGTCCTGCGCCCGCTCGAGCGGCTGGGCGGCTCGCGCGCCTTCGCCACCTGGGACGAGGCCGAGCTGATGGAGACTCCGATGATCTCCGCGCGCGGCGCCGCCGACGCGGAAGCGCTCGGGGTCAGGCCACAGCGGATGGCGGCGGTGCTGGGCAGCGCCTGAGCGCCCATGGCACGGCGTCTTCCAGCTGGGCAGCGAGCGCCAGCAGCGCGCCCTCGCCCGCCGGGCGCCCGACCAGCTGCACGCCCAGCGGCAGCCCGTCCTCGCCCTCGATACAGCGGCAGCGAGATCCCCGGCTGGCCCGACGCGTTGAAGACCGGCGTGAACGGCGTGAACAGGCCCGAGCGCGTGAACGTGGACATCGGTTCGGGCGCGGCCGTGTCGAGCGTCCCCAGTGGCAGCGGGCGCTCGGCCAGCGCCGGCGTCAGCAGCGCGTCGTAGGGCTCCAGGAAGGCCACGAGCCGCCGTGCGAAGGCCTGCAGCCGCACGGCCGCGCCCAGACCCTGCACGGCGCCCAGCTTGCGGATCATCGAGAAGATCGCCCAGCTCATCGGCTCCATGTCGTCGGCGGTCGGCTCGCGGCCGGCGACGATGCCGGAGTAGGCGATCGACAGCGCAATGTGGTTGGAGAAGACCAGCGCCGAACAGCTCGCGCAGGCCATCCATGCTGCCAGGGCGGATCGACCTCCTCCACCTCGTGCCCAAGCTAGCGCAGCAGCTCGGCCGCGTCGGAGACCGCCCGCGCGCAGATCGGGTCGACCACGGCGTCGGCGACGGGCGGCAGCGTCGTGGCGGCGATCCGCAGCCGGCCGGGGCGGGCTGCGCGGCGCTCTGCGCGAACGGCTCGGCCGGCGGCGGCGCCCAGGTGGCGTCGCCGGGCTCGTAGCCGGCGAGCACGTCGAGGATCGCGGCGGTATCGGCGACGGTGCGCGTAAGCATGCCGTCGATCGCCGAGCGAGGCGTCGCCGCAGTTCGGGCGCCGCGGAGATGCGCCCGCGCGCGGGCTTCAGCCCCACCAGCCCGCAGCACGCGGCGGGGATGCGGATCGAGCCGCCGCCGTCGTTGCCGTGCGCGACCGGCAGCATGCCCGCTGGCGACGGCCGCCGCCGCGCCGCCGGAGGAGCCGCCCGGCGTGCGCTGCAGGTCCCACGGGTTGCGCGTCGGGCCGAAGATGCGTGCCTCGCTCGTCGGCAGGATGCCGTACTCGGGCAGCGTGGTCGTGCCGACGATCACGAAGCCCGCGTCGCTTCAGGCGCCGCGTGACGTTGTGGTCGTAGTCGGCACACGAACTCGGCCATCAGCGTGCAGCCGTACGTCAGGCGCAGCCCGGCCACGGGCGGTTGTTCTTGATCGCCGTCGGCACCCCCGCGAACGGGCGCGCGTCGCCCGGCCTGATCTGCGCGGCCGCCGCGAGCGCCCGCTCGGCGTCGACCTGCACGAACGCGTTCAGCGCCGGGTTTAGCTCCTCGATCCGCTCCAGCGAGATCTGCACGAGCTCCCGCGCTGAGATCTCCCGCGCGCGCACCATCCCCGCGAGCTCGATCGCGGGCCGAACATGAGATCGCTGTCGGGCACGGCGCTCCTCCTCGGGTACGACTGCATCGGGGGCGCAGGCGCGGCGGCGTGCGCTCGGCGTGGCAGCGTACTGGCGCGAGGCATTCCTGCGACGATATGGCGCCTGCCCACAAGGCAGCCGCGACCGGCGGGCAGTGGCCACCCAACCGTCAAGCCCAGAAAGCGAGTGCCATGAGCGCGGTTGCAGTCAGCATCCTGAGGTCCAAGTCGGGCCTCGAGGGCGTCGTCGCCTTCGCCACCGAGATCGCCGAGCCCGACAAAGAGGGCGGCGCGCTGCGCTACCGCGGCGTCGACATCGAGGAACTCGTCGGCACGGTCCCCTACGAGCAGGTGTGGGGCCTGCTCGTCGACGGGCGCTTCAAGCCCGGGCTGCCGCCCGCCGAACCGCACGCGCTGACGGTGCGCTCGGGCGATCACCGCGTCGACGTGCAGTCGGCGCTCGCGATGCTCGCGCCCGGAGTGGGGCTTCGGGCAGCTGATCGACATCACCGACGAGGAGGCGCGCGACAACCTCGCGCGCGCCTCGGTGATGGCGCTGTCGTTCGTCGCCCAGTCCGCGCGCGAGGCCGGCCAGCCGCCGGTGCCCCAGGCGGAGATCGACACAGGCGCGCACGATCCCCGAGCGCTTCCTGATCCGCTGGCGCGGCGAGGCCGACCCCGACCACGTCGAAGGCGATCGACGCCTACTGGGTCTCCGCGGCCGAGCACGGCATGAACGCCTCGACGTTCACCGCGCGCGTCGTCGCCTCGACCGGCGCGGACATCGCCGCGGCGCTGTCGGCCGCGGTGGGCGCGCTCTCCGGCCCGCTGCACGGCGGCGCTCCCTCGCGCGTGCTGAAGATGCTCGAGGAAGTCGAACAGACGCGGCAACGCCGAGCAGTGGGTCACCGACGCGCTCGACCGCGGCGAGCGGCTGATGGGCTTCGGCCACCGCGTCTACCGCGCCGAAGACCCCCGCGCGCGCGTGCTGCGGCGCACCTGCCGCGAACTGGGCTCGCCCCGCTTCGAGGCCGCCGAGGCGCTGGAGAAGGCCGCGCTCGCGGAGCTGCACGCGCGCCGGCCCGACCGCGTGCTCGCCACCAACGTCGAGTTCTGGTCGGCGGTGGTGCTCGACCTCGCGGAAGTCCCGCCGGACCTGTTCACGCCGATGTTCACGTGCGCGCGCGTGGCCGGCTGGTCGGCGCACATCCTCGAGCAGAAGCGCGAGGCGAAGCTGATCCGCCCGACCGCGAAGTACGTCGGGCATGGACCGCGGTCGCTCGCCGAGGTGGAATAGGCGCGCCGCGTCAGCCCGGCGGCGCGTCGGCGTGGCCCACTAAGACAGAGGGCCTGGCGTCGTGCCAGGTCCTCTGCGATCTATCGGCTGTTGCGCGCGCGGGCGCACGCGCTGGACGGCTGACTACATCATCCCGCTCATGTCGGGCATGCCACCGCCGCCGCCGCCGGCGCCTTCCTTCTCGGGCACCTCGGCGACGATCGCCTCGGTGGTGAGGATGTTCTTGGCGATCGACGCGGCGTTCTGCAGCGCCGAGCGCGTGACCATCGCCGGGTCGATGATGCCCGCGGCGACGAGATCGACGATCTCGTTCGTCGCGGCGTTCAGGCCCTGGCCCTTCTTGGCCTTGCGCACGTCGTTGACGACGACCGAGCCCTCCAGGCCCGCGTTCTCGGCGAGCTGGCGCAGCGGCTCCTCGAGCGCCCGCAGCACGATCCGCGCGCCCGTCGCTCGTCGTCGGAGCCGTCGACCGACGCCGTCGACGCTGATCGCGACCGTCGAGACGCCTGCAGCAGCGCGACGCCGCCGCCGGGCACGATGCCCTCCTCGAGCGCCGCGCGGGTGGCCTGCAGCGCGTCCTCGACGCGGTGCTTCTTCTCCTTCATCTCCGTCTCGGTGGCCGCGCCGACCTTCACGACGGCGACGCCGCCGGAGAGCTTCGCGAGGCGCTCCTGGAGCTTCTCGCGGTCGAAGTCGGAGTCGGTGTTCTCGATCTCGGCTCTTGATCTGGTTGATGCGGCCCTTGATCGCCTCCGCGTCACCGGCGCCGTCGACGATCGTGGTCGTGTCCTTGGCGACGACCACGCGACGGGCGCGGCCGAGCTGGGAGAGCTGGGTGTTCTCGAGCTTGAGGCCCATCTCCTCGGTGATCACCTCGCCGTCGGTGAGGATCGCGATGTCCTCGAGCATGCGCTTGCGGCGGTCGCCGAAGCCCGGCGCCTTGACGGCCACGCCGGTGAACGTGCCGCGCAGCTTGTTGACGACGAGCGTCGCGAGCGACTCGCCCTCGACGTCCTCGGCGATGATCAGCAGCGGCTTGCCGCGTCTGGATCACCTGCTCGAGCACCGGCAGCACGTCGCGGACCGAGCCGATCTTCTGGTTGGCGATCAGGATGTAGGGGTCCTCGAGGGTCGCCTCCATGCGGTCCTGGTCGGTGACCATGTACGGCGAGATGTAGCCCTTGTCGAACTGCATGCCCTCGGTGAACTCGAGGTCCATGCCGAACGTCTGGCCCTCCTCGACGTTGACGACGCCGTCCTTGCCGACCTTCTCGATCGCGTCGGCGATCACGTCGCCGATCTCCTCGTCGCCGGCGGAGATCGTCGCGACGCGGGCGATCTGGTCCTTGCCGGAGACCTCCTTGGACTGCGAGGCGATGTTCTCGACGACCTCGTCGACGGCCTTCTCGATGCCGCGCTTGAGCGCCAGCGGGTTGGCGCCCGCGGCGACGTTCTTCAGGCCCTGGCGGACGATCGCCTGGGCGAGCACGGTCGCCGTGGTGGTGCCGTCGCCGGCGACGTCGTTGGTGGCGGTGGCCACCTCGCGCACGAGCTGGGCGCCCTGGTTCTCGAAGACGTCCTCGACCTCGATCTCCCGGGCGATCGTGACGCCGTCGTTGGTGATCGTCGGCGCGCCGAACTTCTTGTCGAGCACCACGTAGCGGCCCTTGGGGCCGAGCGTGACCTTGACCGCGTCGGCGACCGCGTCGACGCCCGCCTCGAGCGCCTTGCGCGCCTCCGAGCCGTACTTCAGTTCCTTGTGTGCCATGTCTCTCAGATCTCCTTTGCGAGGGCCCGGCTTGCCGGCCCGAAGGCCGGCTGCGCCACCCTCTAGGCAACCTTGGCGAGGACGTCGGACTCGCGCAGCACGAGCAGGTCCTCCCCGTCGACCTTGATCTCGGTCCCGCCGTACTTGCTGTAGAGGACCTCGTCGCCCTCCTTGACGTCCAGCGGGATGCGCTTGCCGTTGTCGTCGAGCTTGCCGTCGCCGACGGCAAGGACCTTGCCCTTCTGCGGCTTCTCCTTCGCGGTGTCGGGCAGGACGAGGCCACTCGCGGTGGTCTGCTCCTCCTCGATCGCCCGCACGATCAGACGATCGCCCAGGGGCTTGAGCTTCATGTTGAAAAACCTCCGTCTAGAGAATGCGACCGGCGGTCCGCGGCCCTCTGACTGGGCGAACCGCCTCTTTACTGTCGTGCTTGGCACTCTCCAGCGAGAGTGCCAACTGCACGCCCAATATATAGGAAACCGGGCGGAGTTCAAGCCTATCTCGGCAAAGGCGGGCGGTGACTGCCAAAGGACGCACGCGAAGTCTGCGTCCTTTGGCAGTCACAGGCCCCGCCGCAGTCTGCGGCGTTTGGCAATCATCTCCCGCCGCTAATTCTGGGCGCCGCCGAACCCCTTGATCGCCTCGGTCATCCCGGTCGGGTTCTCGAGGATCTGCGAGAAGCGCACGACGGTGACGGTGTCCTCCATCGAGACGGAGCGCCCGTAGATCTGCTCGAGGAACTTGATCAGCTCCTCGTGGCGGCGGAACTCGGGGTTGTCGTGCTTGATGTCGCGCGGGGAGAGGTCCATCAGCTTCATGACCTCGACCTGGTCGATGACCGCTTCGAAGATCCGTTCGCGCGGCGAGTACTGGTAGCCGATCGTGACGAGCACCAGCTGGTTCTTGCGGTACTTGCCGGACTTGTCGCCGAGGCGGATCGTGGCGGTCTTGCGGCCACGCTTGAGCTCGTCGGCGAAGATCGTGGAGTAGAAGTTGAGGACCTGCATCGCAGCCCGGCAGGCTATCGGTCTTTGCCCAGGCGGGCCAGCGCGAGCTCGACCATCTCGCGCTCGGCCGCGTGGCTGAGCTCGACGCGCGCCTCGCTGCAGGGCGATCCAGCGCACCTCTTCGACCTCGTCGTCGTGGTCGGCGGTGTCGCCGTCGACGAACTCGAACAGGAAGAAGGCGACGGACTTGCCGATCGTGCGCCCGTCGCGCCGGTACCAGTAGCGCGACTCGCCGAGCTCGCACACGGGCTCGGCGACGATCCCCGTCTCCTCGCGCACCTCGCGCGTGGCCGCCTGCGATCGGCGCTCTCGCCCGGGTCGACGTGGCCCTTGGGCAGCGCGAGCACGCGCGAGCCGTCGGCGGCGCGGCGCGTGGGCACGATCACGACCACGTCTTCGCCGCGCACGACGACGCCGCCGGCGGAGAACTCGCGCGCCTGCGACCTGCGACGCGCGCCTCGCGCGCTTGGCCCGCGCGGCCGGCCTTGGCGGGCTTGCGGGCTCGCGGGACTTCGCGGGCTTCGAGGACCGCGACGGCCGGCGCGATCTCAGAAGACATACTGCTCGAGCGCCTTCGGGTCGTGCACGATCAGGCGCCCGCGGCCCTGGGAGATGACGCCGGCGCGCTCGAGCACGGCGAGGAAGCGGCTGGCGGACTCGCGCGAGGAGCCGGCGAGCTGCGCGAGGTCGGCCTGGGTGGCCGTAACGAGCACGTCCGGTCGCCTCCTTGCCGTCGGCGATCTCCTGCTCGACGAGCTCGCGCGAGCACGACGGCGACGCGGCTCTGGACGGTCTGGAAGGACTGGCGCGAGAGGCGCTCGTTGGTCTCGCGCAGGCGCCGGCCGAGCGCGACGACCAGGCGCGCGGCGATCTGCGGGTGCTCGTTCATCAGCCTGCGCATGTCGGGGCCGAGCACGCCGACGACGCTCGTCGGCTCGATCGCCTCGACGGTCGCCGAGCGGCGCTCGTCCTCGAACATCGCGAGCTCGCCGAAGATGTCGCCCGGGCCCGAACGTGGCGAGCGTGATCGTGCGCCCGTCCGGGTGGCTGCGCACCGCCCGCGCGTGGCCCGCGCGGACGATGTAGCAGGTGTCGCTGGAGTCGCCCTCGCGGAACACCGCCTGCCCCGGCTCGAAGTGGCGCGGCACGGCGATCTGCGCGATCCGCTCGAGGTCGGCTGGCTCGAGCGTCGAGAACGCGGGCACGCTGCCCGAGCAGCTCGACCACGTCGGCTGAGCGCGTCGCTGCCATTCCCCAGGGAATACCACAACGAGCCGCGCGGCGCATCCTGGCCGGCAGCGGGAATCTCGCCGGCGCCCGGTGCGCTCGCCGGCGCTATCGTCATTCACATGCTCTTCTCGAAGCCGATCAGCGCCTTCCCGACCGCCGCCGCGGCGCTGGCAGCGGCGCTCGCGCTGGGCGCATCCGCCACCGCGCAGGCCAGGTCCGCGTCCGCGAAGAAAGGAACGCCGACGGCGAGCGAACGGGCGCTGCTGCACTCGCACGAACTGTGGGCGACGATCGACGTGTGCGACCCGGCCGACCAGCCGGACACGGTCGGCGTCCGCGGCTCGATGCCCGGCGACGGCAATGCGCACGACAGGATGTACATGAGCTTCCGCCTGCAGTACCTCGACAGCGCGACGAAGGCGTGGGTCGAACCTCGCGAGCGGCGCGAGCTCGCGGCTTCGTGGCGGTCGGCAGCGGCGCCGCGGCGCGCCAGGCGGGAACGAGCTTCGAACTGAAGCCGGTGGCGGGCAAGCCGGCGGTGACGCTGCGCGGCGTCGTCGACTTCCAGTGGCGCCGCGGCAAGGAGATCCTGGTGTCGGCCGCGGAGCCGGCGAGCGCCGGGCACAGGAGCCTCGCGGGCGCGGACCCGGCCGGCTACAGCGCCGCCACCTGCATCATCGGCTGAGCGCGGCCGCGGGCCGCTACGAGTCGGTGCCGAACAGGCGCGGGTCGTTGGTGATGATCCCGTCGACGCCCATGGCGGTGAGCTTGGCGATCATGCGCGCGTCGTCGACCGTCCACACGTAGAGCTCGCCGCCGCCCTCGGCGACGGCGCGCACGAGCCCGCGCGTGACGACGCGCCAGTGCGCCATGATCGCGTCGAAGCGGCCCTCGTGCAGGGCGGCGCGGGCGCGGCGCGGGAGCGTGGCGCGGTAGCCGGTGAGCATCGCCAGGGCGGGTATGGCGGTGAGCATGTCGGTGGTGTAGTCGCGGCGCACGCGCGGCACCGACCAGCCGAGCCGCAGCGCGGGCTCGGCGGCGCGGATGCGCGCGAGGCCGGCGGGGAACATGCCGCTGACGAGCGTGCGCTCCACGAGCCCGTGCTGGCGCAGCGCGTCGAGCACGCGCAGCTCATAGCCGGGGAGCTTGACGTCGACGTCGAGCTCGAGGCCGGCGAAGCGGGGGCCTGACAGGTGCTCGAGCGCCTGCTCGAAGCTGAGCGGCTCGCGCGCCCGCGCGCATCCTCGTAGTCGTGGGCGACGAGCAGGCGCCCGCTGCCGTCGACGCGCTCGCTGAGCACGTCGAGCTCGATCATGTCGACGTCGTGGTGCAGCGCCGCGTCGAAGCTCGCGAGCGTGTTGCCGGGCTCGATGTGCGCGGCCCCCTTGTGGCCCACGCGGCGCGGGCGCCTTGGCGATGACTCGATCATCGCCGCAACGATCGCAGAGTCGGCTCAGACGGAGCGCAGCGGCTTGCGCGCGGCCTGGATCGTCTCGATCGCCGCCTTCGGCCCGACATACGGGGCGAGCACGGTGAACGTGAGGTGGTCGACCAGGCACGGCAGCCGGGAGAGGCGGCCGTTGGCGACGTAGCTGGAGATGATCGCCCACAGGGCGCCGCTGACGGCTTCAAGCGCCACCTCCGGCCCGCGGCGCGGCGGCGGGCCCTGCTCGGTGAGCAGCTTGGTGAAGCTCTCGACCGAGCGCGTCAGGCGCCCGACCATGCTCGGGCCGACGTCGAACAGGTCGATGAACGCGATCCGCAGCAGCGCCTCGTGCGCGACGAGGTACTCGATGAACGCGACCATCGCGCGGTAGACGGCTTCGGGCCAGGAGGCGCTGCTGTCGAAGCTGCCCCGCACGGAGTCGAGCGCTTCGCGTACGAATTCGTCGAGCACCGCCAGGAAGCACTCCTCCTTGTTGGCGAACTGCTTGTGGAAGGCCTCGGTGGACATGCCCGCGAACTGCGCGATCTGCGGGTCGGTCAGGCGCGAGTAGCCTTCGTCGAGCGTCAGGTGGACGACCGAGCCGAGCACCCGCGCGCGCTTGTCGTCGCGCGCGAGGAACGCCGCGGGCACGGGCGGCTGGTGCGCGGGCGCCGTCGGCGCGGGCACGCCCAGCCGCGCGGCGGCGGGCACACGGTAGGACTCGATCCAGTCGAGCACTTCGTCGGTGAGCGTGTACAGCTCGCGCTCGCGGCCCTCGAGCATGCGCATGAACACGACCTGGCGCACGCCGCCGACGATCCCGCGCGAGGTCAGCCGCGGGAAGCCGACGCCGTCGGGCGCGATCTGGAAGGCGCCGGCGACGAGCCGCTCGAACGTGAAGCCGGCCAGCTGCATCCGCTCCCTGGCCTTCGGCCCGATCCCGAGCGCGTCGACGAGCACCAGCCGCGGCCCCTTGGGCGACTCGGCGACGTCGTCGAGCAGCGCCTTGCAGCCGGCGTGCAGGCGGTTGGCCCAGCCGCGCTCCGCTCCCCACGCGTCGAGCACGCGCTTGCGCGAGCGCGCGACGACGATGTCATAGGTGGCCAGGAAGCACTGTTCCTTGTTGGAGAACAGCTCGTAGAACGCCCGCCGCGAGACGCCCGCGAGCGCGATCACGTGCGCGACGGTCGTCGCCTGATAGCCCCGCTGCGAGATCGACTCGATCATCGCCCCGTAGAGTCGCGCGCGCTGATTCCTGGCGACCTCCTCGCGGTCCATGCCACTCGGACCGTGAGGCAGACGGCGGTACAGCGGTGCGACCTGGCTCCCTGTTCGGCTCATCCCCACTGTTCTAGAAGGTAGACCAAAACGCCTCCCTGTGCAAGTTCTCTCGACTTTTAATAACAAGAGTTCCGAAACGATTCCACCCGTGTCTCCATCCTGCTCAAACGTCCGACAGACAAGGCGATTCGGACCAATGCGAAAAAACGCACCGACACTGGGAATTCGGTCTCCCGGAAGCCTTCCGATCGAGATAGAGACAAACCGTCCCGAATCGTCCTGCGACCCGTAGTCGCGGTCAGGCAGTGAGCGTCAGGCGGCGCGGGCCGGGGTGGAAGCCGAGCTCGACGAGCGCCCCGGCAAGGCTCGACGCGATCGCCGGCTCGCCGTCGATGCGCTCCAGTGAGAGCTTGCCGACCCTGCCGGCACGGACGGCGTCGGCGAGCGCGGCGAGCGCCTCGCGCAGCGGATCGGGCTCGCGCCCAGCCCGGTCTCCCGCCTCGCGGCCGCCATCGCGGACGGCGTCGCGGCCGCCATCGCGAATGGCGTCGCGGCCGCCCGACGCCCCGCCGAGCGTCAGCAGGCCGCGTCCGCCGCGCTCGACGTACAGCACCGGCTCGTCGGCGACGAGCACCACGTACGCGCCGGCGACGCGCGCGGGGCGGCGATCCTGCCCGTCGCGCTTTGGCCACGGCAGGCAGGCGCCGTAGGGCTGGGCGGGGTCGGCGGCGGCGAGCACGAGCGTGCGCGCGCGTGGCGGCTCGCCCGCGGCACCGGGCGCACCCCGGCCCGCTGCGGCAAGCGCGGGTGGCCCTGGCGTGGCGCGCAGGCGCTCGACGGCGCCGGGCAGCGCGAACTGGGCGCCGCCCATGCCCTCGACGAAGTAGCCGCGGCGGCAGACGCCGAGCGTCTCGAGGTTGGCGAACGTGTCGTAGAGCATCGCGAAACCGCCGGGGACGCCCTCGGCGAGCACCTGCTCGCGGGTGACGATGCCGTAGCGCTCGAGCAGCAGCTCCGCGAGCGTGCGCCGCCGCTCGGCGCTCATCGCGCGGGGGTCCGCCCCGGGCGCCCGGTCGGCGCCGCCGGCGCCCGCGCGGCGGAAGACGGGCGCGGTGAGCGACCAGCGGCCCTGCACCTGAGACTGTGCGCCGCCGCGCCTGCGCCCGGCGAAGCGCGAGCGCCCGATGCTCGGACGACCCCCGCGCGCGCCCTGCTCGGCGAGGCCGTCCGCGCCCGCGGTGGGCTTCATCGGCGCGGGCGAGCGCCAGCCGCGGCGCGCGCAGCGGCGCCCACGCGTCGTTGGTGACCTCGCCCGCCCACACGAGGTCCCACAGCGCCTCGCGCAGCGCCTCCGCGGGCGCGTCCAGCTCGCGCAAGCAGGTCGGTGAAGAACGACGGCCCCGGCGGCGAGGCGCGCGCGCAGGAGCTCGTGCTCGGCGCCGCCTGGCGCGGACGCCCCGCCGCGAGCCGATGGTCCGCCGGCGGGCGGGCCGATGGCGGGGGCGTCCTCGCGGAAGTACAGCGCGACGCGCCCGGAGCGCCCGCTCGCGCCGGCGCCCACCCACACGACCTCGCCGCTGGCGCACAGGCCGTCGAGCCACGATCTGCGAGTAGGCGCCGCAGCGGCGCGGCAGCACGTCGCGCTCCCACGTCTCGACGGGCAGCGCGAGCCCCTGCAGCGGCACGAGCAGCCTCGCGCAGGCGGTCGACGCCGGCGCCGGCGGCCGTATGCCGGTCGACGCCCTGCCAGGACGGCAGGAAGGCCGCGAGGCGCCGCTGATCGGCGGGCTCGATCTCCTTGCGCAGGGCGGCCAGCGACGCGCGGCGCAGGCGGCGCAGGACCTCCACGTCGCACCACTCCCGGTCGGTGCCACCTGGCCTGCAGCTCCCCGCGCACGAGGTCGCCGGCGCGCTCGAGCTCGCGCAGCACCGCGCTCGTGTCGACGCGATAGCGGGCGCGCAGCTCGTCGGTGGTGAAGGGACCGTGCGTGCGCGCGTAACGGGCGACGAGCTGGCCGAGCGCGTCGGGGACGTCGGCGAGGAACGCCTCGGGCAGCCCGCCGGGCGGCACGGCGCCGAGCGCGTCGCGGTACAGGCCGGCCTCGTCGGCGGCGATGTGGCGCTCCTCGCCCGCCGATCCGGGCACGGATGACGCGCCGTTCGCGCTCCAGATCCCGCAGCAGCGTCTCGGCCTCGACGCCCTCGAAGACGCGTTCGGCGACCTCCTCGCAGCGTGAGGTCGCCCACCCGCCGCAGCACGTCGTGCAGCTCGTCGCGCCCGGTGGCGCGCGTCATCTGCGAACGGTGCTGCAGGTCTTCCTCCACACGCGCGAGCGCGCGCGGGTCGATCAGCTCGCGCAGCTCCTCCTGGCCGAGCAGCTCGCGCAGCAGCTCGCGGTCGAGCGACAGCGCCGCCGCGCGACGCTCGGCGATGGGCGTGTCGCCCTCGTACATGTACGTGGCGACGTAGTCGAACAGCAGCGAGGAGGCGAACGGCGACGCGGTCTGCGTCTCGACCTCCACGAGCGAGATCTCGCGCGTGGACAGGCCGCGCAGCAGCTCCTGCAGGCCGGGCACGTCGAGCACGTCCTGCAGGCACTCGCGGTAGGTCTCGAGCACGATCGGGAAGTCGTCGTAGCGGCGCGCGACCTCCAGCAGGTTCTGGGCCTTCAGGCGCTGCTGCCACAGCGGCGTGCGCCGGCCGGGGTAGGCGCGCGGGATCAGCAGCGCGCGGGCGGCGTTCTCGCGAAAGCGCGCGCCGAACAGCGCCGAGCCGCCGAGCTCCGCGGTGACCGCCCGCTCGACGCTCGTCGGGCTCGAGCAGGACGAGGTCGAGATCGATGCCCACCCACCCCGCGCGTCGATCGTGGGGCGTCGTCGGCGCCGTCGTCCGCCGTCGAGGTCGGGCAGGTGCAGCACGATGCCGTCGTCGGACCAGATCGACGTCGGCCTCCAGGCCGTGGCGCTCGCGGATGCTGCGCGGAGATGGCGAGGCCCCAGGCGGCGTGCACGCGCCCGCCGTACGGGCGAGAGCACGCACAGGCGCCAATCGCCGATCTCGTCGCGGAAGCGCTCGAGCACGATCGTGCGGTCGCTCGGCAGCACGCGCGTGGCGGCCTGCTGCTCGCGCAGGTAGGCGATGAGGTTGCGCGCGGCGCGCTCGTCGAGGTCGTAGTCGCGCTGCAGCGTCTGCGGCTCCTGATCGACCGCCCAGCGCGAGAACGCGCCGATCGCCGCGCCCGAGCTCGATGCGGGCGCCCGACCGAGTCGCCCTTCCAGAAGGGCACCGCGCCGGGGGCGCCGGGGGCGGGGGTGACGATCACGCGGTCGCGCGTGATCTCCTCGATCCGCCAGGTGGAGGCGCCCAGCAGGAACGCCTGTCCGGGGCGCGCCTCGTAGACCATCTCCTCGTCGAGCTCGCCGACGCGGCGGCCGTCCGGCAGCGTCACCGCGTACAGGCCGCGGTCGGGGATCGTGCCGGCGTTGGCGATCGCCAGCTGGCGCGAGCCCTTGCGCGCGCGGATCGTGCCCGCCACGCGGTCCCAGACGATGCGCGCGCGCAGCTCGCCGAACTCCTTCGACGGGTAGCGCCCGTCGAGCATGTCCAGCACGTTCTCCAGCAGCTCGCGGGAGAGGGATGCGTAGGAGTGCGTGCTGGTCACCAGCGCGTGGAGGTCGTCGATGTGGACGCCGTCGGCTCCGGCGCGCCGTCTGCCGCTCCGTCGGCGGCCGCATCGTCCCCGGCGCGCGCGCGGGCCGGGCCGCTCGGCTCGGCGCTGACGGCGATGGCGACGATCTGCTGGGCGAGCACGTCGAGCGCGTTGCGCGGCACGACGGTGGGCTCGATCAGGCCTTCGTGCATGCGCCTGGCGACGACGGCGCACTCGAGCAGGTCGCCGCGGAACTTGGGGAAGATGCGCCCGACGGCTGACCTCGCCGACGCCGTGCCCGGCGCGCCCGATCCGCTGCAGCCCGCGCGCGACGGACTTGGGCGACTCGACCTGGATGACGAGGTCGACGGCGCCCATGTCGATGCCGAGCTCGAGCGAGCTGGTGGCGACGAGGCATGGCAGCTCGCCCGCCTTGAGCAGCTCCTCGACCTTCGTGCGCTCCTCGCGCGCGAGCGAGCCGTGGTGGGCGCGGGCGATGTCGGCGGGCGCGGGCCCGGCGGACGATGCGGCCCCGTCGGGCGGCGTCGCGCCGTCGGCCCCCCCTGTGCCGTGCTCGTGCGCGGCGAGCTCGTTGAGGCGCAGCGCGACGCGCTCGGCGGCGCGGCGGTTGTTGACGAACACGATCGTGGAGGTGTGCGCCTGGACGAGCTTCAGCAGCTCGGGGTAGATCGCGGGCCAGATGGAGCCGCGCGTGGACTCGCCGCCGGCGACCGGCTCGAGGGGGTCCGGCTGCTGGTCCGGCCGCGCGCCCGGCGGGAGCGCGTCGGGCTCGGCCATGGACTCGACCGGGACCTCGATGCGCAGGTCGAGCTGCTTGCTCGCGCCGGCGTCGACGATCTTGACACTCGCGGTGGGGGCCGACGAGGAAGCGGCCGATCTCCTCGAGCGGGTTCTGGGTGGCGCTGAGGCCGATGCGCTGGATCTCCGCCGGCCGGCCGCTCGCGGTGCCTGCCCTGGCCGCGGGAGGGCAGTGGGCGCGCACGTGCGCCTCCAGCCGCTCGAGCGTGAGCGCGAGGTGGGCGCCGCGCTTGGAGTGCGCGACGGCGTGGATCTCGTCGACGATCACCGCCTCGACGCCGCGGAGCATCTCGCGCGCGCTGGAGGTGAGCATCAGGTACAGCGACTCGGGTGTGGTGACGAGGATGTCGGGCGGGTTGCGCGCCATGGCGGCGCGCTCGCGCTGGGGCGTGTCGCCGGTGCGGATGCCCACGCGCACACCCTCCACCTCCGGGGACGATGCGGCGCCGATGCCGCGCAGGGGCGCGCGGAGGTTGCGCTCGATGTCGTAGGCGAGCGCCTTGAGCGGGCTGACGTAGACGACGCGGGTGCCGCGCGCACGGACGTCCTCGGCCGGCGCTCCGCCGACGCCGCTGAGCCGGTCGAGCGCCCACAGGAACGCGGCGAGCGTCTTGCCGGAGCCGGTGGGCGCGCACACGAGCACGTGCTCGCCGGCGGCGATCGCCGGCCACGCCTGCGCCTGGGCTGGTGTGGGAGCGGCGAATGCCTGCTCGAACCAGTGACGGACACGCGGGCTGAAGCTGGTCAGGGGCACGGTGGCTGAGGCTACCGCGCCCGCCTGGGGGAGACGGTCAGACCCGCGGCCGGCGGACGGTCGCGATGCACGTGGTCGATACCCAGGCCACAAAGGACACGGGGTGCCCGCCGTAAACGGCGGGCACCCCGGCTTTCCTGCTGCTCCGAGGGCGCGAGATCGCGCCGTCGAAACGTCTTCCTTCCAGCTTGCGGCTACAGGTGTTCCTTGACCACTTCAGCGGATGCGATCCTCTGCGTGCCTTCGAGGATTGCGGTGTTGTGCCCGGCACCGGCCGGCACGCCCATCGCCAGGTCGACCAGCGGGTCGACGAAGAACGGGATCAGCCCGCAACCTTCGACACCCGGCGCAGCGAACGAGTTGTTCACGAGCCGGTTGCCATTGAGCACGATGATCAAGCCTTCTTCTTCGGTCGAGACTGTGCCGGCGCTACCTTTGATCGGTTCGTTCGGTTTCGGCGGGCTCGTCTTGCCTGTCGTCAAATCGAGAACGATCGGGTGCGCGTTCGAGCCGCCGTAGCAGTTCGGCCCAAGGAACGGGTTGCCGAGCTTCAGCTTCACCGGCAGCGCAAGCGCCGTGCCTGTTTCGGCGAGAAGGTCTTCCGTGCTGATCCCAATGTTGCTCGCGGGACCCGCGAGTTCCGTCGTGGCGGTCACTTCCCCACCGAGCCCTTCGATACCAAGAAGCCCGCCGGGAACCGTCTGCGGGGTTTTCGACAGCGTTTCCCCGTTGGCAGCCCCCACGAAGCTCTCAGCCCCGGTTTCTTCGTTCACGCTGATCCCACCCTGCAGCGTGATCGTTTTCGTGACTTTCACAGACTTGGCGCCAATCGTGAACGTGCCACTCGTCGTCTGCGCATACAGACACGCACCGACTGTGGGATTGCTGGTGGGACACTCGCTGAACACGGTGAACCCGCTAGCAAATGCGCTCGACGCCGCAACCAACACAGCAAACGCAGCCGCAACCAAAACAACCAGCACACGCCCAAGCGACCGCCTGCGCCCCAAACTATTCAACATCATAGTGTCAACCTCCACTTTGTCTCATTTGTCTAGACTCACAACCCGCTCGGCAGCCCACCGGGCACACACCTCAGAACAGCCAGGACCAACCGCGCGCCGGCCTTCCCGAGTACGCGCCCAGAGGGGGGCCACCAGCCAAGCGACCGTATTTCGTAGGGGCATGATCCTGCAAGCCGTGTTTCTGACTCTTCAGAATACAGTGCAGCTTCTTGAACTTGAGATCGGCGCCGACATTCCACGCATTTGTTGTCGAGTCTGGGAGCGAGCCAACACCTCCCACCAACCCGCCCACAGAGAAAGCGGACAGCCTCGCGGTCGTGCGCAGATAGCAGTGTGCCCTATATTCCGAACGATTCTGTCATTCAAATAGCCGTGGCCGTCACGGCGTGTGAAGCGCTTGGTTGTGCGCTCCGGACCGACGGGGCACACCGCGGATGTAACGAGACGGTCGGAGTTGCGAGAGGACCGAATCCGACTCCAATCGTGTATCGTTTCGGAGGATTCAACGTATGCTACGGCCTGCCCGTCAACCGACGACGGCGCGCGGTCAACGCGCCGCGAAGCCCGCCGCAGAGGCGCAGGCGCCCAAGCGCAGCCAGCGGGAGCGGCTGCTGGACGCGATGATCGAGCTGTCGGCCCGCGAGGGCTACCAGGCGGTCAGCATCGCCCAGCTGAGCTCTCACGCGGGGGTTTCGAGCGCGACGTTCTACCAGCAGTTCAAGGGCAAGGAAGACTGCTTCGTGGTCGCCTACCGGGAGGTCGCGGAGCGCGTGCTCGACCAGCTCGACCCGGTGCCGACGGACACGACCATGTCCGACGACGAATGGTCTCAGGCCGCGGGCGCCGCGCTCGGCCGACTGCTGAGCGCGGTGCAGCGCGACCCCGACGGCGGGCGCGTGCTGTACATCGAGTCGATGGCGGGCGGACCGCGGATGCTCGAGGAGCGCAAACGGATGCTCGCGGAGTTCGAACAGCGCGCCCAGGACTTCCTCGGCAGCACGCCCGCGGGCGGCAGCACGCTCGACCTGCCCGCGCTGGCGCTGGTCGGGGCGACCCGTGCGATCGTCACCCGGCATCTGCGCACGGATGCGCACGACGAGCTGCCGGCTCTGGCGGGCGAGCTCGTCGCGTGGCTGGAAGCGTATGCGGTGCCCGCCGGCCAGACACACTGGAGCACCGGCCCGCGGGCGCTGCTCCCCACCAAGCGCGCGGCGCGCGGGACGCCTCGCGGGGCGCGAGCGCACACCGCCCAGCGGTTGCCCCGCGGTCGCCACGGCCTACCCGCGGGCGTGGTCGCGCGCAGCCAGCGCACGCGAATCATCTACGGGACCGCCGAGGTGATGATGGCCAAGGGCTATGCGGCCGCGACGGTCGCCGACATCGTCGCTGCGGCCGGCGTCGCGCGCGACGTGTTCTACGAACACTTCACGGACAAGCACCACGCGTTCCTGGAAGCCCAGCAGCATCCCACCCAGCACATCCTGGACACGTGCGCGGCGGCGTACTTCGCGGCGGAGCGCTGGCCCGAACGGGTGTGGCGCGGACTGGGCACGCTGATCGAGCTGATCATCGAGAACCCTGCGATCTCGCACCTGCGTCTGGTGGCATGTTACGCGGCAGGACCGGAGGCGATCCGCCGCGCGGAGGAGATCACGCGCTCGTTCACGATCTTCCTCGAGGAGGGCTATCGCCACCGGCCCGAGGCGGAGGAGCTGCCGCGCCTGTCCTCGCAGGCGATCGCCGGTGCCGTCTTCGAGGTCGTGCGGCGGCACATCGCCCGCGGCGACTACGCGGGACTCAAGGGGCGCCTGCCGCAATTGACCTACATCGCGATCGCCCCGTTCACAGGACCGCAGGAGGCGGTCGAGTTGGTGACGGCGCTCAGCGCGCGACGCGCCTGAGGATTGGTGCTCCTCGGCCGCCCACCTCACACTGGGGTGCGGGCACGCGTGCGTACCGGCGCCGTGCGAACGACCGGCGGCTGCTCCCTTACTTCTTCTTCGTAGAGCTCTTCTTGCCGGCCTTCTTGGTACCGTACTGCTTGCGAGCCCGCTTTTCGCAGGCGAGCCGCTTGCTCTTGTCCTTGTGCTTCTTGTACTTCTTCTTGCAGGTTTCGAGGACTTCTTCGAGCTTCGTCTTTTTGAACGGTTTGACCCCGATGCATCCGGTGACAGCGATCTTGGTGTCCTGTTCGATCACGGCGCCGTTCTGGCCGGTGATAGTGGTGGGCATCGAAAGGCTGGTCCTGCACAGGTTGAAGTCTTCCTTTTCGGGCACGTTCGGGGTGAACGCCGAATGCGGGCCGGCGGGCAGTTCGGTTTCGAACGTGGTGAACGGCGCGTCGGGAGTGCTTTCGAATTTCGAGTAGGTGACGCCTTTCTTGATGTCGGTCTTGCCGTCGAGGACGAGCTTGATTCCTTCGCCCTGCAGCACAAACTCCACGTCGGGGAATTCGGCGCCGCCATGGGAGACCAGGTAGCCGGGACCCGTCAGCGGGTTGCTCAGCACGGGCGTGTGCACGGTGGCCTTGCCGATCACCGAGCCTTCGTCACACGAGGCGGGGTTGGCTTCGAACACCGCAGCAGGACACGCTTTCTGGATGGTGGTCAGGCGTGACGGCAGCGCGGCGGGGAGCGTGAGGTCGACTTTGGCGATGTTCGCCTGCCCGAGTCCGGCCGAGGTCACCTTCACCTTCAGGCTCGTCCCGCCCGCTTTGCTGCCCTGCCCGGCCGCTTCTGCGGTCAGCTTTGGTCCGAACGGCAGGCTCGCGCAGTTGGAGACCGGGAACGGGTAAGCAACCCCGACGCTCGCGCCTTCATAGCCGGTGAGCGTCCCGGCGATCGGCGGGGGGACACAGTTCGTCGGGTTGACCTCGAACGGCTGGTTCCCGGGACGTTCCACGATCACTTCGAGCTGTTTGAGCTGCGCGGGGACGCCTTTGACGAAGTCTGGTATAGGTTCGCTCTGGATGGTCGCCGCGGCGGTCGTCGGGTTGACGGTGAGCGTGGAGAGCACGGGAACCTCGCCGAGGTCGAACGGACCGACGGCCGCATGCGTCACAGCCAGCAGGCCGAAGGGCGCAGCGCCATGCCTGCTCGTCGCCTTCAGCGCGCCGGTTAGGTACACCTCGCCGCCCAGCGACACGGGTTCGCCGCCGAGACCGGAGAGGGCGTTCGTGCGCCCGATCAGGCTTTCCGGACCGCACCTGTCGCTCACGACCCTTTCTTCGGAGCAGGGCGTGACCTGCGAGAGCAGCGCTGAGACCCCGGGCGGTAGCTGCATGGTGATCGACTTGAGCGGCTGCTGCCCGTCCGCGTGCCCAATCCTCAGGACGAACGGCGTGAATCCCGCTGCCTGGGAGTTGGTTGGACCCGCAACGAACGAAGGGCCGAACGGCAGCGGGCTCGAGCAGGGCGCACCCCCCGGGCCAGACGTTATGTCGAATGGGGCGGACTTCGGCTGCGTCGACGCACCCGACCACGCGGTGAACGCGGCGGTCGTTTCGTGTCCCTGGGTCCCACACGCCGCCGGCGTGGTCACTGACGCCCGCTGTCCTTCGAAGAAGTGCAGCTTCAGATGCGAGAACGGCAGCCGCGGGGTGTTCTTGAACGTCGATTCCAGCTGTCCTGTTCCGGGGTTCGGCGCCACGGTTCCGGCTAGCTTGACAAGCACTCCCGCGGTGGGGTCCTCCGCGACCAGGTAGAGCACCAGGGGCGAGCTGAACGGGTTGGTGTCCTGGCCAGCGAGGTAGATCGCGCCCGTCAGCTGCTGGTTTTCAAGGAGCGGCGTCTCGATGCTCACGGTGCCCACCTTCGACGCCTCCTTGCAATTCGGCGGCGCCGGCGTGAACCTCGTGTTGCCCGTTTGCTGGTCTTCTTCGCTGCCTTCGAACGGCGAGCCGAATTCGAGCACAGAGCACGCCTCCAAGCCGTTTGCCGCCGACGGGTTGATCAGCATGCCTTCGGGCAGCGTCACCGTGGTTTCCTCTACGTCCGCTTCCGCGACCGGCGCTTCGCCGCTGACAGTCGCTTCCTGCGGCATCGTCACGTTCACGTTCACACCAGTCGGCGTGCTGCCTGCGGTCACCGACGCGCGCGGTGGGTGGCCTTCCGCTTCTTCGGCTTCTTCAGCCGGCGTCTCTCCGCCTTCGTGCTCATCCACGGGAAACACGCTGATGGAGGGGTCGAAGGGGAGCAGGCCGCAGCCACTCAACGCCCGGGGAAACGTGTAGGTCGTGTTTTCGCCTTCTTCGATCACCTTCGGCGTGTGATCCTTCCCGGTGGGCCATGATTCTCCGCTGACACTCGTCACCGGCGGCTGTGCACACGATGTCGGCATCGTCACAAACGCCTTCGGAGCCTGCTGGCTCTCGGGCACGCACGGCTTCGCCGCTTCGCTCTCGACGTCCCAGGTCCCGGCGGCGAGGCATTCCCAACCGCGCGCCTGGTCGTGGCGCGCATCCCCCGGAACTCCCCAGAGCGTCACCTGGCTGGTCAGCACCTGCCCTGCCTCACTGAGGTTGGTCGCAACAACTTCAACGCCGTATTCTCCACCGCTTGGCACCACCGTTTTGAAGACGACAGGCACGTTGTATACCTCGAAGCCGAATCGCGCCGGTTCTCCGGGCGCCGGCACCAGGTTGAATACCGGAATTGCGAACGTTCCGAAGCCAACCGGGTTCGGCACATTGACCGTCACAAACGCCACGCCAATCGCTGTGTCGGCTGGACACAGGTTGACATCTTCGCCACTAATCACGGAGAAGTCCGTTTCCGAACATTGCGGTACCGCCCCGGGATCGCCCACCAGCCCGGGTGGCAGCTTGAGATGAACATCACGCGGCAGCGACGGCGCTGTTGGATATTCGCCGAACCCTTCCGACAATTCCCCCGCTTTATAAAAGGCAAGCTTCTCGTTGAAGTTCAGCGTTGTCGTGATCTGGAAGGGATGAGACCCAGCCTGTGCATCGAACGCCCCTCCTTCGCCTTCGCTCGGCGCACCCCCGCTTTCAGGCGCCATTTCAACCATTTCAACACCGAACGGCGTTTCCCGCCCATTCACCGCCAAGGACTGCTTCAACACGCCCGGCCGGACTTCGCCGCCTTGTACGGTTTCGCCGCCCCGCACCGTTACCACGTTCTTGAGGCTCGCCGTCGCGGTCTGCACATCGGTCTTCACCGTGATGCGCATGACGAGCGCTACATATGGCGGCAGAATCTTGGTGAACTTGCACGCTACGACTGACGCTGCCAGCGAGCAACTGGGCGCAATCCCTTCGCTTTCGGTGCCTTTGCCCGGTACGCCACGCGTGGCTTTTGCTTCATTGATGGCCACCGCAGTCACCCCTTGGGGCAATTCATCGGTAAACGTGACCGGTGTCCGCGTAGCGTTCAGTTCCCCGTCTCCGGCGTTGATCGCCGTGACGACAATCTGGGATTCTCCTTCCAGTGGCATGTTCGTGGGCGCGGATGTTGAGTTCAGACGCCACCAGGGCTCTGTTGGTGCGACACCGGCGACCGCGGGACTCGCCCACGCGCTCACCGCCCCCACCATCACGCCGAGGCAAGCGACAGCAAGAAGAAGTCGGTAGCTCATGCGCTTATGCCGGATCATCCCGCCCGCCCCTGACGCCGTCTATTGGCCGCGCCGCCCTTCTTCATTTTTGCTGGCCTCTTCCGTCCATACTTTCGGCGTGCACTCTTTTCGCATGCCGCCCGCCTGCTGCGCCGCTTCAGCTTGCGGCAACTCTTCAAAGCTTCCGCAAGCTTCTTACCCGGCGGCGGATGCACGACTCTTTCATGAGCCACCCCTCCAGTTGGCAAGGTCAGATTGCCCGGGCCAAAGGACTGCGCAGGCTCAGGCCCGGAGGTCGGCGCCGCGTATGAAAACGGCCTGCAGTCGTTCGTGCTGTCGCACGACGGCGTCGATTCCCCTGACTCGGCCATCATGCACGGCGACTGGGCGGTGCATTCGTGAGCGTCATAGACATCGAAACTCGAATCGGTGTCCTGCGGCGATAGCCGCGCTGACGTTACGAAGAACACGTCACCGGCGCCTTCTTCCAGCTCTTCGCCGTGTTCTCCTTCCCCGCCGCTCACGCTCGCGTCGAGGAACGCGGATTCGTTCGCGGACGTCCCCGACGAGATCAGTCCGACACAGCCATCAGACCGTACGCTGAATGTGGCGCTCTGGTTCGTGCATTCATGCCTACCGTGCGGCACCCCTTCCGGCTCATACTCATATACGTCCTCCTTGCCGTTGGTGTCCTGCGAGACAAGGGCGTCGGGGCTGTTGAACAGGAGCCGGCCGCTGTTGGACAGATAGCGAGACTGATACAGCGCATAGAGTCGGTTGATCTTGGTCCAGCCAGGGATGCTGCCCGCGAGCCACGTGCCCGCCCACGCTCTCGCCCGATCGACGAGCAGCCCCAATCCTTCGGGATTTTCGCCTTTTTCTGGCGGATCGAACACCCCGACCGGACGGGCGCCGGATGGATCGCAAGAGGCGCACACCAGACTTCCACCGCTAGTGTCGAACAAGAACACCTCCTCCGCGGGGGCACCATCCGCGGATGGGTTCGTCGCGCGATTGTCGTAGTTTGTGAGGCTCCTGTTCGACATGAACGCGAGATAGTGACCATTCGGCGATACGCTCGCCGTCATTTCACCGAGGTCCGCGACCCCGCCCGGGCCCTCCCAGTCGGGCTCATCCTCGTTCGAAAGGCTCGCGATGAACCTGGGCTCTTCCCAGCCTTCGTGCCCTGCCTCGCTGTCGTAGTGGGCGAGGTACAGGTTGCAGGTCGCGCTGAGAGTGATTGGGCGTTCCTCGTACCGGCAGCGTCCCGGAGTCGCGCCAGCTTCGCTCGCCCTGCCGGAGAGCACACCATCGGCTACGAAATACACGTAAGATCCGTCTTCGCTGGCCCCCAGGACCAGGCCCTGCACGTTCGCCCGTTCGCCGAAGTTGGGCTTCGTCAGGTCGGTAAGCTTGCCGGTTTCCACGTCGAACACGTATAGGTCGGGCTTGTTGCGCCCCGCGCCAGAGCCAGGCGTCAAGCGCTGCGTATCGGTGAAGAACACCTCGGAGCCCTCCGCGCTCGCGTCTTGGAACATGGCCGCAACCGGTTCGGTCCCTTCGCCTCCCTGCACCTGGTCGAGTTGGATGGTTTTCCCATCGGCAGTGTCGCGCATGTACAAGTGGTCTTCGCTATCCGACCAGACTATGCGCGCGCCGTCGTCCGAGATCGCGTGCCGTAGGTTGCGCCCGCTTACAAGTTCCGCGGAGCCCAGCCGCGGGAAGGGTGCCACCACTTCTTCAGCGCCCGGCAGCACGTTGATCAGCTGCAGCTTTCCTTCTGCCGGGCTCCCTGCGCCTTCCCACTCGTATAGGTTTTCCCCCGGAGGCGCTTTAGGCGTCAGCGGCACCACCACCGATGTCAGCACGACATGTGTCAGGTCAGGCGTGGCTGCAACAAAGTGAACACCGGTGGATGAGTTTTCCGGCCCGAATGCCTCGCCTGGCAGCACGTTGGCGAAGTTCACCAACGCGAGGTAACCAGGGTTGCCCATGGCTACGCCATCTTCGCGCGCCTTCGTGTAGATCGCTTCCTGCGCCGTCTTCAGCTGCTCGTCTTCTTCGGACGCGCCAGACGAGAGCGCGGCTGGCGCTATCGGTGCGTCGCTGCGCAGGTACAAAGTCTTTTCCTGGTGTTCGTCACCAGGAAAAGACGGGGCCAGCGGCGGTTCGGCAAATCTCCCGCCGCCGAGGTAAGGCTCCACGAGGCTCAGCGACAGGTCTGTGGAAAAGGCCTGGTATGCCGTATATCCTTCTTCCAGACCGGTTCCGCGTTCGTTCGCCGTGACGATGTCCTGCGACGTCCATCCTCGAGCCCCTCGTACAGAGATCATTTGGGTCGGTTCCGGGCTTCTGCTGCCTTCGGGATCGCCTACGGGCGCCTGCGTGAAGTACGTGATCGCCTGGCCGTTTTCCGATGCCTGTATCAACCCGTCGTTCGCCGGGATCGGTTCGACTGCAGCGCCCCCCTTTTCCGGCGACGACGCCATTTCCCACTCGCGTTCGTCCGCGATCGCCTTGCTCGCCGGCAACGTCGAGAAGCACCCTTCTTCCTCATCTGCCTCCCGCCCTTCGCTCTCGCTGGCAACCAGCCGATAGCGGTAGGTCACGCCGGCAAGCAATGCCGAGTCGGTGCCCGCGCCCAAGCGCGCACTGACCTGTTGTTCGCCGAATCCTTCTTCGCCGAACCCTTCCCCGCCAACCGTGCCTCCCGGCACCTTTGTCCACGACAAGGGTGTGCTCGTACACGTCCGCGCGGGGCCGTATTCGAAGTGGTATTCGGCGACCAGTCCCGAAGGGTCGACGGCCCCGGTCAATTCCGCAGCTTCCGCGGTGACATCCTGCGCCGCAAGATCGGCCAAGGTGGGCGGCCCGGGTGGTTCAGGAGCGAACACGTCGACGCGATCTGCGGCCGCGTCGACCACGAAGACGTTTCGCGTCTTGCCATCGACCGCGACGCCGCTTCCACGCTGCAGTACACCGGCGCCGAAGCGTTGGACAAGTGCGCCTCGGCTCGTAAAGGCCGCAACACTCGTCACGTTGTCGACATATGCGTCATCGTCTGAAAGATCGACGGCGACGGCGCTGGCATCTTCGCCGTCGAGCTGTTCGATCAGGACTTCACCCGCCGTCAGCGCCTGTGCTGGTTCGCCCAGCGCGGTGAGCTTCGCCACGAAGCACGGTGCGAGCTCGCACGGTTTTTCTTTGGGTCCTTCCGCGAACAGTTTTCCCGGTTCGTAGCTGACGTAGAGATCGTCTTCCGAGTCGACCGCCAATCCCGGCCGCAGCGGTTCGACTTCCGCCGTAATGGTTTCTTCGCTCAGCCGCTCATTCTGCTTGCCGTCGTTGAAGCCGTCGATTTCGTCATCACTCCAATCCACCCATACCTGGCCCTTCGAGTCGACCGCGACGCCCTGCGGATGTTCGAGTTCGGACTTTTCCGCGCCCGACGTCACGCGACCGATGTACACTCCTTCAGACGTAAACTTGTCCACGCCGGTATGGGTGGCCACATAGACGTCGCCGGCAGACGGATCTTCACCGAGGTCGGCCGCATGGCTGTTGTCCACCGCGATGCCTTCCGGCTGCTTCAGGGAGGCACCGACGAAATCAGAGAGATATTCGCCTTTCGCATTGAACCGCTCGACGCGCTTGTTACCACGATCGACCACATACGCTTCGCCGGTCGATTCATTTACGGCGATATCCGTCGGTTCCACGAGCCTCGCCTGGCCCCGAGCCCTCACTGCCGAACGAGACGCCTGTGAAGACATGGCCTCTTTGGCTGAGCGCAACTGCAGGTGCGCACCAAAGCAACATCCACCCGACGACGCAACACAGCACACGCAGCGGGCGACGCCGGGCCGGGGATGCGCAACCGAGCGCCGCAGACACACTCGGGCGGCGTATCGCTACACCGCGCCGACGATCTCTGGAATCCTTTCTCGCTCGACTGCGCATCGTTCCGTCTTTCTTATGTCTCAAATGCCAGATGATCGAAAGGACTGGCGTGAGGCCACGGCTGCAGTGGTCTCACGCCAGTCCCTGAGATGTCTACGCGACCAACTCCAGTTCTTCGCCCTTGCCCGTCACGGTGGTGGACTCACCGGACTGGTGATGTTCAGTGCCACCTTCGGGCCATTCGCCTTTACCGCCCTCTTCACTGTAGAGCACCTGCGGCGTCCCGCCTTCGAACATTTCGGGATGCTGTTTGCCGCTCGACTCTGTGAAGCTGAGCGCAACTTCCTTGGTCATTTCGTTGGCCGGCGAGCTGACCTTTCCGATCACCGCGCCGCCCGTACGGAATTTCAGTTCCCCACAGTTGAATTCGCCGAAGTACAAGGCCGTTTCCGGTTTCAGCACTACCCCGACTTCCACTTTCGCTTTGTTGATGTACCCGATTTCTCCCGACAGCGCGTTGGTGATGACTTCGCCAGATTTGCTGGCTTTCGGCGCCGCCCCCTGGCAGGTGTGCCCGTTGAGTTCGCAGCCCGTGAACACGACGGTCACTTTGCCAACTGTTTTCGGACCCGTGAAGTAGCCCGTACTTGCGCTCTTGGTGCATGTGACGCCACCAACACCTACGATTTCGAGGTTGGCGTCACCACCCTTACCCTTGAACGCCTTCGCCTTGCCAGCCGCTTTGTCCCAGGGCTGAAATTCATATTTTTGGCCGCCAGCTTCCACGTAGCTCGCTGGCGAGCATGTCTTGCTGCTGTAGTGCCCAGTATAGGTCTTGCCTACCTTTGGCGCCTTCGCGCATTCGTATATCGCGGGCAATTCGGTGGCACCTGCGCTTGCCGACGTGGCCACGCCCAGCGCAAACAACGCCGCGAGGCACAGCCCGCCAATCTTGAAATGCTTCATTCGTTTCACTCTCCTTCGCCCTCTCCGACTTTGCCGGGCAGCTCGTTGACTCAGGGTCACCGATGTCTCGTGTTACGCACGTCGAGACATCGGCTCCCCTGCTCTGTTTGTTTACGGTCGCGCTTTTATCTCGATCGCCGGCGCGCCTTCTTCAGCGGCATCGGCGAACGATGACGTCCACGCGGACTGCTCCCACTTGTTTTCGTTCGAAAGAAACTCCTCGAGATACTTTTCGCCTCCGTTTTCGAGCGCGTCCGGCACGGCAACGCCTGGGCTGCTCTCGCTGAACGTCTGCGTGAATTCAGTACTCATCTGGTCGACCGGAGCCACCAGCGAGATGGCCTCGTTCGCGCCCTTCTTGGCACCACCGATCCAAACGGTGCCCAGCGGGCCCGAGCATATCGCCGTGAGCAGACGTTCTCTTTCTTTCGATTCGATTTTGAACTTGCGGAACGACGTGAGCGACAGACCGACGGTGGGCACTTCTGAGCCCTTTCCGCCGACGAAGACCAGCTTGCCACCCAATCCTTCTTCCTCGTCCCAGTAGTCGAATTCGTTCGTTATCCCCCCGCGGCCATGGGGGAATTCCGGGCTGCTGCAGTAGCGTTCTTCGCCTCCCACTTCCTTGCAGCCTTCGAAATTGAGCAAGGCATCCCTTATCTCGTTCGGCGCCGGACCGAGGGCTGTCTCGCCCGATCCGCTCGAACATGCGATCGCGTTTTTCCCGGTCGTTTCAAAGGTGGTCGGTCCGATCGTCAGATACAGCACGTAGCCTTCGAGTCCGTATCCATGTCCAAAGCTCGCTCCGGTGTACCATTCGTAGTTGCCGTTCTTCTTCCTCGAATGCGCCTTTACGGTGCACGCGGCATCTTCGTACCTGCCTCCGGGTGTAGCTTCACACCCACCCCATTCGGGCAATCCTGCCGAGGCGCTCGCCGCTGCGACCGCGCTTGCCGCCAGTACCGCGATTAGGCACAGCCCCACGCTCCTGAAACGTCTCATCTGTCCACCACTCCTTTTCCCTCGTTCATGCACATTCGATCCCAGCACCTCTCCTCTGGAGATCCCCGATCGAACAGGCCGAGCAGTCCGTGCGTAAAACGACGGTGGTATCTAAGCACACTCATGCCTAAGAGTCAAGGGGGAGGCGCGTTGACGTCGCGACTGTCAAGGGGTCTCTCAGGTCGGCGGCTGGGGCATGGTGCGCGGCCGGACGCGCCCTTACGCGCACCCGCCTAATCGCGACGCACCGTCCTACCGCAACCGAGCATGTCCCCACGCTTCGATTCTTGGGGCGAGATGAAACGCTGTGTGCACGGCTTTGCGCATTGGATGGGCGGCGAATCGGCGACGCTTTCGTCCGCGCTCGGAGGTCCGGATCACGGCCATTTCTTCGCCGCCTGGCCACCTGAGATCCAAGGCAAGCCGCGAACAGCCGGTATCGGCAGGCTCCCTGAAGCGCTCGGCAGGTCGTGCTGTTTCGACTGCTCCCGCGCCCGATACGCCCGCTCCCAACAGGCGACCGACACGAAAGGCGGCACCGCACGAGGTCTGTTCGCGCGACGAAGGGGCCCGCCGACGTGCGCGCGGACCCCTTCGGTGCATCTGCAGGACAGCTACCACCGCGTAGCGGTCCATCAAGCCGCTCTAACTACGCGTGTTCCCTCACCGCTTCCGCACCGGCGATGTGGAGCGTACCGTCGAGAATGGCGGTGTTGTGTCCAGCTGAGGCCGGAACACCCATCGCGAGATCGACCAGCGGGTCCACCAGGAACGGGATGAGCCCGCACCCTTCGACGCCCGGCGCGGCGAACGAGTTGTTGACCAGCGAGTTTTTCTCGATCACGATGATATTGCCTTCTTCTTCGGTCGTGATCGTGCCCGCACTGCCTTTGATCGATTTGTTCGGACCTGGCGGGCTGGTTTTGCCCGTCGTCAGTTCCAGCACGATCGGATGCGCGTTGGATCCGCCGTAGCAGTGGTTCCCGAGGATCGGGTTCCCGAGCTTCAGCTTCACCGGCAGCGACAGCGCGATACCGGATTCTGTGATCAGGTTTTCGGTGTTGATGCCAACATTGCTGGCAGATCCGGCCAGTTCGGTCGTTGCGGTGACTTCCCCGCCGAGCCCTTCGATGCCGATTAGGCCACCTGGGACCGTCTGCGGGGTCTTGGACAGCGTGATGCCGTCAGTCGGCGCCACGAGCGTCTCTTTACCCGTTTCTTCATTGACGATGATGCCGCCCTTGAGCGTGATGGTGTGCTGGATCGGCACCGTCTTGGCACCTACGGTGAATTCGCCGCTTTCGGCCTGCGCGACGACACACGCGGCCACTTCGGGGTTGGCAGTCGGACATGTCGAAAACACCCCGTATCCGCCGCTAGCCAGAGCGGAAGAGGCTGCAGCGAGGATGCCGACGACTGCTGCGAGCGCCACAGCGACGGGGAGCCCGTACCTGCGTGCGTGCCCCGCACCTCCGAGGCGCTTGTCACTCATCATGTTCATGATCCCACTTTCCTAGCGTCTTGATATCTAGAGCCTACGGGCGCACCGTAACTCGCCTGTCACAGCGTGGCAACCAGTGTTTCCGACTATCGCCGGCGCGACACGACCCGCCGTGCCGGTCGACCGGCACGCCCTGCCGACGCTTGCCTAATGTAGCCGTTTACTCGCATGATTCGCTTGACAGCACCTTGCCTCATCGCGTTCTTCCCGGCTAACCCTAGCCCTAGCCATGCTTGCGAGCTCGCGCTAGATGGTCGCATGATCGTGCACCCGCCTCGCGTGCTCTCGCAACTAATGGCACGCTGATCAGACCTTCGCGCATCTGAATGTAGCCTTAGCGTCTGAAGGCCGTCTCGTAGAGCGTCCGATCGCCCGAGGTGCGCGCCGCTTGTGGCCGCTGCGACGTTGCCGCGCCCAGGCGTCCGCAGACGCTTCGCTCGCTCGCTCGCCGGGCGTGCCGCGCGCGAACCGTACGTAGTGTCGCTCTCGTAGTGTCGCTCTCGCCTGAGCCGACCGCACGCCCGCGGTCGGGAGCTATCGACCCCCACCGCGGGCATGGGACGATCGTAGTTCCTGCGGCATCTCGTTGTGTTCCTCAGCGCCAGCGGTGAGTTGGAGACAGTCCTTGCGCGGTCGTCAACTGTGCGTTAGCTTCCAACATGCTGCACGAGAGTCGCCCGGACCGTCCGGCCGACTCGGACCCGCCCGACTCAGTGTCGCTCGCTTTCGCGAGTGCACCGGGGCGGTCAAATAACCTCAACGTGAAGGAGCTGTATTAGATCATGCGTATCAAGACCCTTGGTTTGGCTCTCATCGCGATATTCGCGATGAGCTCGGTGGCGGCCGCGACAGCGTCTGCATCAGCACCGAACTGGCTGGTAAACGGAACTGCGCTGTCGTCGGGAACGTCCGTGAACATCTTAGGTTCTAACTTAATACCTAGCAATTTAGGCGTTCAGGAGTTCAAGGGCGGCAACGTTTGGATCAAGTGCCCGATGGTCAACATCAACAGCGGCTCGATCACGGGTGGCTCAGCCACGGTGGCGGGCACAGATGAAGCGGAAATCTCGTTCACCGGATGCGAAACCGGTAGCATCGTAGAAGGCAAAGAAGAACCTGCCGACACTAGCTGCGTTGTGAAAACGGCTACTGCAAAAGAAAACAACGAAATCGTGCTGTCGGTCAAGACCGAACTGGTCTTCAACGGCACCAAAGCTCAGGCCGAAAAAGGTGAAGGTCCGATCGGCGACCTTTATACGCCGAAGTCAGGCACCGAATTCGTGAAGATCAAATTCGAAGGCAGCCCATGCCCGGCTACCGGTGAACTCATCGTCACTGGCAACATCGTCGCCAGCCAGACAGAATCACCGGCGGAAGTGGGCCAGCTGACGTTCCCCTCTGGGAACAGCGGCGGTCAGAAATACTGGAAAGCAGGCGAAACCAGCAGCGCTGCAAAAACGGCGTCGTTGAAATCCGGCGGCGGGACCACCACGGACACCCAGACGGGCAAAGTGGGCGTCATGATCAGTGGCGACACGATCGGGGTAACCCCCTAAGTAAGCGCCAAGAAGAGCAGCATCGCTCGACGCGTTGCTCGGGTGGGGTCGCGTGTGTACGCGACCCCACCCTTCTGTCGTGCGGATGCTGAGCCGACTTCGAGGGCGCCTGGGATGTGCCGCGTGGCTCTTACACGCGTCCCCTCGTGGTTCGCGTCTCGACCCACAGGTTACCGGCCTTGAGCCTTGAGCACCAAGGTTCGGCGGCTCTAAATTGGACGCTAACGTGTAAACGGATTCGCTGCCTAACTGCGCCGCCGTGCTCACGGTCCAAGTTGGTTCTGAGGAGGTCTTTCCAAATGGAGGAGTGTGGCTGGGGTCTGAGTCCCGAAGGTGTTTCCCCGAGGATTGACGCGTGGGAAGATCTGCCACGCGAGTACGACTACGGCGCAGGGGACGCGTGCTGGCGGCGGCTGGGGGTTGGCGGAAGGCCGGGGTGTGGGATGCGCTGCACCAGAACCTGCAGGTCAAGCTGAACGCGGCGGGAAAGATCGACTGACCCCACCCGAGCTCGCGCTCGCCCTCTCGTCCTTCGGCCTACCAGCCCACGGGCCGGAACCCGACAGATCTCCGAGGGCAAGGCGTTGAGATTGCGCCGCGATCACGTCGCCAATACGCCCCCGGGACCGACGGGTATCGGGCATCGCTGCCAGCGGCCAGCTCGTCTACCCAAAGGACGCGTTACGGCGCTTCACTCTCGTTCGCAGCTACGACACACCTGCGGCCTCCTTCAGATTCGCCCTCACGGAAGCCCCGCAGTGCAAACAGCCGCACTGGGACCACCCGGTCAACTCCGGGCCGCGCCCTTGCCTCATCGATGCTGGGTTCCCCCTAGCTCGCGCCAGAGCTCAGGGGTCTCGCGCCGTGGCGTGCAAGACCGAGAATGGCCGCTCGCCGCGGACGGGCGCACGGCTGGGCTGGGCCGCCAACGCTGGGTCGTCGCTGGTCAGGGAGGCCCCCGACGGGATGCCGCGTCGAGCCGATGGGCTGCGCGGCCTTGCACGTCGCGTGGAGGTCTATCGCGAGCCGGTGCGTGCGGCGATCGAGTCGATGAACGGCGCGCGCTTCGTTCACGACACCCCGGAGCGCTTTGGGTGGAGGTCGAGGTCGCAGACGCGCAGAAGGTCAGCCAGTACCTGCGTGGATTTTGTCGAGCGCGGCTCCTACACGACTTCCGGCGCCTGCGAACTCACTACGAGCGCGACCCAGAGATCCACACGGCCTACCTCACACTCGCCTTCGCAATCCTCTGCCGGCGACGCCTCCAGGCATTTTGAAAAGACCTTCCAACACGGAGCGGCCACGCCGGACTCGACGTGGCCGCTCGAGATGCTGTGATCTTGTCTGGTGACGCGATCTTACGACCGCCTCACGGCGCTACTTGGGCTATGCCGACGCGACTCCGAATGGTTCGCCGCTTTCGAGCATCACCCCCGCTTTGCCTGTCTGAGTGTCGGTAGTGGTACCGCCACCGGATTTCAACGACGCCGTTTTCGCTGCACCGGTCGTTTCGCCCTTTTTCCAGTATTTCTGGCCGCCACTGTTCGTGGACGGGAACGTCAATTTGCCTATCGTCGATTCCGTTTCCGTCTGACTCGCGACAATGTTGCCCGTGACGATCAGTTCGCCGGTAGCGGGACACGGCCCACCTTCGAATTTGATCTTCACGAATTCCGTGCCAGTTTTCGGGCTGTACAGGTCCCCGACTGGCATTTCTTCTTTTTCAGCCTGCGCTTTCGTGCCATTGTAGACCAGTTCGGTCTTTACTTCCAGCACCACTTCGTTGTTACCTGCCCCGGCCGTCTTCACGATGCAACCAGTGTCGGCGCCTTCTTCAACGCCTTCCGTGATTTTGCCTGTTTCACAGCCGGTGAACGTGATCGTAGCTTCATCCGTTCCCGGTTCACCGGCGATGACTTTGCCGGTGCTGGTCACCATTTTGCACTTGATCCAGACGTTACCGCCCTTGAACTCCTGAACACCCAGATTCGTCGGTTCTAAGTTCGACGCTAAAATGTTCTTCGATTCGCCGGCTAACAGTGCCGCGGAGTTTACGACCCACACCGGTCCTAATGGGACATTTTCGACGAGGACGTATTCCCCTTCTGTTTGAAGGGTTGTACAGGTGGAGTCTTTGAAGGGCCCGCTAATCCCAAATTGGGTATCGACTTTTGCGCACCATAAGTCGCCCTGTATTTTTTTCACTGGGACGGCCTTGGTGAACGTGCGGCCTCCTACGGCGACACCCGCGCAGTTCATGCCATTCCACCAGCCGGTGGTGCCTCCGTCGGTCTGGAGGCATAACGGGAATAACTGTTCGGCCGCAGCCGTCGACGCCGCTATCCCGCTCAGTACGAGCGCGGCCATCACGACAAGCCGCACGACCTTAACTCGTGTCATGCTTTCACTACTCCTTGGTTGGTTTTATCGACCTGCGCTGGCAGGCTCCGCAGGATGTGCCGCGATTCAGCCCGGGTGGACAGGCCCGCGCCCAACGGTCCGCCAGCGATCAATATTTGGGAACAGTCCAGTCAGTTGTGTCAAGGAAAATCCAGAGATGTCTCTGACGACAGCCCACGCCTGGCAACCATCACCATTTCTCAACGACGTATGCGTCCCCCTCCGGAGCCTTTAGGGGCTGGCCCGCAGCTGCGCGCAGCTGCGGGCCACGCGCATCAGGTGGATCGCCGGCAGGTACGGCTTGCTCTGGATCCCCGCAGCCGCGAGAGCTCGCACGGTCTCGTCGCGGTCCACGCCGCGCGGCAGCTGAACGACGAACACGAACCAGCCGCGTCGGTTGCCGTCGGCGTCGGGACACGGCAGCTCCAGGCTCTCGATCTCGGCCAGCGCCTCGCGGTAGAGCCCCGCGACGCACGCCACGAACAGTCCCCCATCACCGCCCGCTCCTCCGCATCGTGCAAGACCGGGCGCGCGCCCAGCAGCACGCGCTTGCCGTGGGACATCACGATCTCCTCCAGCGACGCGTTGCCCGCGCACTCGCCGATGCCATTGACTGCACATTTTCGCAAGGATTCGCGTCGGCGTCTCCGACTTGGGCTCATGATTCCAGCATCGGATCACCGAGATTTGCAGGGAAAACGGCGCGGACCGTGCGTCGGTCCCATACAGCTCGGAAGCCTCTGTTGACATGCCGTCGAGCCGTTGCATAGTTCCTCCTGCACAGACATCCATTGGAGGATGCACACTCGTCGAGCGGAGTGAACAGTTGCCGGGTAGAGCGCGCGATCACGCGAACGTGGGAGAGGCTTGCTAGATGGGCTCAGCCCTGCAGACGCCAGAGCCGGACGCCGCATATCCTCGCCCCCGGCAGGCGGTCTCCTCCGCGCAACCGTCCCCGGAGCTCACGCGCGTGGGCTGGGCCCCGAGCGCTGACATCGGCCTCGACGAGTGGTCGGCCGTCGGGCGGCGCTTCGGCGAGATCGGCCGCTGCAGCCAGTGGTGGCTGGGCGACTGGATCCACTACGGCAACGCCAGGTTCGGCGAGCGCTACTCCAGGGCGGTGAAGCTCACGGGCTACGACGCTCAGTCGCTGATGAACATGGTCTACGTCGCGTCGCGATTCGAGATCTACCGACGTCGGGAGAACCTGTCGTGGAGCCACCACGCGGCGCTTGCCGCGCTGGACGTCGCCGAGCAGGAGTACTGGCTCTCGCGCGCGAGCGCCGACAAGCTCTCCGTGGCGGACCTGCGCGTGGAGCTGCGCAGCGCGCGGCGAGTGCGCAGCGAGCTTGAGGGCGCCGACAATGACGAGACCTCCACGCCGCAGGCCGCCGCCCACACGCTGGTGTGCCCAAACTGCGGGGAGACGGTCCCCGTGGCCGGTTGAGCGAGGTGGCGAACCAAGCGGACACCGATCTGCTCGTCCTCGGCGCGGGCGCCAAGGGCGCCGCGATCGCGATGAAGGCCCATGTCCTCAACGCGCTCAGCCTGGGGCCGATCTCGCTCACGGTCGTCGAGGCCGCCGGGCCCGCGGCCGCGTGGCGGGACGGCGAGGGCGTGACCTCCAGCAGGGAGATCCTCGGCCTCGGCCCGTGCAAAGACGTCGGCTTCCCGTATCAGGGCGCGCGCGCCTTCGGGGACGCCGGCGCAGCGGTCGACCGGGCGGCGCTGTCGTTCTCGTGGCAACAGCACCTGATCGAGGAAGGGCGCTACGCGGAGTGGATCGACGCGGGCTCGCCGGCGGTGCAGCGCCGCGTGTTCGGCGCGTATCTCGCGTGGGTCCTCGCCCGCGCAACCGAGGGGGTCGACCTCGTGCGCGGCCGCGTCGCGCGCGTGTCGCTCGAGCCCGGCGGGGAGCGCTGGCTGGTCGACGTGGAGCGCTCCACAGGGCCCGCCGACCGCTTCGCCTGCCGGGCGTTCGCGCTGACCGGCCAGGGCGCCCAGCGCATCCTTCCGCACGACGTCGACGCGGCCCCACGCGTGCTGGACTGCGAGAGCGGGCGCATGGAGATCGCCCGCGTCCCCAGCGAGGAGAGCTCGGACATCGCGATCGTGGGCGGCGGCGAGAGCGCGCTCAGCTGCCTGGAGTTCGTGCGCGCGCGCCGCCCGGACGCGCAGCTGACGGTGTACACGGCGAACCTGCCGATGAGCCGCGTCGAGAGCTTCCTGGAGAACCGCATCTTCTCCCGACCCGACGACGTCGAATGGACGTCGCTGAGCGAGGATGCGCGCCGCGACTTCGTCGTGCGCAGCGACCGCGGCGTGTTCGGCGCCGATCGCGTGTCGCCGTTCGCCTACGACGAGCGGCTGCGCCTGATCACCGGGCGCGTCACGCACGTCGCCTCCGCGGATGGCGCATGCGGTGTGTCGGTCGCCTACGTCTCCGCGTCGGGGGCCGCGAAGGCCAGACACGACTACGTGATCAACTGCACCGGCTACGACCCGCTCGAGCAATTGCGCCGGCTGCTCGCGCCCGAGGCGCGTGACGAGCTCGAGCGGCAGGTGGGGCCGCTATGGGGCCGGCCGTGCGACGACGTGGCGATCGGACGCGCGCTCGAGCTCGAGGGCGTGCGCCCGCGCGTGCACATCCCGGGCATGGCGGCACTCAGCCAGGGGCCCGGCTTCTCGACGCTCGGCGCCCTCGGCCTGCTCGCCGACCGCGTGCTCGAGCCGCTGTTCAGGGAACGGGCAGAGCGTGCGAGCCTGCCGCGGCGAGCGGCGTTCGCCGCGTGACGATCGCGAGCGCCGCCTGATCGGGCACGAACGCGACGGAGCTGCGGGTCGCGCCTTCGGAGCCGGCCGCGAAGGCGGGGCGTAGCTCGACCTCGCTGAGCACCGTCTGGATCACGCGCTTGACCGTCAGCTGCGCGAAGCTCGCGGCAATGCAGCGGCGCACCCCGCCGCCGAACGGGATCCACGCGTACGCGGGCGCGGGCTGGCCGAGAAAGCGCTCGGGCAGGAACGCGCGCGGGCTGGGGTAGATGTCCTCGCGGCGGTGGATCAGGTAGGGCGAGGGGGCGACGGTGGTGCCGGCGGGAATCGTGAGGCCGTCGAGCGCCAGCGGCGCGAGCAGCTTGCGCATGATCAGCGGCACCACCGGGCACAGGCGCAGCGTCTCCTTGACCACCGCCTCCGCGTAGGAGTCCTCCTCGCCCGCGAGCACCTCCTCGCGCAGGCGGCCCAGCTTCTCAGGATGGCGCAGCAGGCGCTCGAACGCCCACGCCAGCGACGTGGACGTGGGCCCGTCGGAGAGCAGCGTGATCAGTTCGTCGCGCAGTTCCCGGTCGTCCATCGGCGCGCCGCTGCGCGCGTACGCGCGCTCGAGCATCGCGAGCATGTCATCGCCCTCCATCGCGCCCGGCGTGGCGCGACGCTCGCGCACCTCCTCGAGCACCGCCGCCTCCGCCGGCTCCATCACCGCCCGCAGGCCGGCGCTGCGCGTGAGCCAGTGCGGGCCGAGCGTGGTCGTCAGCGCCAGGCGGCGCGGGTCGTTCAGCCACGCGGTCAGGCGCTTGAGCTGTTCGCGCAGGCGCTGCAGTCGCTCGGTCTCGACGTCGCCGAAGACCGAGCGCATGAGCACCTCGGAGCTGATCGCCTGCATGTGCGGCCACAGCGCGAAGCGCTCCCCCACCGGCCAGCTCGCGATCTCGCGGCGGGCGACGCCGGCGACCATCTCACCGTAGGCGCCCATGCGCTCGCCGTGGAAGGAGGGCAGCATCAGCTTGCGGTGGCGCATGTGCTCGGGCTCGTCGAGCAGCATCACCGAGCGCGGTCCCAGCAGCGGCCCGAGCGCGGGGTTGGCCTCGACCGCCGCCGGCCGCTGCGTGTCGGCGTCGGCTGTGAACACCAGCCTGACGTCCTCGGGGTCGCTCAGCACCACCCATGGGCTGGTGCGGCGGACCCGGAGGGTGAAGCGCTCGCCGTGGCGTCGTGCGGCGCCTTCCAGCAGCGGCAGCGGGCGCAGCGCCCAGCCGACCGACTGCAGCGCGCTCGGCATGCCCGGGCCGGGCGGCAGCCCCGCGCGGGTACGCGAGATCCAAAAGGTGCGATTCCCCACCACGCGTCGTATGGTGGCCCGCTCAGGCTCGGCTGCGCAAACTGCTCCCAAACGGCGGCGGGGATGCGGCTCCGGGTCCCAAGCACCAGTGCCCTAATCGGTTAAGGGAGTGGCCTTAAAAGCCGCGGATCCGGGTTCGAGCCCCGGCTGGTGCATCGGCCAACAGCGGCCCCATCCCGATGCTGACGACGATCAATCTTTTCGACTATTTCGAGGAATCCGTCGATGCCGGCGGCAACGGCGGCCACTGGGCGGCGCGCACGCCGCTGCGCCCGAGCGACCGCTTCGACCTGAAGCTGATGCCGCGGGCTCCGGGCTGGCGCGAGGACGCGCAGGCGCTGGAGGCGCTGGAGCGGATCGAACGCGAGCCGTGGGTCGACAGCGTGTCGCGCACCGACAGGGGAGTCGAGCTGCGACTGGACGACGCGTGGATCGGGACGGCTGGCGCGGCCCTGGAGGCGGGCGACGGCGGCGAGGGGCGGCTCGCGGACCTCGCGCGCGGGCGACGCTATTCGGTGCAGTTCTGGGACGCGAACGCGACCAAGGCGCTGCACGTGGGCCACCTGCGCAACCTGGCGATCGGCAACGCGCTCGCCGCGGCACTCGCGCAGGCGGGCGGGCAGGTCGAGCGCCGCGCGTTGATCTCCGACGCCGGGCGCAGCATGGGCGAGGCGATGGCGGGAGTGATGAAAAGCGGCCGCCACGCGCAGGCTTGGCCGGACCGCAACGAGAAGAGCGACCACTTCGTCGGCTGCTGCTACGCCGAGTACGTGGCGGCGGGCCGTTCGATGGGCGGCAACGGCGCCGAGCCCGCGGAGGCGTCGCTGACGCGCGAGCTGACCGTGCGCGGCGACGACGCCGACGAGCTGCTGCGGCGGGTGCTGAGCGGCGACCGCCAGGCGCTGGAGCTCTGGTACAAGACGCGCGCGTGGGCGATCGCGGGGCAGCGCAAGACGCTGGCACGGCTGGGGATCGCGTTCGACCGCGTGTTCTTCGAGTCCGACTTCCTCTCCGAGGCCGCGGAGCTGACCGCGTGCGGCCTGCGCGACGGGCTGCTGCGCCGGCGCGAGGACGGCGTCGTGATCTACCCGACCGAGCGCGAGGACTTCGATGAGTTCCCGCTGGTGCGCGGCGATGACCTGCCCACCCAGCACATGCGCGCGATGGCCTACTGGATGGCGGCGCCGGGCCTGGAGGGCATGACCTCGGTGCAGGTGTGCGGCGAGGAGTGGGTCGGGCACGTCACGTGCAGGCGCAAGCTGATGGGCGAGCTGATGGAAGACGGCGGCGCGGGCATGCACCCGACGAGCGACATCTTCCATGGGATGGTCTCCCGCCAGAAGCGCGCGGTCGCCTCCAGCGACGAGGGCGCGCTGCTGATCGACGACCTGACCGAGTGGCTGGAGGCCCAGATCGAGGCCGATCCGCGCAGTGAGGAGGTGCTCGCGCGGCTGGGGTCGGCCGAGCGCGTCGCCGGCCAGGTGGCGCTCGGGTTCTTCGTGCCGCGACCGGTCACGCCACGCGTGGACTTCCACCCGGAGAAGCTGCTGGACGCGCGCGAGAGCCCCGGCTGGGAGCTCGTTCAGGCGCGAGCGCGCCCGGGGCGCGGGGGCGACGTCGCGGGCGAGATCGCGGGCGACCCCGACTACCGCTTCGCGGTCGTGCAGTCGGAGCTGCACCGCCGCCACCTGCGGATCGCGGTCGAGCGCATGGATCCGGGACCGCTCGCCCGCTACGTGGTGCACCTCGCGCGCTGGTACCTGGAGGCCGACCGCAGCGAGCCGGTGGCGCGCGTGGCGCACACGCTGCTGGAGCGAGGCGCGCGTGGGCTGGGGCTGGAGGAGGCGTAGCGAGATGAGCACGCTGCTGGTCGACAACTACGACTCCTACACGTACAACGTCTACCAGCTGCTGGCGGCGGTCTCGGGCGAGGAGCCGATCGTGATCCAGAACGACACGGTCTCCTGGGGGGCGCTGTCGCGCTGGGACTTCGACGCGATCGTGATCTCCCCGGGGCCGGGGCGCCCGGAGCGCTGGCACGACTTCGGCGTGTGCGCGGACATCCTGCGCTGGAGCGAGATCCCGATCCTCGGCGTGTGTCTCGGCCACCAGGGTCTTGGGCGCGTGCTCGACGGCACGGTGGCGTCGGCGCCGATGGCAATGCACGGGCGCATCAGCCACGTGCGCCACGTCGGCGACGGCCTGTTCGAGGGCATCCCGCAGGACTTCTCTGTGGTGCGCTATCACTCGCTGGCGGTGACCGGGCCGATCGGGCCGGACGGCCGCGTGACGGCGTGGACGGACGACGGCGTGGTGATGGGGATCGAGCACCGCAGCCGCCCGATGTGGGGCGTGCAGTTCCACCCCGAGTCGGTGTCGACCGAGCACGGGCGCAAGCTGGTCGAGAACTTCTACGAGCTCGCGCGCCGGCACAAGCCGCCACGCTCGTTCGGCTCCAGGAGGCTGGTGACCCCGTCGCAGCGTCCGCCGGCGCCCGCCGGCGGCGAGGTGCGCATGCGCGTGCACATGCGCACGATCGAGGGCGAGCCGTGCACGCAGCTGCTGTTCGAACGGCTGTTCGCGGACGCCGCGTACGCGTTCTGGCTCGACAGCGCGGACGCGCCGACGCGGCTGGCGCAGTGCTCGTACATGGGCACGAGCGCGGGCGCTGAGCGCTGCCTGCTGGAGTACGACGTGCAGGAGTCGGCGGTGAGCATCAGCCGCGACGGGCGCACGGAGGTGGAGCACGCGTCGATCTTCGACGTGCTCGAGCGCGAGCTGGCTGCCGGCGCGGTGCAGCCGCCGACGGGGCTCGCGCGCGGCCTCGTGGGCGGCTTCGTCGGCTACCTGGGCTACGAGTGCAAGGCCGACTGCGGCTCGCCGAACGTTCACCGCTCGGACGTGCCCGACGCGGTGATGATGCTCGCCAATCGTGTCGTCGCGGTCGACCACGTCGGCCGGCGCACGCATCTGCTCGCGTTGGAGCGGATGTCGCCAACCCGTGGGGATGGGGAGGCCGAGCGCTGGTTGGGCGACGCCGAGGCCGCTGTGCGGGACGCGCTGGACGCGCCCGCGCTGGCGCCACCGGAGCAGGCGCGAGCCGATGGGGATGGCGGCGGCTCGCCCGCTCCGGTCAGGTTTCAGTGCGGACGCGGACGCCGCCAGTACCTGGCCGACATCGCCCGCTGCCAGGCGGCGCTCGCGGCGGGCGAGTCCTACGAGGTGTGCCTGACAGACCAGATCTCGACGACCGAGAGCCCGGACCCGTTCGAGCTCTACCGCGTGCTGCGGCACGGCAACCCGGCGCCGTTCGCGGCATATCTGAAGCTGGGCGAGGTGGCGGTGGTGAGCTCCTCGCCCGAGCGCTTCCTGTCGGTCGACCGCGAGCGCCGCGTGCAGGCGCGCCCGATCAAGGGCACGGCCCCGCGCTCGGCGGACCCGGCCGTCGACGAGGCGCGGCGCAACGAGCTGCTGGGCGACGAAAAGACGTTCGCCGAGCACCTGATGATCGTGGACCTGCTGCGCAACGACCTCGGGCGCGTGTGCGAGGTGGACAGCGTGCGCGTGTCCGAGTTCATGGCCGGCGAGCGCTACCGCACGGTGCACCAGCTGACCTCGACGATCACGGGCGTGCTGGCCGCCAACCGCACGCCGGTTGACTGCGTGCGCGCATGCTTCCCGGGCGGCTCGATGACGGGCGCGCCGAAGCTGCGCACGATGGAGATCATCGACGACATCGAGCGCGTGGCGCGCGGCGTGTACTCGGGTGGGCTCGGCTACTTCGGCCTGGACGGCAGCGTCGATCTGAGCATCGTGATCCGCACGATCGTGCTGCGCCCGGGCGTGACGACGATCGGCGCGGGCGGCGCGATCGTGATGCAGTCGGATCCGGCGGAGGAGTTCGATGAGCTGCTGCTGAAGGCGCGCGCGCCGATGGCGGCGATCGCGAAGACGGTGACGAGCATCGATGCGCCGGACGCGTGGACGGTCGAGCTGGAGCCGGCGTACGAGGTGGCGGGGGCGCCATGAGCGACAGCGCGGCGACAAGCGAGGTTGCGCCCGCAGCACGGGTGCAGTGGCGGGTGCGCCGCGCCGAGCGCGACGACGTGGAGGCGGTGGCGGCGGCGGTGCGCGCGCTGCTGGCGGAGCTCGATGGCACGCCGTCGGCGCTGCCGGCGATGCAGGCGGCGGCGCGCACGCTGATCGACAGCCCGTGGGCGGGGGCGGTGCTGGTGGCGGAGGCGGAGGGCGAGCTGGTTGGGGTGCTGGCGGCGAGCTGGCAGATGGCGATCCACGTGCCGGGGAGCTACGCGCTGATTCAGGATCTGTGGGTGCGCGCCGACTGGCGCGACCGGGCGGTAGGCAGCGGCCTCGTGGAGGCGCTGTGCGAGCTGGCACGCGGGCGCGGCTTCGCGCGCGTGGAGGTGGGGCTGCCGCGCGAGAGCTTCGCGCGCTTCGCGGCGACGGAGGCGTTCTACGTAGGCAACGGCTTCAAGCCGAACGGCCCGCGGATGCGGCGGCTGCTGTCGTGAGCGGCATGCTGATGATCGAGCAGCGCCAGGGGCCGGCGGCCGTCCAGCCGTGGCTGCTGAGCAGGGCGGGCGCGCGGCTGCAGGGCCACGACCACGACAGGCGCCTGTCGGAGCTGCACGGGGGGCTGGCGCGCCACCCGGAGGTCCGCTCGAGCCCGGCGCAGGCGAGCGCGCAGGAGGTCGAGCGGACGCTGAGCGCGCTGCACGAGCCCGACTACCTGCGCGCGCTGGCGCTGCTGGAGTCCGAGGAGCCGGTGCTGATGGCGCAGTTCGCGGCGCCGGGCATGGACCCGGACACGCCCGTATGCGCGAGCGTGGCACGCGCCGCGTACGAGGGCGCGCGCACGGCGATCGTGGCGGCGCGCGCTGTGCTCGACGGCGAGCGCTTCGCCTACGCCCTGTGCCGACCGCCGGGCCACCACGCGGGCCCGGGCTGGCTGGGCGGCTGCTGCTACCTGAACAACGCGGCGGCGGCGGCGCACACGCTGCGCGGGGGCGGCGCGGGACCGGTGGCGATCCTGGACGTCGATATCCACTACCCGAACGGCACGGCGGCGATCGCGGCGCGCATGACGGACACGAGCCTGCACTCGCTGCACTCCTGGCCGGTGGTCAACGTCCCGTCGCAGTCGGCGCAGCCGTCCACGGAGCGCGAGCGAGTCATCGAGTTCGTGCAGGCTCCGAGCGAGGAGCAGTACCTGTCGGCGGTGGCCGACTCGATCGAAGCGCTGTCAGCGTCGGCGGAGGTGCTCGTCCTGTCCCTCGGCTACGACACGATCGCGGGCGACCCGCACGGCTGCTGGAGCTTCTCGCCGCAGGTGTTCCTGGAGATCGGGGGCCTGCTGGCGGCGTCGGGGCTGCCCGTGTGCGTGGTCCAGGAGGGCGGCTACGCGCTCGAGTCGCTGGCGGAATGCGCCCACGCGTTCGCGACCGGGCTGCTCGGGGAGCAGGACGCGGACATCCCCCTCGGCGACGCAGATGCGGGCGTCGCGCTCGGGCGCGCGCGGAGCGAGGCGAGATGACCGGCCTGGATCCCTACCGTCGACAGCTGGATGCGCTCGACGAGGAGATCGCGCGGCTGCTGGGCGCCCGCTTCGAGGTATGCCGCGAGATCGCGCTGCACAAGCGCGCGCACGGCATCCCGATGATGCAGCCGGGCCGCGTGGCGGAGGTGCGGGCGCGCTACCGAGCGCGCGGCGCCGAATGCGGCCTGCCGGCGGACTTCACGAGCGCGCTGTTCGACGTGCTGATCGCGGCGACGTGCAAGATGGAGGACGAGCTGATCGGCGCGCTGTCGGACGAGGAGCTGATCGAGCCGGAGCCGCCCCCGCGCAGGCGCACGCGCCCGGCGCTGCGTCCGACGGACGGGCACGCGGCATGACGCGCCCGACGTTCATCACGCTGGGGCCGCAGGGCACGTGCCACGAGGCGGCGCTGAAGCGCTACCTGGAGTTCCAGGGGATCTCGGAGGCGGAGATCGTGCTGAGGGAAGACCTGCTGGCGGCGATCGACATGGTGCGCGACCGGGAGGACACGTTCCTGGTGCAGTGCAGCGCCCACCTGCAGGTCCATCTGGTGACCGAGCGCCACCACCGCGAGGTGTTCGTGGTGGACACGTTCATCTACCCGACGAAGGAGCTCGCGCTGCTGGTGCGCACGGATGCCGAGCGCCCGACGAGCCTCGGCATCGTCAACGCCACCCGCGGCTACATCGACCTGACGCGCTTCGAGCGGATCGTGGACGAGCCGTCCAAGCCGGTGGTCGCGCGCCAGCTGCTGGCGGGCGAGTACGACGCGGGCCTCACCCACCTGCACCACGCGCACGAACACCCGGAGCTGCTGCGCGTCGAGGAGGTCTACGGGGCGGTGGACACGACGTGGGTGGTGTACGGCAAGCGCAAGCGCTTCCGTGGCGAGGTCATCGGCATGCGCGCCCCTTGGCTTTTCACTGGCGAGCCGGATCCCGAGCTAGTCGTCGCCGGGTAGCTTGTAGGCGACCAGTTCGGGTGTCTGCCCGTTTTCGACGGCGATGCCGGCGGGGGCGACGACGGTGTCGCCGGAGACGGTGACGCCGGTGTTGGTGCCGGCGGGCAGCTTGCTTTCCCATGCGACGTTGCCGTTGCTGGCGTCCAGCGCATACACCTCCCCGGTGAAGGCGGTGACGAACACGAGGTCGTTGACGGCGGTAGTCGCCCCGAACGCGGCGCCGGGGAGCTTGCGCGTCCACTGCACGGCGCCGGTGCCGGCGTCGAGCGCGACGACTTCGCCTTCCAGCGGGCTGCGTTCTTCGGTTTCGCTCTGCGAGGTGATGGTGACGGAGTGGTTGACGACGGGCACGAACACGCTCGACCCGTTGGTGGCCATCGGCGCGATGACGCCGCCGAGCAGACCCGGATAGACGGTCTCGGGCGTATGCAGCTTGGAGTATTCGTGTTTCATCGCGTAGACGCCGTCTTCGTCGTGCCCGTTGTGGATGCCGACGGATCGCCTCCACAGCAGCTTCCCGGTTTCGGCGTCGAGCGCGATGACGAAGCCGCCCTTGCCGGCGGCGATCACGACCTGCCGGCCGCCGACGGTGGCAAGGATCGGCGGGTCTTGGAGGTCACGGTCGTAGAGGTCGTGGGGCGTCAACTGGTAGTACCATTTGACCTGGCCGGTGCTGGCGTTGAGCTTGACGATGGAATCGGTGTAGAGGTTGGGGCCGGGCCTGCTGGACCCCCACGGGAACTGGCTGGTGCCGGGGATCGGCCCCGGGTTGCCGGTGCCGACGTACATGTATCCGTGTTCGTCGAACGCGGGCGAGTACCAAACGCCGCCGCCGGTGTTGATGTCGACGTTTTCGGGCGACCACAGGTCTTCGGGCGCGGTGTCGAAGTGCCACAGCTTCCTGCCGGTCCTGGCTTCGAGCGCCCACAGGATGCCAACGCCTTCGCCCTTGTAGAACTGCGTGGTGTTGCCGGGCACGGTGGAGACGTAGACGATCCCGTCGTGGTAGCCGGGGGCCATGTCGATGCCCTCGTGTTCGTTGCGCACGAGCGTGACCGACCAAAGCTGCTCGCCGGTCTTCTCGTCGAGCGCAAAGGCGGCGTTGGTGGTCGCGCCGTACACGCGCCCGCCCTGCACGACGAGGCCGTTGGGCCCCTGGTCGGGGGATTCGTAGGTCTTGGTCCAGATCACCTTGCCGGTCTTCTGGTCGATCGCCTGCACGTTGGACTCGAGGTCCTGGGAGAAGATCACGCCGCCCGAGACGATGGGCGCGGAGGAGTAGCTGCCGTACTCGCTCTTGGTGGTGATCGGCAACGTCCACGCGGTCTCGAGCTTGGCCACGTTCGAGCTGTCGATCGGGCCGCCGACATAGCGCGTGTTGGAGGTGTCGACGTTCGGATAGCCCGAGCCGGTCAGCAGCGAGCTCTGCGACGAGGAGGACGAATCCGCGGACAGGATCGCGACGGCCGCCACGACGACGAGGGCGATCGCGGCCACGGCGAGCCAGCCGGCTCTGGGGACCCTGCCGAACAGGTCCGACCCGCCGCTGAGCAGGCCCGACCGGCCGCGCCCCCCGGACGAGCGCCCGCCGCTGCTCTTCTGAGCACGGCTCTGGGCGCGGCGCGCCTGCGCGCGGCGGACCTGGCGTGAGCGGGAGGGTGACATCGGCGTCGGAGCTGGAAGTCGGCACGGCGAGCGCCCCGGCGACCGGGGGCCTATCGATGCGGCGACGCTAGCCGATGCCCTGACAGGAGGTCAAGAATCCGAACCGTTTGTTTCTCTCTTTCGTCGCAGCGCGGGCCGGCTGCATGGACGCACGCACGCGCGGAGCTCGACCTCCGCTCGTCCCAGGAGCCTCGGGGGCGGGCGCCGGCCGGCCGGCGGCACGATTGGCTGGGCAATCGCCAGGCCACCGGTCCACGAGGGGCGGCAGCCCCGCGCCGGCAGCTGGCTATCTGCACACGGACACGCCTCCGCTGCAGCCCTAGAAACTCTAGTGTTTCTGATTGTCAGAGCCGCTATATCGAACTATGGTCTGTTTAACAGACGTGGAACTTCCGAGACATCGATAGTTTATCCGGCACAAGCAAGGGACCAGATGCCAATGCCCAGAACGAGTTCAGCAACAGCCAAAAGACCCGGCAACGGGCAGGAGCCGGCGTGGTCGATTCCGAGTCTGCGCGAGCCGCGCTACTCGCAGTCGCTGGAGCGCGGCCTTGCGATTCTCGGCTGCTTCACGCCCAAGCGTCCGGTGCTCGGGATCGCCGACATCGCGGATGAGCTCGGCATGAGCCGTTCGACGACGCACCGGTATGTGATCACGCTGGTCGCGCTGGGGTACCTGGAGCAGGGCGCCTCGCGCAAGTACCGGCTGGGGCTGCGCGTGACCGACCTGGGGATGTCCGCTTTGAACTCGACGGGGCTGCGCGAGCACGCGCACCCCTACCTGGAGGAGCTGCGCCAGCGGACCTCCTACACGACGAGCCTCGGCGTGCTCGACGGCACCGACGTCCTGTACGTGGATCGCGTGCGCAGCTTCCGCCGCGGACAGGGCAAGATCGACCTGGACCTGCACCCGGGCTCGCGGCTACCCGCATACTGCACGTCGATGGGCAAGCTGCTGCTGGCGAACCTGCCCGAGGGCGAGCAGCGCGAGCTGATCGCCGAGATGAAGCTGACCAAGCGCGGCCCGAACACGATCACGAGCAAGAAGGCGCTGCGCGAGGAGCTGGATGAGATCCACGCGTCGGGGTTCGCGGTCGACGACCAAGAGCTGGCGGCGGAGCTGTACGCGATCGCGGCCCCCGTGCGCAACGAGGCACGCGACGTCGTGGCGGCGGTCAACCTCGCCGCGCACAGCTCGGTGATCACGCTGGAGGAGCTCGTCGACGCGCTCGGCCCGCACCTCATCTCCACCGCCGACCGCATCTCCGCGCGCCTCGGCTACAGACGCGACGACGAGAAGAACTAACCAACGGCCGCACGTGCCGGATGTTCGAGCAGCACCGAGATGCGGTGAGGCGTTAGGGTTTCGGCATGGGCCGGAGCCTGGTGAGTTCGATGACGACGGTGGCGGCGGTGCTGCTGCTCGCCGCCTGCGGTGGCTCGGGCAGCACCGCCGGCACGAGCACGACCGGCGCCACGGGCAGGGCGAGCAACAGCGCCAGTGCCACCAGCAGCAGCAGCAGCACCGCGAGCCCCGCCCCTCACTCGGACGGCGGGCAAGCGGTTAGCGCCGCGCACGATGGCTTCAGCACGATCATCCCGAGCGGGTATACCAACGGCCTTACCGCCGAAAGCGTCGCGAAAAGCATCGAGTACGAAGCAGTCGGCCATCGCGTCAACGGCTCTGCGACCAGGCTCACCGTGTATCGCGGGGCGGCCGACGGTGAGAGCGTCGCTGTGATCGCCAATCGCGCGCTGCGCGAGCTCAGGAACCGGCCGACCTACCTGCCACGGGCCCTGGGGATCTCCTCGCTGCATGCGCTGAGTGTCGACGGTGCACCGGCGCTGGCGGTCGTGTATCAGCTCGTACGGCACAAACGGAACTATCGCCGCCAGCTGTTCGTCGTTCACGACGGATGGGCGTACGAGATCAACGATGCGGCCTCGCCCGCTCGCTACGCGGAATCCTTGCGCGCGCTCGACGAAGTGATTCGCGGCTGGCGCTGGCAGTAGAGCGCCCCGCGCCTCCGGTAGCCTTCGGCCCATGCGCCGCCCGCTGGCCCTGATGTGTCTGCCGCTGACCGCGCTCGCGCTGGCGGGCTGCGGCAGCACGGTCTCGACGTCAGCGTTCAAGGGGGCCGAGCAGCAGGTGGCGCAGACGATCGCCAACCTTCAGGCCGACGCGACGGCCGCGGAACAGGGCAAGATCTGCGCCGACGACCTCGCGGGCGCCCTCGTGGCGCGGCTCGGCGGCGCCAAGGGCTGCGAAGCGGCGATCAAAAGCCAGCTGCAGCAGGTCGACAGCCTGGAAGTCAGCGTGCTATCCGTCGACGTCGCCCCCGCCGGCACGACGGCGACCGCTCAGGTGAAGAGCATCCACGAAGGCAAGAGCCGCCCCAGCGCCGTGTCGCTGGTCAAGGAAGGCGGCAAGTGGAAGATCTCAGGGCTGTAGCGCGCGCCCGTACTGGCGTTCGTAGTACGCGCGATACTCGCCAGAGCGGATCGGCTCCCACCACCAGGCGTTCTCGCGATACCACGCGACGGTCTGCTGCAGGCCCTCGCCGAAGCGCACGCGCGGGGACCAGCCGAGCGCTCGCACCTTCTCGGAGGAGAGCGAGTAGCGGCGGTCGTGGCCGGGCCGGTCGGTGACGTGCTCGATCTGCGACTCGGACGCGCCGGTCAGCTCGACGATGCGCCGCACGACGATCATGTTGGCCTCCTCGTCGGGGCCGCCGGCGTTGTAGACCTCGCCCGGCGCGTCCGTGCTCGAGCACGTGGCCGATCGCGCGCGGCGAAGTCGGTCGAGTGGATCCAGTTGCGCACCTGCATGCCGTCGCCGTAGACCGGCAGCTGGATCGCCGTGCAGCGCGTTGAGGATCATCAGCGGGATCAGCTTCTCGGGGTACTGGTAGGGACCGTAGTTGTTCGAGCCGCGGCAGATCGAGCGCAGGCAGGCCGTAGGTGTGGAAGTAGCTCTGCACGAGCAGGTCGGCGCCGGCCTTGGTGGCCGAGTACGGCGAGGAGGGCGCCAGCGGGCTGTCCTCGGTGAACGTGCCCTGCTCGATCGAGCCGTAGACCTCGTCGGTGGACACCTGCAGGTAGCGCAGGCCGTGCTCCCGCGCCAGCCTCGAGCAGCACGTAGGTGCCGAGCGCGTGCGTGAGACGAATGCGTCGGGCTGCGGCGATCGAGCGGTCGACGTGCGTCTCGGCGGCGAAGTTGACGATCGCCTCCGGCGAGGCCGCCTCGATCGCGCCAGCGACAGCGTCGCGGATCCTCGATCGCGCCGCGCACGAACCGGAAGCGTGGGTCCTCGACGAGGTCCTGGAGGTTCTCCTCGCGCCCGGCGTAGGTGAGCTTGTCGAGCACCGTCACCTCGTCGCCGTGCTCGCGCAGGCGCTGGCGCGCGAACGTCGAGCCGATGAACCCGGCGCCGCCGCAGACGAGCAGTCTCATGCGCGCATCATCCCAGCCCGCGCCGCGAGATAGCCCGCAAGCCCGTCCTGCCACGGCGGCAGCGGCAGCACGTCGTCGCGCTCGGACTCGAGCACCGAGCACGCCGGGCCGGGGCGCAGGGCGCGCCATCTGCTCGCGTCGTCGCCTCCTCGACACGGCAGCTCACCTCCGCCTGGCGGAAGATCTCGGCGGCGAAGCCGTTCCACGAGACGTCTCCGGCGCCCGCCAGGTGCACGAGGCCCGCGACGCCGCGCTCGAGCAGCCCGAGCAGCGCGCCGGCGCGAGATGGCCGGTCCACGTCGGGCAGCCGACCTGGTCGTCGACCACCTGCACGGCGTCGCGCTCGCCGGCAAGGTGAGCATCGTGTCGGCGAAGTTGCGACCGCCGAGCCCGAACAGCCAGGCGCTGCGCACGACGGTGTGGCGAGGGGAGGCGGCCAGCACCTCGCGCTCGCCCGCGAGCTTCGTCTGGCCGTACACCGAGCGCGGGCCGGTCGGGTCGGACTCCACATATGGGCGCGGCCGGCCGGCGGCATCCGCGGGGCGCTGCCCGTCGAACACGTAGTCGGTGGACACGTGCAGGAGCGGCGCGCGCGCGGCACGGCGGCGGCCGCGCGCCAGGTTTCGCGGCGCCGTCGACGTTGACCGCATGAGCCGGCCTCGCGGTGGCTCTCGGCGCCGTCCACGTCGGTCCAGGCGGCGCAGTTGACGCATCGCGTCGGGACGCATCGCGCGCGAAGCGCGGCATCCACGGCCCGCTGCGTCGGTGATGTCGAGCTCGGGCAGGTCGACGCCGACCAGCTCGTGCCCGGCGCGCTCGCCGGCGCGGCAGCACGTCGTGCCGAGCATGCCGGCGGCGCCTGTGACGAGCAGCCTCACAGGATCGAGATGTCGGAGTTGTCGCCGACCATGAAGCGATACGCGCGCGGCTGGCGGTCGCCGCGGCGGACGGTGACGTTGCGCCCCAGCAGCGAGGACTCCATGCGCCCGTCCAGGTCGCGATACCGAGGAGCCGGCCAGCAGGATCGAGTGCTCGACCTCCGCGTCTGACGATCCGGCAGTTCTCGCCGATCGCGGTGTAGGGGCCGACGTAGCAGTCGCTCAGCCGCGCGCCGGCGCCGATGATCGCCGGCCCTCGCACGGTCGTGCGCTCCAGGCGCGCGCCCGGCTCGATCACCACGCGCCCATCCACCTGCGAGTCGATCAGCTCGCCCTCGACGCGCTCGGCAGGTTGTCGAGGATCAGGCGGTTGGCCTCGAGCATGTCCTCCAAGCGCCCCGTGTCCTTCCACCAGCCGCGCACGATGTGCGGCTCGACGCGCATGCCCGCGTCGACGAGGTGCTGGATCGCGTCGGTGATCTCCAGCTCGCCGCGCCGCGAGGGCGCGATCGCGCGCGCGGCGTCGTGGACGGCGGCGGTGAACATGTACACGCCGACGAGCGCCAGGTCGGTGGCCGGCTCGGCCGGCTTCTCGACCAGTCGCACGACCCGCCCGAGCTCTCCCGGCGCGGCATCCGCCAGCTCGGCGACGCCGTAGTTCTGTGGGTCGGGCACGGGCGTGAGCAGGATCAGCGCGTCGGGCTCGTGCTCGCGGAAGGCGGCCACGAGCTCTGATGATCCCGCCCTGCAGCAGGTTGTCGCCGAGGTACATCACGAACGGGCTCGTCTTCCAGGAACGGCTCGGCGGTGAGCACCGCGTGCGCGAGGCCCAGCGGCTCGTCCTGCACGATGTAGGTCGATCCGCACCCCGAAGCGCGAGCCGTCGCCGGCGGCGGCTTCGATCTCGGCGCCCGTGTCGGGCGCGATGATGATCCCCACCTCCTCGATCCCGGCCTCGGCCATCGCCTCGATCCCGTAGAACAGCACCGGCTTGTTGGCGACCGGCACGAGCTGCTTGGCGCTCGTGTGCGTGATCGGGCGCAGGCGCGTGCCCTTGCCCCCGGAGAGGATCAGCCCCTTGAGCGGCTCCATTCGCCGGGACATCCACGCCGGGCGCCATCGGGACCGGCCCGTCGAGGTCGATCATACACCCCGCCGAGCTTGCGATGGTCCCAGCTGGCCCGACGCAGCTCGACGAACTCGAGCGCGACCCGCTTGGCGGCCTGCCGGTCGAGCATCTCGCCCACCTCCGCGGGCAGCTCTCGACGGAGGCTGGCCGCGAGGGCTGCCGTAGCGGGCGAAGATCTCGTGTCCCAGCGCTTTGACGACGTCGAGGTCGCGGCGGACGAGCACCTCGCACTCGAGCATCACCCCGCGCAGCTCCTCGTATGACTCGCCCGCCTCGATCTGCGCGTGGCGCGCGGATCGCGCTCGAGGTTGCGTACCTTCTGCGACGCCGCGTACGTCCACGCCCACAGCCGCGGCCCGGCCACACCCGTGGGCGTTGGCTCCGGCACCGGCCGCAGGACGTACCACAGCGGCATCAGGTGCGGCCAGCCGCGTGGGCCCATGGTGGCGCACGTGACGATCCGTTCCTCGGCCAGGAACGCAGTCACCTCGGCGTCGGTCATCCTGATCTGCTCGCGCCGGCTCACAAGACCAGAGCGTACTCCCACGGCTCGCCCAGACGCTCACACGTCCGAATCCCTCGGCTGGATCGAAAGTCGTCGCCCTGCCCGATGAAAAGCGTCAGGCGGGAGCCGGGGCCGCGCCAGCCTCGCGCAGCCGCGCGACCGCCGCACGCACCGCCTCGCGCGCATCCTCTGGCTCGAGCACCGCCGCGTCGCCGGCTTCCTTGAGGATCTCGCGCACGAGCCAGTCGACCCCGGCGAAGCTCAGCTCGACGACCACCGCGCCGTCGTCCCACTCCTCGACCACCCGCCGCGCCTCGCGCGCCCAGCGCGCGCGCTCCGGCGAGACCCACACGCGCGCCGTGGCCGACGCGGGCACCTCGCCGGTGCGCAGCCAGCCGTCGACCTCCGCCGCCGGGTCGACCTCCGGGCGCGGCTCGAACCTCTCATCGGTGACGTTTACCTGCTTGATGCGGTCCAGGCGAAAGTGGCGCACGCCGTCGCGCTCGGGGTCGAACGACGCGACATACCAGCCCTCGCGACCGTTGGTGAGCGCGTACGGCTCCACTCTGCGCAGCGCGATCTCGTCCTCGTTCTCCTTGTAGTACTCCAGCTCGATCATCTTCCGGGCGACGATCGCCTTGGAGACCAGGCGCGCAACATCCGAGTCGTCGCCCGCGGTCGGCGCCACCTGCAGGCCCTGCTCCATCGGGTCCTCGCCGAGCGCGGCGACGATCTTCGTGCGCGCGGAGGTCAGCGAGCCCTCGGGGATGTGCTCGCCGATCAGGTCGATCGCCGCCACCAGCGCCTTCGCCTCGACCGGCAGCAGGCGCGCGGGCCGGTCGAAGTTGTCGCTGTAGGGCTCGGGGTCGACCTCGATCTCGCCATCCTCCTCCTTGAATCTCGGCGTACAGCACGTAGGAGCCGCCGCCGAAGTTGACGACGTTCAGCACGTTGACGTCCTCGCGCAGCTCCTCCTCGCTGATCTGCAGGCGTTGCGCAGACGTCTGCGATCCCCACGCGCTCGCCCTCGCGCCCCGCCTTGATCAGGATGCTCGCAAGCGTTACCAGGCGGGCGAAGCGCTCGGGGCGGATGGCGGCCTCGGGCCGTGTGGCGCCTGCGTCGTCGAGCTCGGCGGCCTCTCTCTGCGCCCCGCCCGCGCACGCGAGGAAGCCGTGATTCGCGCTCCCGCGGAGGCGCTGCCGCTCGCCGCGCCGCGCCCGCTGGGAGCGGCGGACGGCGCATCGCCATGGCGCTCCTCCAGCAGCTCCAGGCGATGCTGGAGCTCGCAGACGAGCTCGTCGGGACCGAGCAGCCGCGCATTGGACCCCAGGCCCAGCACCCACGAGATCAGGCTGCGCGGGTTGGAGTAGCCGGTGAGGAAGATCGTCTCGCCGTCCTCCTGCGCGATCTCGCCATAGCGGCCGAAGTGGCGTTCGACCTGCCAGGCGATCCGCTCGCCGATGAGGATCTTCGCGACGACCCCGCTGCTCGCCGAGCTGCCAGTCCGCGCGATTTGCGTATGCGCGCGGGTCGAAGTCCTCGGGACGGTGGAAGTCGTGCTCGGCCTTGGTCGCGTATGAGACCTTGCCGCGGATGCGCGACAGGCGGAACACGCGCACTGCCTTGCGCTCGTGCGCGTAGCCGAGCAGGTAGAACTGCCCGCCCTGGAACAGCAGGTGGTAGGGATCCACCCGGCGGGTGCTGACCTCGTCGCGCTCCATCGTGTAGTAGTCGAACACGATCGTCTTGTTGCGGAAGATCGCCGTCTCGACCTTCGCCAGGCGCGCCGACAGCTCGTGCCCGCCGGCTGAGGCGGTGATGCCGAGCGCGACCGAGCGCTGCTCGGGCGCGCGCAGCGGGCTGGGCCGCCCCCACGTGATCTGCTGCAGCGCCAGGCGCAGGGGCTCGGCGTAGGCGAATTCGCCGTCGAGCAGGCTGAGCGCTGTTTGCAGCGCGGCCAGCTCCTTGTCGGTGAACTCGATTGACGGCAGGTGGAAGTTCTCCGGGCGCAGCGAGTAGTTCTCCTGCTCGGCCGCCCCGTCCGCCGGGCGATCGACCGTCAGCTGTATGCGCAGCGATTCCAGCTCGGAGCGGTCCGCGTAGAAGCGCCGCGCGAACGCGTCCTCGTTCATGCCGCTGTAGCCCTCCACGTCGCGCCGAATCTCAAGAGCGGTGACCGGCCGGCGCTCGGCCATCAGATATGAGATCAGCGAGAGCTGGCGGATCAGCTTCTCGGTGTCCTTTGCCATCGGCGATGAACGATAGAAGCCGGCGGCGAGACGGATACCGCGCGGTCGAACCGAGGCCCCGCTATTTGCGGAGATTCAGGCGGCTTCGCGCGCGTGCGCCGGCTGCTCGGCCGGCGCAGGCTCGCCGCCGCGCGGGCGCTCGTCGCGGCCGCTCGGCGAAGAACGCGCCTGCGCCGATCGCGCGATCGAACGGCGACCAGCGCCGGCCCGGCGCGAGCTCCTTTTCGAGCCGGTCGAAGCTGCCCAGGCGTCCGCCGAGGTTGTCGATCATGTGCACGAGCGTCGCCTCGCGCGTGCACGGCACGACCGGGCTGCCGTGCTCGAGCGCGCCGTGATGGGAGAGGATTATGTGCGCCTACCGCCTGCGCGAGCTCCATGGGGAAGCCGTCGATCTCCTCGATCAGGCGGCGGATGCGGTAGTAGCCGAGCGCGATCTCGCCGTGCAGCCGGCCCGCGTCGGTGAGGTCGATGACCTGGTCGCGCCCGCCCTCGGCCGTTGCGTAGGCCTCGAGCTTGCCGATGTCGTGCAGCAGCGCGCCCGTGACCGCCACGTCGCGGTCGATGCCGCCGAACGTGGCGCTGATCGCGCTGACCGCCTGCGCGACGCCGAGGCAGTGCTCGAGCAGCCCGTGGCGGATAGGCCTGGTGGTAGTGCTTCGCCGCGGGCGCCGTGCGGTAGCCGGCCCATAGCTCGCCGTCCTCGCCGAATACGAGCTCCAGGAGAATCCGCAGATGCGGCTGCTGGATCGTGTCCAGCAGCTCTCGGATCTCGGCTTCCATCTGCTCCACCTCACGCACGGGCCCGTCGAGCAGGTCCGCCGGGTCGAAGCTGCCGGGCTCCGCCGGGGACAGGCCCCGCAGGTTGATCTGCGGGCCGAAGCGCGGATGCACGGTGTAGCGGCCGCTGACCCTCACCGGCGTGCCTGCGCGAGCGAGCTCCTCGACCTCCGCCAGCCCCTCCCAGACCATGCACGCGACCGCGCCCGTGCGATCGCCCAGCTGCAGGCGCAGGTAGTCGCCGCCATCCCGCCGCTGCCGGCGCTCGGCCTCTCGCACCATGAGAACCTGGTCGATCTCGGTGCCGTCGGTCAGCTCGTTCAAGAGCACGACCTGAAGGTAGACGGGGCCGCGGACGGGACGCTGCGGGCCTGCACGGCCGCCGAAGGCCTTCACGGACGCCGCGGCCGGTGAGGGCTGCGGCGCCCGCGGAGACCTGGCGCCGGGGGACGCCTCGATCTCTCCCTGAGCATCGCCGGAGAGGTGGGGCGATGCTCAAGCTCACTTGGCTCACCGCATCCGCGTGGCCGCTGCGTCCTGCGGTGCGCTCGGCCCGGAGGAATCGATCGCTCTGCGAGCGACTGTAGTTCCATCTATGCGATGTTCGCCAGCCTTGTTTCCTATTCTGCGCGGGCCGGCACCGACATGCTCGGACCTCGCCCGAAGTCTCGTTTCGGGCCATCTCCCCGCCGCGACCCGTAGACTCGCCGTTCCATGGGCAAGCGAGCATGGACGTGACTGCGACGCGCGTTTCGAGCGCCGAGACCGACAGCTCGGACGACATCGATGCGTCGACGGGCGTGCTGCCGTCGCAGCGCCTGCGCGAGGCGATCGCGCGCGAGTGGATGGTCGCCGGGCCCTGGCGCATCCCGAGCGAGTCGGTGCAGCCGGCGAGCGTCGACCTGCGACTGGGCGAGCACGCTTGGGCGCTGCGCTGCAGCTTCCTGCCCGACAGCCACTCGACCGTGGAGCAGAAGATCGAGGACCTGGCGTTCGAACGGATCGACCTGCGCGACGGCGCCACGCTCGAGCGCGACCGGCCGTATCTCGTTCCCCTGATCGAGGAGCTGCGCCTGCCTGGTGAGATCCGCGCAAAGGCCAACCCGAAGAGCTCGACTGGGCGCTTGGACGTGTTCACACGGGTGCTCACAGACCGCAACCACCGCTTTGACGAGATTGCGGCCGGCTACCACGGAAAGCTGTATCTGGAGGTGGTCCCGCGCACATTCGCGATCCGAGTGAGCACCGGACTCGCGCTCAACCAGGTGCGACTGATGTCCGCGGACGCACGCCTGAGCGACGAGGAGCTGCTCGCGCTGCACGCGCGCGCGCCGCTGCTGTACCTGGACTCCCGTCCCCTGCCGCACTCCGAGCTCTCGCTCGGCGAAGGCCTGTTCCTCAGCCTCGACGTGTCCGGCTCGGCCGAGGCGATCGTCGGCTATCGCGCCAAGAAGAACAGCCTGCCGATCGACCTGACGAAGGTCGGCGTGCTGCGCTGGCGCGACTACTGGGAGCCCGTGCACCCCGAGCGTGGGGGCCGCATCGTGCTGGAGCCGGAGGTGTTCTACCTGCTGCTGTCGGCCGAGGGCGTCAGCATCCCGCCTGCGTATGCCGCCGAGATGCTCGCGTATGACCCCACGGCCGGCGAGTTGCGCACCCATTACGCCGGCTTCTTCGACCCTGGCTTCGGCTACTCCCGCGACCCCGCCGCGCGCGGCAGCCGCGCCGCGCTCGAGGTGAGAGCCCGCGACGTGTCGTTCATGGTCGAGCACCGACAGCCGGTGTGCAAGTTGGCGTTCGAGCGCATGGCCGAGGAGCCGGACGTGCTGTACGGGCAGGAGATCGGCTCCAACTATCAGGGGCAGGAGACGATGCTCAGCAAGCACTTCCTCGAGCACGCGCGACGGGGTGACGCAGCCGCCGTGACACCGCAGTAGGCCGCTCGAGGCGGTAGCACTGCAAATAGTGTAAATGCTTGCCTCTATCCCGATAGAGACGAGTTCGCCGCAATTATCCGAGAAGGCCTGGCAGATGAGGAGACAGGCGCTTCCGTTAGTTTCACCAAGCGGTACGGATTTACTTGAATGCGAAGAAGAACTTGGGATCGCCGCCCAGCGGGAGAGCCTGACATCACGACCTGAAGCCACGGGCTGTGCGTGCGGGTGTAGTGCCTTCACGCACACCCTGAGGTCGTGTCCCCTCCAGCGTCAGGGACGGCCGTCCGGAAGCCGGCCCCGATCCGCCTCAGCCACAGTTGAGATCAAGCACCATCCCCCTCCCTTGTGTCGAAAGACTGTGCGGGTCGCGCCGAGCGACAGCCCGAGCCTGGCATCCCGAGCCGGCGAATGACGGAATCGAGGCATTTGTTTCTGTCTTAACAGAGGAAAGAGCCCCAGATTACGTGCGAAGCCCCACAAAGGTGAGAGACATCACTGTACTTCGTGAGCCCACGACGTTATCGTCCGCTTTCGGATCCGGGATGCCAGTGGTCCTTCCGTGCGCGGATTAGCCACACAAGTCCCCGGTCGGCCGGACCGGCGACTCCCGCTTGGGAGCTTGTCGGCAAACCCCTACCAAGGAGAAGTGGAGAGATGAAACTGCAAGTCAGGATGTTCGGCCTAGCCCTCATCGCCGTGTTTGCGATGGCTGCAATCGCGTCGGCGACGGCGTCGGCGCTGCCCGCTTTACCGCAGCTCGTGAACAAAGAAGAAAAATCGCTCGTCAAAGCCGGCTTCAAAGGCACGAGCGGAGCAAGCACGTTCGAAACGAAAAGCGGCGAAAGCGTCAAGTGCACAGCCGACAAAATCACCGGGAAAATCACCGGGCCGTCCTCGGACGAAGCCGAAGTCAAATTCACCGGCTGCAACGCCGTCGGCGGCCTGCTCAAATGCAAAACCAAAGGCGCAGCTTCGGGCGAAATCGTGCTGAAAGAGACCAGCACCCTTGTCTGGCTGAACGAAGCCAAAGAAGAACCCGGCGAGGACTTCTCGCTGCCGGCGACCCTCACGATCGAATGCACCGGGCTGGCATCCGAGACGCTTGAAGTGAAGGGCGGCACGCTTTGCCCGACGACGAAGGCGCTGTCGTTGAAAGCGACCGTCACCTGCAAACAGTCCAAAGGCGTGCAGGAACCGACGGAATACGAAATGGAAGGGACAAAATTCAAAGTCATCACCGAAACCGAAGGCAAAGGCACCAAAGCATTCAAATTCGAACAGTCTGGCCTGACCGGCACGGATGAACTCGAATTCGAAGAAGAAGTGAAGATCATCTAGCCAGACGACCGATCCGGGCGTCGCCGCTGAGGCGATGCTGTGTGCGTGGGGGCGTAGCCGCTCCCACGCACACTTCCCGTGCTCACCCGACCGCTCGCCCAACTCGGAAAGCGACCGGCCGCAGACGCGAGGCGTGCCCTACGGCTCCAGCCGGTGCGGCCCGCGATACAGGAACGTGACCTCCCTCACGTTCTCCTGCGCGAGCATCTGCATCAAGAGGCGCGTGAGGCCGAAGCCGAAGCCGCCGTGCGGCGGCGCGCCGTAGCGGAAGAAGTCCAGGTAGTACTGGATCGGGCCCACGTCCACGCCCTTGTCCTCGGCCTGCGCGAGCAGCTGCTCGTAGCGGTGCTCGCGCTGGGCTCCGGTGGTCAGCTCGATGCCGCGCCACAGCAGGTCGAAGCTCTTGGTCAGCGTCGGCTGATCGGCGTGGCGCATGTGGTAGAAGGGCCGCACCGTCGTCGGGTAGTCGGTCACGAACACGAGCTCGTGGCCGTGCAGCTCCTTGACGATCGCCGACAGCGCGCGCTCGCTGGGCGGGTCCAGATCGTGCCCCGCCCCGGGCGCGTCGTGGCCGTGCTCTCGCAGCAGCTCCTTGGCGTGCTCGAGCGTCACCCTCGGGAACGGCACGCTCGGCACGGTCAGCTCGGTGGCGAACGTCGCTTCGATCTGCTCGCCGTGTGCCTCCTTTACCGCCGCGAGCACGTGCGCCAGCCAGCGCTCCTCGAAGGCCATCACGTCGTCGTGCGAGTCGATCCACGAGATCTCCACGTCCACGCTCGTGAACTCGGTGTCGTGGCGCGAGGTGAACGACGGGTTGGCGCGGAACACGGGGCCGACCTCGAACACCTTGCCGAAGCCCGCCGCCATCGCCATCTGCTTGTAGAACTGCGGCGACTGCGCGAGGTAGGCGACGCGCTCGAAGTACTCCACCTTGAACAGCTCCGCGCCGGACTCGCTCGCCGAGCCCATGAACTTCGGCGTGTGCAGCTCGATGAAGCCCTGTTCGCGCCAGTAGTCGCGCATCGCGTGCTCGGCCGTCGTCTGCACCTCGAAGATCAGCCGCCGGTCGGGGCGGCGCAGGTCCAGGTAGCGCCAGTCGATGCGCTTGTCCAGGGCGGAGTCCGGCGCGATCGGCACCTCCGGCTCGGCCAGCGAGTCGACCTCCAGCTGCTCGAGCTTCAGCTCCAGCCCGCCCAGTTTCACGCGCTCGTCCGCCGCGACCGTACCCGTGACCGTCACCGCCGACTCCGCCGTCAGCGCCGAGATCGCCTCATTGAGCTCGCTCGGCGGCTCCGCCTTGGGCAGGACCACCTGCGCCAGGCCCGTTTCGTCGCGCACGATCACGAACTGCACGCTCTTCTGGTCGCGGATCGCGTGCGCCCAGCCGCGGATCCTCACACGCTCGCCGATCCTCTCGGGCAGCTCGGCTATCAGGGCTCTCGTCACAAGCGCGCACCCTATCCGAGGAGGAGATCGGCGCGCGCGCCGCAGGCTAACTCAGATCCCGTCCAACCCCTCTGGCAGCCCCTCGTCAGCCCGCGGCATCCTCCGCCAGCTCGACCTCGACCGTGAGCTCGCCGTCCTCAGACTCGACCTTCTCCAGACGCCCGATCGAGCCCGCCTCCAGCAGGTCGTCCTCGCCGAGCGCAAGCGCCGCCAGACGCTCACGGGTGTGGCGCACGACCACGCGGGCGACCGGCGCGCGCATCGGCCGCTTGGCCTGCGACTTGGCCTTGCGCACCTCGCGCAGCACGTCTGCGGTCACCTCCAGCGCGGCGTCCTCGAGCGCGCGGCCGTTCTCGTCGCCGCCGGGCAAAGCGCCGCCGCCGGCGGCCAGCTCGGCGAGCTCGTCGGCGTCGGGCCAGCGCGGCGCGGTGCACGGAGCCCTCCTGCCACCACGACCACACCTCCTCGCAGACGAACGGCAGGAACGGCGCGAACAGCCGCTGGAAGACGGACAGCGACAGGCGCAGCGCATAGCTGACGGACGCGCTGACGTGCGGGTCGGCGTCGTAGCGCCGGCCCTTGACGAGCTCGAGGTAGAAGTCGCAGTACCACCAGAAGAAGCTCTCGGCGCGCTCGAGCGCGCGCGCGTAGTCGTAGTCCTCGAAGCTGCCGGTCGCGTCCGCGACGACCGTCGCCAGGCGCGCGATCAGCGCGCGGTCGAGCGGGTGCGTGAGCGCGCGCCCGTGCGCGGGCAGGTCGGCGAGCGCGAACTTGGACGCGTTCAGCAGCTTCACCGCGAGCCGGCGGCCGACCTTCATCTGCTGGGCGTCGAACGCGGTGTCGGTGCCGGGCCGCCCGCTTGCCGACCCAGTAGCGCACGGCGTCGGCGCCGTACTCCTCGAGCAGGTGCATGGGCGTGACGACGTTGCCCTTGGACTTGGACATCTTCTTGCGGTCGGGGTCGAGCACCCAGCCGGAGATCGCGGCGTTGCGCCACGGCAGCTCGTCGTGGTCGAGCTGCGAGCGCAGCACGGTGGTGAACAGCCACGTCCTGATGATGTCGTGCGCCTGCGGGCGCACGTCCATGGGGAACACGTTCGCGAACAGCTCTTCGTCCTCGCCGGCGTGCCCGGCGATCTGCGGCGTCAGCGAGGAGGTCGCCCACGTGTCCATCACGTCTGGGTCGCCGGCGAAGCCGCCCGGCTGCCCGCGCTGGGAGGCGTCGTAGCCGTCGGGCACGTCGGTGGAGGGGTCGACCGGCAGCTGCTCCTCGCGCGCGCGTGATCGGGCGCTCGTGGACGATCGCGCCGCGCTCGTCGATCGGGTACCAGACGGGGAACGGCACGCCGAAGAAGCGCTGGCGGCTGACGCACCAGTCGCCGGTGAGTCCGTTGACCCAGTCCTCGAAGCGCGCGCGCATGTACGGGGGGTGCCACTTGAGCTCGCGCCCGCGCGCTATCAGCGCGTCGCGGTGCTCGATCGTGCGGATGAACCACTGGCGGCTGGTGACGATCTCGACCGGGCGCTCGCCCTTCTCGAAGAACTTCACCGCCCGCGTCACCGGCTGGGGCTCGCCGAGCAGGTCGCCCGACGCCTCCAGCAGCTCGACGATGCGCCTGCGCGCCTGGTTGATCGTGCGGCCCTGCAGCTCCGCGTACTCGCTGCGCGCGCGCTCGACGTCCTCTGACTCCCAGCCGGGCGTGCCCCAGGGCACCTCCGCGAGGCGCCCGTCGGGGCCGAGCACCGAGCGCACCGGCAGGCCGAGCTCGCGCCACCACATCACGTCGGTGAGGTCGCCGAACGTGCACACCATCACCAGGCCCGTGCCCTTGTCCTGCTCGACCAGCGCGTGCGTCATGCACGGGCACGCGCGTGCCGAACAGCGGCGTCAGCACCTCGCCGCCGACGAGCGCCGCGGTGGCGCTCGTCGTCGGGGTGCGCGAGCAGCGCGACGCACGCGGGGATCAGCTCCGGGCGGGTGGTCTCGATCAGCGCGTCTGCGCGGCCGCCGTCACCGCCGCCGGCGCCAGGGCCGGCGCGAAGCGCACGCGGTGCATCGCGCCGGGGCGCTCGCGGTCCTCGAGCTCGGCCTGGGCGACGGCGGTCTGGAAGTCGACGTCCCACAGCGTGGGCGCCTCCAGCTGGTAGGCGGCGCCGCGCGCGAGCAGCCCGAGGAACGAGCGCTGGGAGATGCGCTGCGCGAGCGCGCCGATGGTCGTGTACGTCATCGACCAGTCGACCGACAGCCCCAGCGTGCGCCACAGCGCCTCGAAGGCCTGCTCGTCGGTCTCGGTGAGCTGCAGGCACAGCTCACGAAGTTCGGGCCGCGAGACCGCCACCGGCTCCTTCTCCGATGGCTCCTGCGGCGGCTGTGAAGTCCGGGTCGTAGGGCACCGACGGGTCGCAGCGCACGCCGTAGTGGTTCTGCACGCGCCGCTCGGTGGGCAGGCCGTTGTCGTCCCAGCCCATCGGGTAGAAGACCTCCCTGCCGCGCATGCGCTGGTAGCGCGCGACGGTGTCGGTGTGCGTGTAGGAGAACACGTGGCCGACGTGCAGCGAGCCGCTGACGGTGGGCGGCGGCGTGTCGATCGAGTACACGCGCTCGCGCGGCGCCGAGCGGTCGAAGCGGTAGACGCCGTCGCGCTCCCAAGCGGCGCTCCACTTCGCCTCGAGGCCCTCGAGCGTTGGGCGCTCGGGGACGCGCGCGTGCGCGGCCGCCGGCTCGGGCTGGTCCGGGCGGGGCTCGCTGTCCGATGGCTGCGGTGCCGGCAAGCCGTTGATCGTAGCCCCTCGCGATCCGCGCGAGTGGGACGCGGGCTCAGCTCATGTTGACGTAGCCGGTCGCTTCGGTGGGGCTGCGCACGTTGGCGGCGACCTTGTTTTCGTAGTTGCCCTCGATCGTCTGTATCTGCCCGTTGGGCAGCACGTCTCTGACGATGCCCACGTGTTCGTCGCCGAACACGATCAGATCGCCCGGCTGGGGCACGACGCCCGGGCCGTTGGGTATGGCGCGCCCGGTGCTCTGCGCCCACGACCAGACCTCCGAGACGGCGCCTGCGCCCTGGCCGTTTTCGCCGATCGGCTCGCCCGCCTGGCGGGCGGCCCACGAGGCGAAGTACGCGCACCACGGCGCCCCGGGGATCGCGCCGGCGGTGGCGCTGCGGTACTGCGCGATCGCGGGCGATTCGTTGGATCCGGGCGGCTGCTCGGTCTGGCCGAGCTGGCTTTCGGCGATCGCGACGATGCGCGCGCCCGGCGAGCTCGAGGCCCCGGCGGCCGACGACGCGGAGGCGCCGGCGATGCCCTCGAGGCTCTGCAGCGGATAGGAGGATGAGAGGCCGGCCGCGCTCGCCAGTCCAGGCGCGCCGGTGGGGCCGGTGGCGCTGGTGGGGCCGGTGGCGCTGGTGAGGCCGGCGGCGGCGGCCGTGCCGGAGCCGTCGAGCAGAGCGGCGGCGGCCGCGGAAGAGGGCGTTGCGGCGGCGCCTTCCGTGGCTGCGCTGCCGTAGGCGCCGTTGGCCTGTTCGAGCGCGTCGGCAAACGACGATCCGCTCGCGGCGGAGCTCGCCGCGGGGGCTTCCGCGCCACCGGTGAGCGCGCCGTTCGCGCCGACCATCGCGGCGGGGTCGGTGAGCGCCTGCCTGATGGCAGAGACGCGCTCCAGCGTGGCCTCGAGGGTCATCGCCCCCGGTAATCGGCAGTCGAGCGCCGCGGTTGAGCCCGACAGCGCCGGGCGGGCGGCCAGCGCCGAGTGGGCGGGTACAAAAAAGGACGGGCGGCCGTCGCCGCCCGTCCACCACCGTTCCCTCGATGAAGCGGCGGTATATGGCTTCTGTCGGCCTTTCCCGGACCGCCCGAAGCGTTATGACCCTGCCGCCGCGGCGGCCGATGCGAAGCATCGGCCAGCGGTCAGCGGGGCTTCACTGCAGCGGTGGCGTCCTCTAGGCGCCACCGCTGAGGAAGGTCTTGACTACCTGAACTTATTCGATCAGGTGCAGCGCCGCGTCGGGCAGCTGGTTGGCCTGCGCGAGAATCGCGACGCCAGCCTGCTGGAGCACCTGGTCCTTCGTGAAGTTGGTCATTTCGGTGGCCATGTTCACGTCGACCAGCGCACTAACGGCGGAGGTCAGGTTCTGACTGTACACTTCCAGGTTGGCCTGGGTGTACTGGATGCGGTCCTGCACGGCGCCGAATTCGCCGGCGAGGCCCGAAACCGTGGCGATCGCTTCGTCGAGTTCTTTCAGACCCGTCGGAGGCTTGATCGCTTCGGTGAGTTCTTTTTCTTTCGTTTTGATTTCTTCGAGCGGAGTTTTCTCGGCTGTTTCGATTTCTTTGGCGGTCTTGCCTTCGCCTTTGAGTTTGGCTTCTTCGGTTTTGACTTCTTCTTTGAGTGTTTTGATGCCTTTGGTGAGTTCTTCTGCTTTTTCTTTTTCTTCTTTGGTCGGGATCGGGACGAGCCGTTCCCCGAGCGTCGTCGGGTCGAGCTTCGTTTCGATCGCGGCGTACAGCTTCACCGTCGTGACGCCGATCGATTCACCGTCGTTGGCGCCGACCTGAAACTTGATTTCTTCGGCGGCGTTGAGCAGGGCCTTGCCGTTGAAGCTCGTCGTTTCGCCGACGCGCTTGATCTCGGCGGTGAGCTGCGAGACCTCGGAGATGATCGCTTTCTGATCTTCTTCGGAAGTCGTGCCGTTGGCGTACTGCACGCCGAGCTCGCGGACACGCTGGAGCATGCCGTTGACGTCGTTCAGCGCACCCTGCGCCGTCTGGGCCATGGCGACTGCGTCCTGGATGTTTTCGCCCGCCTGGTTGAGGCCGTTGACCTGGCTCTGCAGGCTCTGGCTGATCGCGTAGCCGGCGACGTCGTCGGCGGCGGAGTTGATCTTCAGGCCCGAGGACAGGCGCTGCATCGCCTGCGAGAGCATGTTCTCGGTGCCGTTGAGGTTCCTGCTGGCGTTCAACGCCTCCAGGTTGTTGTTGATCGTGAGGCCCATGCGTTCATCTCCTTGATGACGTTTTCGTTGAGTTAGGTCCCGAGCCGACTCCGTGTCGACCCACGCCGTTTATCGTCAGCGTGGGGGGAAACTTGAGGTTGCGTTCCTCTCGCCGACGGGTTTCCCCCTCGCAACCTCGATTCCTGCGTGCGCACGCGCGTGTTCAGACGCGCACGTCGACGTGCGGCTGCTCGTCGTCGTCGTCGCGGTCGGGCGCGTAGGGCTGGATCGGCGGCGGCTCGCGGCGCCTGCGCTCCTGGCGGTCCCTGGAGGGGCGGTCGCGCTCGCGCGAGATCCGCTCGAGGCGCTCCACCGGCCGCGTTCCCCGCGGGATCGGCGGCGGCCCGGGCGTGATCGGGTGTATCGGGTCCACCGCTGGCCCTCAGTCCTCGACCATCTCAGGCCGCTCTCGCGCCCTGTCGCTCGGCGCTCGGCGCCGGCAGCTCCCGCCGGGCCCTTGCGGCCTCCGCGGCCGCGTGCAGCTGCTGCTCGCGGCTCTTGATCTCGAGCATCACCAGCCGCCGCCACACGAACACCGCGCCGGCCCAGACGGCGACGTAGCAGACCAGGCCGGCGATCAGCGCCCGCAGACCGGCGGCGGCGAGCGTGTTGGTGGGCAGCGACAGATAGCCGCCGAGCACGAAGCCGATCAGCCCGCCCCAGCCCTTGGCGCGCGCGACCGCGCGCGCCGCGCGCGGGTGGGCGGCGACGCTCGGGCCGTCCGCGCCGGCCTCCTCCGCGTCGGCCCCCTTGGCGCCCTTCGCCTTGCCCTTCTTGGCGCCCTTCTCACCCTTCTCGCCCTTCTGCGCCTTCCCGCCCTTCTTCGCGCCCTTGGCCTCGGCGGCGTCCGCGCCAGCGCTCTCGGGTGCGCGCGGCTCGGACGAGGCCGCCACGGGAGCGGCAGGCGCGTCTGGCGTCTCGGGCGGTGCCTCGGTTGCGGCTTCGGCTGCCATCGCGCTCACGCCAGCCCGCGATGCCGTTCGGCTCGCTGGCAGTCGAAGATGAAGCGGATCAGCCGGCGGCGATCAACCTCGGCGATCGACTCGAATGCGATCGCGCGGTGTCCCTGCGGGTCGACGCGCACGACCCTGCCGGTGCCGCTGATGACGAGCTCGCCGGGGACGAGCGTGAGCTGGAACTCGATCTGGTCGCCGCTGCGCAGCGCGTCCGAGCCCGCGAGCAGGAAGCCGCCGCCGCTGATGTCGACGGTGAAGCTCTGGATCGGTATCTCCACGGGCCCGCCGAACACGAGCGCGGGGCGGGCTGCGCGGATGCGCACGAACTCGCGTTCCTGGAGCACCTCGACCGAGCGCGGCCGGTCGATGCGCAGGACGTCTGGCTCGGAGGGGTTCTCCACGGTGGCGGCCCCGCTCAGGCGTACGCGGCCCTGGGCGGTGAGGAACTCGAGCACGATACCTTCGAGCTGGCGCTGGCTGAGCGGCTCGGTGGGCACCATGATCGCCACCAGCAGCGTGTCGGCGCTGCGCTCGAGCACGCGCGCGGGCAGGCTGCGCCCGCCGGCGGGCACGAGCGTGACCGTCTGCGAGGGCTCGGGCAGCACCAGCGGCTTGGCCTGCTCCTCGACGTGACCGCGTCCGAGCCTCACGGCAGCAGCCTTTCCACCAGTGCGCTCGGCTCGATCTGGCGCAGCCGCCAGCCGCCGGTGCGCGCGCGCTCGAGCATGTACTCGGGGGCCAGCCCGAACCTGCACGCGGCTTCGACGGCGACGCCGAGCTGGTCGGTCTCGTCGGCGTGCGTGACCGCGAGCGCGTTGGCGCCCAGCGGCTTCAGCGCCTGCAGCAGCTGCGCGGCGGCGGTGGCGCCGAGCGTGGCGGGGAGCGCCACCACGACGCGCTCGGGCTTGACTTCGCCGAGCAGGCGCGCCAGCTCGCGGACGCCCGCGCGATCCGACGGCGACAGGCTGGGCGTGTCGAGGATCGTCATGCCGTCGTCGCGCGCCCTGCGCAGCGCCCGCAGCGCGCGCGGGGCGCGGGCGGACGACGGCTTCATGATGTACGGGCTGAGGATCATCTGCAGCTCGCCGCGCTCCGGCTCGCGCGTGATCGTCGCGAAGCTCGCCTGCAGCGAGCTGCCGCGCCGGTAGGCGCCGAGCAGCGCCGCGCAGCACGTCGTCTTGCCGGCGCCGCCCGCGCCGACGACCACGATCGCGGCGCCCTTGGTGGGCAGCGGCGGCGCGACGGGTAGGCGCTGGGCGAGCGTCGCGCGCACCGCCTGGGCGAGGCCGCGCGCGGGGCGCGAGCGCGAGCGCGTGCGCGCTGGCGCCGTCGATCAGCTCGTCGGTCAGCTCCTGGCCGATGCCGCAGCGCTGCAGGCTCCTTGCGACTCCCGCGCGCGCGCGCCCGTGCGAGCCCGGCGCCACCACGCGCCGCTCGCTCGCCGCCCAAGGCTGCGCGGGCGTGCGCTCGCCCGGGGACGCCAACGGCTCCGGGGCCCGCGCCGGGGTCAGCTCGTGGAAGTCGGGGCTCCATTCGCGCTGCTCGTCGCGACGCTCCGGCGCTCGCGCGCGCGGCGGGACCCGCGCGCGGTCGGCGCGCGCCAGCGCGGCCAGGTGCGCCGTCACGTACGCGCTGCCCGCTCTGTTGGGCGGCGTGTGCTCGCGCGCGTAGAACGGCGGCGGCGGCGAGCCAGGCGCGGGCAGGGTGGGCGCGGGCGGCGTTGGGGCGTAGCCCAGCCGGGGCCTCGCGGGCACGGTGGGCGGCGCGGGCGAGACCGGCGGCGCGGAGGAATGTTCCGGCATGAAACGATTCGGCGCGGAACGATCTTCGATCGCAGACACACGCTCGCCCGCGACGGGCGGGCGCTCGCCCCCCACGGGCGCGCTGTCGCCGACCGCGCCCTCGCGCTCGCCGCCGGCCGCGTACGCGTGTCCCGGCGTCGGCGCCACGGGCGGGGGCGCGTAGTCGGACGGGACCGCGAAGTCGGCCTGAGGCGCGAAGTCGGCCCGTGCGGCGAAGTCGGCGTGCGGGGGGAGATTGGCTCGCGCGGCGAGGTCGTCCGTCGACCCGGGCCCGGGCGCGGGCGACGGCGTGACGGCGGCGTCCTCGTCGTAGACGTCCACGCCCGGCGCGCCGCGCATCGCCTCGATCTCGACGAACGCGCGCTGGAAGAACCCGAGCACGCCCCCGGTGAGCCCCTCGCGCCGGCGCACGATGATCGCGTCGTCGCCGAGCTCGCGCTGGATCTGGGGGACGAGCTCGTCGACGGAGCGCCCGCGGTAGACGCGCGTGGCGGCGGCGTCGCCGCCGGAGAACCGCGCCCGCGCCTCGCGGAGCATGTCCCCCGGGGTGCTCATCGTTCACGCCCCACGGACCCGTGCGACTTCATGCGTGGATCACCCCGACGGTTTCGACGTCGATGCCGGGCGCGATCTCGTTATACGAGCACACCGCCAGATGCGGCTGCGCCTGGGCGATCAGGCGGCGCAGGTGGCGGCGGATGCGCGCGGAGCACAGCAGCACCGGAGCCCGCCCGCCCTGCGCGCCGCGGGCGGTGGCGTGCTCGACCTGGGCGCGCAGGGCGTTGACGATCGCCTGCGCGCGCGGCGGATCCATGGCGAGATACTCCCCATCGGTGGTCTGGGTGATCGACGTGGAGACCTCCTGCTCGATGGCGGGGTCGAGGGTTATAGCTTGCAGTCGCAACTGCTCGTCCAGGTGAGGAGCCGTGATCGCCCGGCCCAGTGCCTGGCGAGCGTACTCGGATAGGAGGCTTGTGTCACGTGTTGTTCGCGCCTTGTCGCCGATTGCCTCCACGATGGTGCCGAGATCGCGGATGGGCACGCCTTCGGATAGCAGGGATTGCAGCACGCGCTGGATCTCGCCGAGCGACAGCGCGTCGGGCACCACCTCTTCGACGACCGCGGCGTTGGTCTCCTTGAGCTTGTCCAGCAGCGCGCGGACGTCCTGACGGGTGAGCAGCTCGGAGGCGTGGTTGCGGATGGTCTCGGTCAGATGCGTGACGATCACGGACTCTGCGTCGACGACGGTGTAGCCGAGCGCCTCGGCCTCCGAGCGCGTGGACTCCTGGATCCACACGGCGTCCAGCCCGAAGGCGGGCTCGCGCGTGGGGATCCCCGCGAGCTTGCCGCCTGCGTCGCCGGGGTCCATCGCGAGCAGGTGCCCGGGCATGATGCGCCCGCGCGCGACCTCCGAGCCGCGCACCTTGAACACGTACTCGTGCGACTCCATGCCGAGCTCGTCGTGGATGCGCACCGGCGGGATCACCACGCCGAGGTCCGCGGCGATCTGGCGGCGGATCATGCTCACGCGACGCAGCAGCTGGCTGTTGCCGGCGCCGGTGTCGACGAGCGGCACGAGGCCGAAGCCGATGGCGAGCTCGAGCGTGTCGACGCCGACCTCCGACATCGGCTCCTCGCCCGCTTTGGGCAGCGCCGCCTGGGCGGCGGCGGCGCGCGCGGCGTCGGCGTCGCCTGCGCCGGGCATGCCGTTGCGCACGCCCCACGCGATCGCGCCGAAGATCGCGGCGATCACCAGGAACGGCAGCTTCGGCAGGCCGGGGATCAGCGCGAACAGTCCGATGGCGCCGGCGGCGACGAGCGGCGCCTTGCGCTGCGCGAGGATCTGGTTGGCGATGTCCGAGCCGAGGTCGCGGTCGGAGGCGGCGCGGGTGACGATGATGCCGGTGGCGACGGAGATCAGCAGCGCGGGGATCTGCGCGGAGAGGCCGTCGCCGACCGTCAGCAGCGAGTACTGGTGGGTGGCTTCGCTGAAGCCGAGGTGGCGCTGGAGCATGCCGACGACGATCCCGCCGACGAGGTTGATCGCGGTGATGATCAGGGCGGCCATGGCGTCGCCTTTGACGAACTTCGAGGCGCCGTCCATCGCGCCGTAGAAGTCGGCCTCGCGGGCGATGTCCGCGCGGCGCGCGCGCGCCTGGTCGTCGGTGATCAGGCCGGCGTTCAGGTCGGCGTCGATCGCCATCTGCTTGCCGGGCATGGCGTCGAGCGTGAAGCGCGCGCCGACCTCGGCGACGCGTCCCGGCGCCGTTGGTGACGACGACGAACTGGATGACGACGAGGATCAGGAAGATGACCAGGCCGACGACGACGTTGCCGCCGACGACGAATTCGCCGAACGCCTTGACGACGCTGCCGGCGTCGCCGGTGGTGCAGGATCAGCCGCGTGACCGACACGTTGATCGCCAGGCGGAACATCGTGGTCAGCAGCAGCAGGCTCGGGAACGACGCAGAAGTCGAGCGCCTTGCCGAGGTACATGGTGGCGACGACGATCGTGAGCGCGCCGGCGATGTTGAGCGTGATCAGCAGGCTCGAGCAGCTCCGAGGGCAGCGGCACGACGAGCATCGTCACGACGAGCACGACCGAGACCGCGGCCAGCAGGTCGGTGTGGCGCAGCATGCGGCGCACGCCGGCGCTGTTCACGACGCGCGCCTTGGCGGACGGGCACGGCCGAGACGCCCGTCATGCGTGCGCGCCCGGCCAGCCGGTAGACGAAGGCGAGCACGCGCGCGACGGCCGCGTAGAGCTCCTCGGGGATGATCTGGCCGATCTCGACCGACGCGTGCAGCGCGCGCGCGAGCGGCGGGTCGCTGACGACGGGCACGCCGTGCTCTTCGGCGATGCGCCTGATCTGCGCGGCGACGAGGTCCTGGCCCTTGGCGACGACCTCGGGGGCGGTGCGCGAGCCGTCGTAGCGGAGCGCGACGGCGAAGTGCGTCGGGTTGGTGACGACGACGTCGGCGTCGGGCACGGCGGCCATCATGCGCGCGCGCGCCGCCTGCATCTGGCGGCGGCGCAGGGCGGCTCGGATCTCGGGCGAGATGCCGTACTGGCGATTCTCGTCCTTGACCTCCTGCTTGGTCATCATCAGCTGTTTCTCGTGGCGATAGCGCTTCCACGCGTAGTCGATGACGCCGACGAGCAGGTATGCGAACGCCGCGCGCTGGGCGACCGCGAGCGCGCTCCTACCCGACAGCGCGCCGAGCCCGGCGGGGGAGATGCCGACGTCGGCGGCGAGACTGGTGAGCCCTGGCAGCAGCGCCAGCGCGGCGACGGCGCCGACGACGCCGAGCTTGGCGACCGTCTTGAACGCCTCGAAGATTGCGTTGGGCCCGACCAGGTTGCGCAGGCCGGACGCGGGGTTGATGCGGCGGAAGTCGGGTTTGAGCACCTGCGGGGTGGGCCTGAAGCCGACCTGGGCGACGCCGCCGATCAAACCGGCGAGCACGCACCCACCGGCGATCGGCGCGACCGCCAGCACCATCACCGACAGCACCGAGTGCATCAGGCTTTCGAGGCCGGCGGCGCTGGTGGCCCGGCCGGAGTCCGGGATCTCGCCGAAGATCGCGCGGAAGCGCGGAGGCGCCGGCGTCGACGACCTTCGGGCCGGTGATGCTGAGCATCAGCAGCCCGGTGACGACCACCAGCGAGCCGCCGAGGTCGCTGCTGCGCGCCACCTGCCCTTTCTCGCGCGCGCGCCTGCGGTGCTTGGGCGTTGCCTTCTCTGTGCGGTCGTCGCGCGCCATGGGCCTACGCCACGTGCAGCGCGCCGAGGGCGTCGCCGACGCTGACGGAGAGCTGGTTGGAGATCCAGTTGGCGATGAACGGCAGCGAGGCGCCGACGACGAGCAGCGCGACGGCGACCTTGGTGGGGAAGCCGACGGCGAACACGTTCAGCTGCGGCACGACGCGCGAGACGATGCCGAAGGCGACGTCGGTGATCAGCAGCGCCACGAGGATCGGCGCGGCGACCTCGAGGGCGGCGGCGAACACCGTGCTGAACACCTGCTCGGCGCCGCCGATCAGCGAGGACAGCCGCGGCCCGCTGGTCAGCGGCACGAGCTGGAAGGTGCGGTTCAGGCCGCGCAGCGTCCACGCGTCGCCGCCGATGACGAGGAACACGAGCGTTCCGACGAGCGAGTAGAAGCGCGTGATCACGGCGCTTTCCTGGCCGTTCATGGGGTTGATGAGCGCGCCGTAGGAGAAGCCCGAGAGCACGTCGATGACCGCGCCGGCGGATTCGACGGCGGCCATCAGCACGGCGAGCGAGAACGCGAAGCCGAGCCCGACGAGCAGCCCCTCGATGACGAGCTCGAACAGCGTCAGCGGGTCGCTGGGGATGTGCTGGCCGTGCATCGCGATCGGCGCGAGGCCGATGCGAGATGCCGACGGCGATGATGCCGCGCACGCGCGGCGGGATGATCTGCGAGGAGAACAGCGGCGCGATCACGAACAGCGGCGTCACGCGCGCGAGCACGAGGAAGAAGCCCGCGAGCTCGTTGCCGGCCAGCTTGCGCAGCAGTGGCTGAGCGTTCGCACGAGCCCACCATCGTGCGGGATCGACGTGAACAGGCGGTCGTGTACGCGACGATCTGGCCGAGCATCCACGGCCCGAGCAGGACGATCACGACGGCGACGCCGACGATCTTCGGGATGCAGGAGAGGCTCTGCTCCTGGATCTGGGTGACGGCCTGGAAGAGGCTGACGACGAGGCCGATGACGAGCGCCGACGAGCAGCAGCGGCCCGGCGATCTTCAGCGCCAGGCTCATGGCCTGGGTGGCGAGGTTGACGACGGTGTCCTGGTTCATGGCTAGTGGAAGCTCTGCGACGAGCGGCTTTGATGACGAGGTCCCAGCCGTCGACGAGGACGAACAGCAGGATCTTGAAGGGCAGCGAGATGAACGTCGGCGGCAGCATGATCATGCCCATGCTCATCAGCGTCGAGGAGACGATCAGGTCGATGATCAGGAACGGCAGGAAGATCAGGAAGCCGATCTGGAACGCCGTCTTGAGCTCGGAGACGATGAACGCGGGGATCAGCACCTCGGTCGGGCACTTCGGCGCGCCTGTGCGGCTCCTTGGCGTGCGCGAGGCTGACGAACAGCGAGATGTCCTGCACGCGCGTCTGGCGGAACATGAATTCGCGCAGCGGCTGCTCGGCGCGCACGAGCGCGGTGGTGGTGCTGATCCTGTGCGCGCTCGAGCGGTTCGACGGCGTCCTTCTTGATGGCGCCGACCGTCGGCGCCATCACGAAGATCGTCAGGAACAGCGCGATGCCCGACGAGCACCTGATTGGGCGGCGCGGTGTTGGTGCCGACGGCGGTGCGGATGAAGCCGAGCACGATCAGGATGCGGCTGAAGCCGGTGACCGTGAAGAGGATCGCGGGCACGAGCGTGAGCCCGCCGACGAGCAGCAGGATCTGGACGGCGTTGCTGGAGGTGATGTCGAGCGCCGCGGCGAGCGGCGGCGCGGCGATGTGCAGCGGCGAGCCGGCGTTCAACGCCGCTGCGACGTTCACCGCCGCACCGTCATTTCGCGCAGGCGCCCGACCAGCCCGGAGGACGGCGAGGGCATCCGCATCGGGTCAGGGCGCGGTCCGACGACGGGGCTGTGGGGAGAAAGCTCGCTCTGGCTGACGATCGCGCCCTGGTCATAGAGCCCTCCCTCGCCGGGCAGCCCGCGCTGGCCGTCGCGAGCGCCCTGGCCGCCCTGGCCGATCAGGCGGCCGGTGCCGCTGACGATCTGGCCCGCGGTGGCCAGCAGCCGCGAGCGCTCGGGGAGCTGCTCCGCGTCCAGCAGCCCGGCCGCGCGCGCCTGCTCCTCGGTGTAGCGGTGGATCGGCGCGACGCCGTGCTCGGTGGCGCCCAGCAGCACGTAGTCGCTGCCGGCGCGCACGAGGTGCACGGAGCGCCCGGAGCCGAGCGTGAGCGCGGCGACGCTCGACAGCCCGGCGCTCGACTGCTGAGGGCCGCTGCCGCCGCGACCGGCCTTGACCTGGCGCAGGATCCACGCGAGCCCCCAGATCACGGCGATGACGATCGCGAGGCCGACGATCGTGCGCACGATGCTCGCGCCGCTGCTGCCTGTGGACGGCGTCGAGCTGGTGGGGGCCTTGAGGTCGAGCGGCGTGTTTTCGCCGCCGCCGGCGGTGGCGGTGGAGGTGGGCGTGAACGCGGACGCGGGGCTCGCGAATGCGAGCACGCAGGCGCCGAACGCCGCGGTCGCCGTCGCGACCGCACGGGAAAGCAGGATCGACTTGGTCATCGAGGGACGACTCCGAGGAAGAGTCCTCCGTGTTATCGGCCCTGCGCGCGCGGTCTTGAGCGCGCGGCCGGCGCCGCAGCGCCCGGCGATGATGCCCATCGGGCAGCCGCATGGCCCGTCGGACGGCGGCGCGTGGCCCGCGGGAGCGGCTAGCGGATCAGCTCGGCGACCTGCACGCCCCAGGCGCCGTCGCCGGTGACGACGAGGCTGCCGTTGGCGAAGCACAGCCCGTTGGCGAACAGCTCGACGGGCGCGTCGGCTTCCTGGTCGAGCTCCACGACGACGCCCTGCGCGAGCTCCAGCGCGCCTCCGAGCGGGAGATGCGTCCTGCCCAGCTCGGCCCACACGCGCACGAAGATGCTGCGCAGGATCGCGCGATCCTCGGGCGTCTCGCGCGTGCGCTCGAGGTGCGCGCGCGCCCGTTCGAGCTCGCTGCGACCGAGCTTGGCGTAGGTGTCGGCGCGAATCGGCGGCTCGCCGCTGGTGAGGAGCTTGACGGCGCGCTTGGCGCCGCTGCGCCCGGGGCGCCCGCGCCCCAGCGAGACCCCCTCGGCGAACAGCAGCACGCCGTCCTCGGCCCTGTCCTCGAGGCGCAGCAGCACCCCGGGGTGATCTCGAGCATGCGCTCGATCGGCATCTGCACCGAGCCGACCTCGGCGCGCAGCAGCACGTGCGCGCCGGCCAGGCCGCGGCGCAGGGCGTCGGCGCCGCGCAGGTCGGCGCTCGTTGGCTCGCCGCCGCCGGCGCGCAGGCGCTGCGTGATCGGCTCGATCGCCCCCCACGGGATCAGCAGCGAGATCCGCGAGGCGAGGCCGTCGATCTGGAGCTCGAGCGTCACCGACAGCGTCGGCTCGCCGATCGGCGTGACCACGCCGGCGTCTCCCTCGGTGTCGACCTTGCCGCGCGCGAGCTGCGGGCCGCCGATCTCGTCCCACGCGACCGACAGCCGCTCGACGATCGTGTCGAGCAGGCCCCGCGTCAGCACCCAGTCGATCTCCGTCAGGTGGCGCGCGGCGGGAGCCTGGGCGGCCTCGCCTCCGAGCAGGCATTCGATCGCCTGCAGGACCATCGGCAGCTCGACGCTCATCAGCATGTGGCGGTCGATCGGCGCGGCCTCGAGGGCGACCGCGATCGAGTCCGCCGGCAGCTGCGCCTTGGCGGCCGCCCACGTGTGCTGGCTGATGTCGGTCAGCACGAGCTCGATCTCGGCCTTCAGCTCGCCGGCCAGCCAGCTGCCGAGCGACTCGCAGAACAGGTCGAGCGCGCGGACGATCCGGCGCCTGAGCTCGGTCGTGAACTTGGTCGGCTGCGAGAAGTCGAGCGTGCGCACCGGCTCGGAGGCGTCGTCGACCGTCCGCTCGCCGCCGCTCGCCGGCTCGCCGCCGCCCGCCGGCTCGACGTCCGCGTCGACGTCGGCCGGCCGCTGCGGCTCCTCGACGTCGGCGACGGCGCTCGACTCGTCCTCGCGGCTGGCGCTCATGCGCGGCTCAGGCCTCCGCGGCCGGCGATCCGCCCTCGGCGGCGGCATCCTCCGCCGGCGGGGCTGCGGGCTCTGCCACGGGCTCCGCCGCGGCGCCTGCGGGGGCCTGCACGAGCTCTGAGGCGGACTGGCCGTCGAGGATCTCGGTGATGCGCAGACCGTACTGCTCGTCGATGACGACGACCTCGCCGCGGGCGATGGCGCTGCCGTTGACGAGCAGATCGGCGGTCTCGCCGGCGAGCCGCTCGAGCGTGACGACGGAGCCGACGCGCAGGTCGAGCGTCTCGCCGACGGTCATGTGCGTGCGCCCGATCTCGACGCTCAGCTCCATGGGGATGTCGCTGAGGCGGCTGAGGTCGACGTCGGATGCGGATGCGGAGGCGGTGCCGGCGCTCTGCTCGAACTGCTCGTACTCGATCGTGTCGGTCAACGCTCGCTCCTATTGGACGGTGAGGTCTGGGATCAGCACGGAGGTGACTTTGACGTCGGTCTGCTGTTCGATCTGCTGCAGGATCTTGCGCTTGATGGCGCTGCGGCCCTGGCTGGTGACCAGCGTTTCGCCGTTCTGGTTGGTGATGGTGTCGGTGATGATTTCGCGCACGAGCGGTTCCTCGGGCAGCGTTCCGACGGCGTCTTCGCCGCTCGAGGAGCTGGCGGTGGCGGAGGCGCCGTCGCTCTGCCCGGGCGCGAGCACGAGCCCGACGGTGAGCTTGGCGTAGCGGCCGTCTGTGAGGTTCAGCAGGAAAGGCGCCGGCAGCACGTAGATGGTCCCTTTGATCTTTTCCTTGTTGACGGGCTTGGGCTTGGTCATGGTGTAGCCGACCCCCAGTATGAGAATCGGCAGGGTGATCGCAAGCATTAGCTTCTTGTTCTTGAGCATGGTCAGTCGTCCTTGACTTATGGTTGGCCTTCTGTTTCGCCTTCGCCTTCGACCGCGTGAAGCCGTCGCATGACGATCTCCACGCGCCGGTTGCGCGCGCGACCGGCGGCGGTGGCGTTGCTGTCGAACGGGCGCTGTTCGGCGTTGCCCGACGCGGTCAGCCTGCTGGGGCCCACCCCGTGTGCGATCAGGAAGCGCACGACGGTGCTGGCGCGCGCGGTCGACAGCTCCCAGTTGCTGGGGAACTGGCTGGAGTGGATGGGGACGTCGTCGGTGTTGCCTTCGACGGAGATCGGATGGGTCTGGTCGACGTTCAGCAGCGCGGCGATCTCGCCTAGCAGCCCGGACGCGCGACCTTCGAGCGTCGCCTGGCCGGAGGCGAACAGCAGATCGTCGGTGAGGACCCTGATCACCAGGCCGCGCGCTTCGATGGTCGTCTGCACGCTCTTGGCGAAGCCGTGGGCGGCGGCGTAGGCGTCGAGCTCCTGCTTGATGTGAGCGAACTCGGCGGCTTCGCGCTGGATCGCCGCTTCCCGGGCGGTGGCCGCGGTGGCGCTGGCGGTGGAGCCGCGCGTGCTGCCGTTCTGCAGCGGGCTCGCGCCCTCGGTGGCGACGGGCTCGATCGCCTGCAGTTCGACGCTGCTGGGGGTCTGCGCGGCGTTGCTGGTGGCCCCCTGCTGGGCGATCGCCTTGCCGCCGGGCAGGATGTTGCCGGAGAAAGCCGCCTTCAGCGACTTCTGCAGGGTGTGGTACTTGGAGATGTTGACCGAGGAAATCGAGAACAGGACCATGAACAGCGCCATCAGCAGCGTGATCATGTCCGCGTAGGTCAGCAGCCAGCGCTCGTTGCTTTCCTCGTGCTCGCCGCCGCCCTTGTGGCGGCGCCCGTGTCCGCGGGCCATGATCAGGCCGCCCTGGCCTCGACGTCGAGGCGCGCCACGTTCTGCTCCCCGTCGTCGGGACGTTCGGCGGGGGGCAGGTAGGACATCAGCTTTTCGGAGACCAGCCGCGGGTTGTCGCCCGCCTGGATCGAGAGGATCCCCTCGAGCGTCATCATCCGCAGCTCCATCTCTTCGGCGGAGATCGCTTTCAGCCGGTTGGCGACGGGCAGGAAGATCACGTTCGCGGAGCCGACGCCCATCAGCGTGGCGATGAACGCGGCGGAGATCGAGGGCCCGAGCGCGGCGGGCGCGGCGAGGTTCTGCAGCACGTGCACGAGGCCCAGCACCGTGCCGATGATGCCCATCGTGGGCGCGAAGCCGCCGGCCTTCTCGAACGGCGCGGCCGAGGTAGCGTGGCGCGCGGCCATGCCGTCGACCTCGGCCTCGAGGATCGCGTGCACCATCTCCGGGTCGGTCCCGTCGACGACCAGCTGCAGGGCGTTGCGCGTGAAGCCGTCGTCGATCTCACCCAGCAGCGCGTCGAGCGCCAGCAGGCCCTCGCGGCGGGCCTTGTCGGCGAGGGACACCAGCTGATCGAGCTGGGCGCGCATGTCGGGCGGTTCCGCGGAGAACACCAGCTTGTACAGGCTGGGCACGCGCTTCATCGAGGCCATGCCGACGCTCGCGAGCGTCACTCCGCCGGTGCCGCCGAGGATGATCATGAGCGCGGGGATGTCGATGAAGGAAGCGGGACTCGTCCCGTTCATCATCGAGCTCAGCAGCAGGGAGCCGAACGCCACCCCGATTCCGATGGCTGTTGAAGCCTTCATCGCTTCGATACATCGGCCGTCCCCGAAAATCCTTCAGTTTTGCTCGGCGCGCCTGCACGAACGGTCGATTCGGCCGACAGACGCTGCCCGTTTGGGACTACGCCGGGTCGTCCTCGACGGCGCTCAGCCGCGGAGATCCGCGTGGCGTGTCGCGCGCAGGCTCGCGATGTATCGGCGCGGGCGGCCCCGGGGATGAGGCCCCGCCCGCCCTGCCGCGGCGCCTGAACGCCTCGGCGAGCACCTCCGCGCGGTAGCCGTGGACGGCGGCTGCGACCTCCTCGGGCGTCTCCGCCACGACGACCTTCGCGCCGGTCGCGAGCGTGATAACCGTGTCGGGCGTCGACTCGACCGTCACGATCATGTCCGTGTTCAGATGGAAGGGCTCGTCACTGTGGCCGAGCCTGTTGAGCGTGATCATCGCTGCACCCCCTCGTCAAAGCACATTAGCCGCAGGGTGGGACGGCTCGCTTGCGCCGCCGCCCCACCCCGGGCTCCTCGGAGTTGTTCCCTGCTGCTCGGCACCGTCCTTTCATACGGCGATCGTCGTCGGGTGGAAGGCCGCATGCGGCCTTCCTGGGGCCGCACATGTGCGGCCCCGCGGCGGGCGCATGCGCCCGCCGTCCGGTCGGCGCATGCGCCGACCGGCAAGACAAGACTTGGCACGATCTCGCCAACATCCGCCAAGGTTCCCGCAGGCCTCTGCGTGCTGGGAAAGCTCGCGCAGGCCCGCGGCCCGCTTCAGCGAGATTCCAGCTACTGGACCATGCTCACCAGCGTACCCAGCATTTCGTCGGCGGTGGTGATCGTGCGCGAGTTGGCCTGGTAGCCGCGCTCGGCGGTGATCATGTTGGTCATCTCGGTCGCCATGTCGACGTTCGACATCTCGAGCTCGCCTCCGATCGTGGAGCCGAAGCCGGGGGTGTCGGGCGTGCCGACGATCGGCGCGCCCGAGTTGGTCGTGCGCGCCCACAGCGAGCCGCCCAGGCGTTCGAGGCCGGTTTCGTTGGGGAACGTCGCCAGCGACAGGTAGCCGGCGGTCACCCGCTCCAGGTACGTTTTCGATTCTTTGTTCTCGTCGGTGTAGCTGACCGAGCCGTCCTGGCCGATCGAGACGTTGCTCGAGCCGGGCGGGATCCTGATGTAGGTTTCTTCTTTGCCGGGCGCATACGTGTTGCCGGTTTCCGATTCTGCGGTGATTTCGGCGTTGCGCCCGACGACGTATTCGCCTCCCTGCGTGGTGAGGAAGCCGGCGGTGTTGGTCGTGAGGTCGCCGGCGCGCGTGTACGACACGTTCGCGGGCAGGTTCTTGGTGGGTTCTTCCGGGTTTGGCGCGCCGGGGCCCACGCGCAGGAACCCCTTGCCCTCGATCGCGACGTCGAGCGGGTTGTTGGTGGACTGGAAGGAGCCCTCGGTCATTTCGTTGATCGTCGCGGCGACCTGCACGCCCAGCCCGATCTGCACCGGGTTGGTCCCGCCGTTTGACGGGGTCGGGCCCGACGCCCCGCGGAACACCTGCGTGAGCGAGTCCGCGAACGTGACGCTCACGGCCTTGTAGCCCACCGTGTTGACGTTCGCGAGATCGTTGGCGGTCTCGTCGAGCATCGTCTGATTCGCATCGAGGCCGCTGATCGCGGCATACATTCCAGCCATCATCCTGACTGCCCTTCCTTTCGCGGCCTCCTCGATGAGGTCCGGCCGTAGTCGTCGCTCGCCGCTCGCGTCATGCGATCACGGCGCTGTCGATGTTGGTGAACACGTTGTCCTTCATGTGTTCGGATCCCACGGCCGTGATGACCGTGCGGTTGCTGACGGACACCACGAAGGCGGTGCCGTCGACAAGTACGAGGGAGTCGCGCGAGCCCTTGCTCGCGGCGCGCGCCACCCCCTGTGAAAGCCTGCCCAGCGTGCTCGCGTCGAGCTCGATCCCGCGGCGCTCGACACGGGCGAGCGCGTGCTTGGAGAACGACAGGTCGCCGCCCTCGGACCCGCCCGCCTGCGCGAGCGTGTCGGCGAACGACGGGCCGGCGCTCCCGGTGCCGCCCGGCTTGCGCGCCCCGCCGGCGCCGCCGGCGCCGGCGCCGCCCGCGGGCGCGACCGGCGCGCCGAGGCCGCCGGGCGGTACGAGCGCTGGGTTGGAGATCGGGCTCATTCGACGTTCGTGATGCTCGCGAGGGTGATCCCGGCGACGCCTTCGACGGTCACGCTCGTGCCGGAGGAGTCCGACTGGACGCTTTCGACGGTGCCCGTCGCGGACACGCCCGAGGGGCTGTTGTAGGTGACCTTGTGGCCGATCAGCTGGACCGCGCCGGAGAGCTCGCTGGCGTTGGCCAGGTTGGTGGTCTGCTCGACCTGCGTCAGCTGCGCCAGCTCGTTGACGAATTCGTTGCTGTTGCCCGGTTCCAGCGGGTTCTGGGCCTGCAGCTGCGCGACCATCAGCTTCAGGAAGTCGTTCTGGCCGAGGATGCTGCTCGGGTTTTCCGGCGTGCTGGAGCCGTTGGCGGGCGCGGCGCCCGCGGCGGCTGGTGCGATTGGGGTGGTCATGGCGATCGGTCCTTTCTCTGGTTCACGCGAGCACGTCCACCAGCGCGCCGCCGGCGATCGCCGCGGGCGCGGCCGCGCCTTCGAGCTCGCCCTGCGCTTCGGGACCGTCCGCCTCTTCGGTGCCGCCCGGCTCGCCCGAGCGGCTCGAGCCCCCGGCTTCTGCGCCGGCGCCGAACCCGCCTTCGCGTTCGCCCGCTTCCGACTGGCCGAACGAGCTGATGTCAAGCCGCAGCAGCGACACGCCGAGCGAGCTCAGCGACTGGTGCAGCTCCGCGCGCCCGTCCTGCAGCGCCTGCGCCGCCGCCGGGGTTTCGGCGCTGACGCGCGCGAGCAGGCCGTCGCCGGTCTGGCTCAGGCGGATGCTGATGTGGCCGAGGTCTTCCGGGTGCAGCGCGATGCGCGCCTGCGTCGCCCCCTGGCGGGCCGCGATCTCGATCGTCGCGCGGATCGACTCGATCATTTCCTGCATGCCCACCCCCGCCCCGGACGGCGTGGCCGCGCCCGCGCCCGTCGCCGCGGCTGCAGCGGGGCCCGCCGCCTGCGCCGGGAGCGCGCCGGGCACCTGGCTCGCTTCCGAGGCCGTGCCGGCGGAGCCGGTCTGCGACAGGGCGCCCTCCAGCGCGCCCGGCGCGGGCGCCGCGGCCGCGGCCGGCCCCTGCGCCGATCCGCCGGCGCTCGCGGCGTGCGCCGTCGACCCCGCGCCGCCGGGATCGCCCGAGCCGCTCCCGCCCGTGCCCGATCCATCGCGCGCGCCGCCCTGCGCGCCCGTCCGAGCGCCGCCGGCGGCCTGCGAGGAGCCCGAGCCGGCGCCCGTCGCTTCGCCGCTCGCGGTTGGGGTGGCTGCCGCGCGGCCCTGCGGGGAGGGCTGGGCGCCCGCGGCTTGCGTGCTCGCCGTCGCTCCCGCGGCGGCTGCTGCGATGGCGGTGGCGGTGGCGGGCGTCGTGCCCGGCGCCTGCGTCGCTTCGCTCTGGCCGGACGCGGCGGCGCCGGAGGTGCTGGCGCTCGCGGGCGGTGTCGCCTGCCCGCCCGCCGCGGCGCTCGCGGACGCGGGCGCACTCGCGGATGTGGGCGCGACGGCGGATGCGGGCGCGCCGAGCGACGATGAGGCGCCGTCGCCGGGCGCGACGGCGGTCGTGGGGGCGGCGGTCGGGCCGGTGGCGGGCGCGCTGCCCGCGACGCCCGCGGCGGCTGACGGAGCGGCCGTCGCGGATGCGGAGGGCTCCGTCCCCGACGCGCCTTCGCCGGGCTGTCCCGGCACGGGCGACGCTTCGCCGCCGGCCGCCTGCGTGGCGGCCGAGGCGGGCGCGGGCGATCCCGGCGCCTGTGCGCCCGCGGCGGGCGCCGCCGGCGCGCCGCCGGCCGGCGCCGAAGCGGCGGAGGCGGGCGCGGCGGCTGCGGACGTGCCGATGCTGGATGGGACAGCGCCGGGCGCGGGCGGCTGCGCGCCGGACGCGTCCGCCGGGGAGCCCGCCTGGCCGGACGCTCCTGCCGGGGAGCCGGCCTGCGCGGACGCGGGCGCGGCCGCGGCCGCCGGGGACGCGGCGCCGGCTTCGTTGGGGCTCGCGGCCGCCGTGTCGCTGGCCGTGGAGGCGGCTTGCACTTCGGTTGCGTGCGTGCTCGTCGCTGCGTGCGCGGCTTCAGCGGGCGTTGCCGGCGTGGTGGCGGCGGCCGCGGGGGTGCCGGCGCCGCTTGCGCCTTCGCCCGAGCCAGAGCGCTCGGTGTTGGTCGAGACGCCCTTGCGTTCGGATCCGCCGGCGCGTTCCCGGCGAGGCGCGATCGACCGTTCCCTGCGGCTCGCTTCCGAGCCTGTCCCCTGTTGGCCTTCCGCGTTTGCGGTCCGGGCCCAGTGTTCGGCGAGCGCGCTGTGAAACGGCGGCGCGCCCGGTGGGGCGGCGTCACCCGGCGGCGCGCCGGAGCTCGGCGAGGGCGAGGCGGGCGAGGCTGCCGGGGGTGCAGGCAGCAGCACTGGTTCGAAGTTCATGCGAGCGCTCCTGTGAAAGTCGCGGGATGGGACTGCCGGTAGCTTTCGGCGTAGCCGAGCACTTTCGAGACGTAGCTCTGGGTTTCGGGGTACGGCGGGATTCCCCCGTACTGCTGGACGGCGCCGGGGCCGGCGTTGTAGGCCGCGAGCGCGTCTTCGGTGTTGCCGCCGAACTGCGTCGTCAGCTGGCCGAGGTAGCGCGCGCCGCCTTCGATCGATTCCGCCGGGTCGAGCGGGTTGGCGACGCCGAGCGAGGACGCGGTCCCGGGCATGAGCTGCGTCAGGCCCGACGCGCCGGCGCTGCTTGTGGCGCTCGGATCGAAGCCCGACTCCTGCTCGATCAGGCCGTGCAGCACCGCCGGGTCGAGCCCGTTGCGGGAGGCCGCCTGGTCGATCAGCGCTTCGTATTCGCCGCCCGCTTCGCCGGCGCCCGCGGCGCTCGTGGCGGTGGGCTGTGCGCCCGCGGCGCTGGAGACGTCGGCGGTCGTGGCCGCCTGCAGCGCGGAGGCGAAGTCGGGACTCGAGCCCTGCGTCGCGGCGGGGCTCGCCGTGCTCGCGGCCGTGCTCGCCAGCAGGCCGCCGCCGGCCACCTGCCGCGCGGATTCGATCAGCGCCTGCAGCTGCGCCACCCGCTGCGCGACGGCCTGCTCGCCCGCGGCGACGCCGGTGAGCGGCTGCGCGCTCATGCCCGGCTCCTGCGAAAGCGCGTGACGGCGATCTCGTCGAGCGTGTTGCGCTCGTGGCGCGCCTGCTCGCGGTCGTGCTCGCCGCGGTGGCGATCCCTGAGCCGGTTGAGCATCTCGTGGTCGCTGGCGGCGGCGGCGAGCTCGGCGTCGCGCTCGGCGACCTCCGCCTCGCGCTGCTCCAGCTCGCGGGCGCGCATCAGCCGCTGCGCCTCGACACGCTCGAGGAACGCCTGGCGGGCCTGCAGGTCGGTGGCGCTGACGGCCTTCGCCTGAGCGACCGCCGAGCGGTGTTCGGCGCGGGCGTGCTCGAGGTGCGCGTCCGCGGCGTGCAGGTCGGCGACCGTGCTCGAGCGGCGCGTGAGGGCGTCCGCGAGCTCGCGCTGGGCGAGCTTCTCCTTGCGCTCGCGCACTACGCGCACGCGCTCGAGGCGGAAGCGGAACGAGGGTCCGGGCACGCTCTGGTTATCGGACGGCCGCTTCGGTTCTTGAGCGCGGCGGAGGGTGAGGTTCCAACTTGCTCGCGGAGCGTCCGCGACGATCGTCGGGGTGCGCGCCGTGTGTGTCTCTTCGCGAGATCGTTAACGCGTTGAATCATTACTTGATAGAAGGATCACGAAAACGAGACATGCCACGCGACTCACAGGCTCAGCCCGAGGGCCGGAATCGCGGGTGGCCCCGCGGCTCCGAGGTCGGGGGCGGGCTCGGGCGCCGGGGAGACCTCTTCGGCGTCGGGGATCTCGCCGCCGAGGCGCTCGCGCTCGCTCGCCAGCGAGGCGCCCAGCTCGAGCAGGCGCGCGTCGGTCTGCAGCGGATCGCTGCGCTCGTGCACCGGCTGGCGCAGGAAGCGCTCGATGCGCGAGCGATGCGCGAGCGCGGCGTCCAGGTCGGGGTCGCTGCCCGGCTGGTAGGCGCCGATCGAGATCAGGTCCTCCTTCTCGTGCAGCACCGCCAGCGCGGAGCGCAGCTGCTGGCCCGCCTGCTCGACCTCGGGCGAGACGATCTCGCCGATCAGGCGCGAGACGCTGTGCAGGACGTCGATCGCCGGATAGTGCCCGGCGTGGGCGAGCGAGCGCGTGAGCACGATGTGGCCGTCGAGGATCGAGCGCACCGCGTCGGCGATCGGCTCGTTCATGTCGTCGCCGTCGACGAGCACCGTGTACAGCGCCGGTGATCGAGCCGCTCGGTGCTCGTGCCGGCGCGCTCGAGCAGCCGCGGCAGCAGCGCGAACACGCTGGGCGTGTAGCCGCGCGTGGCGGGCGGCTCGCCGATCGCGAGGCCGACCTCGCGCTGGGCCATCGCAAAGCGCGTGACCGAGTCCATCATCAGCATCACGTCGTGGCCCTGGTCGCGGAAGTACTCGGCGATCGCGGTCGCGGTGAAGGCGGCCTTGATGCGCACGAGCGCCGGCTGGTCGGAGGTCGCGACGACGACCACCGAGCGCTCGAGGGCGTCGCCGAGGTCGCGCTCGACGAACTCGCGCACCTCGCGCCCGCGCTCGCCGACGAGCGCGATCACGTTGATCGACGCGCTGGTGGAGCGGGCGATCATCCCCAGCAGCGAGGACTTGCCGACGCCGGAGCCGGCGAAGATGCCCAGGCGCTGCCCGCGCCCGCACGGCACCAGGCCGTCGAGCGCGCGCACCCCCAGCCCCACGCGCTCGCTGATGCGCGGCCTGGAGAGCGCGTTCGGAGGGGCGGCGATCGTCGAGCGTTCGAGCGCAGGACGCGCGGGACCGGACATGTCGGGACCGGAGATGTCGGGGCTGGACATCCGGATGCGGCCTGGCCGTCCTCGGGGATCCCCAGCCCGTCGACGATCCGCCCCAGCAGGCTCTCGCCGACGGCGATGCGAAACGGCGCGCCCGTGGCGAGCACCCTGGTGCCGGGCCCGATGCCGTGCAGCTCGCCGAGCGGCATCAGCAGCGTGCGGCCGTCCCTGAAGCCGACCACCTCGGCGGCAACCGGCTCGCGGTGGCGGTCGGTCGCCCACCAGGCAGACCTCGCCGACCTCCGCCTGCAGGCCGGTGGCCTCGATGATCAGCCCGATCAGGTTGGTGACGAAGCCGTGGCGCCTGGCGAGGTCCGCCTCGCGGATGGCGTCGGCGGCCCGCCCCAGCAGCGCTCCGCGCGGGCGCTCCTCGATCACCGCCGCCTCGCTCACGCGGCCTGCTCGCCGCTCTGCAGCGACGCGGCGAGCACCTCGCGCGCGCGCTCCAGCTGCGTGTGCACGCTCGCGTCCACCTCGCCCTCGGCCGTGCGCACGATCGCGCTGCCGGCGCCGACGCGTTCGTCGGACTGCAGGTCGCAGAGCTCGACGCCGCTGCCCTGGGCGGTCAGCTCGCCGATCGCGGCCCTGACCACCTCGAGGTCGGCGGGGTTGACCAGGACGGTGATGCGGCGGCGATCGCTGATGCGCCGCAGCGCCCCCTGCACGACCTCGACGATCAGCTCCGGGCGCGCCTGGAAGGCGCCCGCGAGGATCTTGCCGGCGAGCGTCAGCGGCGAGCTCGATCGCGTCGGCTTCGACGGCCTCGGCGACCTCGGCGCGCAGCGCCTCGATCCCCTCGACGGCCTGCGCGAGCGCGGACGTCGCCGCCGCGATCTCGGCGCGATCCTGCTCGCGCCCGGCGGCGCATCCCTGCTCGTAGCCCTCGGCGCGGGCGAGCTCGCGGATGCGCTCGGCCTCGGCGCTCGCCTGCGCGAGCATCCGCGCGGCGGCATCCCGCGGCGGCGGCTCGGTGGGCTCGAGCTGCTCGAACGCGTAGCTGACGGCGCCCTCAGACAACCGCTTCGCTTCCCTCTGAGTCGCCGTCGCCGGTGGAGATCACGATCGTGCCGGCCTCCTCGAGCTCGCGCACGACCGCCACGATGCGGCCCTGGGCCGCATCGATGTCGCGCTTGCGCTGCGGCGGCTGCAGCTCCATCTCTTCCTTGATCATCTCTGCGCCGCGCTCGGACATGTTCGTGAGCACGACCTCCTTGACGTTCTCGGGAGCGCCGCGGAGCGCGAGCACGAGGTCCTTCTGGTCGGCCTCGCGCAGCACCTGCTGTATGGCGCGCTCTTCGAGCTTGACGAGGTCCTCGAACACGAACAGCATGCTGCGCACCTCCTCGGCGAGGTCCTTGTCGGCGTCGGCGAGCTGTTCGAGCACGTGGCGCTCGGTGGTGCGGTCGGACTGGTTGAGGATCTCGGCCAGCGCCTTGGTGCCGCCGGAGGCGGAGAACTCCTGCTCGCCGGCGACGGTCAGCTTCTGGCGCACGACCTCCTCGACCTGCCTGATGACCGTCGCGCTGGTCTCGCCCATGCGCGCGATCCGCATCGAGATGTCGGGCTGCTGGGGCTCGGGCAGGCGCGCGAGCACGCCGGCGGCGAGGCTCGTGGGCAGGTTGGCGAGCACCAGCGCGACGGTCTGGGGCGCCTCGCTGCGCAGCAACGTGGCGGTCCGCTCGGGCGGCACGCGCCCCAGGAACTCGAACGGGCGCGCCTCCGTTCGCGAGGACAGCCGGCCGAGCACCTCGGCGGCCCGCTCGGGCCCGAGCGCCTTGACGATCACCTCGCGCACGAACGCGATGCCCCCGGAGGCGCCCACGCCGGCGTTGGCGAGGTCGGCGAGCTCGTTGAAGATCGACTGGGTCGTCTCCGGGCCGACGTGGTCGAGCCGCGTCATCTCCAGCGACAGGCCCTCGAACTCGTCGGGGTTGAGCAGCTGCATGACCTTGGCGGCGCGCGCCGGCCCGAGCGCCGCCAGCAGGACCGCCGCCTTGCGGGCGCCGGGCAGGGCGTCGACGGGCGCCGGCAGCTCCGCCTCAACGGGCGCGGGCAGCGCCGGGACGAGCTCCTGCAGCGGCTCGGCGGCCACCCTCGCCTAGCCCTCCTGCATCCACGAGCGCAGCTGCTGGGCGACCTTGTCAGGGTCGGTGTCGGCGAGCTGCTCGACCTGCCTGCGGATGCTTTCCGCGCCCGGGTCGCCGCCTGCACCAGCGCCGTTGGACGCGCCCACGCCGGCCAGCGCGGGAGCGGGCCGCGGGGAGGTCTCGCGTTCGAGCTCGGAGAGCCGTACCGGCGCCTCCAGCTCGCGCAGCCACACGGGCTCGTCGATGGTCTCGCGTTCGCGCTTGCGCAGCGAGCGCGTGGTGAAGAACAGGAAGACGATCGCTCCGATGCCCAGCAGCGCGTACTTGGCGTCGCCGAGCGGGCTGCTCGCGGGCGCGGTCGTCGTCGCCTTGGCGAACGCGACCTGCCCGATCGAGATCGTGTCCCCGCGCTTGGCCTGGATGCCCGCGGCGTTGGTGATCGCTTCGCGGATCGCGGGCAGCGCGGAGGCGGGCACGGACTTGTCGAGCAGCACCGAGACGTGCTGGCTTTCGACGGTGCCCGGCGCGACGGTCGAGTGGGTGACGGTCTTGTCGACGCCCAGCGTGGAGGTCGTCGTTTCGTGCTTGTAGTTGGACTTGCCGCCGCTGCCGGTCGCGGCGGCGGTGAGGTTAGCGGTGCCGGTCACGCCGCCGGCGCCGGTGCCGCTGCCGGTAAGCGTTTCGATGTTCTTGCTCTGCTGCGTGGGCGTGCCGGTCTTGCCGTATTCGAGCGATTCCTTGGTCGTCTGGTTGACGTTCATGTTGGCGTACACGAGCACCTGCGCCTTGCCCGGCCCGAGCGTCTGCGCGAGCATCGCGTCGAGGCTCGCCTCCATGCCCTGGTCGTAGCGCTGCTGCGCTTCCTGCACTTCGCCGCCGGTGCCGCCCGCGCCGCCGCCGGATTGCGGCCACAGCAGCTGCCCGGAGGCGCCGGTGATCGTGACCTTGTTCAGCTCCAGGCCCGGCACGCTCGATGCGACCAGCTGCGCGATCCCGCGCACGGAGGCCTGGTCGAGCGTGCTGGTCCCCGACAGCAGCACGGCGGCCGAGGACGCGTTCTGGTTTTCGCCGAAGATCTGGTTCTGGGAGCTCGGCAGCACGAGCTCGACCTGCGCGCCGGAGACGCCCTGGACGCTGTCGATCGTTTCGGCAAGCTGCCCCTGCAGGGCGCGCTGGTAGGTGACCTGCTGCTGGAAGTTGCTTTCGCCGAGGTTCTGTTTTTCGAACAGCGAGAAGCCCGGCTGGGTGTTGCCGAGCAGGTTCGCGCTCGCTAGCGCGACCCGCGCCTTGGAGGTCTCGTTGGCCTGCACCGCGATCGCGGTGCCGTTGTTCTGGAGCTGGTAGCTGATGCCCTGCGCGGCGAGCGTGTTCGTCATCTTGCCCGTCTGCGACGGTTCGACGCCGCTCACGAGCGTCGTGTAGCTCGGCGCGGAGACCATGTGCAGGAACAGGTAGACGAACAGGATCGCGCCGACCGCGCCGCCGCCGAGGATCAGCCATGCGCGGGGGGTCAGCCTGGAGACGAGTTGGGCTGCGGGGGGCATCGATCAGACCTGTGTTTGGAAGATGTTCTGGACGGCTTCGGTCGCCTTGCTGCGGACCTGCGAGGCGAGTTCCATCGCCAGCTGCGCGTCCTCGACGGTCATGACGGCGCTCTCCGGGTCGCTGACGGTGCCGGTCGCGAGCGCCTGCGAGGCGCTGGAGGCGCTGTTCTGCGTCTGCTCGAGCGAGGAGATCGCTTCGCTGAGCTCGCCGCCGAAGCCGGACGCTTCGCCGCCGGCGGGCGCGGCGGCGCCGCCCGACTGGCCGGCGTTGGCGAGAGCTTCCGACGAGCTGACGGACAGCCCGCCGCCCAGTCCGCCGATCGGCGGGACGATCATTTGAGCAGGCCGATGGTCGCGGTGAACATCGACTTGGCGGTCTGCATCGCGGTCACGTCCGACTGGTAGGACTGCGACTCGGAGATCAGGTCGGTCATTTCGGTGACGGTGCTGATGTTCGGCAGCTTCACGTAGCCCTGGGCGTTGGCTTCCGGGTTGCCGGGGTCGTAGACCTGCTGGTCGGGCGTCGCGTCGCTGACGATCCCCGTCACCTGCACGCCGCCCGGCGCGCCGGCGTTGCCGGCCTGCGCCAGCGCGCCGGTGAGCGCGCCGCCGAACGAGCTCGGCCCGACCTGCGCCAGCTCGACCTCCTGTCGCTGGTAGGGCTTGCCGTTGGCCGCTTTGGTGGTGTCGGCGTTGGCGAGGTTCTCGGCGGTGACGTCCATGCGGATGCGCTCGGCCGTGAGGCCGCTGCCGGCGATGCCGATCGCGTCGAACAGGCCCATCAGGCGACGACTCCCATCGCCGAGCGGATGATGTTGTCGCGCGCGCCCGCCACCTGCGTGAGCGCCTGGTAGTCGAGGCCGTTTTCGGCGAGCTTCGCGGATTCCTGATCGACGCTGACGGCCGTGCCGTTCGGTCCCGCTTCCTGCGGCTCGGTGACGGTCGCGAACTGCACTTCGCTCGGCGACTGTTCGCCGTTGATCGCGCCCTGCAGCGCCGACTCGAAGTTGACTTCCTGGGGCTGGTAGCCGGGGGTGTCGGCGTTGGCGATGTTGTTCGTCAGCGCCGTCTCGCGCTGCCAGGAGCCGCGCATGGCAGCCTCCAGCAGCTGCTGGGTCGAATCGACGAGAGCCATTTGAAGGGGTTGTCCTTTCCGCCCTCCCTGGGCTGAAACCGACGCTCTCCCTGAGGTCGCTGACTACCTGGCCATCGAGGGGCCGCTCTCGTGATCGGCCGATGCGCGCGGATCTTTAGCCGGCGCCGGCCGAAATACGCAAGGCTTATGCGAGCGCTTTGCTCACCGCCTCCAGCACGCGGTCCGGCTGGAAGGGCTTGACGACGAAGTCCTTGGCGCCGATGCGGATCGACTCGAGCACCTTGTCTTCGGCGCCGAGCGCCGAGCACATGATCACCTTGGCCTTCGGGTCGGTGGCGAGGATCGCGCTCAGCGCCTCCAGGCCGTCGCTCTCGGGCATCGTGATGTCGAGCGTGGTCAGGTCGGGGCGCACGTCCTGGAACTGCGCGACCGCCTCGTTGCCGTTGCCGGCTTCGCCGACGACCTCGTGGCCGCCTCCTGTGAGCGCGTCGGTCAGGACCTTGCGCATGAATGCGGCGTCGTCCACTACGAGAATTCGAGCCATCGTTAGGAACCTCCTGGTTGAGACACGTAGTCAGCTGGATCCACGTCGAGCACACGCTCGATCCGCATCGCCCACTCCGTCTGGTCGATGAGGAACAACCGGCCTGTGGCGAACCGCTGGCCGTTGACGCAAAGATCGATCGGGTCCTCCGAGGAGCGGTTGAGCTCGATCACGGAGCCGGGCCTGGGTTCGGCGACCTGCTCGAGGCTCAGGCTCGCCCGCCCGAGCTCGGCGGCGACGCGCACGGGTATCTCGCGGAGCATCGAGGAGAGCCCGGCCTCGCCGTCGCCGGCGCCGTGGCTGTCGCGCTCGGCGGCCCCCTCCTCGACGGCGACGCCGTCGTCGATCGCGCGAGCCATGCGCACGACGAACGCGTTCGGGATCAGCTGGATCAGCCGGCAGGACTCGCCGAGCACCGTCACCGTCACGCAGGTGGCGTACGGCGTCTGCGGGTAGACGCCCTCGGCCGCGTCGGCGGCCTCGAGCACGCGCGTGCTCGGCACCGAGATGTCGACCGGGTAGCCGAGCTCGCCCGCGAGCGCGGCGGCGCTGGCGGCCATCATCTGGTTCATCGCCTCGCCGAGCGCCGACATCTCGATTTCGTCGAGCTCCGCTCCGCTGTCCTCGGCGGGCGGCTCCTGCATCATCATCGCCGCCGCCAGCCGGCGCGCGCCCAGGCGCGTGATCGTGAACACATTGCCGCCGCTGACGCCTTCGGTGAAGGACACGTCGGTGGCGACGACCGGGAAGGCGACCGACTCCAGCGGCGAGGCGCCCGCGGGCACGACGGTCACCTGGCCCTTCTCGACGCCGTCCGGGCACAGCGTCAGGAGCACGCCGAGGACGGCCTCGGTAGCCGTCTCCCCCAGAGTGAGCAGCGCTTCGTCGGTGTTCACGCGCCACTCTCCACCGGCTCGACGATCTGCACGGCGCGGCGCTTGCCGCTGAGCCCCGGGCGGGCGTTGTGCAGGCGGTTGTCGCCGACGGTGATGCCCGCCTCGCCGGCCGTGCCGAGTCGCACGACGTCGCCCTCGCCGAGGGCGAGGACCTCGCCGATCGTCAGCCCGACCGCCCCCACCTCGGCGCGTACCTCGACGCGCACGGCGCCCAGCGCGCTGCGCACGGCCTCGGAGGAGTCCTCTGCGCCCGCCTGTCCGTCGGCGTCCTTGGCGGAGCTGTCGCCGAGGCTCTTGGAGGCCGACTCGATCGCGGTGTGCGGCACCAGCAGCAGGATCGTCGAGGAGGCGCTCTCGTCGCGAGCCTCGATCGTCAGCTCCAGCGTGGGCTGGCCGCGCGGCACGAGGTCGGCGCTCGAGTTGTGCGACTCGAACTGGCCGCTGTCGTGCGACTCGAGCTCGCGCAGGCTGAGGCCGAGCCCCAGCAGACCCTGCCAGACAGGCGAGAGCGTGTCGAGCAGCCCTTCGAAGATGCCGCGCGCGAGCGCCCTGTCGATCTCGGTCAGCGCGCGGGGGACGGGCGTGTCGGTGAAGCTGCCGCCGAGCAGCCGTTCGATCATGCGCAGGACGAGCCCCTCCTCGACGCAGATCAGGATCGTGGCCTCCCCCGGGGCGCATGCGGCGAGGCCGACGATCGACGGCTGCGGCACGTCGCCCAGCGCGGCGTCCCAGGTGAGCTGAGAGGCGTTGATGACCTCGAGCTCGATCGACGAGCGCAGCTCGCTGGAGAAGCGCACCGAGGCGTCCCGGCAGAAGGTCGCGTGCGCCTGCTCGAAGCGCCGCTGTTCGACCAGGCTGAGCTTCATCGGGCGGCTGAAGTCGATCTTGCGGATCGAGCGCTGGCGACGCGTGCGCGCGCGCTGCTCGTCGGGCAGCTTGCCGTCCTTGGCGGCCGCGAACAGCTGCGCGATGTCGTCAGCCGAGAGGGTCTCGGTCATCGCGCGCTCCCGCTCGCCACGGGCCTGGAGAAGGCCACCGGCTTCGAGACGACCGCGGGCTTGGAGACGACCACGGACTTGGAGAAGATCTCGACCTCCGGCGCACCGGGCTCTTTGACGGTGACGAGGCCGCTCTCGACGTAGACGCGCACGGTGCGGCCGTTGCTGCCGCCGGTGGCGGCGGCGCGCACGGCGAGGCCGGCCGCGGTGAGCGCCTCGCGGGCTGCGTGCTCGTTGCGCCGGCCGATGTCCATGCTCGAGTCCGAGCCGAGCGAGAACATCTGCGCGCCGCCCACCAGCACCGCGTGCAGGCTCGAGCGCATCGCGCCGAGCGCGGCCATCTGCTCGAGCAGCGCCGGGACGGCGCGATCGGCGAACTTGCCCGCGCCCGAGTCCGCGCCGTTGACCGACGAGGGCAGCACGATGTGCGCGAGGCCCGCGCGCGGGCGCGCGTGGTCGACGAGCACCAGCCCGATGCACGAGCCGAGCCCGATCGACGCCAGCACGTGACCCGGGGTCTTGGAGACCGCGAGCTCGCCCATGCGGACCATCGTCTCTGCGTCCTCTCCCGTCACCCTGCGAGCCCCAGGCGGGAGAGGATCTCCTCGACGCCGTCGGTGCCGGGGGCGAGCATGAACGACAGCGAGCACTCCGCGCCCTCCACCGTCAGCTCGGAGTCGAGCAGCAGCGCGATGTCGGTCTCCTGGGCGCCGATCGCGAGCACCGAGGCGACGATCGCGCCGAGCATGTCGGTCGTCATCTCCGGTGGCCGCGGTTCGAGCGCAAGGGCGGTCATGGTGCTCAGCGCGCCGATGTATGCCGAGCCGAGGATGTTGCCGATCTCCGCGAGCGCCGAGCGGCCGACCTCGCTGTCGGGGTCGACGCCCAGCAGCCCGCACAGCGTGGCGGCGTCATCGGGCGCGAACAGCAGCAGCGCGATCGCGTCGAGGTCGCCGATCAACGGCAGCACCACCGCGGTGACCACCGCATCGGGCGTGCCGGTGGCCTCGACGACGTCGGCGATGGGCAGCGCGAGCGCCGCCGGCACGGAGATGTCGACGGGGCGTCCGAGCATGCTCGAGAGCGCGGTGGCGGCCGTTCCGGAGCCGATGTTGGCAAGCTCGCGCAGCGCGTCGAGCTGCATCTCTGGATACGTTTTCTGCATGGTGCGAACCCCTCCTCAGACGGCCGCCGCAACCTGGGCGGCCTCGTTTTTTGCGGTTGCGGTCAGGGCGTCGCAATCGACGATCAGCGCGATCTGGCCGTTTGACAGGACGGCGCCGCCCGAGAGCGCGGCGCGGGCGCCGACGCCGTCGGGCAGCGGGCGTGTGACGAGTTCGCGCTGCCCGACCAGATGGTCGACCGCGAGCACCACCCGCTGCTCGGCGCCACGCACGGCCACGCCATAGGTGGCTTCCCCGGACTCCCCGTAGCCGAGGGCGCCGGCGAGGTCGAGGATCGGCAGCACCTCGTCGCGCAGGACCAGCATCCGCTGCCCGGCGATGCTGCGCGTGGGGTAGTCGTCGAGCTTCAGCGTCAGCTCCACGCGATCGAGCTGCACCACGAACGGCTGACCCTGCGCCTCCACCAGCAATGTGGCGACGATCGCGAGCGTCAACGGCAGCCGGATCTGCGTCGTCGTGCCGGCACCCAGCTCCGACTGCACGATCACCTCGCCCCCGAGCTCCCTGATCGTGGTGCGCACCGCATCCAGGCCGACCCCGCGACCGGAGATGTCGCTCATCTGCTCGGCCGTGGAGAAGCCCGCCGAGAACAGCAGCTCGATCGCCTGCGCCATGTCGACCGAGTCCACCGCGTCCGCGGCGATCAGGCCACGCTCGGCCGCCTTGCGCGCAACGCGCGCCGGGTCGATGCCGCGCCCGTCGTCGCGCACCGCGATCAGCACGCTCCCGCCCGCGTGGTGTGCGGAGATCTCCAGCGTCCCCGTCGCCGGCTTGCCGGCCGCTTCGCGCTCCTGCGGGGACTCGAGACCGTGGTCGAGCGAGTTGCGCACCAGGTGCACGAGCGGGTCGCCCAGCGCATCGACGACCGTGCGGTCGAGCTCGGTCTCCGAGCCGGCGAGCTTCAGATCGACCTTCTTGTCGAGCTTGCCCGACAGGTCGCGCACGAGCCGCGGGAAGCGCAGGAACACCGCCTCCACCGGGATCATCCGCACCTGCATCACCATCGCCTGCAGCGCCTGCGAGCTGCGCGTCAGATCGTTCATCGCGTGCTGCAGCCCCGGCGCCTCGGAGTGTCCGAGCAGCGACTCGACGTGCGTGCGGTGCACCACGAGCTCGCCCATCAGGTGCATCAGCTGGTCCAGGCGCTCGGCATCCACGCGCACCGTGCTGGTCGCCGCGCTCTTGCGATCGCCGGCGCCGGCCGCGGCCGGCGCGGCCTGTGCCTCGGGCTCCTCCGCCGCGGGCTCGTCTGCTTCGGCGGCGGGCACGGGCTCCTGCTGGCTGGCGGCGCTCGGCTCATTGAGCGTGACCTCGGCGACATCGGGCACCGCCGCGGCGTCGGTCTCGATCGTCTCGTCCTCGTGGTCGCTGGCGAGCCAGATCTCGATCGTCCTGCCGTCGAAGCTGTCGATCGCGTCCTCCGCGGGCAGCGACGCGAGGACCTCGCCGTGGTCGGCGACTGCGGTGAGCACCATCAGCGCGCGCACCGAGGGCATCAGCGCCGCGTCATCCAAACGTACCTGCACGTGCACCACGCGCCGTCCGCCGGCGGCCGCTTCGAGCTCGGCCGGCTCGGGGCGCTTGACGGGCGCGGCGTGCTCGCTTTCGCTCTGGCTGCGCACGAGGCCCTCGAGGCGCTCGACCAGCGGCTCCTGCTCGAGCTTCTCGACACCTTCGGTGTCGATCGCCTCGAACGCCGCGCTCAGCGCGTCCAGGCATTCCAGCAGCACGTCGATCGCCTCGCGATCGAGGCCGCCACGGCGCACGCGCAGCACCTCGAACAGGTCCTCCATCGCGTGCGTGAGCGCGGCGATCCGCTCGAAGCCCATCGTCGCGCTCATGCCCTTCAGCGAGTGCGCGATCCGGAAGATGTCGCCGATCGTCTCCGCATCGTCGGGGGCCTCCTCCACCCGCACCACCGCGAGGTTGAGCTCCTGCAGGTGTTCGCGGCTCTCCGCGAGGAACATCGGTAGGTACTCGTTGATGTCCATCACGCCTTCCTGTAGGTGAACGGCCGCGTCAAGGTCAGGCCCATCTCCTCGGCGCCGCTGACCCGCTCGGTCGAGCCGACAACGAGAAAGCCGCCGCTGCGCAACGAGGAGGCAAGGCGCGCGTGCAGCCTGTCGCGCACGTCCTCGGTGAAGTAGATGACGACGTTGCGGCACAGCACGAGGTCATATGCCGCCGTCGGCGCCGGCATCGAGAGCAGGTCGGCGCGGTCGAAGGAGATGACCCTGCTGAGCTCCGGCTTCGCCCGCCAGCCCTCGTCCGTGCCGTCGAACCAGCGCTCCAGCGACGCGGCCGGGACGGTGCGCACGTCTTCCTGGGAGAACACGCCGGTGCGTGCGCGCGCGAGCATCCGCGGATCGATGTCCGTGCCCTTGACCTCCACGCGCGCGTCAGGCGCATACTCGAGGCAGACAGCGGCGATCGTGTAGCACTCGGCGCCATACGAGCAGCCCGCGCTCCACACCCTGATCCGCCGCGCCTGCGCCAGCTGCGGAATCACCTCGCGGCCAAGCGCCTCCCACTGCTCGGGGTTGCGCCACAGCTGCGAGACGTTGATCGTCACACGATCGAGAAAGCGGTCGAGCTCCGCCGCATCCTGGCGCAACTGCACGAGGTAGTCGCTCAGCGACCGCGCCTCCTGGCGCTGCACGAACGTGCGCACGCGCCGCTCCATCTGGCCGCGCTTGTACTGCAGCAGATCAAGGCCGGTGAGCGCTCGCACACCCTCGCAGAACGACACATACTCATCGACGCCGGGCTTGGCCCCGGGCGCAGGTCGCAGGGGAGGCACGGCGGGCGCGAGCGGCCGCGACGGCGGGCGCAGTCCCGTACGGGTGGTGGGCCGTGGCGTCGTGCTCATGCCGCGGCCCTCCCGGCGCCGGCGACGAAGCCCGACGCCTCCTTGGAGATCGCATCAGGGAGCTCGCTCAGCTCGAACACGCCGTCGGCCAGGCCCGCCTCGACGATCGCGCGCGGCATCCCGTACACGGTGCAGCTCGACTCCGCCTGGGCCAGGATGCGTCCCCCGCGCCGGCGCACCTCGCGCGCCCCGTCCAGCCCGTCCTTGCCCATTCCCGTCAGCACCACCAGCAGCACCTCAGCGCCGAACGCGCGCACGGCGTCCACGATCGTCAGGTCCGCGCGCGGGCGCAGCGCGCCGACCGGCGGCTCGTCGCTGAGCTTGGCGGTGCGATCGGCGAGCAGGTGCAGGTGACGACCGCCGGGAGCGATCAGCGCGGTGCGCGAGTCGATCCGATCGCCGTCCTGCGCCTCGCGGACCTCCAGCGCGCAGGCGTTGTCGAGCCGGGTCGCGAGCGAGCCGGTGAAGCCGGGGGGCATGTGCTGCACGATCACCGTGCCCAGGCCCAGCGGCGAGGGCAGCTTGGGCAGCAGCTGCGTCAGCGCCTGCGGGCCGCCGGTCGAGCACGCGATCATCACGACCGGCGCCTTCCTGGCCCGGCCCGGCGCCTGGCGCGCCGCGGCAGACGGGCGCGCGGGTCCCGGCCGGGCGCCGGCGGTCGGACGGCTCGGTGCGGGTCGTCTGCGCCGCGAGGCGGCCGCGAGGCGCACCTTCTCGCCGAGATCGGCGATGAACTCCTCCAGGCCCTCGCCCGCCGCGGGCTTGGCGACGAGATCGACGGCGCCCTCGGCGAGCGCGTCCACCGCATACGCGCCGTGCGCCGGCGAGAACGCCGAGACCACGACCACCGACACCGGCAGCTCCAACGGCCGCAGGCCCCGCAGCACGCCGATGCCGTCAAGGCCCGGCATCGTCAGATCCAGCGACAGCACGTCCGGACGCAGCTCGAGACAGGCCTTCAACGCCTGATCGCCGTCGTTGACGGTCGCGACGACCTCGAAGCCGTGTTTGCTGAGCGCGTCGGTCAGCAGCCGGCGCATGAACGCCGAGTCGTCGGCGACCACCACGCGCACACGTGCGGGGGCGCTCACGCTGCCGTCCGTCCGGCGAGCTCGACGCCCGAGAACAGGCCCTCAGGATTCAAGAGGACGATCAGCCGCTCGTCGACCTTGGCGATGGTGTCGATCATGTCCGTCCCGGCACCCGGCACGGTCTCGAGCTGATCGCCCTCGATCGTGCGCACCTCCTCGACCTCGCCGACGATCACGCCGGCGGTGCCGGCGTCGGTCTCGACGATCACGATCTTGGCCTCGCTCGCGAGCTCATACGTGCGCCCCAGGCGCGAGCCGAGGTCGCAGACCGGGACGATCTTGCCGCGCAGGCTGATCACGCCGCGGATCCACGCCGTCTCGGAGGCGACCGCCCGCGGCTCGGTGTAGCGAATGATCTCCTGCACCTGCGTGATCGGCAGCGCGTACTCCTCCTCGCCGAGCGAGAAGACCACCAGCTGCTGCGCGCCCTTGGCTACCCCGTTTGTCATGCACACCTAATCGGCAGAAACAATGCAAACCTTAGTGTCAAGCCAAGTTATTCTGCATCGGCTTCACATCACCTTCGCGGGCGTGTGAGCGTCGATGCGCGAGGGGCCGCCGACGGCGGATTCGGGCGCTCGAGCTTCCACGAAATTCGCCGTGATCGAGCGCGCTTGGGGCGGGGGGCTGCGCGGGCCGCAGCTCTACTTCACCCTGCCTACCGGAATAGACATTCCGATTCTTAATATCTATCCCATACAACGCGTGCGGGCGGCCCGAGACGCGCTCGGGCCGCCCGCCGCATGTCTCACTACGCCGCGACGAGCGTGAACTGCGAGACGAGCGCCTGCAGCTCCTCGGCGGTGGCCGCCAGCCCCTGCGCGGAGCCGGCGATCTCCTGGGCGGAGGCGCTTGTCTCCTCGGTGGAGGCGGAGACCTCCTGCGTCGATGCGGAGGTCTGCTCGGCGACGGAGGCGACCTCCGCGGTCGCGCTCACCACCTGGGCGATCCTCGTGGCCATCTCGTCGACCTGCGTGCCGATCGTCTCGAAGGCCTCGCGCGCCTGGTCGACGACGGTGACGCCGTCCTCGGTGCGCTTGGCGCCCTCTTCCACGACCGACACGGTCTTCTGCGTCTCGGCCTGGATCTCCTCGATCAGCGCGGCGATCTGCGTGGCGGCATCCTGCGAGCCTTCCGCCAGCCTTCTCACCTCTTCGGCGACGACCGCGAAGCCACGGCCCTGCTCACCCGCGCGCGCGGCCTCGATGGCTGCGTTGAGGGCGAGCAGGTTGGTCTGCGAGGCGATCCCGGTGATCGTCTGCACAATCCCGCCGATCTGCTCGGATTTTTCGGCCAGCCCGCGGGTGGCCTCGGTCACGGAGTCGGTCGACTCGCGAACGCCTTCCATCGCCTGCGAGGCCTGCCGCGCAGCGGTAACTCCCTGCTCGGCGATCTCACGCGACTCGTTGGCTCGCGAGGCCGTCTCCTCTGCGGAACTGCGCGCCTCCTCGACCATCTTCACCTGCCGCTCGGCCCCGGCTGCGACACCGGACACCGCGTTTGCGATCTCGCTGACGGCGCGACCGGCCTCCTCGGAGGTGGACGCCATCTGCTGCGAGGCGGCCGACACAGTGGTCGAGCTCTCCTGCACGCGGCCGATCAGGGTCGCGATGCCTTTGCGGGACTCGTTGTACAGCCCCAACCCGCCCTGAGCCTTGGCGAGCATGTTGTTGAACGTCTCCCCGAGCGAGCCCAGGCTCTCGCCGGGCCTCTCCAGGAACGCGGTCACCGGCTGGACGTCGACCGTCAGGTCGCCCTCGACCATCGCCTGCAGACCCCTGCCGAGACTCGTCAGGCAGTTGCCGTCGAGGCTCTTGAGCCGTTCGTCGAGCTCCGCCAGCGCCGAGTGATCGCCGAGCTTCTCACGCAGCTCCTCACGAACCGTGTTGTAGAGGCCAAGCGCAGTCTGGGCCTTCTCCAGCATCCGGTTGAAGATCTCACCGAGAGCATCGACGTCGGCGTTGCCCGTCTTCGGCAGCGACGTGGTGACCGGCAGCACCTCGACGGTCAGGTCTCCCTCCTGCATCGCGGTGAGTCCCGCGATCAGGCTCGTGAGGCAGTTCCCCTCGAGGCTTTCCAGCCGGTCCTTGATGGGGGCCAGCTGGTCGACATTGATTTTCTTGGCTGCACTGACGTTGTTGGACATCACACTGTTTCCTCGCGCTCGATTTAACGATAGAAATTGCCGACTGGCTGAAACAACCCCATTCCAGTGTGTCGGTGCAGCGCTCGGCCTCAGATCGATCTCCGGGGCCCCCTGACTACACAGCCAGTCGCTGTCTGCATCTCCCTATCGGATTTGTACGCACGAATCTTGAGCGTATTGTCACATCTGTTGCAGATCCGGTGTTGATGCGGAATTCTGCCCGCATTCGTGCATCCCCGGTCGTGGATAGCGCGCTCCGCGGCCAGCCTGCGCGCAGCCAATTGTCAAGCGTGTGCGCGGCGGGCGCCAGGCGGCGAGTGCGGCGCGGCGGGCGTCGCGGCGGGCGTCGCGGCGGGGCCTGTTCGCATTCCTGGGCGCGACGGGTAAACGCGCGGCCGGACGGCGCCGAGAGTGAGGGGTTGAAAGTGAGGGTGAATGCGGCGCAGGCGAGGCGCGAGGCACCGACGCTCGCGCTCGTGGGGCTGAGTCCTCGGCGGGTCAGCGCCGAGGACCCAGCCTCGCAAGAGTGTGAGAGCGCGAGCGCGCTCAGGCAGTCGGGCCCGGGCCGGCGAGCTCGACTCCCGAGAACAGGCCCTCGGGGTTCAAGAGGATGATCAGCCGATCGTCGACCTTGGCGATGACGTCGATCAGGTCGGTGCCGGCGCCGGGGACGGTCTCGAGCTGGTCGGCGTCGACGGTGCACACCTCCTCGACTTCGTCGACGATCACGCCGGCGGTGCCGGCGTCGGTCTCGACGATCACGATCTTTGCCTCATTCGCGAGCTCGGAGGCGAGGCCGAGGCGCGAGCCGAGGTCGCAGACCGGGACGATCTTGCCGCGCAGGCTGATCACGCCGCGGATCCACGCCGTCTCCGAGGCGACCGCCCGCGGCTCGGTGTAGCGAATGATCTCCTGCACCTGCGCGATCGGCAGCGCATACTCCTCCTCGCCGAGCGAGAAAACCACAAGCTGCTGTGCTATCTGGGTGACCGCGGTCGCCATTAAACCCTCCGATTATCGAACTGGGGACACACCTGTATCGGCAAAAACATGCAAAGCATTAGTGTCAAGACGGGATGTACAAGACGGAGACCGAGGCCCCCGACCGCCTCAGACGGCGAGTGCCTCGAGGTTGAAGCCGCTGACGAGGTCCTCGAGGTCCTGGGCGGTGCCGGCCACCTGCCTGGCTGAGCTTGCGACCTGCTCGGTCGAGGCGCTGGTTTGCTGGGTGGAGGCGGAGACTTGTTGTGCGGAGGCGGAGGATTGCTCGGCGACGGACGCGACCTCGGCGGTCGAGGTCGCGAGCTGCTCGAGACGCTCGTTGATGTCGCTGACGCTGCCGCCGATCGCGGTGAACGCTTCGCGCGCCTGCTCGACGACCGCGGAGCCGTCCTCGGTGAGGCTGACGCTCTCCTGCACGACGGTGACCGCCTTCTGCGTCTCGCCCTGGATGTCGGCGTTGAGCTCGGAGATCTGCTGCGCGGCGCCCTGGGATTCCTCTGCGAGCTTGCGTACCTCCTCGGCCACGACCGCGAAGCCGCGGCCCTGCTCGCCCGCGCGTGCCGCCTCGATCGCGGCATTCAAAGCGAGCAGGTTCGTCTGCGAGGCGATCCCGGTGATCGTCTCGACGATGCCGCCGATCTGCTCGGACTTCGCGGCCAGGCCCTTCATCGTCTCGCTGACCTGCGCGGAGGAGTCGCGCACGGAGACCATCGCGTTGGTCACCTTCTCGGCGGCGCCGAGCCCGTCCGTGGAGAGCGTCTGCGCCTCGGCGGCCGCCTGCGCGGCGCTTTCCGCGGCGCCCTTCGCCTCGTCGATCATGCGCACCTGGCGCTCGGCGCCCTGCGCGACGTCGCCGACGGCGTTGGCGATCTCCGCGATCGCCTTGCTCGTCTCCTCGGCCGAGGAGGTCATCTGCCCGGACGCGTCGCGCAGCGTCTCCAGGGCCTTGACGATCCCCCGCAGCTGCGCCTGCACGAGACCCTTCAGCTCGCTGCTCTTATCGGACAGGTCGAGATCCTGGCTCTCGACGACGATCTTCGACAGATCGACGCCCATCGCCTCGAACGTGTCGAAGTAGAACGCGTCAACGATCGCCTGCATGTCCGCGCTCATCACCACCAGGATCGCGCGCTCTGCATCAGCACGAAAGTCGGCGCGCTCAGGGAAGCTACGCGTCAAATACTCGCGAACGAGATCGAAATACGTCGGGTAGCTGCCGAGATACCACTTGATCGGGAGGTTGATCTCGTTGTGCAGCTTGCCGACCTTCAGCCGCTGCTCGAAGTACTCCACGCCGAACTTGCCGCCCCGCGCCGCCTCCTGGAAGATCTGGCGGAAGTAGCCCGCCTGCGCCTTCTCCAGCCCAACGCGCAACTGGTCCAGCGAGCGGCCCGCGCCCTCCGCATAAGCGTTGAAGAACTTGCGCGTCGGCTCGAACGAGAACTGAAAGTCATAGAACTCCTTCGCCAACGGCGCCGCCGTCTCCGCCGCCCACGAGTCGAGCTCCTTCAGGACCGCCACGTCCTCCTTCGTCAGCCGCATGAACTGCCGGCGCAGCCCAAGATTGGTCTCGTTGATACGGAACAGCTCAGCGAGTGTCGCCATCAGAAAACCCTCCAGTTCGGCAGATGCACGGTTCCGGCGACGTCCGGGGCCTGCGAGCGACCGGACATCACTTGTGTATTTCGATGGCGAGTGTTTCTTGATCGTCTACCGCATTCCTCTATGCGGATATGTACGTATACGCAAGGCGGCGCGGCCCTCCGGCGCCGTCGCCGCACCCTGCGCGCGGCTGCCTGAAGCCCGCGCCGCGCGCCCACTCGCGCGTTCGCGCCCGACGGTTCTTAGTGCACACGTCCAACCCCTCGGCCTGGCGCTCACGCGTGCCCCGCGCCCGGTCGAAACGGCGGGCAAGAGATCGCCGGAAGGTAATCCAGCGAGTAATCGGCACAGGGAGAGAAATGTCGAGTCCAGAAGCTCATCAGCGCCGCACCCGCACCCGCGCCACGCGGATCGCCCTCGCCCTGCTGGGCGCGGCGACGCTGGCGTCGGCGACGAGCCCCTCCGCATCGGCGTCCCTCTCCCGCTCGGCGTTCCGGACCCAACAGCTTTGCGGCGTCCCGCACCCCGACTCCGCCGGCTGCCTGGGGCTCAGGCTCCTGTCCAAGTCCCTGAGCGGAGCGGCTCTGAAGGCCAACGCCGCCAGGCAGGCCGCCGAAGCGGCCGGCGGCGCGACGCCCGCGACGACCAACAAGACGCCGATCTCCGGCGGCCTGACCCCCGCGCTGCTGCACGCCGCCTACTCGCTGCCCACCGCGACGTTCCCGTCCGCGCAGCAGACGGTCGCGATCGTCGACGCCTTCAACGATCCGACCGCCGAAGCCGATCTCGCCGTGTACGACAAAGAATTCGGTCTGCCGGCGTGCACGACGTCGAACGGCTGCTTTCGCAAGCTCAACGAGGAGGGCGCCACGAGCCCGCTGCCGGCCACCAACGGCGGCTGGTCGACGGAGATCACGCTCGACGTGCAGATGGCCCACGCGATCTGCCAGAGCTGCCACGTGATGCTCGTGGAGGCCAACAGCACCTCCTTCGCCGACCTCGGCGCGGCGGTCGACGCTGCGGTGAAAGCGGGGGCGACGGAGGTCAGCAACTCATACGGCGGGGCCGAGGGCTCGGGCTACTCGGCCTTCAACGCTCCCTACAACCACCCCGGTGTGGTGATCACCGCGTCCGCCGGCGACTGCGGCTACTACAACGAGGGATGCAGCGGTGACGTCGAAGCCGCCAACTTCCCGGCCAGCTCCCCCGACGTGGTCGCCGTCGGCGGCACGTCGCTGAGCAAATCCGGCGAATCCTGGAGCAGCACCGTGTGGGAAGGCGGCGGCAGCGGCTGCAGCATCGCCTTCGCGGCGCCGCTGTGGCAGAGCGAAGTCGCGCACTTCACGGAAACGGAGTGCGGGAGCAACCGCTCGGTGGGAGACGTGTCGGCCGTCGCCAACCCGTACACGGGCGTCGACATCTACGACAGCACGCCCGAGGGAAGCGGCGACCCCACCGGCTGGCAGATCGTCGGCGGAACATCGGCGTCCTCGCCGATCGTCGCCGCCGAGTTCGGCCTCGCGGGCGGCGCGCAGGGCGTCGCGTACCCCGCCTCCACGCTCTACTCCCACATCGGCGAAAGCAGCGCTCTGTACGACGTGGTGTCGGGGAGCAACGGCTCGTGCACGGGCGCCACCTCCTGCAGGGCGGCCCGCGGCTACGACGGGCCCACGGGAGTCGGCAGCCCGATCGGGCTGGACGCGTTCGCGACCACCGCGAGCCCGGCGGACACCACCGTGCCGAGCATCTCGGGAACCGCCGAAGTGGGCCAGACGCTGACGGTGACCCACGGCACATGGAGCAACGAACCCAGCTCCTACGGCGAGCGCTGGCTCCTGTGCAACTCCGCCGGCGCGAACTGCTCGGCGATCTCGGGGGCCACCTCCTCGACGTACACGCTGACGTCGACCAGCGTGGGCTCGACCGTTCGCGTGCAGGAGATCGCGAGCAACTCATCGGGCAAGGGCGCCCCGGCGTTCTCGACGCAGACCGCCGCCGTCATCTCCAACGCGCCGGCGATCACCAGCTTCACGCCGACCTCGGGCGTCACGGGCAGCAAGGTGACGATCAGCGGCACCGCCTTCACCGGCGCGACGTCGGTGCACTTCGATGGGCTCGCGGCGCCCAGCTTCACGGTGAAGTCATCCACGCAGATCGAAGCGACGGTGCCCAACGCAGCGAAGGCGGGAGCGATCTCGGTCACCACGCCGGTCAAGACCGGGACGAGCACGGGCACGTTCACGCCGACGCTGTCGCTGGTCTCCTTCAGCCCCGCCAAGGGCGCTCCCGGCGCGGTCGTCACGATCACGGGAGTCGGCTTCAACGCAAGCTCGACGGTGAGCTTCGGCGGCGTGAAAGCGAGCGTCACGTCAGCGTCCTCGACGAAACTGAAGGTGACGATGCCCGCCGGCGCCTCAACGGGCACGATCGTGGTGACCAACACGACGGCGCCCGTCGGCAGCGCCACGAGCGCCACCGGCTTCACCGTGAGCTGACGCGCGAGCCGCACCGGCGACCGGCGGCCGGCGGCTGGCGCGGCGCGGCGGCCGCTGAGGCCTACGCGCTGCGGTCCAGGCGCGGGCGGCGCCGGAGCTGGCCGGCGTAGCCGTCGGCCGCGCGCCTGGCGCGCGTGGAGGCGGAGACCTCCGACAGCAGCGCCTCGCGCAGGCGGATCAGCTCGACGCGGGTGCGCTCGTGCAGCAGCCGTGCCCGTTCCAGCAGCTCAGCGGCGGCCGGCGGCGGCTGCGCGGGCAGATCAGCGATCAACTCATCCCAGCACGCGCCCAATGCCGACAGGCGCTCGATGTCGCCGCGGCCCGCCAGCTCGAGCTCGAGCTCGGCGTGCTCGTAGATCGCCTGATAGCGACCCAGCGCGGGCTCGACGCAGCCCTCGCTGGAGGAGGCGCTCAACGGCGCTCCGCGCTCGCGGTGATCTGGGCGGAGCGATCGACCTCGGCGGCGGCCTGGCTGAAGGCCTCGCGCAGCTCGCCGAGCAGCTCGCCGACCTGTTCGATCTTGGTCGTGTCCTGGCTGATGCGCGCGGCACCCAGCTGGGACAGGCAGAACACGTAGATCGCGTGCAGGCGCTGCGGGATCTCGCCCTGCTCGTAGTCGAGCGTGGCGTCGAGGTGGTTGACGATCCGTTCGGCGTAGCGCAGGGTGGTGTGCGCGCGCTCGACCTCGCCGGCCTGCGTCGCGCTGACGGCCTGGCGCAGGAACCGGCGCGCGCCGTCGTAGAGCATGACGACGAGTTCGCCGGGCGTCGCCGCCAGCACCGCGCCTCTGCGGTACGCCGCGTGCGATGCGGTCACGTTGCTCATCTCACTTCCTTGATCGACCGCGCGCCGGCAAAGTTGAGGCCGGCGCCGGCTAGCCGCCGGACTTGAGCAGCGATTCGGTCTGCTGAGCCAGCCAGCTGCTCTGCGAGGTGTTCCTCGAGATCACGCCTTCGAGCGCGGCGTACGTGGCCTGCAGCGATTTTTCGCGCTGAGCGAGAAGTTCGTTCATCGTGTTGATCTGCGTGGCAAGCTGCGTGACCTGGGTGCCATCGCCGTTGGCGCGGGCTTCGAGCGCTCCGCCGGGCTCGGCAGCGTCGTTGACCAGGCTCTGGAGATTCGTGGACCAGCGCTGGAGCAGCTGCTCCACGCCGGCTGGATTGCTCTTGATGGCTTGCGCGAGCTTTTCCGGGTCGAGCGTGAGCTGGCCTTCCAGCGAGGACTGCGAGGAGGCGCCGCCCGTCGGCGCGCCGGTGCTGACGCCGATGTCGTTCAGGCTGGACATGCCGGCGGGCAGGCCCGAGATCGGTTCGTACATGGCCTGGCGCATGCTGTCGAGCAGGCTCGAGAGTTCGCGGTCGCCGAACAGGGTGCCGGTGGCGAATTCGTCGGTCGTGTGCGGCCTCGTGGGCGACTTGGTGCTCAGCTGCGTCTCGATCGCCGAGACGGTCGAGTTGTAGAGCTTGACGAACGACTGCAGCTGGGCTTCGATCGCCTTTTCGCTGACGCCGGGCGGCTGGACGTCGATCGTGACAGGGCCCTTGGGGGTGAGGCCGGTGAGGGTCAGCGTGACGCCGGCGATCGCGTTGGTGAGCGTGTTGGAGCTGGAGGTCCCGGTCACGCCGTCGATCGTGTATTCGGCGTCCTGGCCTTCTTTGGCGGTGCCCGCCTTTTCGGTCAGCGCCGCGCCGGTCACTTTGATGAATTCGCCGCCGGTGCTGCCGGTCGCGCGGTTGGACAGGACCAGGGTTTCGCCTTCGAGCACCGCGGCGTAGACGGTGGCGCTGGAGCTGGCGTTGATCGCGCTCGCCAGGTCCTTGGCGGTCTCGCCGGCCTTGACCTCGAATTCGTGGCCGTCGACGGTGATCGCTTCTTCGCTGGACGGGCTCGCGAACGCGAACGTGCGCTGCGCGGAGTTGGCGAGCTTCGTGACTTCGACCTCGTGGCCGCCGATGCCGGCGCCGCCCGTGATCGACGCTTCGACGCGCGACGATTCGCTGGAGGTGACCGTCTGGGAGCTTTCGTACAGCGACGGCAGCACGAATTCGGCGGCCGAGAAGGAGAGCTGCTGCAGGCTGAGCTGAATGCCCTGAAGCTGGGACTGCTCGGCCGCCAGCTTCGCCTGCTCGTCGGTCAGGTGGGTCACCGGCTCGCGTTCGACCGCCATCAGCGCGGCGATGATCTTGCTCGTTTCGAGCCCCGAGGCCAGGCCCGAGATCGTGATCGGAGCGTTCGCGGAGGAGCTGACGCCGAGGGATGAGGTCGACATGGCGGCGGCCTACTCCAGCGGCCTTCCGGCGGCGATCTCGACCGCCTCGCCGATCGACAGCGCCCGCACGGCGTCGCCGTCGTGGAGCTCTATCCGCGTGCGCTCGCCCGGCGTCGCGCGCGTGAAGCGCAACCGCTGGCCGGCGTCGCGCAGCCGCTCCTCGATCCTGCCGGCGGCGGCGATCTGCTCGAGCAGCTCCGGCGGCGGTCCGCCGGGGCTTGCGATCGGGCTGAACGCGCTTTCGCGCGCGGCCAGCTCGGAGACGACGGCGCTGATGCGGGCCGTGCCGGCATCGGCCGACGGCGCGGCGTTGACTAGATCCGACGGGCCGTTGATAGGCAGGATCGGCGAGCTCATGTGGTGTTTTCTCCCTGAAAACGTGTGACGCGGTCCAGTCCGTGGGCCGCCCCGCGCTGTTTGTGCACTCCTGTCATCGACGCCCTTCGCGGAAACTTGAAGGAACTCCTCCAGCTGCGATGCGCCTTGCGCGGGCCTCGAGCACGCCGGCCGACCGCTACGCGACCGCCGCGTGCCCCAGCAGGCTCGCGGCGGCCTCGTTGCCGGGATCGCGCTGCAGCACCGCGGCGGCGAATTCGCCCGCCTCGCGCGCCATTCCCCGCGCGGCGGCGACGCGCGCGAGGCCCAGCAGCGCACGCGTGTCGGGGCGCTGGCGGCAGACGCTCATCCACTCTTCGGCCGCCGCCGTCGCGAAGCCGCGCCGCAGGTACATGTTGGCGAGCAGCTCGCGCCGCTCGCGCTCGCCCAAGCGGGCGCCGTGGAGCAGGCCGAGCAGCGTTTCGAAGGCGTCGAAGTCCTGTACCCGCAGCAGCGCCTCGAGCATCACCGCCAGCAGCGGCACGACCTCGGGGGAGGGCACGATCGCCGTCGATCCGCGGGTGGCGAGCTGCTCCCAGGCGACGAACAGGTCGAGCTCCTCGGCGGGCATTCCCGCGCTGCGGGCGCGCTCGATCGCAGCCGCCGTGGCGGCCGCGTCGGCGCCGGCGATGCGCGCGAACAGCTCCGTCCGGCAGGCGAGCGGCGCGAGCGGATCGCGAACGTCCAGCCTGGCCGCCTCGGCGGCCGCCTCGGCGTAGCGTCGCTGTGCGAGCAGCGTCTCGCCGAGCGCCACGTGCGCGCGCCCTGACCGCGGCTGCTGGCGCAGCACGATCCTGAACTGCTCCTCGCCGGCGCTCGCCGCACCGCTCTCGTACAGGGCGGTGCCGAGCATGAAGCGAGCGGCGGGGGAGGGGTCGGGCATGTGCCGCTCGAGCTGGCGCACGACCGCGTCGGGCTCCATGCCGTCCGCCAGCAGCGCGCTCGCGTACGGCAGCACCGAGCCGACGAACTCCGGGTGCTCGCGCACGCAGTGCTCGAGCAGCTCGATCGCCTGCTCCAGCTCGCCCTGCGCGCGTCTGAGCTCGGCGAGGTGGACGCGTGGCAGGTAGGAGCCGCAGCCGACGGTCGCGGTGTAGCGGCGCGGCGCGTCGCCCATCTCGATGCAGCGCTCGCACAGCTCGATCGCGCGCTCGTCCTGCCCGAGCGCGATCGCGGCGAGCGCCTGCTCGAGCACGAGGTCGGTGAAGGCGGGAAAGCGTTCGAGGCCCTGCTCGGCGCGCTCGAGCGCCTCCTGCGAGCGACCGCAGGCGCGCAGCGCCTTGACGAGACGACTCAGCAGCGCCGGCGCGAACAGGAAGCCGTCGCGGTTGGACGCCGCCTCGATCAGCTCCCAGGAGCGTTCGAACTCGACCAGCGCGGCCGCGCGATCGCCGGCGGCGGCGTACTCGCAGCCGAGGTTGTAGTGCAGGAACGGCGTGGGCTGGCTTTCGGCCTGCTGCAGGCGCAGCAGCTCGATGTTGCGGCGCGACTTTTCGCGCGCGTCGCGCACCGCGCCCAGGTAGCCGTAGTGCTCGACGCGCACCTCCGTCGTCTCGATGCGCTCCGGCAGGTAGCCGGGGAGCCGGTGGGCGATCTGCTCGTGCAGGCGCCCCTCGAAGCGGTACTCGGGCCGGTTGCGGAAGATGCGCAGCGCGTCGTGGCGGACGGCCGTGCCGACCTCCAGATCGCCCGTGTGGTTGGTCTCTGACACGTAGAACGCCTCGCGCCACGTGCGTCCGGTCAGGGAGCGCAGCAGCGCGGCGTCCTCGCGCACGAGCAGCTCGTCGGCGTCCAGGTACATCAACCAGTCTCCGTGCGCGGCATCGAATGACGCGTTGCGCGCCTCCGCGAAGGAGCCCGTCCACTCGCGCTCGATCACGCGCGCGCCGAAGGACCGCGCGATCTCGATCGTCGCGTCGGTGGAGCCGGTGTCGACGACCACGATCTCGTCGACCGCCGCGGCGACCGCGGCCAGGCAGCGCGGCAGCATCCTCTCCTCGTCGCGCACGATCATGCACAGGCTCAGCCGCAGACCCTCGGCCGGCCGCGCCCGCGACGCGACCTCGAGCGCCCGGCTGGAGAGTTCGGGCAGCGCGGCGCGCAGCGGCGCCCTGCCCCGCGAGCTGTCCATCAGCCGGCGGCGCGCAGCGAGCTCGCGAAGGTTGCGCTCCACGTCCTCGAGGTGCGGGTCAAGGCGCCTGGCGGCCTCGAACAGCGCCTCGGCCGCGTCCAGGCTCCACAGCTCATAGAGGATCGTGCCGGCATGGCTCAGCAGCCGCGGCTCGCTGGGCTCGCGCTCGAGCAGCTCCAGCGCGCCGGCCGCGAGCGTCACGAACAGCGCGGGCAGGCGCGCGGCGGGGGCGTTCGCGCTCGTCGCCAGCCCTTGCTCGATCAGGCTCATGCCCGCCCAGTAGCGGCGGTGGGGGTCCTCGATCGACTCGATCCACTCGAACAGCCGGCGATAGCCGTCGAGATCCTCGGCGGTGAGCAGCTGCTGCGAGCGCGGCGGCTCCCCGGCCGCGGACAGCGCGCCGGCGTGGGTGACCGGGTCTGAGAGGCAGAGACGCATTTTCCGGTCCGGTGATCGACCGCTCGCGGCGATATCTGAGCGTGTTTTTCACGGAGGCGCCTGCGGGAGCCCGCTGTTGCGGGCCGCCACGGCACCCACGCGCGCGGCGCCGCGCGCACCTGACGTTATGACCGGAGCAGGGAATATCGTCACAACCGCGAATCTACTGCCGGTTAGACCGCCGCAGATCGGAGCTCGGACGCGAGCAAGAGTGCCAAAGCAGGCGGGCCATGCCCCTGTCAGTTCCCTCGATATCAGAGCAGGAGAATGGAAATAATCGGAAAGCGCGCAGCCAGGGCGCCGGCAGCAGAGGTGTTGGCGACCTGGCACGAATACCGTCGCAGCGGCGATCGCGAGCTACGCGACCGGCTGATCTTCATGTTCATGCCGATGGTCCGCTACATCGTCTACCGCAAGGTGCGCGAGGTTCCCGCGCAGTGCGAGGTCGAGGACTTCCTCTCGTGCGGGCTCGAGGCGTTGATCCGCTCGATCGAGCGCTATGACCCGGACAAGGGCGCGACGCTCGAGCAGTACGCGTGGACGCGCATCCACGGCGCGGTGCTGGACGAGCTGCGCCGCCACGACTGGGCGCCGCGCTCGCTGCGCCGCGACGAGCGCGCGATCAACAGCGCCCGCGAAAGCTTCCTCACCCTGCACGAACGCCAGCCCAGCCGCGAGGAGCTCGCGGCGATGGTCGGCATGACCGCGCCCGAGCTGACAGAGCGCCTCGACCAGGTGGCGCTGGCGGAGGTGGGCTCGCTAAACCGGATCGTGCGCTCGGACGAGAGCGCCACGATCGAGCGCATCGACACGCTCGAGAGCGCCGACCGCGACTGCGATCCGATCGCGAGCGCCGAGCGCAGCGAAGCCAAGCAGCGCTTCCGCAAGGCGTTCGCGCGCCTGAGCAGGCAGGAGCGCGAAGTGGCGGTGCTGCTGTACGTCGAGGACTGGACGCTGCGCGACATCGGCGCGCGGCTGGGGGTAACCGAGAGCCGCGTCTCGCAGATCCACACCAAGCTGCGCCGGCGCCTCTACGAACAGCTCTCCGGCGAGCTGCCGCTGTTCGGCGCCATCCGCTGAGCGCGCGGGCGCGCCTCAAGAATCCCCGCCCACGGCCGAACACCGGAGCGAGAATGGATCTCGGCCTCGACATCGCCGCATCGGGCATGGTCGCCGAGCAGGTCCGCCAGGATCAGCTCGCCAACGACCTGGCGAACGCGTCGACCCCGGGCTTCAAGCCCGACGAAACGCCGCAGCGAAGCTTCGGCGCGGTGCTGATGGCCAACACCGAGGGCGGCACGCCGATCGGCTCGGTCAACGAGGGCGTCGCGCTCGGCAAGGCCTTCACGAACATGACGCCCGGCACGCTGCAGGAAACGGGCGAACCGCTGGACTTCGCGATCGAGGGCAGCGGCTTCTTCGCGGTCAAGACCGCGCAGGGCGTGCGCTACACGCGCGACGGGCAGTTCACGACCTCCGCCCAGGGCGTGCTCACGGACGCCAGCGGCGACCCCGTGCTCGACGCGAAGGGCGCGCAGATCAAGGTCGGCGCCACCGGCACCGTGCCGGCGAGCGCGGTCGGCGTCTTCGAAGTCCCGGGCGCGGCCAAGCAGGGCGAAAACCTGTACACGGGCACGGCCGCGGGCAAACCGAGCGGCACCGTGCGCCAGGGGTCGCTCGAGGGCTCCGGCGTCGACGCCGCCAGGACGATGATCGACATGATCACCTCGCTGCGCAGCTTCCAGTCCGGCCAGCAGGCGATTCAGACGATCGACCAGACCATGCAGGAGTCCTCCTCGCAGGTCGGCTCGCTGAACCCCAACGCCTGAACGCGCCCGGGGCTCAAGTCCGCTCGGCGACGGCCGATCACCCTGGGCGAGAAGGTCCGGGCCAGGCTGGACCGCCATGCGGAAAGCCGGCTCGTCGACGACCACGAACATGGGACGGGCTGATGCTCGAAGGTCTCTATTCCGCAGCAGCAGGCATGGCAGCGCAGCAGGAACAGCTGAACGCGATCAGCAACGACATCGCGAACGTGTCGACCAGCGGGTACAAGTCCGAGCGCGTGGCGTTCAGCGACCTGCTGTACAACCCGATCAAGGTCGCCGGCACCGAAACCACAGCCGGCGCCGGCGCGAGCGCGCGGGTGATCGGGCGCAGCGAGGCACAGGGGTCTATCCAGGAAACAGGCGACCCGCTGGATCTGGCGATCGAAGGCTCGGGCTACTTCGAGGTGACCCGCGCCAACGGGCAGAAGGCGCTCACGCGCGAGGGCACCTTTGGCGTCGACGCGAGCGGCGCGATCGTCAACTCAGAAGGCAACCAGCTCTCGCCGCCGATCAAGCTGCCCGCGGGGGTCGCGGCCAGCGAAGTGAGCATTGCGCCCGACGGGACCGTGACGGCGGGCACGCGCAAGCTCGGTCAGATCAAGCTCGTTACGGTGACCTCGCCCGAACACCTGCTCGCGGACGGAGGCGGCGAGTTCACGCCCACGGCCGCGAGCGGCGCGCCACATCCGGCCACGGGGAAAATCCGCCAGGGCGCGCTCGAGGCCTCGAACGTGAACATCGCCAGCGCGATGGCGCAGATGGTCAGCACCCAGCGCAACTACCAGCTGACGAGCACCGCGATCCAGGACGAGAGCCAGATGATGTCGATTGCCAACCAGCTGCGCGCATGACGAGCGTTCCGGCCACCACCGGCGCCGCCGCCACCGGCCTGCCCGCCGCCAACCAGGCGCTGGAGCCGGAGTGGGTGCGCCGCGGCTCGGCCGCCACCCAGAAGGCCTACGCGAGCGCGCTGGCGTTCGAACAGACGCTCGTCGAACAGCTCTCGCAGTCGCTGACGAGCGCGAGCGGTCTCTCCTCCCAGGAAGGCGAACCGGGCTCCGAAGAAGCGGGCTCCGGCGGCGGCGCGGCGGCCTCCGAGCTCTCCTCGATGCTGCCGCAGGCGCTGAGCGCCGGCATCATGAACGCCGGCGGGCTGGGCATGGCGGCGCAGATGACGCGCGAGTCCGAAGGCGTGCACGCGGTGGCGCACACGCGCGCGGACGGGGGCACCGGCGCGTCATGAGCCCGACCTCGCTCGTCCCCCACGAGGGCATCCAGCGCGATCGCGCGATCGCCGCGGAGGTGCTCGCGCACCTGGATGCGCAGATCGAGTCGGCGCGGCGCCTGCTGGAGGTCGTGCTCGAGCAGGGCGCGGCGATCCGCGCGCGCGACGTGCACACGGTCGTGCGCCTGGCGGGGATCCTGCGCGGGGAGATGGGTCGCAGGCAGCTGCTCGAGGAGGAGCGCTCGCGCCTGCTCGCACGCAGCGGCGAGCGGCTGGGGGTGCCTGCGGAGACGGTCACGCTGGCGCTTCTGAGCACGCTGATGGACGACGCCGGCGCCGAGCGCGCGAGCGCCCGCAGCGCCGAGCTGCGAGGGCTGCTGCACGAGCTCCAGCGCGAGCACACGTGCAACCGCGCGCTGATGCAGATCGAGCTGGGCTTCCTCGACCACCTGATGGGCATGCTCTCGCTCGACGGGGTCAACGGCTACGACACGCACGGCTCCTCCACGCCCATCACGCGGTCGCGCCCCCACGGTGGCCTGCACGTACTCGACCTGCGCGCCTGAGGCCATGTCGATCCCTACCCTGCAAGGACTCCAGACGGCGCTGAGCGGTCTGATCGCGGAGCAGACGGCGCTCGACACGACCGGCAACAACATCGCCAACGCGAACACCGAAGGCTATTCGCGCGAGACGGCGCTGCTGGAACCGAACCCGCCGCTGCCGATCCCTTCGATCTCGGCCCAGACCGGCCGGGGCGCACAGCTCGGCGCGGGCGTCACCGTCGCGACGATCACGCGCATCCGCAACATCTATCTGGACGCCCAGTACCGCGCGCAGAACAGCGCGGTGGGCGCGGCCAACACGCAGGCGGAAACGCTGCAGCTGGCGCAGACGGCGTTCAACGAACCCTCGACGGAAGGGATCGCCAGCCAGCTGTCGGCGTTCTGGAGCGCGTGGAGCAGCCTCGCCGACTCGCCCACCAACGAAGCCGCCAAAGAGGGCGTCGTCGCGGCCGGCGAACAGCTGGCGACCGCGTTCAACCAGCTCAGCGCGCAGCTGTCGACGATCTCGACGCAGGCGGGCGAACAGTACAACTCGCTCACGGGCCCGTCGGGGGAAGTCGAAGACTTCGCCAACCAGATCGCGCAGCTCAACGGCCAGATCAAGCTGGCCGAAGAAGCGGGCCAGCAGCCCAACAACATGCTCGACCGGCGCGACCTGCTGCTCGACAAGCTCTCGGCGCTGGCAAACGTCACGATCACCGAACAGGCCGACCACTCAGACACGGTCAGCTTCGGCGACGCGGCCAAACCGCTGGTCGAAGGCACGACCGTCAACTGGCCCCAGGCGCTCACCGAAGCCGCCGGCGGCCAGCTCGGCGCGCTGCTCAACCTGACGGGCCCCAAAGGCGCGCTGACGGCGCTGCGCACGAACCTCGACGAAGTCGCGAGCACGCTCGCGACCACCGTCAACCAGCACCTGGAAAAACAGTTCTTCACGGGCGAAACCGCGGCGACGCTGACGGTGGTGGTCAACCCGTCGGAAGTCCAGGCCTCCGGGAGCAAAGCGGTGGGAGGCAACGAAGTGGCCCTGGAAATCGCGGCGCTGCGCGGCGGCGCCGCCGAACAGGGCTACGGAACGCTCGTCGAGAAGGTCGGCAGCGACGTGCGCAGCGCGAAGGACGACCAGACGACGCTGCAGGGGACGCTGACCGCGATCAACGACCAGCGCCAGGGCGTGTCGGGGGTCTCGCTCGATGAAGAAATGACCAACCTGATCGCGTTCCAGCGCGGATATCAGGCGTCGGCCCGCACGATGACGGCGATGGACTCGATGCTGGAAACGCTGATCGAGCACACCGGCGTGGTGGGGCTGTAGCGATGAGCGAGCGCATCACACCGGCGATGGTCACGAGCGCGACGCTGACCGACCTCAGCTCCTCCCTGGCATCGCTGCAGCGCACGACCGACGAACTGTCCTCCGGGCGGACGATCCTCGAACCGTCGGACAACCCGATCGGCGCCAGCCGCGTGATCGATCTGCAGAGCCAGCTCGACGGCCTGAGCTCCTACGAAAGCAACGCGCAGGACGGGATCTCGTGGGAGAACGCCGCCAGCAGCGCAATGTCGAACATCAACGAAGTCGCGCAGCGCGTGCGCGAACTGTTGGTGCAGGCCGCCAACGGGACCAACAACCAGAGCGACCTCACGACGATCGCGATCGAGGTCGAACAGCTGACCGAAAGCGCCAAGCAGGATGCGAACACGCAGTACGCCGGCCAGTACGTGTTCTCCGGGACCGCGACCACGACCGCGCCCTACGAACAGGGGCCGAGCGACGAATACAAAGGCAACGCCGAAACCGTGGCGCGCGCGGTCGGACCGGGAGCGTCGGTGACGGTCACCACCAACATCTCCACGCTGCTGGGCAACGGCGAAGCCGCGAACGACGGCAAGCTGCTGGACACGCTGCGCACTATCGCCCAGCACCTGCGCGGCGGCACGGCCGAAGACAGGGAAGCGCTCGGCACGACCGACCTGAAGGCCCTCGACGGCAACCTCGAAACGCTGAGCCAGCTGCAGGCGGTGGCGGGCAGCGCAACCGACCAGCTGAAGGCGGCCCTAACCCGCAACGAAGGCCTGCAGACGTCGATCACCGAGAGCCTGGCCGGTGTCGAGGACACCAACGTCGCCGCCACGTCGATCGCGTACGCCAACGAGCAGGCCGCGTATTCGGCGGCGCTGCGCGCGGGCGCGACGATCGTTCAGGAATCCCTGCTCAACTTCCTCCAGTAGCCGACACCCAAGGAGACCGCATCATGTCCGTGACATTCGAGAGCATCCGCTTCGGAACCGTCGAGATCGAGCCGGAGGACGTGATCGAGTTCCCGTTCGGGCTGATCGGCCTCGGGGGGCTGCGCTATGCGCTGCTCGACCGCAACCCCGGCACCGGCTTCCTGTGGCTGCACGCGGTCGACGACCCGGCGCTCGCGCTGCCGGTGGTCGACCCGCACCAGTTCTTCTCGACGTTCGCGCTCGAGATCGCGCCGGAGGACCGCGAGCGCACGGGGCTCGAGGACGTGACCGGGGCGCAGCTGTACGTGACGGTGCGCGCGACGCCCAACCCGCTGGACATCACCGCCAACCTGCGCGCCCCGCTGGTGATCCTCGAGGGCCGCGGCTACCAGGTGCTCAACAACAACGACGACGCGGCACTGCAGGCGCCGCTGTTCACGCTCCCCGCACAGGCTGCCGCAACGGCGCCCGCGGAGGCCGACGCGGCGTAGCGCGGCATCCGCATCGCGATCGTCCGGTCGGGCACCGATCCCGTGATTGCTTCATAATCGGGGCCGATGCTGATCCTGACGCGTCGTCCCGGAGAGCGCGTCGTCATCGGCGATGAGATCCTCGTGACCGTGATGGGCGTCAGCGGCCACACGGTCCGTCTTGGGATCGCGGCGCCGTCCGGCGTGCCGATCTACCGCGAGGAGATCTGGCTGGCGGTCAAGGAGGAGAACCGCGCCGCGGCGGCCGCGGCCGCGGACGCGCTGCCGGCGGCGCCGCCGACGACGCCGGCGGAGAGCTCGGCGGAGGATCCGCACACCGAGCCTGGCGCCCAGGGTTGACAACAGGTACCCGGTGGTCCGATGATTCAGCGTCGGAGTCGGCGCCGGATTCGCAGCGCCGGACGATCTCACGGAAGGGGAGAGGGCCGATGAGCGAGGGACATCACCTGATGACGCGACGCACACTGCTGCACCGAGCGGCGGGGCTCGGGGTCGCGGCGTCCACCCTGAGCGCGCTGGACGTGCTGGCGTATGTGCCGGCGCGGGCGCTCGCGGGCGAGAAGTCCGCGCTGCCGGAAATCCAGTTCCAGATCGAAAAGTTCATCGCCCCCGCCTTCAAGGTCGAAGGCGTGCAGGTGCGCTTCGCGCCGGTCTACACGATGTTCGCAACCTTCGCCGTGACCCGCACGCCCACGCAGGCCGACCAGGCGACGCTCTCGCGCGCGCTAGCGACGGTGGAGGCGAGCTACCCGTTCAGCCCGAGCGGCGTGTTCACGACGGTCGCCTACGGCGTGCCTTACTTCGAACGGCTCCCGGGCGGGATGGCCGGCACGCTGGTCGCCGAGCACATGCCCAGGCTGATCTCCGAACCGGAACGCTACGCGCTGGAAGAGGCCGTGCCCGGGCCGACCGACGTCTCCCCGCTCAATCCGGAAATCGAGAAGTCTCGCTTCAACGTGCCCGTGCAGATCGAGTCCAACGACATGCTCGTGTCGCTGCGCAGCGACTCGACCGAGATCATCGACGATGTGCTCGCCTGGCTGTCGGGCGAAAGCTCAACGCTCGCCAGCGAAGACATCGGCAGCTCCGAGCTCGGCGGGCTGCTGACGGCCACCTCGCGCCGGCTGATGTTCACCCAGATCGGGCTACCGCGCAAGATCGCCGAAGAACAGGGCCTCCCGTACGCGGAAACGATCAACCCGGAGTCGCCCATGTGGATGGGCTTCTCCTCGCAGCAGGTCGGCACCGCCGGCAAGGCCCCCATCACCACGTTCGTCGGCGACGCGTCCGCCAAGCTCACCACCGCGCGGCCCCGCGACTACTTCGACCACGGCTCGATCGTGCACCTCTCACACGTGATTCAAGACCTCGAGCAGTTCTACCAGTCGCCCACTGAAACCTACGAGCGCCGTGTGGCCGCGATGTTCAGCGCCCACCCCCTGCCCTCAGCCGGGAACTCCAACCAGTTCGCCGACGGTGGCGGACCGGCCTTTCTGCCCAACCGATTCGTCACACCCGAGATGGCCGAATACGAAGCCCAGGAACCTGCGCGGTTCGACGGCGAGCGCCACATCGGCCACACCACGGGGGTGCAGCGCTCGAGCAGGGCGGCCGACGGCGCGCCGATGCACATTCGTGCCGATGGCCCCGGCTTCGACACGCTCGACGTGCCCGACGGCTCGGCGCAGCCAAAGCTGCAATTCAGCATCTACCTCCCGACCGCGGACTTCTTCGCGACGATGCGGCGCAACCAGGCCTCGCTCGACCTCGCCCAGAAGTACAACGTGCCCGCGGCGAACCTCGGGCTCGAGCGCTTCCTCACGGCCACGCGCAGGCAGAACTTCCTCGTCCCGCCGCGGCGCAACCGCGCATTTCCCCTCGTCGAGCTGACCTGAGCACCGGGCGAAGCCGCGCAGCGCTCAGGGATACGCACCGCGAGGAGCCGCGGCCGCCGCGCCCGCCCGGCTGGCCGGCCCGGCTTGACCTCCGTGCCCACCGCCTGTAGACTGCGCCTGCCCCGGAGGTCAAGCCGGGCATGGCAGTGCGCCTCGTTGGCGAGGCGGTATCGGGTCCACGCATGGAGGGACGCTCGCAGATGGGCCCGATCACCTCACCTAGGATCGCATCCTGCCAATCAAGACTAGGGAGGGAGACTGTCGAGAATGCAACCCATCCGATGTGCCTTCACGAGCATCAGGGCGCTGCCGCGGCTCGCGGCCGTCCTGGTGGTCGCGGCCCTGGTGCTCGGCGCCAGCGCGAGCGCCGCCAGCGCCAAGCAGGAAGTCATGATCGCCGGCCACAACACGCCGCCGGCAAGCTACCCGCGCTATGTCCACTACTTTTCGACGAGCCAGGGGCACCTGAAACCAATTCAGGAAGCCGTCAACGCCGCCACGCGCTCGCACGACTTCGTGCTGATCGAACCCGGCACCTACGAAGAAGAAGTCAAGGTCAGGCCCGCCAACGAGGGCATCACCATCCGTGGCATGAACCGCAACACGGTGCTCATCGACGGTGAACACATCCACACTCCGGGCGGCGCCAACGGCATCGAAGTCCAGAAGACCAACAACGTCTGGATCGAAAACCTCACCGTCGCCAACTTCGAACGCGAAGAACTCAACGGCGACGGCGGCAACGAGATCTGGTGGAACGGCAGCTCGAGTGAAGAAAAGATCGGCGCCCATGGCTGGTTCGGCAACTTCCTGACCGCCTACGACACCGGCCTCAACGGCGGCTACGGCATTTTCACCTCCCACGAGACCAAAGGCGAGTGGAACAACATCTATGCGTCAGGCTTCAACGACTCGGGCATATACCTCGGTGCGTGCCCCGAATGCGAAGCCGTGATCAACCACGCCACCATGGAATACAACGCGCTCGGCTACTCGGGCTCGAACTCCGGCGGTCAGCTGATCATCGAGAACTCGAAGTTCGACCACAACACGACAGGCATAGCGCCGAACACCGAAAACCCCGGAGATGGCCCGCCGCCGCAGGACGGCGCGTGCAAGGAAGCAGAACCCGGAGTCAAACGCCGGGCCCCGCTGCACTTGGGTACGCCGATCGAAGAACACACCATATGGACCGGGAGGCTGCCGGTCTTCAAATCGACGGACATCAAACACTGCACGATCATCGAGGACAACCAGATCGACGACAACAGCGACCTGGACCTGCCGGCCAACAACTCGGCCGCGGCGGCGCCGTGGGGCGCCGGCGTTGAGTTGCCCGGCAACTATGGCGACGAGGTGCTCGACAACGAAATCAAGGGCAACCCGAGCGACGGCGTGCTCGCATTCGAGTACCCCAACCCGTTCACACCCAACGACAAACTGGAATTCCCGCCCTGGACGATCTTTGCCCAGAACGCTGGTAACAGGGTCGAAGGGAACGTGTTCGAAAACAACGGCTACCTCGCCAACATGCCAAAACAGTACCTCGGCGACGTGGCGTTCGAGGGCGGGTTTTTCGCGACGCACACGTCCACGAACGACTGCGTGAGCGGCAACACGATGCCGGATGGCAGCTACCCGGCAGAAATCGAAGGGACGTGGGGCTGCCAGAACACGACGACCCCGAACCCCGGCGGGGGCTTGCCGTTCGTCTTCTACCTGCTGGCACTGCAGGAAGAATCCCAGAACCGGCCGTACTACGAAACGGTCCCGCCGCCTCCGGCACAGGAAACCATGCCGGATCCGTGTGAAAACGTGCCGGCGAACCCGCTCTGCGAATAACGTAGTAGCGGTCGACGAAGCTACAATCGCAGCAGATGGCGCCGCCCCCGAAGGGGGGCGGCGCCATGGCTTAAGCGGTGACCGCGCGGCGCGTCAGGTGCCGCAGCCGAGCGCCAACACCTGAAAGCGCTCGCCGCGCTCCTCGAAGTCGCGATAGTGGTCGTAGCTCGGAGCAGCCGGAGAGAGCAGGACCACGCAGCCCGGAGACGCGAGGCTCCGTGCAAGCTCCACCGCAGCCGCCATGTCCGCGGCTTCGAGCGCACGCGAGCGTGGGGCGCCGGCGCTGCGGGCGGCGGCGATCAGGCGCGCCCCGGTGGATGGCACGCCGACGACGCTCGCGCCCGCCGCGGCCAGCGCGCGGCCGAGCGGCGCGTAGTCCTGACCGCGGTCCTGGCCGCCGCCGATGAGGACGATCTCACGCCCGGGAAAGCTCGCGAGCGCGGCGACGGTCGACTCGGGCGTGGTCGAGATGCTGTCGTCGACCCACAGGATCCCGTCGCGCTCGGCGACCGTCTGCAGACGGTGCGCGAGCGGCTGGAAGTCCCGCAGCGACGCGGGCAGCGGCGGCGGCTCGACGCCCAGGGCTTCCAGCGCGGTGAGGGCGGCGCAGAGGTTGAGCGCGTTGTGCTCGCCCCGCAGCGGCAGCTCGGCGCTCGCCGCGACCGGCTCGCCGTGCAGCGCGATCCCCCCATCCACGACGTCCCAGCCATGGGGCAGACCGTAGCGGACGACCTGCGGCCCGGCGTGCACGCCCCCCGGGCGCTCGTCGCTCAGCCCAGCGCCGCTCAGCAGCGCATCCGCCAGCCGCTCGTCGCGGCCGTTGACGACCGCCACGCGCACACCCGGAAGGCCCAGAAGGCGCAGCTTGTCCGCGCGGTAGGCCTCCTCGGAGCCGTGCCAGTCGGTGTGCTCACGGAACAGGCTCGTCACGACCGCCACCTCCGGCCCGGTCTGCAGGTCAGCGGTGTGATAGCTGGAGAGCTCCACGACGGTGACCTCCGCTGGGTCGCTGTCCAGCAGATCGAGCGCGGGGACGCCGATGTTGCCCGCCAGCTGCGCGGTGCGCCCGGCGGCGCGCGCCAGATGGCAGGCGAGCGCTGCGGTGGTGCTCTTGCCCTTGGTGCCTGTCACACCGATCACGCCTTCGCCGCCGCGCTCGGCGAGCCACAGCGCGGTGGCGGTCGTCACGGGCGTCCCGGCGGCGAGCACAGCGCGCAGCTCGGGGCGGTGGATCGACACGCCGGGCGAGCGCACGACGACATCGCAGCGGCTGAGGGCCGGCACGATCTCCGCGCCAGTCACCACGCTCGCGCCCGGCGCCCGCAGCGTCTCGAGCACGTCGCACGCTGGCGAAGCGTCGAACGCCGCCGCGACGATCCGTGCGCGTGGCACCCGGCGGGCGAGCTGGGCGGCGAACGAGGCGACCTCCCGTCCAGCGCCCCACACGCCGACGCGCGCGCCTTCAAGCTCCGAGAAGCGCACGTACCTCCGTCATGAGCGCCGCCGGCACGTCGTGCTCGTCGCGGAGCGCGAACACCTGCTCGGGGTCTCCCTCCTCGGCGCCGAAGCGCGGCAGCACCTCCGACGCCAACCGGCGCACGACGCGGTGGCCGCGCCAGCGCTCGTCGCTTGCCAACAGGCGGATCGCGGCGATGCTCTCCTGCTCCTCGCCGACGCACTCGAACGGCTTGTGCCCGCCGGTGGCCGTCAGCAGCGCGAAGCCTTCGTATTGCTCGTCCTCGTCGAGCAGGTCGCGCCCGAAGATCTCGCGCAGGTGTGCCGGCTCGCTGAAGGGCGCGAGCGCGAGGAACACGAAGCGGCACTTCGGACAGTCGCAGCACCACGAGCTCCTGCGCACAGCGGGATCGAGACGGAAGATCGCGTTGCAGCTCGTGAACGCACGGTGGTAGCGCTCCATGCGCGCGAACGCGCGCGCGATCGCCAGCTCGGAGGCGGGGCGCAGCACCGAGAACACGCGCGGGCCGTCCCGAGAGACCTCGGCGAGCGCGGCACTCAGCAGGCGCTCGGCGCGCAGCCCCTTGCTGAACTGGTGATTGACCCGGACACCGCCCCACTCGACGTTGCCGGTGGAGGCCGAGCGCTCGTTGGCCATCGCGACCGCGTCGAAGCCGTTCAGGGCCGCCGTGAGCGCGGCCACGCACGAGACAATCGCGGTGATCGGCACGTGCCCGTTGATCGCCCCGGCGTCGTTGAGCGCGCGCAGGCGGGGGTCGAGCGTGCGCCTGACCAGCAAGCGCGGCAGCCCTGCTGCGGCGACAGTGCGTGCGATCGGCGGCGCGTCACCGACAGAGAACAGCGCGAGCTCGCAGCCGGCGCGCCTGACGATCTCCAGCGCGACCGCCGAGTCCTTGCCGCCACCGACCGGCACGAGCACCCGGCCAAGCCCCCCAACCGCACCGGGCTGATCCACGGGCGACGCAGCATTGTCCGTCGAGGGCCCCAGATGCGCCCTCGGTGTGTATGACGGCGGCGGCACGTCCGACGCGCAGGGGAAGCGCGGCCGAGGCAGTCCGTCGAGCTGGTTGATGTACGCGAGCTCGCCAAGGCCCTCCGAATACAGCGCTTCCAGGAGCATCGCGACCTCACGCGATGGCGCTCCGGTCGCGCATTCGACCTGCGCCGGCAGCGCCGTCTTGAAGTAGCTGACGCCCGCAACCCAATGCAACAGCGAGAGCAGCCCCACCGCTCGCTTGCGCTCCGTCTCGCTCAGCTCGAGCGAAGGGTCCGGCAGGGGCAGCTCGAACTGCTCCACAAACGCAAGCTGGTCATCGAGCGCATAGCGGAGCGTCACCCGCCCGCGTGCGTCCAGCTCGCGCTCTGTGAAGCGAAAGCAGCGGAATGACGCCGGATCGAACCGCGCCGGGGCTTGTCGTGCGTGGGAAACCATGGGCGCAAGCGTAGAGGCTGCGAACACAGAGCACCCCGCATCGCCGCTCATTGGGCGGTGTTCAACCCACGCAACCCACTCGGCACGCAGACCACTCCCGGGCGCTCGCTCCGGCGCCGATGGCATTGCCGGGAAGACCGCGGCACCGCGGACAGCAGCAGAATCGACTGCTGCCCGCGGCGTGCTCCTTGCCCTCTTTGGATCACACCCCGCACCCCGGTGCGGCGCTCTCCATCGATAAGCAAGCGGCTATGCCACCGTGTTGATCTCGATGCTTTCTTCGTTGGTCAGCTTGGAGCCCAGCTTCAGGCCTGTCTGCACGTACAGGCCGAAACCTACTGTCGAGATGGACATTTCGAGGACTTCTTTTTCTTTCTCTTCTTCGAGCGCTTCGATCGCCTGTTTGCCGTTGGTCTGATCGAAGCTCAGCGTAAACGTCGACTCCATTTTGTTCACGCTCGTGATTGCCGCGATCACACGTCCCCTTAGCTTGACTGACGCCGAACCGCAGGTCGCTTCAATGATCTGTGGTTCTTCGCCCGCGGGCTTCAGATCCAGAGCAACCTTGTTGCCTTCGCGTTCGCGCCACCCCAAGAGTCCTTCGAGCGTGCTCGTCACCATTTCGCCTTCCACAGCGCCTGGCGAGGCGCACTTCACACCGCCGAATTCACATCCAGAGAACGCTACGACGAAGTTAGTGACGGCGTCTTTACCCGTGTATTCTCCACTGCCACTCTCATTTTTGCACACCAATTCCTCTTTGCCCGTGGTCTCGAACACGACCTTCTTTGGCTGAACGATTTTTTCCATTTTCCCTTCGACTTCTCGTTCGACCGTTTCCGTGGAGTCGGCGCTGGTGAACTTCCCTTTTTCAGCGCCCGGGGTCCATTCGTAGCTACCCCCCGACACAGCTTCGGTACACGTGTTCGTTTTGTATCTGCCCGTCCCCGCACCGACTTTGGCGCACCTGCCGAAATCGATGTTTTCAGGCACATATGTGAATTCACTCGCCGAACCGGGGTCGCTCCTGCCGTTGTGTTCGGCCGTTATGTTGACTGTGCCCGGTTTCTGCTCGGGCGATTTTGCGATGACTTCGGTAGATGAGATATATTCGAACCCTACGACTACTTCACCAAAACGAAGCGTCATTGATTTCGTGAATTCGCTTCCCTGAATTTTCACGCTGGTACCGCCGGTGGGAGCGCCGGAGTTTGGTTCCACCCTGCTGACAATGGGCCCGGGCGCCCCGTACGCGAGAGCGAAGCCTCCTGCGGCGATTCCGGCGACTTCGGTTAGGTTGTTTACTTCCGCCGGTTCGTCGACACCTTCGCCCCATTCCATGACAGTGCCGCCAGCGAGTAGAGCATCGCTGTTCGCGTCACCGCCGGCGATAGCCGTCGCGTCGGTCAAACCGTGCACTTCGACTGGGGCGTACTCGTTCGATCCGGCACCGCTGTGACCGTCGCCGAGCTGCCCGGAGTTATTTTCACCCCATGCCATTACATGACCATTGCTCAGAAGCGCAAGGCTGTGTTGTGCACCAGCAGCGACGGCCACGACGGTGAATTCGCTCAAGCCGGTAACAGGGACCGGCTTGGCACTGCATGAGCTGGGTGAGAACGGGATGCTGCATGATTCAGGACCGGGAAATAGTTTTTCGCCATCGTTTAGTCCGAGCTGCCCGTATATGTTGCTGCCCCATGCCACCACGGTGTGATTCTGCAGCAGTGCGAGAACGTGCGAGCCACCGCCCGAGATGGCGGCCACTTCGCTCAGGTCGACCACTTCGACCGGCGTCCTAGCGCATCCGAACAACCAACCTTCCAGTTCGGGTGATTCACATAGTTCAGGGCCCGTCACCCTGTTGGTTTTTCCTTCTCTGGACGGTTCATCCCCCAGCTGGCCTCGGTCGTTCGCGCCCCAGGCCATCACCGTGCCGTTTTCGAGCAGCGCGTAGCTGGAGGCCGATCCCGCCGAGACCGCGACGACTCCACTCAGGCCGCCCACTTCGACCGGCTCGTCGCTGTCCGTCGTGCTCCCATCGCCCAGCTCTCCGAATTCGTTATCGCCCCATGCCACGACTTTCCCGCTTTCAAGGAGAGCGAGCCCGTGTCCCCGCCCGCGGCGATCTGAACTACGTTTTTGAGGCCTTTCACTTCGACCGGCACGCTGCTTTTTTTGGTATTTCCGTCGCCGAGCTGTCCACCGGTGTTGGCGCCCCAGGCCATCACCTTGCCGTTGCTCATCAACGCAAGGCCGAAGTTGGTCCCAGCCGCAACCCCAATGACCCCGCTGAGACCGTTGACCACGGTTGGCGCCGAGCTCGCCTTCGTGGTCCCATTTCCCAGCTGTCCGCTTTCATTGCTACCCCAAGCCGTCCCACCGTAGCCCGATGCAGAGGCGGTCGCTGCCGCAGCAGCACCCAGCACGAATACAGCCGCGAGACACAATGCAACGCGTATGGCGCGTCTCATCTCCGCTCCCCTCCCTATTAGCGATTGAAGGTCGGCGTCCGAGCCGTCAAGGGCGTAATCGCCCGAGTGCGATCCCCGCCCCCCGCGAGAGGGCCGCAATCGGAATTATTGCAAATATGGGTGCCGGCCGTCAACACTCGTTTACAGCATGCTCACAGGCCGGGGGGAGCGGCGGGTGGCGTTCGCCGGGTACGCCGTTGGCGGGCGGCGCGCGGCCGCGCAGCCGGTAGAGCGCCTCGAGCAGGGCGGTGGCGGCCTACGGTCGCGCGACCGTCTCGCACGCGGCCTGCGTCGCAGGCCTACTCCACGCCCAGCCCGCGCACACCGCGATCGAGCGCCGTGCGCGTGACCCGCTCGACGGCCTCGCTGCGCTCCTGCTGCAGGTACCAGCGGGCGAGCTGGACGGCGTGCCGGGCGAGCGGTGCGGGGTCGAGGCGCTCGACGACGAGGCGCAGCTGCGAGCTGTGCAGCTCGGCCTGCACCCCGACGCGAGATCCGTGCGGCCCGCTGTGGACGTCAGTCGTTTGCGGTGACGGCCTCGAGCAGCTCCCTGAAGCGCTCGCGTGCGTGCTCGCGGCGCGTGGGCAGGTGCTCGCTGGGCACGCCGTCGGCGGGCGGCGCGTAGCCGCGCAGCAGGTGGCGGGCGACGGACTGGCGGTGGACCTCGTCGGGGCCGTCGTAGATGCGCGCGGCGCGCGCGAAGCGGTACATCTGCTCGAGCGGCAGGTCGGTGGAGTAGCCGAGCGAGCCGTGCACCTGCAAAGCGCGGTCGACGACGTCGTGCAGAACCTTTGCGCCGTAGAACTTGATCAGCGCGACATCCGTGCGCGCGGCGCTGGCGCCCTGCGTGTCCATCACCCACGCGGCGTGCAGCGTCATCAGCCGCGCGGCCTGCATCTCGGCGGCGCTGTCGGCGATCCAGTTCTGAACGGTCTGCTTCTCAGCGAGCAGCGAGCCGTGCGCGTGGCGGTAGGTGGCGCGCTCGCAGAGCATGTCGAACGCGCGCCGCGCGACCCCGAGCCAGCGCATGCAGTGGTGGATGCGCCCGGGGACGAGCCGGTGCTGGGCGAGCAGGAAGCCCTCGCCCTCGCCGCCGAGCAGCGCCTCGCCGGGTACGCGCACGCTCTCGTAGGCGATTTCCGCGTGTCCGCCGTAGGCGCCGAACTGCTCCCACGGATGCTCCATGGTGGGCACGTCGCGCAGGATGTCGACGCCGGGCGTGTCGGTGGGGACGATGAACATGGACGCTCGCTGCGATGGGCGCGCGTCGGGGTTGGTGACGGCCATGACGATCAGGAAGTCGGCGATGGAGGCGTTGGAGGAGAACCACTTGCGCCCGTCGATCACCCACCCATCGCCGTCGCGCACGGCGCGCGTGCGCAGCTGCGTGGGGTCGGAGCCGGGCGTGTCGGGCTCGGTCATGCTGAACGCGCTGCGCAGGTCGCCGGCGAGCAGCGGGTGCAGCCAGCGGTCCTTCTGCTCGGGCGTGCCGGCGAGCGCGAGGATCTCCGAGTTGCCGGAGTCGGGCGCGGCGTTGCCGAAGGCGAGCGGCGCGATCGGCGAGCTGCCGAGGATCTCGTGCATGAGGCCGAGGCGCACCTGTCCCATGCCCTGCCCGCCGAGCTCAGGCGGCAGGTGCGTCGCCCACAGGCCGCGCTCCTTGACGCGCTCCTGCAGCGGCGCGATCGCGCGCGCGAGGCCGTCGAGCCCGAGCTCGTGCCAGATCGCCTCCAGCGGCCAGATCTCCTCGCGCACGAGCTCGCGCATCCAATCCAGCTGCTCCTGGAAGTCGGGGTCGGTGGAGAAGTCCCAGCTCATCGTGTCGGCTCCCTCCGGTCAGCGTGCGGTCGAATCGTCAAGCCGAAGCCTACGCCCTGCGCTTGGAAGCCCCGTGTCTGGGTGCGTGGCGCCGCCGGCAGCCGAGCACGGCGAGCCTGGTCGTCTGCCGGCGCACGGCGCCGTTCTGGCCGGTGATGGCAGTGGCCATCGCGAGGCTCTGCCCGCACAGGCTCCCCTTCGCCTTGACCGGCAGGTTGGCGGCGAGCAGCGAGTGCGGGCCGGCGCCGAGCACGAGGCCGAGCGTGGAGATGGGAACGTCGGGCAGCGAGCTGAAGGCGGCGGAGATGACGCCGTGCCTGATGGTCGTGTGCCCGACGATGTCGACGGTGACGCCTTCGCCCTGCAGCACGAACTCCAGACCGGGCGGTGAGGCGCCGCCGTGCGATACGAGGTAGACGGGTCCGACGAGCGCGTGGCGCAGGACGGGTGTGATGACGGTGACGCTGCCGACGACGGAGGCTGCGGGGCAGCCGGCGGGGTTGGCTTCGAGCACGGCCGCGAGACACGCGTGCTGCAGCGTGGTCAGCCGCACGGGCAGCTGCTTGGGGACGTCGATCTTGACGTCGGCGATGTTCGCCTGACCGGGCGCGGTGTCGAGCCGCATGTGCAGGTAGGCGCCGTCGACTTTGCCGGTGTGGGCATGGGTCAGCCCGCTGAGCCACGGCTTGAAGGGGAGCGTGGCGCAGTTGGCTGCCTGGAATGAAGATGAGACGGATGCCACGGCGCCGTCGCTGCTCTGGAGCGTGCCCTGGATCCCGAGCGCGCGGCAGTCGGTGGGGTTGAGGACGAAGCCGGCGCGGTCGATGTCGAGGTTGACGGTCTTCAGCTGCAGTGGAATCCCGTCCAGCTGCTGCGGCAGCGGGTCGCTCGAGACCGTCAGCGCGGCGGACCGCGGGTCGACTTCGATCCTCGCGCCCACGTCGATCGTGCCGAGATCGAAGGGGCCGGCGACGGCGGGCACGACGATCGACAGGCCGAACGGCGCACCCTCGTAGCGTCCGGTGAGGTACACGTGGCCGGCGAGGAACACGGGGTCGGCTCCGGGTCCGGCGCCGACGGTGACGCTGCCGATTTCGCTCTGCGGCCCGCATGCACCGGCACGCGCCTGGGCTTCGGCGCAGAGCGGGACCTTGGCGAGCATCCCGAGCAGCCCCGGGGGCAGCTGCAGTGTGACGTGTTCGAGATCCTCGTCCTGGTCGGTGCGCGAAAGCGTGACCGTGAGCGGGCTGAAGGCGCCGGCCTGGTTGTTGGTGGTGCCGGCGAGGAACGACGGATGGAACTGCGCGGGCGGGCAGCCGCCGACGGCGAACGGTTCGCTCGAGGGTTCGGCGGGGGTTTCGCTGCTGTAGGGCGTGAGCTGCGAGGTGGCGCTGAGCTGGGTCCCGCAGGTGGTGGGGTTGGCGAGCGGCGCGGTGGCGCCGCCGTCGAGCGTGAGCTTCAACTCTTCGAACGGCAGCTGCGGGCTTTCGTCGAACGTCACCGTCAGCTGCCCGGTGCTCTGGTCGATCGAGCCGGAGCCTGCGAGCTTGACGGTCACACCCGAGCCCTGCGCCTGCACGAGCAGGCGCACGAGCCTGCCTTCCTGCGCGTCGGCGGGCGTGCAGGGAGCGCACTGGGGTTCGCCGAGAAAGACCTGCCCTTCGAGCGGGCTCGACAGCAGCGGCGTGGCGATCTTCACGGTGCCGATCTGCGAGCGGGCGGGACAGGACGCGGAGGTGAGCGAGCGCAGCTGGAACTGTGCGTCGGAGCAGCCCTGAAGGCCGTTGGCGACCGACGGCGAGACGACGACGCCGGCCGGCAGCCGCACGACCGCCCTGCGCAGGTCGGGCGTGGCGAGCGCGGTCGGGTCTTCGTTCTGCGGCACGTGCACGTCGATCGTGTAGCCGCTGGGGGCGCCCGCCTGCGTGGTTTCGGGCGCGAGCGCGAGCGTCGGGGTGAACCCCAGCCGTTCGCAGCCGGTGGGCGCCCCGACCGCCTGACTGCCGAGGGTGGCCCGCGGTTCGGGTTCGGGGCTCTGCCACGAGTCTCCGCTCGCCCCCACCGACACCTCGCCCCGGCAGGCGCTCGGCAGCGTGAGGAACGGCTTGGCCGCGACGCCGCTGGGGCAGCCCGTCTGTGTTTCGACCGCGCCTTTGACTTCGACCATGGGTTTGCAGAATTCGCCGTCCTGCTGGCGCCCCTGGCCGTATGTGCCTTCGCGTTCGAGGTCGTGGTCGCCATCGGCGGGCACGCCCCACAGCGTCAGGATGGCGCCCTGCAGCGGACCGCTCTCGGGAATGTCGTTTAGTAACGCCGTCAGGCCGTATTCCCCGGCTTCGTTGACGGGCAGGTGGAAGAAGAGGGGGATGTGGCCGATCCCGGCCACCGAGAAGCCGAGCTCGGCGAGCTGGCCGGCTGGCGGGACCACGTTGAAGACCGGGTAGACCGCAGAGTGAAACGAGCCATAGAAGTACAGTTTCACCGTCCCCACCTGCGTGTCGAGCGGGCAGCCCAGCCCTTCCCCTTCCAGGAAGTCCTGCTGGCTACACCGCGGAACGACGTTCGGATTGCCAACGAGCCCTGGGGGGAGCGCCACTGCGAGATCCTTCGCGGCCGCGTTCGCGAGCAGCCCTTCTCGTGGATGGGTTTCACGCGCGCTGACGTTGAAGGCGAGGCTCGCGGTGAGCTCGTATGGATGCGAGCCGGCCTGCGTGTCCGCGACTCCGCCTTCGTCGGCGATGTCGACGTCGAAGAACGACAGGCCGAAGGGGATCGGGCCGGCGTCGATCGGCGTCTTCGCTTGCGTCGACGCGCTCGGCGCTCCGCCTCCTGAGACGGTCGCGACGTTCGGGGTTTCCGCGCTTTCAGCGCCGGACACCGACACCGTGATCGTCATCACTATCGTCGCACCGGGCAGGATCACCCCCTGCGGATCGTGTTCGTAGACGCACGTGACCGGTTCGGGGGCAGACGGGATTGAGCAGGTGGGTTTGTATTTGGGCGACCCATTCCCGTTGGCCGCTTCGCCGCCGGCGGAGACGCCGGTCACCACCACACCGAGCGGCGGGGTGTCGGCGACGGTCACCGTGCTGCCTTTCGTCGTGGGCAGGGCGCCGTCGTTGCGGACGATGACCACGTACGCGTCGGAGGTGTCGCCCAGCTTGAAGTAGGTGGGCTCTGACTCGGAGACGATGCTCCAGTGGGGGCCCGCTGACGCTGCGATCGAAGGGGCGGCGCCGATCGCGCCTATCGCGAGCACAGCCGCGAGCGCCAGCAGGAGCCGCGCAAGCTCCCCGACCTCGGCCCGCACGCCGCCGCCGGGCGGGCGGCGGTTCCATCTCACGTCCGCGCCCGCCGTCGCCCGGCCGCGTCGCCGCGCCGCGAGCGCTTCGCCCTGGGCGCGTAGCGTCTCTTCGCCGCGGCGATGCACGCCGAGCGCTCCTTCTCGCGCTTCAACCTCCTACACCTGACATGGAGTAAAAAGTCAAGGCCCTGCGCGGGTTGGTGCTGGGTGTCTCGAGCGTCGGGTGGCGGGCGAGGGGCGAGGTTCCCGCTGCCGGCGAACGCCGCGGAGGCGGGCGTGGCAAGCGGCGGAGGCGAGGCGAGCGGTTCGCGGCACGTGCTGCCCTCGCACGGGGTCGCGGCGGGCGGCGCCGGGAGACCTCCGTCCACGCGCGCGTCGTAGACGTCGACGAGTTCGTCGGTGTCGGTCGGCGCCAGCTGTTCGCGCGTCGCGAAGAAGACGTCGTCGCCGCTCGCGCTCGCGTCGAGGAACATCGCGCTGCCGCCGCTTTCGCTGCCGGAGATGAGGTGGGCGGCGCCTTGCTCGTACTCGAACACCTTCATGCTCCCGCCTGTCAGCCCGGGCACGAGCGGGTCCGGGGAGGAGAAGAACAGGCGGCTGCCGTCATCGCTCAGGCTGCGCGGCTGATCGAACTGCGTGCTCGCCCGTTCGTTCAGCTTCGCGCCGATGAATGCGCTACCGAGCGGCTGCGCTTCGTCTGGGTCGCACGAGGCGCACGCGAGCTGGCCGCTTTCGGCGCTGTACTCGAAGACCTCGTGGTCGGCTTCGCCCGTGAGCTGATCCTCGTTGTCATAGCCGGTGAGCCGCTCGACCGACATGAAGGCCAGGTGGGTGCCGTCGGGCGTCACGTACGCCTGGGACTCGGTCGGATGGCTCGTCCAGTCGGCGACGTCGCTGTGGTACTGGAACGACCCGCCCCGCATCAATTCCATGTTTTCCTGTTCTTCTTCTTCGGGCGGGCTGAGCGTCGCGATGAACTTCACGGTGCCCGGCTCTTCCGCCGTGCCGTGCCACACATAGAGATTGGGCTGCCCGCTGGTCGCGCCGCCGCCGAGGTGGCCATCGGCGACGAAGTACACGTAGGAGCCGTCGTCGGAACTGCCGACCACGCCGAGGACGCCGGCGCCGTCCGCATCGCCGGCGTCGACCGTCAGATCGGTGAGGGCGCCGGTTTCGACGTCGTAGCGGTAGAGGTCGTTCCCCAGGTCTTCTTCTGAGGCTTCTTCGGGGCCCGTGTTCGATTCCTTCGTCAACGCGGCTTTGCTCGTGAAGTACACGACCGAGCCGTCTTCCGACGCGGTCCAGAACTGCGCCGAGCCGGCGTCGCAGAGCCCGTCCCGCGTTTCGCATTTGGCCGGCTCGGCGCCGGGAGCGGGGGCGGAGACCTCGACCGTGGACGAGCCGTCGATGCGATCGTAGAGCTCGGTCCTGCCTTCCTGCGCGGGGTCGGGCGCACCGCCGTCGGCGGCGGCCTCGAAGAGCACGCGCGAGCCGTCCTGCGAGATCGCGTGGTCGAGCTCGCCGGCGCGGCGGGCGACCGCGCCGATCCCGCCGCCGGCCGTCGCGCCTTCGGGAGGAACGGCGCCGTCGGGGAGGATCCCGACAAGGCGCACGCGCCCACCGACAGTTTCGTAGAGGTTTTCCACGCCGCCCCCTGGCGCGTCTTCGACGAGGCTGTCGTTGGCCTCGAAGATCACGTGGCTGAAGTCGGCGGAGGCGCCGGCGAACACGGGAACGTCTTCCGTTTCGAAGCATCCGCCGCACCCCGACTCCGGCGGAACCGGCGGGGCGGTCGCGGTCACAAGCGAGTAGCCGCCGCCGGGCTGGCGCACGAACAGGTTGTATACGCCCGTCGGCGCCCCCGCGGTGAGCTGCTGGAACGGGACGCGCAGAACCGCGGTGGAGAGGTCTTCGGAGAACGCGTAGGACACCTTCGCTTTGGCGCTCGTCGGGGCCTGCAACGTGGGCGGCGTCAGCGCCGTCGTCTGCCAGCCGCCGGCGCCCCTGGTGGCGAGATACGCGTTGGGAAGCTCGTTCCCCTGTGCTTCTGCAAATGCAGCCGCAGCGTTCATATACGCGAACGTACACTGTTCGCCAGCACCGCATGGCGCGGCCTGCGCGGGGGACAACTGCTGGGTGCCGACGGCGTCCGCCCCCGCCTTTTCCACCGGCGAGACCTGCTCGTAGGCGCGGCAGTCGGGCAGGTGTTCGGAGGGACCCACGCGAAACCCGGCGTTGGGACACGCGTCCGCCCGGGCGGACGCCGCGGGCATGCTTGCCAGCCCGATGCCCACCAGGACGGCCGCACATGCACCCGGCAGGCATCGCCAACTGCTCGTAGATCCGCCGCGGAGCGGCTTTCCGCGCATCGCGCCTCCTCTCCGCGCGAAGTCTAGCCTCGCGCTCGCGCAGCCGCGCCGCCAGGCTCACGGCCCGAGACTCGGCGGGAGACGGGCGAGTCCAACAGATCGGCGGCCCGCCCGTCCCGTCTATGCCCGCCCTGCTTCCGCTAGGAGGCTATTTCCATTCGAGGCTGCCGCCTTCGACTTCGCCGGTCACGGAGCCGGTGTAGCTGCCTTCCGTGTTTTCCGCGCCGCACGAGCCGCCGGTGCCCTTGGAGTGGATTTTGAAGATGTTCGCCGAGGCCTTGATCTTGCCACTGGCGTTTTCGTATGTGATCCCTTCGACGGTCTGCACGGGGATGACGATTTCACATTCCGAGCCCGTCGGCGTGATCGTGACGGCTTTTTCGAGCTTGGCAGTTCCGCCGGCGTTGAATTCGAAATGCGCGGGCGACATCGTCACGCTCGAGCCGAAGGCACTGCACCCGCTGTACGTGTACGTTTCCTTGTGCGTCGTCGATTTGCCTTCTGCTATTTCGCCCGCTCCGGTCACTTCCGAGCATTCAAGCGTACCCGCGCTGGTTTTGAAGACAGCGGCGGAGGTCGATTTGCCCTTGGTTTTGCCGGTCTTGCTGGATATGAATTCATGGCCCGACGCGGAGACGGAGACAGCCTCGACACCGCCCACCGCCAGGGCTGCCAGTAGAACCATTCCGAACATCGTAAGGCGCTGCATCGTGTCTCAATGCTCCTTTGTCGATTGGTAACCGGCCACTGGATGCCGAGCTGCCGCAGAATCCCCTGGTTGTTGATCGAAGACGCTGGTGTACTTTGTTGTCATAGTCTAGGAAGATTTCGCTCCCTGGGCAGTACGATTCGTACTATCACAGAGAAATCCTGTTCTGTCAAGCAGAAGCAGACAACTGTTTGCAATCGGCGCGGGCGTCTCTCAGGGGCAAGCAGACAGCTGTTTACAGCGCCCGGCGGACCGATCGCAGCGTACCCGGGCGGGCATCCGGCGCGGGCGCCCCGCGGACACCGGGCTGATGCCCGCGCGCCCGCTGTAGATTGGGCCCATGCCGAGGCCCGATCGACTGGAGATGACGCTCCTCCCGGGGGCCCGGGAGCTGCTCGCGACGCATGCGCGGGAGCTGCCCCAGCGCGACGACCTGTGCGGCGCGTTCTGCGGCGCGCTGGCGCTGCGCGCCGCCGGCATCGACACTCACGACGGCGCGCCGCTGGACCAGGACGAGGTCGCGCTCGCCGCCGGCAGCGTCGTCTCGGGCGTGCGCGAGGCGGGCGTCCTGCCCCACGGCGAACCGGGCCGGCGCGACTATCGCCTGGTCCTCCCGTCGATCGACGATTCCGACCTCTCCGGAACCACCACGGCAGGGCTGCTCGCCGCGATCGCAACGCTCTCCGGCGGAACGCTCGCGGCGATTCCATACACGGGTCCCTGGAGCGCGGGCACGCTCGGAGGCCTGTTCGAGCTCGCCTGCGCGCTCGAGCGCCCGGCGACGCTCGTCGCGAACTTCGCCACCCACCACCTGTGGGGCGGGCACGCGAGCGCCACCCAGCTGCTCGGCTACCTGTTCGACGGCGCGCAGGAGGGCCCGCCGCCGGATTGGGACGTGGGGCACTTCGCGTGCGTGGTCGGGCGCGTGCGCGGGCCCGCCGGCAGCCTGTACGCGGTCGCCGACACCTACCCGGCGCTCGGCGACGGCGGCGTGCACATGCAGCCGCAGGAGCGCCTCGCCGCGGCGCTCGAGCGGCGCGACACACCTGCTGGAGGGGGCGTGATCGTCGTCGTCGCAGCCGCGGACGCAGCCGCCGTGCGCGCCGGTGCCGCGGCGCTCGGACTGGCAGAGGGCGTCTGGGACAACGGCACCGCGACCGTCGAGACGCAGAGGTGAGCGCGCACGAGCAGGCGGGGGCCGAGCAGCGGGCCGGCGCGGAGCAGCTGATCGCGCTCGTCTGCTGCGACCTCGGCGCGATCGTGCGCGGCCGCGCGGTGTTCGCGGCCGACCTCGGCGAGCACATGCGCGCGGGCGTCGGCTGGGTGCCCGCCAACCACGCGCTCACGCCGCTCGGCCCGGTCGCCGACCCGAACCCGTTCGGCTCGACCGGCGATCTGCGCCTGCTCCCCGACGCCGATACGCGCGTGCGCGTGGACTCGTACGGCGACGCCGGCGCGCTCGAGCTGCTGCTGTGCGACATCGTCGAGACCGACGGCCGACCGTGGCAGTGCTGCCCGCGCAGCTTCCTGCGCGAGACGCTGCGCGAGCTAGAGCGGGAGCTGGGCGCGACGCTGCTGGCGAGCTTCGAGCACGAGTTCCAGCTCACGTTGAACTCGCCGCCCGCGCTGCCGTTCTCGCTGGAGGCGCTGCGAGCGCTCGAACCGTTCCCCACGCAGGCGATGGGCGCGCTCGCGCAGGCGGGGGTCGAGCCGGAGCGCGTGTTCGCCGAGTACGCGCCGCACCAGCTCGAGATCCCCGTGGCCGCCGCGGAGGGCATCGCGAGCGCCGACCGCGCCGTGGTGCTCAGGGAGGTCGTGCGCGAGGTCGCGCGGCGGCAGGGGATGCGCGCGAGCTTCGTGCCGCTGGCGCACCCCGAGCAAGCGGGCAACGGCGTGCACATCCACCTCAGCCTGCTCGACGCGAACGGCGGCTCGCTGCTCTACGACGCCGGCCGGCCGGCGTGCTTGAGCGAGCTCGGCGGGCGCTTCGCCGCGGGGATCCTGCGCCACGCGCGCGCGCTGAGCGCGCTCACCGCCGCGAGTCCCGTATCCGGCGCGCGCCTGCAGCCCCACCGCTGGAGCGCCGGGTCGGTGTGCCTCGCGCAGCGCAACCGCGAGGCGCTGCTGCGCATCCCGCCGGTGATCGAGCTCGCGGACGCCGACCCCGCCGCCCAGCTGCACCTCGAGTACCGCGGCGCCGACGCCGCCGCCAACCCGCACCTGGCGCTGGCGGCGATCCTGCGGGCGGGCATGCAGGGCGTGCGCGAGCAGCTGCCCGCGCCGCCGCTCCTCGACCGCGACCCCGCGCAGCTGGACGCGCAGGAGTCCGAGCGCTTCGGCGTGGGCGCGCTGCCGGCGACGCTCGAGCAGTCGCTGCAGGCGCTCGCCGATGACCGCATCGCCCGCGAATGGATGGCGCCGCTGCTGTACGACGCATACGTGAGCCTCAAGCGCGCCGAGCTCGACGCCGCCGGCGACACGGACCTCGAGGAGCTCTGCCGGCGCTATGCCGCCATCTACTGACGAGTCAGCGGTGGACGACCAGCGGCCGGTGAGGTCAGCAGAGGATGCGCTGCTGGGACGGCTGCTGGAGGCGATCGAGCGCGAGCTGCCGCGGGCGGTGGAGTTGCGGCGGCGCCTGCACGCGGACCCCGAGCTGGCGCACGCGGAGCAGCGGACGGCAGCCAGCGTCGCCGCCGAGCTGCCGGTCGCATGTAAGACGGTCGCTGGGACCGGGCTGTTCGCGCGAATCGGGCATGGCGCCGGCGGCCCAGGCGCGGCCTCTCCCCCGAGCCCCGGCGCCGCCCCCGTGGCTGTGCGCGCGGAGCTCGACGCGCTGCCAATCAAGGAGCGCACGGGCGCCCCGTTCGCCGCCAGCGGCGAGGCGATGCACGCGTGCGGGCACGACGTGCACATGGCGGCGCTGGTCGCTTTGGCGCGCGCCGCGCACGGGCTCGGCGAGGCGCTGCCCGCGCCGCTGCTCGCGGTGTTCCAGCCGAGCGAGGAGGCGTACCCGTCCGGTGCGCAGCAGCTCGCCGACGGCCCGCTCGCGGCGCTCGCGCCGGCGGCGGTCGTGGCGGCGCACGTTCACCCGGAACTGCCGTGGGGCGCCGTCGCGCTTGACCCCGGCACGGTGAACGCCTCGTGCGACGCGTTCGAGATCGTCGTCGAGGGCGAGCCCGCGCACGGCGCCTATCCGCACCGCGGGCGCGACCCGATCCTTGCGCTCGCGCAAGTCGTCGTCGCGCTGTACGCGCAGGCGTCCAGACGGATCGACCCGCTGAGCCCCGCGTCGCTGACCGTCGGCGTGCTCGAGGGCGGCAGCGCCGAGAACGTGATCCCGCAGCACGCGATCGCGCGGGGGGCCGTGCGCGCCCACCGCCTGGAGGACCGGCTCGCTTTGCGTGAGATGGTCGAGGAGGTGGCCAGCGCGGTTGCTGCCGCCCACGGCTGCCGCGCCACCGTCGCGCTTGTGCCCGGCGAGCCGGCGCTCGAGAATGACCCCGGCATAGTGACGCACGCGCGCGCGCTGCTCGCGCGCGCGGGATTCGCCGCCGCGCCCGAGTGGCGCTCGTGCGGGTCCGACGACTTCGCCTTCTTCGGCGCGCTCGCGCCGCTGGCGATGGCGTTCGTGGGGCTCGACGGGGCCGAGGGCTTCGCCGTGCGTCCGCTGCACCATCCAGAGCTGCTGCCACCCGACGACGCCGTCGGGGCAGTCGCGCGCGCGCAGGCAGTCCTGTACGTAGCGTCCGCGCGGTCGACTGCTGGCTCGACGCGCGATGCGCGGTCGTCCGCGGGCTCGTCGGCCGCCGCCTGATCGTCTGCCAACTCGGCGCCAACGACCCGTCTATACGATTGACCCATGCCCGACCGCCTGTACTTCACCGACTCCGACGAGGCCAACGCGCTGCTCGCATCGAACCCGATGGCGCTGCTGATCGGCTTCGCCCTCGATCAGCAGGTCACGGTGCCCAAGGCGTTCATGGGGCCGCTCGTGATCCAGGAGCGCGTCGGCACGCTCGACCCGGCCCGCCTCGCCGCGACCGATCTCGAGCCGGTGTTCCGCGAGAAACCGGCCATCCACCGCTTCCCCGCGAAAATGGCCGAACGCGTCCACGCGCTGGCCAGGCATGTGCGCGACGAGTACGGCGGCGACGCCGGCAGGGTCTGGAGCGACGCCGGTGACGCCGCTCAGCTGCGTGCGAACATCAGCGCCCTGCCGGGCTTCGGCGAGATGAAGGTCAAGTCGCTGGGCGCGGTGCTCGCCAAGCGCTACGGCGTCAAGACCGCCAAGCAGCTCGTGCCCCCGCACCCCACGCTCGGGGACGTCGACTCGCCGCAGGCGCTCGTCGACTACCAGGCCGCCAAGCGCAGCCACAAGGCCGAGTGGTCGAAGCTCAAAGCGCGGCGGTAGCCGGGCGCACGGGCCAGTCGGGCTCGTAGCCGAACACCTCCGCCAGCGACGCCGAGCCGTAGCGCTCGGTCACGATCTCGATGTGCTCCGGCGTCACCAGCGCCGGGTGCGCCACGCCGCACGAGCGCGACAGCGCGAGGATCTCCGAGCGCAGCGCCACCACGTAGTTGGCCATGCGCGCCGACTTCAGCTGCGGATCCAGGCCGTGCATCAGCCAGCGCGACTGCGTCGCCACCCCCGTAGGGCAGCGGCCCGTGTGGCAGCGCTGCGCCTGGATGCAGCCGATCGCGAGCATCGCGCCGCGGCCCACGTTCACCATGTCGCAGCCCAGCGCGAACGCGAACAGCGCCGCGTCCGGCACGCCCAGCCGCCCCGCGCCCACGAACACCACGTCCTGCGCCAGGCCCGCGCGCGCGAACGCTCCATACACGCGCGAGAAGCCCAGCTTGAACGGCAGCGCCACGTGATCGGCGAACGACAGCGGCGCCGCACCCGTCCCGCCCTCGCCGCCGTCCACCGTCACGAAGTCCGGCCCGCCGCCCGTGCGCGCCATCCGCTCCGCCAGCACCGTCCAGAAGCCGCTCTCGCCCACCGCCGACTTGATGCCAACCGGCAGGCCCGTGTCCTGCGCGATCAGCTCCACGAGCTCGATCAGGCCGTCCACGTCCGCGAACGCCGAGTGCGCCGGCGGGCTCACGCAGTCCTCGCCCGCCGCCACGCCGCGCGCAGCCGCGATCTCCGCCGTCACCTTCACCGCCGGCAGCAGGCCCCCGAGCCCCGGCTTCGCGCCCTGCGACAGCTTGATCTCGATCGCCCGCACCGGCGCGCGCGCCAGCTGCTCGCGCAGGCGCTCCAGGCTGAAGCGCCCGCGCTCGTCGCGGCAGCCGAAGTAGCCGGTGCCGATCTGGAAGACCAGCTCGCCGCCGTGCAGGTGCGCGTCCGCCATGCCGCCCTCGCCGATGTTGTGCAGGCAGCCCGCCAGCTTCGCGCCGCGGTTGAGCGCCTCCACCGCCACCGGCGACAGCGCGCCGTAGCTCATGCCCGACAGGTTCACCACCGACGGCGGGCGGAATGCGTGGCGGCGGCCGTGCGCGCCGCCCAGCACCTTCGCCGCCGGCACCGCGAACTGCGGCGCCGCGCCCGGCGCGCCCGCCGCCGGCGCCGGTGCCGGGAACGGCGAGTGCTTGATGATCAGCAGGCTCTGCACCGCCTCCATCTCCTCGTCGGTGCCGAACCCGAACACGTTCGACCTGCCCTCCGAGGACGCCTCGATCCAGCGCCGCTGATCGCGCGAGAACGGGCGCTCCTCGTTGTTGGACGTGACGATGTACTGGCGCAGCTCCGGGCCGAAGGCCTCCAGCACGTAGCGCAGGTGCCCCACCACCGGGAAGTTGCGCAGCACCGCGCGCCGGCGCTGCAGCAGGTCGTAGCCCACCACGCCCGCAAGCGCGGCGGCCGTCACGCGGACTGGGGAGCTGGCGCGCGCGATCTTCAGAGCTCGGGCAGGTGTTCGATCTCGGGCGAGCGCAGCGCGATCCCCAGGCCGCGGATCGACACCCGCCCCGACTGCGGGTAGAAGCACATGTCGCTCGGCTCGCGCGTGCCGTACGCGAGGTAGGTGAGACCCTGATCGCCCGCGCGCAGCGCGTGCGCCACGCCCGTCCCCGCCACGCGCGAGAGCACATCGCCAGCCCGCAGCGGGTGCTCATCGGGAGCTGACGCTCCACGCCCCCACAACTCCAACACGCCGTCCCCCTCGAGAATCACGAAGATCTCCTCCTCCGCGGAATGGCAGTGCGCCGGCGCGCCCTGCTCGCCGCCCGCCAGGACCACGTGGTTGAGACCGCTCGTCTGCGCGCCCGCGGCCTTGCCCAAGAAACGCGCGCGGCCGCCGAAGATCGCCTCCACGTCCGCCAGCGCCACCACGTTGCGCGGGCGCTCCGCGCTCGGCTCAGGGCACTCCGGAGGGCCGCTCGCCGCCTCGCGCGCGAACGGAGAGTCGCCGCCCGCGAGCTCCACCCAGCGCGGGAACGACCACGCCACGCCCGCCCGCGGCAGCGCCGTCAGCGCCGGGTCGCGCCGCTGGCCGAACACCAGCACGTCCAGGCCTTCCGCACCCGCGCGCAGCGTGTGCGCGCCCCGCCTCGGACGGTGCACGATGCAGTCGCCCGCGCTCACCGCGCACGTCCTGCCCTCCTGCCACAGCAGCCCGTCGCCGCCCAGCACGAAGAAGATCTCCTCGTCCGCGCCATGGTCGTGCGCCGGCGTCGAGAAGCGCTCCGCCGCCACCTCGATGCGGCGCACGCCCACCGTCAGCGTGCCCACCTGGCGACCCAGGTCGCGCCACACCCCCTCGATGTGCCCCACCGCCATCTCGTACGTCGGGCCCTCGAACATGTTGGCGATCGCCGTCGACATCGCCGCGCGACGCTATCAGCCGCCGCCGGAGACCAGCGGCGGCGGCGTGCCCTGCGCGCTGCCCGCCAGCATCGGGTCCCAGCCGCACACCGCGCATGCGTGTCCGAACGCGGAGCGCGCGAACGACAGCGCCGCCGCGTGCGGGTCGGCGCTCGCCACCACGTCCTCCCAGTCGAGCACGTACTCGCCCAGCTCCTGCTCCCAGCGGGCCGCCGGCGGCGACAGCGCCGCCGCCGCGAAGCCCTCCGGCGCCGGGTGCGCGTACGCGTAGAACGCCGCGCGGCCGTAGCGCGCGTCGCCCGGCCACCAGCCCACCGCCACCTCCTGCGCGTCCATCGCGTTGCGCATGATGAAGTCCTGCGACGGCGGCTGCGCCGGCTCGCCCGAGAACAGGCTCACCGCCAGGTCGAACGACCCCCACCACGCGTTCACCGGCGTCGAGCGCCCCCGGTAGGGCGCGCGGAACGCGCCCAGCGCCAGCGCCGCCTGCGTCGCCGCCGCGAAGTAGCTCGCGACAGCGTCGCGGTCGTATCTCGCGTGCTCCTCGTCCTCGTCCAGGCGCACGCTCCACGACACCTCCTGCGGCGTCGCGTTGATCTCCACCGGTCCCGCCAGCGCGCGCACCGCCTCCAGCAGCTCGCGCGTCACCGCGCCCACCGCCCGGTCCGGCGCCAGCGCCACGCGCCGCCGGCGCCCGTCGCTGTGCTCCACCAGCGCCTCGTGGCTGTGCAGGTCCAGCGCCGCCACCAGCGCGCCCGAGCCGTCCGGCGCCGGCAGCACCGGCGTCTCCCACCCGCGCGCCGTCAGCCGCAGCGCCGCGTGCTGCAGCTGCGGCTCCGGCGGCGCCAGCGCCACCGCCAACTTGCCCAGCACCTGCGTGTGCGCGTGCAGCGTGTCGCACGTCGCGCGCCATTGCTCGTATGGTCGCAGCGTCGGCCAGGCGGAGGCCATGGCGTCGAGGATACGCTTCAGGCCGGTGACGGGAACATGAAGAGCAGCGGCTGGCGTGTGATCGGCGCGTACGCGCTCGTGTGCGCGGCAACGCAGATCCTGTGGCTGACGTACGCCGCCATCACCACCGAAACGGCCAGGCGCTACGGCGTGTCCGTCGGCGCCGTCGGCTGGCTCGCGGAGATCTTCCCGCTGATGTACGTCGTGCTCGCGATCCCCGCCGGGATCCTGCTCGACCGCTGGTTTCGCCCGTCGCTCGCCGCCGGCGGCGGGCTGGTGGCGCTCGGCGGGATCGTGCGCCTCGGCGGCGACACGTTCGCATGGGCGATGGCCGGCCAGGTACTCGTGTCGATCGCGCAGCCGATCGTCCTCAGCGCCGTCAGCAAGCTCGCCGGCGAGTACCTGCCTGCGGAGGAGCGCGCGAGCGGCATCGCCGTCGGCTCCGCCGGCAACTTCGTCGGCATGCTGCTCGCGCTGCTGCTCGGGCCCACGCTCGGCGCCCACGGGCAGCTCGAGCGGCTGCTCGTGCTCGAGGCCGGGCTCGCGCTGATCCCAACGGCGACGCTCGCGCTCGCGCTGCGCCAGCCCGGGCAGCGCAGCGACGAGCACGCCGCGATCGAGGGCAGCGCCGCGCGGGCGCTATGGGAGCTGCCCGCCATGCGCACGCTCTGCGGCCTCGTGTTCCTCGGCTTCGGCATCTTCGTCGCGCTCGCCACCTGGCTGCAGACGCTGCTGCACCCCTCCGGCGTCTCCGAAACCGCCGCCGGCGGGCTGCTCGTGGGGATGGTCGTCGCCGGGATAGTCGGCTGCGCGCTGCTGCCGCCGCTCGTCGACCGCCGGCACGCCGAGCGCAGCTTCATGCGCACCGCCGTGCTCGCCGCCTGTTTCGGCTGCGTCGCGCTCGGCGCCGTGCCGTGGCTCGGCGTGCGCGCGCTCGTCATCGCGCTCATGGGCCTGATCCTGCTGCCCGCGCTGCCCGTCATCCTCACCGCCGCCGAGCAGCTCGCCGGCGCCGCCGCCGGCACCGCTGGCGCGATCGTATGGATGGCCGGCAACCTCGGCGGGCTCGCCATCGCGCTGCTAGTGCAGGTGCTCGTGCACCACCCGCTCCCCGCGTTCATCGCCATGGCCGTCGTGTCGCTGCTCGGGCTGCCGCTGGCGGCGCGGCTCGTTTCGCCGGGCGTCGAGGAGCCGGGTGCGGCGGCGGTGACCGTGGGGGCTGGCTGAGCGCGGGTAGGTGCCTCGCTCAGGTCGCAGGCGAGGCGGTCACCACGAGCGGCGTGGTCTGTGGATAGAGCTGTGCGATGAGGTCACGCAGGGCCTCGAAGTCGCGGACGTTCTCGGTCGCGACTTCGCGACCGTGTGTCCACGCGCACGCCGCGATCTGAATGTCCAGCACCCAGCCGGCGCGCTGCTCCGGCTTGGTGCCCTTGCGCCGCAGCCCCGTCGGTGGCGTCGGCTGGGTGGCGCGCAGCCGGCCGGCGACGATTGCCGAGGACCGGTCAAGCGACAGGATCTCGACCAGATCGCTCGCCACCAGCCGGACGAGCCACGCCAGCGCCGACGCCAGCCGATCCGCAACCGGTGCCGGCTTGCTCGCCGCAGTGGCCTGCACGCCGCGGACCACCTCCATCACCGTGGGAGCGGTGATCGCGACCGGCTCTCCCGCGTGCGCGCATTCGAGCATGTGCCGCTCGAGCGGGCCGCCCGGCTGCAGGCGGGAGACGATCGTCGTGTCCCAGGCCGCCGTCAAGCGTCGCGCCGGCCTGCGAGCGCCGCCTCGCGGAACTCATCCGCCGTCGGAAACGCCGCGGCCTCGTCGACGTTGACGCCCTCGACCGCCGCTCGGCGCTCCGCTGCCAGCGCCGCGATCTGCGCGCGGCGCTCACGTGCCGAGGCTCCCTCCTGCGCCAGGCGCACTATCGCGTCATTCGACGTCGTGCCCAGCTCTCGCGCCAGGCGGTCGGCGGCGTCCATCACCGCATGGGGCACCGTGAGGGTGGTTCTGTGTCCCTCGCGGTGGGGGGCGCGGCGTCGACGCTCCATGGCAGCGCATCATAGCGCATCAAACGGCCTGGTCACGCACGCTAACCGCCGGGCAGGTCATCAACACTAGGAGAACACCTCTCTCAGGTCGCGCCCGTGCACGGACCTCGAGCTTGCAACGCAGAGGGCGGCGTGCACCAGCACTTTGCGCGCGGCTTTGCCGTCGACGAGCAGGCGCCCGCGAAAGCGCGGGTTGAACCTGGCGCGGGACACCGTGACGATCCTGATGCGCTCGTCCCGGATCGCCTGGAGCATCGTGCGAGTGTCTTCACCCACCTCCCGGGCAACTGGGACGATCGCATGAATAGCGTCCTGCATCGTGATCTTCGCATCGGTGTGGGCGAGCAGACTGCGAGCAACCCAGATCCAGCAGTCCGGCATCGAGGGGACGCGATGGAAGTCCTCCCTGCCCGTGTAGTCCTTGGCGAGGGTCACCAGACGCGCCAGATCGCGTTCGCGGCGGGAGAGGGCATCGTTCCCGTTGAAGCTGCGCACTGAATAGCGCCCACCGCGTTTGCCCGTCAGCGTCTTGCACCTGTGTTCGCAGAACGCCCAAGCTGCCTCGGGGGCTAGGCGCTCCTTAACCCCGCCGCCAGCGCTCTCGGCCTGGCTCGGAAAACCCTGCTGGAGGTCCAGGCGACGCAGAATGCTGCGAGCGTTGTAGGGGAGCACCAAACACACGCGGTCGATGTGGTCGTCAACCACCTCCCGACGGGCCTGGACACCGTGACAGTAGCGCACGATGTTGAAGTCGTCGTGGTAGAGCGCGGCAGCCGCTTCACCAATCGCGCGGTCGTGGAGCATGAGGGTCGGCAGCTCGTTTCGCAGGATGAACAGCACGCCGCCGTCGTCGGAGATCGTGCGGTGCAGCAGATCGTCCAGGCAGCGCTCAAACAGCTCCCCGGAGAGCGCTCCATCCGCCCCGATGCGGATGACCTCACTGGGCGCGAGCGCACGCACGAGATCGGGGGGACCCTCATCACCCTTTCCCTTCGCGCGAGCCTTCCTGCGGGGCGGCTCCAGGGCAGCCTGCCACTTCGCGCGTGAGAGGTGCGGCTGGGCGAGATCGGCATCAAACCAGCTCAGCGGCTGCTGGCGGTCGTGCTCGACGGATGCGTTCTTGGCGAAACGGTGGATGAGCGTCGCCATCTCCGGAAGCCAGAACTCGCGCTGGTGCTGCTCGGAGCTATCACTGCCGCTGCCGGTGAGGAAGTGACTGAGGCCCCCGATCTCGAGCAGGTTCAGGCCTCCCTTGGGTGCAGACCGAAGGACGGTCTCCGGACGCACGACCGGATCGTTGCCGCCGACGATGAACAACATCCGCCCGCGGAACGCCTCATAGCGAGTCTGGATGCTGCCGCGGTACTCCTGCTGGAAGACGTCGTAGAATGTGCGCTTCAGGTAAGTGAAGAGCTCCCGTTCGATCCCCGCAACATGAGCGCTGTCAGCGCCGAGATCGCCGCTGATCAGACGGTCGTCGAGCTCGTAGCGCAGCGAGTGAAGAACGGTCTGCCACTCCTCTGGGTCAGCGAAGCCGGTCGGAGCGAGCTCCCGCAGCGGCCCGCCAGCAAGGACCGTGGAGCAGGAGGAGATCAAGAAGGGCCAGGACATGAACACCGACTGAGCGGTGAAGCCGCCGAGGCTGTAGCCGATCACGTGGATGCTCGGCTCAACTGGGGTCCGTGCCGACGACAGCGCCCCGGTCTGCTTTTCGTAGTCGCGCTCCAGGTTCAGAACCTTGCGCAGCGAGTTGATCGCGTCGCGGAACGCCTCCTCGGGTGGCGGCTCGCTCAGCGGTGGTCGGTCGGGTTGGCTCTCGGGCGTCTCGCGGTCCACCGTGTTGTTTGATGCGGCACGCAGCGCGAGCCAGCGCTCGCGCATCTCTTTGGCAAGGAACTCGCCGTCGAGTCGGCTGCGGTCGAGATCGTCGCTCTCCGCCAGGAGGTTCGCGCCAGAGGCGCAACGGTAGGAGGAGCGGCGTACGATCGCGCTGAGGAACCACTGCGTCTCGAGCATGTACCGAAGGAACTGGCGGAACAGGTGCGAGCCGTCCCACAAATAGCTGTCCAGCGGCGTTTCCGCCAGCCCCTGGAACGGGTAGCGCGTGAGATGGCCCGGGAACGGGCGAACAACGCAGACCGTGCCGGGCTCCTGATGCACGAGCAGCGAAGCCAGCCAGTAGTACAGCTCCATCGTGGTGCGCTCGTTCAGGCCCGTATTCATCAGGAAGATACGGGTGACCGGCTGGGCAATATCCTCCGCTCTGGCCGAACGCAGGATACGCATCGTGTGGAAGCTCTCTGAGGAGCCGAGTTTCATGTGGTGTTCGTGCAGACGGTGCATTCCGTGCACCGGCGCGGATGGGAAGCGCAGGATCAGCTCTTGAAGCGGCACCGGCACGCGCTGGGCCTCGTTGGCGGCGATCGTGCGCGTCAGCGCGCAGCCGTCCCAGTACCAGCCTTTGGGCTCGCGGGCTGGCCAGGTGACTTCGTTCAAGCCGAGCGCGCGGTCGCGCTCGTCGGCTCTGATGGGGGCGGCCTTTGTGTAGGCGACCGGCTCTTGCTCGCTCCCCATCGCCGGCGCATACTAGCCATTGCGCTCGGGAGCGCGAGCCGTGTCTCTGACTGTCGGGCCCTACGCCGATGCGCGGTGCGGCCCCCTTCGGCCTAGCGCGTGAGCACCCCGAGGCCCCCACGAGTCTCGGGGTGAGCGACCTCCGGCGGCGGAGGAGGCGGAGGTGGAGGTGCTTTTGTAGCTGTCTGGCTCGCAGATGCCATCGTCAGGAAAGAGTATCGGCAAGCGCCCAGGACCACAAGACCAACTGCAGCACCAACGCGACTGTCGCGGCGAGATAGTAACGTCCGAGACGGTCGATCTTCTCCTGGTTTGCGCGCCAGTAATCCTCGAGCCAGTAGATGAGACGCCTGCGGACCTCCTCCTCGTCCTCACGGACTGGATACAGCTGCTCGTACATGCCGGGAGCGCTGAGACTGAAGACGAAGCCCCTCTTGGGGAGCAGCACGTAGACGCAGAGGCTGATCGAGGAGACCATGGAGAGCAGTGCGAGCGCGTTCAATGCGCCGAAGCCACCGGTGTGCTGGATCGACTGGGCACCGAGGAACGAGGCCGTGAGCGAGGCGGCGGCAAGCAGGGTGCCGGTCCTTGAGCGGAGCTGTTCTACGGCGCGCTCTTGGAGGTCGAGCGCGCGGATCGCCGCATCGTAGGCAAGTTCGGACAGGGTGTCAGCGGACATGCCCCTAAATCGCCCGCCCCCGCCCACTCCAATAAGGCTCCCGCAGCCGCCGCTTGAAGATCTTGCCCGAGTCCTCGCGGGGCAGGGACTCCGTGAACTCGACCACGCGCGGCGTCTTGTACCCGGCCAGGTGCGAGCGCACATGCTCGCGCACGCCCTCCACGGTCAGCTGCGCGCCATCGTGCGGCTCGACGTACGCGGCGAGCGCCTCGCCGAACTCCTCGTCTGGAATCCCGAACACCGCGCAGTCGCGCACGCCCTCCAGCGACCCGAGGCACGCCTCGATCTCCGCGGGATAGATGTTGACGCCGCCGCTGATGACCATGTCGCTGGCGCGGTCGTTGAGGTACAGGTAGCCGTCGGCGTCGAGGTAGCCGACGTCGCCGCAGCTGACGAGGCCGTCGCGCTCGACCGCGCGGCGCTTCTCGTGATCCCCTTCGTAGGTGAAGTCGGGCCACACGTCCAGCCACATGTACACCTCGCCCGACTCGCCGGCGGCAGCTCGTCGCCCTCGGCGTCGAGCACCCTCACGACCGCCTGCTCGAGCGCCCTCCCAACGGTCCCGGGATGCGCGAGCCACTCCTCGCTCGTGCAGAACACCACGGGGCCCGTCTCGGTGCCGCCGTAGTACTCGACCACGATCGGCCCCAGCCAGTCGATCATCGCGCGCTTGACGTCCGGCGGGCACGGCGCGGCGGCGTGCACGACCCAGCGCAGCGAGGAGAGATCGTAGCGCGAGCGCACCGACTCCGGCAGGGCGAGCAGGCGCACGAACATCGTCGGCACCATCTGCACGACCGTCACGCGCTGCTCGGCGACGATCCGCAGGAACTCCTCCGCGTCGAAGCCGGTCATGATCGTCATGTCCATGCCGCGGATCGCCGACGCGAGCGCGTAAACGTTGGGCGCCGTGTGGTACATCGGCGCGGGGATCACAGTGCGCTCGCCGGGCGCCAGCTGGAAGATCTCGCCGAGCAGCGCCTGCGTCGCCTCGCGCTGCTCGTCGGTGGCCGGGCTGCGCACGACGCCCTTCGGGCGCCCGGTCGTCCCCGACGTGTAGATGATGCTCACGGGCGCCGCTTCCGGCGGCTGCGCCCACGGCTCGTTGGCCGCCAGCCACCGCGGCCAGCGCAGCGCACCCGCCGGCCCCTGAGCCGAGCCGCCCGCGTCTGCCCCTTCTGTGTCGGCCCGCTCCCCGTCTGCCGGCACGACGATCACCGCGAGGCCGTCGGGCACGCTCGCGACGATCGCCGGCCACAGGTCGGCGTGCACGACCAGCGCCTTGGCGCCGCTGTCGCCCAGCACGTGCGCGATCTCCTCGCCGCGCCAGTGCCAGTTGATCGGCACGGCGCTCGCGCCCAGCGGCACGGTCGCGATCGACGCCTCGAGGAACTCGATGGAGTTGCGCAGCAGCAGCGCGATGCGGTCGCCGGCGCCGATGCCCAGCTCGTGCAGGCCGCGCGTCGCGCGCAGCGCCCGCCCGAACAGGTCGGGGTAGCTGGTGAAGCGCTCGCCGCAGCGGACGCCGATCTGCTCCTCCATCCCGGTCTGCTCCTCCATCTCGGTTTGCTCCTCCATCTCGGTTTGCGCCTCCATGGCTACGGCCCCTCCGGCGCCAGCGCGCCGGCCTCGTCTGCGAAGGCTTCGCCCAGCGCGCCGGCGAGCGGCGCCCCGGAGCGCAGCGCGTCCTGGGCTCCGTACCACCAGAAGTACCCGCCGACGTAGTAGGGCAGACCTGGGTTCAACGAATACGCCCACCGCATGATCTGCTCTGCCTTGGCGACGGTGTTGCCCCGCGCCGGGTGCGGCAGCCCGATCTCGCCGAACCCGAGCGCGGCGCTGGGGAAGACGGCGTGCAGCTGGCGCATGTAGCCGGCGACCGCTTCGGAGCTGGGCTCGATGCGATGGCACTGGGTGGGGTAGTAGGAGAGCAGCACGTAGTCGAGGCCGTCGGCGACCTGGCTGGGAACGTACTGCTGGGCGAACTGCAGCGGCGTCAGCTCGGCGGGGCCGTCGCCGCAGTTGTTCGGCCCGAAGTTGTTGGCGTACAGCGTCAGCGCCGTCGCGTCGCCCGCGGCCGCAACGTCTTCGTAGGCCTCGGTCAGCTTCGCGGCGACGTCCGGGTAGCTGCCGGTCCAGTTGCCGTTGACCTCGTTGCCCACTTCCCAGATGCCGACGTCGGAGCCGAGCGTGCGCAGGTAGGACTCGACGCGCGCCTGGAAGGCTTCGGTGGAGATCGACTGCTCGTCGGAGGAGTCCAGCAGCTCGCCCATCACAGCGCTCACCGCGTCCAGCCGCGCCAGCGCCGGCGCGTAGTAGGACGCGGGCTCGCCGACGTTGAAGTACACCCGCGTGGTCGGCCGCGACGGGAGCGCGGCGAGCGCGGCGGTCGTTTCTTCGAGGTGCGTGATCCGGTCGACGGTGACGCCGTACAGCGGAGCGTCGCCGGCGGCGGGCGCCGCGGCGGGCCAGACGGCGAGCGCGAGCAGGAGCAGGAGCGCGATGCGCACCGGGCCAGGGTAGCCGGCGCCGGCAGCTAGAGTCGGTGAGGTGTCCGGCGCTGGCGCAGGCTCACAGGCATCGGTCGACTGGCAGGCGTGGCACGCGGCCTACGAGGACCCCGACTCCGAGCTCGGCAGGCGCCTCGCGCTGGTGCAGGCGCAGCTGCGCGCGGTGCTCGACCGCGCGCCGCCCGGCCCGATCCGGCTGGTGAGCGTGTGCGCGGGGCAGGGGCACGACGTGATCGGCGTGCTGGCCGAGCATCCGCGGCGAGCGGACGTGAGCGCGCGCCTGGTGGAGCTCGACGAGCGCAACGTGCGGCTCGCGCGCGCCGCGGCGAGCGCGGCGGGCCTGGACGCGGTGCAGGCGATCGCCGCGGACGCATCTGTCACCGATGCGTACGTCGGCGCGGTGCCGGCGGACGTGGTGGTCGTGTGCGGCGTGTTCGGCAACCTCGCGGCTGACGACCTCGCGGGCGCGATCGAGCAGCTCGTGCAGCTCTGCGCCCCGCACGCGACCGTCGTGTGGACCCGCCACCGCCGCCCGCCGGATCTCGTGCCGCACATCCGCGAGGCCTTCGCGCGCGCCGGCTTCAGCGAGGTCGCGTTCGGGGACGCCGCGCCGTTCGGCGTCGGCGTCGACCGCCTGGAGGTGGCGCCGCGACCGTTCCAGCGTGGGGTCAAGCTGTTCGAGTTCATTGGCTACGAGGCGCTGTGGCCTCATTTGAGCGCGTTGGAGCGCGCATCGCTGGGTGCCCTGTTCCGCCAGGACAGCTCGCTGGTCGAGCTCGTCGAAGCGGTGCGCGCGCTCCCGCTTGGCCTGCCGAGCGAGCCGACGGTCGAACGGGCGCTGCTGGAGGCGCGCGGCACGAGCGCGACCAAGCACCTGCTGCTGGCGCAGCTGCTCGCGCGGCGCCTGCCCGAGACCGAGCCGGCGCTGGTGCACCGCGTGTACCGGCTCGATCGCGCCCGCGCCCTTGAGCTGTACGGCCCGGCGATCGCCGAGGCGGTGCCGGACGAGGGGCTCGTCGACGTGCACCGCTACCTGACGATCGCGCTGGACGGGCGTCGCGTCAGCATCGACGCGTCCGTCCCCGGCCCACCGTGGGACGGACGCTCGCCGCTGGAGCCGGTGTGCGGCCCGGGACAGGACTTCCCGGCGGGCGCGGACCCCGACGCGGACATGCGCGAGCTCGAACGCGAGCACTGCGACGCCGCGGCGCGCGCGCCGTTCATCGCGGCGCTGGCGACGCCCACGTGACGTCCATGCGCACGCGCGCGCGGGCGAGCACCTGCGCTAGCTCGGGGGCGAACGCGAGCCCGAAGAGGAAGCTCGCGACGACGCCCGTCAGGTCGAAGGGCAGCGCCTGGCCGGCGACCGCGAGGAACGCGGCCGGCGTGTGGGCCGCGCCGAGCGTCCACGTGTACAGGTCCATGATCTCCCCCGCGACCAGCGCCGCGATCGCACACGCGAGCGCGAGCGGCACGCGGCCCGGCTCGCCGGCGGCTCGCCCTCCCGAGCGCCGCGCCGCCGAGGCCGACGAGCCCCCAGGCCGCCATCTGCCACGGCGTGTACGGGCCCTGGCCGAGCACGAAGTTGGACGCCAGCATCCCGAGCGCGCCGACGGCGAAGCCGGGGAGCGGGCCGAGCGCGTAGCCGACGACGAGCGTCATCGCGGTGATCGGCTTGACGTCGGGCAGCGCCACGAACGCGTCGCGCCCGAGCGCGGCGAGCGCGGACGAGCACCGCCACGACCGCGGCCATCCGCGCCGAGGGGCGCCTGCGCTCGTACGCGAGCCAGCCGACGCCCAGCACGACGCCCACGACCAGGAACGATGCGAGCGGCCAGCTCATCGCGCGACCTCCGGGGCGGGCGCGGGCGAGCGCGGCTCGCCGCCAGCCGGGCCCTCGCCGCGGGCCGCGCGGGCGCGCAGCAGGGCGCGCCCCCTGCTCGGGCAGCAGCGCGCCGGCGGCGCCCGAGAGGATGCGCGCGGTCTCGGTGGCGAAGTACCAGCCGCCGGCGAGCAGCTCGGCGGCGGTGCCGTCGGCGATCACGCGCCCGTCGGCCAGCAGGATCGCGCGATCGGCGCACGCGGCCGCGAACTCGGGGTCGTGCGTGGCGACGATCACCGCCTGCCCGCGCTCGGCGCGGCGGCGCAGCTCGCGCGCGAGCTGCGCCTTCGCCTCGCGATCCATGCCGCGGGTGGGCTCGTCGAGCGCGAGCACCGCGCGGGCTCCTCGCCCTCGCCGGCGACGATCGCGAGCGCCAGGCGCTGGCGCTCGCCGCCGGAGAGGTCGCGCGGGTTGCGCTGCGCCAGCTCCGCCAGCCCGACGCGCTCGAGCGCGCCTGCGCGGGGGCCTCCTCGGCGACGCGCTCGTGCACGAAGTAGTCGCCGGGGTTCTGCAGCAGCAGCGCCACCCTGCCCGCGCTGCGAGATGCGCCCGCGGGTGGGCTCGAGCAGGCCGGCCGCGTGGCGCAGCAGCGTCGACTTGCCGGCGCCGTTGCGGCCCATCAGCGCGACGCTCTCGCCCGGCTGCACCCGCAGCGTCGACGCCGCGCAGGATCGCGGGCCCCTTGCGCAGCTCGTGCCACACGCGGTCGCACTCGAGCGCGCGCCGTCCGGCCTCGGCAGAGCGGCGCGCCCTCGTCCTCGACGCGGATCGGCCCGGCGCGGCTCGCGGCCCGACCGCCCGTCCTCGCCTCCGGGAGCAGGTCGTGGGCGCGCAGCGTCGCGCGCGCCTGCTTACGCCTGCCGGCGCGGGCGCGAGCCCCGCCAGCGCGAGCAGCCTGCGCGGCCGGGGTCTGCAGCGCCGGCTGGCGCTCGGCGGCCCACGCGAGAAACCCCTGCGGGTCGCCGTCGCAGGCGACGCGCCCGTACTCGAGCGCGATCACGCGGTCGGCCGCGGACAGGCAGCGCTCGAGGCGGTGCTCGGCCAGCACGATCGTGGTCTCCCACTCCTGGTTGAGCCGGCGCAGCAGGCCGATCAGCTCGTCGCCTGCGACCGGGTCGAGCTGCGAGGTGGGCTCGTCGAGCAGCACCAGCCGCGGCCTGCCGGCGAGCGCCGCGCCGAGCGCCACGCGCTGCTTCTCGCCGCCTGAGAGCTCGTGCGTCGGGCGCTCGAGCAGCGCGTCGATGCCGAGCGCGAGCGCGACCTCCTCGACCCCGCGCGCGACCGCCGCCGCGCTGTGGCCGCGGCTCTCCAGCGCCAGCGCCAGCTCGGCGCGCACCGTGCTCATCACCAGCTGCGTCTCCGGGTCCTGGAACAGCACTCCGGCGAACGCGCCGAGGCGCGCGGGCCCGTGCTCGCGCGTGTCGAGCCCGCGCGAGCGTCACGCGGCCCGCGAAATGCCCGCCGTGGAAGTGCGGCACGAGGCCGCAGGCGGCGCGCAGCAGCGTCGACTTGCCGTGGCCCGAGAGGCCGGCCAGCACGCAGAACTCGCCGGGCGCGACGTCGAGCTGACGTTCGGTCGAGCGCGGGGCCGGCCGCCGCCCGGGTAGCTGTAGGTGACGCTGCTCGAAGGACAGCAGCGGCGCGGTCATGGCTCGATCCCGCGGCGGTCGGCGAAGGGCAGCAGCGACCGCGACCGGCGAGCGCCGCACAGCGCGATCGGCCGCGGCGCGACGGGCGGCGCAGCTCAGCGGGTAGGCGTCGAAGGCCGCCACCCCGCCGAGCCGCGCGACAGACGGCGCAGCGCCAGCACAGCGGCGGCGGAGGCGAGCGAAGGCGACGTCGTGGCGCGACCACGGGCGCGACAGGCGCGGCGGCGCGGCGCGCGCTCGCGAAGCCGCGCACCTCGAGCGTGGCGGCCACGTCCATCGCGCGATCGAGCGAGCCGCCGACGATCGCGCGCAGCAGCGCCACCTGCCCGCGCGCGCCGCGCGGCGCGCCGCCCGGGCGCGTGCGCTGCGCCTCGGCCAGTCGCTGCGCGTCGGCGGCGAGCAGCGGCAGCATGCGCGTGGCCAGCGACGCGGTCAGCGCCGAGCGAAACGAAAGCCGCGCGCAGCGATCCGCAGCAGCTCGTCGGGGTCGACGCGAGGCTCGCGAGCGTGCCGCAGAGCATCACGCACGTGCACCTTCAGCGCGATCACCGCGCCATAGACGAGCGCCTCGACCGTCAGGTCGCCCTGGCCGAAGGGGCCGAGGTCGCCGAGCCGCGCGAACACCGTCAGGCCCTCGCGCGAGACGAGCACGTTGACCAGCACGATCGGCAGCGACACGATCGCGCGCCATGCGCAGCGAGCGCGCGAGCGCGCGTCCCGACGCCCGCAAGCAGGCGCCGCGAGCGCGAGCACGACGGCCAGCAGCCGAGCACGAGCGGATGCGAACAGCACGAGCGCCGCGGCCGACAGCGCCGCCGCCCACAGCGCTCCCACGCCCGCGCGCGCCGCGTGCAGCGGGGCTGGGCAGGCGGCGGTAGGGGAGCGGGGCGCCTGATCGAGTCTGCGTCCGATCCCCTGCACCGGGTCGCGCTCATCGGCTCGGCGTCGGTCCACGGGCAGCGGGTCCGCCGGCGGGTGAGAGCGCGAGCGCGAAGCGGTCGTGCAGGGTGCCTTGGTCGAACGCGTCGCGCGGCGAGCTCCACGCCGACTGGCCGTCGGTGCCGGTGACGAGCCACACGGGCGGTTCCTCGCCGCTCACTGGTCGCGGCGACAGGCCTGCGCCGGCGCGCAGCGTGCGCGGTCGCCTGCCCGTCGCCGTCGAGCAGCGCCAGCGCCGCTCCGCCGGCGCGAGAAGCGGGCGAACACGCCGCTCGCGCGCGGGCCGTGTACGATCGAGGTCGCCGTGCGGCCGGCTCGAGCGCGATGCTCGCCCACGGCCCGACGAGCACCCGCAGCGACGCCGGCGTTCGCGCGCACGCTCGATCGCGCCGACCGCCGCCGGAACGCCGACCGCGCGCAGGCGCGCGACGACGGTGCGGCACGCGCAGCCGGCTACGGTCGCGCATTCGACGCGCACCGGCAGCCGCTTGCCTTCGATCCCGTTCAGGAACGGCTCGGGGAACGACCCGACGACTGCCGGGACGCCGTCGGTCTGGCTCCAGTCGTGCATGTCCCACCAGATGCGGTCGCCGGAGCGCACGTTCGTCGCGGCCGCGCCCTTCGTTCGCTTCGACGCCGTCGACGTAGTAGAACCAGTCGACCGGCGCTCCCCCTTCGCGCCCGCCGGAGAGCCCGTCGACGCTCTGCACGAAGCCGCCGCCGTCGCGTGGTGGCCACGCGGTAGTTGCGCTCTAGCAGGCTCATCGCCGTCTCCTGGCCCTTGACCTGCAGGGGCCCTGCGGCGGGCAGCACGCGGGCGCCGAAGTCGCTGGTGACGACGAGCCCGACGTCCTTCGGCGCCGCTCCCGCGCCGAGGCCGCAGCCCGCGAGCGCGACCCCGAGCGCGACCACAACCACTACCGCGCCGAGCACACCGGCGAGGGCTGTCGCGGCCGCTCTCATCGCTGCTTCTGTACGTACACGAGCTGGCCGTCGCTCAGCTTGTAGACCGTGCCGACGGGCTCGCCGTGGCCGCTGGCGACGGGCGCGCCGGCGGGCGAGGGCAGCGTTTGCGTGTGCTGCGTGGTGGGCGTGCGCTGCTGCAGGCGGTGGGCGGAGCGGTTGAGCGTCAGGCCGAGACCGGCGATCAGGAACGCGACGGCGAGCACGATGCCGATGTCGAACAGGTTCACGAGGCCGTCGAGCGGGTCCCCGGCGGCCTCCCTGATCCCGCTGTGTCGGCCGAGGCCCGTGCGGCGCGTCATCGAGGGGCCTCCGGGAGCGGCGGCATCACGGGCTGCGCCGCGGGCTGGCCGTCGAGGGCTGTCTGTCGGCCGAGGGGCGCGACCGGCGGCGGCAGATGACCCGTGGCGCGCTCGAGGGCGGTGAGATCTTCGGTGTACATGCGCGTGCGGGTGAGCGTGAGCGCGAACGCGACCGTGCCGACGAGCAGCCCGATCGTGGTGGCCGCGAACGCGGTGCGCAGGTCCGTGGCCAGCGTCGCCACGTCGCCGTGGCCGAGCGCGGCGAGGCCGGGGGCCAGCGGGATCAGCGTGCCCATCAGGCCGAGCGCGGGCCCGGCGCGAACGAGGATGCGGGTGCGCTCCAGGCGCCGCTCAACGGCCAGCTCGTAGTCGGCGAGCGCGTACTCGACCCCCGCGCCGTCGCCGGCGAGGACCGCGCGCGCGATCTGCACGAGCGCGTCGGCCGCGAACGAGCTGGGCGCGCGGTGGCAGAGCGCGGCCGCCTGCGCGGGGTCGGCGAGGATCTGCCTGACGAGCATGCGCAGCGAGCCGCGACCGGCGCGCCTGCGCGACCACAGCTCGGTGGCGAAGCGCCCCGTCTCGATCGCGCCGATCAGCAGCACCAGCAGCGCCAGCACGAGCACGGGGGTCTGCAGCGCGGAGGCGATCCGCGCGAGCGCTTCGGCGATGCCCCCGGCGGCGGCGAGCGTGCTCATCGCTCATCCCTCACAGGAGCACCTGCGGTCGGCGGCGCTCGAGCTGCGCGCCGGTCAGGATCAGCACGACGATCAGGCCGCCGATCGCGATCGCCAGCCAGCGCCCCGCGCCTGCGCTCGTGCCGGCGCTGCGCAGGCCCGGGGCGCCCGCTTCCTGCGCGGCGCTCAGGGGCGTGTCGTCGGAGGCGTTGAGCAGCAGCCCGGTCACTGTAGGCGAGGCCGATCCGGACCCGGTGCCACGGCTGCGACCGCGATGGTTGGATCGGGCCTTCGTGCCAGCGGCCGGCGCTTTGATGGCCGACATCGCCGCCCTGCGGCGCGGCTCGGGCTCGCGAGCATGCTTCCCGGCTCGTCGATGCCGCCCGTGCAGCACCCTCGCTCCCCCCGGTGTCTCGCCCGTGCTCTGCGGCTGGGGACGGCTGAACAGCGGCGCGCCTTCTCCGCCGCCGCCCGTGACCACACCGTTGCCGCCCGGCGCCGTGCTGCTGGGAACAGCCAGGGGGACGGGCGGAATCGGCAGCGGCTCGCCGCTGAACGCGGGAGCGGCGAAGGCGGTCATCCACACCGTGTTGGGGTCGCTGCTGACCTTCCATTGGATGCTGCCGTCTTCGTGCTGCATCGATTCCAGATAGCCCAGGGGTTCCTTGCCCGAGCCGTGCGCTGTCCATGTTTCGGGGTTTTCCCCGGCCGACCAGATCGCCTGGACCGTCCATGAGGTGGACGCGGTGTTGGCTTCCGCTTCGCCCGGAAACTCCAGGAAGCCGCCATCTGGCTTCTGGGCCGCGCGCAGGTATTCGAAGGCCTTGCGCTGAGCTTCGACGTCGTGTGCCTCGGCGGCGTTCAGCGCCTCCACGGCGGCCGCGGTCATGTCGACTTCGCCCACCGGGTCGCTGCCGCAGCCCGGAACGTTCCTGAGGCATTCCACGGGCCAGCTGCCGTCTGTGTTCTGCGCCGCCTCGAGCCATTCGACGGCGCTCTTGACCGCTTCTTGAGCCGGCGCTTCGTGGACCGGGCTGAGCGCGAGGATCGCGAACACCGTGTCGTTCACCGAGGGCTTTCTCCCCCTTCTTCCGGGGAGAAGCCGCCTCCCGGGAGCTGACGCCGGAGGATCGCCTGCGTGAGATCGACGCCACCGAAGTCTCGCGGCGAGGTGCCGGCGGCGTCGACCACCAGCAGCACCCGCTCGAATTCGTTCGTCGCTGCGAGGCTGCTCGCGCGATCGGCCAGATAGCTGTAGGAGCTTTCACCGCCGGGCTTGGACTGGTTCTGGGGGTTGATGCCGGCTGCGGCCAGCGCGATCGCCGCCCACGGAGTGAAGTCGGGATCGGATGGTTCCCCGGCGTTGCCGTTGGCGCTGAAGCCGCCGTCGCTGTTCTGCGCGCTCTCGAGGAACCGCACGGTGCTGTCCAGCCGGTGCTCGTTGGCCTCGTTGTTCGGCGCCGCGAGGGCAGAGTCGGCCGCGCACGCGACGAGCAGCACGCTCAGGATGAGGCTGAGGACCGTCGCGCGCAGCATGCTTCGCGCGCCCCTAGCCTTCGTCGGCCACGCCATCGAGATCCACCGTTCCCTTCAGCACCAGCAGGCTGACCGGCCCCGCGGTCGAGCGCTCGAGAGCCGTGATCTGGCGCAGGGCGCCGGCCGGGCCCTTGGCGATCGTGAACGCCTGACGGTGGGAGCCCGCGCGCACTTCCACCTTCGCGGCGGTGGACGTGGCGCGCAGCACGAACACGGGCCTTCCCGCCGCCAGCCGTAGCGAGACCTGGGCGCCGGCGGAGCCGCGGCTGACCGTGTCCAGCCACGCGCCGACCTGTTTCACCCGCTGCCACCGGCCCTGATAGCGCAGGCCGCTCCAGCGATCGTCGTAGGGCACGAGCACCCTGCCGATCGTCGCGGTCGAGCTGCGCCCGAGCGCGTCGGTGATGGTGATCTGCAGCTCGTAGGCGGCTCCGGCGGGGAGCTTTACGAGGGCAGAGGTCGCGCTCGCGCTCCCGCTGGCCCTCGCTACGTAGCCGGCGCCCGCGACGCCGAGCGTCTGCGAGGAGATCGTCCACGAGCTCAGGCTGGCCCCGGGTGCGAGCACCTGCCAGCTCACGCCCACGAGCCCCTGGCCGGCGCCCAGCCCGTCCAGGCGCAGCGTCTGCACGCTTGCGGGGCTCGCGGTGTGGCTGTCCAGCACTTCCTGGGAGCCGGAATCTTCATCGCCGGCCGCTTTCTCTGCAGGCGCGCTTTCCGGCACGCCGGTGCCGGTCACCGGCAGCTCGAGCTTCTGCGCGCTGCCTTGCAGCGAAACCTGGAGCGCCGCTTCGCGCAATCCGGTCGCGGTCGGGTCGAAGCTCGCCGACAGTTCGCAGCTTTCGCCCGGCGCGAGCGTCGCGCCGGTGCAGTCGCCGCCGTCGACGCTGAAGTCGCCGGCCTCCGCGCCGGTGACGCCGACGCCGGCGATCGTGATCGGCCGCACGTCGTGGTTGCTCAGCGTCGCCGCCAGCGACCTGCTCCGCGAGCCGACGGTGCGGGTTTCGAACAGCAGCGACTGCTCTTCGAAGGCGGCGTCATACGGGCCGTACGGGCCGGCGGTGACCAGCGCGAGCAGCGCGTCGGCGGTCGGGAGTCGCGCTTCGAAGTACAGGCCGTGGCTGTTGGATCCGACCCCATGGGCGAGTGCGTTGCGCAGCGCGGCTTCGCCAGGCAGGAACGCGCCGATCACGTCTTCGGCCGGGGTCTGTTCGTGCGTCGCGGGGTTGCCGACGCCGGCGTATTCGGCGGTCACCTGGTAGCGCGAGACCCACCTCGCCGCCCGTTCGGCGGCGGCCTGGCGGCCGCTCAGCGCCAGACCGACGGCGCCGAGCGCGGTCGATCTGACGCTGGGGTCGTACACGGAGCTCGAGCTTTCCGCTTCGCGAACGCCGCCTTCGGCTTCCTGGATGCCTTCCAGGTAGCTGCCCGCCTTGGTCAGCGCCGCTTCGATCTTTTCGAGCCGGCTCTGCCCGAGCGCGCCCGCCCCCTGTTCGCGTGCGGCGAGGAGCGCTTCGATCGCCTGCGTCTCGATGGCCGTGGTGGTTGCCCAGCTGCCCGTGCTCGCGTTCTGCTGCGCGAGGATCAGGTCCACCGATTTCAGCGCAGCTTCGGTCAGCGCACCGGTGCGTGCCAGCGCCAGCACGCTCGGCGCGAGCACTTCGATGGCCTCGCTGGCTTTGCCTTCGCTTTCGACCTTGCCGGTGCTCTTGAACATGCCTTCGAGGGTTTCCTGCAGGTCCATCCCGGCGAAGCTCGTGGGGCTCTGGCCGAGCGCCCGCAGGCCGAGCACCGCGAGCGCGAAGCGTTCCGCGTTCTGCTGCCCGTGCCCGGCGCTCGGGTTGGCGAGTTCGCGCAGCGGACAGCCTTCCACCGTTTGCTTCTTTTCTTCGCAGCTGCGCGCCAGCCATTCGACGATCCGCTGCATCTTCGCCGGCTGCACGCCGGCGCGGGCCAGCGCGATGGCGCCCGGCAGCAGTTCTTCGGCGTCGGGGTGTTCTGAGATCTTCTTGTCTTCGAGCTCTTCCGCCTGGGCGGCTGTTTCGTCGAGGACCGGCGCGAGCCATTCTCGCGCGAGCAACTCGGGGATCACCGAGGATTCCTGGGCCGGCGGCAGGTGAAACGAAGACGGGCCGCTGCCGTCCATCGGTTCGATCCGCGGCGGCGCGCCGCCCCCGAACGACCAGCCTTCGACCGATCCAATCGGCGAGCGGCTCTGCGGGCTCTTGGCGCCGACGCCGCTGAACTGCCAGCGCCCGCCCGGCTTGCCGCGCCAGTAGGACCAGTAGGCGCCGGACCCCGGCGTGGTGGTGCACGGCTGTTCGGCCGGCGTCGGCTGACCGTCGATGCGGCAGATGAACGCGAGCCCGTAGCCGGAGGTGCCTTCAAGGAGAAAGCCCGCGTTCTGGAGCGCTTCCACGCCGTCGGCCTGTTCCCCGAGCGCGCAGCCGACGTAGACGTCTTTGCCCGCGCCGAGCGCCCGTTCGTCGACGATCACCGTGACCCCGGTGCTCGGTTCGCACGGTTCCCAGCGGGCGATCAGCGCAGGTTCGGGGTTCGCCACGTACGCCGCCGCCGCGGGGGCCTGCGTCGCGCCGCCGAGCAGCGCGAGGCAGACCCACAGGGCGAGCGGTTTGCGCCGCATGCGCCTACGGCAGCCCCACCAGGCGGGGGTATGCCGTCGCGTACATGCCGAGGAGCCCCTGAGCGGTGGCCAGGACCTCGGGCGGACCGGCTTCCGTGCAGGCCGGCAGGCCCTTTTCACCCGCGGGCTGCGCTTCGACGATCCCGTCCAGCCACTTCTGCGACTGGCCGAGGGAGACACCATCCTCGACGTCGGCCATCATCGCGAGCGCGGTGCTGTTGACGCTCGCGAACGGCACCGACGATTCGGTGAAGCTGCAGTAGTTCTCCCAGTACCGGGATTTCTGGCGCTCTTTCTTGAGCCACTTCACCGCCGCCTGCGCCGCCGTTTTCGCTTCGGCCGTGCCGGCCGCCAGCAGCGCCTGCACGGCGGTGCCCGTGGAGTCGACTTCGACCGCGTTTTCGTTTTCGCTTTCTTCCCCGAACGGCGGTTCGCCGTTGCACGTGCTCGCGGGCAGGCCCATCGTCGAGCGGAACGCGCCGTTCAGCGACTTGGGCTTGCTGCCCGCGCACTGCTGCCTCACCAGGTACGCGGCGCCCGCTTCGATCGAGGCTTTGAGGTTCGGTTTGCTCGCACAGCCCACCTCGCAGGCCTTCAGCGCGACGATCGCCAGCGACTGGCCGGACACGTCGGAGTAGTCGGTCTGGTTCTTGTCGCTGAACCTGCCCGCTTCCGGCCCGGAGCCGACCTGCAGGCACTCGAGGTCGGCGATCAGGTCGCGCCCTTCGACGTCTTCGGGGTCGCCGCCATTGGCCTCCACCCCCAGCGCGAGCTTCGCGACCGCGCCGGCCGAGAGCGGCCTGCTGGTCGCCGCGCACGATTCGCTGCCCACGTACCTGCTCTTGTTCGCGAGCGCCCATCTGTACGTTTCTTCGCGCTGCGCGTTGAAGCTCGCGCCGGCGGCCTTGAACGCGAGCGAGCATTCGATCGTCTCGCCAACGGATTCTTCGCCGAACAGTTCGCAGTAGGAGCCTTCGGCGCTCCGGTGCAGCTGCGAGGCGAGCCATTCGGTCGCCGCTTTGGGTGCGGGTGAGGTTTTTGCCGCCGCCGCCGGCGCCGCGAACGCGAGCGCGAGCACGGCGGCCAACAGGCACGAACGTACGGCGAGCGCGGGCGGCGCGGGCCGACGGGTGATGGGTCGCATGAGATGGATCTCCTTCTGTTAGGGGGCGGTGGTTGCGCCGTCCCCCTGAGAAGCGAGAGAGGTCACGACCCGCCGCCCCATCGCGAGAGCAGGGTCCGTATGTCAGGTGCCATCCAGCGAGTACTCGGACTCGGGCTCTGCAGGCCTCTTCGGCCGGCCGCCCATACCGTTGCGCGTCAGTCCCGGATTCCCACCGGGTTCCCTCGGCTGCGTGGCGGCGGGCACCATAGCACGCGACTTCTCGCCGCGCCGATCGTGCCGCATGTGCGCGCCGTAGGATGGCAACGGATGGAGGCGCACATGGCAACGGGGATGCGCCCTGGAAGGCTCGCCGGCAGGCGCATTCTGATCGTGGGAGCCGGCCAGCAGGACCACGGCCTGGAGGACCCCCCGGTGGGAAACGGCCGCGCGATGTCGGTGCTGTTCGCGAGCGAGGGCGCGGCGCTTGTGCTCGCCGACGTCGACGCGGCGAGCCTGGGAGTGACCGAAGCGCTCGTTCGCGAGCAGGGCGCCGAGTGCGTGTGCGTGCTCGCCGACGCCGCCGAGGAGGCGGGCATCGAGGCGATGTTCGCGCACGGGCGCGAGGCCTTCGGCGGCCTGGACGGGCTGGTGATGAACGTCGGCATCGGCGCCGGGCTCGGCTTCGCGGGCACCTCCGTGGAGGACTGGGACCGGGTGATGGCGGTCAACCTGCGCTCGCACTTCCTCGGCTGCAGGCAGGCGCTCGCGAGCTTCGCGGAGGGCGGCACGGTCGTGCTGATCGGATCGCTCGCCGCGCGCGAGTCGATGCCGATCCCCTCCTACGCGGCCTCCAAGGCGGCGCTCGAGGCGGTGTGCCGCAACGCCGCCGTCGAGGGCGCGCCGCACGTGCGCGTGAACGTGCTGGCGCCCGGGCTCATCGACACCTCGCTCGGCAGGCTCGCCACGCAGCTGAACCCCGCCCGCTCGGAGGTGCGCATCCCCGCCGGCCGCCAGGGCAGCGCGTGGGAGATCGCGCGCTGCGCGCTGTTCCTGATCGGCGAAGAGTCCTCGTACGTGACCGGGCAGACGCTCGTCGCCGACGGCGGGCTGAGCGTGGCGGTCAGGAGCTGAGCGCGTCGAGCCTGCGAGCGAGCTCGCGGACGGCAGCACGTGCTTCCGCACCGAGGCGCCGCACGACCTCGGCGGCGGGCGCCGCCTGCGCGAGCGCGTGCGTCTGCCCGGCCCACAGGTTGATCGCCTCCGCGTCGCCGCCCGCTCGCGCCGCTGCCCTGATCGGCGTCGTCAGGTGATGGACGCCGGGGTAGGCGATCGGCGCGTCGGCGCCGTGCTCGCGCATGAAGCGGTTGACGACGCCGCGCGCCTGCCGGCCGCTGAACGCGCGCGTGAGCCGCGTGGCGGCGGATGAGGCCAGCGCGGCACGGTGGGGAGGGGAGGTGCCCGCCTCCGGGGTGAGCATCAGCGCGCTGCCGACCTGCGCCGCCGCCGCTCCCGCACAGAGCGCCGCCGCGACCGACGCGCCGTCGGCGATGCCGCCGGCCGCCACCAGCGGCAGCTCGACGCGGTCTGCGACCAGGCGCAGCGCCGCGAGCAGCCCGAGATCCTCGGCGTCGTCGCGATCCTCGAAGAAGCCGCGGTGGCCGCCCGCCTCGAAGCCCTGGACGACGAGCGCGTCGGCGCCGGCCGCGCGCGCGTCGGCCGCCTCGTCGGGGTTGGTCACCGTCACCCACACGTCGGCGCCCGCCTCGTGCAGGCGCGCCACGACCTCCGCCTGCGGGCAGCCGAAGGTGAACGACACGATCGCGGCCCGCTCGGCGAGGAGCAGCTCGAGCTTGTCGAGGTAGTGGTCGTCGTCATGGCGGGGCTCGCCGAGCGGGGCGCCGTAGCGCTCGGACTCCGAGCGCAGGCTCGCGGCATAGCGCGCCAGCGCCTCGGCGTTCCCGCCATCGCCGGCTGGCGGTGCGAACACGTTCACGCCAAACGGCTCGGCGCTGCGCGAGCGCAGCTCGCGGATGTCCTCGCGGACGGCGTCGGGCGTCCTGTAGCCGGCGGCGAGGAACCCGAGCCCGCCCGCATCGCCGACGGCGGCCGCGAGCGCGGGGGTCGAAGCGCCGCCCGCCAGCGGCGCCTGCACGATCGGCTCGCGAAGCTCAGACAGGTCCATCGGTGTCCAGGCTACACCGAGGATTCGAGCGCTACGAGCTCTTCGGCGTAGAGCCCGCGCTTGATCGCGGCGACGGTCGCGCGGGGCTTGCCGGCGAGCGCGGCGGCCTGTGAGACCGCCACGTCGAGCACCTGCTCGGCGGGCACGGCGGTGTCGACGATGCCGGCGGCGAGCGCCTGCGCGGCGCCGTAGCGCTGGCCGGTGAGCATCGCCCGGTGGGCGGCGGCGGGCGACAGCCGCGCCTTGATCAGCGCGGTCATCCCGGGGGTGAACGCGAAGCCGATGTCCACCTCGGGCAGGCACACGTAGCCGCGGTCCTCGCGCATGACGCGCATGTCGCACGCGAGCGCGAGCATCGCGCCGGCGGCGAACGCGTGGCCGTTGATCGCGGCGACGGTGGCGGTCGGGAAGACGAGCAGCCGGGCGAGCAGCGCGTGCACGCCGGCCAGCACCTCCTCCACCCCGCCGGGTGGCGCCGAGCCCATCCACTCGAGGTCGAGCCCGTTGGAGAAGAACTTGCCCTCGCCGACGATCACCAGCGCGCCCGGATCGGTGCTCTGTTCGAGCTCCCCGAGCGCCACGCCGATCGCGTCGAGCATCGGCGGGTTGAAGCGGTTCTCGCCGTCGCGCAGGCGCAGGATCGTGACCTCGCCCGCGCGCTCGACGTCGGCGGGGAGGCTCATGCCGCGCTCCCCGCGCGGATCGCAGCGGTCCCCACCGGGCAGAGCTCCGCGGTGGCGTGGCCGTCGGCGATCACGCTGCCGTCGTCGGAGACGAGCTCGAGCGTGATGCGGCCGTGACGCGCCAGCGAGGGCGGACGGCGCCTGGCGTTCGCGGAGGTCCCGCTGAGCGCCGCGCAGGCGGCGTCGGCGAGCTCGTCCAGGTACGCGTGCAGGGGCGAGCGCAGCTGCCCGGCCAGCCAGCGCCGGGCGATCGCGTGAACGGGGCCCGAGACGATCGCGTTGATCATCAGCATCGACATCGGGCGGACCTGCCCGCTCTCGAGCAGCGGCGCCATCCAGTCACGATACGCCTGCGCGAGGTCGCGATTGAGCTCCTGCAACTGCGCACCGGCGGGGCCGTCCCAGTCGAGGTGACCGCGCGCGTAGAGGAAGCGCGCGCTGTCCTGGTTGTCCTCGATCCACCGCAGCTGATGGGCGATCGAGCCGCTGACGGCCGCGCGCAGCGAGCGCGGCCGTCGTCGCAGGAGCTCCCACAGGCCCTGCTGGAAGGACGCGATCGCGTCGACGTACAGTGCGCCCGCGATCGCCTCCTTGGTGGGGAAGTGATGGAACAGCGCTCCGTTGGAGACGCCGCTGCGCTCGCGGATGCGCGCGATCGTGGTCTGCTCGTAGCCGGACTCGGTGAAGCACGCGAGCGCCGCGTCGAGAATGCGCCCGCGCGTGTCAGGCGACGGCTCGCTGGGGCTGCGGGGCTCGCTGGGGGTGTGCTGCTCGTTCGGCACGCATACAGAGTAGCACTCTGGAGTGATACTCTCGTCGCCCGCGAACAAGGAGCGACCATGCAAGCTGCCACCGCACCGCCGACGCAAGCCCAGGCCTTCGACCTGCCCCCCTTCCACGCGGAGGTGCGCGCACAGGCGCGGGACCTGGCGGCGCGCTTCGCCGCGCGCGACCGCGAGGTGCGCATGCACCCGCTGGAGCACGGCGAGCTGCACCCGGAGCTGTGGCGGGAGATCAGCGAGCGCGGCTGGGCCGGCCTGCTGGTGGCGCCGGCGCACGGCGGCAGCGAGGGCGGGCTGCTCGCGTACGCCGTGGTGATGGAGGCGCTCGCCGAATCGAACCTGCTGCTGTGGATGCCGGTGCTGACGGCGGCGATCGGCTACGCGATCGCGGCGGTCGGGCCGGAGCCCGCGCGCGAGCGCTGGCTACAGCGGATCGCTGGCGGGCAGACGCTGCTGGCGCTGGCGGTGACCGAGCCGCAGTGCGGGCACAACGTGTTTCGCAGCAGGACGACGGTGCGCCGCGAGGGCGAGCGCTTCGTGGTCGACGGCTGCAAGGCAGTGACCTCGGGGATCGACCTCGCCGAGCGCGTGCTCGTGTTCGGGCGCGCGCCCCGCGAGGAGGGCACGCCGCCGCAGTTCACGACCCTGCTCGTCGATCCCAACGCGGCGGGCGTCGAGCGCGAGGAGCTGCCGATGCGCTGGCGCGAGGGCGTGCGCCAGTTCCAGCTGACGTTCGACGGCGTCGAGGTGCCGCTCGAGGAAGTGGTGGGGAGCGAGGGCCAGGGCCTGCTGGCGCTGTGGCCGTTCACCCACATCGAGCGGCTGCTGACGGCGGCGCTGGCGGTGGGCAACGCCCGCTACTGCGTCTCGCGCGCGCTGGCGCGCGCGGGCGAGCGCACGATCTTCGGCGAGCGCCCGATCGGCGCCGAGCAGGCGATCCAGCACCCGCTGGCATCGCTGCACGCGCGCATCGAGGCGACGCGGCTGCTGGTGTACCGCGCGGCTCAGCGCTTCGACGAAGGCGCCGACACGATGGGGGTCGCGGGCGAGGCAAACATGGCCAAGCTGCTGAGCGCGGAGGTGCTGTTCGACGCGGCCGACCACGCGATGCAGACGCTCGGCGCGGCCGCGTGGGACGAGCGCGAGGGCATGCTCGACCTGTACCTGGACGCGCGCGCGGCGCGCTCGGCGCCGATCTCCCAGGAGCTCGCGCTGAACTTCATCGCCCAGCACGTGCTGGGGCTGCCGAGCCACCGCTGAGCGCCTCGCTCCCGGTCATGACGCCTCCGCGGCGGGGCCGGCCGCCTCGGCCGCGAGCGCGTCGAGCAGCACGGCCATCTGCTCGAGCGTCTGCTGGTGGCCGGAAACCTCGTAGAGGCCGCCGAGCTCGCGCGGGTCGCTGTGGCCGAGCAGCACGTCCTCCCCCTCCCGCCAGACGAGCATCCGCAGGGGAAGCTCGATCCCGATACGCGGATCGTCCTGCATCAGCGGGGTGCCGCTTCGCGGGCTGCCGAACAGCACGACCTGCTCGTCGGCGAGCTCCATGCCGACCTCGCGCGCGCCGGCGGCGTGGTCGATGCGCGCGAACACGGTCAGCCCGCGCCGCTCGATCGCCTCGACGAGCGACCTCGTCGTCTCGTCATAGCCGGACGCGCTGCGCGTGACGATCATCACCGCCATTTTGCACCTTTCTACGTAGATGGGCAGCGTCGAGCTGGCACCGGTGTCGGCGGCGCCCCCGCACCTCGTGCGGGCGGCCCCACGCTCGCCCATGCAGAGGCGCGCGCGTACGGGTGCTCAGGCGGAGAAAGCGGCGCGAGCGGCCTTCGAGCCAGCGGCCGACAGCTCGGTGAAGCCGTAGGTGCCCTTGTGCAGCAGCTCGTTCGCGGCCTCGACGACTGCGCCGTATGCGGCGAACGCGAAGGCGCCGCCGACTGACACGCGCTTGACGCCGAGCGCGGCGAGCTCACCCACGGGCGGGGTGGTGGGGCGCGCGAGCACGTTGACGGGCCGGTCGACGGACGCGAGCAGCACGCGCAGGTCCTTGGGGCGGTCGACCCCGGGCGCGTAGAGCACGTCGGCGCCGGCCTCCTGGTAGGCCTGCAGGCGCGCGATGGTGTCGCGCAGGTCGGGGTTGCCGCGCAGGTGGTTCTCGGCGCGCGCGGTCAGCACGAGCCGCACGAAGCCGTCGTGCGCGGCGTGCGCGGCGGCGGCGACGCGCTCGGCGGCGGCGTCGATGCTGTACAGCCGCTGCTCGCCGGAGCTCCAGTCCTCGATCGAGCAGCCGGCGAGGCCGGCGTCGAGCGCGAGGCTGACCGTTTCGGCGACGCCGTCGGCGCTGGCGGCGAAGCCGTCCTCGAAGTCGGCCGACACGGGCAGGGGCGTCGCGGCGACGACCTCTGCCGCGTGCGCGAGCGCCTCCTCGCGGGTGACCGCGTAGTCGCCGCGCCCGCGCCCGGCGGCGAAGCCGCTGCTGGTGGTGGCAAGCGCCTGGAAGCCGAGCCACGCGAGCAGCTTCGCCGAGCCGACGTCCCATGCGTTGGCGAGCAGCAGCGGCCGCTCCTGCCGGTGCAGTGCCAGGAAGCGCTCGCTGCGCACGGCGGAGGTGGGATCGGCGGGCACGGGCGGAACCGTGGCATAACGAGCTGCTTATGTCCAGCGGAATCCGACTTATCGGAGACTTCCGCTTATTGCGGGCTTCAGCGGCTCGGCGCCCGCCCCGCCGGTGCGGCGATTTCGAGCAGTCGGGCGGCGCGCCGCTCGACGGTCTCGACGACGCGTGTCAGGACGGGAGCATCCCAGCCTTCATCTGCCAGGTCGTGGCGGGCCTGGTGAGCGGCAGCAGGAGCTGCGGCGGCCATGCCCCGTATGCACCGCTTGGCCGCCGCCGGGCCGAGCCCCGCCTGATCCAGCAGCCGGTCGAGATGACGCGGTTGGACATAGTCGGGGCGGTACTCGCCGCCGATGCTCATCGCCATCTTGCGGGACAGTCCCGGGTAGACGACGGTGCTGAGGATGTCGTAGGCGGGGCTGAGGATGGTTCGTGGCGGGTCGGGCAGGTAGAGCAGCGAGTAGTTCTTGCCGTGGGCGTCGTGATTGCCGACGAGGAAGCTGGCAGACGTCCTCCTGGTGCAAGCGGCGGACGCCGCGCTCGTCGTGCGCGCGGTCGTAGCGCTCGACCAGCAGGAACTCGCGGTCGCCGAGCCGCCGCGGCGATGCGACCACGACATCGACGCCGAGCAGGCGCCCGATGGCTGGGCAGAGCGCCTCTTTGACGGCCCAGGAGGGTGGTTTTGTCCCGACCGGGATGGCCGTTGCGCCTCGGATTGCGGAGAAAAACGGCCTCGGATTGCGGAAGAAGAGGTGGCCAGCCGCCCCAATATCTGCTTCTGTTTGCGTTTGCAGATAGAGAGATGGAGGCCGGCGTCAGGCTGCGGCCTCGATGGTTGAACAATCACGGCGAGATGTCTAACATCCTAGATTAGGATGTCAACCAGCCCAATCGATAGCGCTCAAGCAACCTTGGAACTGCTCGGAGCACTTGGTGAGCAGCTCGCGGCACGTGGCCAGCACTACACCCTCGCTGTGGTCGGCGGCTCTGCGCTGCTAGCGCTCGGGCTCGTCTCTCGCGCCACGAGAGACGTCGATGTGCTCGCGATCGTCGACGGCAACGAGTTGCTCTCAGCGCAGCCGCTTCCTGCCACACTGCTCGATGCCGCGCACACGGTCGCCCGTGATTTTGGGTTGCCCGACGACTGGCTGAATCCCGGACCCGCCTCGCTGCTTGAGCTCGGACTACCCGAGGGCTTCGCGGAGCGTGTGCAGCGCCGGGCCTTCGGGCCGGGCCTGGAGATCCTGTTCGCATCGCGGGTCGACCAGATCTACCTGAAGCTCTACGCGACGGTCGACCAGGGCGCCGGCAAGCACCTCGCTGACCTCGAAGCATTGGCGCCGACCGAGCGAGAGCTGCTCGACGCGGCCCGCTGGAGCCAGACTCACGATCCGTCAGACGGCTATCGCGACGAGCTGGCCCGCGTGCTCGCCCACTTCGGGATTGACGATGGACCTATCGGCCCTTAACCGCCGGCTCAGCGACCAGCTCGTAGCGTTCGCCTGGGATGAGTGGGCGCAAATGGGCGTGCTCGCTACGCCACATAGACACAGCGCGTGGGCACAGGACCCCGAGGCGCTGATCGTGTTCACGCTCGAGGTCGCGCGAGCAGAGCCACGCCTGTTCGACGAGCTTCTCGACTGGATGCTCGCCAACGAGTCCCTGCTCAGCGTTCGGCGCCTTCGAGCGATGTGCATCGACGAGACCGACCGGTCGCTCACCGCAGCTGCACTGGCATGGCTCGCCCACCAGCACCCGCGCGCACGGCTCGGCACCAGGACGAACGAGACCGCCCCGTCGGCACCTCAGGTGCTGTTTCGGCCCGAGATCGAACTTGGCAACGCCGACAAGGCCTTTGCATCCGCCGGGTGGCTGCGGCCGGCGCTCTCGCCGTCCCACAAGTCCCAGACGCCCGAGCCAATGGCGCCCATCAACCTGGCCTTCCGCCTGCGCCAGATCCTCGGGGTGGGCATCCGCGCAGAGGTCGTTCGTGTCCTGCTGACCACGCAGGCGCCATGGGTCAACGCGCAAACCCTCGCGCGATCGACGGGCTACTCGAAGCGCAACGTCCACGACGCGCTCGTGGGCCTCGGCGCCGCAGGCGTCGTGTCGGCGTTCACGGTCGGCGGCGAACAGCGCTATGTCGCCGACCGTCCCGAGTGGGCGGCGCTGCTCGGGAGCGGACCAGACGAGCTGCCTGCCCACCGCGACTGGCCACAGCTGCTTGCCGTTCTCAGACGCGTGCTGCGCTGGTCGGCGCAGCCGGACCTGGCGACCATGTCGGATTATCTGCGTTCGAGTCGCACAGGCGATCTACTCGAAGCCGTGAGCGGCGAATTGGCGATTGCCGGCATACCCATCCACCACAGCCGATCGCCAGAAGACCTGTGGCACCACCTCGAAGAGATCTGCGAGCAGCTGTTGAAGGTCATCTGCGTCGACGACGCCCTGATATCGCGGTAGGTCGACACTGGGCCGGCTGGCCAGCTGCCCGAATATCTGCTTTTGTTTGCGATCGCAGATAGAGATGGATCAGCGCCTCAATCCGTACACGCCCGGGTCGGGCATCAAGCCGCTGAAGCTGGCGGGCCGCGACGGCGACCTCGAGGCCTTCGGGGTGCTGCTGGAGCGCCTGGCGAGCGCCCTGCCGGAGCGGAGCCTGATCTATTCGGGCCTGAGGGGCGTCGGCAAGACGGTGCTGCTGCTGGAGTTCGAGACGCTCGCGCGCGAGGCGGGCTGGGTGTGCAACGACGTGGAGGAGGTCGGCTCGGGCGACTTCCGCCAGACGTTCGCGGAGCTCGCGTACCAGATGCTGCTGTCGATGAGCCGCCGCGAGCGCATGCGCGCCCGCGCGACGGCGGCGCTGGGCGTGCTGAAGGCGTTCTCGGTGGGAGTGCCGGGCGGCTTCAGCGCGAAGCTGGACGTGGAGACGGCGAGCGGCACGGCGGACAGCGGCGATCCCGAGCGCGACCTGGCGGTGCTGCTCGTGGAGGTAGGCCAGGTGGCGCAGGCCGGCGGCACGGGCGCGGTGTTCTTCCTCGATGAGATGCAGGCGCTTGACGCGACAGCGCTGGCTGCGGTGTGCATGTCGATGAACCGCGTCGGCCAGCGCGGCCTGCCGGTGGCGCTCGTCGGCGCAGGCCTGCCGCCGCTGCCGCGACTGCTGCGCGCGGCGAAGCCGTACGCGGAGCGGATGTTCGCCTACCACGAGCTCGACCGGCTGTCCGACGCGGAGGCGCGCATGGCGCTCGTGGCGCCGGCGGCGCTGCGCGAGGTGGAGTACGAGGCGCCGGCGGTCGAGCTGATCCTCGAGGCGTCGGCCGGCTACCCGCATTTCATCCAGGAGTACGGCCGCGTGCTGTGGAACGAGGTCGACAGCTCCCCGATCACCGCGCGCGACATCGAGGGAGCCCGCGCGCTCGTCACCGAGGCGCTCAGCCGCCGCTTCTTCAAGGACCGCTTCGAGATGGCCTCCGACGCCGAGCAGCGCTACCTGGCGGCGATGGCCGACCTCGGCGACGGCCCCGTGCGCTCAGCCGACGTCGCCGAGCGCGCCGGCTACAAGGGGCGCGGCAGCACGTCCGTGCTGCGCGAGAGCCTGCTGCACAAGGACCTGGTCTACAGCCCGCGGCGCGGGCTCATCGACTTCACGGTGCCGCTGTTCGCAGGGTATCTGCGCCGGCAGCATCCGCTCGCAAGCTTTGCGGACGAGTAGCGACGGGGGGGCTGGCTTGTCAGATTGGCTGACCTTGAACCCACGGCAGTGGCGACGATCATACCGAGAACGGGCCCTCCGAGTCATCTCACCGCGGGCTGCGATGGGGCCCTCAAGGATCCTTTAGCGGGCTCATGGCCCAATAGAGCGCGCATCTGGGCCAGAGACAGCCAGGGCGCGCGATGGTGGATCATGCGATGGCAGTTGGAGCAGACGAGCGCGAGATCGGCAAGTCGCGTTCTTGCGTCAGGCTTCAGCTCAGACACAGGCACTGTGTGATGGCACTCGATGAAGCCCTTCCCGTAGTCTCCGTATGTCGCCTCGAAGTCGAAGCCGCAAGCGGCGCAGGCCAGCTTGCCATCGGAGGCCATTGCTTCGGCCTTCTTCCTCGCAACCAGCTTGCCGCTACGCTCGCGCACCCGGTGCGCTAGCGTCAAAATCCGTCCCTCAGGAGCCTCGGCGAGCCCTTCCTCCAGGCCCTGCGAGCCATCGGGTTTGAGCTGGGAAAGGTGGGCTAGGATCGCTGCGGAGGCGCGTTCGAGCCGCAGAGGATCATGGGCATACTCTTCCCAGACCCGCCGATCACCGGCGCCACCGCGCGTCATTCCCTTTCTGCCCGCTACCGGATCCAGAGAGGTGAAGTTTGCGAGCTTCAGATATACGGAGTCACGGCCACGGAAGGATGGGTCAGACGCCAGCTCGGGCTCAATCGGCATGCTGCGCAAGACCTCGCTCAGCTCGTCAAGCTCCGCGAGCGATGGCTTCTGGCCAGCATGCGTATAAAGATTCAGCGCTAGAATCAGCTCGTCGCACAGCCAAGCATCCCTTCTAGAGCGCGCCATTGGTCTAAGACTATGCCCATGCTGGACCTTAGAGGCGAGCTGACGGCGTGAGCGGGAGGACGCCAGACGCAATCCGCGTGCTCGCTCCTGTCCCCGTCGCAAGCACGCCGGGGATAGCGCGCAGCATGCGCGGAAACCGCCGGCGGGATACGTCGCCTGAGCGCAGGCTGCGCTCGGCTCTGCACAGTCGCGGATGGCGATTCCGCGTCGATCTGCCCGTCCTTACTGAGAGCAAGCGCACGCGCCCGGACTTGGCTTTCACAAGGAAGCGGGTCGCCGTTTTCGTGGACGGCTGCTTCTGGCATTGCTGTCCTGAGCACGGGCGGCCACCGCTATCGAATACGGCATATTGGGGTCCTAAGCTCGCGCGCAATGCGCAGCGGGACCAGTGGGATACCGAGCGATTGCAAGCGGCGGGCTGGCGCGTGGTCCGCGTGTGGGAGCACGTCCCGCTGGAGGATGCCGTCGCTGACGTCGAGCGCGCGCTCTGCAGCGCGGAAGAAGACCTTCTCAACCTGGCAAGCTGAGCCGTTCCCGGTCTCGCCAGAACTGCGCCATACGCAGCAACCGCGGACGAGCTCCGCCTAGGCTCACGAACGCCTCAGCGCGATCCAATGTGCGGATCTGCTCCGCCAGCGAGGGATCGCTAGCATCGAGCCTTCGAGCCGCAGCGTTCGCAATCGTCGAGTCCGGCAGTCGGAAGCAGATGCGCGTATTGGCGTTGGTGGCGACCTCGTCGGGAAGATCGCCCGGCTGCTGTGTAGCAAGAAGTACCGCCAAGCCCTTCGAGCGGCCCTCCTGCAGCATCGACTTGACGGCCTTGAATGCCGCGACGCGGTGCGCCTCGTCGACGACCATCAAGTAGCGGATGGTGTTAGCCGTCTGCGGAAGCCCCTGAATCCGCAAGTGCAGCGCCGACAGGATGAATCCTGCGGTCAGCACAGTCGTGAGCCCGTTGCCTGGTATCTCGTGCAAGCCGAAAACTAGGTTCTCTTCGATGGCGTCGCCGAGCGGCGGGCCGTCGCGGAAGATCTCCTCGCGAGTCAGATCGCCGATCACACCACGGAGATCCTCATCGAGCATGTCGTTGAGGGTGAGCATCGTCGGCCAATGCCCCTCCTCGCCACTGACCTCGTAGGCCTGTTCGAGCGCTTTGCGCAGCTTGTCCTTCTGGCGCACGCCTAGCCGCGCGAAAGACTGAGCAGCGACATCCACTATGTCCCGCAACTCGATGATCGCGCGCCGCTTCTCGCGTTCGTCGCCGGTCGTAAGCGCGAGCGGGTTGAAAGGCGCGCCCGTGTCCCAAAGATCGATGAAGCGGGCGCCAGTCCGCTCAGGGAACCGATCCGAGCTGTCATCGCTGTAATCATTCTTGAAGTCTGCGATACCAAAGCGGGCGCCACTATGCGCTGCCAGCTGCGCTAGCAGCGCCATCGTGAACTGAGTCTTGCCGGCACCAGAAGCGCCCCAAATCTCAGTGTGGCCATTATCGAGCTCAGCATCCTCTCCGGCGGCACGCCAACGGACCTCCTCGTCGTTAGCAGCATCCCAACCCAGAATGGGCGCCACGAAGGTCGCGGAGGCAACACCGCCCGTCTCGGCCGGCGCGACCTCTGGTGGTGGCTCCGCACCGCCGGGCTCCGGACCGACGGTGGATTCAGGCACAGCCGGAGGCTCCGCTCGGCCGGGGGATCCCGGTCCGGCCGGAGGCTCTGGCTCCGGCTCCTGTGGCCCGGGCTCCTCCGGCTCCTCCGGAGGCTCGGGAGGCTCGCGACGCTCAGGCCGGCGACGGACGCGACCACCCTTCAGCGGCGGACGCTCGGCTTCCACAGTGCGGAGCTCACGAAGGCGAACACCGGTAGCGTGCTGTAGCAGATCCTCTGTGAGCTGCACTGAGTGCACGACAATCGGAATCCGATCGCCGGCGATCTCCTGATGGTAATGGCGGTCGATGTTCTGCTCCTTCGGCCCGAAAACAAGCCCTATGCCAGCCCACTCCAGCGGCCCGTCCCCCCGGCGGAACCGCTCGATCGCGTCGAGCTCCTCTTGTTGGAGCCTGAAGTTCGACTCGCGCGCCACCGCGCACGCGGCCTCAGCGAGTCGATTCAGCCATAGCCGACTGTGTACCGAACCGTGCTCGGGATAAGCCGCGAAACGTGTGGCGTGCAAAGTCTGCTTGAGCTGGTCGAGCGCGTCGCGGGCAGCGGGATCCGCATCGCTCGTTCGCGCCTTAACCTCAATTGCAGCAACATGGACTCCGTGCTCCACAGTGTCCAGAGCAATGACGAGCAAGTCGGCGCGCTTGGCCGGGAACCAATGCTTGTAGTCGTCCAGGCTGACCAGCAGCAGCCGGCAGTTCGGCGGCAGCGGCCAGGGAGTCGTCCGCGTCGCCAGCAGCGAAAACGCAACTACGTGCCCAACCAGCTCGTTAATTCCCGCGCCGGTGGTGGCTGCCTCAAGAGCGAGCACACCGTATCCCTCCGAAGCGACCTTGCGAAGACTGGCTCCAATCTTGACCGCCGAGGCGAAGTCCTCCACGATCCCAGACGCGCGCAGCCGGCGTCCGACAGCCCTGTCGGCGGGGCCCCCCGACTTCTGTGATATGACAAGGGAAAGCGGCGAGTCCCCACCGAGCCGGCGGTCCTGATGAAGGATCGCGACCTCGCCTTGCATCGCGTGGGTTAGGCTGTCGCGGCTGGCGTACGGATCCAAGGTCGCGACCCATAGCGCCAGCTCGTGGACAGCGAGCAGCTCCTCGCGCATCTCTCCGCTGGCTGTGCGAAGCTCGGGGGCGCGGATCGTCCCGTCGTTGTCCGGCCACTCGTCGTCGATCGCGCTCATCAGCCGCAGCCACGCCAGCCCGGGCTTGCTCGCAGCAGGCGGCATCAGCAGCATCCGCCGAGTCTGCTTGTGCCGCATCCAGACGCGAGGCGCAAATAGAACCTCTCCGTCAAGCGGTGGCGGACTAACCTCTGGAGAGTCGACCGTCAGACGCCGCCCTCCTGCAGTAAGACCAGTGACGAGAGCCAAGTGAGCGGCTGGGGAGCCAGGCGCGTAGCGCTGCAGCATTTCCCGCGCCTCGCTCAACGTCGCCACGTAGCGCACCTCCAACGCTCGCCTCCCTTCGGCGATGAGCAGTTCATCCGCCTGCGCGAGCGCCTCTGCGGATGGGCGCCACCCGCCCTCTTCAACACAGAAGATCTCGATGTTCCTCAGCACCGCGCGAGCGCCTGCGCGGCCGAGCCGCTTTCCAGCCAGGCTGACGGCCTGTTCGATCAGCAACGTGGCGGCCCCGGGGCCGTACGCCAGGCATCGCAGGTGGCCAGCTGCGTCCGGCTGAAGCGTTAGAAGCCGTTCGATGACATCCCCGAGCGCCTCTCCGCCGAGATGCGCGTCGTCTGGAGCCTCGGCCCCGTAGACGCTCCAGATCCGCCCCTCGCCGGTGGGCAGCAGCACACGATCGCGCGTCCGCAGGCGCAGGTGCGCCGGGTAGTGAGCAGCCGTCGAGCGCCCCACTCCGGCGGCCGTGTCCTCGTATGGCTCATCCTCGGGCGCCCCCGCGGCGTGGAAGGCGCCCCACACCATCGACCACAGCGCATCGAGATACTGGCCGAGCCACTCAGCCTTCAGTGGAGCAAACGCGGACAGCGCGACGGCTTGGCCTCTCATCACAGCACCCGCAAGCGCCAGCTCCTCGGCAGTGCTGATCTCGCCGGCGGCGCGAGCCGCTTCGACGGCGCTGCTCCACTCAGCCGCCCATGCGTCGAGCGGCTCGGGGGCGAAGCCGTGCTCAAGCGCACCGGCTGCTGTGCGCTGCAATAGCGCAGCGAGCCGCGCGAGCTTGCGCGGCACGGGCGCCGGCTCTGGCCCTGGGCCGGAGCAAAACGCCTTCAGGCCAGGGCTGGCCACAGCCTGCAGGGTGAGGGCTGGCTGCTCGGCGAATGCGAGCGCGGCTCGCAACGCGGCGATGTCGTCGAGGTCTGGCCGCCACGAGATTTGCCGTGTTACGGGGTCCTCGTGCGGCGACCGCACGCGAAGGAGGACTGTAGGCAGTCCCGGTCCGGTGTCAAGCTGCGCGTCTTGGAAGATCTCTGGCCAGAGATCCTCGTCCGCGCGGATCAGCAGCGCACCATCGATCTGGACGCCTATCTCCTGCAGGTCGCGCAGCAGCCGACCGAGCCGCAGGCGGGCGCATGCAATCGCGAGTCGCTGCGTGGCGCTCGTTCGGTTCTGCTGCTGTCGAGCGCTCCCTATCGGCTGGAGCAGATCTATGGCGGCGATTCCCCCAAGCGCTACCGCGCAGCGCACGAGGGCGAGCTCCGGACACGACGGGCGCGAGGCGCTGACCACCTGGTCCTTCAGAAGCTGCTCTAGGCGGCGCCGCACTGCCGGGTCGAAGACGCGACGGCCCTCGACCTCGTCGAAGCCGAGTAGATCGAGCGCGCAGCGCTTTTGCTGTTCCGGGTCGCGCAGCAGGCGCGCGGCGTCTTCATACCGGTCCCATGCGACCCCTGGGTCGTCGGACTTCTCCTTGCGGTAAAAGCTCAGCTCGCGTTCGGCTGCTACTGGCAAGTCGCTTGACTTCTGCTCAAGGATCTCGCTCGCCTCGTCATAGGTCAACGCTGAGAGCAGCTCATCGCTGCCTGACTGCAGAAGCGCGAGCACGCGGTTAGCTTCGGCGCGCGCCGCGTCCGGCCGGATGCCTGGCCGCTGGCCCAGGATCCGCGATGCGCGGCGCCGCATGTCCGCGGGACGCGAGAGCTGCTCGCCGCGACGCCGAGACGCTAGCGAGAGGTTGGCGAGGACTCTGCGCTGGTCGGCGACGCCTGCGGGGTGATCGGCGAACGCGCCCAGCGTTGGCAGTGCCTGCAGAGGATCCTCGCCAGCGGCGCAGCGATCCAAGTATCCCGCGACAGCCGCAGCGCTGGGGCGAGCTGCGGCTCCCAGCTGGAGGATCGCCGCGCGGACGTGGCGAGCGACTCCATCTAGCGGCGAGGGTGGAGCTGCCTCGGCGAGCCGGATCAGTCCGCTGTGGTCGCGGAGGAGATCGCTAGGAGCCACGCTCTCGAAGGCGCGCAGCGACTGGCGGTCGGCGAGCTGGGCCCCTTCGCAGAGCACCAGACATATCGGGCCTCTGTTGCGCAAGCCGGTAGCTGCTTCGTCCTTGAGCGCTCGCGACCCGAAGCGCTCGGGATGCCTAGACGCGATCGCGAGCCTGAGCTCGCTGTCGTACCACGCCACAGCCATGCTCTCGGCAAGGTCCTCCGATATGCCCTCCACAAGCACGAACTTGCGCTCGCCGGGCAGGTCGAGAATGTATCCCGCTAGCGCCGTACCTAGGCGCGTGCTCATGGCGCCCTCCGGGCTCGCTCGCCCACTACGGTCGTGCGGTCTGAGAGCGCGACCGCCAAGCCGCTGTCGGCTAGCTGCTGCTCAGCGCGACGCGCATTACGCTCAAGCTCCGCCCCGTCGATGTCCTCGCCGAGCGCCGTCTGCGCTGCGGCCTGCTGTCCTACCACCAGGTTCCATTCCGCGAACATCGCCGCGAAGAACTCGTCGGATGACATCGGCATCTTCGCGGACAGCGCTCCGACCAGCGTCGCGAGCAGATCAGGGCTGGGCCCGAGGTAGCGATACTGGCCAGTACCGACGAGCAGCCCCGCCGTTTGCAGCAGCCCCTGGAACCCTCCCACCGGGCGGCTGTAGTCGGCGATAGCCACAATCTCGCGCGCGACGCGGTCCAGATCTCCTGTGGCAACACCTTGCTCCAGCTGCGCTATTTGATCCGCCAGCTGGTCGCGACGAGAGACGAACTCGTCCTGCCACTGGACACCTGATTCGTCAGCCAGCTCACCCATCGCGTCGGCCAGTGTGCGCAGGATCGCCTCGCGCACACGGATCCGCGCTGTATCGAACGAAGCCTCCGACCCCTGGCGCACCCGGTTTTCCGCCCGTGGCGGCCCGGCGAAGCTGAGCAGGAGGTAGCGTTGCTCTGGAGGCGCCTCTATCGCATCCCACGCTGCGGTGAGCGCGTGCAGCGCCACGTCCAGCGCAAGAATGCTGCGCAACTGCCACAGCTTCGCGGGGCCGCTTGCGCCACCTTGGCGCATTATGCCCTCGGCGTGGCGACACAGCCGCTCAGCCAGCCCTGCTAGACGCCGCTCGCCGCCGAGTCGCCAGGCATCCGCCTCAGCGCTCTGACACTGCTCCTCGCCTTCTTCGATCGGGCGCTCGAGACCGTCAGCCACGACTGCCAGCGGCGACGGCGATTGCAGCGTGTCGCGCAGCGAGCGCACAGCAGTCGCGCCGAGCTCCCGTGTCTCGGCATTGTCCCCGGGAGGATCAACGAGCAGCCGGGCTATCGTGATGCCGCTTCCGCGCATCCAAACGCGCCGTACGCCCCACGTGCCGCGACTTCCCTGCCGTCGCGCGTCGTACCACAGAAGAGACTCGTGAAATGGGAACAGCAGCCAGCCGCCGGGCTGGCCCTTGCGGGTATCGGGGTCGATCAGCCCTTCGAGAGCCGCGCGGGCCAGCGGCAGGTTTGCTGATCCAGGCAGCTCTTCTCCGGAGGCGAGCTTCTCCCCATAGAGCTGCGGAGACATCTCGCCGATGCCGACGCGGCCCTCTGCGCGCGCGACGAGGAAATTCTCGCCGAGCGCCAGCGAGCGCAGACCGAAGCGCTCGCGCTTCGGCGGGCGCCGCAGCTCCTCGCCATCGACATTCTCATAGCCGTTCATAGCCAAGGTGAGAAGCGCCTCTTGGCATAGCTGCGGCGCGCGCTCGTCCCGGTCAGGCGCGAGCCCGAACAGGCGGGTGGCGATTTGCCCCGGCGACAGTCGTTCAGGCATCGTTTTGCAGGTGCGGCATTCGGACGGTGATTAGGGCCGGCGGGTCGGCTCCCGGATCCGCGACCCGCAGCCCCTCGGCCGCAGGGAGCTCCGCCAGTCCTCCGTAGAACCCGCGCACGTCCGACATCTCTGCGATCCCCTGGCCTACTGGCCCACGGAACTCGGCAGCCTGCCGCACAGCCTCGTAGAGTCGGGGCCGCAAGCGCAGCGCGTGTGGCACGTCGCCAGTGACCACCAGATCAACCTCAACAAAGTCGATGTCCAGCAGCTCAAGGACGAGCCCACAATCGGGAGGGCGCAGCTCAAGCCGCTCCAACGAGATCTGCGCTTGCACCAGGGATGGGCGTGCTGGGCGGAAAGACCCGGGATCGCGCGCGAACAGACACGCTTGATCTGGAACGATCAATCCCTCGTTCGGGCTTGGGAACCCGCATACGAGGAAGTTCAAGCCCCTCACGATCTCCGTGAGCTCAAGCGTCGTATCCCCCCCGCTCGCGGTCTTCTCTGCGAGGTCGAGCAGCTCGTGGAGGTAGCGTGTCGCGAGCAGTCGCGACCCTGCTGCCGCGGAGCCTCCGAGCGCCCCGGGCTGCTCGAAATACACGCGCCTGCGCCATAGCGACTGCCGCGGCATCCCCCCGCCATTTACGAGGGCATCCAAGCCCGCATCGACACGGCTGAGATCCTCGCTTGTCGCAACCGTTTCACCTAGCGAGTGAAACGTCATCGTGCCTACCGTTGTCGCGACACGATCATGCGGCCCGCGGGTGCCGGCAAGCGGGTCGCGCGCCTGCTCTGGATCAGCAAGGCCGTCTGGTGCGCCCGCAAGCTCGCGAACCTCGCGAGGCGCGTTAGTCGTGTCGCGCAGCCACTCGTCGACCTGCAGATCGGCTACGTCGCCGAGCCCGCTTTCGCGCATTCCGGCGAGTAGCGGCGAGCGCTCTACCTTCTCAAGGGCCAGCCCGTGACCCATCACGCGGGCGAAGTATGCGTCCTCCGCCGTAAAGGCCGAGCGCGCCAGATCGCGGGCTCGCTCGCGCGCTGTCTCGCATGTCCAGCCGCCCACAAGCGCCCAAGAGAGGATCGCCAGCAGCTCTCGCAGCGTCGGCACAGCCTCGCCCGAGCCCAGCCTGACCAGAGAGCGCAAACCCTCCCGCACGTGCGGGATGCGCAGCGAGCTTGCGTTGGCCCGCATGGGGCATCCGCCTCCGTCCAGCGGGCAGTCGTCGCATCCCTGCTCCCACAGGGCGTCCCGCGTCAAGTAGTCGAGGACGGCCTCCCAAAGCGGGGCAGCGGTCGGCCGCTGGCGATTCACATTCACGATGAGCGTCTCGTGGTGGGCGGCGGCGCCGTCGCGCAGCGCGCGATCGAGCAGAGGCCCGAGTCCGGCCTCCGTTTCGCCGAGCGACTCGACCGCGTCGCGCAGAATCCCCTCATTGGCGCAGAGCAGCACTTGCGCCCCGCCTGAGGTCAGCTCAATCGCCCGCGCAACGGCGTCTGCACGGGCAGGCCCGCCGGCCAGTCCCGACAGGTCCTTCGCGGCCCATCGGCCGGACGCTACCTCCGTGAGCTCGTCGGTCTTAGGAAGATGTCCGTCGCAGGTGGCGCAGAAGTGCTCCGCGACGGCCGTCTTCCCCGTGCCGGCGTTGCCGGTGAGGATCCACAAGCCTGGCTCTCGGCTCTCGGCCCATGCCCGAGCGCGCATGGCAAGACGCATCGGGACGTCTTCGCCAAGCGCCTTCCGAGCGAAGGCGAAGTGCTCGCGATATGCAGCCTCTTGGTCGGCGTCGAAGATGCACAGCGTCCGGAGCGCTGCGACGACGGGAAGCTCATCCATTTCAAGCCGCCTTCGCGGCCTCCACCGCGATCGGCAGCCCCAGGTGCAGGGCGAAGCGACGTATCTGCGCGAGCTCCCGAGCCGGCCTGCCTTCAACACCGGCGCGTAGCAGGGCGCCGATGAGGGCGCCGACCACCACGGCGCCGGCGACTGGCGGGACGGCGTTGCCAACTTGGCGCCGCACACGCGGGTACGCCGATCGACCAGCCTTGCTGCCGCCGTCCCAGAACACGAAGTCGTCAGGGAAGGTCTGCAGCCTGGCGCGCTCGCGATTGGAAAGGCGTCGCGGCTCGACATGGTGGTAGCCATGCGTACCACCACCGCCGTTAGCGATGATCGTGTATGACGGCTTGTCAGGCTCCAGCCTGCGATAGACGTGGCTGATTAGTCCCTTCACCGCGAGCGGGTGGTCGGCGGGGATCGCCTCATAGTTCTTGCCTGGCGGTATGAGCTTCAGCCGCTCCATCACATCGGGCGTGTCGAGCCAGCGCTCATGGTTGGTGGCGTCTTCCGGGATCGGGTCATCGTCTAGAGCTTCGCCGACGGTGGGTGGCCGGTCAGCCGTCGGCGTAGGTACTAGCGGCGGGCGGCTCATCAGATCTCGGCGCACTCCCAGCACGAACAGCCGCTCCCGGTGCTGCGGCACGCCGAGTTCGGCTGTGTCTATGACCTGTGCCGTCAAGTCGTATCTCGGGCCGGCCTCGTTGTAGAGGAATGCGGCGGGGGCTCGCAGCGCGTGGCGCACGATTGCCCACGCAGCCCCGCGATTGGCCGAGAGGAGCCCTGGGACGTTCTCCAGCACGAATCCGGCGGGCTGCAGCTCGGCCAGGAAGCGCGCGACCTCGCGGAACAGGTTCCCCCGCGCGGTGCGCGCGCCATCGTGGTTCCACAGCGTCGAGAAGTCCTGGCATGGAGGGCCGGCGAGCAGGACATCGCACTCAACGGCGGGGACCGGGAGATTGGTCACATCGCCCTCAACAATGTGCATGCCTAGGTTGCGCCGGTAGGTCTCGCAGGCCCACTGGTCAATGTCGTTGGCCCACACGACCTGCAGAGCGCCGGTGGACTCCGCGCCAAGGTCGAGGCCACCACAGCCCGCGAACATCGAGACGGCTGCCAGCCGGCGGCGCGCGCGTGGGTGCTGTACCGGGGCGAACACCCGCGAAGAATCGCATGCGGGGCGGCGGCTTCGCCATCCGAGTCCCGGCATGCGGGATCTCGACGACGCGAGCCGTGAAGCCGGCCGCGCCTCGCGATCATCTGGCCCCAAACGTCGCGAGAGGCGCAACAATGTGATCATGGGCGCTACGACGACGCCGGAGGCCACGCGTCTCGCTGACGAGCTCGTCAAACACTTGGGTGAGCGCCAAACACTTGGGTGAGGGCCCCATCACCGCGAGGGACCTCGCCGCTGAGCTGACCGCCCACGACGCGCCTGTGACACCGATCGGGGCGTTCGAAGCCGTGCTGTTGCTAAAGCGCAGCCGCGGCCCGCGTCGGGCTTGCCGGCCCATCCGAGCGCTTCTCTGAGGTCATCGACAGCGTCGTCGAGTTCGTCGAAGACGCGCAGGACGAGCAGGGCGTCGCGCTGGCATCCAGCCGAGCGGCGCTGGAATAGCCGCTCTCGAGAGTCTTGGCGCCTCCCCTTTACGAGGACATCTCGGAAAGTATCAGCCGGTATCTGGAAAATCTGATATCGGCTTATAGATCCTGATAACTGGCCGGCTTGGGATCTCGGTGCGCCAAGAGCTGAAACCGCGCACTGGCCTCCTCCTAATAAAAACCTGAACCACAAGCTCGGGCGTGCGGGACGCGCCCCGGCCCTCACCCCACCTGCGGCATGACCTCCGCGGCGATCAGCTCGAGATGGTCGATGTCATCGAGGTCGATCGTCTGCAGGTACGCGCGCTCGGAGCCCGCCTCCGCGAACGCCGCCAGCCGCTCCGCGACCTCCGCCGGGCTGCCCGCCGCGCCGTTCTGCCGCAGCTCCTCCACATCCCTGCCGATGCGCTCCGCGCGCCTGCGCAGCTCGCTCTCGCTCGCCGCGCAGCACACCGTCACCGCGTGCGAGTACACCAGCGAGTCCGGGTCGCGCCCCGCCTGCTCGCACGCAGCGCGCACACGCTCGAACTGCGTGCGCGTGCGCTCGACGCCCGCGAACGGGACGTTGAACTCGGCCGCGTAGCGCGCCGCCAGCGCCGGGGTGCGCCGTGCGCCCAGGCCGCCCACGATCAGCGGCGGGCCCGACGCGCCCGCCGGCCGCGGCAGTGCCGGGCAGTCGAGCAGCTGGTAGTGCGCGCCCTCGAACGAGAAGCGCTCGCCCGGCGGTGTCGCCCACAGGCCCGCCAGGATCGCGAACTGCTCCTCCAGCCGGTCGAAGCGCTCGGCCGGCGTGTGGAACGGGATGCCGTACGCGGCGTGCTCGCGCTCGAACCAGCCGCTGCCCAGGCCCAGCTCCAACCTGCCGCCGCTCATCGCGTCCACCTGCGCCACCGCGATCGCCAGCGGGCCCGGCAGGCGAAACGTCGCCGACGTCACCAGCGTCCCCAGGCGGATCGTGCTCGTCTCGCGCGCCAGCGCCCCCAGCGTCACCCACGAGTCCGTCGGCCCCGGCAGCGGGTCGCCCGGCCTGATCCGCACGAAGTGATCCGAGCGGAAGAACGCGCCGAAGCCCAGCCGCTCCGCCGCCCGCGCCGCCGCCAGCTGCTGCTCGTAGCTCGCGCCTTCCTGCGGCTCCGCGAACACTCTCAGCTCCATCGCTGGACCATAGCGCCGGCGGGCATCCGCGTGGCCGCTCTACGATCACGCTGGATGGCCGACGCGAACGCCTGTCTCAGCGCGGAGGATCTCGGCGTCACGCGCGCCGGCTCCGGGCCGCCCGTCGTGCTCGTCCACGGCAGCGTCGTCCGCGCCGAGCGCACCTGGCGCCACCAGCTCGCGCTCGCCGAGCACTGGAGCCTCTGCCTGCCCGACCGCCCCGGCTTCGGGAGCAGCCCGCCGCTTGCCCGCGGGGACTTCGAGGCCGAGGCGCCGCTGATCGCCGAGCTGCTCGGGGACGGCGCGCACCTCGTCGGGCACTCATACGGAGCGGTCATCGCCCTGTACGCCGCCGCGCTGCGACCGCACGCCGTGCGCTCGCTCACCGTCTCCGAGCCCGGCTGCATGCGCGTGGCCGCCGGCGACCCGCTCGTCGACGCGCAGATAGCCGGCGGGGAATACCTGTATGAGCGCGCCGCCACGCTCGAGCCGCTGGAGTTCCTGCACGCCTTCCGCGGCGGCGTCGGCTCCACGCACGACACGCCCGAGCAGCTCGACGGCGAGCTGCTGCACGGCGTGCGCCTGCTCATGCGCGAACGCCCGCCGTGGGAGGCCGAGCCGCCGCTCGAGCAGCTCCGCGCCGCCCCCTTCCCCAAGCTCGTCATCTCCGGCGGGCACTCGCCCGTGTTCGAGGCCATCTGCGATGCCGTCGCCGCGCGCCTGGGCGCACAGCGCGCCGTGATCGCCGGGCGCGGGCACACGATCCCCGCCACCGGCGACGCCTACAACCAGCGCCTGCACGAGTTTCTCAATGCGGCCGAGCGGGAGTGAGCCGAGAGCCGAGATCCGTAGTCGCTACGGTTTCTCCACCCGCCTCGCGCCGCGAGCATTGGGGCGAGATGGCCGCCCCCTTCAACGAGCTCGACCTGCTCGCCCTGTCGGAGCTGGCGTGGCAGATCATCGATCCCGAGGGCGACCACGACGCCCAGGAGCAGACGTGGACGGCGGCGCTGCACGACGATCCGCCGCCGATCGAAAGCGTCGAGGAGCTGCGCGCGCGCCTGAGCGCGATCGCCGACGCGACCGTCTCGCCGCCGCCCGCCGTCGACCCGCGCGCCCTGGTGGCGCTGATGGTGTTCCTCGCCGAGCATCCGCAGCGGCGGCGGATCGAGGAGGCGGCGCTCGCCGACGCGCTGCACCATGCCTATCCCGACGGGCTTCCCCCGGACATGGCGGCCTGGCTCGCCGAGCGGCGGGACACCCCGGCCGCGCACAGGCGCAGCCACGGCGTGCCCGAGCCCCGGCGGCGCCCCACTCGCCCCTCGCTTCCCGAGGACACGCCGGCCGTCTGAGCGCCTACGCTGATCCGCGGTGAGCCTCGCCAGCGCCATCGTCTCGCGGCGCATGCGCCTGCCGCGCGCGCAGACCCGCGACATCGCATGCGACCGCGACCTGCGCGTCACGATGGACGACGGCGCCGTCCTGCTCGCCGACCGCTACGTCGCTAGCGCGAGCAGCCACCAGCCGCAGCCGACGGTGCTCGTGCGCTCGCCCTACGGGCGCAGCCAGCTGTTCGGCCTGATGTTCGGGCGCCTGCTCGCCGAGCGCGGCCTGCAGGTGGTGGTGCAGAGCGTGCGCGGCACGTTCGGCTCGCAGGGCGCCTTCAGCCCGTTCGACGAGCGCGCCGACGGCCTCGCCACGCTGCGCTGGATCCGTGAGCAGCCCTGGCACGCCGAGCGCATCGGCATGATCGGCCCCAGCTACCTCGGGCTCGTGCAGTGGGCGCTCGCGCCCGACGCCGGCGAGGACCTCGCGGCGCTCGCCATCCAGGTCAGCGCCTCGCAGTTCCACGGCCAGACCTACGCCGGCGGCAGCCTCGCGCTGGAGACCGCCGCCTCGTGGCTCGTGCTCGTCGCCGCCCAGGAGCGCCGCCTGGCGCCGCTGGCGATGCTCCGCGGCCTGCGCCGCCTGCCGTCGCTGTTCGCGCAGCTGCCCATCGGCGAGCTCGACACGCGCGCCACCGGCGCCGAGGTCTCCTGGTTTCGCGAGGCGCTCGCCAGCCGCGAGCGCGAGGACGCCTACTGGGTCGCCCGCGACTTCGCCGCCGGCGTCGGCAGCGTCGCCGCCCCGGTCCAGCTCGTCGGCGGCTGGCAGGACATCTTCCTGCCGTGGATGCTCGAGGACTTCGCCGCGCTGCACGCCGCCGGACGCGCCCCGCAGCTCGTCATCGGCCCGTGGACCCACACCTCGCCCGGCATGCTCGCCGCCGGGCTGCACGAGGGCCTCGGCTGGCTGCGCGCGCACCTGCTCGGGGACGAGCGGCTGCTGCGACCGTCCCGCGTGCGCGTGTTCGTCACCGGCGAGCGCTCCGGCGGCGGCTGGCGCGAGCTGGACGGCTGGCCGCCGCCCGGCACCGGCGAGCGCCGCCTGTGGCTCGCTGCAGGCGCGCGGCTGCAGGACGTCCCACCGGGCGAGGACGCCGGAAGCGGGAACGCGGGCAGCGGAGACGGGGACCCCAGGGGCGGGGACCGCTACCGCTACGACCCCGCCGACCCCACGCCGTCGCTCGGCGGGCCGGTGCTGCTCGTGCGCGAGCCCGTCGTCGACAACCGCGCCCTGGAGGCGCGGCCCGACGTGCTCGCCTACACCGGCGCCGCGCTGCACGAGACCGTCGAGGCGATCGGCCCGGTGCGCGTGGAGCTGCACGTGCGCGCCAGCTCGCCGCACTTCGACCTGTTCGCGCGCGTGTGCGACGTCGAGCCCGCCGGCGCGTCGTGGAACGTCTGCGACGCGCTCGTCCGCGTCGCGCCCGGGCGCTTCGATGCGGCCGCCGACGGCAGCACGCGCGTCGCCTTCGAGCTGTGGCCGATCGGCCATCGCTTCGCCGCCGGCCATCGCATCCGCCTGCTGGTGTCCTCCGGCGCCCACCCCCGCTACGCGCGCAACCCCGGCACCGGCGAGGACCTCGCCACCGCGACGGCGCTGCAGCCGGTCGACATCTGCGTGCTACACGACTCCCAGCATCCCTCCGTGCTGGTGCTGCCCGCCAAGGGTACGATGGGCCTCTGGGCCCGCTGATCCCCGACGACAGCACGCGCGCTGCCCGAGCGTGGCGTCGCGTGCGCGGCATCGGCGTCGAGGTGATCGCGCTGGTGCTGGTCACGCTGCTCTCGCCCGTGCTGCTGATCGGCGCCGCCGCGATCGACATGGCGCTGTGGCTGCGGCGGCGCAAGCCGTGGATGGCGGTCCGCCTGCTCGCCATGCTTTGGTGGTTCCTGGTGGGCGAGCTCTACGGGCTGCTCGGGCTGTTCGGCATCTGGGTGGCCTCGGCCGGACGCGACAGCGCCCGCCGGCGCGATCGCGTGTTTCGCCTCAAGCGCCGCTGGCTCGCCAGCCACCTCGCGGGCATCCGCGCGCTCTTCGGCCTGCGCTTCGAGATCGAAGGCCTCGAGCTCGCCGGGCCGGGTCCGGTGCTGGTGATGATCCGCCACGCGAGCATCATCGACAACGCGCTTCCCGACGTGATCGTCGGCCGCGCCCATGGGATCGGCTTCCGCTTCATCATCAAGCGCGAGCTGCAGATGCTCCCCACGATCGACATCGGCGGGCGCTGGGTGCCAACGCTGTTCGTGCGCCGCGCCTCGGGCGACACCGCGACTGAGCTCGCGCGGATGCGCGACCTGACCGTCAACATGTCCACCAGCGACGGGCTCTTGATCTACCCCGAGGGAACGCGCTGGACCCCCGAGAAGCTCGCCCGCGCCAAGCAGATCATCGCCGAGCGCCAACCGGAGATCGCGCCGCTCGCCGCGCGCCTGCGCAACCTGCTGCCGCCCCGGCTCGGCGGCACCGTCGAGCTGCTGGAGTCCGCGCGCGACGCCGACGTGGTGATCTTCGGCCACTTCGGCCTCGACGGCTTCGAGTACATCAGCGACATCTGGTCCGGCGGGCTCGTGGGGAGCACCGTCCGGCTCAAGTTCTGGCGCTTCCCCGCGGCCGACGTGCCGCGCGAGCGCGACAAGCTGATCGCGTGGCTGTACGAGCGCTGGCAGGAGCTCGACGACTGGATCGGCGAGATGCGCTCGAGCGCCTCGCCCGCGCCGGCAGCGTGAGCTGAGCGGGGCAGCGCGCCGTCCCGGCGAGCAGGCCCTGGCGAACCACGCGGCCGGAGAGCTCGATCTGGGAGACGCTGGGCGTGCCCGGGAGCGGCGCGATCTGGACCAGGCTCGCGTCCCCTGCGGCGATGCTCTCCAGGTGCTCGGCTTCGGCGTTGTAGCGATCCGGTCGCGCCTGCATCATCGGCGCGACCGCCGGATGGGCCGTCCTGCGGGCGAGCTCGATCAGGGCGCGAGGGTAGGGATCCCTGCGGAAGTCGCTGGGACGCGAGCGGAGCACGAGCACATGGGTGGCCGCGTCGCTAGTGAGCGCGCCGCGAAGTATCACCCGCGCCGCAGAACCGCAGACAGTGCGCTGCTGGGTTTGCCGGCGCGGTCGATGCTCACAGGTTATAGATGGTTCCCGAGCGCGGCCGGCTTCGTGGGCGCGCCGACTACAATTCGCGGCGAGCTATCTGGATAGTTTCGGCACCGGGCGCCACCACGCGCGTGTCGAGCACCGACGTGCCTCGCTGCGGTTCTTCGACCCAGATCGCAGTGACATCTCCCTGCCTGTCGATCGTCATCGCGGGCGCGCCCACCACCTTGTGCGCAATAGCAAACGTCTGCGACGTCTCGGGACCACCCGACGTGTCTCCGAAGATAGTCCTTATGCCCAATTCGCTGCCGATGCCGCTTTCACCGATAGCCGTCTCGCCAAGCTCATTGCCCGCGAGGCGCGGTTCGTTGTAGACAGCAGCAGCGAGTCTGCGTTCGAGACCGATCCTGCCGCCGGGCATCACCGCGACCTCGCGCCAGCCCTGTTCGGAGTCGCGAACTATCAACGCGCGCCCGGCGGCGTCGACCGTCGCGGCCGGTGCCCCAACACCCAGATTCAGGAACTTCTTCGGAAGCTTGCGCGGCCGTGTGAAGCGGCCGTCAGCGTAGCGGTAGATCAGACGACTCGGCCCGAGGGATTCTCGCGGCAGCTCCCGCCAGGTTTCCCACACGATCACCGCGCTACCGGTCGCGCCGATCGCAACAAGCGGCCTTTCAAAGCGGCCCACGACCCGCCCCCGGGCGTTACGCGACTCGGTCGCTATCGCCCGCGGGGTCGAGAAGGCGCCGTACGCGGGGCCGACCAACGAGACGATCGCGGTTGCTTCATCAGGCGATGCTCGGGTTATGTAGTACCCGACGGCGAGTGCTTCGCCGCGTTCGCTCACGCCGATGCCGGCGACCCGGAATCTGTGACCAACGAAACGCGGAGCGGTGACCGCGCCGCTTGGCGTACCCCACGCGAGGTAGGTGCCGCGCGCCGTGTCCCAGGCAAACAGCGCCACACCCGCCCGGTTGCTCGCGACGAGAGGAGCATCGACCAGCTGGCCCCGCGTGGGCAGCTTGATCGGTTCTCGAAAGCCGCCACCGGGGGGACGAAACGCGAGCCATGCGCTGGTCCATGCCCAATCCAGCCCGTACTTGTTCGCCCCGACGACGGCGTTGTGAACGCCGATCACCCAGGCGCTGCCGGCTTCGTTTACGACCGCTCCGGTCGGCGCCGACATCAGATCAGGGGCCGAGAGCGTGCCCATGTCGGTGAAGCCCGTCTCGGGCGAGCCGACCGCCGCCTGTGTGACGGAGCTGTCGCACACCTCCGCTTCGTCACCTTCAGCCGCATCGCTTGTCACTTCCGTCCAGGCGACGAGCGTCTCGCCGGCACCGCCCGACGCGGCAAGCGGATCTCTCACGCCGTATTCGCAGCCACGCAGCGCCCAGCTCGTAGCGGCGTGCACCAAGGCAAGCACAACCACAACCGTGAAGCTTGCAGATACGCGTCGCAGCACGTCAATGCTACTGCAGCCTCTTCCTGCCTTCCACTTCGTTCGGCCGGTCGATAACGGTCCCCGTGTTGCCGGTCACCGTCAGCGCTCCCGCGACCGTGTTGCCGGTGACGGTCACGCCACCGCCGTTGCCGGTCACCTTCAGCGAGGCGTGGAACGTGTTTTCGTCGATGCTCACCCCTGCGGTGTTGCCCTCGATCGTGACCACGCCGTGGAACATGCTCGCGGGACATTCGCCGTCGCCTTCGCCGAGCACCACCGCCCCCGTGCCGTTGGACGCCTTGACGGGGCCTGCGAGGTCAGCGCCGCAGATCCTCAACAGGCCTGCTTTGTTGGCGCTCAGCGTCCCCGCGAGCGTCGCGCCCTCGATGTCGAGCGCTCCACCCGCCTTGACCGAGACCGTGCCGCTGACTCTGGCGGTCGACGTGAGCTCGATCGCTTCGCCCGCCTTGATCTTCAGGCTGCCTTTGACGGTCGTGCTGATGACCCGTGTGAAGCCCACCTCCGTCGTGCACGAGCTCGTCGTTTCGTGCCCGACGTTGTCGACCGCCGTGCGCGTGATCGTCTGCGGACCCGCTTTGCTCGTGTCGATCGCCACGGTGCCGCTCGGGTCCACCGCGAGGCCCGACTGGCCGTCGGAGGCGGTGACGGTCGCGTGGGCGCTGGCGCCGATCGCCACGTTCGCCGGGCAGCTGACTTCGACGCTCGGCGGTGTCGCATCGACCTGCACCGTGAGGCTTCCCGACGCGGACCGGTTGCCGGCGTTGTCGGTGACGGTGCCGCTGGCCGTATGCGAGCCGCTCATGTCGAACACCACCGCAGCCGGCACCGAGGCAGGGTTCACACCGCTGCCGGGGCTGCCGTCAGACAACGCCGGGTCACCGTTCGAGGAGAACGACACTTCGACGCTGTCCCTGTACCAGCCCCCGCCGCCCGCATAGTCGGGCGCGCGATCGGCCGTCACGATCGGCGCGTTCGGCGCGGTCTCGTCGACCACGACAGGCGCCGAGGCCGGCGACCATCCGGTGGTCAGTTCGATCGCCGGATCGCTTCCCTGGACCCTGTACACCCATGTGCCTTCCGCCTCTCCCGCCCCGGTGAACGTGTATTCGAGCGAGGCGATTTCGGTGGCGACGGTGCTCCATTCGCCGCCCGCCACGTCGCGACGCTGCAGGGTGTAGGTCAGCCCGAGGTTCTCAAGCGGGTCTTCGCCGCTCCACGAGAGCGTGAACAGCCCGGTGTCGGTCGGATTGGCGCCGCCCGAGATCGCCGGTGCGCCGGGGGTGTTGAATTCCACCTCGGTCGTGCACGAGCTCGTCGTTTCGTGCCCGACGTTGTCGATCGCCGTGCGGGTGATCGTCTGCGGTCCGGCTTTGCTCGTGTTGATCGCCACGGTGCCGCTCGGGTCCACCGCGAGGCCCGACTGGCCGTCGGAGGCGGTGACGGTCGCGCTCGCTTCGCTTCCGAAAGGCACCGACGCGGGGCAGCTGATTTCGAGGCTGGGGGGCGTCGCGTCGACCTGGACGGTGAGGCTTCCCGACGCGGACTGGTTGCCGGCGTTGTCGGTGACGGTGCCGCTGGCCGTGTGCGAGCCGCTCGTGTCGAACACCACCGCAGCCGGCACCGAGGCAGGGTTCACACCGCTGCCGGGGCTGCCGTCAGACAACGCCGGGTCACCGTTCGAGGAGAACGACACTTCGACGCTGTCCCTGTACCAGCCCCCGCCGCCCGCATAGTCGGGCGCGCGATCGGCCGTCACGATCGGCGCGTTCGGCGCGGTCTCGTCGACCTTGACTTCGGCGGATGGCGCGGACGGTTCGCTTTCGGCGCTTTCGTTGCTCTCGGTCACGCGGTAGGTCCACGTGCCTTCGCCCTCGGGGCTGGCGGCGGTGAACGAGTATTCGGGGCTCATCAGGCCGCTGGCGACGGTGCTCCATCCGCCAGCGGCGTTCTTGTGCTGGAGCGTGTACGAGGGAGCGGTCGCCGCCTGCGTCGGTTCCCACGCGAGCGTGAACCGACCGCTCGCGTTCGGGCTGGCGCCGCTCGTCAGGTGCGGCGCGGACAGCGCCGCCGGGATCACATTGCGCGCGAGCGTGTAGCTCGCCGGCAGGTACTTCGGCAACGGGGATTGCACCATGCCTGCGGCACTCCCTGGCGCGTCCAGGGTCGGCACCCGTATTTCGAGGCTTTTCACCTGCACGGACTGAGGCGTGGACGAGCTGCGAGCGTAGGGGGAGTCCTGCGCGAGCAGCTCGAGCTTCAGCACATGGCCTGCTTCGACCTTCCATGCCTGCGGGTGAATCTGGAAGACCTGCTTGGTGAAGCCGCCTTCCGGATTGATCGGACGATAAACCTGGCGGCCGATCAGCTCCTCGGTCCCGGCTGAGACGTTTTCGTCATACAGCCGCGCGACGAACTGGTCGTTTCTGCCGGGCGCCGAGAATTCGCCGATCACCGTCGTGGCGCCCATCACGGTGAAGCCGCCGGCGGGCGCTGCCGGGAGCTTGTACGTGGCCGCCGAGGCGTTGGCGGCCGAGGACTGCGTCGTACAGACCGTGATCCCTTCCGCCTCGAGAGGCGAAGCTGGTGGCGTGCCCGGCGCCTGGATCGTCTGTTCGGCTTCGCTCGAGTAATGAACTTCGCCCTTGGCGAGGCTCGCCCAGTTGGCTGCCTTGTATTCGATCCCGTTGGACGGTTTCGGGCAGGCGCTCGTTATCACCGTGACGCCGCCGTGCAGTTCGGCTGGTTCTGCGCCTTCGCCTCTGAGGTAGTACGCGAACCACGCGTTCTGGGCGGCCATGAAGGTGGGCGCGGCGTTTTCCGCTTTGCCGAGCCCTGAGCGCGGCTGGTGACCCAGGTCCAGGTAGAAGAGCTTGATCGGCTGGTTCGGGTAGGTGGCGCGTACCTTGTTGTAGTAGCGGACCGTTTCATCGACCGGGAACAGGTCGTCGTTCCAGCCGTTCTCGATCAGCTCTGGTGACGGCGGTTCCGCCAGGCTGGTGTAGTAGGCGCTGTGGTACTGCATCTGCTGCTCCTGCTGGGCGATGACTTCGTTGCCTTCGAAGGGGCCGCCGGTGATCGAGACTTCATGGAAGCCGGTGAGGTCGGCTTCCAGGTCCGTGTTCGGCCCGATGTAGCCGTTTGCCGCCGTGGCGGCGTACTGCTGTGTCTGCCAGAACTGCTTTTCCGCCCCGAAGCCATGATTGCCGAGCACCCCGGTATAGGGGGAGTTGGCGACGTAGTCGAGGCTGCTGCCATTTGGCCACTCCGCTTGAAGGAGGTCAGTCCATCCGTATTCAGGGGCGGCGGCGGCGATCCTCATGGGTTTCCCATTCGGGCTGGTCCACGGGATTAGTTCGTGGTTGGGCAGTTCGACGCGGTCGTTCAACGACCCGAGCTGCAGCGACATCCCCCCGCCGAAGCTCACGCCGGTCGCGCCGATCGCCTGTGGGTTGATGAGGCCTTCGTCGGCGAGCAGGCCGAGCAGATACTGGGCGTCGCGCACTTCGTAGGCCCGTGACATGAGATGGGTGTAGCCGTGTTCGCACGGCGCCGGCTTGATCGTGTTGGGCGGCGAGGACGGTTTCCCGCACGAGGAGCCCCAGCCCCGATCTGTCATCGAGAAGACCACATAGCCGAGTTTCAGCCACCGCTGCGAGAGCACGTTCGACGGCGTGATCTTCGAGCCCGCATAGCCGTGATAGACACCGACGACGGGGTAGTTTTTATCCGAGCCCGAAGCCACCGGGAAGCCGACGGAGACGTCGATCGTCGTGCCGTCCCAGCTCGGCACCGTCGTGTTCGCCGCGTTGCCGCACCAGCGCTGGCCCGCTTCTGCGCCCGATGCCTTGGTTTCGCAGACGACTTTCCCGCCGAAGACGGAGGTGATCGTCGCACTCGCAGTCGCAGGCGCCGCCAGTCCGAGGATCGCCCCCGACAGGAGCAGCAGCCTGCGGGCACGAACGCGATCGACAACGGCAGTCAGCTTGACCATCCCCATCTCCTTTTTTGGCCTGCGACGATCGGCCGCAGACAGCTGTGCTCTGCAATGGCACACGTCCGACGTGCGCGTCCCTCCCTGAATCTCCTGACATCAAGATAGGGGCGTGTAGCTCGCTGGTCAACGGCGAGGCTCCCCAAACATCACGAGACGACGTTGTGCACTGTCCACACATGCAGCACGCGTTACGAGCGCGGCCGGGGCGGCGCTCGCTGGGCCTGAACAGGTGGTCAGGGCCCGTCGACGAGCCGCAGCTCGATCGACAGGCGCAGCAGCTGCTCGGCGTCATGCGTGTCGTAGCCGGTCCTCTCCGCGAGGCGGCGCAGCCGGTGGTGGACGGTGTTTGGATGCGCCGGCAGCATCGCGGCGGCTTGCTGCACGTTCAATCCCGCCATCAAATATGTGTAAAGCGTGTGCACAAGCGCCCTGTCCGATGCGCGGTTGCTCTGCGCGAGCGCCCGCACCGGCTCGGGGATCATCGAGCGGGCGACGCGGTCGGCGTTTGCGATCAGATAGTCGGTGACCGGCACGTCGGCGAGCGCCACCACGGGTCGGGTCTCGGTTGCCATGCCAAGTGCGATCGTGGCCTGCTCGTGAGCACGCCCGAGCTCCAGGGGAGAGCGCGCCGGCAGCCCGATGCCGAAAGCGGTCGCGGTGGCTCCCTGGTCTGCGCTGAGGCGGATGGCTGCTTCGGCGCGGTCGGCGGCGTGCGCTCCGTCTCCTGTCAGGAGCGCCGTGACGCCGTGATGGCGCACGACCGCGAGGACGAGGTCAGTCTCGAAGACCTTCACGATCGCGTCCTCGAGCGCCTGCAGCGCATGAGGGTCCTCGACGGCGCCGATCGTCGCCGTGAGAACGTGATGCGTGGCGTCCGGGTCGAGCGCGATGCCCGCGGTCCGTGCCGCCTGGAGCCCGCGAGCCGCGTCTGTCAGTAGCAGCTCCAGCACATCCCGCCGCAGGCGGTCCGCGGCGGTGAGCGCTCGTTGCTGTTCGCGGACGTACACGTCCGCCACCAGCGTGCTCATCGCGTCTGTGTAGCGAATCGACGGCTCGACGAGCAGGACCGCCGCCGTTCGACCGCCCCGAACGCGGTCGGCCTGCTGCAGGATGGCCTGCCAGGTGACCTGATGGCCGAGACGAAAGGAGTGCAGGATCGCTTCGAGCGGCACCCCTCGCCGCACCCGGCGTGTGACAGCATTCTCGGCGAAGCTGATGTCGAGCCCCTCAGGAGGCAAGTCCTCGAGAAAGCTCGACAGAAACGCCTGGATGTGAGCGTCACAGTGCTCCCAGACGTCCGCAATCAGCTCGTCAGGCGCAACGACGTCCGAGTATGGAAAGACCTCACGTGTGATCGCCGCGACCGTCTCGTCGGCTAGTTGAGCGTGGCTCTCGAGAAGGCTTGCCGCTATCTCGCGGGCGAGCTCGAGCTCATTCCGTTGTGTCACAGCGCCCTCCCTATGAGTGGGCGGCGGAAGCATGCCCGACACCCTAGTCGATCTCGAAAAGAGATGCACTTGGTAGACTGCGCCGGGTGCGACACGACGAGCTCGACGAGGTGTACTGCCCGGTCGCACAGACCTGGGCGGTGATCGGCGAGCGCTGGACGATGCTGCTGATCCGCGAGGCGTTCCTCGGAGTCCGCCGTTACGAGGACTTCCGCCAGCGCCTGGGGGTTTCGCGCAACGTGCTCAGCGACCGCCTGCGATTGCTCGTCGAGGAGGGCGTTCTCGCTCGGCGTGTCTACTGCGAGCATCCGGTGCGCCACGAGTACCGGCTGACCGAGAAGGGAATGGCGCTGTACCCGATTCTGGTGACGCTCAGCGCCTGGGGAGACGCCTACAAGGTCTCCGAGCCAGCAATCACCTACACGCACCAGACCTGCGCGAGCGAGTGCCATCCACAGCTCACCTGCGATTGCTGTGGCGAGCCGATCGACCCACGCCAGGTTCTGGCGCGCCCCGCCCCCGACGCTTTCCAGCGCGTCCCCGAGAAGCTCCGCTAATCCGCCGAGCGCACCGGCGTGCCGCCGGGGTCTGACCGCAGAGCACCGTCGGCGTACACGCGGTACGCTCTCGGCTGCCGGGCGAGGAGCGCCCGGCCTTCAGGGAGGATCACGGGGGAGAGGAAAGTGGTCACGTGAGGGCGCGCAGCTTGGGAGAGTGGGCTGACCGTGCGGTAGTCCTCGGCATGCTCGCCGTGGCGCTGCTCGCCTTCCCGCTCGCGGCCTCGGCATCGTCCCCGCGCGCGCCGGGCGCCCGGCTGGAAGCGCTGCCGCGCTCGCTGGGGGCGCGCGCGGCTGCTCCCTCGCCGCGGGGGACGCGCAAGGCGCTGCTCGCCGCGCGGGCGCGCGCCGCCGCCGAAGGCGGCGTCTCGCTGACGCCGTCCAAGACCAAGCCCTACTGGCTGTGCCCGGAAGGGCCGTGCGACGCGATCATCGACCCTGAACCCGTGCGCAAGAAGGTGCACGCGGCGATGCGCCTGGCGCTGCCGGATGGCAGGCCGCTCGAAGGCGACGGGGAACTCGGGGGCTTTGACGCGCAGAACCTGCAGTCGGCGTATGACATCCCGATCAACGGCGGCGCGGCGGGTGAGACGATCGCGATCGACGACGCCTACGGCTACAGCAACGCTGAACAGGATCTCGCGGTCTACCGCGAACGCTATGGGCTGCCGCCGTGCACGCATGCGAACGGCTGCTTCCGCAAGGTCAACCAGAAGGGGCAGGAAGGCAACTATCCGGCGGAAGGCGGCTGGGACGGCGAGCAGGCGCTCGACATCGACATGGTCTCCGCCGCGTGCCCGGAATGCCACATCCTGCTCGTGCAGGCCGACACCGCCACCGAACGGGCGCTCGGCGAAGCCGAGGACACGGCCGTGAGGCTTGGCGCGATCGAGGTGTCCAACAGTTGGAGCAGCCCCGAACAGGACTGCGGGATCCAAGAATGCGAAAAGTACGAGCGCGAATACTTCGAGCACCCCGGCGTGATGCTGTTCTTCGCCGGCGGCGACAACGGCTACGACAACGTCTTCGAGGGCGCCCACTCCCCCGACTACCCGGCGTCGCTGCCTTCCACGATCGCCGTCGGCGGCACCGCGCTCTACCGTGCGGACAACGCGCGTGGGTGGACGGAAGAAACGTGGTATGAACCGTCGATTCAAGCCGGCGGCGGCTCGGGCTGCAGTCGCTTCCCGAAGCCCGCGTGGCAGGGCGACCCGGGCTGCAACGGCCGCATGACGGTCGACGTCGCCGCGGACGCCGCCTGCGAAACGCCCGTCTCCTCCTACGAGAACGGCAAATGGCGCGACGTGTGCGGGACGAGCGCCGCCTCGCCGCTGGTCGCGGGCATCGAGGCGCACGCCGAAGAAGCGGTGCGTGAGCTTCCCGGAGCGGAGGCCTTCTACGAGGCCGTCGGCGGCCTCGACGAAGTGACCAAGGGGATCAACGGGAAGTGTTCGGACGCGCCCGGAGTGGCCTACTTCTGCCGCGCCGGGGTCGGGTACAACGGGCCCACCGGCAACGGCAGCCCCGAGGGGCCGCTGATCCTGGGCACGGCCGCCCCGCGCGCCGTCACCGACCCTCCGAGTGGTGTCAGCTCGGGCCAGGCGACGCTGGCCGGCTACGTCTCTCCGCTCGGGCTGGACACGACGTACTGGTTCGAATACGGCACCACGACCGCCTATGGCGCGCGCGCCCCCGTACCGGAAGGATCCGTCGGGACGAGCGGTCGGCAGGTGACCGAGACGATCGCCGAACTGCAGTCCGACGCGATCTACCACTACCGGCTCGTCGCAAGCAACGCCGACGGCACGAGCTACGGCGCCGACTACGCGTTCTCGAACGGCACGCCCACGATCACCGGCGTCTCACCCGCCACCGGACCGGGGGACGGCGGCGAGACGGTGAAGATCACCGGCTCCAACCTGCTCGCCGCCACGGCGGTCGACTTCGGCTCCACGGAAGCGAGCGAATTCACCGTCGAATCGAACACCTCGATCAGCGCACCGGTGCCGCAGGGCACGGGAGCGGTGCAGGTGAGCGTCACGACCCCTGCTGGCACCAGCCCACCCAGCGGCGAAGCGCGCTTCGTCTATGACCCGCCCGGGCCCGTGCTCGCGTGGGGCGAAAACGGCGGCGACCTCGGCGACGGCGAACTCGCCAGCAGCGACGTCCCCGTCGAAGTCAGCGGCCTCGGCGAAGCACAGGCGCTGTCCAGCGGCTGGGGCCAGAGCCTCGCGCTGCTCGCCGGCGGCAAGCCGATGGCCTGGGGCGAAAACGAGTTCGGGGTCGTCGGCGACGGGACCTACGAACCGCGCACCCGGCCCGTGCGGGTGTGCGCCGAGGGCGTCGCAGAATGTGCGGACGGCCCGTACCTGGAAGAAGTCACCGCGGTCTCCGCGGGGCGGCTGCCGAGCCTCGCGCTGCTCGCCAACGGCACGGTCGCCGCGTGGGGCGGCAACCTCTACGGCGACCTCGCCACCGACACCGAACGCAACCCCTACCCGCTGCCCGTGTGCACGAAGCTGGAATCGCCGTGCCAGCCCGAAAACTACCTGCGTGAAGTGGTTGAAATCGCGGCTGGCGCGGACTTCAGCCTCGCCAGGCTGAAGAACGGAACGGTAATGGCGTGGGGCGAAAACGCCCAGGGCGAGCTCGGCATCGGCACGACCAGCGGTCCGGAAACGTGCGGCGCCGAAAAAGAAGCCTGCAGCAGGGTGCCCGTGCCCGTGGCGGGCCTCGGCGAAGTCGCGGCGATCGCCGCCGGCTCCCTCGACGGCTTCGCGCTGCTGAAGAACGGCACGGTGATGGCGTGGGGCGGGAACGAAGTCGGACAGCTCGGCGACGGCGCCGCCAGCGCGCGCAGCAGCGTGCCCGAGCTCGTGTGCGCGATCGGCGAAGCGAAGGCGCCCTGCAAGCACGACCTCGACGAAGTCCAGTCGGTCTCAGGCGGGCTCTACGACAGCTACGCGCTGCTGAAGAACGGGACGGTCGCCTCCTCGGGCTACAACGAAGCGGGGCAGCTCGGCGACGGCAGCGAGAAGGGCCCCAAGACGTGCAAGGTCGAAAAAGCAAAGGTTGCCTGCGCGACGACGCCCGTCCACGTCGAGGGCCTCAGCGGGGTGCGCGCGCTGGCCCAGGGCGAGTTCGCTCCCGGCGGTCTCGTGCAGCTCGAAGACGGCGAACTCGAGACGTGGGGGCGTGGCGGCGCAGGCGAGCTCGGCGACGGGAGGAGCAGCCAGAGTGACAAGCCCGTGGGGGTGTGCGCGGCGTTCGCCTCCGGGCCGTGTCCCGAAGGACCCTTCCTCCACGGCCAGGTCACGGCGTTCGCCTCCGGCTTCCACGACGTGCTCGCCATGCCTCCCTCATCAGGGCCGATCTTCAGCTCGCTCAAGCCGGACGCCGGCCCGGCCGCCGGCGGCACGCGTGTGACGATCCTCGGCGGCAACCTCGAAGGAGCCACCGCCGTGGACTTCGGCGGCGCCCCCGCCACCGAATTCGAAGTGCGCTCCGCCGATGAAATCGTCGCCGTGGCGCCGCCCGGCAGCGGCGTGGTCGCAGTCACGGTGAGCACCCCGGAGGGCACGAGCAGCACCGAATCCGAAGACGAGTTCACCTACGAAGGCGTCCCCGCGGTGGTCACGGGCGAAGCCACCGGCATCCACTACGGCGAAGCCACGCTCAACGCGACGGTGGATCCCAACGCCGAGGCGGTCGGCGAATGCCGCTTCGAATACGGCACCACGCCCGCCTATGGCGAGAGCGTGCCGTGCTCCTCGCTGCCGGGCGCGGGCACCAGGCCGGTCGCGGTCTCGGCGGCGCTGAGCGGGCTGGAAGCCACCACGACCTACTACTACCGCGCGTTCGCCACCAACGCCGCCGGCGCCTCCTACGGATCGCAGCGGACGTTCACCACCGCCCAGCTCCCCGAAGTCGGCAGGTGCCTGAAGCTGGGCGGCAAGGCGAAGACCGGCGCCTACTCATCCTCCTCGTGCACCACGCGCAGCGCGGGCGGCGACAGCGGCTCCTACGAATGGCGCCCGTGGCCGCTGGCCGACGAGAGCTTCGCGCTGAGCGGCGGCAAGGCGGCGCTCACCGGGCGCAACGGCAACACGCTGCTCGAATGCGCCGCCAGCCACGGCAGCGGCGAATACACCGGCCCGCAGACGGCCACGATGTCGCTCACGCTCACGAGCTGCATGAGCGCCACGCAGAAGATCGCGTGCAACAGCCAGGGGCTCGCAGCCGGTGAAATGAGCATCGCCTCCGCGCACGCCGAGCTCGGCTTGATCGACGCTGCCAAGCCATCGGTCGGGTGGGCGATCAACCAGTCCTCCTCCGCTGTCCTCGCCTCGCTCGAATGTCCCGCGCAGGGCTTCCAGCCCACGCTCATCACCTTGCGCGGTGCCGCGATCGCGCCGCTGAAGACGGTCGACGAGATGACCACGAGCGACGCCTTCGACTTCGCCGACAAGGGCGACGCGCAGATCCCCGAACGCTTCGAAGGCGGCCCCGAAGACGCGCTCACGCTCGAAATCCCGGCCCCGCTCGCCCAGCGCGCGGCGCTCGCGACGAGCGTGTCGCTGAGCTCTGGGGAACCCGTCGAGTTCCGCGGCCGTGAATAGGGGGAGGTCAAGACCTGGTTGGTGTCGGGGAGGCGCACGCCGGGCAGGTTGGCCCAGTGCGCGTGGGCGCGGGATGGATCCCTGACTCTCCGAGGATGGTCCACACGGTTGAAGGCGCCGCCTGCACACCGAGACCTCGAAGCTCGCCGGCGATACGCCGGTGGCCCCAAGCCGGGCTCTCGCTTGCCAGACGCCTGGCCAGCCTCCGCCCGGACGAAGAACACCGGCCAGCAGCCTCTCAGTAGCGCCTCCGCATCCTCGCCGGCGCACAACAGCACCGCGAGCTTCCGTGGCATGGCGAGACTCGGATTGGAACCGGGGACACCACGATTTTCAGCGATGTGTTCGCTGACAAACCCAGCGCGATCGGGTCACGGCGGACTGCCTCCGGGCGCGTTATTCGCCACGTTTGAGGGGCGCCAGCAGGAACCTTAGGAGTTCCCGCCCGCGCCGCGTGAACAACAGGCGAGCGACGAGTATCACGACGGCTGCCGCCGCAAGGATGCCAACGACGGTCCCAAGCACCCCCGCCTTGCAGCCCCCTTCGCTGCCGCAAGTGGATGCAGCGAGCAGCCACACGCCATGAAGCCTAGGCGATGCGGCAAGTCGCGTGGTGGCTACGGCGCAGGCGGTTTGGTCGGCTTCACGCGGCGGGGCGTGTTTTTCGTCCACGCCTCAACCCCTGTCCCGTGACATGGTCGGCAGAGCTGCCAAGCGGCCCTGCCAGATCACCCTTATCTACCCCGGGGCGGCTCAGTTGGCAATAGAGGGCGTGGCCGTTTACTTATGATCTGGCTGCCGAGCCATCGCGCGCATTACGATCGGGCTATGACAGACGTCGCGCCGCCACTTGCGATCGACACCGTCGGCCAAACCGTCGCAGAGATTACCGTATCGATAGGTCCCCGGTTTCTGGAGCTGTTTAGCGAGCCTGATGCCGCCGTCTGGGCCCTCGGTAACGGGGTCCGCAAGTATGAATATTGGTTCCGAGAGAGGACTGGTAATGGGCAAGATAAGGCTTGTGCTGGCAGTCATTGCGGTTGGGCTCGCGGTAGCTGGGCTGTTCGCTGCCGGAGCAATAGCCCGACTGGACCGGTCGGCGGCGGGCGCTCGGCGCGCCGTCGTCTCCGGCTGGATAATTTTCGCCGGAGGCCCGCCAGATGTTGGAACAGCGGTTAGGCGCCGTAGCGGCACGGTAGTGGTCCGCACCGCCAGCGGCCGCATCGTAGCGCGCGCTCGCGCGAGCGCGAAGCACGGTTTCCGTCTGAGCCTCCCGCCAGGACGCTACGAGCTGAGTGCCATCGTCCCGATCCGGTCCAATGGGCATCCTGTACTAGAGGAGAACTGTCCTCCCGAGACGAAGGTGAAAATCCATTCCGGCAAAAACGTCCCAATATATATTTACGTAGGTTGCGAAACCCCGTAAGTGCCGGACTCGTCGCACCGGGAACGAGTCGCTCTCGATCTTTCGATGCGTGTAACCGTCCGCTACGCATCTCAGGACGCCGCGAGTTGCACCGCCCTCGTAAGGCCATCCGGGGCCGACGTCGCGAGCGAGACAGGTTGCGCCAGCAGCGGCCGACATCGTCCGATACACCAGCGGCTCATTCCGTGTGAACACCAGCACAGCGGGAGCCGGCCGCCGCGATTTGAGATGCTCGAGAAGGGAATGCTGGATCAGTTCGTCGTCGAGGCCACCCGGGGACGTATCTCTCGACACTGCTCCCGCCCAAGACGCAGTGTACGACGGCGCGCTTGCGGGTTTACCGGCCGGGGGGTGACTGATGACCCGTGGGCCCGTCCGCTTCTGTATGACCCGTCTAGCGAGTATGAAGGGGAGTGCGCGTCGGCGAGCTATGCGACATAGCATCGGCCAACTGCGCCTGCACCATCGCGACGGCGCGCGGTTTCGTATCCTCGACTCGAAGACCGAGCCCGGCATCCGCGAGGTGCAGACGAGCCCCGACCTCGTCGAGGCCGTCATCGAGCACATCGACGAGCTGTGTCGGGCGGGCCGCTCGACCACGCCACAGGCGCGAACAACTTCGACGTGAGGTGGGTCATGGGCCAGGTCGGGCACGCCGACCCCAAGATGACCTCGATGTCTATGCGCAGCTGGAGCAGCGTGTAGATCGCAGCCACGGGACCAGCTTCGACCGGCTCGTGCGCAAGGCACGCGAGCCGGTCGCGGCACTCCCTGCCGTCCAAGAGGCGGCGTTTGGGCCACGATTGGGCCACGAAGGCGAAAAACCATCCAAGACCGGCACCGAGCGACCCCGCCGCGAACGCTCGAAAAGCGCCGGTTTGCAGCGGGATCGTGGCATGGCGAGACCCGGATTCGAACCGGGGACACCACGATTTTCAGGCGGCTCCTGGAGGACCGGGATCTGGCCGCAAAATGCCTGCAAATCCCTACATCGATCAGAGTCGGGGGCCTCGTCGAAATCCCCGCAGTTTCCGTTAGTTCCCGGCGGGTTTGGGACCTGAGGCGCAGCTCAGGTCCCATTCGATTCGCCACAAGAATGCTAATCGTGGTGTGCCTGGTTCCGAAACGATCGCCGGGCCGAGCACCCCCACGGGCACGCCGCCGACCGGGCTGGGATTAGGTCGGCGTCTATGCCGGCAGTACGGCGAGGGGATACTTGACCTCGTGCCGACCAAAAAGGCCACCGCCAGACGACGAGCGGCGTCGCCGATCGGGATACCGATCGACTCGGCGCATGTTTGGGGGCAACTCACTGACTGGCTGCCGGAGATGCTGTCCGAACTGCTCGGGAGCGAAGCGTACGGGATCCAGCATCGCCCGCCGTCGGATCGGCGAGGCATCTACCTGTTCACCGAGCGCGGCAAACACCTGTATGTCGGACGCACCGGCGTCACGGCGCGTTCTCGAGCTAGTGACAGCCCGCCGATCACAAGCTTTCGCCATCGGTTCGACCAGCACACCCAGCTCGGGCGGCCCCCCGGCGCAGCATCGTTCGCGAATCGCCTGATGCGGAATGCGGCCAAGCGACGCGGGCTCGAGGTCCCGGGCGACTGGTGGAAGAATCGAAAAGCCGAGGGAGCCGAGGCTTACGCCCTGTTCTGCGAGGCGAAGACCCGCATCGGCGCGATGGACTGCCGCGTGGTGGCCTTCGACGACGACGTGAAGGGCGTGCGATCTAGCATCGCAGAGATCTATGCACACACTCAGCTGAGAACACCCTTCAACGACTTCTCCACGTCCTGACGGACCGTGGCACGCCGCACGACACCGGTGCCGTTGGCCCGACCCTCGTTCGCCTCTTCATCGAGGGGGAAGCGAGGGGACGCGCGCACGGCTTTGCCGGTCAGGCCGCGAGGCTGTAGCGGCGGGGCTTCTCGCTGTCCTGGCGCACCTGCTTCGCTTTTGTCAGGCGAGTCAGGCTGTTGCTCACGGCGCCGGAGCTTCGGTTCAGCGCTTGCGCGACGGTGGTCGGCCCGTGAGGGCCGCTTTCGGCGTTCTCGGTCAGGAAGGCGAGTACGAGCCCATCGAGCTGCCCCGGCTTCAGACGCTCGCCGGCCGCCCGCGACTCGGCGTCCGCTGCCGCCTTCGGCTTCGCGGACTTCGCCGCCGGCTCGGCGGACGCCAGCGCGAAGCGGTCGGGCAGCCGGCGGGCGCCGTCGCGGCCGCCCTCGCTGCGGCACACCTCGCCCGAGCTCGCCAGCCGCGCGAGCACCTTGCCCGCGGTCGACCGGCCGACGCCCGCGGCGGCTGCCACCTCCGCCGCGGTCGCCTCCGGCTTGGAGGCCAGCGCATTCAGGACCGCCTGCTCGGAGGCGGGCTTCTCGGTGGTCTGCTTGCTGTTGCTCATCGCGAATCTCCTTTGATTTAGCGCCTTGCTCGGTGTTGGACGTGGACGTGGTAGCTCGACTCGCGAGGGATCTCAAGTCCATCTCGCGCAAAGCCCCGGACGCTTCCCGCCACCTCGCGCGACTCCGCCCGCACACGCGCGGAAACGGGCCGAGGCTGGCTCGCGGCGGCCTGTGCGGCCCGCGGCGCGGACGCTCCCGCACGAGCCCGGGCGCCCCTTGATTGCGGCTTCCCCGCCAGGCTCGGCGAAAGGACTTGAGATCCCTCGCGGATCGAGCTAGACGTCTGTGCGACGCCCGACCAACCGACGCGAAAGGACGCGCCATGCCCACGATGACCGGACTGCTTAGCCTGCTCGCGACCGGCGTGCTCGTTGCCCTCGGCGTCTGGCTGCTGGGCGGGATCCTGCTTCGAGTCGGTGGCGTCCTCTTGGTCGCGGGAGGGCTTCTGAGCACCGCCGCGACCGGCTCGCCGTCGGCGGCGCTGCTCACCGTGCTTGGCGGTCTTGCCTGGCTGGGCGGGCAATGGCACTACGGCGCGCGTCATCACTGCTTCAGCTCGCCGCTCGCGCGGCGCGTATTCCACGAGGCGCTTCCCCGGCAGCTCGACCCCACGAGGCGGTGGGGCATCCCCAACGTGCCCCCGGAGCGCCGATAGGGGCGTAGCGGGGCTGTGGTGGCGCTCAGGGGAGGCGAACGGCAGTCACGCTTCGGGTGGCTTACCGAGCTGTCGTTGGATACCGGCCACAAAGGTTTGAAACGCTAGCCGCTGTTTTGCTGAGTGATTGCGTAGGTTTCGAACCTGGTCCTCGCAGCTACGGATCGCCTGTGTCAGGGTTCGTTGGTTCTCCTCGGTGAGCGCGAATACGTTGAAGGCGACTCCGTTCTCGAGACGATCCGTCTTCGCGAGCACGCCGCCGGCACCGCGAAAGATATCCACGACGCTGTGAAGCTCGGCTTGCACGGCGTCGCCGATGCGAAGCTCCAAGCACACCAGCGAGTCATACGTCCCCGACTGTTTGTCCGTCTCAATAGTGACGGCGTGGAAGAGGCCCAAATCGCTTCGAGCGGCAAACACGATCTCACGGAATGCTGACTCAGCCTCAAGCCGTTGGCGCTCACGTTGCTCGGCGTCGGAATGCTGCTGGGTGTGACGTTCATATCCCAGGTCAACGGCTCGACGCACGATGCTCGCGACGATTTTAGGATCATGCCCCAGGTTGACCCATAGCAGCAGGATCCCTGAGTAGCTCCAGAAGGCACGAGCAAAGGCATTACTGAGTGCCGCTTCAGCGGCGGCATCCGCTAGGGCCCGTTCAAGAATGGGTCCCCAGGGACCACGGCCACGATCAGGAACGTTGGCTAGCTGGATCTGCATGACACATCGCGCAGGCTGCCCTGGCGCTTCGTCGGTAAGGCTGGCCTCTTTGAACCAGACGAGCGGTTTGCCGCTCTCCCCGATTACCGGTGGTTGGATGCTCTCGCGGTGCGCTTCCCATCGATCGAGGGGATAGCCGAGGTCGAATATCTCCCAGCGCACGATCCAGCTCGCCGCGAACAACAACGCCCGGCGGGAATCCTCCGGGGTGGGTGTCCACCCGGCGGTCTCCTGTTCTTCGCAAGCACGCCGTAGCCAGATGTACTCGCCGGCATCGTTGGCGAACATCTGAACCTCGAGGAAGTCATCGAGGGCCCGTAGGTCGCTACGAACCGCGGCCGTGGGATCGGCCATAAGTAGCGTGCCTGCCGGTGCTAGCGCGAACTGCTCGGGCTTGCGTTGTACTCGCCACCTTTCTCGCGCTTGACGGAACGCGGCAGTGGCGAGCGTGAAGGCTACGAGCGGGTCGTCGATAAGAGCTCCCTCGCTGCACCGCAGCAGGTCATGCAGCGACGGGTCTCTGACGGCATCGGCCAAAACGATGTCATCGAGCGAGCGTTCAAACGCGGCCATGCAAAGGCTGTCGATAAACGCCCACGCGGCGTCCCGCCACTGGGGCAACTGCATGGGATCGGTGGCGACGGCCGCGTGCTGCGCGTCGTTACGAGCGCGATGCAGCTGCTCTACGCCCCCCAAGCCTTGAACTTTCCAGCGCTCACCGAGAAGCGACTTCAGCATGGAGATCTGGTCGTGGCGCGATGGCCGTTCGTTTTTGAATTTGGCGCCATGAGCGCCTCCCGCTAGCCAGAGCGCGTACTCGCACGCGCCATCGAGCGCGATCAGTGCGAGATGGCGCCCCGGGTCGGATATGTCATCGGTCCGACGGCGGGCGTCCTCGGCAAGCATCCGCAGGCGCACCAAGGCCGACACCGTCGGCAAATCAAGAACGGGCTCATCAGGCACACCACGAGATCTTGCTCGCCCCTCCGGTCGTCCACAAAGCGCCTTCAGCCGCTGGCCCCTGACGAGCGTCTCGTGATCCAATGGTGGACCGCGTCGACCCAGTCCTCGACTGAGCCTGCCGACTTGCCACTTGTGCTGAGCGGCGCGGCGCGGCGCGGCGCGGCGACCCTCGCTTATCAGGCCAGGCCGTCTTCAGGTAGCGGCGAGGCAAACAGCCCCGCCGCCTCGAGCAGCTTCACGGCCGCCAGGGCCGGGCTGTCGCGGTACTGCTTGCTCGCGGCCACGGCGAGCAGCTTGCTCGCGATTTCCTCGGGCCCGAACACCTCAAAGCCCGGCATGTCCCGGATGCGGGCCTCGTGGGTGCCCTTAGCCGGTCCGGCGAAGCGACCGGCGTAGAGCCGGAGCCGCACCCGGTCCTCCGCGTACCCATAGCGATCCGCCGCTGCGGTGATGACTCCCTCGCGGATCACCCCGTCGTTGAGAAGCTTGTAGTGCGTGCTGTGGCGACCATCGCCCGCGACGTCCTCCGCAGCAACCCCTCGCGATCCGAAGAACGACTTGACGGTCACCAGCACGAGCAGGTCGGCGCGCGCGGCTACCAGATCGATCTCATAGCCGTGCGTCTGCACCTCCTCGCGCACCGCCTTGGCCACCCGACGCGTGACTGGGAACTTCACCGCTCCCGAGACGACGAACCCCTCCGCCTCCAAGGCCAGTGCGACTACAGACTCAAAGGCCTCCATAGGTCGGCCAGGGTACCGCGACGTCGAACTCGAGCAGCGCGTCGAACAACGCTTCCACGAATGACACTCGCTCGCCGCGCATGATCACACTGAAAGTGCCACTGCCACCAGTGCCAGTCGTCGGAGATGCGCTCAAGAAGCCGGGTTTAGGAGTGCTCTCGCGTCACTGCCCCCAAGTACGCCGAGCAACGCGCTTCTGCTTCGTGCATCGTGCCGGCGAGCGTCGTTTCCGTTGAAAATGGCCGTGTGAAGCGCCCTGGGCTCAGAATCTCCAGAACAGCGCCTGCGAGGGGTCTGTGCCTTCGCGCAGCTCCTGCAGGGCTTGCTCGTGTCGCGTCTGGCGCTCGATGAAGAGCTCGCGCACGTCCCGACCGGTCGTGTAGGCGTGCGGCGAGGGGTGCTGCGACACCGGGTGCCAGCTGCCCGGGGTGCCCCGGCGTGATCGGCGTCCTGACCACCTCGAGCGGACGACTCAGACTGCAGTTGGGTCGACGTAGCCGAGTAGAAGCCCAACCACCACGCTCCGCGGGACGCTCGGAGGGTCCGAGACACGCGCGAGCATCGCGTCGAAGTCGGCATACAGCGTGTAGAGAAGCTGGTCACCGACGGTGCGCGAGTGGAGTTCCGTGACCGCCACCATCCGGCGTCGAATCTCATCCGGCTCGGGATTCACGGCGTAGTGACCCCACACATCGGGCGCCGCCGTGCGCCACACGGTCTTACGCGCGGCAACCTCGACGACCCCCGCCGGCCGCGGGCCGTGAGTCAGCTGCCGTGCGTGCTCACGAATGATCTCCATGGAGCTGTGGTTGTGAAAGCCGTGCAGGATCGCTTCGAGCACATCCGCAGCGTCCACACCGAACTCGTCATAGCGCGCGAGCGTCAGATCTGTCGCGATGAAGTCACAGACAATCTCCTCCAGCAGGTATGGGCGCTCGCCCACCCACCCGCCGACGAACTCACGTTCGCGATGCTCGTGCTCACGCCGGCTGGCGAGCTCGGCATGCTCCTCGGGGCTGATCCGATACACGCGTGAGCCGCTGTTGATCGCGTCGATCTCATCGGCTACGAGCGCCTGCAGCACAACGGCGCTGTTCTCACCCCGGCTCGAGTCTGCCGCGGCGACCGTCGAGGCCACGAGGTCCTCGGCGGACGTGCGGAGCTCATCGCCCAGGGAGCCTCGGCGCAGCGCCGCGTGCACGCACTCGTGCGCGAGAACGAAGTGCTCCTGTATCCCAACACGCTGAGAGCGCCGCTCAAAGACCTCCGCCCGGCGCTCGTGTGGCCGCTCGGACTCAGCTGGCTCGTTCGCAAGGTGGTGGGCGGCAAGCGACGGCCAGTAGGCGCCGCGCGCAGCCAACGCAATGGCAAGGTGCTTCATGCCCCACTGGATGACCAGCTCGACGGGCCACTCCGCAAGGGCGAAGTCGGTGAGACGGTTGAACGACTGGCCGAGGTACTGGTCATAGACGATGACGTCCTCGCCGACGACGGTGAGCGTCTCGACGACGGCGTTGGCCGTCAGCGTCACATGCAGGCGCGGCCGACTGGAGTGCTCAGCGAGGTCCAGTCGCGAGAGGATGTCTTGGAAAGACCGGGCGTAGACGTGCGCCGCGGGACCGGCGATCGGCCCTGGATCCTGGGTAAGCCTGCCGGCTGTGAGATAGCGCGCGACGGGGTCGGCGCTCATGTCCTGTCGTGCTCGTCGGGCAGGCGGCCTTGCCTGCGGAGTTCTTCGAGCACCCTGATCGCGTCATTGGCGCTGAGCCCTTGGATCTCGACACCGTCCGCCTTGATGGAGATGTGCTGCTTGGAAGCGATGTGCGCCCTGATTATCGGTATCAGCGCCCTGACGAGCCCGCCTGCCGAGGCGACGAACAGCGCCTGCAGTGTGTACGCGGTCGCGCCGAAGCCCTTGGACTCGATCAGCGTGAGCTCATCGGGGTAGGCGGCGGCGAGGTCCCCGAGCGCGTCGGGGGGCGGGCCGTGAAACTCGACCACAACCTGCACGGGCGCGGAATCGCCGGTGCTCATCGCAGGCCGAGAGTCGCCATCGCCGTAGTGTGCCGGAAAACCACGCCGCCGCGGCAGCTACCCCCGGGGGCTGTGTTCAGGCGCATGGCCGGCCCACGCTAGGCGCTTGACCGCGCCGCGCAGTCTGATGGGCGTGCACGCGTGTGTAGCGCTGCGTGAAGTCCACGTGCTTGTGCCCAAGCAGCTCCTGAACTGGCGCAGGTTCGCGCCCGCGCCAAGCAGCTCGCGAACCCGGCGCCTTGGCTGGGCTCGCCAGGGGCCCCTGCGAGGGGCGTTATACAGCGAGGACGTGGTGGTCGGCAATCTCGAACGCGAGGGGATGCTGAGGTCGCCGCTTCAAGGATCGGGGTCGTGGGCTCGTCAGTCCTGCGGTTGCTCGGTCTGGATGGTTGGCGCCGGTTGTGCCTTCGGCGGGCGTGCTGGCGCTAGCTGCCCGATGCGTGCCGTGTGAGGCAGTAACGAGAGCTCATGAGGACGCTCTCACCAGGCTGCTCCTCGCGTTTGCGCTCGCCACCCCTGGGCCCGTGCAGACACACCTGACGATGCGCGAGGTCCGATACTCGGGCGGTGGCGGCGGCGGTCCGCCAGAAGACGTGGGGCCGATCGTCGTGTCATACCCGACGATACTTGACGACGCGAGCGTCCAGCGGCTCACGGCGGAGCACTGCCGGCACGCAGGCTCGCCGGTCCGGCATGTGGGCGTTGCCACACGCCGATACCTGATGGCGAGGTCCGAGCGGGTGCGCCCCGCCGACCAGGTCATCGACTATGCGATCGCGATCGAGTCCATGACCAACGAGCGCGGCGGCCCAAAGCAGGGTAAGGAGCTTGCGCAACTGATCGCCCGCGACCTCGAACAGCAGGAGGCGGCGGAAGCTGAACACAAGATGTTCCGCAGAGCGCGTGAGACGATCGTCCACGAGGGCAAGGTGCCTGCGAATGTGCGCGAGGCGGCGCCGGTCGGCGAGGACTTGGTACGGCGGAGCCTGCGGGCGCGGACAGGGGGCGCATAACAGGCCGCCAGCCAACAGCTCCTGTTGCACGCGGCCCGCGCACGAGCGGAAGTCTGAGGGAAGACCATTAAATAGCGCCGCCGGTTGGTGTCCCCGGTGTACCTGGCCTCTGCCGAAGGGGACATAGATGCCCCCGCGCCCCGCCCAGCCACGGGCCCTCAGGCCAACAGGCCGTCTCTGCTGATCACGCGTCCGCCCGCCTGTGTGACCAGACCGGCCAGATCCTGGTCAAACTCGCCTTCGAGTGCGGCGATGCCTGGACGCGCCCCGGCCGCGGCGGCAATAGCTAGAAGGCGCGTCACCTGGGTGCGCGCGAGCCCGGTGGCGTTGTTCTTGACCTCATAGCACCACACGGTGTTGCCGTCTGACACGAGGAGGTCGACATCCACCTTGGGGCCCTCACCGTGCTGGAGCTCAACACCCGGCCAGGCGAAGAAGAGCGCGGGCTGCTCTGGGGCGGGCCGGACGGCCCGCAACGTGAGCAGCACCGGCAGCACATCCTGATCCATGACGCGTGCCATGAGACCGTCGAGGCGATACAGATGCTCCGGCTCGCGCTCACCAGACTCATCGACCACCGGGAGTACAAACCTGTGGCCGCAAGCGCGACAACGCACCCGCTCATCGAGCTGGCGGAGATCGAGCAGCATCAGAAAGCGGCACCGCGGGCAGCGCACATCCGCTGAGCGATGTACAAGGCCCGCCTCGACGAGTGGCGCGAGCAGCCCAAAGACCCGCCGCTTCTTCATACCGGGTCCCATGGCGGCCGCGATGTCACCGGCGCTACGCGCCTCGATCTCAAGGAAGAGGCCCAGGTCGGCGAGCTTCTCAAGGACCTCGTTCTCATCGAGCCTTGCCCCGACATCCTTTGCCTCGGCGACGAGACGGCGGGCGAGCTTGATGCGCGAGCGCGGCGCGAGGGCAGCCAGCAGCGCAAGGCGCTCGGGGTCCGCGAGGACGTCGAGCGCGTCGAGCCTGCCGAGCCGGCTCAGCAGTGCCTCGGCATCGCGGCCGTCCTGCGAGCGCTCGAGCGCAAGCCCGTGGTCGACGGCCCAGCCCTGAAGGGCCTGGCCGGCCGTCGGCAGCCGGATGTCGAAGTTCCACTCCGCTGTCGCGTTAGTAACGAGCATCACGCCGTCCCGCGCCTCCGCGTTCGCGTGCACCAGCCGCGCCACTGTGGGGGTCACTGGTAGTGGCAGAGGCAGGTTCGCAAACACGAGCCTGGTCCGCGCGAGGACACGGACCGGGAAAGATGCCGGCGCCGGCAGGGAGAGCGATGAGCGCCCGCCATCGAAGGCCACGAGTGCACTCGCGGAGGTGCCGCGCACGAAATAGCCGCCGACGTAGGGAGCCACAAATGCATAGGTCGGCGGATCGTTCGGCTCAACCCCTCGGCCATACTGAAATGTCAGCGGGTCCTGTGTCTCCTCGACGAGCGGCACGCTCGCCAAGGCCGCGCGGACCTCATCGTGCAGTCCGCCCAGGCAGCTGACGCAGACGTCGGGGGTGTGACGGGATTCGGGGATCCGAGGCAGCCAGTCCGCGAGCGCCGCGAGCTGCTCGGGGTGACGCAGCGACTCGCGCGGAAGACCGATCACTTGTGCCTGGCTACGGGTTTGCGCGAGCAGGCGGGCGCGAAAGTTCCAGAAGTTCACGAGCGAATCGAAGCTCGCGCTCGGGAGGATCCATATGTAGGGCCACTCCGCCAGACCCTCGCGGCTGACGGTACGCATGTAGCTGGCCGTGAGCCGCAGCGGGGACTGGCCTTGGCCCTCTACCTGTCCGCGGAGCAGCGCGCCGTGGGCGGCCTTGGCCCCGGCGTCGATCGTCCGATAGCGCTCGCTCCAGTGCGGAAAGTCCTGGTCGGGGATGAATCCCCAGATGGCTAGAGCGGCGCGGTGCAGTCCCGCAGTCGCAAACCGAGGCGTCTCCAACTGAGGCTTCGGTGCAGCGGGTGGGCTTGGCGGGCGCGTGAGGCGCAGGGGGTGGATCTCATGCTCGTCGAAGCGGTCCCAGAGGGCGGTTGCGCCTGCTACGCGCGTCCGGACGGCGCTCTGGGCGGCCTCGCTCAGCCGCTCATGGATGAAGCAGGCGTCCACTGGGCGCACCCGCAGGAGCCCGTGAGCCCAGATGGGCATGCGTCCGTCACGGCTGACCGGCACCAGGAGGCTTCCCGCGCCGTTCCAGAACGTCGAGCAGCGGCGCATGACCAGTTCCAGGGCTGCGAGATCTCCCTGCGGTATCGCGAACGCCCACTCGGGACCGCGCACCACGTAGCTCAGCCGGTGCTGACGACTTAGATGCTCATCGAACACCCCCGGATCATGACTCCGCACGAGGTCGGTTGCGGCCGGATACATCATCACCGGCGCCATTAGAGCGCCGAAATGCGTGCGGCGCAGGGGAGCGCCCGTGCTGCTGTTGCGGGTCCATTGCCGCGTCGGGCCGCGATTAGGCAGGGGCCGGATTGGCGGAGTGTTAGCGGCACCTTCGCGGAGCTTGAATGGAACGGCGCAGGTAGCCGAGTTGGCCGCATCCTGGATAGGCTGGCCTCTTCCGATACCCCATCGAGGACATAACCGTGACTGACTTCCTTGACGAGAAGCGCCGAGAGATCGCCGAGAGATTGAAGGAGCTAGCGCCGCTGGTGGAGGAGTTTCACCGCTTGGAGTCCGCGGCAGTCGCGTTGGCGAGCGCGGTCGGGTCGGCTGCCTCTGAGGCCGGGCAGGCCGTCGTGCGCCGTCGCGGGCCCGGACGGCCGGCCCGCGCAACCCGCTCCGCGCCGAAGGCAACCCGACCACCCGAGCCCGCCAAGGTGAAGCCGGAGCGCAAAGCCGCCACCACCTCCGCCAAACGCGGCGCCGGTAGGCGTAAAGGCACTGGCAAGCGCGCTGCTGAGGCTCTCTCCCACGTACAGGGTCGGCCGGGGATCACGATCCCCGAGCTCGCGACGGCGATGGGCATCGGCCCGAACTACCTCTACCGGGTGCTCCCGGGCCTTGCGAGGGAAGGCAAGATCCGAAAGGACGGCCGCGGCTGGTACCCGAAGGCGAGCTGATCCACCCGGCGTTCATTCCACGCCTGACCTGCAGGCGGCGATCCCGGTGCTCAATCGGCACGAGCGCAGACGGATCGCCGCGTAGTTGCCGTCCCGAGGGCGACCGCAATCGCTGCTGTGAGGCGGCGCATTCGAGGCTGTAGTGGGTGGCAGAGCCCATCGCTTTGTGGTCGCCGCCGCAGCGGCAGACCAGGGGGTGCACTTAGCGGCGGTCCCGTTGAGCGAGCGCACGCCCGATCTCGGAATCCTCAGGCGACCCCGCCCCGCTACCGGGAAGTCCGCGCCGGTTCGATCGCGGATCGTGCGGTTTCAGGCGGTCAACAGCGGGTTTGCATTGGAGGGAGCACCCGTGACAAGGGCGGTAGCAAGCTGGTCCACGTCGCCACAGCCAAGCGTCACACATACGTCTCCCGCCCTCAGGACATCGAGTAGATAGCCCTGCGCCTCCTCGCGGCGAGGAATGTTGTGAACCGGCCTGCCCGGTCGCGACGCCTGCGCCGCGCGGACGATTAGCTCGCTGCCAACACCGGGAAAATCCTCGGGGTTCGAACCACCGACCACCGTGTCAACTACGACGACCTCGTCGGCGCGGTCTAGCGAGCTTCCGAACTCGCGCCACAGCGCCGCGACCCGCGGCAGCCCCCATGGCTGGAGTACCGCTATGAGGCGCTGTGCCTCGAGTACGCCCAGCGCCTGGAGGGTCGCCTCGATGGCCGTCGGGTGATGGGCGTAGTCGTCGTAGATCCTCGCGCCGGTCGCGGTGCGACCGCGCAGCTCGAGCCGGCGACTCGTGCCGCCGAAGCAAGCGAGCGACGCGACGGCGCTGTCGAGATCGGCTCCAAGCAGAAAGCACACCTCTAGCGCCGCCGCAGCGTTGCGGGCATTGTGCTCACCCAGGGCGCTTACCCGGACAGCTCGTCCCCTCCATGTGAATGTCGTGCCGGAGCTGTCCGCTCGCACGTCGGTCGCGTCGAACGGCCTCACGGCTCCCGAGTAGAGAGCGAGCAGCTCTGGCCGGTCCCAGATGACCGCCTGCGGCACTCCGTCGAGGAATCGGCGGAATGTCGCCCGCACGGCGCCGATGTCCGGATAGCGCTTGACGTGGTCGTGATCGGCGTTCGTCAGAATCGCGATCTCTGGTTCGATGGCGAGGTGCGAGCCGTCCGACTCGTCTGTCTCGACGACGAACAGGTCACTGCCTGTCCAGTCAGCGTTCAGGCCGGTGTCGAGGAGGATCGCGCCCACGGCATAGCTCGTGCGCACTCCGGCGGCCGCCAGCGCGTGCACGACCATCGCGACGGTGGTGGTCTTGCCGTGCGTGCCCGCGATCGCTAGGCAGGGGCGCAGACGACATATTTCGCCGAGGAGCCCGCCGCGGTGCACCTGGGGCTGCCCCCGTGAAACTGCGGCGGCGCGTTCGGGGTTTTTGCTCGTGATGGCCGTCGAGTAGACGAGTTCTGCGTCCGCGGGCAGGTTCTCCGCGCGGTGCTCCGCCGAGATGGGTATGCCTCGCATCCGCAGAATCTGCAGGAATCGGCTTTCGGCGCGATCGGACCCAGAAACGCTCGCTCCCAGCGTCTGCGCGATCAGTGCCAGCGCGCTCATGCCGCAGCCGCCGATGCCTACGAAGTGCAATCGCCGGCTGCTCCACGGTCTTACCGCGTCTTGCTCGGGCGTCATCGCGCGAGCGTACCGTGCTCAACGCTTATCGCGCGATAGAGGTTGGTCGCCGCCCATGGCGGCACCGAGGATTGCCGGCCTCCCTCTGTGAAGGGCTCGCATCGCGGTGCGTCGCCCGGTCATCCGGCCGGCGCTCACCAAACCCAGCACCGATCAGCTCCCCGACCTCGACTTCCATGATCTCCCGAGCAACAGCCCTAGCCGATTCACGGATCACATCCGCGGGCCCGTCAGCAAGAACCGCCGAACAGTCTTCCTCTCCGGCCCGGCCATCGCTGGCCCTCCCTTCGTCGAAGCGTGAAGAACTCCGACGATCATGAGCGCCACGGTGGCGCGACCCACATCAACCCGTCCGACCCGCTCCTATACGACACTAGGGACGCGACGTTTGCGCACCTCACAGGCATGGGCGGGGCAGCGCCGTCCCTACGTCTCGGGCGCGTTTGGTGTAGACCTCCCGCTCCTGAGTCCGACGATCCGAGATTGGGGAAACGTGGGTAGCGACGGAGAGGTAAGCGAGCCTTCCGAGGCGTGGCAGTGGCATCGCAGACGGCCTAACGGGGACGAGCTCGGTACCCACGCGGCGCTTGCGCGCTACGTCTCTGCCGAGGCGGTCCGCTCACTACAGCTCGTCACCTGGCGCGACGAGGGCGAGCGGGACACGGAGGTTGCGGCCCGCCTGTATTCCCTGCTGCGCGCACGCGCGATCGGCTACGCACTCGAGCCGTACCTACACAAGCACGGTGAGCAGCTGATCCGCGACCCCTGGCTGCTGCTCAAGAACGAAGTCGGGACCTGCATCGACTTCGCCACGACCTACGCGGCGATGTGCCTCGAGGCTACCATCCGGCCGCTGCTTGCGGTCACCGACGAACACGCATTCGTCGTCATCGCACCGGAGCACATGAGCGGCAAACCCCACCCGACCGCGCCACTCCGGGTCGCCGGCTTCACGGCCGCGCCGGGAGAGCGAGAGGGGGTCCTGTGCGCCGACTCGTCAGCGGTCCGCGAGGCGATCGCGCGCGGAGAACTCGTCGCGATCGACTGTACGCTCGCCAAGCGCGAAGGTGAGGGATTCACCCGAGCCGTCGAAGCCGGGCGCTCATGGGCCGAGCGGACGACACTGTTCATCGACCTCCTTTACCTCCAGCACCAGCAGGGCTACGGTCCGCTCGCCCCGCCCGCCGGACACCGCCCCATCACACAACACGTGCCGGCTGACGAGGATGAGTTCGAGGAGTACCCGAGCCACAGCGCGCTCAAAGAGCAGCTCGCAGCCGAGAGCGGCGTCGTTGTACTGCTTGGTCGCCAAGGGCAGGGCAAGAGCCGCCTCGCACGCGAGCTCGCAAGGGGAAGGCCGAGCGGCGGAGGCTGGTTCCTCGATGCCGCCGGACCGCAGGCGCTGATCAGCGGCCTCGCTGCGGTCGACCTCGCGGAGCGTGGGGAGGGCGTGGCGGGCCGCGCACGCGCCGACCGCGAAGGCTACGCCTACAACGCGCTGGCGCTGCTCGCCGAGTCACAGGCGCCCTGGATAGTCGTGCTCGACAACGCCGACGGCGACCCGGGCCTGATCGAGCACCTTCTGCCCGAGCCCCGCGAGGGGCAGCTCGTGCTGATCACGAGCACAGAAGATGGGTGGCGTCGGGTACCACGGGCGCGGCTCGTCCTCGAGCTCCCGCCCGTTCCCGACGCTGAGCTGGACGATCCCAAGATCGCGCCGCTGCTGTCGCTGATCGACGGGCGCCTGCTGCTCAAGCGCGCCTTCATGAGGCTACTCGCCGCAACGGGCTGGAATGCCGACGCGGTTGCGCGCCACGCCCCGGAAGGCGAGGCCGAGGATACGCAGCGGCTGCGCGCCCAGCTCACGATGTGGGGCGCGCTGCGCGAGGCGCCCGAGTTCGGCGACATGGAGCTCTACGCGAGCGTGTGCGCAGCGTTCCTGCCACCCGACCATCAGCCACTGTCCGCGTTTGGGGTACTTGCCGGCGAGGGCGGTGAGGCGGCTGCACGCTACCTCGCTGACCATGGGTTGTTGACGTACGAGCTGCAGGTGGATGCGGCCGAGCGGTCGAGCCTGCGGCTTCATCGCACGTTCGGCGAGGCGATCCGGATCGATATGGGCAGCCGCGAGCCGCAACTGTGCGACGAGATCTGCGTGAGGATCGCCGGCGAACCGAGCCTGCGGGAGCTGCTCGACGTACACGGCGACCTCGACTTGATTGACCGCCTGACGGAGCGAGTCGAGCGCCTCGACGATGCCGCGCAGATGGACCTCGCCCTAGGCTTGGCGCTACACGGGGCTGGCACGGTGCTCGAGCTGCAGGGACAGACGCGACGCTCGGGCGAGGTCTTCGCGCGCGCCGAACGCCACCTGAACGACGGCGCGCACCAAGTCGAGCTCGCCAGGTGCCGCCAGGGACGCGCGCGGACGGCCAACCAGCACCACCAGAAAGACGAGCCGCTGCTGCGCGAAGCGGTCGATTTGGCGGGCTCGGCACGCGAGCTGCTCGAGGCCGAGGGGCGAAGCGGCGAGCACTGCCGGGCGATGGAAGGCCTGCTGCTCGAAAAGCTCTCTGCCTTCCCGCGCGAGGGCGAGAGCGAGATCGAGCTGCTCAAGGACGCACTCGCCGTCATCGAGGAGGCGGACGAGCGACGCAGAAACGACAGCTTCATCGATCACGCCGAGCTCGCGCGAAGCAGCTTCAACCGTGCCGGCCCGCGCATACGGCTGGCTCAGAAAGAGCGCCCGCTCGCACGTGAGCACCTCGACGAGGCCCTTGCGATCTACACACACGTGCGTAAGCAGCGAGAAGAGATCTACCGGCGCCCGGTGCACCCGCACATCGCCGCGTGCGTGATAGGCGAAGCCTATGTTGGCTATTACAGGGCGACGTTGCTCGGGGGTGATCACCAGCAGCGCACGCGATGGCTTCGCGAGGCGACCGAGCGCAGCGCCGAGGCGCTGCGACAACGCTCATGGCTCGAGGGGTCGATCGATCTCGACGAGGTCCAGAAGGCCGCGAGCTTCATGACGAAGGTACTGCTCGCACGCCTATCGGCCCCGGTGGCGGCCGCCTCACGACACGAGGAGGTATACAACGGGGCGATGGCTGAGCTCGGACAAGCAGGTATCGCGCTTCAGCGCGTCCCGGTGCTGCCCGCTGGCACGCGCGAGGAGATCCGCGCCGCGATACAGGGCTGGGTCGACTCGCCTGCGTTGCGCATGGTCGTCGGCGAGTTCGGCGGTGTAGTGCCGGCGAGCCCGCTCGCCGATCAGCTGACGTGGCTCGAGGAGTTCTCCGCGGCGGAGTGGGACTTTCGGGCGGGGAAGGAGCGCAACCTCGCAGATGTGCCGCGGCTGAAACCCGAGACGGAGAAGGTCGCGTTTGCCGCGGCCGAGGCGCTAGGGCTGATCGGTGCCGACTTGCCGGAGGGGCACCGCGACGACGACAGTCCCGCCCGCTACGAGCACGTGCTGATCCTCGGCGGCCTGGTGCGCGCGTGCCTCGCGCGCCCGCTGCACGCTGCGAAGCTGCTGCGGGATGGTGTCGTGCAGGCCGGCTCGGTGACGGCGCTCGGCGGCTTTCGCAAGATCGCCGGTGACGAGGTCGGGATGGTCGAGGAGGTCACCGGCGAGGAGGTCGACGACGAGTTCCACGCGATGGACGCCGGCGTACGGGGTGCATTCGGCCTCGCCGGGCCCCTATCGGAGCGCGGTGAGGACTCCGACGTGCTCGGCGCCTCGTGGCGGGTGCGCGAGTACTCGGGGGACGACGTGCCGGTCCGGGTTGTTGCAGCTCCCTCGATGGCCCCTGGCGAGCGACGGGCCAACACACCGGACACATACGAGTGGTTCGCGACGCAGCTCGCCGAGCTGCGTGCAGGTGACCGCGTGCTCATCGTCACCACGGAGATCTATGTCCCCTATCAGCACGCCGACGCCCTACGGATGCTTGCGCTCCCCTACGGCGTGCTCGTCGAGACCGTCGGCGTCGTGCCCGGGAAGGTACACCCCGCGTTGCGCCAGACGTTCGGCCCGGACAAGTATTTGCAGGAGCTGCGCTCGACGATTGGCGCGTACCACGCACTGCACGCCGCGCTCTAGACGGGCCCGAGCATCACATGCGAGGCGACCGTGAGGCCGTGGCGCTCGTAGAAGCGACGGGCGTCCCCGTTGGCGGCCATGACGGTCAACCGCAGCTCGCTAATCCCGAGGGCCGCGAGCTCGATCCTAACCGCGTGCAGTAGCCGTGAGCCGACGCCCCGGCCGCGGTGGTCGGGCAGCACGGCGAAGTCGTGGATTTCCCCAACCCGCTCGCCTGAGGCCCAGCTCTGCATACCGAGGCCCGGCGAGACGACGGCGTAGCCGATTGTGCCTTCGGGCGCCTGCGCCAGCAGCAGGAACGCGTCCTGCCGTGCGAGCCAATCCTGGTAGCGCTCGCGACGACGCCGCCACGACTCTTGCTGCGAGCGCGGCGTAAGGCCCGCGACCTCGGGCGCGATCGTCACGTGGTGGTCGTGGAGAGCCGCGTAGAGATTGCCGATCTCCTCGATGCGGTCCGCGCCCGCGCGCACAATCGCGCCGTCGTCTTGGCTGGTTGCTGGTCGCACCTCAGCGTGGCAGTCTACGCGGCGCCGGCGGCGTGCACGGTTCCGACTGGCGGGATATCCTGCGTTCTTTGTTAGCGGCTGACTGGAGCGTTTTGGTGGCAGATCTCGGCATCGCCGGCGTGGGATTGGTGCTCGGCTGGTCGACGCTCGCCCCGCGGAGCACCGGCGCGAGGCTTGGTCTCGCGCTCGTCTCGGTGGGCACGGCCGCCGCGATTGCGGCGCTCCTGGCAGAAGCGCCGGTGGTCGTCGGGCTCGGCGCGCTGGCCGGCGGCGTCGTCATGCGCGCTGTGCTCGATGTCGTCCTGCAGCTGCGAGAGCAAGGGAGAGCGAGATGAAAGAAGCGTCCGCGACGACGCTCGAGCTGGTGGGTGCCGGATGCTTCGGTGCGCTTGTCGGCTGGTACGTCTACTACATCAATCGCAACAGGACCGACAAAGTCCAGCTCGGGGACCTTGTTACGCTGATCGGCGCGGTCGGGGGCGCCGCCGTCACGACGATCTTCCCGGCCAAGTCAGAACTTTTCGGCGCGTACGGCATCGGACTCGCGGCCGGGTTCTTCGGCTACTTCATCGTGCTCGTCATCCTCGTCGCCCTCTCCAAAGGTGCGTTCACGGCTGCATGGTTCCTCGACGGGCGGCGGCGCAATCCCGGAGCCGACGAACAGACCGGGCCCGTGCCGATGATGCGCCCTCCGGGGGGCTAGCACCGCATGGCCGCCGTCAACCCGCCGGGGGCCGGAGGCTCGCTGCAGGACCTCTTCGCGGCCGTGCTGGAGAGCGCGGGCCTGCGCATCTTGCGCGTCCGGCGTCGCCCGCGAGGATCGGTCGAGTACGACCTCTTCGATCCGTGGAGAGGGCGCGAGTTCGTGTTCACCGTCCAGCTGTCGCGGCTGCGCACACTCCCGTCAGGTCTGGGGATAGCGGCCTTCATCAGAGCGCCCGCGCTCAGGCGAGACCCGTCGCGCACAAGCGCGCTCGTGGCTTACGAGCCGGCGCAGAACCTCTATGTCGGCTGGACGTCGCCGGCCGCCGCACGCACGCCCCTGCCGTTCGCGCTAGCGGCGCCTGCGAGTGCGTTGCGCGCGGCGCAGGTCGAGGGCTTCGTGCGCCTTCCTTCGGGGCTCCTCGCCTTGTCGACCGTGGGGGCGGCCTTCCGGCCGGAGCGCGTCGAGGATTTCCTTAGCCTCGTGGAGTTTGAGCCCGCCGGGAGGGCGGAGGAGCACTTGGAAGCGCCGTTGCGCGGAGGCGTTCACCCAGCGGAGCCACCAACGTCGACACCACCGCCGCTGTCGTCCGAGCCGCCACCTTTGCTCTCTGCGCCGCCAGCGTTCGACCGCATCCCGGCCGGGCCGCTCCAGCCCCCAACGGTCGCCACGGGCTTTGCCTCAGTGCAGGCGCCGAGCGTTCCCGTGAGTTCGGATCAGGCTCTTGCGCCAGGAAGCGACTACTACTTCTGGTTCGAGGTCGGCACGGACGTGCCCGACTCGATCGAGGAGCGAGCGACTGAACTGCCGGACCTGCCGGCAGGTCAGCGACTCGTCGTGCAGCTGTTCTCCTTCCCGGATGAGCTCGAACTGGGCGAGGAGACACAGGGCCAGATCGTGCTCGAGGAGGGCAGGGCCGCACGTGTCGCCCGCGAGGCAGCCCGCGCCGGCGTGGCTGCAGACATGCTGGGCAGTCGCCTGTTTTTCCCGGTGCGCACACCGCGGAGGGAAGGCCCGGCACGGCTTCGATGCAACATCTACCTCGGCTCGACGCTCGTGCAATCCCGATTGGTGAGCGCGGACGTCGGAGCCCGGTCACATATCGACCTGCCGGCGTTGCGTTCGTCTCTGGACTACGCCATCAGCGACACGCTGGCCCGCGAGGCGCTCGCCCGCGTCCCGGCGCACGAGCTGAGCCTGCTCGTCAACGGTGACGGAGCTTCCCACGAGTTCCGTTTCTACAGCGACCGCGGCACGGAGGTGTTCGCCAGCGATGCCTCGCTCGAGGCGATGGCGCTGGACTCGACGATCGACCGTGCGCGGGCGGCGTTGAAGCACGCCTCGTGGGGCGAGCGCTCGGAATGGCGCGAAGGGCTGTCCTACCGCTACGAACAAGCTGACCTGGGCCGACTCGAAGTGGACCTAGTCGACCTCGCTCGGGAAGGCCGGCAGCTGTACGCCGGGATCGCCTCGCAGCTAGCCGGCGGCCGCGACCGGCGCCTCCAACTCGAGCAGCTCTCCCGTGCCACCGGCCGTGTGCAGATCGCGACGCTGGCACGCGGACTGTACGTGCCTGCGGGCCTCTTCTACGACCATGTCCTAGAGGTCGCCCCGGCGCGGGGGCAAAGCTACCGCCTCTGTCCCGACTTCCTTGCCGCGCTCGCGGCGGACGAGCCGTTGGAGGCGCTCACCTGCTTCGCGCACAGCTGCGCCCACGCCGACGATCCGTATGTGGTCTGCGCGAGCGGCTTCTGGGGCTACCGGCACGAGATGGGCTGGCCGACCGGGGTCGGCGGCGGGCCTGTGCGCTCGATCATGTGCGGACAGGCGCCGCCCGAGCTCGCGATCGGTGTTTCCACCGACCCCGCCCTGACGCTGGGCGCGGCGCATGCGCAGCGGATCGCGGCACTGGGCGACGCGCGGATCGCCGAGCGTCGCGCAGAGCTGACACCGCTGCTAACCGGCGCGCCGCACCTCGTTTACCTTTTCTGCCATGGCGGCGTGACCGACACGGGCTCGCCGTTCCTCGAGATCGGCCCCGAGGGCGACCAGGCCATCAGCACCGTCTATCTGGTCAACGAGGGAATCCACTGGAGCGCGCGACGACCGCTCGTCTTCATCAACGGCTGCAGCACGACCGCCCTGGAGCCCCGTCAGATCCTCGACCTCGTCGCGGCGTTTGTGGGCGAGGCGAACGCCATCGGCGTCGTCGGCACCGAGCTGACGGTCTTCCAGCAGCTCGCGTGCTCCTTTGCGGAGACGATGCTCGAGGTGTTTCTCGACGGCTCGGCTTCGGTCGGCGCGGCGGTCCGCCACGCGCGGCTCGCGTTGCTCAAGGAGCTAAACCCACTGGGGCTCGTGTACGTACCGTTCGTGGCAGCGGATACGGCGTTGGTGCGAGGCGGTATCTGACGGCGACCGCGCGCTGAGTGTACGTCAGCGAATGCTCCGCGCCGGGAGGGGTGCGCGGAGCAGGATGTTGGATGCGACGAGTCTCGGCTTGGGCCGTTGCGTAAGGGTTGACGGCGCGATGAGAGTCAGGGGCTGGGGAGGGTATTTCTTGCTTGGAATAATTCGCTGGAATAATTCCGCCTGTGGGCCGTGTAGGGTCCGCGACCATGACCACTCCACCACCCGACGAGCGCGAGCAAGCCTTCGAGGCGCTGCTTCCTCTCGCCCCAAAGACCCAAGCAGCACTTGGGCGCGTTCAGGATGTGCTCGATGATGAGCAGCACTTGACTTCGCCTCTGCGATCACAGTTCCATCCGGCCCAGCGCAGCGCCCTACTCGGCATGAGCCGCTTCGCCTACACGGTGCGCGAATGGGGCGGGGCGCTAGAGGCGCACGGCACCGCGTCTCGCGTGTCGACCGACACTCAGGAGTCCCAGAACATCTACATGTGGCTCCTCGAAGATCGGTACGTGCTGCGCGTCAAGCACGACCTCGACGACATCGTCGATCCCGGCGCGGCAACCCTCTTCTCGCTCGCACCTCAGGAGAAGCCCGTGGTGGTGTTCTTGACCTGGGACACCGCACCCGACCACCAGATCCGCAATATCTCGTTTGCGACGCTCGACCAGCCCGCCTGGACCATCACCTTGACCGAGCTGATCGCCGCCGCGTCGCCTCCCGAAGGCGTGCGCCCGCCGCGTCCGCTGGTCATCGTGCGCTCCAAGCACGCCGGAGAGGCCGACGAAATGGTGGATCGCAGCTAGTCTGCCGAGCGATGAACGCGTTTCATGGAAGCCTGCTCAAGCTAGCCCGAGAGGCTCGCGGGTGGCCGCAATCCGAGCTCTCGGCACAGTCCGAGGTAGCCCAAGGCAGCATCTCCAAGTACGAGAAGGGCCTACAGCAGCCAAGCGCACCTCAGGTAGCCGCGCTAAGTGAGGCACTAGGTGTCCTTCCTGGATTCTTCGCCGATGGCGAAGCCCGACCCGCGGCAGTCATGTACCGCAGCCGGTCTCTCCGTTCCGCACGCCTAGAGGCACACGTAAGAGCTCGTCTCAACCTCGCGCGGCTAGTCGCCCAGCGCCTGCTGGCGGACATAGAGGTGGACACCGTTGCGCGTTTTCCTGATGCGGATATGAGCTTCGAGTCCCCCCAAGCCGCGGCAGAACACCTCCGGTCCGCATGGTGGATCGCACCGGGGCCCGTAGAGGGCCTGTGCGACTACATCGAGGCATCCGGCGGCGTCGTGGTGCGCGCCGACCTCGGGACCGATCAGGCAGTAGCTGCGTACATGCACCCACTGAGCGACCCGGTCCGCTGGTTTTTTATCAACACACGTGTAACCGCTGGCGACCGGGTGCGCTTCTCAGTGGCTCACGAGCTCGGCCACGCCGTACTGCACGAGGGCGGCCTCGCCCCCGACACTCGCAAGGCCGAGAACGAGTCCAACTTGTTCGCGGGAGCGCTTCTGCTGCCCGAGCGAGACCTACGAGCCGACCTACCACGAGGGCGACTCCGGCTCGAACACCTTCTAGAACTCAAGCGTCACTGGGGCGTCTCGATGCAAACCATCGCCATGCGCGCACACGAGATCGGTGCGCTCACGAGATCGGACCTAAGTCGCATCTTCCGCGAGATCGGCGCCCGGGGCTATCGCACCATCGAGCCTGCTGCCGTCACCGTGGAACAGCCAAGGCTCCTTGCCAGCGCACTGGAGATCCACCGAAATCAGCACGGCTATCACGACCAAGAGCTGGCGACTCTGGCTCAAGTCGACACCCGAGTGCTCTCGGACCTCTTCCCCGAGCACTTTACGCCGGCTCACGGCGTTCATTTGCGCGTCGTAAGCTCGCGGCATTAGGCCCCCGTCTAGTGGGCTCTGCTCCAGACGGCCGCCACGGTTTGCGTCCCATCAGCGCTGTCATCGACAACGTAGAGTCAGTCGGCTGCCCGGCCGGTCGCCTTCCAGGCAACGACCGCCGCGAACGTAGCTTCGAGCCAGACAGCGCGCGTGTTCACCGCGCCCAACGGCATTGAGTCGCAGAGGTACGACCAGCGTTGGATGGGCGCGTGCTCACGCGACTGCGGGTGGCAGCAGCGCTCGCAGGCGTCGCCACATGTCGCCTGTCCCGGGCGCGGCCGCGTCAATGTGGTCGGCCCAGTCGGCGACACCGTCTACGCCGGTCGTCAAGTCCTGGAAGAGGAACTGGAAGCACACCGTGCGAGCGAGCAGCGTCCGCGGGTCTGGGGGTCCATACCTCGAACGCACGAGCTCGGCATCGTCTCCGCGCGAGATCCTGTCTACGACGTCGGAGTGCCGCTCCCTAAGGAACGCTGATGCCGCAGCGTTCGCGTCCTCCTCCCGCGGCTTGCGGCGATAGAGCGGCAAGCAACCTGGCGGCGGACCGGCCTTCCACGCGATGATCTCGTCCGTGATGAGGTCCAGCTCCCACAGGCGCTCGCCGCCGCCATCGTCCCACTGAATCGCATGCTCTATCTCGTGTCTGAGTCGCCCGCTGATGAGCGCCAACTCATACGGATCTTCAGGATCGAAACGGTCGAGCACCGCGATGCGATGAAGCTGTCGCACGGACAGACTGTTGGCTTCCTCGCGCTGCTGGCCGCGGAGGATCTCCTCGGGCGCGTCGGGGATGACGAATCCCGGACGGAACCATGCAGCCGATCCACAGGGCGACTGCGGTGGAGGCGGACAGAGCCACAGCCGGAAGCTCTGCGGCGACACCCGAGCATGAGTCAAGGCCGCGGTCCATTCTTCACGGATGTTCTGCGGAATGTCGCTGCACATGAAATAGATTCAACCGCTCTGTAGGCGGGACCGTCACGACGCCAGGCTGAAGCCGTCTCGCCGGGACCAGCCGCCTGTCGGCTCCATCGTGAGACGCCGGCGCGAGACCGATAGGGTTGGCCGATGCTCGATGACGTGATCAATGATCAGGCCCATCGTGACCTTGCCAAGGAGATGCTGGTGTCCGCAAGCAGGGCGCATAACGTCGGCGTCGACAGCGTCGACTTCGGCGACCGCGCTCCGCAACTCCCCTACGCCTGGCTGTGCTATCTGGCCGACCCCATGTCCGAGAATCGCGTCGCCGCGCTGACGGTCACCTCGGCGATCGATCACTTCAAGCGTTACGACCCGAACGATTTCCTCGGTCAGGCAGGCGCCCAGGTCGCGGCGACGATCTACAAGCTCGAGGTCTCCAGCGAGGCACCGTTCATGCTCGTCGGCTCCGAGGGCGAGGACCTGCTCATTTCGCCATGGGAGCGATATCTCGTCGTCGTGCGCGCGTCCTTCAACTATCAGATCCTGTAAACGATGGCCGCCATCGGCCCGAAATGCAGGGACTGAACGACACGTGGACCTCTGAGGGGCTCGGTGCGCCGAGATGCTGATCGGGACGACCGAACCGCCTCCGCCAGCTCTGCTTCGGATCGAGGCGTCAGGTCTCCTGATTGAGTCGACGCCTTCGCTCGGAGGCCCGTCGCGAGCGCAACGATGCAGCGCATCTTGTTCGACTCACGGTGCCGTCGGCTACCGTGGTGGTCAATCTTTGCGCTATAGTTGACATCGGCCAGCGAGAGATTGGAGCCACAATGAAGATCTACGTGCACCGTGAAGCGCAGCAGGACGCCGAGGCGATCGAGGCCGGGGGATCGAGCACCGTCGCGGAGGCGTTTGGCATCCCCGACCGGGCGCTCGTCGTACTCGTCGAGGACGCCGAGGAGCCGCTGGTGGACCTCGCTAGGCTCGAGGATGTCTTGGACGATCGGGCACACGTGTTCGCTGGGCGTCGCCCGCGAGTGCTCGCCTCGGTGATGTTCAACGGGGTGACCATCGAGCGGGAGTTCTCGGCCTCTACCCGCGTCAAGCGCGTGTTCGCCTGGGCGGTCGGCGAGCATGGCTTCAAACTGGGCGCCGAAGACGCCGCCGAGCACGCCCTCGCGCTCGTCTCCACAGGGGCGATGCCAGCAGAAGACGTGCACCTCGGGTCACTCGACGCCGACACTCCTGGGCGGGTCGCGTTCAACCTGGTGCCCAAGCACCGCTACGAGGGATGAGCGCACAGCCACAGGCGGAGGCCATCTCGGCGCCCGAGCGGCTGCTGCGCGCCGACTTGGAGGGCGCCGAGTTCGCCGCCGGCGCAGACCGCGGGTACTGGCAGCTGATCAGCTTGCAGTGGCCGCACGCGGTGATCGCCGTCGCAGCAGCGTCGCGTACCGGAGGACCACAGCGGTATGTGCTGCGGTTCGATTTCAGTGGCTATCCCGAGGCGCCGACCGCCCAGCTGTGGGACGTCGATACGAGCTCGCAGCTGGCGGTTAGCGCGTGGCCAGGCGGTGGCCCCCGGATCATCGCGGCGTTCAACCCCTCCTGGAAAGTTGACGCGCTCTACATACCTGTCGACCGTGTCGCTCTCGAGGGCCACCCGGCGTGGCTTGAGCGTTACTCGTGTCACGTCTGGGACGCCGCCGGTGATCTGACCCAATACCTGCGCCTCGTGCACGGCTTACTCAACGACGCCTCCTACACCGGTTCCCGTGGCTAGTCCCGAGCCCCTAGCGGTCGACCGGCGCACGTGGGTCGACCTCATGCGCGAGCTCGAGCGCCGCGGACGCGGCGTGCGTGAGAGCGGCGCGTTCCTGCTCGCGGGGCAGAGCGAGCACCCGCGCCATGTCATCGACTTCATCCCGTTCGACGAGCTTGACCCGCACGCACTCAACGGCGCCATCTCCATCCGCGGCGAGGCATTTGGGCGACTGTGGGACATATGCGCCCAGCGGCGTCTGCGCGTCGTTGCCGACGTCCATACCCATCCAGGAAGCGGAGTGCGCCAGAGCATCATCGACCGGCGCAACCCGATGGTTGCCGTCGCCGGGCACTTCGGGATCATCGTCCCCCGCTTCGCTCAGGGTCGCCCTGAGCCGCGGGAGAGCGGCGTGCACGTCTATCAGGGTGACCGCACATGGATCAGCCATTACGGAGAGCCGGCTGCGCGGCTGTTGCGGCTCAGCTCGCGATGACGCCGTGAGCCACTCGCCGATAAACCCCGACGACTACGACCGCGTTGCCAAACTGCTTGTCGATAGCGGTCAGGCTTCGAGCTTTGAGGACGCCGAGGCGTTGCTCCGCACCTACCGCCTGCAGGTGCTCATCGGACCGGCTGCTTGTCGGCAGGCAGGGTGGCAAGCGGCCGCCCTCACCGCCGTCAACGCAGGGGTGCGCGCTGTACATGGGGGTGTGAGCGTGGTGCTCGCCCGCGACGAGCCGTGCCGGGTGCCCGTCGGTCGTGGTATCGCGCTCTCGCAAGCGCTGCGCCACTACGGGGGCACGATCGCCGAGCGGGTGCAGCCAGGCGTCCCGACGATCGTGCTCGGGGACGCCGAGGCCCCCGACAGCCCCAGCCCGGTTGTGCACGCCATCGCCACCCGGTGGACCGCCGGGGTTAGCACGGCGGCCGTGGGGGAAGGCTCGTCGGTGCCCGGAGACGGGCCGAGCGCACTCGCCGGAACGATGGCCGCGGCGATCGCGGTGTCGGAGTGCTTCCAGCGGCTGCGAGGGTACGCCGTCGCCGCCGAGCGGACCGTCGGCGTTTCGCTGTGGCGGCCGGGACTGCAGCCCCAGGACTCAGGCGCCGAGGGTCCTGCGATCGGAGAGCTGCCCGCCGGGGCGTGGCTGCTCGGCCTCGGCCACCTCGGCCAGGCCTACGCCTGGCTGCTCGGCCTGCTCCCCTACCCCGCCGACGGCGCGCGTCCGCTGGTCCTGCAGGACGACGATCGCCTATCCAGGGCCAATAGGGCGACGTCCATGCTCCACACGCACGAGGAGATCGACACCCGTAAGACGCGGCTGGCAGACCGGGCGATGGCGCCGCTCGGCTGGGACACGAGGCTCGTCGAGCACCGCTACCTCGGCGGTCTCATGCACGGGCAGGGCGACCCCGCTGTGCTGCTAGCCGGGATCGACAACCCCGACGCCAGGCGACTGCTCGACGAGGGCGGCTTTCCCGTCGTCATCGACGCCGGCCTCGGCGCTGGCCCCGACGGGTTCCTCGGCATGAGGATCCGCAGGCTCCCAGCCTCGCGCCCCTCACGGGAGATCTGGTCGACGCCCGCGCTCACCTCCTCGCCACTGCCGGTGGGCGCGGCCGCCTACCAGGCGCTCGAGGCACGCAGCGGCGACCGCTGCGGTGTTGCGCAGCTGGCAGGGCGAACCGTCGCAACCGCGTTTGTTGGGGTGACCGCCGCGTGCTGGGCAATCGGCGGACTGCTGCGCGAGCTGCACGGCGGCGCCCGATACGAGCTGATCGAGCACACGCTGCGCGACCCCGCCGCCGTCACCGCCGTTACCTCCGAGGACGCCCGCCCGCCACGCGTGCCCACCGTCGCCTGCGACTCAAGCGCGTGAGCAGCCGGCGGCTAGACCAGCGTGGCCGTGCCGTCAGGGGCGAGCAGAAAGCAGGAGAGCTCCGTCGGCGATGCCGACGCCCCCACGAGCGGTTTCTCCATGGCGGGCCCAACGAGCAGGCATGTGCCGCTGCCGCTGCCGATAATCGACTGCATGACCAGGCTGTTGGCGATCACCGCCGTGCTGCCAGTGGCTTGTCCGTAGACGTCCGCCGCGTTGTGCTCCCAGCGATGGTCGCGGAGCGGGCGGCCGAACACGGGCACGAGCAGGTGGGAGACGCCAAGATCCCGCACGATCACCGAGAGGTCCGTGACACGAGCCAAGTCCTCGCAGACGAGGATCGCCACGCGCAGGGCGCCCGCCTCGATCACAGTGAACCACTCGCCCCGGAGGAGATCCTCGGCGAGCGCCTCCTCGCCGAGGCGGCCCGTCAGCTTCCAGCGGCGCAGAAGGTTGCGCGTGAGGTTGAAGGGGAAGAGCTTCTCCTGACGCGCGATGACCTCCCCGGTCCGGCCGTGCAGGAGCACCGCAGTGTTGCCCGCGGGGCGGCCGCCGGCGAGATTGCCGGTGCCCACAAGCACCCAACGCAGGCGGCTCGAGCGCCGAGCACGGAGCGCCCGCTGCCAGATATCCAGCAGCGGCCCGTCCAGCGTCAGCTCGGGGAGGATGCCGACTGCGGCGCCGCTGCCGTCGAGGGCAGCGAGCGCCTGCGCCACGCGCTCGCGCGTCGCGGGCAGCGACCGCGGTCCGATGAAGTAGCAACGGCCCGCGGGGAGATCTCGGGTCTCGAAGACCATCTCCCGGGGATCCGCGATGAAAGGCAGGCACGCCACCTTCAGCCCCGGCTCCAGGTCACGGCGCCAGATCGCGCTCGACGGGCCAAGCACGACGTGCTCGCAGCGCCGCCACGAGGCGTCCGGAACGCGGACGACCGCAGCAAAGGCATCGCGTTGATGCTCCTCTACGCCGCTCGCGAAACGAGATACGTGTCGCAGCAGCAGCGCGCCGCCGTGCGCGCCGGAGTCAAGCCGCCCGCGAGCGAGGACGTGCGCGGCGAGCGGTTCGAGCGCAGCCGGGGTCCTCTCCTTACCCTGAAGCGCAGGGTTCACGGACATAAGCGCGCTATCGATTCCCCGCAGGCAGGCGTAGCGCGTCGCTTCGCGGTCTCCCGAAGCGTCGAGGCGGTCACGGATGCCCGCGACGGAACCCCCGGAGCGCACCTCATTTGCGACGCCCAACGTGGTGCTTCCCAGAAATCGATCGCCGGACCAGTCGTGGAAGTGCGTGCGGAACACGGCCTCATCGATGCCGTCGTAAAGCTCGCAGAACAGGTCCGCGATCGCGTGCAACGTTTGGCCTAGTGTTGACACGAGGTAGCCATATCAGGCAGGATCAGCTGGTGAGCACGCGCAACCGCACGGTTGAGATCGGCCCAACGCCGCCCGCGGGCGGCGGGCGCGTGGCCGCGCTGGATCGGCTGCGCGACCTCGATCCGGCCGACGGCGCTTGGGAAGCGGAGCTGTCCGCGGTCTCGCTCGCGCTCGTTGACGCGATCCTGCACTCCGACGTTGAGGCGCTCGAAGCGGCGTCTGACCCGCTGCGCGACGCGCTCGCGCGACTGTTCGAGGATGCCGGGCACGCCCGCGAGATCCGTGGCTGGCTGCTCGGGATGCTGGCGTTCACCGAGTGGAGCCTTCAGCGGCTGCCGAGCGCCGCCGAGCTCGAGCTCGCGCAAGACAGCCACGCCCATCTGTTCCTGGAGGCCCTCAGCAGCTCGGAAATGCCCCTGAGCAGCAGGGAGCTCAAGGAGATCCTCGACACCGACGACTCGCAGCTCAGCCGTCTCGGGCGCAGGCTCCTCGGCCGCGGAGTAGTAGTCCAACGGCGGGTCGGGCGCACCGCACAGTGGGAACTCACGCCACGAGGGCGACAGCTGCTGCGACAGGCGCAGGAACCGAACGCGCCGCACAGTCCCGCGGCACAGGGCGCCAGCAAGCGCCGGCGCGCCCGCTAACACCTCAGACGGCGCGCCCGCGCACCCCGGGTCGACTCGGGGGAGTCGCCGGCGGGCGGGGCGAAGCAAGGAGATCATGTCGCTGCGAAGTCTGGACGGATAGTCGGACGGAAAGTGCGACATTGGCGTCGCGGCGAGCGGCGAGACGTCCACGCCGGCGCCTAGGATCGAGCCAGCCAGCACATCCCGGGCAAGAAGGAGGGCACAGTGAGCAAGGTCGAGGTCTCCAACGACGAGCTGCGGACGGTGCGCGACGCGATGCGGGAGCTCAACCGGATGGTCGATCTCCTGGACAGTGGCGACTCCGAAAAGTTCGTCCTCACCAAGCACGGGCAAATGAGAGCCGTCGTCGTGTCGGTCGAGTGCTTCTCGCGCCTGCGGGGGGACACCAGCGCGGACAGCCTCCCGAGCGCTGCATAGCCCACAGCCTAACCGCCCGCCCGGCCCCGCGAGCGTCACTCGGCCACCGTGCGCTCGCCGCCGCCGGGTCGCACGGCGATCACCGGCTGCGTGACGCCCGCAGCGGACGTCATTTAGTCTTCGCTCTCTCGGGCGAAGGCACCCTGGTCGATGACCAAGAGCACGGCCTCGGCGAGCCGCTCGAGCTCGCCTTGGACATACTCGCCGGCCGGCGGCTCCTTCATGTCCTTCACGGCCTCGTACTGCTGGTAGAGGCCGCAGGCGACCGGGAACAGGTAACGGCTCTCACGCGTCTGGATCTGCTCCTTGGTGAGCTTCTTGTTGCGGTCGAGGGCCTGTTCGAGCAGGCGCTGGTCACGGTTGAGCAGGATGAGGGTCTCGTCGGCGCGGACCTGGACCTCGCCGACGGTCTGACTGTCCCAGCCGAGCCTATCCCAGCTCTCACGGCGCACCCAGTTGATGACTGGGCCGGTGTCGGGCTCCTCGGTAGTTCTCGACTTGGGCTTAGTCTGGACGGGCTCGATCACCTTCACGGTCGCCGGCGCCGCGATGACGCCGGTGGCGGTAACCAGGATCGCCTCGATCGCGAACTCGCCGGTCGGCGCGTCCTCGGCCGCCTGCAGGCGCCACAGGGAGCGTCCACCCAGCAGTCTGGACTTGGCGACGTCGCGGACCTTGCCATCCAGCCCGGAGTCGAAATTGACGCTGAGATCATCCTCGTGTTCGGGGAGGTAGCCGTTCTTGGCGTTGATCTCGACCCAGACTGTGGTCGTGCCGCCGCGCTTGATCGTGATCGGGTCGCGCAGGAAGCGCATCTGCGTTGGCACGGCCGGCAGGTGCGTGTCATCGGTGTCGCGCCCCCCTCCACCACCGCCACCACCGACCGGGACGCGTTCGGTGCGCTTGACCCTGCGCGTCTTGTTCTTCAGCAGCGTCTGGATGTGTTTGCGCAGGCGCTCGCGGACCTGCTCATCGACCTGTTCGGTGCTCTGCGCGAGCAGCTTGTCGCGCTCCTCGCGCTCCAGGCGTCGTAGCTCGCTGTCCTGCTTGAGCACGAGGGCGACCTCGGCGTAGATGCGCTCACGCAGATCACTGTCGACCGCGCGCTCGCGGGTGCTGGAGAACAGCTCACGCTTGGCGATCGGCGACAGTCGGTCGACGTCGATCTGCACGATGAGGTTACGCACCAGAAACGGCAGCTCGGTGCGGTTGCGCAGCCACGTGCGGCTCTCGCCGTCCTGGCGCTGGCCTGAGAGCGTCATCGTGACGGCGTTCTCGACGCCGACGTATGAGGCCGTCGGATCGCTCTTGCTGGTGCTCCCGGGCGGACGCTGCAGCACCCAATACTTGATCTCGACCTTCCCGAGATCGGCCCCGGTCGCCTTGCCAAGGTTGTAGGTCTCGGAGTTGCGGTAGGCGACGGTGAGGTCGCCGCGCGGGCCGCTCGGATTGTTCAGACGCGCAGCGTTCCCGATGACGACGCGTGTGGAGCTCGCGCCGGCGGCGTCGACGTCGACTTCACGGTTGCCGCCGACCAGGAACGGCAGCACGGGGTCGAACAGCGAGCTGTGAAACAGGGCCCACGCTCCGTTCTTGGGTTGCGTGTATGCGGCGGCGTAGCCGCGCAGGTCGTAGGCGACGTGCGTGACGCGAACCCCGTGCCAGCTGGGATCATCCAGTAGCGCGGGGTCGAATACCGGGATCTCACCGGCGGCGTCGACGAGGTAGCGGTAGATCGGGAGCTTGTCGACGTAGGGGTCGCCGGGGTCCTCCCAGACGACGGTCCAGCCGACGAGATCCTCGCGGCCGCCGTTCAGGCTCGGCTTACGGCGGGTGAGGATCAGCGTGTAGCGACCGAAGCGGTAGGTGGCCGCAGCGCCCTGCCCGTAGGCGCCCTGCAGGTAGGACTTGGCGACCTTGTTGTTCTCGTTGAGCGAGAGCAGCGTGCCGGGGGCATCGGCCGGATGCTGGCCGATGCCACGGTCGCTTACACGAACCGTGGGACGGTCGCGCTCGCCGCTGTCCTCGAGGATCACGCTGATGTTGGATGCGAGTGCTCGGCGCTCCTTGTCGGTGAGCTCTGCGATCCCGCCGCGTGGCACGCCGAACCACTCACGAGCTGCATCACGCGGGCTCGCCGGCAGCGCACCCGTGTGCTGCTCGGCGTGGAGCTCGATCATCCCGTCGATCGAGTTGGTGACGCGCTCAATCAGCGCTGATGCCGCACCCGAGGCGATCTGAACGGTGCCCGCGTTGTTCGGGCGGTCGCCGAGATCGCGCCAGTGGTGCGCTCCGGACTCGGCGGTGACGGCTGCGAGCAGCCGTTTGACATCCTCGCTGGACGTTGCGGCGAGGACTGCGTCTGCGATCTGCTTGGTCGCGCGGATCGAGGGGGTGTGGGTGGTGGGGTCGGGCATGGGTGAACCTCCTGGGTCGTTAGTGGAGGTCCGCCCGTGCTGGGCAGGTTGATCACACGATCCGCCTGTTCCTGCAGCGCTTCTCGCCGCGTGGAGGTGGGCCCCCGATGTTTGATACAGCCTTATGGCGCAACCGAGTGCCGCCGGTAACCCCCGGCTGCGACTCCTCTTACGACCGGCCGCTGGCAACGAGGTCCGGGCACGGCGTGGCTGCCCATGGTCCTCAGTTCGTTGGCGGCGCCCTGAATCGACGGCGGGCGCCGTCGAGCTCTGGCCAGAACGGATGCGCCCGGTTGTGCTGCCAGTTCAGCGGAGGTTTCAGCGCGGCGATCACAGCCGCCTCGATCGTCCCTTTCCACGGGCTTTGCCACTCGGACCAGGTCAACCGCAGGTGCTCCTTCTGCCAGGCGGCCAGATCGAGGTTGTCATCGTGGTCAAGGACGACCTTCTTGGACCGCTGGCGCGGGCGGTAGCCGCGCTCGTCGAGGAGGAAGGCGGCGAGCGCAAGCTTCAGGGTTGAGGAGCCGGTGTTCCCGCCGATGTGTTGGCCAGCGACGCGTGAGCGCAGGGTGCTCGAGCGCGAGCCGGGTCGACGTAGCGCTGGGTCCCGGCCCGGGGCGATGCCGATGTACAGCAAGCGCAGTGCCTCACTTGGATGCGGGTAGACGGGTACCGTTGGAAGGACCTTCTCCGATGCCCACCAGGCGTAGAAGCCATCCGTGTTCGGTATGCCTCCAGGAGCGAGCGCCTTGGCGACCGATACCGTGGGGCCTTGGAGCGCGTCGGTGATCGCGTGCACCGGGAGGTCCGGGCTTGGCGCTCGATCATCGGCGCCCATCGGTCAGGCTTCGTCGAAGCTGGCGATCGGGTGGTTCTCGCGAAGGTACTCTGCGAACAGGGGGACGGTGAAGTCGAGCTGGCCGCGGCGCGGTGCCCAGATGAGCCCCTTCTGGATCAGGCCGTCTCGGTGGATCGAGACGCCACGCTGATTCTTGGCGCCGTAGGCGCTGGCGATGTCCGCGGAGCGGTATGGCGGGTGCTCCAGCGAAGCCATTGCGGCCAGGTAGCGCTGCTCGGCGTCGGTGGCGAGCTGGAAGCGGGTGCCGAAGAAGCTGCGCGCCAGCGAGTCGGTGACGATCTCGCGCACGGCCTCGACGTCGGCGCTCGTGACCGGCGAGGTCTCCGCGTAGTTCCACAGCTCAAGCCCGTACTCCTGGATGAAGTACGGGTAACCGGCGGACTCGCGCACGACGCGGAGCGCCGCGGGCTCCTCGTAGCTGACGCCGCGCGTGGCCGCAGGCGCTATCAGTGCGGCGCGCGCGGCGGCGGCGCTCAGGCGCCCCAGCTCGTGGTACTGGAAGAGACGGTCCGCGTAGGGCTTGGCCGACATCAGCCGTACCTGTAGGTCAGGGAGGCCGGCGCCGACCATTGCTACTGGGAGCGCGCTGCGGCTGATGGCCTGGAAGGCGATGCAGATCGCCGCGAGCGACGGCGCGTCGAGGTTGTGCATCTCGTCGATCAGAAATAGGGCGCCGGCGCCGGTGGCCTGAGCGACGTCGCCGATCTCACGAATCAGATCAGTCAGGTCCTGCTCCGGGTCGCCGGAGTCAGCGACGCCGGTCGCTGCCTCGACATCGAGCTTGAGCTGCACGCCGGCCGGAACGGCGATGCTGAACGCCTTGACCACGCCCAGGGCTCGGTCGACGCGGTCCTTGATCCGGTGCTTGCGGCTCATCTCGCGCAACAGCCGCGCAGCCATCCGTGCGAACGTGACGCGAAAATCTGGCTGGGATCCCACCTCCTGAACATCGGTCGTCGCCCAGCCCGCCTCGGTGGCGAGCACGTCGAGCTCCATCAGCAGCACCGTCTTGCCAACCCCGCGCAGGCCTGAGTAGATGAGGCTGCGCTCGTAGCCGCCGGAAGCGAGCCGTTCGATCAGCGATTGGAAGTTCTCCAGGTCGCGGTCCCGGCCAGCGAGATTCGGCGGCTTGCGTCCGGCACCGGGGGTGTAGGGGTTCTCGCGCTTCTGCATCACGACCGCTTTCTAGGACTTTCTATCGACCCTTCATCACTCGATAGAAAACCATAGACTTCTCGCGGCCACGCTGTCTGCACCTCGCTATCCCCAGCCTTACGACGAGGTCGGGAGGCGCGTGCCACTCGAGAAGGTCCTCATGAGCGAGGCCGGCCCTACGACCGAGGCGCAAACGGCGGACATCGAGGACCAGGTGGCGACCGAGGGCTTGGCGGTCAAATCAGTGGCCGGTCCAGGATCTCGATGCGGCGGCTCGTCGGATCGGCCATCCCGGCGCCACGCGAACCCTGGCGCCGGGATGCGCGCCGGCTACTGCTGGTCGATCTCCTGGCGTAGCCGCGCCAGGACGTCGGCGACCTCGCCGACGAGGTCTCCGACCTGGTCGCTGGCCTCCTGGATCTTGTTCCGCGCCGTTGTGTGGCAGCGACGGATAGTCGCCAGACGGTCCAGGGAGCGGCTCGCCTCAGCGATCAACGCCTCGACGCGGTCGACGTCAACGCCGTCGTGCTGCTCTGCGAGCTGGCGGCGCACAGCCCAGCGCGCCCAGAGACAGGCGAGGTGCAACGGCCCCGGATCGGGATCTTCCTTGTCGAGCACCACGAGCGCGCACATGCCGTGGTAGCTGAATGGTCCGACGCTCGGGCAGTTGGCGGCGCTGCTGAAGACGGCGATCGACGCGAGTGCCTCCCGGTTAGCCTGCGCCTCGTCAAGCTCGGCGAGAATCGCACTGAGGCCCAGCTTTCGGTCCTTGGCCTCCAGGGCGTAGCGCGCGCCCTGGCCGCGGACATCCTCGGGGTTGAGCGTCACCACCTCGTCGCCCTTCTTGCTCCCCGCGGCGCCCACCGCCAAGCCGGTCTGCTCGGCGACGTCGCCGAGCGGCTCCACGATCGCCGCGACCTGTGCGTGCACGAGGTCCTCAAAGGCGATCCCCTTGATGGCGCTTCGCTCCAGCAGCTCCGCCTCGGCGCGGCGAACAGCGATCTTCTCCGAGACGTCGGCGACGGCCGTCTTGATCGCCACAGACTCTTCCTTGACCGCCTTGAGGATCTCGCGTCGCTGACGAGCAAGCGGGCCGTCCTCATCGTGTGGGTCGATCAGGCGGCGTACAGCATCCACCTGCGCGTCACGGGCCTGTTCGAGAACCCGGTCGAGCTTTCCGATCACGCTCGTCTTGGAGTCCTCGTCAAACGCCTCGCCCAGCGTGCTCTCGACTTCGGTGCGCCACGTCGTCAGAGCCGTCGCCAACGCGCCGTCCTCGGCGTCGAGCAAGGCGTGCGTCGTGTCGTGAACCGACGTCGCGGTGTCCGCGAGCTGCTGGCCGAGGCGCCCCACCATGGTCTCGAAGCTACGCTCGACTACCGCAGCGTCGAGATTCGCCTCCGCGAGGCCGATCGCTCGGGCACCGACCTGCAGACACGTATGGACGGCCGCGTCGATATCCTCAGCGTCGCCGGCGAGACGCACGACCGCAACGTCTCCCTCGGTGAAATGTTCGAGGAGCAATACATCGTCGAGAATGCGGGCGCGGGCCGTCTGGGGCACGTGTCCGTTGCGGCTCTCGATGCCTGGCGCGCTATCGGCCGTCTTGTCGCCGATCGTGGGGAGGGTGTGGATGGTCTGGCTTTGCATGGGTGAACCCCCTGGGTTGTTGTGGAGATCCGCCCGTGCTGGGCAGGTTGACCAAACGATCCGCCTGTTCCTGCAGCGCTTCCCGCCGCTTGGAGGGGATCTCCGATGTCAGATACCGCCTTATGGTGACGGCCGGTGCCGCCGGTAACCCTTCCTGAGTTGTGTCTGCTCGCGGGACGGCCGAGACTGGCGAACGCCGTGGCCTTCTGGCGCTCACTTAGGGTCGCTGTGCTTACGCCTCGACGGACTCCGCGACGTCGGCCTCTTGCTCGTCGTCGGCGGGGCGCTCTTCTTGCGGGGCGTCGATGTTCTCGAGCTGGGCAAGCGCCACGTTCAGACGCGTTGACCAGAGCGCACGCTCGGTTTCATAGAACATCAAGCGATCTCCTTCGGCGTCGATCTCGGCGGTCCCGATAGAAAAGAGGACCACCTCGAGAGCCGACCGCATTCGTGGCGTGGATTCAGGTCCGGCGTAGACATCCTTGTAGAAGCGATGCGCTGCGTTTAGGTAAAGCACCTGTTGCGGTCCAACCTGCTCGATGCGAAAAAACGGGCCACCCCGGTGCGACTCGGTTTGGACCCGATACAGGTTCTCCTTGGTCTCGACCTCGAGCCTGCGCTTCGACCTGCTCGCGCGCAACTCCTGACTCCTTCGCCCGGCGTTCCGCCTCGCGGTCGAATGCTTCCTTGCTCTTGCGGCGGCGCTCCGGCGTGTCTGGGGTCTTCTCGGCCTTGAATTTGTCCGCCGCGGCCATCGCCTGCTCGGAAGCCTTCTGCGCCTTGCTCTCTGCCTCGCGCTGTGTACGAGCCTTGGCCTTTTCTTCGTCGTAGCGCCTCCGTAGCGCGGCAATATTGGCCTGGACGCCCTGCTCCTTGAGCAGCGTCCACATGCGCTCAGAGAGGATCACGCGCTGCTTGGTGGTAGTGATCGCCATCTCCTCGTCTAGCGTGGCGGGGATGTCTACCTCGCAGCCCCAGTACCGATCGTCGTTGTTCACCGCCAACCAGCCGCCCCGAGGAACGACGTCGATCTGCCGACCCTCGCGCATCACGACGATCCCGTTGTAGTCGGCCATGATCGGGAAGCGGGCGTTGTTCTTACCGCGCTCGACCTTCTTATCAACCCGCGCAAAGGTCGGCGGCATCGATGAGTAGCGCACTTTTACGGTCCCGAGGGACTCGCGGGTCTCGGCGTCCTTCACCTCGAATGAATGTTCATCGAGAGCGTCTGCACGATCGGAGTCGAGATCGAAGAACCGGTAGCCGGGCGTAGTGAACAGGGGATCAAGTGGTTCGACGCGCTTGTCCGCGACCCAGATCGCCACGTTTCGCAGATAGTTTCGATACGTGATGCCAATGCCCTGCAGCAGATGCCGCTCCAGGGCGGACTTAGTGCTCCACGTAAGACGATCGAGCTTCTCGATGAGAACCACCGTCCCGTGGGTGAAGCCCTCCGACCCAAAGCGCGCCGCGATCTCGGGGACCAGCCAATCCGGCATGTTGGCAGGCTGGGCCTCAGGTACGACTATCCGCCCATTTTCCCCATTGAGCTTTCCGGCGCTAATGTCCTCGAGATCGAGTGTCACCGCATGCAGGGTGCCGCCTTCCACGAGCGAATAGATCGTGAACCGCTTGCCCTGGCTTACACACGAGCTAGGCAGGCCGTAGCCGTAACGACCAAAGCCGTGGCGGTCGTTCTCACGGTGCGTGCCGCCCCAGATCGCAGCGAGACGGACCATCTCTGGGTCCATTCCGTGCCCGTTGTCAGCGACGGCGATCGCGGTAGGCTTGGCGCTTGACTTCCCCTCGAACCCAAAAGTCACGAGGATCTTTGTCGCCTCGGCTTGGACCGAGTTATCGAGATGCTCGTCGAGGGCGGTTCCTGTGTCCTTGTAACCGATGTCTCGGATTCCGCGCACGAAGGCGTCAGCAACCGTGAGGCCAAAGTCAAACCCCTGTTCGGCTTGGCGCTGGCTGTAAGCGCGCTGCGCGACGAGATCGTCGCTGATGCTGATGTCGGTGGTGCTCATGTCACTGCCCTTCCGGCAGCCCTTGCGGCCGCCTGGTCGTGAATTGGTGATGTTTGGGTTGTGGGCACTTTACGCTCGTGCGGTAACCGTCACGCAGCGAGCTCGAGCTCGAGCGCAGCGAGATCGTTGCTGGCACGGGCTAACACGCGCTGGAGCGTACGCGTGACGGCCGGGCGGCTGGTTCCGCGCTCGGCTGCGATCTCGCCGTGCGTTTGTCCGTTCCAGAACGCGGCGCGAGTGATCGTGCGCTGATTGCGCGGCAGCGCGTCGACGAACTCGCGCACCGCCGCATCTCGCGATGCGTCCTCGATCCCGACATAGCCAGGATCGAGGCCATACTGAGGATCGTTGTTCAGCAGCTGCTCCTCGGGTCCGGCGCGGTGCTCGGACCCGGGGTCGCTCGGCTGCTCCAGCGCAACGAGCCTGATGCGCTCCACCTTGCCGTCGCGACGGTAGCGCTCGGAGGGTGGGTAGAGCGTCTTGAGCATAGCGCCGCGGATGTAGTAGTAGGCGTAGGTCGAAAAGCGCGCGCCGCGAGCGGGCTTGAAGCCGCGCAGCGCTTCGAGGATGGAAAGGCGAGCTGCGCCCTCAAGATCGTCCGATGCACGGCCGGCGGGGTCTATGCGGCGTTTGAGCGTCGCGATGATCGAGCGGATCGGCGGATGGCTGATGACGAGGCGCTCGATCGCTCTGTGATCGCCGTCTTGAGCCGCCGACACGAGCTGCTGTTCGGAGCGGTATTGCTGTGGAACGATGTGCTTCCCGGACATAGCGGGCCTCCGATGCATTTGGGGAGGTCCGCCCAGGAAGGGCAGGTGTTCTTTGGTCCACCTACTTCATGCAGCGCTTTTCGCCGCGTCGGAGGGGGCCTCCAGATTCAGTTGTAGAAGCAAGTGTATCCACCGAGGGACCTCCGGTCAAGCACGCCGCCTACCTGACTCGGGTCGCCGGCGGCCCGAGTCGGAGCTAGAGCACTTCCATGAAGGACACCACGCGCTCATAGACCGCGGCGGCGTCGCTGTGGTCGAGGAGGTAGGCGAGCTCGAGCGCGAGCGAGAGCTGGTACTTGAGATGGCGCTCACCGTTGACGTGAGCTGGATGGGACGCGTTGAAGACAATCTCACGGGGGCGGTTTCGGATCAATACGGGGGGGTCGTCCTCACGAGCGAGGGCGTAGGTCACGCGGTATTCGGTGCTTCCGACCTGAACACGTGGCTCCGCGATCCCGGTGCCGATCACCGTGCGCACGCGGCGGCCGTCATCGCTGACGTCAAGCGTGTAGCCGAGGTCACCGCGCGCACGCGTCTCGTCGATAACGATGTCGGCCTCAATCTCGTTGAGCGAGTCGAGGATGCTGCGGCGTTTGCGTACCGACCAGCGGCCCGGCTCCGAGCTTGGGAGATCCCGCTGGCCTACCTCAGCGAGGATCTCTGAGGCTCGCTGGGCGACCTTTTCGATCGCGCGCACCGTCCGGATGTGCTCCTCCAGGGCGCGGCGCACGGACACCTTCTGGCGCTGGGGGCGTTGAACGGAGGAGGACTTGAACTCGACGATCGCCCGGCTCATGAAGCGCTGTGTGGCCTGGTAGTCGACGCATTCGCGGTTGAACGAGGAGCGGTCGATGTTGATCAGCCGCTCCCGGTCTAGCTCGCCGAGAAGCCACACCTCGCCGGTGATGTACTTGCGAAACCCAGGATCTGACGTGACGTCAAAAAACGTGTGCTGCTCGACCGCGACGTTCTGAACCCTTGCGGTTAGCCCAGACCAGCTGTGGTTCGCACGCTTCTGGTTGAGAAGGAACCCTGCGAGAAGGATCTCTCGTCTGCGGCCCTCGCCGGGTACGCGGATCTTCTTCAGGATGGGTACGGGCGGTCCGCTCCACTCCTCCACGTTCGCCTGATCTTCCCCGTAAGAGCGTCGGCGCAGATCGATGTCGCGCTCGTGCGCGCTGTGGACGTAGATCGGCGCGGACCACTCATCGACATGGTCCTTAAGAGCCGCAACGAGCCTCCGGTGAGACGCGCTGCAGGGCTTCGGTGAGGCGGCTGTCTTGCCACGGAAGCGGAAGGATGCGCCGGAGCGTGTCCAGGAGTCGATAGAACCCGGTTGGGTCCTGCCCGAGCGCCCATACGTCGGGGTTGATGTTCTCGAGGCGCACGCGAGTGAAGTGGTCCTCGGCGGGGCCGTCATGTGGGAACTCTTCGGCGAAGCCGGCGGTTAGCTCGCCTAGCCGTGCGCTGCGCTGCTCGCGCTGAAAGCTCCAGGGATGCTCGATACGCGCGCGTGTGCCGGTGCTTGTTCCGGCGCGCTTGGTTTCGACTACCGCCGATCCGCCGTAGCGCAGCAGCGCAAGAGAACCGATCCCGATGCGTCCGAACCGGGTGGAGTCGCCGAACTTCTGTGATCCGCCGAGGCTCATGAACTGCTCGCAGAAGTCGCGCATGCTCATTCCTGCGCCGTCATCGATGACGCTTAGCTCACGGTGGTTCTCGACGCGCGAGAAGTCGATATCGACGCGTGTTGCTTCGGCGTCGAGCGAGTTCAGGACGGCCTCGCGAAGCGCCTTGGGGAAGCTGTCGTAGGTTTGGCGGCTTAGCTCGGGGAGCAGGCCGGCGCGCGCGACATATCGAAGCGCGACTCGTCCACCCAAGCTGTCGTTCTCGCTTGGCGAGCTGATGTCCTTCAGCGCGGGCTGTTGTCTAGGAGCCATCTTCAGCTTCCAGGCGAGTCGACAAGCTGGAGCTGCAGATGCTCGAAGCGGGCCATCGAGCCGTGTAGGTACTCCTCGTCGATGTCGATGCTTAGCCATCTTCGGCCGAGCGACTCCGCGACTGCACCAGTGACGTTGCTGCCGGCGAAGGGATCGACGACGAGATCGTCTGGTTCGGTGAGCAGGTTGATGAAGAAGTCGGGGACCTCTGCTGGGAAGCGTGCGGGGTGTGCGCGCAGCTCGCGCTCGCGGCAAGCATCGAGGTACTCGTGGTCATTGCCGGTATTCGAGACCGCCAAGAGGTTCGGTGGGATCGCGCCACCTCGATCCTCGGTAAAGCCCTCGCGGATGACGTGACCGGAGGGTCGACGTCCACGGTTGTAGGTGCCGCTGTCGATGAGACGCTTCATCGCGTCGGTGTACTCCCGCAACACGCGCCGGTTGTCTGCCTTCGGGTTGGGGCCCTTCGCGAGCCACCAGATGTTGTTGACGGAGTCCTTGACGCGGACGCGGTCGACCGTGACCCATTGCGCAGGGCTCGGAAGCCGTGCGGGGTTGTACCAGTAGAAGTCTTGGGCGAGCACGAACGGGCGATTCGGGCGCCGGCATAGGCTCACGAGCAGCTCGAACGCATAGATGCTCTTCACGGGCTGTCCGGCTTCCCACGCGCCGCCGAGATCGAGCACCAGGCTACCGGTGGGCTTCAGCACGCGCCAGAATTCATCGGCAAAGGGCAGGAACCAATCCTTATAACTCTCCTGCGCCTCATTCCCGTACTCCTTGGGGCGCTGCAGCGCGAACGGCGGCGACGTGATGATCAGGTCCACTGACTCGTCCTCGACTCGGGCATCGAGCGCCTCGATCGCGTCGCCGAGCCAGGCCTCACCCCGGTCAGCCCGGTAGGCGAGAGTCGGTTCATCGCCGATCGCTCTCGCCGGGACTGATGGCACGGCCCAATGGTAGTTGAGAGGCCCGACACTATCCTTGGCCCGCGCCATCATGGCCTCCGGCGACTGGCTGGCGCAGTCCCGGCAGAGGCATAGTCCGCAGACTGTGAGCGATCAACGCAGCCTGGCTCACGGGGGCTCAGCGCTGCCGCTGTGTTCGGCTGCGTCGGTGCTGCCGCGAGCGGTGCCCGCGCTCGGGAGACCAGGCGATCGAAACTCCGGCCGTGATCACGCTGCACGCGCTGCTCGAGCTGCGCGTACACGTCGAGGGTCATTTTGCTGTCGGCGTGGCCGACCTGGCTCATGACCCACTTGACGTCGAAGTTGTTGGCGAGCAGCGCGATCGAGATGTAGGTGCGCCGCAGGCTGTGGGGCGTGACGTGCGGTAGCGGCGGCAGGCCGCGATCGACATTGCGTCGCGTAGCGAGGGCGGCTGCCTCGCCGACGATCTCGGCGACGCGCTGGCGGTTCATCCTCCCGCCCCGCTGGTTGGGCACGGCGTAGTCGTCGGGCCCAGTCGGCTGGCCGGCACGGTGTAGGCGGTCGAGGTGCTCGACGAACGCCTCGACGAGGTCGGGGGTCATCTGCACCTCGCGGACGCCGGCGTCGGTCTTTGCGTCGCGGATCTGGAAGCGCGACCCATCTGGATCGTGCAGTCTCACATCGCGGACTCGCAGGTCGCATAGCTCGCTCGCGCGGACGCCGCTTCTGGCGAGGATCTCGATCACTGCGCGCCTTCCGGCGTACACGCCCCCGTGGGTAGCATTGAGGCGTCCGGCGTGGAAGCCGATCGTCGCCTTTGAGAGCCCCAGCTCGACGGCGATGTCGCGGACACGATGCCCCGCGGCCAGGCGGCGTGCAACACGGGCGCGGGTGCCCTCGCCGCTCATCTCTGCCGGCGCGATGGCGGGCAGGGCGTCCTGGGTGGCGGCGGCGTCGATCAGCGCGGCGAGCTCGTCGAGCTCGAGGAACGTGCGGCTGGGCTTGGGTACGCGCAGGCGCAGGCGCTTGCCGCGCGCGGGGTTCTGCGCGATCAGCTCGTCTGCGAGTGCCTCGTCGAGGATCGCGGCGAGCAGGCTGATCGCCTTGCGGATCGAGCTGGCCGAGAGTGGCACCTGCCGGCGTCCCCGCCGGTCGCGTAGGTCGGCTCCGGCGGCGAGCGCCTGGCGTAGCTCTGAAGCCTCGCGTACCTTCTGCGCCTTGAACGCGAGGCACAGCCGCGCGTCGATCTCATCCAGCCGGTGGGTGGCGAAGAAGGGCAGCAGGTGGCAGCGCAGGAGCCAGCGGTAGCAGGCCTCGGTGTTGGGCGCGAGGGGCTTCTCGCCGATCGTCCCGTCGATCTTGCCCTGCAACCAGGTTGAGGCGTACTCATGGAACGTTGGTGTCTGCTCAGGTGCCGGTTCCGGTGGTGGGGGCTGCGGTGGGCGCCAGACCCCGGCGCGTACGCGGGCCTGGATGTTGCCGAGCTCGGTGCGGGCGGCTCGCTCATCCCAGCCGCCGCCGCAGCCGCAGCCGCAGCCGGGCCGCTCGTGCAGCGAGACCTCGTGGCGCTCACCATTCACGCGGAAGCGCAGCCTGAAGGCGCGGGTGCCGTCGCCGAGGCTGCGGGGGAGGACCGTGCCGGTCGCGGTGCGGCCCATCAGCCCGCCCGCCCTGGCTCGGGGATACGCTTGATGTGCATCGGGATCTAACCTCCCGGTGTCGGGCCGGGGGCGTTCGCGCGCCGCCCGGCCATTTGTGAGGGTCCCAGCGACATTAGCTCTCGTACGGCAGGAGATCAACTCGCGCGGCGGGGCGCGACCGCTGTCGTGCCCGCCCGCATGATCGCCTGTCCGCCGGCCTTCCCGCAGGGGCGCCGGCGGGGGGCGCGGCAAGCGCGCGTGTGGCCTGCTTGACGTCGAAGCGCAGCCGGCCCTTCGGTCCTCCGAGGCGGATCGCGCCGAGCTGGCCGGCGTGTGCGTAGACCCAGTCGGGCTCCACGCCGAGGATCCGCGCGAGCTGTGCCGCGTCGAGGTAGCGCACCGCGGGCTCGGCCCGCTGGCCGGCGGTCAGCTCGGCGACGCGCGTTGCGATCGCCTCGATGTCGGCCGGGTCGAGCCTCACGCCCGCGCCTTTCGCCGGCCGTCGCCGGCGCAGCTGTAGTGTGCGATCCGTGCCCGGGCGATCGGCACGTAGCCTGCTTCGCGCTCGATCCCGTGGAAGCGGGCGCCCTCCAGGATGGCGGCGGCGCCGGTGCTGCCGCTGCCGGCGAACGGGTCGAGCACGAGCCCGCCGGTCGGGGTGAGCAGCCGCACGAGCCAGCGCATCAGCTCGATCGGCTTGACGGTCGGGTGGATGTTCGCAACCGGGTTCTCTCTTGCCCGCTCGTTGTTCTCCCGGCCGATCTGGAACGTCTGGACGGTCTGGCGTGCAAGCTGCTCACAGCCCGCCTCGCGTTCTGCGCGCGAGGCCTTCGCCGCGTAGAAGAACCGTTGGCGCTCGCCGAGCAGTCCCGCGGGGCAGTCCCGGTCGCACCGCTTGCTCGTGCAGGAGGTGGCGTGGATGAGCGCGAGGTTCGCCGGCCAGCGTCCCAGCCGGCTCGCAGCCCGTGCCGGAGGATGGGTTCGGCCTTCCGCAGGACACCTGCGGGTGGAGGGTCCGATGCGGCAAGCGTCTATGTGCAGGGGACCGGTGCGGTGCCGCGCATGGTTCTGGGCGGTCGTGCCCTGCAGTGGCTTTCTGGCGAGCAGGATCGGCTCGTACGCGGGCTTCAGCGCGGTGCCCCACCCCTTCGCGGCGCCGGTGAGGTTCAGAGACTTCGGGAACCCTTGCCCGAACAGCCACATCAGCACGTCGCGCAGCTCGAACCCCGCCTCTTCCACACCGCACGCGAGACGGTGGAATGTGCGCGGTCCGCCGAAGACGGCCATGTGCCCGCCGGGCTTCAATACGCGCAGGCACTCGGCTGCCCACTTGGCGCTGAACGTCTGGAAGGCGAGCAGCCCGGCGTGAGAGCTGTCGTAGGAGCCGGCGTAGGAGCTCGCGCTCCCGTACGCCGACCCGCCACGGTCCCGCCCGGCGGTCCCGAGCTTCTCGCGGAGCTTGACGTCTGCGCGGGCGGCGGCACGGATCGCGGGCCCGTCCCATGCCATCCCGCCGATGCCGATCCCGTAGGGCGGGTCGGTGATGATCACATCCACGCTCTCCGGTGCGAGCTTGGGCAGCGCTTGCAGGCAGTCGGCGTGCTCGATCCGCCAGCGACGCGGGCGACGGTTGGAGGATGTCCTGCGTTCGGGCATGGTCTACCTCTCTTGTTGTGGTTCTGCGAGCCAGTCGACGTACCGGCCGGGGTTCTGCAGGCTGATGAAGATGGGCGCGAACGGGCCGTGGGCGGCCAGGTCTGCGAGGGTCACGAACAGGGTGGGGACGCTCCCGTGGCGTTCGCGTTCGGGGTCCGTGTTGTGCAGTGCGATCGTCCGCTGGATCCGTCTGCGGGCGCCGGCGTGGGTCTGGTCTGCGAGCACGACGAGCAAGCTCGGGAAGCTGCGGTAGTAGGCAGTCCACAACGGCCTGGCTGGTGCCCCGCCCTGTTTGGTGGCCGGCCGGTACTCGCGCAGGCGGGCGTAGCGGGTGAACTTCGCGGCGAGCTGCTCCGCGGGCAGGGTTCCACGGTCGAGCTCGATGAAGCGTTGGTGCAGCACGATCGACTGCTCCCCGTCCGCCTGGATGTAGGTGAGCAGCGCATCGGCGACTAGCAGCTCGCCGGGACGCCTCGGACGGGCGGGTGAGATCGGGTGCGCGATCTCGTGCCGCCAGGACAGCGGGCCGCACTCGTCCTCGCGCTGGCGTGCCGCGCGGACGAACGCGATCCCGACGTCGTTCACGGCGAGGGTGTGGGCGCGCAGCGGGCCTGCGGCCTGCTGCGGGGAGGTGAGGCGCCGGCGTCGCTCGGCCCGGGTCGAGATGGCTTCGATCGTGTCCGCGCCGTGATCGGTGAGGTACCAGAGCGCGTAGTTGTGCGGTCCGCCCGCACGGGCGATCAGCTCGTGCTCGTGCAGCGGTGTGAGGATCCGCCGGGTCCAGCGCAGCGTGCGGTTAGGGGTGTGCAGCTGGTTGATCTGGCTGCCCGTGAGCAGCCGGTGCTGATACAGGCTCTCCAGGATCTCGACAGCGACGGGCGAGAAGACCTGCGCTTGTGTGGAGTTCGCGGGTGTCATGTCTTGAACTCCGGCTGCGCTGGTAGCTGTGGGACCTCAGAGCGCACCGGACCCTGCGTGGCCTTGCTCGTGCCGCTGGATTCCTTTTCGGTTTGGGGCTTCAGGTGCTCATAGATGCGCTCGTCGAGGGTGTCCAGCTCACGGATCGTCTCTGCGGCGTCTTTGCGCCCCGGAGGCCTCGTCGATTAGCGGCTGGATGCCGCCCACCTTCTCGGGCTTGTATGCGTCTGAGAACAGGTCGGTGACCGCGAGGTTCTCGAACAGGAACGGCCGGGTGAGCTTGCCGTGACTTGTGGCCTGTGCGAGGAACGTAAAGCGCGGCAAGCCCGTGATCGCGCTCGCCGGCGGGTCGCCTGCCCACTCCCTTGCGATCAGGCCGGCGGCATGCGCGTTCAGCGCTGTCGTGATGAGATGCGAGCGGTTGGTCGTCAGCGCGTTCAGCGTCTCGCGCGTCAGCCGCTCCGGGTTCTGGTTGAGCAGGAACCCCCTGATGCCGTACTTCGCCGTCTGCTCCAGCAGCGCCGCGAGGTTCCCTCCGGCCGCACCGTCGTAGGTCTGCACCTCATCGAGGAAGACGTAGAACGGCTTGCGGTCCTCGGGAGGCATGTGCGCACGGCCCTTCGCGCCGTGCAGCAGGTCATAGACCAGGAGGTTGGCGACGAGCCTGTCCTTCGCTCCCCCGGCGCCGGGACAGGCGAGGACGATCTTCTGCTCGTCCATCGCGCGGGCGATGTCGTACGTGGAGGTCTGTGCGCCAAGCAGCGCCGCGAGCTGCGTGGAGGACCGCAACCGGTCGATCAGGTTCGTCACGGGCGTAATCGCCTCTTCTGAGAGACGGGGAAACCGCTCCGTGAAGAACTGGCGGCGCGCCGGAGAGAGGTGCGGCAGCGCCGCCGCGAGCCACTCCGGGTTCCCGAGGATGCTCGGGACCTGGAAGATCGTCGGCGGCAGATCCTCGGGCAAGACGGCGGCGAGCTCGATCAGCGCCGCAGTCGCCTGGGTCGTCAAGGTCAGCGCACGGTTGTTGCGCTCGGTCCACTGCAAAGCCGAGGCGAACGAGTCCACGATCGCCTCCACCCGCCGCTCGGCCGCCTCCGCGTCAAGACCGTGGGCGGCAAACAGGTTCCATCCGGGCTGCCCTTCCCGGGAGCGCGGCCCGACCAGGTCCAGCTCGATCACCCGCTCGGCGAACTCCGGCTCGGTCAGACAGCTCTTGATCCTCTGGATCGCGTCCTGGTGAGGGTCCAAGAACAAGCCGCCGTGCCCTGAGCGGACAAGGTGCAGGAACTGCGTTAGCGCCAGCTCTGTCTTCCCCCACCTGCTCCGCCCGGCCGTGTACGTGAAGAAGGAGTCCTCCACGCGAAGGCCGACCCGCCGCTCGCCGCTCTCCCCCTCGACCCGGCCGAGAGGCACGAGGTCACGCTGCCCGGTGAATGTCGGGAGGATCTTCGGCGCGGGGTACACCGCCGGGCCGAGGCGCAGTACGTCCGGGGCGGCGCAATGAACGGTCGGGGGCTTGAGCAGCCCGGCCATCTCCCGTGCGCTCACGTAGTCCTTGCGTGCGGGTGCGAACAGGCCGGTCCTCATCCGCCGGTCAAACCAGCCGCGCCGCCCGGGAAGATCCGATCCCGCGAACGCCAACCCCAGGAGGCGGACGCCGACCACCCGCAGAGAGTTGGCTGCCGCGAAAGCGTCGAAGCAGCCGAGCAGACCCTGCAGGTGAGAGACGGCCCTGCCCTTCTCCGGGCTTGAGCAACGGATCAGGATCTGCATCCGAAACAGCGGATCGGCCTGCAACAGCTTCGCGCCGATCTCCTCCCGCGCCGCTCTCTGCTCGACCATCTCCGCCGGGCGCGCTCGCCCTGCAGAGCGTCCGCCACCGAGCGCGCCGAGCAGCCCGCCATCCCCACCCCCGCTCGCCTGCTCACCGCCACGGCGGCGTGCCTCCCGAAGCAGCCGCCGACGAAGACGTCTACGGGTCCCCGGGGTCGTAGGGAGAAGATCGACCGCGATCTCTGCCTGCTCACCGTGCTTCCGATCCAGCTCGGCGAGAACCCGTGCGAACCCCTGAAGCGGATCGGGGCTCAGAGGAAGAACCGCTAGCGGCTCGCTGCTCGACCGCGCCAATCGCAGCTCCGCGCGCACCACCCTCACCTTCCTCCCCGTCTCATCCTCCTTGTCCTCCTCGGCCTCCTTGCTCTCGAGGGGCTCGGCGTCGGGCTCGATGACGTGCGCCTGCACCCGGTCATAGACCCCCAGCGCCGAGCGCACCGCCGGCAGCGCCCGCTCCGGGACGCTGAGCGAGTAGCGCATCCGGCCCTCCCCGTCGCAGTCGAGCAGCACCCGCACCGCCCGCGCCCGCGGGTCAAGCCATCCCCCGACCAGACGCCGCACGCGAGACAGCTGAGCGGCGCACCGCAACACGGCATCAAGCGACGGGTCGAACGAATCCGGGGCGAGCACCACGAGCCGCGTTCGGGAGGCAAGCGAACGACGACTAGCGACGACACGACACGCGGACAGCCCCAGCAGGAGGAGCACCAGGCCACCGAGAGCGAGCGGGGCGACCCCGGCAGCGACCTGCGCAGGCCGAGCGAGCGCCTGCGAGTCACCCACGATGGCGAGCAGCACGAGCACGCACACGAGGAGCGCCAGCGGCCTTGCATCCTGAGGCGAGCGGGAGGACATCAGCAGCTACCGGCCCGTGTAGAGATCTCGAACGGCGGCAAAGCGCGGAAAGAGGCGCGTGTGCAGGCAAAGACCGCTGCTGAGCAGCATGGGACCAGGAACCGCAGAGGGAACCGGTCACGGAACCACAGAAGGAACCAGCAGAACACGATCCTCACGCCCCTCTCCCGGCCGGTGCAGATGGCTGCGCGTAGCCGTAGATCGGGGCGGCCTCACCGGCGCTGGTCGCGTCGGCTGGCAGGAACGGCCCGACACGCGTCACGCGCCCGTCGTAGTTGCCGTCGACCGTGACGATCTCCCCATCGGGAAGGACTTGGGCGACGATCCCGACGTGCGCGCTTTCGCTCGGGCCGGCGCCGTAGAAGACCGCGTCCCCCGGCGCGGGCCTCGCCGTTGGCGGGAGCGTCTTGCCGCCGTGTTCCCGCGCCCACGTGTACAGCGACCCGGAGTACCCGTACAGCGCGGTGGAGCCGGGGAGCGCCACGCCCGCGTGCTGCCACACCCAGGCGGCGAACAGCGAGCACCACTCCTCGCACGGGCCGTAGATCGTGCAATTGGAGCCTTCGGGGTGTTCTCCCTGGCCGATCTGGCCTTCGGCGACCCGCACGATCTGCGAGCTGCCGGCCGCTTCGGGTGCGAGCGTGCTCACGCTGCACCCGCCGCTGCTGACGGGCTGCGCGAGCGGCGGGCTGCTCGCGGCGGGGGAGCCGGCGCCGGTGAACCCGTACTGCACAGCGCGGGCCATCACCTCGTCGGCGTAGCTCACCGAGGTGTCGGCGCACGCACCGTAGTAGCGGCACGCGGCCTGGCGGTATTCGCCGTAGGAGCCGCCGGTCGGCGGGGCGCCCATGTCTTCCCGCAGGATTCGCGCGGCGGTATAGATCGCGTCCGCCGGATCGTCGATCGACGGCGCCTGTCCAGGATGGGCGCTGACGGCGAAGCGTTCCCACAGCGTCGGTCCGCTGCCGGGACTGCACGGGCTGCCGCGGACGTAGGCGATCTGCATCGGGCCTGCGCACCCGGAGGAGTTGGTCGCGGCGCAGTCGCCGTTGCCGCACTCCTGCGCACCGATCGACGCGAGGAAGCTCCAGTCGATGTCAAACCGCGTACCGGCCTGCTCGTAGAGCCGCAGACGTTCCGGCGGGATGCTCCCCAGCGCGTAGGCTGAGGGCGCGGGGCCGCTCGACGCGAGGGCTGGTTCGCTGCTTGGCTCACAGCCGGTGAAGCTCGCTCCAAGGACAGCCACGGCCACACCGAAGATCGCGAGGAACGCGATCCCGGTGACTCCGACGCCGCTCAACAGCCATACCCACAGCACCCTGCTTCGCTGGCCGGATCGTTGCTCGCCCATCACTCGCCGTCCAGTCCGCTGACGAGCAGCCGGCCACCTCGGGATGCGAGGAGCAGCCCGATCGGGTAGTCGACGAGGCCGCCATCGTTGACCAGTGCGCTCACCCCGACCAGCCCCGACGGCGCTGGCGCGGTGTGCAGAGCGAGGACATGCGCCTGGCGCGTTCGCATGACGGACGACACGCGCGGCGGGTCGGCTTGCAGCGAGCGAACGAGCGCGGCTGTGGCGCCCTTGACCTGGCTCGCCGGGGCGTGTCCGTAGAGGTAGGGGAGGTAGCCGGCGAGGAACAGCCTGGCCGTCCGAGCGACCGCGGGTGTGAGAGGCGCCGTGCTGGTCTGGGGTGCTTGCGCGTGTACAGCCGGTGTGCCCCGAACGAGGCTCGGAGATTGGCGCTCAGCGCTTCGCCGTGGCTGACTGCCGGGCCGGGTGAGAGCGAGCAGGAGCGCCGCCGCGATGAGCAGCACCGTGACGGTGGCCATCGCTGCGCGGCGCTCTGACTCGGCGATCGGCCGGTCGCGCTGCATGCGAATCCAGGCGCCGGTGCTCACCGCGCGCTCTCCCGCACGGTGCTCAGCCGCCTGCGAGCGAGGCTCGCGGTCGCCGGGTTGAGCTCCACCCCGAGGAAGTCACGGCCCAGGCGCTCGGCTACGGCGCCGGTAGTCGCGGACCCGCAGAAGGGGTCGAGGATCAGGCAGCGCCCGCTGTCGTCGTTGTGGACGCAGCTCGGCCGCCACTGCCCGGTGTCTTTGCCGGCCGCGGGCTGGCGCTTGAAGGGTGCTCCGCAGACGCCGCACGCGGTTGGTGCGCTGCCGGCCAGGATGCACGGCTCGATCAGCTTCTCGGGGAAGACCGCCTGCGCGCCGGGATATCCCCGGGCGGTGACCTTCCACCAGGAGCGCCGCTGCCGTCCTTGGCCGCCGCGCCACTGCTCGTGCTGGCCGCGCTCTCCGCGGCGATCGCGGTAGGTCAACCGGCCCGCCCGCGCGTACCCGTTACCCGAGCAGCGCCCTGTATCGGCTTCACGGACCGCTTGGGCGTCGTAGAAGTACCTGGGCGCCTTGGTGAGCAGGAACAGGTACTCGTGCGCGCGGGTGGGGCGGTCGCGTACGTTCTCGGGCATCGGGTTGGGCTTGGCCCACACGACGTCTGAGCGCAGCCACCACCCCTGCTTTTGAAGCGCGAACGCGACACGCCAAGGGATACCGATGAGATCCTTCGGCTTCAGCGCCCACGAGCGTCCTGCCGGACCGCACGCCGCGTTCGCCCGCAGGAAGCTGTCTCCGAGCACCAGCCAGAGCGTCCCGTCGTCGCGCAACACGCGGTGAACCTCGCCGAGGACGGCAAGCAGGTGCTCGAGGTAGAGCTCCGGCGTCGGCTCAAGACCCAAGCACCCCTGCCACGCATCACAGCGCTCACAGAACCGTCCGCCGTGAAGACCGGCGCGTCCCTGCCGGGTGTCGGTCCCGAGCCGCCCGTGCGAACGGGTGCTGGCTGCGGGCAGCAAATCAGCGCGCCGGCCACGCTGCATCTCACCCCACGCGTGCCGGCAGCCGCGGGTACCACCCCACGTCGCGGGCGGCAGACCGTAGTCGCGCAGACCCCAGTAGGGGGCTCGTCACGCACGTCTGCGCCCATCTGTCCGGTAGTTCGCGCATGAGGGTGAGTGCGTCTGCTTGTTCGATGCGCCAGCTCATGCGGATTCCTCCGGGGTCTCGGGTGGGCTTGGATCGGGCGCCGGATCGGGTGTCCGATCGGACGTCGGGCTTGGCGGAGGCGGGGGCGCGCCTGTGTCTGGGGCGCGCCCCCGCACGGGTGCCGTCACGGGCGGGCTTTGCCGGTGCAGACCGGCCATCCGCGAAAGGCGGGTGGCGTAGTACAGGGTCTGCAGGCGGCTGGCCCCATCCCGGCCCGCCTGCGGGCCGGCGGTGGCAGCGAGAAGGTCACCGGCGAGCTTGTTGCGCTGCAGGAAGACGGCCCACAGGAACGCGGCCTGCAGCACGAACGCCAGCAGCCACCCGAGATTGCTCGTGGCGTCGTCCAAGGCCTGGCAGACGGCGAGGATCACCGCGAGGATCAGGGAGTAGACGACCTTGCGTGCGAGGAACCCGGCGAGCTTTCCGATCCACGCGCGGAAGAAGTCGTGTCCGCGCCCGGGGAAGACGGCGATAACCAGCGCGACCGGCGCGAACGCGAGCAGCATCAGCAGCAGGATCTGCGCGAGGATCACCCCGAGCGCCAGCGCGCCGAGCAGCAGGAACGCGCCGATCTCGCCGGCGAGGATGACGATCGCGAGCAGCAGCCGCTGGTACTGGCCGCCCTTGCCCATAGCTTCAGCGGCGGGCTCATCCGCCGCGCCGAGCGGGTAGCTGCCGTCCTTCCCGGCGGAGTCTGATTCGGGGAGGTCTTCGTCGTCGCCGTGTTCGAGCGCTTCGTGCTCTGAGTTTCTGTCCGAGGACTGAAAGGGGTACGCCAGGAAATGCGCGGCGTACTTGTTGCGGTCGTTGATGCAGGTCTTGCCTTCGGCGTGTACTTCCGTGCCGTTGTCAAGCTGCGCGGCGAGCTGCGTTTCCTGTGTGGGGTCCGCGCTCAGGGGACGAACCGCGACCGAGCGGGTCTTCCCGGCGGAGGTGGCGGTGCAGTGCTCGATCCCGCCGAACTCAAGGACCGTCCACGGATCCAGGACGAGCAGTTCGAAGAGCTGGTTGCTGGCGGCGCTCTTGGCCTGCTGTTCACTGCCGATGCTCCCCTCGTTGGTGAGCGACAGCAGCGCGGTGGAGAGCTGGTTTGAGAGCTGGCTCGCCGGCCCGATCGTGCGTTCGGGCTGGGTGACGATCCCGATCGCCAGCACGCAATAGAGAAGCGAGACGGCGAGCGCCCCGGCGGTCTCGGTGTAGCGGCGCTGCACGAGTGCCTTCCACATCGCCCAGCACCCCGCGAGCACGACCGCCGCGATCAGCCACGGCGCGCCGAACGTGCTGCTGTACAGGTTGTGGATCGCGGCCGATATCGGGGCGAGCGCGCCCGAGCCGGGACTGCCGTTGCCGTTCAGCAAATCCAGGTTGAACGCGAACGCAAACAACGTGATCACCGCGTTCGCCAGGAACGCGGTCAGCAGCCAGATGACCTGCGCGCCGAAGTAGGCGATCATCGGCGCGACACCCGAAGCGTCCACGCCGCTGGTCAGCCCGACGCTGATCGCGGGGAAGTACTGGTCGAGGGAATAGTTGGACAGCGGGTAGCGGCCCACCAGCCCCCCGGCCGGCAGCTGCGGCGCGGGGCCGATGTTGCTGTACACGTCACCCGCGAGCGCCGCGGGACCCGCAAGCAACACCAGCGCGACGGTGAACGCGAACAGGAGAGTCAGCAGCCGCCGTCGGCGAGCGGCCCACCGCAGCGTGCCAAGGACGGTGCTCTTCATGGCGTGCTCCCTGGCTGGCCGGGTGTGGTCTGGAACGCTCCGAGCAGGTGGGGGTAGACGAGGTCGACCTGGATCTCGCCGACGCGGCCGTTCAGGTCACGCATCAGGCACCGCCCTGCCCTGAATTCGCGGATGAGGCCGGTCAGCTCGCGCGTCGGGTCGAGGCCGATGAACCGCAGCGCCGCCGCGGCGGCCTCGTCGGAGTCCTGCCCGAAGACGAACACGACACCGATCAGGTCTGAGAGGTCCCCGAGGTCGCCGATGCGGTGAGTGCCCAAGAGGAGCGTCGCGTTGAACGCGCGGCCGAGGCGCACCAGGCGGTTGATGATCTGGCGTCCCTGGGGTGAGGCGAGCAGGAACCAGATCTCGTCGAGCCCGACGACCTTGTGCCGTGAGCGGTCGCCGGAGATCAGCTTCAGCGCGTAGGCCGCGACCAACGAGAGGGTCGCGACGGATACCCGCTCGGCGCGTGTGTAGGTGTCCCTCGCGGCGGAGGGTTCCGGGAGGGACAGGCCGGGCATGCGGATCGTCGTGAGGGGCCGGTCTGTGCGATTGATCGTGGTGGAGCCGTCACCGAACCCGAGCCGCGCCAGGCCAAAGTCACGGATCACCTCCAACGCCTCGCTGGCTTCCCGAGCGCCGGCACGATCGCTCCCGCCGAGCAGCTCGACCACGCGCAGCAGGCTCTTTGAGCCCTCGCGGACCGTGTCCTTGACGGCGAGGCTGACCGCGTTCTCCCACGTGCTCGACGGGCCGGGGAGCAGCTCCAAGAGGTAGGAGCAGGCCAGTTCCTCGCGCATATCGTCGAGGCCGATCGTCAGCGGGTCCAGCCGCCCCTGCTGGGCAGGGTCGCCGGAGAGCTCGAGCACCTGCAGCTCGCCGGCGAGCTCGGGGAGGTTCTCCCAGCCGTGGTCGGGCTTGGGGTCGAAGTCGACTACGAGTGACCCGCGGCGCTGCGCTGCGTACTCGATCGCCTGCGCGGCGACGGTCTTCCCCGAACCGAGCGTGCCGATCAACAGCACCCCGGACGCGCGGTCCTCCCGCGGCGCCTGTGTCGCGTCGAAGCGCACCGGCAGCGGAGCGCCCGTCGGGGTGTACCCGAGGTAGGGGCCCCGCCCGGAGCCGACCGTGCGGGTCGCCGTTGGGACCATGCCGCCGAACTGCTCGACTGTGAGCTGCTGGACGTAGTCGCGCATCAGCACCACCCATCCGCTCGCGGCACGTGTTCGAAGAACATCTCCCGCTGCAGGCCCGCGGGGCGGTGCAGCTGGATGTCGCCGTACTGCTCTTTGAGCACCGCGACGCGGCGCTCAAGCTCCTCCTCGCTCGCCGCACCGACGGCGAGGCCGACCTGCGCATAGAGCATCGGCGAGTGCCCGCCGGCCTGGAGTTGCGCCTCATACTCACGCGCGAGAACCCGGTCCTCCCCGGCGAGCAGGCTCGGGCCGTGCACCGCTCCCTGGACCTGCTCGTGGTAGGCGTGCTCGACATCGGCGATCCGCTTACGGACCTGCGCGAGCGCCTGCCGGTTACCAAGCCAGCGGGCGTGTACGGCCGCGTCGACCGGAAACCCGAGGGCCTCCAATGGCGCGAACAGCACCTCGGCGGTCGAGCCGGGGAACTCGGGCGCGTCCGCGAGCGCGCCGAGGGCGAGCATCGCCTGGTAGCAGCGGCCCTGCTCACCGTCGACGATCAGGGTCTGCTGGCGCTCGGTGATCGCCGCGTTCGCACACCGGGCCAGGTCATGGCCGAGCGGCTGAAACGCCACACCGCCACCAGACGCACTGATGACGAGCGCGTCCGGCTCCCAGTGCTTGTCCAGCTCGGGCTCCGCCAGGCCGCGGCAGGCGGCACGCCGCAAGAGCCATTGAAGCTCGATCGTCCTCGCACGCCGCGTTGCAACGACAGCGTTCAATCGCTCATACACGCGCTGCTCGCGTGTCGCCAGTTCCGAGAGCTCGCCGGCGGAGATAGGAGACTCGGCGCCGATCCCGGCCAGCTCCTCGACGCGGCGGCGCACACGATCCACGCCGCGCACGAGGCCCGACCCGACGCTGGTCGGGGTGCCCCCGGCGAGCGACACCGCGAGATAGCACTCGGGGATGTGCGAGCCGAGCTCACGCAGCCGCTCCCGGTGCCCCTCCAAGAACGTCTGCCACGCCTGCGGGTCTTGGTGGCGCCCGTCCAGCAGCCCGGCGGTGTGCTGAACGTAGCGCTCGGCTGGGTAGGCACGGTTGACCCGCCACAGGCTGAAGTCGGCGGAGATGGTGTGCGCGAGGCGCTGCAGGCGGCGCTGCAGCGCCCACTTCTCACCCGTCGGCAGATACGGGTAGGAGCTCATCGCCAGCCGGTAGAGGCCGGCGGCCTCCCCGCCACGGCCGAGGAGCACGTTGCCCTTCGCGTAGCGCAACGGGAAGCTCACGGCCGCACCTCCACGACCTGCCCGTCACCGAGCTCGATCACTTCCGCGCGGCGCTCCCCTCGGCGCATACGGTGCCCCTCGGCGGGACGCACCACATGGCGCCCTCGGCCGTGGGTCACCACGACCGGCTTGCCGAACACGAGCCGCGCCGGACCCCGCACACGCCCGTGGTGCAGCACCGGCGAGTGCTCGTCGGGGGCGACCCACACCCGCGGCGCCCACACATGCGCCTCGCCATCGGCCGGGAGCGCCTGCTCGAGCGAGTGGCGTGCCGTGCGCAGCCGAACCGAAAGCCAGCAGGTCAGGTAGCGGTGGGCGGGGCGGCCGTCGGGCGATGCCTGCCCGGCGAGCGTCGCGAGCAGCGCGGGCGCCACGATCAGCCGCAACGGCCAATCAAGCCAGCCCAACAGCACACCGGCCAGCAGCGTCCCGAGGAACCCGGCGGCGCCCGCGAACGCCGCTCCGCGAAAGCCCTGGGAGCTCGCGCCCAGCAGCGCACCGATCGCCCCGAGCACCAGCGCGAACACGATCGAGCGCTGGCTCAGGACCAGAATCAGCACGAGCGCCCCGAACGCCCAGGCCAGCCACTCAAGCGGAACACCACCCGGCACGGGCAGACGCCGTCCGTCGATCTGGTAGATCCGCCGGTCCGGCCGGAAGATCCGCTGGTAGGAGCGGATCGGCTGCGAGGTATCACTCATCACAGTCCCCGTGTTCAACCGAAGATCTGTTTGCCGATGGCTTCCGCGGCGGTCGCGATCTCGCCCGGGGCGAACACCATCCACGCCACCACGACCGCGGCGAACAGGAACACCGCCAGCTCGGTGTAACGCCGATTCAGCAGGAACGTGAGGCTGATCACGGCGACGATCCCGCCGTACAAGTCGCTCGCGTAGCCCTTCAGAAGGTTCGCGACGTTCGCGCCGACGTCGTTACCCGAAGCGAACGCATCCGCCGGGAACAACGCCAACGCCCAAGCCGTCAGCCAGCAGACGATCCAGACGGGACGTTTGCGTGACATTCCGATCACTTCCGCCGCGCGTTCGACGGTTCGGCGCCGGCGGGCTGTGTCACCGTCACCGTCGCGCCGCGTGTTGTCGTGGCTGGGTGCGAGTCGCTGCTGAGGTAGGAGGCGATGCCGCGTATCAGCAGCAGCAGCACACACGTCCACAGCAGCAGCCGGCCCGCGAACCGAGCCAGGCGAGTAACACCACCGGCCGCCGGACGGCCAAGTCCGGGCTCGTTCTCTTGTGAAGTCGTCCTACGGAAAAGAGTCATAGGGCGACAGTAAGCACGCCCCCACCTAAACACCACAAGCGCGCGTTAGGTGAATAATCAATGCTTTGCATCAAGCACGTAAAGCATTGACTTTCATAAGCGCCCTGGGGAAGCCCACGCCCCGCCGTGTGAGCACTGATCGCCCCCAAGGGCAACCAATTGCGGGCTGCGAGGTATCGCTAGGCGGCGAGCTTTGCGACGTCGGCCAGCTCATCGAGCTGGCCGCTGATGCTCGCCAGGGTCTGCTCCAGCAGCCGGCAGGCGGAGTAGTCGGCGAGGGAGTAATGGACAGTGGTGCCCTCTCGCCGGCGTGCGACGATCCCCGACCTGTACAAGATCCCAAGGTGGCGCGAGATGTTCTGCGGGGTGCTCGGAAGCTGGTCCGAGAGCTGCTGGACCGTGGCCTGACCCTGCTCCAGCAGCGCGAGCAGACGTACACGGGTCGGGTCGCCGATCAACGCAAGACGGTCCGTCACCAAGTCAAACGCCGGCCCTGACCATTCCGCGAGCACTCCTGTCACCTGCCGAGGTAGCTAAACGGGCCGGGCGACGCCGGTCGCGGTGCAGGCGTGGGCTGGGGTGCGCTCGCTGCCGGGAGGCTCACGGCTGCTGGCGCGGGGACAGACTCGCTCGGCGCAGCGTGGCTGACAGCGGCGGCCGGCGTGTGGCGGATCGACCTGTGCAGGGCAGGCCGCGCTCGCCCTGGCCTGACAGCGCGCCGCCGAGCAGCTCGCGTGTGAGCCTGTCCCATCGCTGGCCGCGACCGGGCAGGCGCGGCGCGGCTTGTGACCGTGACGCGCGGCGCTTGCGGGCGCGCGCGATGGCGCCCCGGTGGCCGTCGAGCGGCCAGGATGATCCCTGCCAACAGGACCGCTATCGCCACCAGCACGCCGGCCAAGCGTCGCGTTGGTCGACTGAAGCGCGAGCGTGCCGCCTCGATGCGAATCGTTGGCCGCGACGCCTCCTCACCCGCGCTGGACAGCGGGTCCGCCGAGGTGAGCTCGTCAAACACCTCAGCACGCGGCAGGGCGCCCTCCCCGGCGAGAGGATCAGCGAACGCGGGGGCAAGCTTGTGGCGCTCATGCCCCCTATGCCGAGCTAGGCCCCCACCACGCAAGCCAATTCTGGCGGCAGCCGGGACCGAAGGGCTCGTCCGCCAGAAGCTCAGGGGGCCGGCCAGGTCACGCCCTCGGCCGAAGGCAGCCGCCAATCCAGGTCGAAGGTTAGGGTGGTCCGCCTGAGCAGCCGGCCCTTCGGCGCCCATTCCTCGAGAATCGGAGCAGCGAGCAGGAGCCCACCAGGGAACTCACTGTGAGCGATCACGACGTCATCGACCCAGCTGGCGATGGCCTGTGCAACCGCGCCCTCGCTGTTCAGGCGACCCTGCGCCGGATCGAAGCTCAACAGTGACGGGGTGCTGAGCAGCTTGCGCGGCTGGCGCTTCTCCGGCTTAGCACCCACACCGGTGGTCAGTCCCACAGTTCCAGGGGAGATCGGCCAAAGATTGAGCACCAGCTCACCAGGCCCCAGCCGTTGCGGCCACCCCCCCGTCAGGCCCGCTCGGCGTGTCCAATACTCACGAACATCCGGCCAGTCCGTGCGTCCAGACACTTGACCAAGCAGCTGCACCTCGACCGGCGGTCCATCAGTGCGCGCCGTATACTCGTTCACCCGATCTACCGCAACCCGCAACAGACGCTCCGGTGCACGACCTCTGCGGGCGCGAAAAGCTCTCATGTCACGTCGGGTGCCGAACACGGACGGCGCCTAGCGAACCCTTACCCGCACTGAACGACTGGCGCTCGCCAAGAATGGGTAAGCATGAGTGTACTGAATGACCGCGCGGAACAAGTAGGAGGACCCCGCGCCCGTGCTGAAAGTGTAACCGTAGGCGAACCGGCCGCGGGCGTTGGTGCGGAGAGTTTCGATCGTCCGCCAACGGCCGCTAAAGAAGATCTCCATCTCGATAATGCTGCGTTCCGGTGGAATGTAGCCGCCGGCCAGCGCGCCGCGGAAGTCGAAGGGCACGCCCACCCGCACGCGCCGCGGCGCCCTCAGCCCGATATCCGCGAAGACGCTCTCGTGATATTCGAGCTGCGCGGCGTACCCGGCGTCCAACGCATGAGAGCGCCACGCCACCAGGAGCACGCGAGACGGCCCTCTCGGCACGACGAAGGTCCATTCCCCGGCAGCATTGGTCGTGGTGGCGGCGATGCCCCGCAACGGCGCTCCGGTGTAGGACGCCTGTCGCAGCAGTTCCAGCCGCGCGCCCGCCACAGCGGCGCCCGTGGGTTCACGAAGGCTGCCCGACAGCGTGATCACGGAGTGCGCGTAGCGGCGCGTGATCGGCTTCAGCAGGCCGCGCATCGCTCACCGCAAGTCTCGCCTGATCTCCACAGGTCCCGTTGCACGCGCCGCGACCCACGATCACTTCACGATTGAGCACAGTCGTTGCGTTGCCGGCCGCATCGGTGACCAGCACTGTCAGCCTATGCGGCCCGTCCGGTATTCCCGCCATGTTGAAAAAGACGTACTGATCGTTCACTTCGAGCGCGCACGGCACAGGGTCAAGGAACGCCGGCCTGCCATCCGTGGTCTGCCCCACATTTTCACAGTGCCCGCCATTGTTATCAACGGTAGTGCTCCGCGCCTGCTTGCCATCCACCTCAAGAATGGCCTGATAGATGCCGGAGCCGGTATCCGTGCCTGTGATAGCCAAGTTCTGCTCGCCTTCTAGCTCGGTCCCGGTTGTGAGAGTGCCACCAACGACAGTCACCTTCGGCGGGGTATTATCTTCGAGCGTAATCGTGGCGCTCGCCAGCCCCGCGTACGCGATGGAACCCGTCGTACCGCCGTCGCAATGTTCTTCGCTACCGCCGAGCCCGCCCCAGCATCCGGCAACCATGTATATGCCGGCGGCCGGACCGCCCGGTACGGGTAGGAGGTCTTCGGAAGGCACCTTAATTTCCATGTCGGAGGCAAACCTGCCCATGAACAGGCCAGTGGTCGAGCAGCTATAGTCGTACGCCGTACTGACGCCGCACCTCTCGAACGGCGTTGAGAACCGATACGGGGCCTTTAGGTTCTCAAACGTAAAGCCGTCGCCGGTATCCTCATTGTCGCTGTTGTTGAACGTCCGGTATAGGGTTGCTTCGTGGATAACGGTTCCAGCCGGCGGTAGGAAGGCCCATACCGCTTCGGACCCGACGGGGACTGCTTTATCACCTATGACGGCGGCCCACATATCGCCGCCCTCGCCACATTCGTTTTCCGTCTCCACGTCGGAGTTGTTTGCAGTGGGCGTCCAACCGTCGGTAGACGCAGCGGCGCCGTCGGGCTGTGAGCATGAGTAAGCGTCATAGGTGCCGGCGCTCGCCGTAGGCGTCTGTATTGCTGGAGCCGCCAGCAGTAGGGCGATGATCGCCAGAGGCAGCCCTACGGTGCTGGCCGGCAGCCGGCGGGGCGTTGGACGTGACTCGACCACCATCTTGGGCGACTAGCGGACCCTGACCCGCACCGGACGACTGGCGCTCGCAAGGAATGGGTAGGCGTGGCTGTAATGGATGACTGCTCGGAACAGGTAGGAGGACCCTGCTCCGGTGCTGAACGTGTAACCGTAGGCGAACCGGCCATGGGCGTTGGTGCGGAGAGTTTCGATCGTCCGCCACCGGCCGAGAAAGAAGATTTCCATCTGGATGGTGCTGTGTTCCGGTGGAATGTAGCCGCCGGCCAGCTCTCCGCGGAAGTCGAAGGGCACGCCCACTCGCACGCGCCGCGGCGCCGTTAGTCCGATATCTGCGAAGACCCTCTCGTGGTATTCGAGCTGCGCGGCATACCCGGTATCCAACGCGTGGGAGCGAAACGCCACCAACAGCAGGCGAGATGGGCCCCTTGGCACGGCGAACGTCCACTGCCCGGCAGCATTGGTCGTGGTGGTGGCGATAGACCGCAGAGGTGCTGCGGTGTAGGACGCCTGTTGCAGCAGTTCCAGACGAGCACCCGCCACAGGGGCGCCCGTGGGTTCATGAAGGCTGCCCGACAAGCTGATCGCGGAGCGCGCGTAGCGCCGCGTCACCGGCTTGAGGAGCTGCGGATCGCGCGCCGCGATTTTCGCCTGATCGTCGCAGGTGCCGTTGCACGCGCCGCGACCGACGATCACTTCACGATTGAGCACGGTCGTTGCGTTGCCGGCCGCATCGGTGACCAGCACCGTGAGCTTATGCAGGCCGTCCGGTATGTCCGAGAGGTCGAAGCTGACAAACTGGTCGTTGACTTCAGGCTTGCAGGGCACTACATACAGAAACGCCGGCCTGCCATCCGCAGTTTGCCCAACGTCTTGACAGTGACCATCGTTGTTATCGACGGTCGTGCTCTGCGCTTCTTTACCATCGACCTCAAGGATGGCCTGATAGATGCCCGAGCCGCTGTCGGTGCCGGTGATCGCCAAGGTCTGAGTGCCTTCCAGCTCGGTTCCCGTCGTGAGACTACCCCCGACCACCGTTACCTGCGGGGGACTATTAGCTTCGAGCGTGATCGTAGCCATGCTCAGCAGCGCCACGGCAGCGTACTTGAGTGAAGCGCCGTAACAGTGGGGTTCGGCGCCGCCGTCAGGGTTCTCACAACCCGACACCATGGTAATGCCGGCCGGCGGGCCCGATCCGCCCCCTTGGCCCTGCTCAGGTTCGAGGTCCTGTTCGGGCACAGTGACAAGGTTATGTTCAGAAACACGTCCTTCCCACGGGCCCGAGCAGCAGCAGCCTTCCGAATGTACGCACGTCTTGAAAGAGCGGGAGCCGCGATATGGTGCCTCTAGCGACTCAAATGCAGTAGCGGAGCCAGTATCCTGAAAGTCGCTGTTGTTGTATTCATAATGCAGGGTCGCCTGCTTGATTCGCGTGCCTGCGGGGGGCAGAAATGTCCATCCTGATTCCGCGGCTACGGAGACTTCCTTCCATCCCAGCATCCCAGCCGCGAGCCAGCCACCCTGCGCACATTCATCTTCCGCGACCATGTTTGGGTTATTGGTAAAGGGAGTCCAGCCATCTACGGGCGCGGGATCGCCATTCGGTTGTGTGCATGTGTAAACGTCATAGGTTCCCGCGTTCGCCGGGGACGGCTGTATGGCTGGAGCCGCTAGGAGTAGGACGAGCGAGGTCAAAAGCAGCCCCACGCGGCTAAGCGCCCTGCGCGGGCGATCAAGCGACTGTGGCGTGTTGTCGGGAGTAGTCATTTTCCGAGATAGCTGAGACTGGTTCCCCCGCCACTTTGGGCAGGTTGTGGCGGGGCTTCACTGGATGAGGTATCCCCGGATTGACCGACTGATGCCGCGGTAGCCCGGACGGGACTCGATGATTCGCTTGAGCCTGATGCCGAGCTTCCCCCGGATGATCCGCCGAGTGCGAGATAACCGTCGCTCTTGCTCGGCGGTGCTGGCGAGCTGTGGTGAACCGTCACGCGCTGTCTCGACGGGTCAGCGGAGAGACTTGACGCACGAGCCGACACGGCAGCTGCTTCAGTGGGAGTCACCAGCCCGACAGGCTGCTCAGCCCGCCTCTCGATACGCGCGCTGCGGCGGTGTTGCGGCGCGTTCGGTGCCGTCATGTCGTGAACGAGATGGCCCGTGAGCGCACTCCCGGCGATCACTATGGCCGTGCCCGCCGCGGCCGCCTTGGCGAGTCCAGCGCCGCCAAGAGCCTCCGCAGCTCGCTCGCCGCCACCGCGCGGGATGAAGCTGAGGCGCTGTTCGATCCATACGGCGAGCTTGCCGAGCCCGCCGACGTGTCCGAGAGATGTGGCAGGCACCGGAAGGAACGCCGCCGCCGCCGCACGCTGGAACTCTTGTCCGCGCATTTCGCGGCGGAGCCCGCGGTAAACCCTCCCGCACGGCACGCAAGCACCGACATGGGCTCGCGCAAGCCTCGCGTCGTGGTCGCTCGCCTTGCCCGAAGCCTCGGCGGCAATCGCCTTGTAGCGGAACTCGCACATTCGACCCGCCGCCGCGATCGCCGCGACTCGATCGAGCTTGGCGTTGGCGCTACGAACCGCCGAGCGCACCTCGCCGAGCGGGAGGCCGAGATGGCGGGCGGCCGGCACGGGACCCACCCCGTAGCTGGCCATCACAGCAACGACCTGGCGCTCACCCGCGTCGAGATCGGCCATCAGGTCGGCAGCCCGTGCGAGGCGGTCCCGCAGCTCCAGCCTGTCGAACGGGTTCCCAGCAGCCGCCGCGTGCTCAACAGCCACGTCGAACTCAACCCGCACGCGCGAGCCGAGGCGCGTGAAGTGCCTCCCTTCGCGGTGCCTCCTGCAACGGTGATCGACCGCGAGCCAGAAGGCACCCAGCAGGTGGTGCTCGTTGGCGACACCGCGCGGTGACATCACGACGGCCGTGATCGCGTCGTCCACGATCTCCTCCTGCGCCGCCGGCGGCACGCCGCTGGACTCGCTACGGCGTCGCAACTGGCCGATCAGCTCGGGGCGACGCCGGTGTAGCTCTCCCGCCGCCTCCTCCGGCGACCAACCGCCCATCCGGTGCCACGGCCGGATCATGCGTAGTCTCCCCGGCCTGCGACGTAGGGCCACAGGTCGCCAGACGGTCGATGTCGAAAGCATCTCATCCATGAGGAAGCCGAGCTAGCGGGCGCTCGTGCAAACAGATTTACCCGTGCTCGAAATCACGAGCCACCCTCACCTCGTGGCGTCCGGGTTCTCGTGGCGGATCGCCCTCTCGAGCGCTTCGCCGCTGGGGGTGAGCCGCCAGACGTTCTCGCGGTCGCCGGTGCGAGTGTTCTCGACCAGCATGCCCTCCTCCCTCCTCTCCTCGATCACCGAGCTGCGAACCCCCCAAGCGCAAGCAAGACCGTTGCTCAGCGCATGGCGAGACGTTGGTGGACAAGCCGGACCGCCATTGAGCCCTGACCGACGGCTGAGGCAACCCTCTTGATCGAGAGTTCGGCTGCCCACGGGCTCGGATCGCGCGTGCCGTCGATGACACCCCGCTCACGCTGGTTGCGGCGGCCTGCCCGACGCTTGCGCAGAAGATCTAAGCCAGGTCATCTAGCGATATGGACGACAGAATCCGGAAAACCAGCCAAAGGCGCACCAATGCGGCCGCCCGCTGACGTTCTCCACCGACTGCTCACCCTTCGATGCTGGGTCCGCCAGCACGAAGACCCTACAACAGAACACCCAACTGCGTCAAGCAGGATATGTAAATAGGCCCTCTTGCCGGGAAAACAGGCTGCCTCGCGAACAACGCCCATTACCCCACGGCTTGTAACAGCACACCTACGCCGAGTCAGCTGGCTTTACCACGACCTCATCCGTTGCTTCTGAACGACACAGGCAAGCAATGGCGGCCCGTAGAGCCTCCCGATCGGGGACAATCTCTTGCTCCAAGGAGGATTCTCATCCCAAATATCCCGATCGGGGCTGTTGAATTCAAAAGGCGCCGAAAGCTGCTAAAGTTATCCCGAGCGGGACAATGCCCCACACGGTTATCATCACAGGCCCGGGCGGATCTCGGCGTCGCTTTGCGCGAGGCGCGACGGGCCCGAGGGCTGCGGCTCGAGGACGCCGCTGCCGGCGCCGGCGTGGGTGTGCGCTTCCTGAGCGAGCTCGAGCGCGGCAAGCCGACCTCGCGACTGGCCGAGACGTTGCGGGTCGCTGCCTCGCTTGGCCTGCGCGTCATGATCGGAGCGGGATCCGGATGGCCGAGCGCCGGCGCCCGAGGTCTGTCTTTGACGAGCGCGCTGGGTGCTCGGCGACGAACCCGACGGGCTCGCGTTCACCTACGCCGAGAGCTGGCGTGCGGCGGGGCGCCCGCCGCTATCGCAGTCGCTGCCGCTAGACGGCTCCTACACACGCGTTGCCGTCGAGGCCTTCTTCGGCGGCCTGCTGCCCGAGGGGCCCCC
>CAVWMU010000002.1:0-1159625 GCA_963756205.1 uncultured Solirubrobacteraceae bacterium
CGCGCCGCCGATTTCGGAGAGGGGTCCTGCAGATGCTTTCGTTTCCACCCTCGAGTCTGGCGAGCGTCCGGCCACTGTGGCCCTGGGTGAGCAGGAACTCTCCCAGGTAGAACGTCATCGTCTGGGTGCCGCCAGCAGCGTCCGCGGTCGTGACCGACACGCTCCCATGCGTCGCGTCCACGACGGTGCCGAAGGGAACCTGGGTGAGCCCTGTCACCTCGACGAAGCGATGCGAGCCCGGCAGGCGCAGGCGCACCTGGCCGGAGATCGGATCCAGGTTGCCTCGCGCCGCGAGCACCGGCGCGGGCGGAGCCGAGGCCCGTTCGGCGAGCAGGCCGACCTTGGGCGCAGGAGCTCCTGAGCCAGGCGCTTCGGAGTGGGGTTCGGGTTCGATGGTTTGCACGGTGGGCGGCGCAGGAGTCCACAGTGCCCACGCCGAACCGGGCTGGCCGCGTTCGTACGGGGCGCCGATCAAAGCGGTGAGGCCGTCAGCAGACAGGGAGGCGCTCGTGCCGAAGCGGGTCGCGACGAGCGGCACCGGGGCCGCGATCTTCGCCCGCTGCGACCACTGCGAGTCGGCGCGCACGAGCATCCAGGCCGCCCCGGCGCGATCGTCGTCCGCCGGCCCGCCGATCAGGGCGCTGTCGCCGCTCGCCGACAGCGCGACGCTCTGGCCGAAGTGGGCCGCTCCGAGCTCTCCGGAGGCGGTCAGCCTGGGCCCCTGCTGAATCCACGTCGCGCCGGATCTGACCAGCGCCCACGCCGCGCCCGCTCCTTCCGCGTCGCCATCGGCGCCGACCAGGGCGGTGCTGCCGTCGAAGGAGAGGGCGATGCCCGACCCGAAGTGAGCTCCCGCCGTCGCGTCGCCGCCACCGGTCAGCGCTTCGCCCTGCTGCCGCCATTCGGTGCCTTCGCGGACGAACGCCCACACGGCCCCGCTGCCCGATTCGACGCCCGGAGCGCCGATGAACGCGACGATCCCGTCGCCCGACAGCGCGACGGAGCGCCCGAAGCTAACAGTGTGCGCCGTCGTGGGTCGCCCCTTCCTGGGTCCAGCCGGAGCCCACGCGGTGAAGGACCGTGGCGGCGGCGCTGCCGGGCGCCCCGATCAGGGCCGTTTGGCCATCGGCGGAGATCGCCACGCTGCGACCGAAGAGCGCCTTGCCCGGCAACGATTCGCCCGTGAGCGTGGGGCCGAGCTGGCTCCACGTCGTGCCGGTCCGGACGAACGCCCGCACTGCGCCCTTGCGGTCCTCCTCGAGCGGCGAGCCGACGAGCGCCGTGTTGCCGTCGGCGGAGATGGCCACGCTGATCCCCAGCCGGCATTCTTCGCCTTCGGTGCACGGGACGGCAGCTTCTTCGCCGCCTTCCGAGGGACCCAGCTGGGCCTGTTCCTGCCAGCCGGAGGGGGTGAGCGCGAAGACGCGCGCCGAGCCGGCGCCGCCTCCTTCGCGGGGAGCCCCGACGATCGCGGTCCGCCCGTCGGCGGACACGGCTACGCTCGCACCGAACAGGCCCGCGCTGCCGAGCAGCTGCGAGGCTTCCTGGAACGGCGCGAATCCTTCGGCATCCGGCAGGCCGGTGAGCAGCGGCTGCGTTGTCGTGCTCGGCGAGAGCCTCCCGACGCCGCCCGCTGCAGGTCCGCTCTGAGGTGCCCCCTGCGAGGCCGCGGTGATCCAAGCGCTCGCCGCGAGCGCGATCAGCGCCGCTCCCGCGGCCGATATCGCCCGCAGCCGGCGGTGCGAGCTGGCATCGGGCCGGGAGGGCCTCACGCTGTGCAGCGATCCGTCGCGTACATCGTTCGCCCCCAAGCCGTCTCCAGTCTGCCCCGCGCCAGCGCGCCCAACGAGTGCGGCGAGCCCATCTCGCGGCGGAACGCTATCCGCGCGGCGGCGCGAAGTCAATTCCGCCGCGGCTTCTGCGCCGCGGCGAATTTGACTAGCATCCGCCGACCAATCTTGCGGTGGCGCCGTTGGGGGTCCGATGCGAAGGCTGAGCAGACAACGACGCAAGGCAGTCGCGCTGCTCGCCGTGGCTGTGATCGCCGGAGCGACCGGAGTGCTCGCATACGCGACCCACCTTCTGCGCCACAGCGAACAGCAGTCGATCGACGCGCGCTTCTCGATCCGCGGCCGCCGGCCGGCGCCGGCAGGCGTGCTCCTGGTGCTGATCGACGACCAGACGCTGGGGACGCTCAGGAGCCGGCACATGTCCTCGGAGTTCCCGTTCCCGCGCCGCTACGACGCCCAGGTGATCGACCGCCTGCGCCAGGCGGGCGCCAGGGTGATCGCGCTCGACCTCGAGTTCAGCCATGAAACAGACCCGGCCGACGATAACGCGCTCGTGGAATCCATCAGCCGCGCCCGCGGCAAAGTCGTGCTCGCGACGACCGAAGTCGGGCCGCAGGGCCAGAGCCCGGTGCTCGGAGGCGAAGGACTGCCCGAACGGCTCGGCGCGAGGGTCGGGGAGGCGATCCTCCTGCTCGACTCCGACGGCGTCGAGCGCCGCCTCGCGTACTCATTCAGCCGGTTGCACAGCTTCGCGGTCGCCACCGCGGAAGTCGCGACCGGCCACAGGGTGAGCCCGTCCTCCTTCGAGAACGGCACGCTGCCCATCGACTTCGCCGGTCCGCCGGGAACGATACGCTCGGTGTCCTACTCGGACGTCCTGCTCGGGCGGGTGCCGCCGGCGCTCGTGCGCGACAAGATCGTCATCGTCGGCGCCTCGGCCCCCGTCCTGCAGGATTACCACGCAACGGCAACGACCGGCTCCTCGGTCATGTCCGGGCCCGAGATCCAGGCGAACGAGGTCGAGACGATCCTGCAGGGCGGCCCGCTGCGCGATGCGCCCACGGCCGTCGACATCCTGCTGATCCTGTTGCTCGCGCTCGGGGCGCCGCTCAGCGCGCTGCAGTTGCGCACATTGCGCTCGCTGCTCGGCGGGCTGGCGCTCGCGGCGCTCTACCTCCTCGCCGTGCAGCTCGCCTTCCAGGCCGGCGTGATCGTCTCGCTCGTCTACCCGTGGCTCGCCCTCGCCGTGGGGACGCTCGGCTCGCTGATGGTCCTGTACCTGTTCGAGACGATCGAGCGCGAACGTGTTCGCTCGGTCTTCTCCCGCTTCGTTCCCGCCGAGGTCGTCGACCAGGTCCTCGCGCGCGCCGACGAGAACCTGCGACTGGCCGGCGAAGAACGCGACGCCACCGTCATGTTCTGCGACCTGCGCGGCTTCACGTCGTTCTCGGAGACCCAGCCCGCAGCGCGCGTGATCGAAGTCGTCAATTGCTACCTCAACGAGATGACCGAGGCGATCCTGGACGTCGGCGGCACGCTGGTCGCGTACATGGGCGATGGGATCATGGCCGTGTTCGGCGCGCCGCTCGAGCAGGACGACCACGCCGACCGGGCACTGCAGGCGGCTCGCGAGATGGTCGGGCCTCGGCTGGCGCGATTCAACGCGTGGATGGGCGAGCACGGCTTCGACCGCTCCTTCGCGATGGGCGTCGGACTGAACAGCGGCTCGGTGATGTCAGGCAACGTCGGGTCCGAGCAGCGCGTCGAGTACGCGGCGATCGGTGATACCACGAACACGGCCGCGCGACTCGAGTCCCTGACCAAGGACAGCGGCGCGATGCTGTTCATCGCCGATAGCACGCGCGAGCGCCTGCGCCGACCGCCGAGCGACCTCGTGCTCGTCGGCGACCTGGAGGTGCGCGGTCGAAGCCAGCCGATGACTGTCTGGACCCTGGCAGAGACAGGGGACGTCCAGGCAAAGCCGGCGAGCGCGTTTCAGCCCGCGGCCTGAGCGGCTGCGGTCACTGGGAGCCCTCAGTCCGGCGAGGCGCCGGCACGAGCATCGCGCTCAGACCGCTCGCGGGCGGCCTGCTCCATCCGTTCGCCGATCTGCGGGAGGCGATCATGCATGGTGCGAGCGAAGCGGGCGGTGAACAGCAGCCCACGCAGCGGTGTCAGCGCTATCACGCTGGCCGTGCGCGGCGAGCCGTCGGCGAGCACAGCCATCTCGCCGAAGAAGTCGCCCGGCTGCATGACGTTTATGCGCTCGCCGTGCTGGCGCACTTCGGCCGAGCCCTCCTCGATCATCATCATCTCGAAGCCCTGGCTGCCCTCAGCCATCAGCACGTCGCCGGTGTCGGCGACGATCTCGTCCAGCAGCCGCCCGAGCATGCTGAGCTGCCCCGGCGAGAGGCCCTCGAAAAGCGGTATCGCCCCCAGCCTCCGGGCCCCGTCGGGCCCGACGCTACGTCGCTGCACGTTGGTTCTCCTCTTGCGCCACCGTGGCAACCTAGCACTGCGCCCGCGGCGCCGCGGGCGTAAGCCGCACGGGCAGCTGCTTCAGCTGATTGACGAACAGCGCCTGGGCCGGCACCGGCTCGCCGTCGAGCTCGATGTCCGGGTAGCGCCTCAGCGTCTCCTCGATCATGATCCGCAGCTCCAGGCGCGCGAGCGCGGTGCCCAGGCAGAAGTGCCGCCCGCCGGCGCCGAAGGCCTGGTGCTCGGACCGAGCCCGGGAGACGCTCGCCTCCGGCGAGCATCCCCGGTTCGACCAGCGGTGAATGTCGAAGCGGTCGGGGTCCTCGTACCTGGTCTCGTCGCGGTTGGAGGACACGTACCACATCACCACCTTCTCGCCCTTCCTGATCCGCTTGCCGTGCAGCTCCGTGTCGCGCGTGGCCGTGCGACGGAAGTGCGCGAACGCGGGGAACATGCGCAGCGCCTCCTCCACCGCTCCGGGAATGAGAGCCGGGTCCGCGACCAGCTGGCGCCTCTGATCGGGGTTTTCCATCAGCGCGCGCATGCCGCTGCAGTAGGTGGCCTTGGTGGAGTCGTTGCCCGCGGCCATCAGCAGGAAGAAACCCATCACGATCTCTGTTTCGTCGAGTTTCTCGCCGTCGACCTCGGCGTGCACGAGCACGCTCATCAGGTCCTCGGTCGGGTTCTCGCGCCGGTCCGCGATCAGCCTGCCGCAGCGCTCGAACATCTCCGGGATGTCCTTCGCGAGCACGCCCTCGATGCCCTCGGGTGCGAGGTCGGGGTCGTCGGGCGCGAGCGCCGAGTTCATGATCCGCGCCCACAGCGCGTCTTCCTCCTCGGAGAGGCCCATGAAGCTCGAGATCACGCGAGAGACGACGGGCTGGGCGACGTCGGCGACGAGATCGCAGCTGTCGCGGCCATCGAGGCGGTCGAGCACCTCGAGCGCGATCGCGCGGATGCGATCCTCGTGGTCGGCGATCCGCTTGGGCGTGAAGCCGCGCTGGAAGAGCGCCTTGATGCGATCGTGCTTGGGCGGGTCCATGCCGATGAACATGCTGCGCGCGAGCTCGAGCGGGAAGATCTCGGCGAACACGGTCACGCCGCCCAGTTCCGAGGAGTAGGTCTGCCAGTCGCGGCTGACCGCGTGCACGTCGTCGGCCGTCGTCACCGACCAGAAGCCCGCCTCGGACGGGTACTGCTCGATGCGCTCGCTCCAGTGCACCGGGCACTTGCCGCGCAGCTCCCGGAACAGCTCGTACGGCGGGCCGTTCTCCCACAGCTCGCCGTCGGCCAGCTCGACGCTGTTGATCTCCTGTCCAGTCGTTGCCACCGCAGCTCCTCCTCCTCTGTGTTCATCCCCAAGCGGACGCCGATCGTGGCGCCACGCCATCTCTCGGCGACGCTTCCACGACTGACGGCGTCGGCATCATATGCGCGCTATGCGAGATTTGTCAACTATCTCTCAACTAAGAGATTCCCGATAAGTCTCGCTATGCTCCGGCCTGACGCACACGACACCACCGACGACGATCGGAGCGAGATGGCGAGCGCATCCACCCACGTCTCGACGAGCGAGCGCGCCAGCGCGTCGGCCCCTATGTTCCGGCGCGCCAAGCCGGCGGACGCGCTGGACCTCGCCGTCGACACGTTCCTCGCGGAGGCCCGCGTCGACATGCAGACGCTGGCCGTTCAGCTGGCGATCTCCCCCGCCACGCTGTACCGCTGGTTCGGATCGCGGGCGCAGCTGCTCGACGCCGTGTGCGAGCGACTGGCAGAGCGATTCACCGCGGCGGCGCGCGCCGAGGCACAGGGGGACGGCGACGAGCGCACGTGCGACTACGCGCGCCGCGTGATGAGCGCCGCGGCGGCCTTCGGGCCGCTGCGCTCTTTCGTCGCGCGCGAGCCACAGCTGGCCCTGCGCCTGCTGCTCGGAGGCAGCGGCGCGGTGCACCGCGTCGTCACCGAGCGCACGCGCGAGATGATCGCCGAGACGCGCCCGCCCGACCAGGCCCGGCGGCTTGACCAGCAGGTCCACGTCATCGTCCAGGTGGCGACCGCGCTCGTGTGGGCCACGTTCGCGATCGGCGATGAGCCCGCTATCGACAGCGCCGTGGAGATCGTCGGGGTGATCCTCGCCTCCAGCCGCTGAGCGCTCCCGGTGCGGGGCGTCAGCCAGCCACGCCCGCTGAACTACCCTTCCAGCCATGAGCTCCTGGCGATCGGCGGCGCAGGCCCCGCCCATGTGGGCGCGCTGGGCGCTCGCGATCGCCGTAGCCGCCGCCCTCGCCACGGCCATCGTGATCGCCGTCCACCGGGCCGGCCCCGAAGGCCCCACCACCGAAGCCGGCGCGGAAGCCGAAGTCAACCGCATATCCGACATCGTGATCGCCGAAGACCAAGCGCCCCACTCCGCCAGCCTGCATCCCGGCTCGGCACCCGCCGCTGCGCTGCAGCTGGCGATCGCCAGCGACGTCCGTCAGCGCATCGCCCACGATCAGCTGACCGGGCCGGTGAAGAGCGTCGCGTGCACCGCCGCCGGGGCTGGCAGCGCCGGCCGCGCGCCCTACCGCTGCACCGTCAGGAGCGCCGGCCTCACATACCCGTTCCTGGCCGTCGTCGATCAGGGCCGCCGGCAGCTCACCTGGTGCAAGGTCGACCCGCCGCCCGTCGCCGGCGACGGCGAGGAAGTCCCCGTCAGCGCCAGCTGCACCGTGCCGTAACACCCAAGCCGTCCCGGATGGCTACCCTGACAGGGCGATGAGCGTCACGGGTGCGGGTTTCGTGATGGCCAGCGGTGTGCAGGGCGGCCACGCCGACGCGTCCGGCCTGGAAACGTTCGCGGTCGCGCTCGTCATCGCCCTGCTGGCGCTGGCGGTCGCGCAGATCGCCACCCACCTGCGCCGCCGCAATCAGCGCTCCAAGCCGGTGACCGACGAGTGGCAGGCGCTCGCGGTGATGGGCGAGCTGTGCCCGGACGGCTGGCAGGCCCAGATCACCCTGTACGGCTGGGGCGCGCCCGTCCCCGACGACGCCCCGCCCTCGCGCGTGCCGCCGGTCGAGCTCGAGTGGAAGCAGTTCGACGAGGAGCCCGGGCGCGTGGTGGTCGAGCGGCGGGTGTGGGCGCCGACGATCGAGCAGGCGCTGCAGACGATGGTCGATGACCGCCGCACCGACCTCACGCTCGAGCAGATCGAGCGGGCGGCCGCGGACGACGAGGACGTTCGCTGGAACGACTGACGCGCGCGACCAAGGGGTAACGCGCGGCCGGAGCCGCCCGCTCCCCGCCTCAGTCCGCGCCGACGCGCAGCACGAGCTTGCCGGTGTTCTCGCCGCGGAACAGCTTCAGCAGCGCCTCCGGGAACGCGCTCACGCCGCCATCGACGACTTCCTCGCGCGAGATCAGCCGCCCGTCGCGCATCCACCCGGCGATCTCCGAGGCCGCGGCACCGAACTGCGCGGCGTAGTCGAACACCAGCATCCCCGTCATCGACGCGCGCGAGACCAGCAGCGAGAGGTAGTTCGCGGGGCCGCGCACGCCCTCCGTGGAGTTGTACTGCGAGACCGCCCCGCAGATCACGATCCGCGCGCCGCGGGCCAGACGCGTGAGCACCGCGTCGAGGATGTCGCCGCCGACGTTGTCGAAGTACACGTCCACGCCCTTCGGCGCCGCGTCGCGCAGCTCGCGGCGCACGTCCTGGGTCTTGTAGTCGATCGCCGCGTCGAAGCCGAGCTCATCGACGATCCAGCGGCACTTCTCCTCGCCTCCGGCGATGCCGATCACGCGGCAGTCCTTGATCTTCGCGATCTGCCCCGCCACGCTGCCGACGGCTCCGGCGGCGCCCGAGACGACGACCGTGTCCCCGTCCTGCAGGCGGCCCGTGTCGAGCAGCCCGAAGTAGGCGGTCATGCCGGTCATGCCGAGCGTGCCGAGATACGTCGGCAGCGGCGCGAGCGCCGGATCCACCTTCATCACGCCGCTGCCGTCCGACAGCGCGTACTCCTGCACGCCGAACGCGCTGTACACGTGCTCGCCCACGGCGAAGCCGGGGTGCTCGGAGGCGATCACGCGACCGACGCCGCCCGCCCGCATCACCTCGCCGATTTCGACCGGATCGATGTAGGAGGCCCCCGCGTTCATCCAGCCGCGCATCGCCGGGTCCAGCGACACGTAGGAGATCGCCACCGCGAGCTCCCCCGGGCCCGGCGTCGGCAGCGGCTCCTCGGTCATGCTCCAGTCCGAGGCCTTGGGCAGGCCGGTGGGACGCGCGGCCAGTCGCACCTGGTGGTTGATCTCGCTCATTCGTGCATCTCCAAACGTCGTGGTTGCGGGCTCGAGCCGTGACGAGCGTATAGCCCCTGCTCGCCGTCCATCTGTCAAGCCCCCCCGACGGCGCCGGCGACGGCGCCCCTCACGCGGCGTCGAGGTCGTCCAGGCGCGCGCTCGACAGCAGCACCCGCTCCCCCCGGAAGGGGACCGCCTCCGCCTCGAGCAGCCGGCGCTGGCGCGCACCCTTTGCGAGCGACCCGTCGGCGCGCACCACCCGATGCCATGGCGCCTCGTGCGCGGCGGTGCGACTGAGCACGTGGCCGGCCAAGCGCGGGGCCCCGGGCGAGACGTCGCCGTATGTGCGCACGTAGCCCGGGGGAATCGCGCGCACCCGCCGCAGGATCGCGGCGCGGGCGTCGTCGCTGTCCGTCGCTGTCCGTGCCACCCCGCGGATGGTGCCACAGCCGCGAGCGCGCCTCCCGGGTCGGGCGTCGTTCTCGCAACGCCGGCGTGCGGCGCTCAAGTTGATGGCCGCATGCGACCGATGTTGCCCCATGGTCGCGACGCACAGCTTCGCTGGGCTCGGCAACGAGCCACGCTCGGACGCGAGCGAAGCGCTGTGGCGGGCGGCCCGACCAACATCATCAGTTCCCTCGAAACCGGAGCACGATCATGGATACAGGCACGAAGCAGGCAGTCAGGCCGTCGGCAGCCGAGGTGCTGTCGACGTGGCAGGAGTACCGACGGACCGCTGATCTGCAGCTGCGCGACCGGCTGATCTTCACGTTCATGCCGATGGTCCGCTACATCGTCTACCGCAAGGTGCGCGAGATCCCCGTCCATTGCGAGGTCGAGGACTTCCTCTCGTGCGGGCTGGAGGCGTTGATCCGCTCGATCGAGCGCTATGACCCGGACAAGGGCGCGACGCTCGAGCAGTACGCGTGGACGCGCATCCACGGCGCGGTGCTGGACGAGCTGCGCCGCCACGACTGGGCGCCGCGCTCGCTGCGCCGCGACGAGCGCGCGATCAACAGCGCCCGCGAAAGCTTCCTCACCCTGCACGAACGCCAGCCCAGCCGCGAGGAGCTCGCGGCGATGGTCGGCATCACGCCGACCGAGCTGGCCGATCGGCTCGACCAGGTCGAGATCGCGGAGGTCGGCTCGCTGAACTGGGCCGTGCGCTCGGAGGAGGGTCCCGGGATCGAGCAGATCGACACGCTCGAGAGCGTCGACCGCGACTGCGATCCGGTGGCGAGCGCCGAGCGCAGCGAAGCCAAGCAGCGCTTCCGCAAGGCGTTCGCGCGCCTGAGCACGCAGGAGCGCGAAGTGGCGGTGCTGCTGTACGTCGAGGAGCGGACGCTGCGCGAAGTCGGCGAGCGGCTGGGGGTCTCCGAGAGCCGCATCTCGCAGATCCACACCAAGCTGCGCAAGCGCCTCTACGAACAGCTCTCGGGCGAGCTCGCGCTGTTCGCGGAGCTCAGCTGACGGGGCCACGGCGCGAGCTTGACCGAGTCGGCGAGCTGTTCGACGACCTCGCGCGAGGCGTGGCCGAGCCCGCGCCGCAGGAAGTTGGCTGCGCCGGCCGCCGCGCCGAGCACGACCGCGCGCTCGAAGCTGCCGCCGCGCGCCCACGCGGCGATCAGCGCGCCCATCATCGCGTCGCCGCAGCCCTCGCGGAAGCCGTGCTCGAAGCGCGGCGGTGTGAGCTCCCACGTCTCCTCCTCGTGCAGGACCAGCGCGGGCAGCTCGCCGCGCGTGACGATCACGCTGCGCGCGCCGGCGTCGCGCAGGCGCTGCGCGGCCGTGAGCAGCAGCTCCGGCGTGGAGACGGGGCCGCGCACGAACTCGGCGAGCTCCCAGTCGTTGATCTTGACGAGGTCTGGCTCGCTCGCGAGCGCGCTGTCCAGGCGCGGCGAGGAGAGGTCGACGAGCGTGCGAGCGCCGCCTGCGCGGGCGTCGGCGACGAGGTCGCCGTACACCTCCAGCGGCAGCGACTCCCCCGGCAGCGGGTTGGTGACCAGCAGCCAGCCGCACGCGAGCGCCTGCGCGCAGGTCAGCGAGAACAGCTCGTCGAGCTCGTGCCTGGACGGCGGGTCGCTGAGGCTCATCGCAACCAGCTCCCGCTGCCCGGAGCGCCGGTCGGTGACGTAGCAGCCGCTCGCGCTGCCCGTCTGCACGAGCTGCAGCCCCCCGCCGGCGACCTGCTCGAGCAGCGGGCCCAGCAGCTGGCCGGGCTCGCCGCCGATGAGACCGCAGAGCACCGGCGCGGCGCCCATGCTCGCTGGCCATGCCCGCCGACCACACGCCCTGCCCGCCGGCGTGGAAGTGGATGCTCTGGCGCTCGGCGCCCTCCAGCTCGAGCGTGACCGTCAGCAGCGGGTTGGGGGCGAACACCGCGACCGTGGGCTCGCTCTCATGCGCGCTCATGCCGCCTTCCCGCCCGCGGCGGGCGCGAGCCTGGACATCGCGGCGAGCTCGCGCTGCAGGCGCTCGACGATCGCCTGCGGATCGGGCACCAGCTGCGCGTGCACGAGCAGGCCGACGGTGATCGTGCCGTCGTAGCTGAGGATGCTGACGCTCATCCCGACGCTGCCCGCGGTGGGCGCCCACACGAGCACGGCACGCAGCGGGCTGCCCGCGAGGTACACGGTCTCGCGCGGGCCGGGCACGTTGGTCATGACGGCGCTGGCCTTCGCGGTGAAGATGTCGATGACGCGGCTCTCGATCTCCGTGGGCGTCAGCCCGATCGCCTCGAGCACCGCGTAGGAGACCGGGCCCTGGGGCGAGGCCTTGATCTCGTCCATGCGCCGCTTGAGCTCGAGCAGGCGCTCTCGCCGGCTCGAAAGGTCGACGGGCAGCGTCAGGAACACGAGGCCGAAGCGGTTGCCCAGCTCGCGCGGTATCGGCCGATCGGGCGCGCGCAGGTTGACCGGGACCAGCGTGCGCAGCTCGTGCGGCTCTTCCCCGCGGTCCGCGAGATAGCCGCGCAGCGCGCCGCTGACGGCGGCGAGCATGACGTCGTTGACGGTCGCGCCCTGCGCGTGCGCGATCGCCTTGACCCGCTCCAGCGACAGCGGCCTGCTCCAGGCGACGCTGCGCGCGGCGCCGGCGTCGCGCTTGAGCGCGCTGGGCCCATCGCGCGGGGTGAAGACGAGCGTCGCGAGCGCCTGCGCGTCGGCGGCGAGCGCGTCGAGCAGCTCGAGCGCATGCCCGGGATGCGCGAGCGTGCGCAGCCCCTCTTCGACGAGCGCCCGCGGCCACCAGCGTCCGTCCGGATCGCGCTCGGCGAACGCCACGTCGGCGCCGCCCTCGGGCGCGGTGTCGGTCAGCGAGAGCATCACCTGCGCGAGCGCGATCCCGTCGGCGATGCAGTGGTGCATGCGCACGATCACCGCGCTGCCGGCGCCGGGGCCGTCGATCAGGTACATGTCCCACAGCGGCTTGCCGCGGTCGAGCGACATCGCGGCGAGATCGCCCGCCAGCTCCCGCAGCGCCCGCTCGTCGCCGGCGGCGGGCAGGCCCCGGCGATGCAGGTGGCGGGAGAGGTCGAAGTCGGGATCCTCGCGCCAGTGCGGACCGTCGAGCGGCGTGCGGCCCTCGGCGATGAGCTGGTGAAAGCGGGGGTAGCGCTCGACCAGGCGCCTGCGCACGACCTCCGCGAACCGCTCCCAGTCCACCTGCTCGTCGAACAGGAGCACCGAGTTGATGACCATCAGGTTGGTCGGGCGGTCCATGTGCAGCCAGGCCGCGTCGGCGCTCGACAGGCGGAGCGTGGCGCTCACCGCCGGCTCCTCACCGCGGCTCGGCGTAGAGCGCGTCGAAGAACTCCGCGTAGCGCTCGTAGACGGCCGCATGCTTGACCTTGAGCGTCGGCGTGAGCTCGCCCGTCGCCTGCGTGAGGTCGTGGTCGAGCACGCCGAAGCGCTTGATCTGCTCGACGCGCGCAAAGCGCGTGTTGACCTCCTCGACGTCGGCCTGCAGCACCGCCCGCACCTGCTCGTCGCGCGCCATGCTGGTGAGATCGTCGGGGATGCCCAGCTGCGCGGCGAGCTTCGGGGGCCTCGTCGGGGTCGAGCACGAGCATGCACACGAGGTACGGGCGCCGGTCGCCGTAGACGACGGCCTCGGAGATCCAGCGTGTCTCGCGCAGCGCGCTCTCGATGTTCGACGCGCTGATGTTCTTGCCGCTGGAGGTGATGATCAGGTCCTTCTTGCGACCGGTGAGCGTGAGGTAGCCGTCGGGCGAGAGCGCGCCGAGGTCGCCGGTGTTCAGCCAGCCGTCGGTGAACGTCGCGGCGGTCGCCTCGGGGTCGCGGTGGTAGCCGGCGAACACATGCGGGCCGCGCAGCAGCACCTCTCCCTCCTCGGTGACCATCACCTCGCTATCGGGTAGCGCGCGCCCGACGGTCCCGAGGCGCGGCGCATTCGGCGGGTTGAGCGTGGCCGTCGCGCAGCTCTCGGTCATGCCGTAGCCCTCGAGCACGAGCACGCCGCAGGCGTCGAAGAACTCGAGCAGCTCGCGGGCGATCGGCGCGGCGCCGACGACCGCGAGCTTCAGCTGCGCGCCGAACAGCGCGCGCACCTTCGCGAGCCCGACGCGATCGGCGAGCGCCAGCCGCGCGGCCGCGAGCGGCCCGCGGCGCCTGCCGGCGCGCTCGGCGGCGCGCGCGCGGCGCCCGACCTGCAGCGCCCACGCGAACAGCACGCGCGCGAGCGGCCCGCGGGCCGCGACGGCGCTCACGATGGCCGTGTGCATCTTCTCGTAGATGCGCGGCACCGCCACGAAGTGCGTGAGCTCGGCCTGCACGATCTCTGCCGAAATCCCGGCCGGGTCGCCACCCCAATACACGAGCGTCCCGCCGACGTCGATGACGACCGTCTGGGCGACGCGCGCGAGCACGTGCGCGAGCGGCAGGAACATGTAGATGACCGGCTGGATGTCGTCGAGTTCGAGCTGCCCCCGGTACATGGCCGTCGCCGACAGGAAGTTGGCGTGCGTGAGCATGCATCCCTTCGGCGGACCGGTCGTGCCGGAGGTGTAGACGAGCGTGGCGACGTCGTCGGGCTCGACGGCGCGCACCCGCCGCTCGACCTCCTGGCCGTCGACGCCCGCTCCGTGCGCGCGCAGCTCCTCCAGCGTGATGGCCTCGGGCGCGCGCCCGTCGATCACGATCACGTGCTCGAGCGCCGGGCAGCGCGTGCGGACCTGCTGCACCTTGGCGACCTGCTCGGCGTCCTCGCAGAAGACCAGGCGTGCCTGCGAGTGCGAGAGCACGTGCAGGCACTCCTCGGGGGAGTTCGTGTGGTAGATCGGCGCGACGACGGTGCCCGCGCACACGGCGCCCGCTTCGCACAGCGTCCACTCCGCGCGCGTCGAGCACAGGATCGCGACGACGTCTCCCTGCTCGATCCCGAGGGCGATCAGCCCGCGCGCGATCGCGCCGCTGTGCTCGCCGAGCTCGCGGTAGGAGATCGAGCGCAGGCCCTCCCCGCCGGGGTAGCGAAGCGCGACGTCCTCGCCACGCTCGGACGCTGAGAGGATCATGCGTCCGAGCGTGGTGGCGCCTGTGATGCGCTCAGCGACGGGGCGCAGGACGGTTGTGGTTGCCACGCCTCCGCCCTACCTCACTTGCTGCATTTCGACGAGCTCGTGATCGTGAGCGTCGCTCCGGTCTGGTACACGAAGCCAGACTTGACGACGAACTTGCTGGCGGTGCAGCTGCCGGCGGTGATGAACGCCTGCTTGCCGGCGCCGACCTTCTTGATCGTCAGGTTGAGTGCGGTGATCACGATGTTCAGGCCGCCCGCGTTGATGACGGGCACTTCGGTGGTGACCTTGTTGGCGGCCACCTTGCCGTATAGCACGAGCACCTGCCCCGCCCCGGCGGTCGCCGGCGTGAGCAGGAAGATGATCTGGTTGTGCCCGGCGAACGCGACGGCGTTCTCGGGGATCGTCGGCAGCACCGGGGCGCCGTTGGCGACCGCCGTGCCCGAGCCGATCTTGCTCTTGGCCGAGCAGGCGCTGCCGAGCGTCGCCTTGATTTCGACTTCGCTGGCCTTGCATTGCTTGATCGCGGTGCTCTTGAAGTCGAACTTCGTCTTGGTGGGCAGCGTGATCGTGAGCGTCTTCAGGCCCTGCGGCTGCACGGCGCCGGGGTCGGCGGACAGCAGGCGCGCCGTCAGGCCCGTGGGCTTGCCGGCCTTGGTCGCCGTCAACGTGATGACGGAGGTCTGGGTGAACTGCGAGCTCGCGTAGGCGAGGCCGCCAGCGCTGAGCATTCCTGCGACGAGCAGTGCGGCCATCAGCTTGAGGCTTCTCATCGGATCTCCTCCTCCATCGGCTCTTGAACGGTCGTGTCCGCGAGGCTGCTCGCCTTTGCGGACGTCCTGGGACTCACCCTATGGGCGTCGAGCGGGCTCGCCATCGGGGCGCTCTGCTGCTCTTGCATCCGTAGTTGTGTGCGAGCGACGCGCGTGGGCCACCAGGCGCGGGCGCCGAGCACCTCGACGGCGGCGGGCAGCAGCACGGGACGCACGAGGAACGCGTCGAGCGTGACGGCGATCGCGACGCCGACGCCGAACTCGCGCACGGTGAGCAGGCCGGTCGTGGCGAACGGGACGGCGGCGGCGATCATCAGCAGCCCGGCGCCGGTGCTCGCGGCGGCGGTGCGCCGCAGCGCCACGTCGAGGGCATGGTCGACGCCCGCGCCGGCGACGATCTCTTCGCGCGTGCGCGCGAGCAGCACGACGAGGAAGATCAGCGAGATGCCGAAGACGGCGGTGAAGATGCCGATGATCGACATCGGATCGATGTAGCCGGGGCCTCCCAGCGGCGGGTGGCTGCCGCCGAACAGCAGCTCCATCGCGCCGAAGGTCGCGGCGGCCGTGAGCAGGTTGAAGAGCACGGCGACGATCGGCAGCGCGACGGCGCGCAGCGCGAGGCCGAGCGTCAGCGCGAGCGCGAGCGCGAGCGCGACGATCACCCACGGCAAGCGCGCGTTGGTCGCGCTGGTGTAGTCGGCGAGGTTCCCGGCGGGTCCGCCGACGGCGACTTCGAGGTGGTTGCGAGCGGCGAAGCTGCGTGCGATCCGGTCGAGGCGCTGGCCGAGCGCGGCGGTCTGCGAGGTCGCTCGCGGAGTAGCGCGAGATGACGACGATCTGCCCGGAGTCGCCGCCGCGCGCGACGTTCACGGTGAAGCCCGCGGCGTTGCTGCTCGCGGCCGGCGCGCCGGCGATCGGCGGCGAGCAGGAAGTAGCCGGAGTTGAACAGCCCGGGCGACTTGTGCGTGAAGTTCTTCGAGCTCCTTCGGCGAGGGCAGCTGGCCGCTGAACTTGGCGACGCTCTTCTGCATGACGCCGAGGCCGTTGACGAGCTGGCCGGTCGGCGAGACGCCGCCGGCGAGCCCGCTTGCAGCTGGCCGGTGCCGCTCGTCAGTTCGCCGAGCCCGGCTTCGAGCGCGCCGGCGCCGTTGCGCAGCTGCGTCAGGCCGCTGGTCAGTTCGCCGCTGCCGCCGGAGAGCTTGCCGATGCCAGCGGCCAGTTCACGTTGCCCGCGCGCAGCTTGGCGATGCCGGCCTGCAGCTGCGCCGCGCCGGTCGTGCAGTTGGCCGAGCGCGGCCGCGAGGAAGGAGCCCTGGGTGGCGGCGTGGCGGCGAGTTCGCGCGGCGCCTCGCGTTGCCGGCGCGACGCCCCGAGCCCGCTGGTGAGCCCGCCGAGCGCTGCCGGCGGCGGTTCGAGCGCGGCGAGCGCTTCCTCGTAGCGCGGGTCGCCTTGCCGGCGGTCATGCCCCGCAGCGCTTCGGTCGCGCTCGCGACCGCGCCGGCCGCGCTCTGCGCCTGGCCGTGCAGGCCGCCGAGGGTCGCTGCTCGCGTTGGCGGTGAGGCTGGCGAGCTGTTCGAGCGAGGGCAGGCCGGCTGACACGGGCGTGTTGCGCCGAGCCGAGGCCGTTGGCGAGTTCGATCGAGCCGGCGAGCGCCTGCGTGGCGCCGTTCTTGAGCGCGCCCGCGCCGGCGAGCGCCTGGCTCAGGCCGGCGGAGAGCTTGGCCGAGCCGCTGCGCGCGGCGGCGAGACCGGCGTGCAGCTGCGCGGCGCCGGAGTGCGCGCTGCCGGAGCCGCTGTGCAGCTTGCCGGCGCCGGCGGTCGCGGACTTCAGGCCGCTCTGCAGCTGCTTGGCGCCGCTGCCGGCCTCGCCGAGACCGGTCGACCAGGCGCTCGAGGTCGGTCTTGCCGCCGGTGAGCAGCTTGCCCGATTCTTCGAGCGAGGTCGGGAGCTTGCCGAGCGGCTTGGTCTGCGCGCTGAGCTCGCCCGGGCCCGTGACCGCGGCGACGGTCGGGTCGCGGGCGATCTGTTCCTGCAGCTGGTCGAGCTTTTCGAGCGTCGTGGCGGTCGTGATCGGCCCGCGCGGGTTGACGACGATCAGGTTATAGGGGGTGGGCCAGCCGGGGCCCATCACGCGTGCGACCTTTCGAAGGCCTGGCGCGCGGGGTTGGCGGCGGGAGCTGGCTGACGCCGGGCGGCCCGGTGTTCAGCGACAGCGCGGGGATCGCCAGCGCGAGCAGCGCGGCGGTGGCGAGCCGCCGGCGAGGACGGCACGATGCCTAACCCAGCCGCCCGCGCCGACGAGGCGATCCCAGTCGCGCGTGAGCGCCGCGGGCGCGGAGCCGCGGGCGCTCGACGACGCGCGCCCGAACAGCACGAGCGCGGCGGGCATCACGACGACCGCGCCGCCGAGCGCGAGCGCCGAGCACAGCAGCACGCCGACGCCGAGCGAGGCCAGGATCTTGGTCGGGGCGATCGCGGTGGCGAGTAGCAGCGCGAGGATCAGGCCGGTGCCGGCGAGCAGCATGGCGCGTCCCGTCGTGCGACACTGCCGTGGACGCGGCGAGCGTGCGCGTCTGCGCGGATCGTCGCCGGGCGGTTCGTGCTGCTGGTGGAAGCGATCGAGGATCAGCAGGGAGTAGCCGACCCCGAGCGCCAGCCCGCTCATGGAGGCGAGCGCGACGCGCGATCGGGTCGGTCGCTATGAGCGCGGGCGAGCAGCGCCATCAGCCCGAGGCGGCGAGCACCGTGGCGGCGCCGACGAGCGTGACCGATCGCGGCGGCGAGTGGCGCGCGCAGCCGAGCAGCAGCAGCACGAACAGGATCGCGACGGCGATCAGCTCGGAGCGCAGCGTGGTGCTGAGCGCCTCGTTCTTTAGCGCGCGGTCGATCGAGGGCTGGCCGGTGACGCTGGCGCGCACCGGCCGCGCGATGTCGCGCGCGACGAGCTGTTCGATCTGCGGCTGGTCGTAGTCGACGACGTCCTTTTCGGAGCGGTCGACCGAGACGACGATCATCGCGGCGGTGGCGGAGGGGCGCAGGCCCTCCGAGGCGACGCCGGCGTCCCATGCGGAGAGGGCGCGCGTGTGCGGGCGTTTGACGAGGTCGCGCACGAGCCGCGGGCCCTGGCGTTCGAGCTGTGCGCGGGGCCCCTGCAATAGGATCGGCACGAGCTGCGTGGGCCCGAAGTGCGCGCTGGCGAGCTGCTGGGCGCGCGAGGACTCGGTGCCGGGCACGACGACGATCGACGGCGAGAGCGAGTGCGCGACGCCGAGCCCGATCACGGCTAGGACCGCGGCGAGCAGTCCCCAGGCGAGCAGCGCCTGCCGCGGCCAGCGGATCGAGAGTCTGGCAAGGCGAATCATCCTGATCCGAAGCTACGCGGCACCCGCTGCGGCGGCATCGGTGGCGCACCCTGGTTCGTATCAGTAGTTACACACGCCGGCGGGACCGTCCCGATCGAGCCCGCGTGCGCGCCGGCCGCGACGGCCGTCGACCCGCGCCCGCTGCGCAATCATCTGCTCATGGCCCTGCTCGCCGTCAAGCTGCTGCTCGCCCCCGCGTTCGTGGTCGGCGCGTCGCTGGCGGCGCGGCGCTTCGGGCCGCGGGTGGGCGGTCTGATCGCGGGGCTGCCGGTCGTGGCCGGCCCGATCCTGCTGGTCTACGCGCTCGCGCACGGGCGCGCGTTCGCGGCGGGCGCCGCCGCGGGCACGCTGCTGGGGCTGGTGTCGCTGATCGCGTTCGTGGTCGTCTACGCGCGCCTGGCCTCACGGCTGTTCTGGGGCAGTGAGCATGCTTGCCGGCTGGCTCGCGTTCGCGGTGGCGACGGCGGTGTTCAGCGCGCTGTCGCTGCCGGTGGGCGTCGCGCTCGGCCTGGCGGCGCTGGCGCTGGCGCTGGGGCTCGCCGCGCTTCCGCGCCCCGGCGGGGACCCACGGGTGCACGCGACGCCGCCGGCATGGGACCTGCCGGTGCGGGCGGCGTGCGCGCTCGCGCTGGTGCTGGGCCTGACCGCGGTGGCGGGCTGGCTCGGTCCGCAGCTGAGCGGCCTGCTGGCGCCGTTTCCGATCATCGCGACGGTGCTCTCGACGTTCACGCACGCCCAGCGCGGCACCGACGAGCTGCTGCGGCTGCTGCGCGGGCTGGTGAGCGGCTTCGGCGCGTTCGCGCTGTTCTGCTTCACGCTGGCGGTGTCGCTGCACCGGCTGGACACGGCGGCTGCGTTCGCGCTCGCGAGCGCGCTGGCGCTGGCGACGCAGGGGGCGGTGCTGCTGCTGGCGCGCGGTGAGCGGCGCCCGCGTCGAGCCCGCTGCAGGAGTACTACGTGGGGACGCCGCCGACGGGTTGATGGCGCACGCGCTCGCGCACGTCGGCGTAGCGCAGCGCCTCGTATGCGATCAGGGCGACGAGCAGGGCGGCGAGGATGCCGAGCGTCGCGAGCGCCGGCAGCGTCGCCCCGGCGGGGATCAGCGCGAGCAGCACGACCGCGCACACCAGGCGCCGCGCGCTGAGCGAGCGCATGTTGCGCAGCCTGAAGGCGACGTGGGCGAGCAGGTAGACGGCGGCGCCGCCGAGCAGCGCGGCGGCGGGGACGAGCTTCAGCGGATCCTCGACGGAGAGCAGCGTGCGCTTGATGGCCGACGGCGATCAGCGCGATGCCGGCGACCATCGGCAGGTGCAGATAGGAGTATGAGTCGCGCGCGATCGCGTTGCGCTCGCGCCCCTGCGCCGCGCGCGCGAGGCGCCTGCCGGCGACGATCGCGGTGACGTCGAAGTACGCCCACCAGAGCGCGGCGGCGATCGACGACGCCGAGCACCGCCGCGATCACGACGCCGGCGCCGATCGCCGGTCGCGCGCCGATGCCGATCGGCGACGATCGACTCGCCGAGCGCGATGATCACGATCGCGCCGTGGCGCTCGGCGAAGTGCCCGGGCACGAGCTTCCAGCCCTCGACGCCGAACAGGAGCGGCCCGCCGTAGTCGAGCACCAGCGCGAGGCCCCACAGCCCCAGCTGCAGCGCGCCGCCGGCGAAGGCGGCGGCGAGCAGCAGGCCGACGCCGATCGCGGTGCTGGCGGACAGCCCGATGACCGAGTGGCGCAGGTCGGCGTCCTCGCGGCTGGCGATGACGAACAGCGCGATGTGCGCTGCGCGCACGGCGGCGTACGCGCAGGCGAACAGCAGCGCCTCGGAGCCGAACGCGCCGGGCACGCACAGCGCGGCGACGAGGAACGCGGCCATCGCCGCGAACATGGCGATGCGCACCGTCCCCTCCTCTGGGTCGACGACGCTCGTCAGCCACGCGTAGCCGGTCCACGACCACCACAGCACGCCGAGCACGAGCAGGCCCTTGAGCATCCCCTCCCACGTGGGCGTGTGCGCGATCAGCGTCGTGCACTGCGTGAGCGCGAGCACGAACACGAGGTCGAAGAACAGCTCCAGCGGCGTGACCCGCTCGCCCTCGCGCATGACCGCGCTCACGCGCGGCACACGGGGCGGGTGCGGTGAGCTCACCGGCTCATCTTCGCACCCGCCCGTGCCGTTATGCGGCTAGTGCAGCGACATGTTCGGCTCGCCGGCCGAGTTGAGCCCCTTTTCGGAGATGTTGCACGTGCCGCCCTTGGGCGTGCCGCTGTTGTATGCCTGGGTCAGGCAGTTGCGCAGGGCCAGCTGCGCCCAGTAGTTCGGGTGCAGGTCTTCCTGGATCTCATACGGCGGGAAGAGCGCGGTGATCGTGCGGATCTGGTTGATCCACTCGGTCTTGTTGACCGCTTCGGCGGCTTTCCACGAGGACAGTCCCTCTTCCTCGAGCAGGCCGACGCCCTTTTCGCACAGCCTGTGACCGTTGAACGCGGAGGACAGCTGCATCGTCTTGACGTTCGACAGGCCGACCGCTTCGGCCGCGCCGAGGACGGTGTTGTCGATCGTCGGCAGCATCGTCGAGTTGGCGTAGTTGGCGTCTTTGTTCCAGAAGCCGCAGCCGCCGACTTCCTGGCGGGTGTAACCGCTCTGGGAGTAGCGGAATTCCGAGCCGTTGGGGATCGGCGACGGGTAGTCCTGGACGAGGATCGTGTACTGGGAGCTCGAGTAGCCCGCGTTGGTCATCGCCGTGGCGATGTTTTTGATCGAGGTCTCGATTTCGCCCTTGATCTTCGAGACGTTGCTCGAGCTGAAGTTGTTCGTCACCGAGCTTTCTTCGCTGCAGTACGACGGCCACCATTCGGGCGTCAGCAGCCAATCCTCGACGCACGTTTGCACGATGCTGGCGAAGTTGAAGTTGTTGCCGCCGATCGACAGTGCGACGAGCTTGACGTTGTGCGCGGCGGCGAAGTGCTGGAGCATCAGCGCCTGCCCTTCGTGCCCGCCCGAGTTGTAGAAGTCGATGCCGGGCTTGAACAGCCCTTCGGTGCTGAAGCTCGACGTCTTGGCGCCCGAGCACGCGAGGTTCTCGCCGTCGACGCCGCCGCCGATGTAGACCTCGGCCGATTTCGAGCGGTGGCAGCCTTCGATCAGTTCACCGCTGCCGGTGGAGTTGTCGTAGTAGGCGGTCGACCCGAGCGCGTCGATCTTGGACGAGCTTTCGTTGGTGTTGCCTGCCCAGCGCCCGGCCTCGCCGGAGATGTAGGAGTCGCCGAGGCTGACGGTGTACGGCGTGCCCGAGCCGGGCCCTTCGGCTCGCGCGGCGGGCGCAAGCGCGCTGAGGCAGTAGATGAGCGCCGCCGATACGAGCATGGCGACGACCAGTACGACATGGGAGATCCTGCGATCTGTGATCGAGTAGTGCACTGAATGTGGTCCCCTCTTCTCCGCGCGCCGCCCTCCGCGGCGCTATCGACGCGACCCTAACGCCTGCGCCTGCGACTGGTCAACAGGATTTCGTAGATTCCGACTGCCGGCAGCGGCCGCTGCGCGCGGACGGCCCTCGCGGGCGCGCACATGCACCGCATGACGCGGACGGGCGTCTCCGACTACTGCGAGCGCTCGCCGGCGGCGCGGGCGGTCTCGGCGGCGCGCACCGGCGCCTCGCCCCAGAGCTGCTCGAGGCGATAGAACTCGCGCGTCTCGGGCGTGAAGATGTGCACGACGACGTCGAGGTAGTCCATCAGAATCCAGCCCGCCCTGCGCGGAGCCCTCGACCCGGCGCGGCAGCGTGTCGTGCTCGCGCTTGAGCCCTTCGAGGATGCCGTCGTGGATGGCCTTGGCCTGGCGGCCGGTGTTGCCGGAGCAGACGAGGAAGTAGTCGGTGTAACCGAGCACGCCGCGCAAATCGAGCTCGACGACGTCGATCGCCTTCTTGTCCGCCGCATAGCCGGCGATCGCGCCGACGAGCTGCTCGCCCTGCAGCGCCGCGGAAGGCGTCATCCGCTGGCCTCGGCGCGCTCGCGATAGAGCCCGTGCTCGGCGATGTAGGCGGCGACAGCGGGGCCGACGAGCTCCGCGACGCTCTCGCCGGCGGCGACGCGGAGGCGCACGAGCGAGGAGGAGACGTCGATCGCGGGCATCTCCAGGAAGCGCACCCGCGCGGCGCCGGCCCCGATGGCGGCCACCGCGTCGAGCACCGGCTGGCGCACGGCGCCGGCCGGCGTGTCCTCCTGGGGGTGTGCCCCAATCGGCGCCCGCGAAGCCACTGCCAGGTCCGCCAGCTCGAGCAGCCGCGCCGGTTCGCGCCACGAGCCAAGCGTGGCCGCGGTGTCCGCGCCCACGATGAACGTCAGCTGCGCCTGGGGATGGCTGTGATGCAGAGCAGTCAGGGTATCCACGGTATAGGACAGTCCGCCGCGCTCGATCTCCTCGGCGCACACCGACAGCCCGTCGTGGTCGCGCACGGCGAGCTCGCACATGCGCAGTCGGTGCTGGGGACCCGGATCCCGCCCACCCGGCCCGCCCCGGCCGCCCTCTGCATCAGCGTCGCGCTCGCCGCCGGCCTTGTACGGCGCGGTGTGCGCGGGGACGAGCAGCACGAGCTCGAGCCCGAGCTCCTGGCGCGCGTGGCGCGCGACGGCGATGTGCCCGAGGTGCGGCGGGTTGAAGGTGCCGCCGAGGATGCCGAGCGACCGCGGCGCGTGGGCGCCTGCGGGCGTGTCTGTGGGCTGGCTCGGCACGGCCTGCGCCGCCGGCCGCTCACGCGCGGACGTGTCCGTCGCCTTCGACGAGGTACTTGAACGTGCACAGCTCGCGCAGCCCGATCGGCCCGCGCGCGTGCAGCTTCTGCGTGGAGTTGCCGATCTCGGCACCCATCCCGAACTCCCCGCCGTCGGTGAAGCGGGTGGACGCGTTGACGTACACGCACGCTGCGTCGACCCCGAGCTGGAAGGCGCGCGCGGCGGCGGTGTCGCGGGTGACGATCGCCTCGGAGTGGCCGCTGCCGTGGCGCGCGATGTGCTCGATGGCCTCCTGCACGGAGTCGACGACGCCGACGGCGATGACCGGCGCGAGGTACTCGGTGGCCCAGTCCTCGTCGGTGGCGTCCTCGATGATGAGATCGGGGATCGCGCCGCGTGGGGAGAGCGCGTCCTGGGCGCGTGCGTCGGCGCGGACCTGGACGCCGGCGGCTGCGAGCGCGCGCAGCACACGCGGCAGGAAGTCGGCGGCGGCGCGCTCGTGCACGAGCAGCGTCTCGGCGGCGTTGCAGACGCCGGGGCGCTGGGTCTTGGCGTTGATGACGATGTCCTGCGCCTGCTCGAGGTCGGCGGCGGCGTCCACGTAGACGTGGCAGTTGCCGGAGGCGGCGTAGATGACTGGCACGGTGGCGACGGTCTGCAGCGCGGCCTTCAGGCCCTCGCCCCCGCGGGGGATGATCAGATCGACGCTGTCCTTCTGGGTGGCGAGCTCGGCGAGCTCGTCGCGACCGCCGCCGGCTACGAGGCTGACGCAGCCGTCGGGCAGCCCGGCGGCGACGGCGGCCTCGGCGGCGATGTGTGCGAGCGCGGCGTTGGAGTGCGTGGCGTATGAGGAGCCGCGCAGGACGATTGCGTTGCCTGACTTCAGGCACAGCGCGGCGGCGTCGATGGTGACGTTGGGGCGCGCCTCGTAGACGACGGCGACGACGCCGAGCGGCACGCGCACCTTGCGCACGTCGAGGCCGTTGGGCAGGCGCTGGCCGGAGATGACCTCGCCGACGGGGTCGGCGAGCGCGACGATCTGGCGCACGGCGCGCACGATCGCGCCCACGCGCTGCTCGTCCAGGCGCAGGCGGTCGAGCAGCGCGGCGCCGATGTCGGCCTCGCGCGCGAGCTCCAGGTCGCGCTCGTTGGCGGCGAGGATCTCCTCGATGCGGGTTTCGAGCGCGTCGGCGATCGCCTCCAGCGCGGCGTCCTTTACGGCGGTGTCGGTTTGCGCGAGCGTGCGCGCGGCGCGCTTGGCGGCGCGGCAGGTGTCGGCTACGGATGAGACGGCGCTGGCCATTGCAGTACAGGGTAGAGCGATCGGCGCCGGCTCGACCGAGCCCGCGAGCGGACCGGGCCGCGGCGCTGCCCGGCGCGCTGCGCTCTCAGTCGAGCACGAGGTAGTCGCGGTGCACGGCCTCGTCGCTCGCGCGCGGCAGCACCTTGCGCACGGCGTCGGACTTCAGCCCGAGCACGCTCTTGAGCTCGTCGGCGGAGTAGCTGCAGATGCCCTTGGCAAGCGGCCGCAGCGCGTCCCCGGCGGAGGCATCGCGCTCGACGATCTCGACCGCGTCGCCCGCGTCGAAATCTCCCTTGACGTCGGTGACGCCGACGGGCAGCAGGCTGGCGCTGCCGTCGCGCAGGGCTCGCGCGGCGCCGGCGTCGACGACGACCTGCCCGCGCGCGGGCTTGGCGTACTTGAGCCACAGCTTGAAGCTCGAGTAGCGCGCCTCGCGCGCGGCGAAGCGCGTCCCCTCGCGCTCCCCGGCGAGCACGGCGGCGAGCGCGTGCTCGCGCACGCCGTTGCAGATCACGGTGGGGATGCCGGCGGCGGTGGCCATCTCGGCGGCGACGACCTTCGAGCGCATGCCGCCGGAGCCGAGCGGCGAGGTGGTGTGGCCGATCTCGAGATCGTCGAGCGCCGCGAAGTCGCCGACCTCGGCGACGATGCGCGCGTCGGGGTGCAGCCTGGGGTCGGCTGTGTAGAGCCCGTCGATGTCGGTCAGCAGGATCAGCTCGTCGGCGGCCACGAGCACGGCGACCTGGGCGGCGAGGAAGTCGTTGTCGCCGAAGGAGATCTCGTCGGTGGCGGTGGTGTCGTTCTCGTTGATCACCGGCAGCACCCGCCATTCCAGCAGCGTGCTGAGCGTCTGGCGCGCGTTGAGGTAGTGCGTGCGCGCGCTCATGTCGAAGAACGTCAGCAGCACCTGCGCGCTGGTCACCTCGCGCTCGCGCAGCAGCTCGTCGTAGATCCGGTAGAGCTTGCCCTGGCCGACGGCGCTGGCCGCCTGCAGCGCGCCGATGTTGGTCGGGCGCTGGGGCAGGTCCATGACGGCGATGCCGCGCGCGATCGCCCCGCTGGTGACGACGATCACCTCCTCGCCCTCGCGGTGCAGGCCGGCGAGCTGGTCGCACACGCGCGCGAGCACGTCCATGCGCGGCGCGCCGTCGCTGTCGGCGACCACGCTCGATCCGAGCTTGATGACCAGGCGTCTCATGCTCTGAGCTTATTTGCAGGGACGTGCTACTCGTGCGGGTCCAGCTCGAAGGTGACGCCGGCGATCTCGATCTCGTCGCCCGGCTGGAAGCCCTTGGCCTCGAGCGCCCCGAGCACGCCGATGCGTCTCAGCCTTCCCTCGAGGTAGGCCATCGCGTCCTCGTTGTCGATGTCGAAGCGCTGGAGCAGGCGCTCGATGCCCCTGCCCCTGACGGCGAACGTGCCCTCCCCCAGCGCCTCGACATGAAAGCCGGCGCCGGCGCTCGGACGAAAGACCATGTGCTCCGCGAGCTGCGGCTCCCCGTCGCGCGCGCCGCCCTCCCCTGCTTCGTCCGATGCGGCGGCGAGGTCGGGGACCAGCCGCAGCAGCAGCTCGGCGAGCTCGCGCACGCCGGCTCCCGTGGCGCTCGAGGTGCTGAGCACGGGCACGTCCTCACCCAGACGCTGCTGCCACTCTCGGACCGCCGCGCGCGCGCGCTCCTCCGGCACGAGATCGGCCTTCGACAGCGCCAGCACCCGCGGCAGCCGCGCGAGGCGCTCGTCGTGCGCCGCGAGCTCGCGCTCGATCGTCGCGTGGTTGGCCGCCGCGTGCGCGTGCTCGCCCATGGAGATCTCGGGGGCGATGTCGAGCACGTGCACCAGCAGCCGCGTGCGCTCGACGTGCGCGAGGAAGTCGTGCCCGAGGCCCGCGCCCTCGCTCGCGCCCTCGATCAGGCCGGGAATGTCCGCGACGATCAGCTGGCGCTCCTCGCCTTCGAGCACGCCGAGCACCGGCGAGAGCGTCGTGAACGGGTAGTCGGCGACCTTGGGCGCGGCGCGCGTGAGACGCGAGAGCAGCGAGGACTTGCCCGCGTTGGGCAGGCCCACGAGCCCCACGTCCGCGAGCAGCTTGAGCGTCAGCTCGATCCAGCCCTCCTCGCCGGCGAGGCCGCGCTCGGCGAAGCGCGGCGCCTGACGGGTGGAGGTGGCAAAGCGCTTGTTGCCCCTGCCGCCCGCGCCGCCCCGTGCGATCGTGGCGGTCTGACCGTCTGCGAGCAGCTCCCAGCGGCGCCCCAGCAGGTCCGACGCCTCGCGCTCCTGGCCGTCCGCGCCGGCGCCAGCGTCCGCGCCGGCGCCCTCGTCCTGCCCTGTGCCCTGCGAGCCGAGGATCTGCGTGCCGGGGGGAACCCTGAGCGTGAGCGTCTCCCCGTCGGCGCCGTGACGCTGCGAGCCCGAGCCGTGCCCGCCGCGCCCGGCACGGTAGTGGCTGCGGCGCTTGAAGCTCTGCAGGTCGCGCAGCGAGTCGTCGCACACGACCACCACGTCGCCCCCGCGTCCGCCGTCGCCGCCGTCGGGGCCACCGCGCGGCACGTGCGCTTCACGGCGGAAGCTCGCCGAGCCGTCACCGCCGGCGCCGGCCTGCACGTGGATCCTCGCGCGATCGTGGAGCACGCGCACCATCGTGACAGCAGCGACGCGGACAGCCGGGAGCAGATCGGACACGGGTGGCCGCTCAGCAGGCCATCCATGCCCGCACGTGGACGTCGATGAGATCCTGATCCGGCCGACGGCGCAGCCGGCCTGATCGCTCAGGGGTGCGCGAGCCTGTGTGAGAAGTGCAGGCCGGCGCCGGCCGCCGCGCCCGCGATGGCGACCGTCCCGAACAGCCCTTTGCGTGGCAGGCTGGCGCGCGCGATGATGGTCGCGATCACGTCGGCCAGGTCGACCACGGCGCATGCCAGCTGGACGCGCGGCCCGCTCACGGGGTCATCGAGCGTCTGCAGCGCGGCGATCCCGAGCGCCAGGTCGCGCGCGCCGAGCGAGCGCGCGAGATCGCCGACGACGGGCAGCTGTGCGTTGTCCTGCCCCAGCCAGCGCGCGGTCACCTGCTCGGGCGCCGCGAGCACGGCCACGCCCAGGCAGGCGCGTCCCGCGGCCAGCAGCAAGGCGCCGCGCCGCGGGGATATGCGCCGCATCCTCAGTCCTGCTGGGCGTCTGGCAGCACGCTGACCACGCGCCCGCGCCAGCCATTGGTGAACTGCACGGTGCCGGCGGCGCGCGCGTAGAGCGTGTCGTCCTTGCCGATGCCGACGCCGGCGCCGGGCTTGAAGCGGGTGCCGCGCTGGCGCACGATGATCTCGCCGCCCGTCACGGCCTCGCCGGCGAACGTCTTGACGCCGAGGCGCTGCGCGTTTGAGTCGCGGCCGTTGCGGCTCGAGCCGAGCCCCTTCTTATGAGCCATCTGCAGCCTTCTCCTTGCTCGCCTTGGGTGCCTCGCTCGCGGCGTCGGGCGCTTTGGCGCTGCTCGCCTTGGCAGCCGGCTTGGCGCCGGCGGCGCTGATCTCTGTGACCTCGATCTGGGTGAGCTCCTGGCGGTGACCGGTGCGCCGTTTGTAGCCGCGCTTGGGCTTGAACTTGAACACGCGCAGCTTCTCGCCGCGCACGTGCGCGATCACCTTCGCGGTGACCTTCACGTTGGCGAGGCCCGCCGCGTCGAACACCGCGTCATCGGAGCGGTAGAGCATCGGCTCGAGCGCCACGTCGGCGCCCTCGGCTGCGGGCAGCCGCTCCACGAGCAGCCGCTGGCCCCGCTCCACGCGGTACTGCTTGCCGCCGGTCTTCACGATCGCGTACATGTCTGTGTGGGTCTCGATTCCTGTGGCTTTCAGGCGGCCCTCGACCGGCTCGCGCCGGCTGAGTCCTCGCCTACTCTGGGGTCGCCTTGGCCTTGGCAGCCGAACGGCGCCGTCCGCCTCTGCGGCCACGACGCCGAGGTTTGGATTGTAGGCCATCGTCGGCCGCCTCGTCCTGGGGGGCGCCGTCGCCGTCGGGCGAGGCGTCCTCGCGGGGGGTCTCATCGGGGGCATCCTCGGCGGCGAGCGTGAGCGCCGCCGGCTCCTCCTCGGGCTCGGTGTCGATCGCGGTCGCGGACTCGCTCAGGCCGGCTTCGCGCCGTGCCTGTGCGTCCTCGCCGTCGGCGGGCGCACGGCGCCTGCGCCGGCGCGGCTCGGCCGGCTCGCCGGCGCTGCGCTCGCCGCCACCGGCCGGCGAGCGGCGCCTGCCGCGCCCGTTGGAGCGGGTGTCGACCGCGCGCACGGGCGGGGTGACGACCTCGCCGGACTCGTCCAGCAGCAGCGCGCTCGCGGCCGTGCGGCCGACCTGGTCGATGCGCACCATCCGCTTCTCGCCCACGAACGGCGAGGCGCCGGCGATCGAGATGATGTAGCCGTCGATTTTCGCGACGGCGTCGTCGACGTCGTACATGTGCGGCTCGACGATCTCGACGAGCACCTCATCGCCCTGGCGGAACGGCAGCGCGCGCTCCTCGACCTCCTCGCGGGTGCCCATGAAGGTGATCGCGAAGTGGTCCAGCGTGAGGCCCTCGGAGCCCTCGAACAGGAACGACTTGCTCGTCTCTGCCTCCAGCGCATGCAGCACGCGCGAGCCGTGGCCGGTGAACTGGGTGCTCACGCGCGGGTTGATCTGCAGCAGGAACGCCTCCGCCTCGGGATGTTCGGCGGCGACGTCGCGCAGCCTGCGCTCGAAGTCGATCGCGATCGTCTCCTCCGAGCGGATCACGCCCTCGCCCTCGCACGTGGGGCACGAGCGGGTCATGATCTCGCGCACGCCCTCGGTGACGTTCTGGCGCGTCATCTCGACGAGGCCAAGCTTGGAGATCTCTGCGGTGAACGTCTTCGTGCGATCCTCGTCGAGCGTCTTGCGCAGCGTCTTCATGACCGCGTCGCGGTTGCGCGCGCGGGCCATGTCGATGAAGTCGATGACGATGATGCCGCCGATGTCGCGCAGCCGCAGCTGGTTGACGACCTCCTCGGCGGCCTCGAGGTTGGTCTTGGTGATCGTGTCCTCGAGCCCTGCGCCCTTGCCGCGGCCGATGAAGCTGCCGGAGTTGACGTCGATCACCGTCAGCGCCTCGGCGTAGTCGATGATCAGGTAGCCGCCGCTGGGCAGGTCGACGCGCCGCGAGAGCACGCCCTCGATCGCCTGGTCGACGCGGTATGCCTCGAACAGCGGCTCGGCCTCCTGCCACAGCTCGACGCGCTCGACCAGCTCGGGGGCGGTGCGCGTGAAGAACGACACGAGCCGGTGGTACTGCTGCTCGTCGTCGACGATCGCGCGCTCGAAGTGCGCGGAGAAGATGTCGCGCACGACGCGCACCGACAGGTCGGCCTCCTGGAAGACGAGATCGGGGGCGGTCGTGTCCTTGACGCGCTTCGACGAGCACCTCGTGCAGCTTGTGCAGGTACTTGCAGCTCGCGCTCGAAGTCCTCGCGCATGGCGCCGTGCGCGGCCGTGCGGACGATCACGCCGCCACCTTCGGTCTGCAGGTTCGCGGTCTGGCGGCGCAGGCGTTCGCGCTCCTTGTCCTCCAGGCGCCGCGACACGCCCACGCCCTCGCCGGTGGGCGCGTAGACCATGTAGCGCCCGGCGATCGTCAGCTCCATCGACAGGCGCGCGCCCTTCGTCTTCAGCGGGTCCTTGACGACCTGCACGACGATCTCCTGGCCCGGGCTTGAGCAGGTCGGCGATCTTGCGCCCGCTGCCTCCGCCGCGCCCGCGCTTGGGCGTCTCGACGCCGGGCAGCACGATCTCATCGACGTGCAGGAAGCCGTTCTTCTCCAGGCCGATGTCGACGAACGCGGCCTCGAGGCCCGGCAGCACGTTGTCGACCTTGCCCTTGTAGATGTTGCCGACGATCGAGCGTCCGCCGCGGCGCTCTATGTAGAGCTCAGCGACGCGATAGCCGGCGTCCGGCCCGCGCCGCGTTTGCGGTCGCCGGCAATCTTGCTGGCGGCTTTGCTGGCCGTTTCCGGGCGGCCGCGGCGAACGCGAGGCGGCGGGCGTTCCGCTCGCCTCCAGAAGCGCCACGCGCGTCTCCGCGCGGTCGACGCTGACAAGCACTTGCTTTTTCAATTTGATCCAGTCTTTCGGTGTGGAAACGGGCCGAGCATCGGGCGGCAAGGCGCCGGGGCGGCGAGCTTGCGCGCGCCCGGGGCGCCCGTTGGGAAGCACCTAGCGCGAGATGGCGCTGAGGGTTTTGTGAGGGATGCTCGGCAAACATTGGCTCGGGAATCATTGGTCTAGTACCGCGGCACGCGGCCCTTCATCGCTGCTGAGGCGCGCGCCTGGACATAGATCGATTGCAGCAGGCCGACGCTCAGCAGGGTGGCGATCACCGACGAGCCGCCGTAGCTCATGAGCGGAAGCGTGACGCCGGTGATGGGCATGATCCCGATAGTCATCCCCACGTTGACGAAGACCTGGAACATGAGCATAGCTGCTACGCCGGCCGCGATCAGCGAGCCGAACAGGTCCTTGGCCATCACCAGCACGCGCAGCGTGCGCGAGATCAGCAGCGCATACAGCAGCAGCACGATCCCGGCGCCGAGGAAGCCGTAGCGTTCCCCGACCGCCGCGAAGATGAAGTCGGTGTCGCTCTCCGGCACGAAGCCGCCTTCCACCTGGCCGGCTTTCCCTGGAGCCGGTCTTGCCGCCGGAGCCGATCGCGATCTTCGACTGCTGCTGCTGGTAGGAGGGGTCGGGCACGCCCGTCTTCAGTTCGCGTTCCTTGGCTTCGGCTTCCTTCTGCGTGCTCGAGGGGTGCAGGAAGGCGGTCAGCCGTTCGGTCTGGTAGGGCTTGAGCACGTGCACGCCGACCGCCGGGGCGGCGACGAGCACGAAGGCGATCGACACGCACACGAGCGCCGCGAGCGCCGCCAGGTGCCGCCAGGAGGTGCCGGCGACGAACAGCAGCATGCAGGCGATCGTCATGTACACGAGGCCCGAGCCGAGGTCGGGCTGGGCGATCACGAGCATCGTCGGCACGAGCGCCGCGATCAGCACGCGCACCGTCGTGTCGCGGTCGCGCAGCTGGCGCGCGCGCGACGACGATGAACGCCGAGAGCGCCACGATCAGCAGCACCTTGCCGAGCTCGGAGGCCTGGAAGGAGAACAGCGGGAAGTTGATCGCGCGCTGCGAGCCGTTGGCCGAGTGGCCGAGGCCGAGCACCGCGAGGATGCTGATCATGAGCGCCACGTAGATCGCGTTGCGGTAGCGGCGCAGGTGCGAGTAGTCCAGGCGCGAGAGCAGCGAGCATCGCCACGAAGCCGATCGACAGGTAGATCGTCTGGCGCTCCACGTAGTAGTGGGGGCCTGGGGTGAGGTGCGCTCGTGGCCACTTTCAGCGTGAGGATCGAGCAGACTCCCAGGCCGACGATCGCGAGCGTCAGCAGCGGGTCCAGCGGCAGCCGCAGCGCGCGCCGCTGCGTCGGGGGCGCCTCCTCGGTGGGCTTGATCGGGCTGAGCGGGCTCAACGCGTCCTGCGAGCTCCCGGCGACGAACTTCTTCGGCTTGCCGTACCACTGCGAGGCGATCAGGCGCGCGATCGGCGCGGCGGTTTCAGCGCCGAAGCCGCCTTCCTCGACGGTCACCGCGATCACGATCGGGCGCTGGGCGTTGCCGATGTAGCACATGTACCAGGACTGTTCCACGTGCCCCGTGCGTTCGGCGGTGCCGGTCTTCCCATATACCGGATCTTCTTCCTGGTTCCAGCCGGCCCACACTTCCGCGGAGGTGCCCCCCGCGGCGCTTGCGGCCTCGTGGATGCCTTCCATCACGAGGCTCAGGTCTTCGTAGTCGAGGTGCACGTGGCGGCTGGGGAAGCTCAGCGTCTGCAGCAGGCTGTGGTTGGGTTCGTCGATCTGCTTGCCGAGATGCGGGGTCACGACCGTGCCGTTGCCGCCGTTGCGGTAGGCGTTGGCGAGCGTCGAGTAGGCGACGGCCATCTGCAGCGGGTCGGTCAGCAGCTCGCCCTGCCCGACAGCGAGGTCCATGTTGTAGCCGACCGTCCACGGCGCGCCCGGTTCAGCGACGATGTAGCACGGCTGGCCGTGGTGTTCGCGCGTGCACTTGGCTTCCAGCCTGTTCTGTTCGGCAAGCCACGCACGGCTCGGCACGACGCCGGGGAACTCGAACGGCAGATCGATCCCCGTCGGCTCCCCCACGCCGAGTTCGTGGGCCTTCTTCTGGATGATTTCGCCGCCGTGTTCGTTGGCCAGCTTGCCGACGGTGAAGAAGTAGGTGTCCGAGGAGACCTTCAGCGCGTCGACGAGGTCGGCTGCGCCGTATTCGGCCATCCCGGCGTTGCAGAAGCGCTCGCTGGAGACGTAGATGCACTGGCCGGCGCCGAGCCCCTCGCCGGGGTCGATCACGCCGGCTTCGAGCGCCGCCATCGCGGTGATCGGCTTGAAGGTCGATCCGGTCGGGTATTCGCCTTCGTCGGCCAGGTCGGTCAGCCGGCCGGGTTCGTCGCCGTGGCGGCCGGCCAGCGCTTCGTATTCGGCTTCGGTCAGCGGTTTGGCGAACTTGCGCGGGTCGAAGCTCGGGTTCGAGCCCATCGCGAGCACTTCGCCGTTGAGCGGGTCTAGCGCCACGAACGCGCCCGCGATCGCCGGTTTGCCGCCGGCGCGCGCATGTTCCATGCCTTCCAGCAGCGCCTTTTCGCTCGCCTTCTGCAGTCCCAGGTCGAGCGTCGTCTGCAGGATGTGCCCCGCGTGCGGCGGGATCGGCGCGAGCTTGCTGGGCACCGGCTGACCTTCGGCGTTGACCGCGATCCGCTGCCTGCCCGGCACGCCGCCGAGATAGTGGTCGTAGTAGTACTCGAGGCCCGCCTGACCGACGATCGTGCCCGCCTTGACGCCCCGGAACGCGGGCAGCTTGAGCTCGTCTTCGTTGACCTGCCCGACGTAGCCGACGATCTGCGCGGCCATTTCGCCGTCGGGGTATTCGCGAATCGAGACCGGTTCCTGCGCGACCCCCGGGAATTCGCTGGCGCGCTCGCCGATGACCGTCAGGGGCCCCCTCCCGGCGTCGGTCTTGATGGTCACCTGCGCATACGGCGTCGCGGTCATGCCCTCGACGACGCGTTCGTCGATCGTGCGGGGGCTGACCCGGAGGACGCTGCCCAGGCGCTTGAACAGCTGCTGGAGCCTCGCGGCCGAGCGCGGCAGCGCCGGCACCGGCACACGCGGCGGGCCGGTGGCGCGCCGCAGGAGGTCGAGCTCGCGCCGCTGGGCGCGGGTCAGGTGGCGAACGCCGCCGAGCGCGGCCTCGAAGCCCGACAGGCGCGCGACCGCCGCGCGGCGCACGACTTCGGCGGCGTCGAGGCTGCGCTGGTATTCGGCGACCTGCGAGGCGATGCCGGGCGGCAGCTCGTCGGGCACGATCTGCACGGCGTTGGTGACGGTGGAGCCAACGATCGCCTGGCCTTCGCGGTCGAGGATCTGCCCGCGCGGCGCGGCGATCGGCAGTTCGCGCACGCGGTTGGCATCGGCCTGCGCTACGTACTGTTCGCTGGAGAGCACCTGCAGGTACCACAGGCGGAAGAAGATCACGCCGAACATCACCATCGCGACGCCGCCGATGATCGCCACGCGCAGCGCGAGCTGTGGCGAGACGGGGACGCGCGGATCGCGCTGGCGCACGGGCTCGATCGAGCTCACGGTTTGATCAGCGGGCTGAGGCCGCCGGTCGTGTAGGAGCGCCGGCGTCGCCGGCGGCGGGGATCGTCGGGCAGCGCGCCCTCGAGGGCACGCCGCGTCAGCACCCACATCGGCACGGCGACGATCGTGTTGACGACCGTCCCGAGCACGATCTGGCGCACGAGCTCGAAGCTGACGGGGGCGTCGACGCCGAGCATGAACTCCATCAGCGAGTAGCCCACGAGCGAGATGGCGCTCGCGCCGGCGCCGACGAGCAGCGGCGTGAGCGCCGCCTGCGGGTCGCGCAGCTCGCGCAGCCTGCCGCACCAGTAGCCGACGAGCGTGAACACCAGCGAGGTCAACCCGAGCGTCTGCAGCAGCGCCAGGTCGACCAGCAGCCCGATCGCGAAGCCGCACGCCGCGCCGATGGTGGAGCCGCACATGAGCCCGATGAACGCCACCAGCAGCGAGGTGACGTCGGCGTTGACGCCGAGCACGGGCACCTCGGAGACGACACCGATCTGGAAGAAGACGACGAACAGCGCGAACGCGGCCAGGCGCGCGGCCATCGACCCGGACGCCGCGCCGCTCATCCGCCCACCTGCGTGGATGCGAGCTGTTCGCCGGAGGCGCCACCGCCCTGTCCCGCGGGCAGGCTGGCGGCCAGGCGGCTGAGGTTCGACGGCGGCGTCCCGGCGCCCGCGGTGAGAACCTGCACGATGTCCAGGTCGTGCAGGTTGGCGAACGGGTGCACGGTGACCGACTCGTACGCGCTTTCTTCGTTGACCGACGTCACCTGCCCGATCAGCAGCCCGGGCGGATACAGCGATTCGTAGGGCGGTGGCGCGACCGTGCCGGAGGTGACGACGTATTCGCCGACGTTGGCCTGGTTGGCGGGCAGGTACTGCAGCAGCAGGGCGCCGGGTTCGCCCACTTTGGGCTGCAGCAGCCCGGTGGCGTTGCTCGTGCCGATCCGCGCCGAGACGCCCATCGAGCTGTCCGTGATGAGGTCCACGAGGGCGCCGTCGGAGGCCACCTGGGCGACCTTGCCGACGAGGCCTTCGCCGTTGATCACCGGGTCGTTGACCTGCACGCCCGCCGATTCGCCCTTGTCGATCGTGACCGTCGAGTACCAGATGTTCGGCGTTTTGCCGACCACTTCGGCGGTCACCGGGTGGTAGTCGTTGACCCCGAGCTGGTCGAGGTGGAACAGCGCGATCAGCTGGTGGTAGGAGCGTTTTTCGGCCTCGTTGGCGACCAGTTCGCGACGCAGTTTCTCGGTCTGCTTGAGCAGCTGGTCGCGCTGGCTTTTTGCGTGCAGCGTTTCGCCGAACCAGCCGAACAGGTCGCGTACCGGCTTCAGCGCCTTGTTGGCGCCGTCCTGGATCGGAGAGACGACCGTCAGGAAGTCACGCTGCACGGCATGCAGGCGACCGCTCGGTGACTCGCCGAAGTAGGCCGTCAGGAGCAGTCAGGGAGAGCACGACCAGCAGCGCAAGGACCGCTCGCCGACGCCGTACCGTCTTGTCGTACACCGATGACTACCTTCCGACGCGTTGAATCGACAGACTACCCACCGAGGGGGCTGGGTGGGCCCGGTGGACGCGCGGCTGCTCAGGACTCACCGCCGGCGCCGGTTGCGCGAGGTGCGGTTCGAGCGGTGGATCGCCTCGAACTCCTCGAGCGAGCGTCCCGAGCCGACCGCGACGCACGTCAGCGGCGACTCCGCGAGGTGCGCGGGCATCTGCGTCTCCTCGCGCAGGCGCTCGTCGAGTCCCTGCAGCAGCGAGCCGCCGCCGGCGAGCATGATGCCGCGGTCCATGATGTCCGAGGCGAGCTCCGGCGGGGTGCGGTCGAGCGTCTCCTTGACCGCTTCGATGATCTGGTTCAGCGGCTCCTCGAGCGCCTGGCGGATCTCCTCGCTGGTCAGCACGACGGTCTTGGGCAGCCCGGCGACCATGTCGCGCCCGCGGATCTCGGCCTGCAGCTCCTCGGCCATCGGGCACGCCGAGCCGATCTCGAGCTTGAGCTCCTCGGCGGTCTGCTGGCCGATCAGCAGCTTGTACTCTTTCTTTGCGTAGTTGATGATCGCCTCGTCCATCTCGTCGCCGCCGACGCGGATCGACTGCGAGACGACGATCCCGCCGAGCGAGATGACCGCGACCTCGGAGGTGCCGCCGCCGATGTCGACGACCATCGAGCCCGTCGGCTCGCCGACCGGCAGCCCGGCGCCGATCGCCGCCGCCATCGGCTCCTCGATCAGGTAGGCCGTGCGCGCGCCCGCCGACAGGCACGCCTCCTCGACGGCGCGCTTCTCCACGCCGGTGACGCCCGAGGGCACGCACACGACCACGCGCGGGTGCGCCCAGCGGTTCTGGTGGACCTTCTGGATGAAGTGCCGGAGCATCTGCTCGGTCACGTCGAAGTCGGCGATCACGCCGTCCTTGAGCGGGCGGATCGCCTGGATCGTGCCGGGCGTGCGCCCGAGCATCCGCTTGGCCTCGATGCCGACGGCGTGCACTTCGCCGGTGCGCGAGTCGATCGCGACGACGCTCGGCTCCGACAGCACGATGCCGCGCCCGCGGACGTACACGAGCGTGTTGGCGGTTCCGAGGTCGACCGCCATGTCGCGGCCGCCGAACCCTGTCAGATAGCTGAAGATGCCCATATAGAGAGAGGGGGCACGCTCAGATCCGGTCCGGCGCCGCAGCTTCGCGGTGCCCCCCGGCGGCCAGGGCTCATCGGGGGGCGTACCCGAGGGGCAGTCTAGCGGACTCCGCATGCTCGCCCTCGCCCTATGCCATGCGATTTGCAGGCAAATACGGACGAGCTCGAGCTCCTAGCCCGACAGCTCCGGGTAGAGCTCGAGCAGCGCCCGCAGCGGCAGGCCGACGACGTTCTCCTCCTCACCGTCGAGCGCCAGCGCCGAGCTTCGCGCCGGCGCCCTGGATCGCGTAGCCGCCCGAGCGCCCGCGCCACTCCTCGGTGCCGACGTACCACTCGAGCAGCTGCGCGTCGAGCGCCCGAAACGTGACCCGCGTGCGCGCGAGCGCGGTTCGCTGCTCATGCGGGAGCAACAGCGCCAGGCCGCTGATCACCTCGTGCGTGCGTCCGCCGAGCGCCGTCAGCGTCTCACGCGCGCTCGCCGCGTCGGCCGGCTTGCCGTAGATGACGCCGTCGAGCACGACGATCGTGTCGCAGCCGAGCACCGCCTCCCGAACGCCCTCCCGACGCACCGCGCGCGCCTTGCGCAAGCGCGTTCTCGAGCGCCACCCGCCCGGGGTCGGGCCCCTGCTCGAGCTCGCTCGCGTCGGAGGCCCTGACCGTGAACGGCACGCCCAAGCGCTCGAGCAGCGCGCGCCGCTGCGGCGAGCCGGAGGCGAGCACGAGCGGGAGCGGTGCGCCGGGTGCTGGCACCGGGAAGCGGCCAGGCGCGGGCGGGCCTACAGGTCGGGAAAGAACAGCGACGCCTCGCGCGCGGCCGACTCGGGCGAGTCCGAGCCGTGGACCATGTTGGCGCCCATCTCGATCGCGAAGTCGCCGCGGATCGTGCCGGGCGCCGCCTCGAGCGGATTGGTGGCGCCGATCAGCTGCCGCGCCGCCTTGACCGCGTCGCTGCCCTCGAGCACCATCGCGACGATCGGCCCGGAGGTGATGAACTCGACCAGCTCGCCGAAGAACGGCCGCTCGGCGTGCTCGGCGTAGTGGCGCTCGGCGAGCTCCCGCGTGACGGTCATGTGCCGCAGCGCGACGATGCGCAGGCCCTTGCGCTCGAAGCGGGCGATGATCTCGCCGGTCAGGCCTCGCGCGAAGGCGTCGGGCTTTACGAGGATCAGCGTTCGGTCCATGGGTTCCTTTGGTCGGTCTGCAGGGGTGGCGCCCGCACGCGGGCGGTGCTGCTCAGGTGCTCGGCCGCGCGCGACCGCCGGGGCGGCTGGCGCGGGCGGAGCTGCGGGGCCTGGCCGCCTTCGGCTCGGCGGCCACCGCCGTCTCCGCCGCCTCGGCCTCGCCCTCCTCGGAGGCGCTCGGCGCGCCGGCCCCAAGATCGGCGAGGTCGCTCTCGCGCGCCGGCGCGCTGCGCCGACGACGCGAGCGCGGCGTGGAGAGCCCCGGGACGTCGGCCTCGCAGTAGGGACAGATGGTCCACGCTTGGTCGAGCGGGCGCGAGCAGCTCGCGCAGCGCTCCTTCAGCTTGCGCAGGCAGCTGGGACAGCGGATGAAGTCGCGCTCCACGCGGTAGCTGCAGTGAGGGCAGAGCTCCTGCTCGGCCCGATGCAGTCGCGCCTCGGCCGCCTGCGTCTCCATTTCCCGCTCGCGCACGTCCTCCAGGTACTCGGGCGGGCGCAGAATCATGTAGATGATCGTGCCCACGAACGGGAACACCGACGCCGCGGTCGCGCAGCCGATGAGCATCGGATCGAGGATCCTCCGGCGCGCGTCGGCGTAGGTCCAGTAGATCAGCGAGAAGTACAGGACGAAGACGAACAGGATCAGCAGATCCACGGCCAGATTCAAGCCGCTGCTTTCGATTCCGAAATATGCGAAGGGGAGCATCGGCCGGCTGAGTTTAGAGAAACAGGCGGCCGAAGCCATAGCCAGCAGCGAAAAATACGAGGATAACGAGCGCGACGATCAGCGCGACGGCGCCGATCATCGTCAGCACGGACGGGCCGTCGTCGTTCATCCGGAGGAGCTCCGCCGAGGCGCTCGCATGGACGGCGCCGTGTCCGATCGCCCGAGCGACGCGAGCAGGTCGCCCACGAGATACACCGAGCCGGTCGCCAGCACGGCGCCACCGCGCGCGCCCGCCCAGCGACGCGCCTGCTCCAGCGCCCGCGACGGCCTGGGCTCGGATGCGGTCGCCTCGAAGCCGAGCTGACGCGCGAGCGACTGCAGCGCGGCGGGCGGGAGCGCGCGGGCGCTGGGGGGCGCGGTGAACCACGCCCGCTGCACCGCCGGCATCAGCGCGCCGAGCATCGCGGCCGCGTCCTTGTCCTCGAGCACGCCCAGCACGAGCGCGATCGGCTGCTCGCCGCCCGCTCCCGCGAGGGGAAGCACCTCCGGCAGCGACTCGACGAGCGCAGCGACGGCGTGTGGGTTGTGCGCGCCGTCGAGCACGGTCGGCGGGTCCTCGCCCACCAGCTGCAGGCGCCCTGGGACCTGCGTGGACGCGGCCGCCTGCGCCACCGCGCGCTCGTCGAGGGCGACGCCGCGGGTCTGCAGGTAGGACTCGGCGGCGGCGCGCGCGAGCGCGAAGTTGCGCCGCTGGAAGGCGCCGCGGGCCGCGGGCTCGATCGCCGGCTCGAGCGGGCGCGGGCGCACGATCCACGCTTCACGCTCGTGCGCGAGGCGCTCGGCGACGGCGAGCGCCTGCGCCGCGAGCCCGTCTCCGAGCACGAGCGCCGTCCGCGGGCGCACGACCGCGAGCTTCTCCTCGGCGATGTCGGTAACGGTCGGGCCGAGCCAGCGGGTGTGCTCGAGACCGACGTTCGTCAGCGCCGTGACCTGCGAGTCGATCACGCTGGTCGCGTCGTAGCGCCCGCCAAGGCCGGCCTCGACAACGGCGACGTCCACCTGCCGGCGGGCCATCTCCCACAGCGCCGCGGCGGTCAGGAGTTCGAACTGGGTGACGTGGTCGTCCTCGGCGAGCGTGCGGTTGACGCGCTCGGCCGCCCACGACGCGCGTGCGATCGCCGCCGCGAACGCCTCCGCGTCGAGCTCGCGGCCGTCGAGGAGCACGCGCTCGCGGTAGGAGACCAGGTGCGGGGAGAGGTAGGCCGCGGTGCTCAGCCCGTGGCGTTCGAGGATCGCCGCGGTCATCCGCGTGGTCGAGGACTTGCCGTTGGTGCCGAGGACGTGGATCGTGTCGAAGCGCTGCTCCGGCGAGCCCAGCGCGGTCGCCATCCGCCGCATCCGGTCCAGGCCGAAGCGCATCCCGAACAGCTCCAGCGAGCGCAGCTGGCGCTCGGCCTGCGCCTCGGTCCAGGTGGTCACGAGCGGCGATGCTAGCGAGCGCGCGCCGTCGGAGGCTCGCGAGCCGCGGCGACTACGCGGACTCCTCGCGCAGCGAGGAGTCCTCCGCATCCTCGGGCGCCGCTTCGGTGACGAGCGTCGGCGTGAGCCCCTTCTCGACGGTCTCCTTGGTGACCACGCACTTCTTCACGTCGCGCCGCGAGGGCAGCTCGAACTGCACCTCGAGCAGGATCTCCTCGATGATCGAGCGCAGCCCGCGCGCGCCGGTTTCGCGCTCCAGGCGCCTTCTCGGCGATCGCGACGAGCGCGTCCTCGGAGAACACCAGCTCGATGCCGTCGAAGGCGAAGAAGCGCTGGAACTGCTTGACGAGCGCGTTGCGCGGCTCGGTCGAGGATCGAGACGAGGTCATCGCGCGTCGAGCTGGTGCACGGCGCGACATCACCGGCAGGCGGCCGATGAACTCGGGGATCAGGCCGTACTTGATCAGGTCCTCGGGCAGGCACTGCTCGAACATCTCGCCGGCGTCGCGCTCGGCCTTCGCCTCGATCGCGGCCGCGAAGCCGACGCCTTTGTGGCCGATGCGCCGCTCGATGACCTTGTCGAGGTCGGCGAACGCGCCGCCGCAGATGAACAGCACGTTGGTGGTGTCGATCGTGCAGGAACTCCTGATGGGGGTGCTTGCGCCCGCCCTGCGGCGGCACGCGAGGCCATGCGTGCCCTCGAGGATCTTCAGCAGCGCCTGCTGCACGCCCTCGCCGGAGACGTCGCGCGTGATCGACGGGTTGTCGGCCTTGCGCGCGATCTTGTCGACCTCGTCGATGTAGATGATCCCGGTCTCGGCCTTCTTGACGTCGTAGTCGGCGGCCTGGATCAGCTTGAGCAGGATGTTCTCGACGTCCTCGCCGACGTAGCCGGCCTCGGTCAGCGCGGTCGCGTCGGCGATCGCGAACGGCACGTTGAGGATCCGCGCGAGCGTCTGCGCGAGCAGCGTCTTGCCGCAGCCGGTCGGCCCGAGCAGCAGGATGTTCGACTTCTGCAGCTCGATGTCGCGAGTCGCCGGACATCATCATCTGCACGCGCTTGTAGTGGTTGTAGACGGCGACCGAGAGCGATGCGCTTGGCGGCGTCCTGGCCGACGACGTACTCGTTGAGGACGTCGTAGATCTCGCGCGGCTTGGGCAGGTTCTCGATGTCGAACGCCGGCGGCGCGGCGAGCTCCTCGTCGATGATCTCGTTGCAGAGGTCGATGCACTCGTCGCAGATGTAGACGCCCGGGCCGGCGATCAGCTTCTTGACCTGGCGCTGGGACTTGCCGCAGAAGCTGCACAGCAGCTGCTCGTTGGAATCTGTGGGTCTGGCCATATCCCTTGGTCTCCTCGAGTCAGGCGCCGTCCCGCTATCTCGGAGCTAATGCTCCGAGATGACGCGGTCGATGATGCCGTACTCCTTGGCCTCCTCCGAGCTCATGAAGTAGTCGCGCTCGGTGTCCGTGCGCGACCTGCTCGAGGTCTTTGCCGGTGTGCTTGGCGAGGATCTCGTCGAGGCGCCTGCGCACGTCGATGATCTCCTTGGCGTGGATCTCGATGTCGGTCGCCTGGCCCTGGAAGCTCGAGGAGACCTGGTGGATCAGGATCTTGGCGTTGGGCAGCGCCATGCGCTTGCCCGTGGCGCCGCCGGCCAGCAGCAGCGCGCCCATCGACATCGCGATGCCGACGCAGATCGTCTGCACGTCGGGCTTGATGAACTGCATCGTGTCGTAGATGGCCAGGCCCGCGTACACCGAGCCGCCGGGCGAGTTGATGTACAGCGAGATGTCCTTGTCGGGGTCCTCGGACTCGAGGTGCAGCAGCTGGGCGACGATCAGGTTGGCGATCTGGTCGTCGACGGGCGTGCCGAGGAAGATGATCCGCTCGTTGAGCAGCGCGACTGTAGATGTCGAACGCGCGCTCGCCGCGCGAGGTCTGCTCGACGACCATCGGTACAAGTGGGCTCATAGTCCTCGCTTCCGGCGCATAGTCCTCGCCTTTGTTTCGCCTCGCGGCCCAGAATCCTCTACAAGGCTAGCTGGCCTGTCCGGGATCGCCGGGGGTCCACAGCCGCGCGGGCGCCTCCGTCGGCTCGCCCGCCGCGGCGCTGGCCTGCTCGGCCGCCTTCGCGGGCGTCCACAGCGCCTCGCGCGCCTGGGCCTGCGCGAGCGGGATCGGCTTCGCGGCGGCGGCGATCAGATCGATCGCCGCGCGCGCAGCCAGCTCCTCGCGCGCCTCCTCCATGCGTCCAGAGCGGCTCAGCTCCGCCAGCAGCTTCTGCGGCTCGATCCCCTCCCGCTCGGCGGTGGGCGCGAGCGCCGCCATCAGCCCCTCCGAGGAGGGCTCGATGCCCTCGGCGGCGACAACCGCCGTGATCACCGCCTCGCGGCGCAGCGCGAGCTCGGCTTCGGGCTGCATCTCGGTGAGGATGTCGGCCTCCTCGCGCCCGACGATCTGCAGATACGCCTCGCGGGAGATGCCGCGGTGCGAGAGCGAGTGCAGCATCCGCTCCCACATCTCCCGCGCCCGCGCCGCGATCAGCTCGGGCGTGATCGCCACGTGCGCACCCGCGACCGCCGCGTCGAGCGCGGCCTGGCGGAACTCCGCCTCGATCCGCTGCTCGTCGAGCTCCAGCAGGCGCTTGCGGATGTCCTCGCGCAGCTCGTCCAGGTCATCGAAGCCCGCGTCGAGGGCGAAGTCGTCGTTCACCTCGGGCAGCTCCTTGAGCTTGACCTCCTTGACGGTGATCTCAAACGACGTCTCGCGCCCGGCCAGCTCCTCGTTGGCGTAGTCGGCGGGGAACGTGAGCGCGACGGTGCGGGTCTCGCCCGCGACCGCGCCCAGCAGCCCCTCCTCGAAGCCGGGGATCAGGTTGCCCGCGCCGAGCTCGACGAGCTGGTCGCGGCCCTCGCCGCCGGCGAACGGCTCCCAGCCCGGTGTGCCGTCGGCGCCGTCGGTCGCGAGCGAGCCGACATAGTCGACGACGACGAAGTCGCCGGCCGCCGCGGGGCGCTCAGCGGTCGCCAGCCGCGCCAGGCGCTCGCGCATGGCCTCGATCTCCTGCTGGATCTGATCGTCTGAGATCGCCGGCTCGCGGCGGCCGACCTCGAGGCCCCTGTAGTCGCCGAGCTCGGCCGTGGGGAGCACGCCGATCTCGATCGAGAACTCGAGCGCCTGCCCCCGCGGCGGCAGCTCGCCGAGATTCAGCTGCGGGTCGCCCACCGGCACGATGCCGGCACTCTCGATCGCATCGGAGTACCAGCTGGAGAGCGTGTCGCGCACGGCCTCCTCGAGCACCGCCTCGCGCCCGATCCGCTGGATGACGAGCGGCGCGGGCACCTTGCCGCGACGAAAGCCCGGGAGCTTCAGCTCGCGCCCGAGCTGCTGCGCCTTGCGCTCGACGCGGACCTCGACCTCGCCGGGGGGCACCTCCACCTGCAGGCGCACGCGCGAGTCCCCGAGCTCGGTGACGGTTGTCTTGAGGGCTGGCCGGTTCGGGGATTCGAGCGAAGCGAGTGTCTCACGGTTCGGCGGCACCTCCGCCACGATACCGTGCCGTCCGATGCGGCCTACGCCAAGCCCCTCACGCCTGCGCCGCTGCGAGGCGTGGCTGTGGACGGGTCCCGCCGGCCACCTCGTGGGCGGCTCGCTGGACTTCGCGACGGCGCTCGCGCGCTACCTGCTCGCACGGTCGCGCGGGCGGACCGTTCGCTAGGTCCGAGCGCGCGCCCGTGCGGCAGGGGAGTTGCTAGGCGGCCGCCGGCGTGTGGGCGGCGCTGAACGCCAGCGTCACGCCGCGGGGCACCACGAGCACCGGCGAGGTGGCCGTCTCGATCAGGTGCGACGCGGAGGAGCTCAGCGAGACCTGGCCCTGCGGGGCGTCCGCTCGCGAGTCGATCACCAGCAGGTCGGCCCTGTCGTTGGCGACCGGCTCGACCGTCGCCCCGAGCGCGCCTGCGAGCGCCTCGGCCGTCTGGCGGGCGCCGCCGTCGGCGTCGCCGACCGCGACGATCCGCTGGATGCCAGCGCCCTCGAGCCGCTCAGCGAGGTCCACCGGCGCGATCGCGATCGCGGTGTGCCCGCCTTCGAGCAGCCGCTCGGCGGAGTTGCCGACGGCGATGTGGCCCTTGGCGGTGTGCGAGTCCGAGCAGAACACGATCACGTCCGCGCCCTCGCGCTCGGCCAGCGCCGCGAGGCCGTGCGGCGTCGAGCGGTCGGTGACGACGTGGCGCTGCGCCCCCGGCGTGCCGAGCAGCTCGACGCCGTGGTCGAGCACGCTCTGGGCCTCGGCCTGCGCGATCTCCTCGCGCACGCTGTCGGTCTCGGGGTTGTGGCGCACGTATGCGAGCGACACCTCCGCGCCGGCCCCGCCGAGTACGCGGCCGAGGGTGATGGCGTCCTCCTCGTTGGCGGTGCCGTCGTAGGAAACGATGATCTTGGTGGGCATCTGACTCTCTCCTTGTGGTGGTCGGCCCGCAGGCCGGCAAGTTTGGCTCTTGGATCTTTCGGCTCGGTTTCGCCTCATCTTGACATCCGCCTGCCATCAGGCCCAATAATTGTGATGATCCGTGATATAAGTAACGCTAATGCTCAACGTGGTCCGTCTGAAGGTCCTGAAGGAGGTCGCCTACCAGGGCTCGTTCTCGGCGGCCGCCGCGGCGCTGTCCTACACCCAGTCGGCGGTCTCCCAGCAGATCGCCACGCTCGAAGCGGAGACGGGGCTCGCGCTGGTGGAGCGCCATCCGCGCGGCGTCTCGCTGACCGCCGCCGGCCACACGCTGGTGGGCCACGCGGAGGGGATCCTTGCGCGCCTCGACGCGGCCGAGGCGTCGCTCGCGGCGATCGCCGGGCTGCATGGCGGGCGGCTGCGCGTGGCCTCCTTCCCGACTGCGGGCGCGACGTTGATGCCGCTGGCGATCACCGAGTTCCGCTCCTCTTATCCGGAGGTCGAGCTGACGCTCGCCGAGGCCGAGCCGGAGGCGATCGTGGCGCGCCTGCGCGCGGGCGAGCTCGACCTGGCGCTGCTGTTCGAGTTCGCCGGCGAGAGCCTGCCGGCGCAGGACGTCACGCGCACGGACCTGCTCGAGGACCCCATGTACCTGGCGCTGCCGCGCGCGCACCCGCTGGCGAGCAAGGAGCGGCTGCGCTTGGCGGACCTCGCGAACGACGCGTGGGTGCAGACCTCGAGCTCCAGCCCGTGCGCGCGCCACGTCGTGCGCAGCTGCCACGCGGCCGGCTTCGAGCCGAACGTGGCCTTCGAGAGCGACGACTACCAGACCGTCCAGGGCCTCGTGGCCGCGGGTGTCGGCGTCGCGCTGATCCCCGAGCTCGCGCTGTCGGTGGTGCGCGAGGACATCGCCATCCGCGCGCTCTCCCCCAGCCCGCCGCTGCGCCAGGTGATCGCCGCCACGCCCGCCGGGGCTCGCCTGGTGCCGGCGGCGCCGGCGATGCTGGGGATCCTCGAAGCGGCCGCGAGGAGCTATGAGAAGCAGAGGGGGCGCCCGGCCGAATAAGCCGGACGCCCCCTTGAGCCTTGCTCTCCCCTGCCTAGACGACGGTGAGGGGTGCTACCCCTAGACCGCCGGCTTGCAGTTGTGCTTGTTCTTCATGACCTTCGCCATCTCCTTGTACCCGGCAACCGTCGCGTGGATGTCAGGTCCATTTTTTTTGCCTTCGAATTCGGTGAAGTTGGCCATGTTCGTCCATTCTTTGAGGCGCGTCGGTTCTTCGGCGCCCCCCGGGTTGAACTCCGCCAGCATGTTCGCGGACTCGCCACCGAACGGCTGAACCGCTTTTTCGATGACGTTCGAGTTGATCTGACCGGCGAGCAGCTTCGACTCCGGCAGGAGTTCGACGCCCGGCGTGAAGACCGCGCCGTAGGGGTCGTAGCTGGCCACGTAGCAGATCTGGCCTGTGTAGTTGACGCCTCCGAATGCTGCTCCGTTACGCAGCGTGTAGATCGTCGCCCCGACGTTTTTGACGAGTTTTTCGATCAATGCGGGGACGTGGGCGACAAGACAAGACAACGCCAGGCGTTCGACTTCTTTCTTGTCAGTCGGTTCTTCGTACGGAAGTTCGTCTTTGATGATTTTTTCGTGGACTTCCGATTCCGCCGTTGCCGTACAGGCCGCGACCTGGTGAAGCTCGTCGTTGGCGCCGATGTTCAGCGTGACCGTCGCGACCGGCGTTTCCTCCGCAGCGGCGATCGCGACCGTTTCGAGCGCGCTTTCCAGCTGCGATTTCCCGGCGCCGTATTCGTGGTGCAGGGGCAGCCCGAGATCGGCGTGGTAGGCGCATGGCGCTTCCTCGCTCGCTGCGAACGGGGATGCGTGCAGCTCCGCGCCCAGCGGGCCGTTGCCGATCAGCGACGACGAGGTCTCGCCGGGGCACCCGTCGTTGACGAGCGAGACCGAGTTGGGTTTCGGTTTCATCGCTTTGTAGTAGTAGTTGACGTAGCCGTGTTCGAACGCCGAGGGCGGCTCGCCGGCTTTTTCGTTTTCGTTGGACAGCTGCTGGGAGTAGCCGAACGCCAGCGAGTCTCCGAGCGCCAGGTAGGTGGACGGCGCGGCGCTCGCGCTCGACGCGAATGCCATCGCCGACAGCGACAGCACGAGCGCCATGCAGCACCCGATCAGACGACCGCTCCTACGGAACGAAGCAGCAGAGCCATTCATGGCTTGCATCTCACATCCTCCAGTACGTACGTGCGGGCCAAGCCCGCGGGCACAGCCCCTCGATAAGAATCCAGCCCCTCAAATGCAGTCCGCCCCAAGCTATAGCTCAGGGAGGTTGCCATGAGCATAGGCAGGGATGATCATCGTGTCAAGCCGGGTGTGTAAGGGGCGCGTAAGCATCACCCCCCTCCGATCCCGTCCGCAGCGAGCGTCACTCTTGGTGATTCGCTTTCCAACGGTCGCCGGAAGGAGCAACCATGGACATCGTTCTGCTCATCGTCGGAGTGCTGCTCGGCGCGGCCTGCGTGGCCGTGCTGGCGCGGCCGAATCGCGCGCGCATGCACGATGACCTGAAGGCGATCTCCGTCGACGTGCTCGCCCAGACCGGCGACTCGCTGGCGCAGCGGATCGCCGAGACGCGCCGCGCCGAGGAGGAGCGCGCGGCGGGCGAGATGGCGCGGCGCGCGGAGGAGATCAAGGGCGTGATCGCGCCGGTGCAGGAGAAGCTCGGCAGGATGGAGAGCGAGATCGGGCGCCTGGAGCGCGAGCGCCGCCAGGCCCAGGGCGAGCTCGCGCAGATGATCCGCCACCTCGGCGAGGGGGTCGGCACGCTGCGCCAGGAGACCGGCAACCTCGTCTCGGCGCTCAAGCGCCCCGCCACGCGCGGCTCGTGGGGGGAGATCCAGCTGCGCAACGTGGTCGAGATGGCGGGGATGGTCGCGCACTGCGACTTCGTCGAGCAGAGCACGATCCAGACCGCCGAGGGCACGCTGCGCCCGGACATGCTCGTGCGCCTGCCCGGCGGCAAGCTGGTGGTGGTCGACTCCAAGGTGCCGCTCGACGCCTACCTGTCGGCCCTGGAGGCCGCGGGCGAGGACGAGCGCGAGCTGCACACCGTGCGCCACGCGCGCCAGACGCGTGAGCACATTGCCAAGCTCGCGTCCAAGGGCTACCAGCGCCAGTTCGACTCCACGCCCGAGTTCGTGGTCATGTTCGTGCCCTCCGACGGCATCTACCAGGCCGCGCTCGCCCAGGACCCGGCGCTGATCGAGTACGGCGTCCAGCAGCAGGTGCTGATGGCCACGCCAACGACGCTGATCGGCCTGCTCTGGGCGGTGCACTACGGCTGGCGTCAGGAGCTGATTGCCGAGTCCGCGCGCGAGATCGCCGAGTCCGCGCGCGAGCTGCACAGCCGCCTCGGACGCTTCGTCGAACCGCTGTCGAAGGTCGGGCGCCAGCTCGACTCGGCCGTCGGCGCCTACAACGAGGCGGTCGGCTCCTTCGACCACCGCGTGATCCCCCAGGTGCGCCGGATCGAGCAGGCCGGCGCCGCCTCCGAACGCGAGGTGCTCGCACCGCCCGCCGTCGAGATCACCGCACGGGCGATCACCGCGCGGCCCGAGCGCGCGGGCGAGGAGCCCTCGAGCCCGCTGCCAGACGCGACGCTGGAGCTCCCCACCCGGCAGCGGATCGCCGGCGGCGCGTGAGCGCGATCGCGATCAGCGCCAGGGCCACGGGCACCGTCGCCGGCAGCTCGTCGACGAGAAAGAACAGCAGGTCGAAGCCAAGCGCGAGGACAGCGGTCAGTACCGCTGCGCGCAGCTGCAGCGAGCGACCGACCGTCGCCGCCAGCAGTCCTCCGAGCACGCCGGCGATGAACAGGTCGCCGTAGCCCATCACCGCCGAGCCGAACACCGCGCTCTGCAGCTGCGGCAGGTTGGCCACCGGGTGGGCCGCGTTGAGCGCGTTGTTGGGCCGCTGCAGCAGGTCGGAGACCACCAGCGCCGTGTCCGCGATCGCCATCGCCACGATCCCAGCCGCCAGCCAGCGCGGCGGCGTCACCGTCGCGAGCAGCACGCCGAGCGCCGCACAGCTGAGCGCCGAGAGCACCAGCGCCGCCCCGTCCCCCGCGAGGCCGCCGCGGTCGGCCCACGCCAGCGCGAACAGCGGCAGCACGAGCAGCGCCCGCCGCAGGTGGGTGCGGCTCGCCGGATGGGTGTCCCACAGGAACAGCGCCAGGGCGAGCGCCGCCAGTAGCGGCACGGCGCCGAGCGCGAGGTACGTGAGCGCCTGCGCGCTCACGTGTTCGGCCGCGCGCGCGCCGAACACGAACGCGATCACCGACAGCGGCGGGATCACCGCCCAGCGCCGTCCGCGCAGGTGCGCCGGCAGCCGCCACGCGAGCACGCCGGGCACCGCCACCAGCGCGCCCTGGGCGAGCGAGAGCACGGCGATCGACAGCCAGAACGGGAGCATCGCCGTTCAACATAGATTCTTCGCAGCCGCGCACGCTGCGCCTTCGCGCCACCGCGCCCATGCACGCCCGCGAGCGGGCGTACGATGAGCGCCATTGTGAGCGCGTCCGCCACGCAAGCGCCGCCGATCCTCCACCTATCCGCGGTGGTCGGCAGCCCCCTGCGCGACGCGGACGGGGAGCGTCTGGGCAAGGTGGAGGACCTGATCGTGCGACTCGGAGGCGCCGGCTATCCGCCGATCACCGGATTCCTCGTGAGGGTCGCCGGGCGCACCTCGTTCATGGGCGCCGAGCGCGTGTCCGAGATCGGCACGGGCGGCGTGGTGATGCGCAAGGCCAAGCTCGACCTGCGCCCGTTCGAGCGCCGCGCCGAGGAGGTGCTGCTGAAGCGCGACCTGCTCGATCGGCAGCTGATCAACGTCGAGGGCGCACGGCTGGTGCGCGCCAACGAGATCGAGCTCGCGCTCGTAGCCGGGTCCTGGCGCGTGGTCGGCGTCGACACGGGCGCGCGCGGCGGCCTGCGGCGCCTGCTGCCAAAGGGGCTCGGCGCGCACATCGCCACGGGCGAGTTCCTCGACTGGGCCGGAGTCGAGCCGTTCGTGGGGCACGTGCCAACGGTGCGCCTGCGCGTGCCCCACCCGAAGCTCGCAAAGCTCCACCCCGCGCAGATTGCCGACCTCGTGGAGGCAGCGTCGCGACACGAGGGCGAAGAGATCATCCAGGCCGTCGGCGACGACGACCGGGAGCTCGAGGCGGATGTCTTCGAGGAGCTCGACGACCAGCACCAGCGCGAGTTCCTCGAGAATCGACCGGACGCCCAGATCGCCGCCATCCTCGCGCGGATGGCGCCCGACGACGCGGCCGACATCGTCGGCGAGCTCGACGAGGACCGGCGCGAGCCCGTGCTCGCGCTGCTACCCGTCAGCCACCGCATCAAGGTGCGGGCGCTGCTCGGCTACGACCCCGCCGAGGCCGGCGGGCTGATGAGCCCCGACTTCATCCTGCTGCGCGGGACCACCTCCGCGGGCGACGCGCTCGACGCCGTTCGCACCAGCACGATCGCGCCCGAGCTGCTGAGCACCGTGTTCGTCAGCTCCGCGGAGCGCTCGCTCGAAGGCAGTGTTCCCGTGACCGCGCTGCTGCGCGTCGAGGCCGGCCGCAGGCTGTCCACGATCGTCAAGCACGAGACCCCCTGTCTGACGCCCGATGCGTCGTTCGAGGAGGTCGCGCGGCTGATGGCCGACTACAACCTCACCGCGATCCCCGTCGCCGACGAGCACGGGCGGATGCTCGGAGTCGTCACCGTGGACGACGTGCTCGAGGCGATGCTCCCGCGCGGCTGGCGCCGGCGCTTCGGGCTGCTCGGCGAGGACTGACAGCCACCGCTCGGGCTCGCGAGCGGCGACGGATTAGACTCCTGCCCGATGAAGGCGCCCAGCGGTCAGTTCGATGGCGGTCCGAGTACCGTCCGTCATGCGTCGTATCCGGTCGGCCACGCGTGGCCGACCGCGTCTGCCTGCCCGGCTTAACCCTCGCCGCGCCCGCATCTTCGCGTTCCTCGGTCTGCTCGGCCCTGGCCTGATCGCCGCCAACGCGGGCAACGACGCCGGCGGGATCGCCACCTACTCGTCGGTCGGCGCGAAGTACGGCTACGAGCTGCTGTGGACGATCGTGCTGATCACGATCTCGCTGGCGCTCGTGCAGATGCTCGCCGCGCGGATGGGCGTGGTCACCGGCAAGGGGCTGGCCGAGCTCGTGCGCGAGGAGTACGGGATCCGCTGGTCGGTGCTCGCCACGAGCGCCGTGCTGATCGCCAATCTCGGCATCTGCATCTCGGACTTCGTCGGCATCGGCGCGGCGCTCGGCCTGGCGGGCGTGCCGGCGCAGGTGTCCGTGCCGATCGCAGCGGTCGGGATCTGGCTGATCATCGTCCGCGGCTCCTACCGCTCGGCCGAGCGCATCTTCATCTGGTTCACGATCCCGTTCTTCGGCTACCCGATCGCCGCGGTGCTCGCGCATCCGCACTGGGGAGCCGTCGGCAGAGCGCTCGTCGTGCCACAGCTGCACACCAACTCGGCGTTCCTGGTGCTGCTGATCGCCACCACGGGGACCACGATCACCCCCTACATGCAGCTGTACCTGCAGTCGGCGGTCGTCGACCGCGGCGTCCGCGAGGACGAGCTCGTCCACGAGGAGCGCGAGGCGGTCGCCGGCGCGGTGTTCGCCAACATCGTCGCCTCGTTCATCATCATCGCCGTCGGCGCGACGCTGTTCACGCACGGCATCCACAACATCTCCTCTGCCGCCGACGCCGCCCGCGCGCTGACCCCGTTCGCAGGCCGCTATGCCGAGGTGCTGTTCGGGATCGGGCTGCTCGGCGCGAGCCTGCTGGCGGCTGCGATCCTGCCCATCGCCACCTCCTACGTCGTCTCCGAGTCGCTCGGCTACGAAAAGGGCCTCGGCAGACGGCGCGAGGAGGCACCGGTGTTCGTGAACCTGATCACCGCGATGATCATGATCAGCGCGTTCGTCGCGATCATCCCGGGGGTGCCCGTGATCACGCTGCTCGTGGCCGTGCAGGTGGTCAACGGCTTCCTGCTGCCGATCAACCTGTTCTTCATCTGGCGGCTGGCGCGCTCGCGCAGCGTGATGGGCGAGCGACGCAGCCGCGGCCTGCTCGACGGCACGGCCGCCGTGACCGTCGCCGTCACCTCCACCCTCTCGATCGCGCTCGTCGTCATCACCATCGCGGGGCTGTAGCGTCCGCCACCGCCTGCTGCGCCACCTGGCGCTCGATCGGGGAGCTCCGTCAGTCGCGGACCAGAAGCGAGGCCCCGATCGCCCCGCCGAGGTCGCCGAGCGCCGCCACGTGCACGTGCGGGGGGCGCGAGTCGGCGAACAGGTGCGGCAGCATCTCATCGGCGATCCGCTTGGCGTAGGGGTGTCCCAGCCGGATTCCCAGCCCACCGCCGATGATCACGCCCTCGACGTCGAGCACGTTGACGACCGAGGCGATCCCCGCGCCGAGCGCACGCACCGCGCGATCGAGGGTCTGGGTCGCGAGCTTGTCCTTGTGCGCGAGCGCGCGCGCCCACACGCCGCTGGTCAGGCGCGTGCGGCTCTGTTCCTTCATCAGCTTGAACAGGTCGGTCTTGCGACCCTTCTCCTCGCTGAGCTCGCGCACGTGCGCTTCCATCGACGCACGGCCCGCGTATGCCTCCATGCAGCCGCGCCGCCCGCACGTGCAGCGCGCCCCGTCGATCTCAACGACCACGTGGCCGATCTCGCCGGCGCCGCCGCGCCCGGTCCACGGCCTGCCGTCGAGGATCAACCCGCCACCGACGCCCGTCCCCCAGAACACGCCCAGCAGCGAGCTGTACAGCCGGCCAGCCCCCAGCCTGAACTCGGCGTCGGTCGCCACCTGCACGTCGTTGCCGACCGCCACGCGGCAGCCGAGTCCGCGTTCGAGAGCCTGCGCCAGCGGGAACGTGCCCTCCCAGTCCGGCAGGTTGCGGGCGCTGGTCACATTGCCGGCTTCGATCGTGCCGGGAGACCCGACGCCCGCGGCGGCGAGCTGCGCCGGCTCCACCTCAGCGGCCTTCGCGGCGTCGCGCAGCGCCGTCTCCATCTCCGCAGCCACGCCCGCCGGGCCGCCGGTGACGGGCGTCGGGCGACGCGCCGAGCCGAGCACATTGTTCTCCTCGTCGACGATCGCCGCCTGGATCTTGGTCCCGCCGAGGTCGATCCCGCCGTAGAGGTCCATCTGCGCGGATGATCGCAGAGGCCGCAGCGACGCCGGGCCCGGCTCGCCCGGGCGCCCGGACATAAAGCAGGACGTCGGTGGCCCTTAGGTGAATTTAGGCGTGCTTGCAGCGTTTCTTCGCACTCTCTTACAGGCCTGAACCAGCATCTGAGTTGAACGCAATGACCGAGCGCACCGGAGCACCCTGGGTCGTCTACGTGCTGGGAGCTCTTTGCGCCGGCGCGATCGTCGCCGCCGTCCTCGTCGTGGGACCCACGTCCGGCAGCCAGGCGAGCGTTACGCGCACCGCCACCGTCGCGCAGGGGGTCGTGCAGTCGACCGTGTCGGGCAGCGGCAACCTGCAGGCCCTCAGCCAGCTCAACCTCGGCTTCAAGACGGGCGGAACGGTCACGCACATCTACGTCACCCAGGGCGAGCAGGTCGCGCAGGGCCAGCTGCTGGCGACGCTCGACCCGCAGAGCGCCGAAGTGACCCTGGAACAGGCCAAGGCAACCCTGCAGTCCGCCGAAGCCAACCTCGCCAAGGAGGAAGAAACCGACGGCGAAACCGCCACCGGCTCGGGCGCAGGCGCCGCCGGCGCCGCATCCGCCGCCTCCGTGCGCGACCAGGCCGGCGCGCAGACGGCGGGCGCAGCCGCGGCGAGCGCGAGCGCCTACCAGGGCGCCACGCCCACCGGCACGACCACGACGCCGAGCAGCGCCCCCAACGCCACCACGCCGACCGCCACGACGCCGACGACGACCACGCCCGCGACCACCACGCCGACGAGCACATCGCCCAGCAGGAGCACCACCACGCCTTCGAGCACGACCGAAAAGGCGGCGCAAAAGGAAAGCGCCAAGACGAAGGGCAGCGAAAGAGAAAATGAAGGCAGCAAGGAAAAGGCGAAGGAAACGGTCAGCGCCGCTACGCGCGAAGCGAACCTCGCATCCGCGCGAGCGGCCGTGAGAAGCGACACGCTGACCGTGCACAGCGACGAACAGGCGGTCCAGGACACCAGGCTCTACGCGCCCGAGAGCGGCACGATCGTCTCGCTCTCCGGCCAGGTCGGCGAAGTCGTCTCTGGAAGCGGGACCACCAGGGCGTCGAGCTCCTCCAGCGGATCGGGCGCGAGCGGATCGGGTACGGGCGCATCGGGCGCGGCCGCCGCGACGGGCCGCGGCACCGCGGCGTCCAGCTCCTCCAGCTCCGCCAGCTCGAGCTCCTCCAGCTCGGCCTTCGCCGTGCTCAGCGACCTCAGCGCGATGCAGCTGGTGGTGCCTCTCAGCGAATCGGAAATCGGCAACGTCAAGGTCGGCCAGATCGCCACCGTCACCGTCGAAGCGCTCGAAGGCCGCAAGCTGGCTGCGCACGTCAGCGAAGTCGCGCTGCTCTCCACCAGCAGCAGCGGCGCGGTCAGCTACGACGTCACCTTCCAGCTCGACCAGCTCACGGCCGGCCTGAAGCTGGGCATGAGCGCGACCGCCGAAGTCGTCGTCAAGCAGGCCGAAGGACTCAATGTCCCCACCAGCGCGATCACCGCCGACACCGTCACAGTCGTGCGCGCCGGCAAGCAGGTCCGCCAGCGGGTCGTCACGGGGCTCGCCGGCAACAGCTCGACGATCATCCTCAGCGGACTGAAGGCCGGGGAAACGGTCGTCCTGCCCGCGGCGAGCAGCACGAGCTCGAGCACCAGCAGCCTCACCTCCAGGATCGCCAGCCGCCTCGGGGGAGCGGGAGCGCTGGGCGGAGCTCTCGGCGGCGGCGGCGGCGCCGGCGGCGGCGCCGCATTCTTCAGGGGCGGCGGCTGATGCGCTGGCCCGCGCGCTCGCACACGACGACCCCCGCGCGCGTGCCGCGCGAGCAGCCGCTGGTGCGGCGAACGGCGGCGCCGACGCTCGGCCCCGCCGGAGGCGACCGCGCCCGCACGCCCCATCCGGTCATCCAGGTGCACGCGGTCTCCAAGATCTTCGAGCTCGGACAGATCCGCGTGCGCGCGCTGCGCGAGGTCTCGCTGCGCATCGAAACCGGCGACTTGGTGGCGATCATGGGCAGCTCGGGCAGCGGCAAGAGCACGCTGATGAACATCCTCGGCTGCCTGGACGTGCCCACCAGCGGCCGCTATGAGATCGACGGCGTCGACGTCAGCGAGATGGACGAGGACGATCTCGCCGACCTGCGCAACCGCAAGATCGGCTTCGTCTTCCAGAGCTTCAACCTCGTCGCGCGCACCAGCGCCCTCGTCAACGTCGAGCTGCCGCTCGCCTACGCCGGCCTGCGCGGCGTCGAGCGCAGGAAGCGCGCCGAACGGGCGCTGCGCTCGGTCGGCATGGCCAACCGCATGCACCATCAGCCCTCGGAGCTCTCCGGCGGCCAGCAGCAGCGGGTCGCCGTCGCCCGGGCGATCGTGACCAACCCCGCGCTGATCCTCGCCGACGAGCCCACCGGCAACCTGGACTCGCGCGCCACCGAGGACGTGCTGCGGATCTTCGCGCGCCTGAACGAAGAAGGGCGCACTGTGGTCCTGATCACGCACGAGCCGGACGTCGCCGAGCAGACCAAGCGGATCATCCGCCTCAGCGACGGCGAGGTCGTCGAGGACCGGCGCCTGGCCGATGTCCATGACGCCCCACCCGCGCCGCACAACCTCAAGTCCGCCCACCACCACCCGGCCAACGCGGGCGTAGCGGAGACGCAGCGATGATCGGCCCGGAGATGCTGCGCATCGCGTGGAGCGGCATCACCGCGAACAAGCTGCGCTCCGGCCTGACGATCCTCGGCATGACGATCGGCGTCGCCTCGGTGATCGTGCTGATAGCCGTCGGCAACGGCTCCTCCAAGGCGGTGCAGTCGACGATCCAGAGCCTCGGCACGAACGTGCTGGTCGTGCAGGCGAGCGGCGGCTTTCGCTTCGGCGCACGCGCGAGCACCGCCGCGACCGTGTCGCTGACGAAGGCGGACGCCCAAGCGCTGCAGAACCCCGACCTGGCTCCCGACGTCAAGAGCGCCTCGCCCGTCGTCGACGCCAGCTCCGTGAAACTGGTCTACGACGGCACGAGCTACGAACCGTCCTCGTTCGTCGGCACCACCCCGTCCTACCTCACCGCGCACACCTACAAGCTCGCCGAAGGAGCGGCGTTCAGCGCCGAAGACGTGAGCAAGGACAGGCGCGTGGCCGTGATCGGACAGACGGTCGTACAGGAACTGTTCGGCGGCGCCAGCGCCGTGGGGCAGAACATGAAGGTCAACGGCAGCAACTACGAAATCGTCGGCGTGCTCGCCAAAAAGGGGACCAACGGCACCACCAACGAGGACGACGTCGTGATGGCGCCGATCACCACCGTGCAGGACTCGCTGACGGGCGTCGGGCCGATCGACTCGATCACGGTCCAGGCGAAGTCCGAATCCTCGCTCAACGCCGCCGAAGCGGAGGTGACGACGATCCTCGAGGAACGCCACAGGATCAAAGACACCGCCGAACCCGGCTTCAGCGTGCTCAACCAGGGCTCGCTGCTCGAAACCTCCAGCTCGACCAGCAGCGTGTTCACGACGCTGCTCGGCGAGGTGGCCGCGATCTCGCTGCTCGTCGGCGGCATCGGCGTGATGAACATCATGCTCGTGTCCGTCACCGAGCGCACGCGCGAGATCGGCATCCGCAAGGCCGTCGGCGCCAGGCGCTCTGACATCCTCACGCAGTTCCTGACCGAGGCCGTGCTCGTCTCGCTTTTCGGCGGCATCGCCGGCGTGCTCGTCGGCGTGATCGGCAGCCAGTTCGAGATCGCCGGCGTGCACCCCGAGATCGCGACCTACTCGATCTTCCTCGCCTTCGGGGCGGCGCTGGCCTCGGGGCTGTTCTTCGGCACCTATCCGGCGGCGCGCGCCGCCCGCCTGCGACCGATCGAAGCGCTGCGCTTTGAGTGATCCATCCTCCCCCCATCAGGAGCCCCCGATGCCAGACCAACAGTCCGTCATGTCCCACGAGGAGCCGGTCGAAGCTCAGGACGAATGGCTCGAGGAGCCCGAGGAGCTTCCGCGCCGTCCGCGGCGGCGCCTGCTCGGGACGGGCGCCAACCCGGTCTTCCTGGCGCTGCTCGCCGTGCTGCTGATCGCCTGCGGCTTCATCGGCGGGGTGCTCATCGAGAAGGGCGAAACGTCCGCGAGCTCCGCCGCCGGCTCCGGCGCGGCGGCGAGCCTCGCATCGCGCTTTCACGCCCTGCGAGGGGCCACGAGCTCGAGCCTCCACGAGCGGATCGGCGAGCTCGACCGCCGGCTTCGCCCGCCCGACCGCCGGAACCGTCGCCTATGTCGCCGGCAGCACGCTGTACGTGACCGACTCCGAAGGCAACACGATCAAGGTCACGACCTCGGCGGGCACGAGCGTGACCAAGACCGTGACCGCGAGCGTCAAGGGCATCCATCCCGGCGAAACGGTCACCGTCACCGGCACCACCGGCTCGAGCGGCGCCGTCAGCGCCGAATCGATCAGCGTCGGCTCGAGCGGCGGCGGTCTTGCGGCGCTGTTCGGCGGCTCGAGCTCGAGCTCGAGCGGCTCCGGCAAGACCAGCAGCAGCAGCGAACCATCGCTGTTTGGCAGCGGCGGCTAGCTACAGTCCCGACAGATGGATGGGCGCTGCCGGGCGGGCACGAATCAGACAACGAGATCACCAACAAAGGAAGTCAATGCCTCACATTCACAGCAACAGCAGTAGGCCCGTGACAGCGGTGCTGGTCCTCGTGCTCGCCAGCCTCGCGCTGGCAGCGTGCGGGGGCTCCTCGGGCAGCCCCTCCTCATCCACCACCGCGACCGCGAGCGCGAGCGCCACGACGCCCACCACGGGCGGGACGCCGGGAGCAGCGGGAGGGCGCTTCACCGGGATCCGCGAATGCCTCCAGAAGAACGGCATCACGCTGCCGGCGCGCAAACCCGGCCAGGCGCCGGGCGCCGGGGGCTTCTTCGGCGGCGCCGGCAGCCTGCCCAAGGGCGTGAGCAAAGCCCAATTCGAAGCGGCGCTCAAGAAGTGCGGCGGCGCGTTTCGCAACGGCCTCAAAGGCGGCCCCGGCGGGTTCGCAGCCGGCGGCTTCAACACCCCCGCCGGCAAACAGGCGCTCGCCAAGTTCTCGGCTTGCATGAGCGAACACGGCGTGAAGATCCCCGCTCCCAACACCTCGGGCAAAGGCCCGATCTTCAACACCAAGGGCATCGACACGGCCAGCGCCACCTTCAGGGAAGCCGAGGCCAAGTGCCGCACCGACCTGCTGGGCGCCTTCCGCGCCCGTCCCGGCGCCGCCGGCGCACCCGGCGCAGCCCCCGGGACGGCGAACGGCTAGCAGCCGGGCGGCCGGCCGCCCACAGGCTGGCGATACCGGGGTCGCGCCGCGGCGCGACCCCGGGAGGGCCGCCTCGCCACCCAAAGCCGCGTGTGGGCGCTAACGCCGCTTCGGGTCGGGGATCGCTGCGGAGCTCGGCTTGGTGACGATCGTCGGTATCGGCAGCGCCCCGACGCGCTGCATCAGCTGGCTCCACTGCGCGGCGGTGAGCGGGCTGGTGGTGACGATCGGCGCCGGGGCGGTCCGACCGGAGCTCGCGGAGTGTGCCGCCGTCGCGGACGCCGCCGGGCTGAGCGCAGCAGCGGTCGCGGACGGCGGGCTGAACTCGAGACGGATGCGGTTCCAGTCGGCCGGGGAGGCGTGCGTGTTGGGCGAGCCCGGGTAGCGCATGAGGCTGACGATCTCGTGCGGCACGAATCCGGCGGGCAGCGTGAGCAGCGCGCGGACCGTCAGGTCGGTGATCGTTTCCGGTCCCTGGTGGCCGGCGATCGGCGTGCCGTTGATCGCGGAGATGTCCACTGCCTCGCCAGACAGGGCGACGGACGGCGCACTCTGGCGCTGTGAGCAGCGTAGGGCGCTGACGGTCGGCTCCAGCCCGCTGCGCGAGAGGAATGCGAGCACCGCGAGGACGCGTTTGTCGACCATGCCCGACGCGACTTCGTGGCGGCTGCACGCATCGAGCGTGATCCCGGGATCGGACAGCACCGCGCGCTCGAGCTGCGCCTTGGAGAGCAGGAACACGTCGCTCGCGGTCGCACCGAGCAGCGCATCGCTCGCCCTCGCCCCCTGCGGGTGCAACGCCGTCTGCAGCTGCGCCCAGTTGGCCAGGATCGGACCGGGGTTGACCGTTTCGGTGTCGCCGGCGGGACGGATCGCAAAGCGCAGGTGGCCGTCCTGCGCCCCCGGCGGCATGCTGACGCGCCCGAGCACCGTGCCGGAGGCGACGACCGACCCGGCGCGCAGCGGCAGGCGCTGGCCGGCGCTGTTGCTTCTGGCCTTCCTGGCGATGCTCGCGCTAGCAGCCGCACGCGCGTCCGGGTTGCCCGGGTGCGCGAACAGGCGGACCCTGTCCATGCCCGGCGGCGCTGCTTCCTGGGCACCGGTCGGGAGGGAGATCTGGCCATGGCTGGAGGCGCCCGGCGCGGCCGGCGCGGCCGGCTTCTTGACCTGCAGCGTCAGCGGCGGCTGCGTCCCCGCGCTGGCGGGCTGTGAGGGCGCGGGATCGCGCGTGCTGGCGGCTTCCACCACCGGCGACTTCCCGCGCAGGCCCGACGCTTTCGGCAGTGCGTAGGTCGGGGCGATGCTGCCGAGGCCGGCGTAGGTGAACACGTCGCCGTAGACGTCGCGCAGCACCACGTACCTGCCCAGCTCGCGCGAGTCGCCGATCTTGACGATGCGACCGTCCTGCACGGCGACGACCGACGCGTTTGGCGCGCTCAGCAGTTCGACGAGCTGCAGCGCCTCGGCGGCGGAGGCGTCGGCCTTGGACGTTGCAGCTGCCGCGGCAGCGGCGGGCGACAGCGGCGGCGAGGCCCCGGGGACGCCGGCGGACGCCGGCGCGGCGCCCGCTGCGGCGGCGCTCGACGCGGCGCCGGGGAGCGCCGTGGCGCCGGCGGTGGCGCTCGACGCCGGCACCGTGGGAAGCGGGCTCCAGGACAGATGCTTGCCGGTCACGGGCGGGCGTCCGTCGATGAGGCCGGTGAGCGTCGCGATCACGGCCTTCGGGTAGGTGGAGATCAGCTTGGCGCGCAGCAGCACCGATTCGACGTATTCTTCGGAGTGGTTGTACGCGAGGATCGCCGCGCGCAGGTTGGTCGCGGCGCCCGCCGCCCGCAGGTAGCGCGCCGCGGCGAAGATCGCGTCCACCGGGTTGTAGGGGTCCGCGTAGCCCGCGTTCAGCGCGTCCACTCCGTACTGCAGCCAGGTGCTCGGCTCGAACTGCATCCAGCCGACGGCGCCGGCGGTGGAGACAGACTGGTCGGTGCCGTAGTCGGTCTCGATTTCGTTGATCGCCGCGAGGATCTGCCACGGCACCCCGTACTGGACGGCGGCGGCCTTGTAGATGGGCAGCAGGAACAGCGGGATGCGGTAGAAGGCCAGGGCCTGGTCTGAGGCTTCCGCGGAGGCGAGCACCGCCGCGAGCGCCCCAGCCTCGGCCGCGATGGTCTGCGGCGAGGCGGCCACGTTGTTGGGACCCGAGGCCTTGCCGGCGTGCTTGCTCTGCTTGCCGCCTTCGGCGTTGGCCTTGGTGGTCGTCTGGCTCGGGTTCGACGGGGCGCTGGCGGTGGCCTTCTGCTTGCGTTTGAGCACCACCGTGGGGGCTTCCGGCGCGGGAGCGCTCGCCGCGGGGCCGGTGGACGTCGGGGTGGTGCTCGCCGGCGCGGTGGTGGTCGCGGCGGTCGTTTCGGTCGGCGTGCTGCTGGTGGTCGTGGTGGTGCTGGACGTCGTCGAGCTTTCGGTCGAGGACTGGCCGGCTTCGCCTTCCTGGGAGGCACCGCCCGCTTCGGCGGCGGGCGCGCCGTTGGCGCCCAGCGCCGCGCCGGCCAGCGGCCCGCCCAGGCCGGCAGCGGTCAGGCCACCGCCTGCGAGGGCTGACAGCATCGCGCGCACAGCCCGTCGGCGGGCGCAGTTCAGGGGCGGCATACGCGGAAATCGATCATCTCGGGGACGTCCCATCGTCGGTGGCGGCGCAGCTAGCCCACGAACGCGGGGTACGCCCACCGGCATTCTTATCGGCAGCCAACCATGAATCCGTAAAGGATTCGTAATCGCGCCGGCAATTCGTGGAGAGCTCGAATTCCATGGTCGTAGGGGCTCAGGACGGTAGCGACGAGCGCGAGGAGGCGTCGCGGTGGCCGGCCACGCGTGTTCTACTGGACGGCGGGCCGTCCTCCTGCCGCTCTATTGTTGACAGCGGCGGGTTCATGCAGATGACAGGACCGTCGCACCTTGGCGGTTCGCGACGACGGATGGGGGATCGAGGATGAGGCGCAGGCGGTGGTGGATCGTTGCAGCGCTTGTCTGCGGCGCGTGGCTGGCGGCGGCGAGCCCGGCGCTTGCGCAAGAGACGGTGAGCATCACCGAAGCGGGCTTCTCGCCGAACGTGCCCGGCGCGCCCACGAACGCGTTCGGCAAGGCCTTGATCGGCTCGACCAACCCGTCCTCGGTGCCCTCGCCGATCACCCACGTCGACGTGTACGGACCGGCCGGGACGACGCTCAACCTCGAAGGCACGGGGACGTGCGAGCGCGAACGGCTCGAACAGCTCGGCCCGCAGGGGTGCCCGGCCGACTCCAAGGCTGGGACCGGCGGCGGCGAGGGCGTCTACGAACTCGCCCACGAACTCGTCGAAGAGGAATACACGCTGCAGTTCTTCCTCGCCGACAACCAGCCGGGGCACGTCTCGCTGCTGATCTTCCTCAAGGGCTCGACCCCCGTGTCGATCGAAATCGTGCTCACGGGCACGGTGATCACGGGACCCGCCCCCTACGGGCTGGGCTTCAGCGTCGAAGTGCCGCTCATCAAAGTGCTGCCCGAAGCATCCGACGCCTCCGCCAAGAGCGCCTCCCTGACGCTCGGGGCCCACGGCCTCACCTACTACAAGAAGGTCCATGGCAAGCGCAGGCTGCTCCACGTCGACGGCATCATCCTGCCAAAGCACTGCCCGCACGGGGGCTGGCCGGTGGCCTCGACATTCACCTTCCAGGACGGCTCGACGGTGACGGCCAAGCGCACGGTGCCCTGCCCCAAGTGATGCGGGCGCGCGTGGCGCGAGCGCGCCTCGCCGGCATCCGCCGCCGACGTGCCGCGCTCGCGCCACCGCCAACACGCCCCTGGAACGCGATATTCTCCAGGCGCGATGGAAACGATCCTCTCCGTGCTTCAGGTCGCGATCGCGGTGATCCTGATCTTTCTGGTGCTGATGCACTCGGGCAAGGACTCCGGCCTCTCCGGCGCCTTCGGCGTGGGCAGCGGCGCCGGTCCGCTGGGCGGCGGATCGATGGTCGAGCGCAACCTCAACCGCTGGACGATCTTCTTCGCGGTGCTGTTCTTCCTGAACGCGTTCCTGCTGCTCAAAAAAGTCTGAGCGTCGCCGGGCGAGCGGCGCGCAGCCACTGAACGCCTACCCGTCGGGCGCTGGCGGCGACTCGCCGACGTCGGACGCGAGCGGCGACTCGTCCGCGTCGGGCGCGGGCGGGGACTCGCCGCCGTCGCCAGCGTCGCCGGCGGTGAGCGCCTGCAGCGAGTCGAGGATCTCGATCGCCTCCGCGCGCAGCTCGGCGTCGATCGCCCGATAGTCATCGTGCGAGAGCTTGCCCGTGCGGAAGTCGAGCTCCGCGTCGCGGATCTCGCGGTACTTGGCCTCGCGCGCCGCCTCGAGCTCGTCCAGCGTGTGCGCGGGCGCCGCCGCCGCGTCGTGTGGCCGCGCCGGGGCTCCGGGCGCTGCCAGCGGGCCCGCGACCCGGCGCGCGCGGCGCAGCGGCGCGCCGACGAGGAGCACCACCAGCCCGACCAGCGCGAGCGTGAGGATCGCGATCAGGAAGGCCACGCCGTCAGAGTCGCACGACGCGCGCGCGTCAGGCGCGCGCCAGGCCCCGCAGCGCCCGCGCGCGCGAGCGCGCGGCCACGCGGCTGCGCACGACGCTCGGCGCCGGCCACAGCGCGATCAGCCCGCCGCCGAAGCTGATCAGGCCGCCGATCCAGATCCAGAACACGAGCGGCGAGACGAGGAAGTTGAACTGCGCCTGTGGCGGGTGCTCGAGGTACGCGCGCGCGAGGTAGGCGATCGCCACGAGCGCGTCTTCCGGCGGCAGCGTGCTGTTGCCGACCGTCACGATGCGCTTCAGCGCCGGGGTTTCGATGTCCGGGTCGATCGCGCTCCACACGTTGCGCGCGAGGCTCGCGTCCATCGCCACGTGGCTGACGGGCTGACCGCCGATCAGGCTGCCGACGCTGCCCTGGCCGGCTTCGTCGGAGGCGTAGTAGCCCTCGCTTGGATTCAGCGTGGCGACGTGGCGTCCGCCCTCGGTGACGTCGAGCACCGCCCCCAGGCTGAGCGTCGAGCCGGTGTGCGCCTCGTCGTACTTGGGGGTGATCGTCGCGGTCGGGCGCACGTAGCGGACGGTGTAGGCGCCGACGCGCGTGGACTGCCCCGGCGAGAGGCCCAGCTGCGATGCGTGCTGGAAGGACGAGGAGGCGGCCACCGCGATGAACAGCACCGCGATACCGATGTGCACGATGTAGCCGCCGTAGCGGCGGCGGTTGCGCCTGATCAGCGCCAGCAGCGCCAGCGGCACGGGCTCTCCGGCCATCGCACGCCGCGCGCGCGTGCCGCGGAAGAACTCCTGCCCGATGCTGCCGAACACGAATGCGGCGAAGCAGAACATCACGGTGGCGAGCGGCTTCTGCGTGAGCAGCGGCGGGCTGCCGACCAGCAGCAGCACGAGCGCCGTCAGCAGCGCGCAGGCGCTCGGCACCACGAAGTTGCGCCGGGCGTTCGCGAGCGTCGCGCGCCGCCACGCGATCACCGGCCCGATGCCGCTGAGCAGCACCAGGATCAGCGCAAGCGGCACCGTGTAGCGGTCGAACCACGGCGGGCCCACGGACGCTTCCTGTCCGGTTACGGCCTGTGAGATCAACGGGAAGTACGTGCCCCAGAAGATCACGAAGCACAGCGCCACGAGCACGACGTTGTTGGCGAGGAAGATCGACTCGCGTGAGAGCCACGAGTCCAGCCGGTGCTCGGAGCGCAGCATGTCGCGGCGCGAGACGACCAGGTAGATCGAGCCGCCGATCAGCGCCGCGATCAGGCCCACGAACGGCACGCCCAGCGTGTGCCCGCCGAAGGCGTGGATCGAGTCGAGGATGCCGCTGCGCACCAGGAACGTGCCCATGATCGCCAGCGTGCCGGTGGCGAGCGCCAGCGAGACGTTCCACACCTTCAGCATCCCGCGCTTCTCCTGGATCATCAGCGAATGCAGGAACGCGGTGCCCGTGAGCCACGGCATCAGCGAGGCGTTCTCGACGGCGTCCCAGCCCCAGTAGCCGCCCCAGCCGAGCTCCGAGTAGGACCACAGGGCGCCGAGCAGGATCCCCACGCCGAGGAACAGCCACGCGGCGAACGCGAAGCGGCGGATCGCCTTGATCCAGTCCGCGTCCACCCTGCGCGAGAGCAGCGCGCCCATCCCGAACGCCAGCGGGATCGTGCACAGCGTGTAGCCCGAGTACAGCATCGGCGGGTGAATCATCATCGTGGGGAAGCGCAGCAGCGGATCGAGCCCCACGCCTTCCGGCGGCGCCGGGTGGGTCGTCGCGAAGGGGTTGGCGTAGAAGACCATCAGCGCCACGAAGAAGCCGCCGAAGCCGAGCATGATCGCGGTCGCATACGCGGCCACGTCGCGCAGGTGCTTGCGCGTCAGGAACAGCGCCAGGCTCGACCACAGCGACATCAGCCATGCCCACAGCAGCAGCGAGCCTTCCTGCGAGGACCACACGGCGGCCGCGCGGTACAGCGCCGGCGTCGTGCGGCTCGAGGTGTCGGCGACGGTGTTGAACGCGAAGTCGTTGCGCAGGAACGCCACCTCCAGCACGATGAAGGCGACGCTCAGGACCCCGGCGAGCGCGTACACCGAGCGCCGGCCGGACTCGGAGAACTCCACGCGCCCGCTGCGCACCCCGTACAGCGACGCGCCGATCCCGTACGCGCACACCACCAGCGCCAGCACCAGGCACGCGAACCCCAGACCGGCCATCAGTCCCTACGCCTCCGGCCGGTCTTGTCCGCCGCGCGCCGGCGCACTCAGGCGTTCTGGTTCTCGCTCGGGGGAGCGGTCTTGTACTTGGACGGGCACTTGGTGATCAGCGAGTTGCGTTCGCCGATGAACCGCGTCCCCTGCTTCTCGACGGTCACGATCACCTCGCGGCCTTCGCGGAAGGGGTCGGGCACGGTCCCGGTGTAGGCCAGCGGGATCGCCGTCCCCCCCGCCCGATCCTCGACGCTGAAGTCCAGCACGGCTCCTTCGCGGTGGACGGAGCCGCCCACGACCGTGCCGGTGAGCTGGTAGCTGCGCCCCGGCTGGGCCTCGCGCAACAGCTGGCTGGGGGTGAGCGCCGGGCTGGCGGCGCTGAAGCTCGTGTAGATCAGCGCGCTCGCCAGCACCACGGCCGCGCTCAGCGCCACGACCAGGCGCACTGTTCGCTTGCGCGAGGGGTTCATCGCGCCCAAGTATCGCAAAACCCCATTCGCGCCCGCGCCGGCGCTGGTGACGCGGGCGCCCGCGCTCGCCCCCGCCAACGACCAGGAAACAATGGTTGCACGGCGAAACCTTTAGACGTGGACGACGTTATGGGAGGTAGCGCATCGTGAGACCGAGCCTCCTGCACCCACTCCGCGAGCAGCGACACCCGCGCCGGCACCGGCGCGGTCGTGCGGCGCCGGCTCCCGAGCCCGTGCGCGAGCCGGCTGCGCGGACGCCCGCGCCCCTCGACGCGCCTTCTGTGCGGGGATGCGACCCCGATGTGCGGCGGGCGCGCGAGGCGGGCGGCCCGATCGACCACGCCTCCTACACGTGCGCGTGCGGCTGCCTGTTCGACGCACCGGTGTCGACAAGTGTCAGCTGTCCGCACTGCGGCGCCGACCAGGCCTGGTAGGCATACGACGAGGGCCCCGCCGTGGCGGAGCCCTCGCGCGCGCCTCATCGAGCTGCCGGCTGCCGCCTACTTGGCGGTCACTTCGAACGCCGGCTGTTCGTACTTCCAGCAGCTCCCGGTCGGCCCGAAGGAGCCGAGCGTGCCGCCGCAGTCGATCAGGGCGTATGTCGTGTTGAGGAAGACCTGTTCGGGGAGCGGGTCAACGCCCACCGACGGCGCGGTCGGCAGGGCTTCGTATTCTTCGTTTTCACACGCTTTGGTCATCGCGTTTTCTTTGATGCACTTGTAGTTGGCATTGACCGCCACGTTCAGCGAGTCGTACGGACCGTCGTGACCCGTCGGTTCACTGCCGTACGTCTCGGTGTTGTAGGCCACCGCGATTACCGCTTTCGCGGGCAGCGTCGCGCCGGGGAGCTGGAACTTGACCTTGACGCCCTTGGCGAAGTTGCATTCCATCCCATAGCCTTTGGTCCAGCCGACGTTGGGGCACTTGGCGCTCTCCGACGGGCGGTACGGGATCTTGAAGGTCCTCGTGATCCGCGCGATCGGCGAGCTCAACGAGCCGACGTTGTAGACGTTGAGGGTGACCGGCCATTCGAAGCTCGACCCCGGGGTGGTCGTGCACGTGGCCACGCTCCCGGTCTGGCAGGCGTAGCTCTCCAGCTCGACCGCAATCGTCGGGCTCTTGCGTGCGGTGCCTTCGAACTGGACCTCGCCGCCGAATTCGGCGACCGAGTCCGACTCGAAGCCGAGCGCCGGCAGCGACTTGCCGGGGATGTTCTGGTAGATGACTTCCGCGCCGGCAACCCCGACCGCCATCGCGAACAGGACGATCGCCGCAAACGCCGCCACGGCGAGCTTCACCGTCCTCTCAGGAATCCTTCCGTTCATGTCTGTCTCCATTCCTTGCATGTCGGGCTCCCGGCCAGCAGGGCACCCGTCGTGTTGATCCCCTCCAGGGGCTCAGTTGGAAGAAAGCGGCGCGGGCGGCCCCGAGGCCTCCGTGCGGATCTGATCCGCCGGCCCCTCCCTTGCGGCCTCCCTCCGCCTCCGCGCTGCAGACGCTAGACGCAAGCGCTACTACTGTCAACCCTTGCCGCAGGAAGCTGGCGCAGCGGGGCCGCTCCTAGCGCACATGGCTACTGGATGTACATCCCGGAGATCGCCCGCGCGATCACCAGCTGCTGGATCTCGGCGGTGCCCTCGAAGATGTCGTAGATCTTCGCGTCGCGGTGCCAGCGCTCGACGGGGAACTCGCGCGTGTAGCCGTTGCCGCCGAGGATCTGGATCGCGCGCTCGGTCGCCCACACGGCGACCTCGCCCGCCTTGAGCTTGCTCATCGAGCCCTCGGCGTTCTCGAAGGGCACCTGGTTGCGGCCCATCCACGAGGCCCGCCACACGAGCAGGCGCGCGGCGTCGATCTCGAGCTTCATGCGCGCGAGCGTGAACGCGATCGCCTGGTTCTCGATGATCTTGCGGCCGAACTGCTCGCGCTCCTTGGCGTACTCGAGCGCGTACTCGTACGCCGCGCGGGCGATGCCGAGCGCCTGCGAGCCGACCGTCGGGCGCGAGGCCTCGAACGTCTGCATCGCCGCCTGCGAGTTGCCGCGCTTGCCCTCTCGCACGCGCGCGAGGCGTTCGTCGAGCTTGTCCTTGCCGCCCAGCACGTGGCCCGCCGGCACGCGGCAGTCGTCGAGGAACACGTCGGCGGTGTGCGAGGCGCGCAGGCCGTGCTTGGAGACCTTCGAGCCCTGCGAGATGCCCTTGGCTTCGCTCATCGGCACCACGAACGCAGCGTGGCCTTTGGAGCCGAGCTCGCGGTCGACGGACGCGATCACGACGTGCACGTCGGCGATGCCGCCGTTGGTCGCCCACGCCTTCTGGCCGTTGATGACCCACTCGCCCGCCGCCTCGTCGAACTTCGCGCTCGTGCGCACCCCGGAGATGTCCGAGCCGGCGTTCGGCTCGGAGGCGCAGAACGCCGCGACCTTGAGGTCGTCCGGGGTGCCGAAGCAGCGTGGGATCCACTCCCCGATCTGCTCGCCCGTGCCCTGGCCGAAGATCGCGGCGACGGCGAGCGCCGTGCCCATGATCGCCATGCCGATCCCGGCGTCCCCCCAGAACAGCTCCTCGTTGACGATCGGCAGCGTCAGCCCGGTCGGGTCGGCGAAGAACTGCGCGAGGCCTTCGAAGCCGTACAGCCCGATCTTCGCCGCCTCTTCGATGATCGGCCACGGCGTCTGCTCCTTCTCGTCCCACTCGTGGGCGGCCGGGCGGACAACGTCGGCGGCGAAGCCGTGGACCCAGTCGCGGATGTCCTTCTGGTCCTGGGTCAGCGCGAGCGAGAACGTCACGTCCTGGTTGGCTGCGCCGGCGATCGCCTCGACGGCGGCCTCAGCGGCGTCCGCGACCGTCGGGCTGGAGGCGGGCGAAGCGGCTGTGGGTGGGGCTGACATCGGGCGGGATCTCCTTTGGTGACGGGGCGCTGAGAGGGACCGGGGTGGGCGTCCAGGCGGCGGAGGGCAGGTCGGAATACTTGACAAACGCCGCGCTGTAACCCTTGACAGGGTAACCCACGAGCGCGCATTCTGCAGGGAAAATCACGGCGCGGGGAGCACCCACATCGTAAAACCGATGTGACTCGACTACATCTCGATTTTCCAGGAGATCGCTAGCGGGTCTGCCAGGCCTGCTCCTCGCGCGTGAGCGCGAGCACCTCCTTGGGCAGCTTCCCTGCGGCGACGTCCGCGACGGTCACGTTCTCGAGCACTTTGCGCAGGCTCGCGCGCAGCGCCACCCACACCTGCTGCAGGCTTTCGGCCGAGCCGACGTACTCGACCTCCTCCGGGCGCTGCCCGCGCACCCCGACAAGCGGTCCCTCGACGGCGCGGATGATCTGGGCGAGGTTGACCTCGTCGGCCGGGTGCGCCAGCCAGTAGCCGCCCTCGGGTCCGCGCTGGCTGCGGACGATCCCCGAGGAGCGCAGCTGCGTGAGGATGTTCTCCAGGAACGACACCGGGATCTTCTGCGCCTGCGCGACTTCGTCGACCTTGCGTGGCGATTCCTGGCTGCTGCCCGCGAGCTCCACGACTGCGCGCACGGCGTAATCGGCCTTGGCGGTCACGTGCATGCGCTGATTCTCACCTATCCGGCGGCGCATCGGCGGGTGGGCGGCGCTCGAGACGAGTTAGGCAACCCTAACTGCTGTGGTACGGTCCCCTCATCATCCCGACCACGCAGATCGGATTTGCAGCATGAATCGTGGCAAGCTCCCCCTCCTCGGCGCCCTGCTGGCGTCCTGCGCGCTGGCGCTCGGCGCCTGTGGCTCCTCCGCGCACGGCGGCACCGTGATCACGCTGTACAACGGCCAGCACGAACAGACGACGGCCGCGCTGGTGAAGGCGTTCGAGCAGCAGACGGGCATCACGGTCGAAGTGCGCAGCGGCGACGAGGCCGAACTGGGCAACCAGATCCTGCAGGAGGGCTCGAGCTCGCCTGCCGACGTCTTCTACACCGAGAACACGCCGGTGCTGGAAACGCTGCGCGAGAAGGGCATGCTGGCCCCCGTCGCGCGCACGACGCTCGCGGCGGTGCCCAGCCGCTACGACTCCGCCCAGGGCGACTGGGTCGGGGTCTCCGCGCGCGTGTCGGCGCTCGTTTACGACACGTCGCTGGTCAAGCCCTCGCAGCTGCCCAGCTCGATCCTCGAACTGGCGGAGCCGCAGTGGAAGGGCAAGGTCGGCTTCGCGCCCTCGGAGACCGACTTCCAGCCGCTGATCACGGCGATCGTCAAGCTGGACGGGCTGGCCGCGGCCGAACGCTGGCTGAAGGGCCTGCAGGCCAACAGCAAGCTCTACCCGGACAACGAGACGGTGGTCGCGCAGGTCAACAACGGCGAGAGCGCCGTCGGGCCGATCAACCACTACTACTGGTTCCGCCTGCGCGCGGAGCTCGGCCAGGGCGGCATGCACTCGGCGCTGCACTACTACGCGGCGGGCGACCCGGGCGACCTCGTGGACGTGTCCGGCGCGGCGGTGCTGAGGTCGAGCTCGCACCAGGCGGCCGCGCAGAGGTTCCTCGCGTTCCTCGTCAGCAGGGCGGGCCAGGAGACGATCGCCCACAGCCACAGCTACGAGTACCCGCTGCGCCCCGGCGTGGCGCCGGCGCCGGGGCTGCGGCCGTTCGCGGCGCTGAAGCCCGCGCCGCTGACCCCGGCCGAGCTGGGCGACGGCAGCCAGGCGCTCGCGCTGGAGCAGCGGCTGGGGCTGCTGTAACGCGCATGAGCACGCTCGCGCCCACCGCTCCACCGGCAGGAAGATGGACGCGCGCGTGGGCGGGCCGACGGCGCTGGCCGCTGGTGCTGATCGCCGGGGCGGCGATCGCGGCCGCGCTGGTGGCGCTGCCGCTGGTCTTCCTGGTGGACGAGGCGCAGCGCTCGGGATGGAGCGAAGTTCAGCACCTGCTGCTGCGCCACTCGGTGGCGGTGCTGCTGTGGAACACGGTCCGCCTGACGCTCGCGTGCACCGTCCTGTGCGCGACGCTCGGCGTGGCGGCTGCGTGGTGCGTGGAGCGCACGACGCTGCCCGCGCGGCGGCTGTGGGCGGTGGCGCTGGTGCTGCCGCTCGGGGTGCCCGACTTCGTCGTCGGCTTCGGCTGGGTCTCGATCGACCCGGCGCTGCACGGCTACCTGGCCGCGGTGATGATCATGACGCTGGCGCTGTACCCGCTCGTGTACCTGCCGGTGGCGAGCGCGCTGGCCAACCTCGACGCCGGGCTGGAGGAGGCGGCGCGCAGCCTCGGCCTGGGCCCGTGGCGGACGTTCTGGAGGGTCACGCTGCGCCAGATCTGGCCGGCCGTGCTCGGCGGCTGCCTGCTGGTCACGCTCGCGCTGCTTGCCGAGTACGGCGCTTTCGAAATCGTCCAGTACCGGACGTTCACGGTCGAGATCTTCACCGAGTTCAAGCTCGGCTTCGACACGGTGGCCGCGTGCGCGCTGTCGCTGGTGCTGGTGGCGCTGAGCGTCGCCGCGCTCGGCGGCGAGCTCTCGCTCGCCGGCCGCGGGCGCGCGGGCCGCCCCGCCGGCCCGGGCGCACGGCGGCTCGCGCCAAGGGTCGCGCTGGGGCGCCTGTCCGTCCCGGTGCTCGCGGGGCTGGCCGCGCTCAGCGGCCTCGCGCTCGGGGTGCCGATCGGCTCGCTGGCGTACTGGATGGCGCGCGGCAGCTCCAGCACGCTGCCCTCAGCCTCGATCCTCGCCGCGGCCGGCCACACGGCCGCCTACAGCGCCGCCGCGGCCGCGCTGGCGACGGCTGCTGGCGGTGCCGGTGGCGCTGCTTGCGATCCGCCACCGCAACCGCGTGACGGTGCTGATCGAGCGCAGGGCCTACCTGCCGATGGCGCTGCCGGGCCTGGTGATCGCGCTCGGCGCTGGTCGTACTTCACGGTGCGCTACGCGGCTTCGCGCTCTACCAGAGCGCGCCGCAGCTGATCGTCGCCTACGCGATCCTGTTCTTCCCGCTGGCGCTGGTCGGCGTCGCGCTCGGCCATGGCGCCAGGCCCCGCTCGGCCTGGAGGAGGTCGGCCGCTCGCTGGGCGCGGCGGCTCGTCGGCGCTGTGGCGGGTGACGCTGCCGCTGATCGCCCCCGGCCTGGCGGCCGCGTTCTGCCTGGTGTTCATGTCCGCCGCCACCGAGCTGACGGCGACGCTGCTGCTGCACCCCCCGGCGTCAACACGCTCGCCACCCAGTTCTGGGCCGTACACCGCCGAACTCCCTACGGCGCGGCGGCGCCGTACGCGCTCGTCGATGATCGGCGATCTCGGCCGTCCCGCGTACCTGCTCAGCCGCCGCATCGAGCACGCTCTGCCACGCATGGAGGCCGGGGACGTGAGCCGCTGTCGGTGAGCGACCTGTGCAAGGGCTACGGCCGGCGCGCCGGTGCTCCAGGGCGTGGAGCTGGACGGTGCCGGCGGGATCGCTGAGCGCGGTGCTGGGCCTGTCCGGCTGCGGCAAGACGACGCTGCTGCGCGTGATCGCCGGCTTCGAGCGCGCCGAGCGGGGCACGGTCGCGCTCGGCGGGCGGACGCTCGATGACGGGCGCACCTACGTCGCGCCCGAGCGGCGCAGCATCGGCTACGTGCCCCAGGAGGGGGCGCTGTTCCCGCACCTGAACGTCCGCGAGAACGTCGGCTTCGGGCTCTCGCGCCGCGAGCGTCGCGGCGAGCGGGTCGTCGCGCTGCTGGAGATGGTCGGGATCGCGCCGCTGCAGCGCCGCCTGCCGCACGAGCTCTCCGGCGGCGAGCAGCAGCGCGTGGCGCTCGCGCGCGCGCTGGCGCGCCGCCCGCAGGCGCTGCTGCTCGACGAGCCGTTCTCCTCGCTGGACGCGCCGCTGCGCAGCCACGTGCGCGCGGAGGTCCACGCGCTGCTGCGCGAGCAGGGCGTGCACGACCGTGCTCGTCACCCACGACCAGGAGGAGGCGCTGTCGCTGGCCGACACGGTGGCGGTCCTGCGCGACGGGCGGATCATCCAGCAGGGAGCACCCATGGAGCTGTACGAGCAGCCGGCCGACGAGCGCCTCGCGCGCTTCCTCGGCGCCGTCAACGTGCTCCCCGCGCGCTTCGCGCACGGGGCTGCGCACACCGCTCTGGGGACGCTCGCGCTGCGCGACGCGGCGGCCGACGCCGGCGCCGGTGTGGCGGCCGGTGCCGGCGCGCGCGCGGGCCCCGGCGCGGGGGCGGGCGCCGTGATGGTGCGCCCCGAGCAGCTCTACGTGCGCGTGTGCGAGGACGACGCGCAGACGGGTGGGCGCGGGCGTACGCGGCCGCGTGGAGCAGTGCCGCTACTACGGCCACGACGCCGTGCTGCAGATCCGCCCGGAGCAGCCGAGCGGCCCCGCGCAGCAGGCCGACGTCGAGCGGGCGCGGGACGGGGAGCGGGCGCCGGACGGGGAGCTGCTGCTGGCGCGTGTGCACGGCGAGCAGGCGCTGCCGATAGGCACGCGTGTGACCGTCGCCGCCCGCGGGCCGGTGAGCGCGCTCCGCTAGATTTGTTGGCGATGAGCGAGCGCGAACAGCGGACATTCAACGTCGCGGGCATGTCCTGCGAGCACTGCGTGGCGGCCGTCAGCGCGGAGGTCGGCGGGCTGGCTGGCGTGAGCGGCGTGGACGTGGACCTCGCCAGCGGCGAGCTCGTGGTGCACGGCAGCGGCATCGAGGACGACGCCGTCCGCGCAGCGGTGGAGGAGGCCGGATACAGCCTCGCCGCGCGCGCCTGAGCTCGGGCAGCCGCGTCATCGTGATGTCGTCGACCACGGTGCATGCACCGTGGTCCGGGCCGGCGCATGCGCCGGCCCGCGACGTGCCGCATGCGGCACGTCGAACAGCATCAGATCGCCGGTCGGCTCAGTTGATCGGGATCGCGAAGGAGCCGCTCAGCGGGTGTCCGGCGCCGTCGGCGCCCGCGATGTGGATGTCCCAGATGCCGCGTGTCAGGGGTACTTCGGCGATGTCGTGGCCGGTGCCGGCCGTGTAGTAGGTGACCTTCGCCTGGCGCCGGTCTGGAGACCGCGCGCATCGAGAGCAGCGGAAGCCCGCCGGGCGCTGGTCGCGCTCTCGAGATAGAGATGCAGGTCGACGTTGCCGGCCGCAGCGGCAGGGCTTCGATCTGGAGCGTCTCGCCGGCCGGCTCGGCGAGCGTCGTCGAGGCGCTGCGCGGCACGGCGAAGGTGTTGGGGTCGGCGAGCACGAGCCCGCCGAGCAGCACCGCCGGGATCGCGCGGTCGTGGCGATGCTCGCGAGGCGCTGGCGGCGGCTGCGCACGGGCGTCGGGCGGCCGGGGGCGCCGAAGCGCCGCAGGCGCAGGCTGTTGGTGACCACGGTGATGCTCGAGAGGCCCATCGCCACGGCGGCGAGCGCCGGGCTGAGCAGCCCGGTCATCGCCAGCGGCAGCGCGATCAGGTTGTAGCCGAACGCCCAGCCGAGGTTCTGCAGCACGATCGTGTACGTCTCGCGCGCCAGGCGCAGCGCGCGCGCGACGCCGCGCAGGTCGCCGGACAGCACGCTGATGTCGGCCGCCTCGATCGCCGCGCCGACGCCGGTGCCCATCGCGATCCCGAGATCGGCCTGGGCGAGCGCGGCGGCGTCGTTGACGCCGTCGCCGACCATCCCCACGCGGTGGCCCTCGCGCTGCAGCCGCGCGATCTCCTCGAGCTTCCCGCTCGGGCTGACGCCCGCGCGCACGTGCTCGATGCCGACCGCCGCGGCGACCGACGCCGCGGCGCGCTGGTTGTCGCCGGTCAGCAGCTGCCACGTCGATGCCCATGCGGCGCAGGCCCGCGATCGCCGCGGCGCCTCGGGCTTGACGGTGTCGGCGAGCGCCACCGCGCCGACGATCCGCTGCGGCGCGCTCGATCACGACCGCCGTGCGGCCGCCGCCTCCCAGTCCTCGAGCACCGACTGCCAGCTGCGGCGCGTCCTGCGGCGAGCCCTGCGGGCGCCCGACCCACACGCTCCGCGCCGTCCAGCAGCGCGCGCACGCCGCGGCCCGGGATCGAGCGGAACTCGCCGCGTGCGCGAGCTCCAGGCCGCGCTCGCGCGCGGCCGCCACGATCGCCACCGCGACGGGGTGCTCGGAGCCGGCCTCGACGGAGGCGGCCAGCGCCAGCACCGCGTCGGGGTCCTCGCCGGGGCCGCTCCACACGTCGGCGACCGACAGCTCGCCGCGTCGGTCACCGTGCCGGTCTTGTCGAGCACGATCGTGTCCAGGCTGCTGGCTGCGCTCGAGGATCTCCGCGCTGCGGATCAGCAGCCCGAGCCGCGCGCCGCGGCCGGTGCCGCACGAGCATCGCGACCGGGCGTGGCCAGGCCCAGCGCGCAGGGGCAGGCGACGATCAGCACCGCGATCGCCGCGTCCATGCCGCGCTGCAGGTGCATCGAGGCGAACATGCCGTGCAGGCCCTCGCCCGTGAGGATCCACGCCAGCGCGGTGAGCGTCGCGAGCACGATCACCGCGGGCACGAACACACGCGCGATTTCATCGGCGAGCCGCTGCAGCTTCGGCTTGGACGCCTGCGCGCGCTCGACCAGCGCCACGAGCTGGAGAGCGCCGTCTCGGCGCCGACGGCGGTCGCGCGCGCCTGCAGCACCCCGTCGACGTTCAGCGTCGCGCCCGTCAGCAGCGCGCCGACGCCCTTCTCCACCGGCAGCGACTCGCCGGTGAGCATCGACTCGTCGACCGCGGAGGAGCCGGCGATCACGATCCCGTCGACCGGGATGCTGTCGCCGGGGCGCACGCGAAAGACGTCGCCGCGGCGCACCTGCTCGACCGGCACCAAGCGCTCGGGGGCGCTCGGGTCCTCGGAGTCGAGCAGCCGCGCCTGCGTCGCGCCGAGCTGCGCCAGCTCGCGCACCGCCTGCCCGGAGCTGGCGCGCGCCTTCGCCTCGCACCAGCGGGCGATCAGCAGCGCGGCGATGATGATCGCGCCCATGTCGTAGCAGAGCGGCATGTCGAACTTGCCGACCGGGACGCCGTGCTCGTACACCCTGTCGGCGGTCAGCAGCATCACGGTCGAGTACACGAAAGCCGCGAGCGTCGAGAGCGCGATCAGCGTGTCCATGTCGGTGGTGCGCGCCCGCGCGCGCGCCCACGCCGAGCGCAGGAACGGCAGCCCGCACCAGAACTGCGCGGGCACCGCCAACGCCGCAGTGATCCAGCGCGCGGTCTGCTCGTGCGGCTGCGTGTAGGTGAGCACGGCGATCGCCGTCGCCAGCGGCACCGCGAGCGCGATGCGCCGCACCAGGCTGGCCTGCTCGCGCGCCTCCTCGCGCTCGAGCGCCTCGAACGCGTGCGCCTGCTCGCTCGCGCTCGCCGCCGCCGGCGCGGCCCCGTAGCCGGCGCCCTGCACGGCGGCCACGAGCTGCCGCACGTCCACCGCGCCCGGCTCCGCGCCCGGCTCCAGCTCCACGGTCGCGCGCCCGGTCGCGTAGTTGACCAGCGCGTCGCTCACCCCGGGCTGGCGCGAGAGCGTGCGCTGCACGCGCGCCGCGCACGAGCCGCACGTCATGCCCGAGACGTCGAGCTCCACGACCTCATGGCGGCCGTCGGACGGCTCGGCGTGGACGGTCGGCTCTGCGATCTGGCTCGTGCTCATTCTCGAGGCTCCAATTCAGGATAGCGTCGAAGGATCGTCGCGATGAGACCCTCCCCACTGCACCGGCGGCTGCACGCGCGCGCCGGCACGCTGACGGCGCTCGCCGCCGGCGTCGCGCTCGCCGGCTGCGGCGCAGCCGCCACGCCGAGCGTGAGCGGATCGCGCTCCTCGAGCGTCCCCTCGTACGTGACCGAACCGTTCACGCACGAGCAGCAGCTCGTCCAGCAGGGCGCGCGCCTGGTCGTCGCCGACGGCTGCGCGGCGTGCCATCTGAGCGCAAGCGATCGCAGCGTCGCGCCGAGCTTCTCGAGCTTCGCCGGCCACCGCGCCACGCTCGCCGACGGGCGTCGTGTGCTCGTCGGCGAACGCTTCGTGCGCGAAGGCCTTCTGCGTCCCCGCAGCCACGAGATCGGGGGCTATGACCCCGCGCCGATGCTGGCGGCGCTGGCGCGCCTGCACCTGGCCGGCCAGCCGCAGCAGGTCGCGGCGCTCGCCGCGTTCATCGAGCAGGTGGGGCCCGAACCGGCGCCCGAATAGCAGCGCGGCCCTGCTCAATGCTGCCGCCACACGCGCAGGACCCATCTAGCATCTGCCCATGATCAGCCGTCGGACGCAGATTCGCCGCCGCCGCAGCGCGGCGGCCCTCGTGACCGTCAGCGCGGTAGCGCTGATCCTCGCGACGCTGCCGGGCGCCGGGCACGGGCGCCCCGTGGCGCGCGCCACCGCGCGCGCCGACACACATGCCCGCGCACGGCGCACGCGCCCACAGCGCGCCCCCGAAGCCGATCCCGACGCGGCGGTGGCGTCGGTGCTCGCGTACACCCCGTTCGTCAAAGAAGGCGGCGATCGCGGGCGCGACATCGCCCTGACCTTCGACGACGGCCCCGGTCCGTACACGCCGGGAGTGCTGGAAGTGCTCGAGCGCATGCACGTGCATGCGACGTTCTTCGAGATCGGCAAGATGCTGCAGTACTTCAGCTCCTCGACGGTGCGAGAGATACGCGACGGGGACGTGATCGGCGACCACACCGAGACCCACCCCGAAATGGCGCTGCTGTCCGCGCACGACCAGCACGAACAGCTCTTCGAACAGATCGCGCGCATCGAACTGCTCGGCGGGCCGCGCCCGACGCTGTTCCGTCCCCCCTACGGCTCCTACGACGCGACCACCATGCGCGAGCTGCACGCGCTGCACCTGCTGATGGTGCTGTGGTCAGACGACACCGAGGACTACCTGCAGCCGGGCGTCGCCGCGATCGTCGAACGGGCGCTCGCGGGGGCCCATCCCGGCGCGATCATCCTCATGCACGACGCCGGCGGCACGCGCACGCAGACGATCGCCGCGCTGCCGACGATCATCAGCGATCTGCGCGCACGCGGCTTTCGCCTGGTGACCGTGCCGCAGCTGCTGCGCGAAGACCCGCCGCCGCCGGGGCAGACGCTACCTTCGAGCCTGCGTGGTGACTGATGGACATCCAGGCGCTGCAAGCACGTCGTGAGGAGCGCCGGCGGGCGATCCGCCGCCGCCGCAGGGTCGCCGTCGGCCTGATCGTGGCCGTCGTGGCCGCCGTCGTCGCGATCGTCGTCGTGGCCGACGGCGGCGGCTCCCGCGGCTCGCGCCCGGCAGCCGGCCTCGCGCACGCCCGCGCCTCCGGCGCCAGGGCAGCCACCGCCGCCGCCGGCTCCACCACGGCGGGCGCGGGCGCCGCGACGGGCGCCGGCGCGAGCACCGGCCCGCCCGGGACCGACCCCGTCCCGATCCTGATGTACCACGTGATCGCCGCACCGCCCGCGGGCGCGCCGTTCCCGGGGCTGTACGTGCCGCCGGCGGAGTTCGAAGAACAGATGCAGGCTCTCAAGGGCGCCGGCTGGCACGCGGTGACGCTCGACCAGGTCGAGGCCTATTGGCGACGGGGCGTGCCGCTGGGAGCGGGAAAGCCGATCGTGATCACCTTCGACAACGGCTACAACTCGCAGTACACGCAGGCGCTGCCGGTGCTGCGACGGCTGGGCTGGGTCGCCGACGAGAACCTCCAGCTGACGGGCCTGCCGCCGTCGCAGGGCGGGCTCGGGCCAGGACAGATCCGCGGCCTGCTGGCGGCGGGCTGGGAGCTGGATACGCAGGGCATCAGCCACGCCGACCTGATCACGCTCGACGCCGAACAGCTTCACTACCAGGTGGCCGTCGCGCGGGAAACCCTGCAGCGCCGCTACCACGTTCCCGTCAACTGGTTCTGCTACCCGTCCGGCGACTACGACTCGACGGTCCTCGCCGCCGTGAAGGCGGCCGGCTTCACCGGGTCCACGACCGTCGTGCCCGGCTGGGCGCACACGAGCGACGACCCCTACCGCCTGCACCGCCTGCGCGTGCTCGGCGGGACCACCGGCACGGGGCTGCTGGAACTGCTGGCCGGCACGCGCGACGCACCGGCCGTGCCGTCGTCCTACAGCGCCTGAGCGCGAACGCAACCCCCGCGCGGCATGGTCCTCGCAGCTACGACGCGAGCGAGCAGCGGCTGCTCAGCGCAGGCCGCGGTCCGGCGGGCGCTGCGCGGCGGCGAGGCTCGCCTCGGCGGCCTCGGCGCGGGTGCGCAGCGCGTGGCACTCGATCTGGGCGTCGCGCAGGCGCTCGTGGACCCTGTGGCCTTGCTGCTGCGCGAGCGTCAGCTCGTGCTCTGCGAACGCCCGCGCGTCTTCGATCAGCCTGATCTGCGCGCGCACGCGTGGGCGTGTGAGGTCGACCCGAAGCGCCAGCTCCGCCAGCGTCACCGCGCTCGGCTCGCCGTCCAGAACCGGCACGCACGGGTGGTCGGCCGGGTCGCAGCGAGCGTCGGCGCCCGGCCACCAGACCCGCACCGTGCCGGGCTCGAGCGCCAGCCTGGGGCCGAGCAGCTCGCGCAGGTCGTACAGCAGGTGCTCCGCGGCGAGAAGGTAGATGGGCACGCCCGCGCCCACGACGCTGCGAACCTCGCGGCACGGGAGCGCCGGCAGGCCGTCGGCGTCGAGCGTCAGCGCGACGATCGGCTGCTCACGCGGGGCGAGGATCTCCGCGGACAGACGCTCGAGCTCGGGACGCGTGCCGAGGACCACGCAGTCCGCGTCGGGCGCGTCGAGGGGGCTGCCGAGGAGCCTGTCGCGAGTCGAGTGGTCCATCTGCCGATCCTGGTCGTCGTGGTGTCTCACACGAGCCTGTAGCGGCGCGTCGCGGGGTCGCGTTCGAGCAGTCCCACCGCCACGAGCGTGGAAACGTAGCGGTGGGTGGTGCTGGGGTTCATGTCCAGCATGCGGGCGATTTCGGCATTTCCCAGGTAGCTGCCGTCCGTGGGGAACGACGCCAGCATCATCAGTCCCGCCAGCAGCGAGCGCGAGAGTCGGCTGTCCTCCAGCTGCCGGGGCTCGCGCGCGAGCACCTCGCGCACGTCCCTCAGCCCCGACAGCAGGATGGACATGCTGCCGCCGTCGGCGGCGCTGCGAATCACCCGATCGACCTGCGCCGCGGACAGCTCGATCGAGACCCTCTCACCCGTCTGCTGCCTGTCCGCGCCGCCGGCCCACCCGTTCTCCGCGCCGTCCCGCGCTGAGGCCTGCGCGAGCGCGGCCCACTCCCGTGGAGCGCCTCCATGCGCCTGATCCTCGGCGGGAGCGCCCTGCTCCGGGCGCCGGATTCGGCGCATGTTGGCCTTCCCGGAAAGCCGGAGGGAGCTGTCTGCGTCCATCTTCACGTAAACAGATCATGCAGTACGTCAAATGCCCTGACAAGTCAGGCTGTTGAATGTTCTAGGTCGTGACTGTCCGCGAAGGACAGAGACGGTTTCGCGCAAAAGATAGAAACGTCGCTGTTATTCGCGTTTGCTGCGATTAGGCTATGTGCGGATATGAGTGCGAGGGCAGTGGCGGAGAAGCGGCCGAAGAGGAACTCGAGCCCGATGCAGTCGGCCGTGCATTGGGCTCTGCTCGGGCTTGTCATCGAGCGTCCGAGCTACGGCTACGAGCTGGCGCAGAGATTCGAATCCGCATACGAGGGCATGCTGCAGCTCAGTGGCGTCTCCTACGTCTACACGGCGCTCGACACGCTCCAGTGCAGGGGCATGATCGAAGAGATACCGGGCACGCGCACAGGGCGCCAGCCCAAGCCGCGCTACCGGGCGACCGACGACGGGGTGCGCAGCTACCAGGAGCGCCTGATGCTCCAGATACGCGAAGACTTCCGGCGCTCGCAGCTGTTCGCGCGTCAGCTGGCGGTGCTCGCACAGGAGCCCGAGATGGCGCTCGACGTGATCGAGCACTACGGGCAAGCTTGCCTGATGGAGGCGGGTGAGACGCCGCTACCCGCTCCCCGCGAGGAATGCGAGGACGCGGCCGCCGGCCTGGCCTCGCGGCTGATGTCCGAGGAGCGGCGGCTGGCAATCGAATCCAGGCTGCCGTGGATCGACTACGCGCGCCGCGAGTTCAAGGCGCTGGCCGCCGGCAGGATGCAGCCGCGATGAGCCTGCTCGAGCTGCAGCACGTCGGCAAGTGCTACGGCCCGCTGAGCGAACGTGTGGTGCTGCGCGACGTCTCGCTGCAGGTCGAGCAGGGCGAGATGGTCGTCGTGTGGGGCATGCGCCGCTCCGGCCGCTCGACGCTGCTGCGGGTCGCAGCCGGCATCGAGCCGCCGGACACGGGCGTCGTGCGCTTCGAGGGGCGCGACCTCTCCGCGCGCGACGGCGCGCGGCTCGGTGGCGGCATCGGCTACTGCCGCAAGACGTTCGCGGCGGGCGAAGGGCGGCGCGTGATCGACCACGTGGTGGTCGGCCAGGTAGCGTGCGGCGTGCCGCTGGCGCTGGCGGCGACCCGCGCCCGCGATGCGCTCGAGCGCGCCGAGGTCGCGCACTGTGCCACGCTGCGACCGGCGGAGCTCGATTGCGCGGAGGCGGTGCGCGCGTCGATCGCGCGGGCGCTGGCGTTCGCGCCACGGCTGCTGCTGATCGACGAGCCGACGATCGGCGTCGACCTGCTGGCGCGGGACGGCATCCTGCGGCTGCTGCTCTCGCTGACGCGAGATGGCATGGCGGTGCTGGCGAGCACGGGCGAGTCCCCGGCCCTGTCCGGGGCGCGGGCGCTGACGCTGAGCGAAGGCGAGCTGCATGGACGGCCCGCTCGCGAGCTGGCCACGGTCGTTCCGCTACGTCATCGCGCGTGATGCGCGGCCGGCGCGCGAGCGGCTTCCGATCCCCAGCGGCCGCGGAGTAAGGACCGGTGCTCGAGCTCGAGGGGGTCGTCAAGCACTACCGCGGAGCCGGTGAGGAGGTGCGCGCCGTCGACGGCGTGAGCCTGGCGGTGGCGCCCGGTGAGATGCTCGCGCTGCTGGGACCGAGCGGCTCCGGCAAGACGACGCTGCTGCTGCTGATCGCGGCGCTGCTGCGCCCCGAGCGGGGAACGGTCCACTACGACGGGCGCGACCTCTCCTCGCTGTCCCAGGGCGAGGTGTGCGACTTCCTGTTCAGGGACGTCGGCTTCATCTACCAGAACTACCACCTCATGCCCCGCGTCTCGGCGATCGAGAACGCGGCGATCAAGCTCATGCTCGGCGGCATCGGCATGCGCGAGGCACAGGCGCGCGCGCGTCCATGGCTGACGCGGGTGGGACTCGGCGAGCGGCTGCACAGCACGCCGGACGAGCTCTCCGGGGGCGAGCGCCAGCGCGTGGCGATCGCCCGCGCGCTGACCGGCGAGCCGCGGCTGATCCTCGCCGATGAGCCCACCGGCAACCTGGACAGCGCGCGCAGCGCCGAAATCGTGGAGCTGCTGCGCTCGATCGCGCACGAGCGCGGAGCGACCGTGGTGCTCGTCACCCACGACGCCGAGGCCGCCGCAGCGGCGGACCGGCGCTGCACGCTGCGTGACGGAAAGCTCCACGACGGGCCCTCGCACGGCCGCGAGGGCGAGGCGCTCACGCTCGGCCCGCCCTGCCCAATCGCGCCGGCGTGAGCACGCTGGAACGCTTCCGCTCGCTCCAGGCAAGGACCCTGCTGCGCCCCCATGCGCTCGTGTTCCTGTACCGCAGGCGGCTGCGGGTGCACCTCGTCCAGGAGCTGCTCGCCGGAGTCGGAGTGGCGGTGGCGGTCGCGCTGGTGTTCGCCGCGATGGTCGCCAACGCCAGCGTCGCGGGCTCGGCCCGCGAAGTGATCGACGCGGTGGCGGGTCCGGCCAACCTGCAACTGCACGCGCGCGACGCCGACGGCATGGACGAACGCCTGCTGCCCCGCGCCGAACACCTCGAAGGCGTCGAGCAGGCCGTGCCGCTGCTCGAACAGAGCGCGACCATCGTCGGTCCCACGGGACGTCGCGCAAGCGTGGATCTCGCCGGCGCGACCGCCAGCCTCGGAGCGCTGGACGGGCTGCCTCGCACGCTCCCGATCGCGGCCTTCTCGCCGGGCAGCATCGGGCTCACCCGCGCGAGCGCCGAACAGCTCGGGGTCACCGACTCGAGCGCGAGCAGCATCGAAGTTACGCTGGAGCTGCGCGGAGCGGTCCACCGGCTGAAGGTGGTTGCGGTGCTCGGGCGCGAAGCTGCCGGCGCGCTCTCGCAGGCGCGGGTGGCGGTGATGCCGCTCGCCAGCCTGCAACAGCTCGCCGGCCTGCAGGGGCGCCTGACGCGCATCCTCGTGCAGACGCGGCGCGGGCACGAAGCGCAGGTGCGAGCCGCGCTGAGCAGGCTCGCGGGCGGACGCCTGACGGTCGCGCCCACCGACGCGGAAGTCGCGCTGCTGCACCAGGCTCTGCGCCCCAGCGACCAAGCAAGCGGCTTCTTCGCTGCGATCAGCGCGCTGCTCGGGTTCCTGTTCGCGTTCGCCGCGATGCTGCTGACGGTTCCCGAGCGCAGGCAGGCGATCGCCGACCTGCGCCTGATCGGCACCAGGCGGGCCGCGATCGTGCAGATCGTGGCCTTCCAGGCGCTGTGCCTGGGACTGGCCGCCTCGCTGGTGGGCCTGCTTGCGGGCTACGCCCTCTCGCAGGGCGCCTTCCACCAATCCTCGGGGTACCTGGCGGAGGCCTTCACGATCGGCACCAACACCGTCGTCGGCGTGCGCCCGCTGCTGCTGTCGCTGGGCGGCGGGCTCCTCGCGACGGCCCTGGCCTCGGGCGTGCCCCTGCTGGACCTCCGTCGCGGGCAGGCGCTGGACGCGGTGTACCACGAAGCTGGAGCGCCGGCGAGCGCGCTGCACCGCCGCAGCCAGCTGCGACTGGCGTTCGCGGTCCTCGGCCTGCTGGCGCTGGCGACGATCCTCTTCAGGCTGCGGGCGTCGCTGGGCTTCGTCGCGAGCGGCGTGCTGGCGCTGGCGACGGTGCTGGCGGTGCCGCTGGCGTTCGCCGGCGTGCTGAAGGCGGGCGCGGCGCTGGCGGCGCACCGCCAGCGCCTGACGATCCTGCAGGTGGCGTTGACCTCGCTGAAGGCCGCGACCCTGCGCTCGCTGGCGCTCGCGGCGACCGGCGCCGTCGCGATCTTCGGCGGCGTCGCGCTGGGCGGCTCTCGCGAGGACCTGCTGCGCGGGATCGACGGCTTCGCCCACAGCTACGCGGCCGACGCCGATCTGCTCGTCGGCAACCCGGGCGACAACCAGGCGACCGTCCCGTTCGACGCCGACCACTATGCGAGCCGCATCGCCGCGGTGCCCGGCGTCGCGAGCGTCGCCACGTTCCAGGGCGGGTTCCTGGAACTGGGCGACCGGCGCACGTGGCTGATCGCTCGCCCGCCCGGCGCGAACCGAATGGTGTTGAGCAGCCAGATCGTCGACGGCGACGCTGACACCACGATCAGACGACTGGGCGAAGGCGGCTGGATCGCCGTCTCCCAGCAGATCGCCGAAGAGCACCACGTCGCGCTCGGCGGTCCGCTGACCCTGCCCACGCCCTCCGGCGACGTCCGCTTCGCGCTCGCCGCGACGACGACCAACCTCGCGTGGAGCCCGGGCGCGATCGTGATGGGAAGCTCCGACTACAGCCGCTACTGGGGCACGACGATGCCCACGGCGCTCGGCGTGGACCTGGCGCCGGGGACGAGCGAAGACCGTGCGCGCGCGGGAATCGCCGGTGTCCTCGGTTCGGGAAGCGGACTGGAAGTCTCGAGCGCGCGCACGCGCGAATCGCGGATCGACGCGCTGACGCGGGAAGGACTGCGCCGGCTCGGGGAGATCTCGACGCTGCTCGTGATCGCGGCCGTCCTCGCGATGGCCGCCGCCCTGGGATCGAGCGTGTGGCAGCGTCGCGCGTCGCTTGCGGGACTGCGGATCGCGGGCGCGCCGCCGGCGCGGCTGCGGCGGGTGCTGCTGACGGAAGCGATGCTGATGCTGAGCGCAGGATGCGTGACGGGCGCGGTCGCGGGGATCTACGGCGAGGTCATCATCGACGGCTATCTCAAGCACGTCACCGGCTTCCCGGTGGCCAGCCTGGCCGCCAGCGGCCGCCCGGTGGAGATCGTCGCGCTGGTGATCGCCGTGGCTCTGATCATCGCGGCGATACCCGGCTGGGCGGCGTCGCGCGTGTCCCCCACACTCGCCCTCGATGAGTAGGCCGGCGAGCATTGCGGCGGTGCCCGCGCGGCGCCCCCATCCCTCGAGCGAGCCCGCCGCCGAGCGACCGGCGCCTGCCGTCAAGCTCCTCGACCGCCGCTTGGCCGCGCGAGCCGGGATCGCGCTGCTGCTCGTCAACGCGCGCTACTGGTGGAGCGTCGCGCCGCTGGCGCGAGACCAGCTGGCGCGCTGGCGCCGTCGAGCGAGCGCGATCGAGGATCCGGCGCTGCGCGCGCTCGCCCTGGCCAAGCTCGACGAGGAGGGCTTCAACGCGGAGGCCGCCGCGACGCTTGCCACGCTCGCGCCGCGAGCCCACCGCCGCCGTGCGGTCGAGGCGATCGTGGCCGCGGAGCTGCTCTACGACTACCTGGACGGCCTCACCGAGGCGCCCGCGCGCGAGGCGCCCGGTGACGGCGAGCGCCTGTTCGAGGCGTTCACCGACGCCGTCGCCCCGTCCGCGCCGCGCGGCGGCGACTACTACCGCCACCACTCGCGCGCCGAGGGCGTGTACCTCGAGGAGCTGGTCGCAGCCGTGAGGCTAGCGCTCGCGGAGCTGCCGGCGAGCGCGAGCGTGGCCGAGACGCTGAAGCGCAGCGCGCGGCGCGGCGCCGAAGCGCAGCTGCGCATCCACGCGGCGCCATCGCAGGCGCAGGAGCTTCGGCGCTGGGCGGAGCGCTGCGCGGCCGGCACGTCGCTGGGCTGGAGAGAGTTCATGGCAGGCGCCGCGTGCTCGGTGCTGGCAGTGCACGCGCTCATCGCCGCCGCCGCCGACCCCCGCACGACGCGCGAGCAGGCGCTCGCGCTCGACGGGGCCTACCTTTTGGTGTCGGCGCTGCCGACGATCCTCGACAGCGTCATCGACCGCGACGAGGACGCGCGCAGCGGTCGACCCGGATACATCCAGCACTACGCGGATCGCAACGTGCTCGCAAGACGGCTCGCCGGCGTGATCCGCGACGCCGTCGCCCGCGCACGCGGCGCGCCGCACGGCGCCCATCACGTGATGACGCTGATCGGCGTGGTCGCCTACTACGCCTCCGCACCGACGGCCGGGAACGAGTTTGCGCGTCCCGTCATCGATCACGTCGGCGAGCAGCTGCGACCGCTGCTCACGCCGGCGCTGGCGATGATGCGCGGCTGGCGCGCGGCCAAGCGCCTGCGAGCGCGCGGGCGCGAGCTCATGCGCCCCGGGGTTCGCCGAGGCGCATGAGCTACCCGGCGCCGCCCGAGAGCCCGCTGGCCGGCAGCGCAAGGCACGTCGCGATCATCATCGACGGCAACGGCCGCTGGGCGCGCCTGCGCCGGCTGTCGATCAGGGACGGCCACGACGCCGGCGCGGACAACCTCAAGGCGCGGCTGCGCGACGCGGTGGAGCTCGGGATCGAGCAGCTGACCGTCTTCTCGTTCTCCACGGAGAACTGGCTGCGCCCGGCCGAGGAGGTGCGGGGGCTGATCTCCGTGCTCGCCGAGCGGATCGCGCTCGAGACCCCCGAGCTGCACCGGCACAGCGTGCGCATGCGCTTCATCGGCCGCCGCGAGGGTGTCGCGCGGGAGCTCTCAGAGGCGATGGCGAGGGCCGAAGCGCTGACGGCGGGCAACCGGCTGATCACGCTGTGCGTCGCCGTCAACTACGGTGGGCGCGCCGAGATCGTGGACGCCGCCGGGCGCATGCGCACGCCCACCGAGGAGGACTTCCGCAGGGGGCTGTACGCGCCCGACATGCACGACCCCGATCTGATCATCCGCACGGGCGGCGAGCGCCGGCTGTCGAACTTCCTGCTGTGGCAATCGGCGTACTCGGAGCTCGTGTTCAGCGACCGGCTGTGGCCGGACTTCACGCGCGAGGATCTGGAACGCGCGCTGGCGGAGTTCAGCGCGCGCCAGCGGCGCTTCGGCGGACGCTGAGCGGCAGGCGCCGCGCGGCCGGCTGCGCCGGGCAGGTGTTGTCTCGAAGCTCTGGCGCTCGTACACGCCCGACACCGGGCCTCGAGCAGACGCAAGCGGTCGCAACTGGGCGTGGAGCGTCCGCTCGCCGCCAGCTGACGGCGCCCGCGTCCGATCCTGCACGATCGCGTCCAGCTGATGACAGTCGTCTGCGATTCGAGTACGGTGACCCCGCCACGAGCCGGCTTGGCGCGCTGCAGTGGTCGGTAGCCGTAGAAGCGCGCCCGGCCGGCGAAGCTGGTAGCGCGCGAGGTCTTCATGAGTAGGTGTGCAGTGCCTTGCGTGTCGCGCGTGAGGACCCGGAGCTGGTCGAGCCGGGTCCTCACGTGGCCGTGCTCGAGCCCGCACGCCGCCAGGAGAGATCGCGACGCCGGCCGCGCCGTCTAGCGCTCCGCCGGCGCCGACACCGGATGGGCGGGCAGCAGCAGCGCCGCCATGATCGCGCCGGCCACGGCCACGCCACCCGCCACCAGGCAGCCCGCGCTGAGGCCGTGGATGAAGGCGCCCGAGGCCACGTCGTGCACCCGCCCGCCGAGGCTCGCCTGGCCGCCGAGGCTCAGGCGGTCGGCGATCTCCAGCGCGGCGCCGACCGACTGGTGCGCGGCGTGGGTGAGCGATGCGGGCAGCCGCGCTGGCAGCGCCGCGGTCAGCCGGTCGGCGTAGAGCGAGGCGTAGACGCTGCCGATCACGGCGACGCCGAGCGTCCCGCCGAGCAGGCGGGTGGCGTCGTTGACGGCCGAGCCGACGCCGGCCTTGTGCTCGGGCACGACGCCCATGATCGCCTCCGTCGCGGGCGCGCTGGTGAAGCCCATGCCGATGCCGTAGAGCACCATCTGCGCGGCGATCGTGCCGTAGTGGGTGCTGGCGGACGCGGTCGCGACCCACGCGTAGAAGCACGCGACCGCCAGCAGGCCGCCGGCGACGACGACGAGCTTGGTGCCGAAGCGCACGGCGAGCTTGGTGCCGAGCACCGAGGCGACCCCCACGGAGGCGGCGACCGGCAGCAGGTGCACGCCGGCGGAGAGCGGCCCGTAGCCCTTGAGGAACTGGAAGTACTGGGTCATCAGGAAGATGAACCCGAACAGCGAGAAGAAGGCGACGGTCACCGATCCGCTCGCGGCGGCGAAGCGCGGATTGCGAAACAGGCTGACGTCGAGCATCGGCTCGGGCGTGCGCCGCTCCCAGGCGATGAACGCGCCGAGCAGCACCGCGAACAGGCCGAAGCCCGCCAGGCTGCGCGCACTGCTCCAGCCGTGGGCGGGAGCCTCGATGATCGTGTAGATCACGAGCGTCATCGCCGCCGCGGACAGGAGGAAGCCCGCGCCGTCAGCCTTCGGCGCCAGCCGGTCGCGCGAGGTGGGCACGCTCCAGGCGACGAGCGCGCCAGCGAGCGCCGCGACGGGCGCCATCGCGAAGAAGATGCTCGACCACGAGGAGTGCTCGAGCAGCCAGCCGCCGACGATCGGGCCGAGGGCGATCGCCATGCCGGCGGTCGCGCCCCAGAGGCCGATCGCGCGCGCCCGCTCGGCGCGCTCGGTGAACACGTTGGAGATCAGCGAGAGCGTCGCGGGGAAGACCATCGCCGCGCCGAGACCCATGACGCAGCGCGCGAAGATCAGCGCTCCCGGGCTCGAGGTCAGCCCGCCGGCGAGGCTCGCCACGCCGAACACGCCGAGGCCGGCCAGCAGCATGCCCTTGCGGCCGACGCGGTCGCTGAGGCTGCCCGCGGCGAGCAGCAGCGCGGCGAAGACGAGGTTGTACGCGTCGACGACCCACTGCAGCTGGCTGGTCGACGCGTGCAGCTCGCGCACGAGCGTCGGCAGCGCGACGTTGACGATCGTCGTATCCAGGTTGATCGCGAAGGCGGCGAGCAGCAGCGCGACGAGGATCAGCAGCCGACCGCCCACGTGAATCGACGGTCTGGCAAGGACGCTTGGCTCGGAGGCGGCCATCGGCGATGATGCTATACGAAAGCTATTGAGATTGCCATCTGATCCATATTCTTCATCGCCATTGCGGCGCCCTCGAGCGGCGGGCGCGCGTCGATCCGTCCGCGCGGTGCCGCAGGATGCCGGGCTCTTTGACGCGCTCCTCCCCGACATCGCTGCGCGCGTGGCAACGCCACGCGCTCGACCGCCTCGCCGACTGGCGCGCAGGCCCGTTCCTGATCTCCGCCGCGCCTGGCGCCGGCAAGACGCGCCCGGCGCTCGAGCTCGCCAGGGGCCTGCTCGCGAGGCGCGCCGCGGAGCGCGTGGTGGTGCTGTGCCCGACGACGCCGCTCACGCGCCAGTGGGCAGCCGCCGCGGCGGTCCTCGGCGTGCAGCTGCAGCCGGACGCCAGAGGCCCGCGCCCTCCGCGCGACTTCCACGGCGTGGCGGTCACCTACGCGCGCGTCGCCGGCGATCCGGGCGCGTGGGCGGCGAAGGTGTCGGCGGACACGCTCGTGGTGGTCGACGAGGCGCACCACCTCGGCGAGGACCTGGCGTGGGGCGCCGGCTTCCTGCGCGCGTTCGCGCCGGCATCGCGCTGGCTGCTGCTGTCAGGCACCCCGTTTCGCTCCGATGGCACGCCGATCCCCGGCGTGCGCTACGACGGCGACGGCCTGGTCGTCCCCGACGTCTCCTACACCTACGCGCAGGCGGTCGCCGACGGCGTGTGCCGCCCGGTGGCGTTCGTGACGTTCGACGGGACGCTGTCGTGGCGCAGCGGCGAGGACGTGATCGAATCCTCGTTCGAGACGATCCTCAGCGCGCGCGAGGCGGGCCGCCGCTACCGCACGGCGATCTCGACCGAGCTGCCCGACGGCCTGCCGCGCATCCTGCGCGAGGCCGACGCGAAGCTGCGCACGCTGCGCGCGGCGGGCCACCGCGACGCCGGCGCCCTCGCTGTGGCGGCCGACGCCACCCACGCCCGCCGGGTGGCGAAGCTCCTCGGCGAGGTGACCGGGCGCAAGCCGCTGGTGGTGCTCCACACCGAGGCGGGCGCGGCGCGCAAGCTCGCGGAGTTCCGCAGCTCGAGCGAGCCCTGGATCGTGGCCGTGAACATGGTCTCCGAGGGCGTCGACATCCCGCGGCTGCGCGTCGGCGTGTACGCGAGCGCCGCCAAGACGCCGCTGATCTTCCGCCAGATCGTGGGACGCTTCGTGCGCACCGTTCCGGGACGCGAGGCCGAGCCGAGCTGGGTGTATCTGCCGGCCGAGCAGACGCTGCGCGGCCACGCCGCGGAGATCGAAACGGAGCTGCGCCACGCGCTGCGCCGCGAGGAGCCCGCGATGGACTGGGAGGAGGCTCCGCAGCGGCGCGAGAGCGAGCCGTCGCCAGCCGCCGAGTTCGTACCGCTGAACGCCGAGTTCGCCGCGCAGATGACGCTGTTCGGCCCCCCTCAGCGCGCGCCCTCCCCCAGCCCCGGCCAACGGCCGCCGGCCCCAACCGAGCCGGCCCCGGTCGCGGCGTTCGAGCGGCGCGCGGGCCTGCGTCAGGAGCGCAGCCGCCTGGTGGCGGAGCTGCAGCGCCGCGACGGGCGCAGCCACCGCGAGATCAACGCGTGGATCAACCGCGCGGTTGGGATCGAGCGTGTCGAGCAGGCCAGCATCCGCCAGCTCGAGCGCTCGATCGAGGCGCTCACGCGCGAGCTGATGCGCAGCAGCCGGCGCGCGGCGGCCGGGTAGGCGGCGTGGGCGAACAGCCCGACCGGGAGCGGGCCGCGGCTGTGACCTAACCCGCCGCCGGCTCGTGCGCGAGCCCGAACGGACTTCCCTCGGAATCCCTGCAGATCGCCCACCGCTGGCCCGGATGGATGACGCTTCCGCCGAGCGCCCGCACCCGCTCGAGCGCCTCGTCGATGTCGCTCACCGCGAAGTACGGCAGCGAAGCCGAATCGCCGGGGCCACGTCCGCGGGCATGGACGCCGACCGCCGGCGCGCCCGCGTGCGTCTGCCAACCCTCCCCCTGTGCGTCCTCCCGGGCATCGAGCTCGACGCCGAGCAGCTCGCCCCAGAAGCGCCGCGCGCGATCTGGGTCATCGGCGGGGAACTCGATAAGCGACGGCGAGGAACGTGGCACCGTGCGCACGATAGCGACGCCGGCGCGAAGCGCTTGCTCGAGCAGAGAGGCCGGCCGGTCAGCGAACGTGGTGACGCTACGGCGTGGGAGGCGGTCAGCCTTCCTCGTCGTTGCGGCGGTAGCCGAGGCGCGCGGAGATGCGATCGGCGGTGGAGACGACGTGCGGGCCGAGCGCATCCACCAGCTCCTCAAGCGTTATCACCGAGCTGGGCGCGGCGAGTGCGACCGCGGCGACCACGTCGCGCGCCTCGTTGCGCACGGGCATGGCGATCGAGTAGACCTCGGCCGCCAGCTCCTGGTCATCGACGGCGAACCCCGACGCGTGGATCTCATCCAGCTCCTCGCGCAGCGCCTTCTTGCTCGTGATCGTGTTCGGGCCGCGCTTGGTCAGCTTCGCCTGGGCGATCAGCTCGCGCTGCTCGCCCTCCGGCAGGTTCGCCAAAAGCAGCTTGCCCATCGACGTGCAGTACGCCGGCAGCCGCGAGCCCGTATGCAGATCCAGGCCCATGCCGTTGCGCCCGCGGCGGAAGCTGCGCACACGATCGACGAACAGCACGTCGGTGCCGTCGAGCACGCCGAGGCTCGTCGTGTAGGAGGTCCGCTGGCGCAGCTCCTCCAGATACGGGTGCGCATGCTCGCGCAGCCCCGTCGAGTTCAAAGCGGACATCCCCAGGTCGGTCACGCGCAGCCCCAGCCGGTACTTGCGCGAGGCGCCCTGCTCCAGGTACCCCAGCGCCACCAGCGTGATCACATACCGGTGCGTCGTCGAACGGCTCATGCCGAGGTCATCCGCGATGTCGGCGATCCCGAGCACCGGACGCTTGGGCGTAAAGCAGCCCAGAATCGCAAGGCCGCGCTCCAGCGACTGGGAGTAGCGCGGCTCACGCAGACTCGGAATCGACCACGCCGGCTCCTGCCCGACTTTGCTGGCGTTGGCGGATGTTGAACTGGTTCTGGACATTGGCACCTCGGTTTCGTGTGTCTTCGCTAGGCTCCCCTGATAGCAAGTTCAGCGGGCTGATATATGCATCATAGTTCGATATACAGAGCTTGAGCTCTGTAAACACTAGACTCTCCAGTGATCTGGCTCTGGCGCCCCCCGCGTGGCGAGCCCCGCGTTGACTCTCATGGTTCGGCGAATGCTGTTCCCTCGCCGGAGCCGGTGGTCGGGTGGCGCTCCACGACAACGAAGGCGATCACGATGGCGATGAGCGCGACTGCGAGCGCGATGTAGGGGAACTCGCTGTAGGGCGAGGGCTGCCCGGGCTTGCACAGCTCGACGAACGGGACGACGAGGGTCAGGGCCCCCAGGACCGGGACGGCTACGTGCCGAACCCCCGAGAACGACTGTCTGTGCCGGCGCCACATGAAGATCGGGAGAGCGAGCGTCGTCAGGAGGTAGACGAACAGGATGACGATCGTCCCCATCGTCGAGCACTCGGCGTACAGGCCGACGGGGTTCGTCGACCCCGTGTCCACACCGATGAGGTGCGCTGCCCACCAGACCGCGATGATCCCAAGCCCCCCGACGGCCATTACGAGCAAGGCGTTCACCGGCGTCTCCGCGGGTTGGCGGAGGTGACCGAGTCGTGCCGGCAGGAGACCGGATCGACCGCCGTCGAAGAGCATGCGGGCCTGGGAGTTGACGCCGGCGACGAGGGTGGCGAGCACGGAGACGATCCCAGCGAGCCAGACCAGGGCGGCCGCTGCGCCGAGGTAGCGGTCGGCGACGGTCAGGAACGGGACCGACGAGCGACCGATCGAGGAGACGTCATAGCCAAAGCCGGTGACGGTGGCGTAGGCGAAGAGGACGAACAGCACCGCGCCGATTGCGATCGACATGTAGAGGGCTCGCGGGATGCTGCGCCGCGGGTCGCGGCACTCCTCGGCGAGAGCTGGGCCGTTTTCCCAGCCGATGAACATGTACAGGGCGAGCGGAAAGCCTGCCGAGAGGCCGGCCAGCCCACCTGTGAGGTGCGCCCAGGAGAACGGTATCGCCGAGAGATGTGAGCGCCGGTCGACGAGGGTGACGACGCAGACCACCAGCATGACCGCCACCTGGGCCACGACGGCGATGCCGACCGCGGAGGTGGACAGACGCACGCCACGTGCGGTCAGCCAGATGGCACCGGCCGTCAGGACGAGGCTCAGCGGCTCCCAGGGCGGATGCCACGACGTGTAATGGGCGAGAGTCAAAGCAACCATGCCACCGGACATGGTGAACACGCCGGCGATCGCCACGGTGAAGCCCACGGCGACCAGGAGGGCGGTGGCGACGCCGGCCCTCGCTCCAAAGGAGGTCTCGACATAGGTGATGAAGCTCCCCGCCGAGGGCTCCGCCTTGGTGAATTCAGCCACGATGAAGGCAAGCAGGACGCAGGCCACGCCTCCCGCGAGGATCGTCAACGGCGCGGCAACTCCGGCGGTGACCGCGATCACCCCGAAGGCGAAGTAGAAGTCGATACCCGGACCAATGTTCGCGACGGTGGAGGCCGTCACGTCCACCGTGCCCAGCTGCCCAGCCTTGAGGTGGTCTGCGCTCATATCGACGGGGAATGCATCGCGTGGACGATATTGGCCGATGCCCGGAGCGGGCGGGTCGCGGCCAGCTTCGGCAGCCGCCGGCCCGCCGACCGGCAACGCTCGCTTCCGCCCAGGACCAGCATCTCGATCCACTCCGCGGCCGCGATGCCCGCGCACCAGCCAAGCGGCGGACGGGGGTCGAACCCGCGACCTCAAGCTTGGGAAGCTTGCGCTCTACCAACTGAGCTACCGCCGCAATCGGACCGCATATTACGCGGCCTCTCTACCCTTGTACGCCATGAGACGCCGCGTCGTGCCGATCGTCGCCTCGCTCGCCGGCGCGGGCCTGGTTGCGCTGCTGCTGTATGGAGTGTCCACACAGTCTGCCAGCCGCACGCTCGACGAACTGGTCGCGCGCGGGCAGTATCCGCAGGCACCGCAGGCCACGCGCGCGCTGCTGGTGCTCGGCGCCGGCGGGCAGCGCTCGCTGGCCACGCTCAGGGGCAAGGTCGTCGTGCTCAACTTCTGGGCGTCCTGGTGCGAAGCGTGCCAGTTCGAGGCGCCGCTGCTCGAGCGCGCGCAGAAGAGCCTCGAACGGCACGGCGGCACCGTGCTCGGCGTGACCTACCAGGACGCCTCGCCCGACTCGGAAGGCTTCATGCGCAAGTACCACCTCACCTACCCCGTGCTGCGCGACACGACCAGCGAATTCGCGCACTCCTACGGCACCCGCCAGGTGCCCGAGAGCTTCATCATCGACCGCCAGGGCCGGATCGTCGCGATCGCGCGCGGCGAGATCGAACAGGGCTTCGTCAACCGCGCGGTAGCGCTCGCCGAGGGCTCGTGAGGCCGCCCGCCATCGCCCCGCCCGCCGCCACCGCGCCGCCCGCCGGCGCCCGCCGCGCCTGCACATTGCGCTCCTTCTCGCTGCTCGCCACGCTCGTCGCGGCCCTCGCGCTGCTCGCGCCCGCCGCGCAGGCCGCCGCCGTCGTCAGGCCGCGCGCCTCGCTGCTGACGATCGAGCGCCAGGCGATGTGCGTGACGTGCAAAGTCGCGCTCGACGAGTCGCAGGCGCCGCAGGCGAACCTCGAGCGCGAATACATCCAGAGCCTGATCGACAGGGGCGAGGACGAAGCGGAAATCAAGCGTGCGCTCGTCGCCCAGTACGGCCCCACCGTGCTCGGGCTGCCGAGCGCGCACGGCTTCGACCTCGCCGCCTACCTCGTGCCGCTCGCCGTCGTGCTCGGGCTGCTGGCGACCGTGCTTCTGCTGATCCCCAGCTGGCGACGGCGCGGGCGTGCGCAGGCGGCCACGGCGACGGCCTCCACGACGCTGAGCGCCGCCGACGCCGCTCGGCTGGAGTCCGACCTCGCGCGGTTCGACTGACAGGCGTCGCGCGCTTGCTACCGAGCTACATCTGCGCCGGCGCGTCCACGCCGAGCAGGTCCAGGCAGCGCGCGATCGTGCGCGCGCTCGCCACGCACAGCGCGATGCGAAACGACTCGAGCTGCTCCGGCTGGGCGCCGACGACGTGGCAGTCGCGGTAGAACGCCGTGAACGTCTGCGCCAGCGCCAGCGCGTATGCCGCGATCCGGTGCGGGGCGCGGCGTTCGGCCGCCTCCGCGAGCTCGCCGGGGAACGCCAGCAGCTGCTCCACCAGCGCCCGCTCGGTCGCGTGCAGCGGCTCGCGCTCGAGCTCGCCGCCCGCCGCGCCCACCGCCGCGCTGGCCGCCGCCACGCGCTCGGCGCCCGCCTTCGCGAGCATCGAGCAGATGCGCGCGTGCGCGTACTGCACGTAGTACACGTCGTTCTCGCTCGAGCGTTCGCGCGCCAGGTCCAGGTCGAGGTCGACCGTCGTGTCGTGCGAGCGCGCCAGCAGGTACCAGCGCGCCGCGTCCACGCCGATCTCCGCCACGAGGTCGTCCAGCGTCACGAACTCGCCCGCGCGCTTTGACATCTGCGCGCGCTCGCCCGAGCTCATCAGGTGCACCAGCTGCATGATCAGCAGCTCGAGCTCCCCCGGATCGCCGCCCAGCGCCTCGTAAGCGGCCTTCATGCGCTGCACGTAGCCGTGGTGATCGGCTCCCCACACGTCGATCTGGCGCTCGAAGCCGCGCTCGCGCTTGTCCTGGTGGTAGGCGATGTCAGAGGCGAAGTACGTGTGCTCGCCGCCCGAGCGCACGAGCACGCGGTCCTTGTCGTCGCCGAAGTCCGTCGTGCGCAGCCACAGCGCGCCCTCGCTGCGGTAGGTGTGCCCCTGCTGCTCGAGGATCGCCAGCGTGTGCGCCACCGGGCTCGGATCGCCGCGGTGCAGCGAGCTCTCATACGCCCACGAGTCGAAGCTCACGCGAAAGCCGTTCAGCGATGCGGCGAGCTGTTTGATCACGATCGCCACCGCCGCGCGACCCAGCTCCGCGGGGTCGGCGCTCGCGGCGTTCTCCAGGCTGGGAACGAGCTCGGCGACGTAGCCGCCCCGGTAGCCGTCGTCGGGGACCGCCTCGCCGCGCGCCAGGGCGCGGATCGACTCGCCCAGCTTGCGCACCTGCGAGCCGGCGTCGTTGACGTAGAACTCCCGCTTGACGTGATGGCCCTGCAGCTCGAGCATGCGCGCCAGCGCGTCGCCGTAGGCGGCGTTGCGGGCATGCCCGACGTGCATCGGGCCGGTGGGGTTGGCCGACACGAACTCCACCAGGATGCGCTCGGGCCGCGGCGCCGTGCCCGCGCCGAAGCGCTCGCCCGCCGCCAGCGCCTGCGCCAGCGCCCCCATCAGCCACGCGTCGGACACGAACAGGTTGACGAAGCCCGGGCCCGCGACCTCGAAGCGCTCGAGGCTCTCCCCCAGGCGCTCCGCCAGTGCGCCGCCCAGGCGCTGCGCGAGCTCGCGCGGCGGCACGCCCGCCCCGGGCGCGATCAGCAGCGCCGCGTTCGTCGAGTAGTCCCCGAACTCCGCACGGCGCGGGCGCTCCAGCGTGATCGGCGCGCGCCCGCCACCGGCGTCACCGCCGCCCGCGGCACCAACGCCCGCGCCACCGCCGCCCGCCAGCTCCTCCGCGGCCGCGAGCACCGCCGTGCGCAGGCTCTCCAGCGGGGCTTGGTCGTCGTCGGATTCGGGCTCGGTCATGGGTTCGGTCTCGGCGCTTGCGATACTAGCTGCGTGAACGATCAGGACTCAGGCGCGGAGCGCCACATCAACATCCACCTGTCCCCCGAGATCATGGGGGGCGTGTACGCGAACTTCGCCAACGTCAGCCATTCCGACTACGAGTTCACCGTCACCTTCGCACGCGTGGATCACGAGGTCGAGTCCGAGGAGGTTCCGGGCGTGGTGGTCTCGCGCGTGAACCTCTCCCCGCGCTTCATGCGCGAGCTGATCGACGCGATGGAGGACAACTACTCCAAGTGGAGCGCCCGCGAGGGCATCAAAAACCTGCCGGAGTACGGCGGTGCGGAGGCCGGCTCCGACGCCGACTAGGCTCGCGCCGCCGGACGCCTGGCGTGCGTCCGCGCTGACGGCGCCGTTGCACCGCGAGCGATCGTGGAACCGGCGATGAACGACGGTGTTCGTACCCTGCAGGGATGAAGGTCGCCGTCATCTCCGACATACACGCCAATCGACACGCCTTCGAGGCGACGCTCGACGCGATCGCCGCCAGCGACGCGTCCGAGCTGTGGTGCCTTGGCGATCTCGTCGGCTACGGGGCGGAGCCCGACGCGTGCGTCGAGCTGGCGCGCGAGCACGCCGCCGTGTGTCTCGCCGGCAACCACGACCTCGCGGTCACCGGCGAGATCTCGCTCGAGGAGTTCTCCAAGGGGGCTAGCCTCGCCGCGCAGTGGACCAGGGACGTGATCGCGCCCGAGAACCTCGCCTTCCTGCAGGGCCTGCGTCCCCAGGGCGAGGAGGGGCCGATCGGCCTCTACCACGCCAGCCCGCGCGATCCCGTGTGGGAGTACGTGCTCTCGGCGCTGCTCGCCGAGCTGTGCCTGGACGCGCAGCCGCACCGCATCTGCCTGATCGGCCATTCGCACGTGGCGCTTTCGTTCGAGCGCCGCGAGGGCGAGCTCGCCACCGGCGAGCCGCGTCGTGAGAGCACGCATCTGGACGTCGCCGAGGGCGAATGGCTGCTGAACCCCGGCAGCGTCGGCCAGCCGCGCGACGGCGACCCGCGCGCGTCGTGGCTGCTGCTCGACCTCGACGGCATGGCCGCGTCCTTCCACCGCGCCGACTACGACATCGCCGGCGCGGCCGCCGCGATCCGCGCCGCGCGCCTGCCCGACTCCCTCGCCGAGCGCCTCGAGTACGGTCAATGAGCCTCCATCGCCGCTCGGCGCCGACGGGCGCCCCCGACCGGACCGCGCCCCGCGCTCAGCTGGCGCGCCTCGCGCTCGCGTGCCTGCTCGGCCTCGCCGCCGCCGGGCTCGTCTCCTGCGGCGGCTCCAGCTCCAAGCTGATCCCGGTCGCCGACGCCGGACCGCTGCAGAGCGACTTCGAAACGGTCGCGCTGGACGCCGAATCCGGCAACGGCAGCTGCTCGACGACCGAAAGCGCGATCCTCAAGACCGAACGGGACTTCGACGCGCTGCCCGCGAGCGTCGACACGGGGCTGCGCGACACACTGCGCCAGGGCATCGAGAACCTGCGCGCTCGCGCGCTCGCGCTGTGCCTCCAGCCGCTCGCGCAGAGCACGCCCACGACCTCCACGCCGAAGACCACCACCAGCACAACCACCACCACGCCGAAGACGACCACCAGCACGACCACCACCACGCCCACGACGACGACGCCGACCACCTCGACGAGCACGACCCCGGGCGGCGGCACGGCCGCCCCTCCCACCGGCGAATCCCCCGCGGGCGCCCCCAGCGGGCAGGGCGGCGGCACCGGCGTCGGCGAAAGCGGCTCCGCGAACGGCTCGAGCCCCGCCGAAGGCGCCGGCGGCGCCGGCGGCGCCAGCGCGGGCGGACAGGAAGGCGCCAAATGAGCCATGTCGAGATAGCGGGCCGCTACCGCTTGCAGAGCCGGCTGGGCCACGGCGGGATGTCCACGGTGCACCTCGCCCTCGACCTGCGCCTGGAGCGCCAGGTGGCCGTCAAGCTGCTCGCCGAGCACCTCGCCGACGACCCCGCGTTCGTGTCGCGCTTCCAGCGCGAGGCGCAGGCCGCCGCGCGCCTCGTGCACCCGAACATCGTGCAGGTGTTCGACTCCGGCCGCGACGAGCGCACCGGCCAGTACTTCATCGTGATGGAGTACATCGAGGGGTCCTCCGGCGCGGAGATCCTGCGCGACCAGGGCTGGGTCGAGGTCGAGGAGGCGCTGGCGATCATCGAACAGGCGTGCGAGGGCCTGCACTACGCACACCGCCACGGCGTCGTCCATCGCGACGTCAAGCCCGGCAACCTGCTGCGTGCGCGCGAAGGCGAGGTCAAGCTCGCCGACTTCGGTATCGCCAAGGCGACCGAGCAGTCGAGCATCACCCAGGTCGGCTCCGTGCTCGGCACCGCCGCATATCTCGCGCCCGAGCAGGCGCGCGGCGAGGAGGCCGGCCCGAGCGCCGACCTGTACGCGCTCGGGGTCGTCGCCTACCAGCTGATCTCCGGGCGCCTGCCCTACGAGGCCACGTCGCTGACCGAGCTCGCGCTCAAGCAGCAGCAGGAGGAGCCGCCGCGGCTCGACACGCTCGTCGCCGCCGTCAGCCCCGAGCTCGGGCAGGCCGTCGCGATCGCGCTCGCGCTCGACCCGCGCGAACGCTACAAGACGGCCCTGGAGATGCGCCACGGGTTGAACGCCGGCGCCCGCGGCATCCCGCCAGAGGAGCCTCGGCGCGCCATATCCGGCGGGCGCGCGGCCGCGCGGGCTGGTGCAGGGCGGGCCGGGGCGCTGCCAACGGAGGCCACCAGCGTGCTCGCCGGCCCGCGGCGGGCGAGCGCCGCGTCCACCGCCGTCGCCGCGCGCCATCCGCGCCCGGGGCCGCCCAGGGCCGTGGCCGCCAGGCCGGCGGGCCGCGCGCCGGCCCCCACCCGCCGGCGCTCCAGCCGGCTGCTCGTGGCCGTGCTCGCGCTGCTCGCGCTCGCCGTCGCGATCGTCGCCATCGTGATCCTCACCGCGCCCGCACCGGCCAAGGTGGTGCTGCGCAACGTCGTCTACTCCGACGTCCAGAAGACGTCCGCCGCCCTCAAGCAGCTCGTTTCCGAAAACACGCAGTAGCGGAGGCCCGTCGATGCTGGCCGCCCTGCTCGACGTCAACCACCTAGTCCAGACCTTCGGATATCCGCTGCTGTTCCTGCTCGTGATGAGCGAGTCGGGCGGGGCTCCCATCCCCGGCGAGACATCGCTGATCGCCGCCGCCGTGCTCGCCAGCCAGGGCAAGCTGCAGATCGGGATCGTCATCCCGCTCGCGGCCACGGCCGCGATCGTCGGCGACAACATCGGCTACGCGATCGGGCGCAAGGGCGGACGCTGGCTGCTGGAGCGCCCGGGCGCGTTCCGCCGCCAGCGCCAGGAGGTGCTGCGCGTGGGCGAGCCGTTCTTCGAGATCCACGGCCCCAAGGCCGTGTTCTTCGGTCGCTTCCTGCTCGGCCTGCGCATCTGGGCGTCCTGGCTGGCGGGCGCCACGCGCATGCGCTGGCGCGCGTTCGTGCTGTGGAACGCGCTCGGTGGGATCGCGTGGGCGAGCGCGATCGGGCTGATCGCCTACTTCCTCGGCAACTCCGCCGGCAACGCCATCGAAACGTTCGGCATCTACGGCCTGGTCGCCGTGCTGCTCGCGGTCGTCGGCGGGCTCGTCCTGCACCGCCGCCACGTCACCCGCCCGCGCGACTAGGGCCGCGCGGCACCTCCCGCGCGGCCCCTGCGTCGCGATCGCTCAGACGCTCTCGGCGCCCTCGATCACCTTGGCCCCGCCGCCGACGTTGATCGCCACCCGGTGCGGCTTGCGCTGCTCGGGCTTGGGGACGCTCACCTCGAGCACGCCCTGCTCGAAGCGCGCCTCGATCCCCTCGGCATCGACCCCATCGGGCAGCACCAGCGAGCGCGAGAAGCTGCCGCTGGCGCGCTCCACGCGGTAGAAGCCCTCGCCACGCTGCTCGTGCTCGGACTTGCGCTCGCCGGAGATCGTCAGCACGTTCTCCTCGAGCTCGATCTTCACGTCCTCCTCGCTCACGCCCGGCAGATCCGCGCGCAGCACGAAGCGGTCGTCCTGCTCGACGAGGTCCATCGCCGGAACCCAGCGCTGCTGCGCCCCGCCCGCGTTGACGCCACCCGTCGGGCTGTCGAACAAGGCCCCAAACAGCCTGTTCATCTCCTGCTGGATCGTCTGCAGCTCCCGCGCAGGCTCCCATCTGACCAATGCCATCTTGCTCTACCTCCAAAGATCGGGTTTGCTTGACGCCGCCAATTATAAAATCTAAGTCGTAACCCATCAAGTTTTATTAGGCGTAGAACAAGGGTCCCTACCACGCGTACGTCCTCCCCGGCCGAAGAAGCCAGCCAAATGACCCCAAGAGCCGCGACCTGGCAGGCGCGCGAGGCCCATTGGGTTACCACGCTGCACCGACGCGGCGGGAGCGTCTTCGGCGAGCGCGAAAGCGCACGACGAAGATCGCGCACGCCGCGGCGGGTTATCCGGAGAACCCAGCCTCAGCAGCCGCCGCAGGGAGCAATCCGCTCCCACATGTCCGCCAGCGAGCCCAGCTCGGCCTCGGAGAAGTGCGAGAAGAAGTGCTCGCGCACGACCGCCAGGTGCGTCCCGCGCGCTTCCGCCAGCCGCTCGCGTCCCGCGTCGGTCAGGCATGCGTAGGAGCCGCGGGCGTCGTGATCGCACGAGCAGCGCTCCAGCAGGCGGTCGCGCTCCAGGCGATCGACCAGCCGCGTCAGGCCGCTGCGCGAGAGCTGTGCCTGTTCGGCCAGTTCGCACATGCGCAGTCGCCCGCCGCTCGCCTCCTCCAGGTGCCCCAGGACCTCGTAGGAGCTCATCGGCAGCCCGTGCGCCTGCTCCAGCTCCGCGTCCAGGCGCTTGGCCAGGCACGCGTGTGCCCGCAGCAACCCGCGCCACGCGCGCAGCTCCCCCAACGTCAGGGTCTCCTGCTCGGAGGTGGCGATCTTGACAGCGGTGACGGTCGACATGGCGGTCCGGTCGTGCAGCGTCTCAATCGAACATAGCAGCGCCGCACAGCGCCGCTCGGCAGAGCCGTTTCATCGCCGCGTCGCCCGCCACGCCCACAGCATCATCAGCGGCTGCAGCGCCAGCCGCCCGTACAGCGCCCAGCGCGGGATCTTGCGGAAGCGCTCGGGCTCGAGCGCCATGTGCACGTTCGCCGGGAACACCGCCGCCAGCAGCGCGATCAGGCCCACTCCCGATGCCCTGCGCGTCCACGGCACCAGCACGCCCACGCCGCCCGCGATCTCCGCCACGCCGCTGATCTGCACGATCCGCTTCGAGTGCTCGCGCAGCGGCGGCGGCACGATCTGCTCGTAGGCGCGCGGCATCACGAAGTGGTTGACGCCCGCGCCGATGAAGAAGTTCGCAAGCAGGCGCCACGACAGGCCCCTGCCCGGCCCCCGCCCCACCGGCTCGTGCCCCGCCGGCCCGTACTCGGCCGGGCTCCACTCCCCTGGCTCCCGCTCCCCTGGCTGCTGCTCCTCTGACTGCACCTCAGCTCCTTCCGTGCAACGCGCACGCCTCCCGGCCGGCAGGCCGTCATTAAACAGATCTATCCGCCCTCGATCAACGAGCGCCCCGTCATCTGCTCGGGCTGCTCGATCCCGAGCACCCGCAGCACCGTCGGCGCCACGTCCGCCAGGATGCCCCCCTCCTGGCGCAGCGACACGGCCGGGCTCGTCACGATCAGCGGCACCGGGTTCAGCGAGTGCGCCGTGTTGGGGCTGCCGTCGGGCTCGAGCATGTGGTCCGCGTTGCCGTGGTCGGCGGTCACCACGCACACGCCGCCGCGCTCGTGCACCGCGCTCACCACCTCGCCCAGGCACTCGTCGACCGTCTCCACCGCCTTCACCGCCGCCGCGATCACGCCCGTGTGTCCGACCATGTCCGCGTTCGCGAAGTTGATGATCCCAAAGCGCGGCCCGTCGGCCCGCCACGCGCCCACGAACGCCGCCGCCGCCTCGCGCGCGCTCATCTGCGGCTTGTGGTCATACGTCGGCACGTCGCGCGGCGACGGCACCAGCTCGCGGCGCTCGCCGCGCATCGGCGTCTCGTCGCCGCCGTTGAAGAAGTACGTCACGTGCGCGTACTTCTCCGTCTCCGCCACGTGCAGCTGCGACGCGCCCGCCGCGCTCGAGCACCTCCGGCAGCGTGCTCGCCGGATGTTCGGGCGAGAACACCACCGGGTAGGGCCAGCCCTCCTCGTAGCGGGTGAGCGTCGTGTAGCGCGCGATCGCCGGCACACCCCCGCGGCCGCTCCAGCCGGGGAGCTCCTCGGGCGAGCCGGGGTCGTTGGGTGGGCGGGCATCGAATCCGGGCTCCGCCAGCGCGCGCGTGATCTCGCGCATGCGGTCGGGCCGGAAGTTGAACGCGATCACGCTGTCGCCCGGGCGGATCGCCGCCTCCGCGCCGACCAGCGTCGGCTCGATGAACTCGTCAGTCTCCCCGCGGCGTAGGCGTCCTGCACGGCCTGCTCGCCGCTGTCGGCGTGGTATGGCGCGCGCGCGTGCACCAGCATGTCGTACGCCCGCTGCGTGCGTTCCCAGCGGCGGTCGCGGTCCATCGCCCAGTAGCGCCCCACCACCGAGCCCACGCGCGCGCCGTGCGCGCGGTCGAGCTCCGCCAGGAACGCCGCGCCCGCGTGCGGCAGCGTGTCGCGCCCGTCGGTGAACGCGTGCACCACCAGATCCTTCACAGCCAGCGCGCGCCCCAGCTCGATCAGCGCGCGCAGGTGCGCCAGCGAGGAGTGCACGCCGCCGTCGGAGACCATCCCCAGCAGGTGCACGCGCTCGGCGTCCGCGAACGCCGCGCGCAGCGCCTCGTTCTGCGCCAGCGACCCGTCGGTCACCGCGTCGTCGATGCGCACCAGGTCCTGTCGCACCACCGCGCCCGCGCCGAGGTTCAGGTGCCCGACCTCGCTGTTGCCCATCTGCCCCTCCGGCAGCCCCACCGCGCGCCCGCATGCCGTCAGCGTCGTGTGCGGGTAGCTCGCCCACAGCTCGTCGAAGATCGGCGTGCGCGCCAGCGAGATCGCGTTGCCCGGCCCCGGCTCCGCCATCCCCCACCCGTCGAGCACCACCAGGCACGCGCACGGCGCCGGCAGGTCCGCTGGCCCGGGCGGGACGCTCATCGCGCAGCCGCCGCCACGATCCGCGCGAACGACTCCGCCTCAAGCGACGCGCCGCCCACCAGCGCGCCGTCCACGTCCGCCAGCGCCAGCAGCTCCGCCGCGTTCTCCGGCTTGACCGACCCGCCGTACAGAACCCGCAGCCGCTCCGCCGCCTGCCGGTCGCGATCGGCCACCAGCGCGCGAATGAAGGCGATCGCCTCCTGCGCCTGCTCCGGCGTGGCCACCCGGCCCGTGCCGATCGCCCAGATCGGCTCGTACGCGATCACCACCTCCGCCAGCCGCTCGCCCGGCACGTTCGCCAGGTCGTCCTTCACCTGCTGGCGCAGCTTGCGGTCGGTGTCGTCGTCGTCGCGCTCCTCCTCGGTCTCGCCCACGCACAGGATCGGCACGAGGCCCGCCTCCAGCGCCGCCGGGACCTTCAGCGCCAGCGCCCTGTCGGTCTCCCCGAACAGCGCCCTGCGCTCGGAGTGCCCGAGCACCACGCCGCGCACGTCCAGCTCGCGCAGCATCGGCGCCGAGACCTCGCCCGTGTACGCGCCCTCGGGCTCCTGGTGCATGTTCTGCGCGTACACCTCCACGCGCGATCCCCGCGCGCTGTCGACCATCGCGCGCAGGTCCGTGAACGGCACGCAGATCGCCACGTCCACGCCGTCGATCGCCGACACGCGCGGGAGCAGCGCCTGGATGTAGTCCTCCGCCTGCTCCTCCGTCTTGTACATCTTCCAGTTGCCCGCGATCAGCGGCGTGCGGGTGGGCGGGACCGCATCAATCAAGAAGCCACCCCTGTGCCTTCCAGCGCCCGCACGCCCGGCAGCGTGGCGCCCTCGACCAGCTCGAGCGTCGCGCCGCCACCCGTGGAGAGGTGATCGACCGCGTGCTCCAGCCCGAACTCCGCCAGCGCCGCCGCCGAATCGCCGCCGCCCACCACGGTCATTCCCGGCGCGCTCGCCACCGCTTCCGCCACCGCGCGCGTGCCCGCCGCGAACGGCTCCAGCTCGAACGCGCCCATCGGCCCGTTCCAGAAGACCGTGCCCGCGCTCGCGATCACGCTCGCGTAGCGCACCGCCGTCTTGGGGCCGATGTCCAGGCCCATCCAGCCCTCCGGCACCTCCACGCCGTCGAGCACGCGATGCTCGGCGTCCGCCGCCAGGGCCTTGCCGATCACCAAGTCGTTCGGCACCAGCAGCCGTGCGCGGCCGGGCTGCGGCGCGTGCGTGTCGCTGGCGCGCGCCAGCGCGCTGCGGGCGTGCTCGACGTCCTCGTCGTCGCACAGCGACGTCGCCCACCGTGTGCCCCTGCGCGCACAGGAACGGGAAGCACATCGCGCCGCCGATCATCACCACGTCGGCCACCGCCAGGAAGCGCTCGATCACCTCGATCTTGTCCGCCACCTTCGCGCCGCCGACGATCGCCACCAGCGGGTGCTCGGGATGCTCGAGGATCCCCGTGAGCGTCTTGACCTCGCGTTCGAGCAGCCGTCCGGCCGCGCTCGGCAGCAGATGCGTGACGCCCTCGTTGCTCGCATGCGCGCGGTGGGCCACGCCGAACGCGTCGTCGACGTACAGGTCCGCGAGCGCCGCGAGCTCCTTGGCGAACCCGGGATCGTTGCTCGTCCTCGCCCGGCTCGAAGCGCACGTTCTCGAGCACCAGTATTTCTCCATCCTGCAGCGCTTCCGCCAGCGCCATCACCTGATCGCCGACGACCGCCGGCGCGAGCGTCACCTTCGCGCCGGTCAGCTCGCGCAGGCGGTCCGCCACCGGCGCCATCGACAGCTCCGGCACGCGCTTGCCCTTCGGCCTGCCCAGATGCGAGACCAGCACCAGCCGCGCGCCGCGCTCGCGCAGCTCTTCGATCGTCGCCAGCGCCGCCGCGATCCGGGTGTCGTCGCTCACGAGCGGCACGCCGCCGGCTGCCGGACCACGCACCGCGTCCACGTTGGCGTCCAGCGGCACGTTGAAGTCCACGCGCACCAGCACCCGCCTGCCGTGCACGTCCAGCTCGTCGATGCTCCTCATCACAGGACTCTCTGCGCCAGGTCCACCAGACGGTTGGAGTAACCCCACTCGTTGTCGTACCACGCGACCACCTTCAGCATCGTGCCATCGATCACCGCCGTCAACTGCGAGTCGACGATCGAGGAGAACGGCGAGGAGACGATGTCGCTGGAGACGATCGGGTCTTCGGTGTAGGCTCATGATGCCCCGCCAGCCGGCCGCTCTCCGCGGCCGCCTTCAGGGCCGCGTTGACCTCCTCGACGCTCGTCTCGCGCGCGCACTCGACCGTCAGGTCGACCACCGAGCCCGTCGGCACCGGCGCGCGCACCGCGAAGCCGTGCAGCTTGCCCTGCAGCTCCGGGATCACCAGCCCGATCGCCTTCGCCGCGCCCGTCGACGCCGGGATCAGGTTGATCGCCGCCGCGCGCGCCCGGCGCAGGTCCTTGTGCGGCAGGTCCTGCAGCCGCTGGTCTGCGGTGTAGGCGTGGATCGTCGTCATCAGGCCGTGCTCGATCCCGACGGTGTCGTTGACCACCTTCGCCACCGGCGCCAGGCAGTTGGTCGTGCACGACGCGTTGGAGATCACGTCGTGGCGCTCGCGGTCGTACGCCTCCTCGAAGTTCACGCCCAGCACGACCGTCGCATCGGGGTTCGTGGCCGGCGCCGAGATGATGACCTTCTTGGCGCCCTGCGCCAGGTGCTTGGCCGCGCTGTCGCGGTCGGTGAACAGGCCGGTGGACTCGATCACCACGTCGACGCCCAGCTCGCCCCACGGCAGCGCCGCCGGGTCGCGCTCGGCCAGCACCTTCAGCTCGCGGCCGTCGACCTCGATCGCGCTCTCGCCGCTGGCGCGCACCTCGCCCGGGTATGGCCCGAGGATCGAGTCGTACGCGAGCAGGTGCGCGAGCGTCCTCGAGTCGGTCAGGTCGTTGACCGCCACCCACTCGATCTCCTCCCCCGCGGCCGCGCCGCGGCCTGCGCCGCGCGGAACATGTTTCGCCCGATTCGGCCGAATCCGTTGATCCCCACCCGTACCGGCATGCGTTGCCTCCTGAAGCGAAAATGAACGATGCCGGGCATCGGGAGCGGCTGCTCCGGTCGCCCGGCGTGCGCTGGGAGGCTATCAGCGCCGCTGCTCGAGGTCCCGGTGGGCGACCGCCACGTCGAGGTCGTCGTGGTCGCGGTAGCGCGCGGCCAGGTGCTCCGCGATCGCCACCGAGCGGTGACGTCCGCCGGTGCAGCCGATCGCGATCACCAGGTGCGCCTTGCCCTCGGCGACGTATTGCGGCAGCAGGAAGTCGAGCAGCGCCTGCAGCCTGTCGTACAGCTGCTCCAGGCGCCCGTCGCGGGCGATGTACTCGACCACCGCCTCGTCCAGCCCCGTCAGCTCGCGCAGCTCGGGCTCGTAATGGGGGTTGGCCAGGAAGCGCACGTCGAACGCCAGGTCCTCCTCGCGCGGCGGCCCGTGCTTGAAGCCGAAGCTCATGAACGTCACCGACAGCCGCCCGGCGGCGTGGCGCGGCAGGAGCTCCGCGGCGATCTTCTCGCGCAGCATCGCCGCGGACATGCCCGTCGTGTCGATCACCATGTCGGCGCGGCCGCGCAGCGGCTCGAGCAGCGCGCGCTCGGCTGCGACCCCCGCCGCGATGCTGCCCTCCGGCGCCAGCGGATGGCGGCGGCGCGTCTCCTTGTAGCGGTTGACCAGCGTCTGCTCGGCTGCCTCGAGGAACAGCACGTGGTGAGAGAGGCCGAGCGCGTCCAGGTCGTCGACGACCGCGCGCAGCGCCTCGAAGTAGACGCCGCCGCGAACGTCCGAGACGACCGCCGCGCGCTCGACCTTCGAGCCCTCGTGCACGAACAGCTCGACCAGCGAGCGGATCATCTCCGGCGGCAGGTTGTCGACGCAGAAGTAGCCCGCGTCCTCGAACACGTTCATCGCCGTCGACTTGCCCGCGCCCGAGAAGCCCGTGATCACCACGAGGTCCTCCAGGCGCGACTCGATCACCGGCTTGCCGGAGGATTTGCCGCCGGCGGCGCGCAGCGGGCGCAGGGGCCTGATCACGGCCATCGCAGGTGATTGTGCCGCGCGCGGCGGACGCGCGCGTCAGCCCGCGCGATGCAGGTACTGGTACAGCTCCCGCCCGAGCTTCGCCGGCACTCCGGGCACCGCCTGCAGCTCCTCGCTCGACGCCGCCGCGACCGCCTCCGGCGAGCCGAAGTGCGTGAGCAGCGCGCGCTTGCGCGCGGGCCCCACGCCCGGGAGCTCGTCGAGCAGCGAGCTGTTCATCGCCCTGTCGCGACGGCTGCGGTGGTGGGTGATCGCGAAGCGGTGCGCCTCGTCGCGGACGCGCTGCAGCAGCTGCAGCTCGGGCGTGGAGTGATCGAGCACCAGCGGCGAGCGGCGCCCGGGCACGAAGATCTCCTCGATGCGCTTGGCGAGCGACACGACGGCCACGCCGCGCTCGCGAAAGCCGCGCAGCGGCCCCAGCCCCGCCGCCAGCTGGCCCCTTGCCGCCGTCGATCACGACCAGGTTCGGCAGCGACGCGAAGCTGCGGTCGTAGGAGGGGTCGTGCGGCGAGAAGTCCGCCTGGCGCTCCCACTGGGCAAAGCGCCGCGAGAGCACCTCGGCCATCGACGCGAAGTCGTCGGGGGCGCCCTCGGCTGCTGCGGATGGTGAAGCGGCGGTAGTCGGACTTCTTCGGCGCGCCGCCCTCGAACACGACCATCGAGGCGACCGTGTGCGTGCCGCCGAGGTTGGAGATGTCGAAGCACTCGATGCGGATCGGCGGCACGTCGAGCGCCCAGCGCCCGCTGCAGGCCCTCGAGCGCCTCGACCCGCTCTGGCGCCGGCGCTCGGAGCGCAGCCGCTCCTGGTCGAGCGCCAGCAGCGCGTTGCGCTCGGCCAGCTCGAGGATCCGGCGCTTCTCGCCGCGCTCGGCCGCCCGCATCTCGACCGGTCCGCCCCGCGCGGCTCGGCGAGCGCGTCCGCCAGCGCCGCGCGGGCGCCGAGCGCGCTCGCTGCGACGACCAGCAGCGCCGGGATCGAGGTGTGGCCGGACGCTGTAGTACTGGAGCATGAACTCCTCCGCGACCTCCGCCAGCTCGCGCTCGGCCTCGTTGGCAGGTAGAAGGACTGGCGGTCGGAGAGCACGCCGTCGCGCACCTGGAAGACCTGTGCGTTGGCGTCGCGCGCCGTCGACCGCCACCGCGACCGCGTCGAAGCGTGCCCACCGACTCGCTGGTCACGCGGCGGCGCTCCAGCAGCGAGCGGACCGCGTGCAGCCGGTTGCGCTCGAGCGTCGCCTGCTCGAACTCCTGCTCCGCCGCCGCTGCGCGCATGCGCGCCTCGAGGTCGCGCTCGATCGCCGCGAAGCGCCCGTTGAGGAAGTCGATCACGCCGTCGATGCTCGCGCGGTAGTCCTCCCTGGAGACGTAGCCCACGCACGGCGCCTCGCAGCGCTTGATGTAGTAGTCCAGGCACGGGCTGCCGCTGCGCCGGCCCGGCTCAGGCCCCGTGCACGAGCGGAACATGAACACCTTCGCCAGCACCTCCAGCGTCGCGCGCACGCGCTTGGCGTTGGAGTACGGGCCGAAGTACGCGCGCCCGGCGCGGTGGCGCTCGCGCGTGAAGTACACGCGCGGGAAGTCCTCGTCGAGCGAGATCGCGATGAACGGGTAGGACTTGTCGTCGCGCAGGCGGATGTTGAAGCGCGGCCGGTACTGCTTGATGAAGCTCTGCTCGGCCAGCAGCGCCTCGGCCTCGGTGGCGACGACCACGCACTCGACGCTGTCCACCGCGGCGACCATCTCCGCGTGCCCGGGTGAGCTCGATCCCCGCCCGCCCACCTGCGCCTTGGAGAAGTGCGAGGCGACGCGCTTGCGCACCGAGTTGGCCTTGCCGACGTAGATCACGCGGCCGCGCGCGTCGCGGAACAGGTAGACGCCCGGCTGGTCGGGCAGCGCGCGCCGCTGCGCGGCGAGGCTCGCGCGCGCGTCCTCACGCGCGCCGTCGACCCCGTCGGTCCCCGTCAGCTCCTCGGTAGCGGCCATCGCTTCGAGGATAGGCGCAGCGGCCGCGAGCTCAGTACGCGCGCCAGTGGTGGTACACCGCCACCAGCGAGTACACGACGATGCCAGCCAGCACGAACCAGGCGAGCTCGCCGACGCCCGTTTCCCACATGCGCGAGCGCGCCGCCCACTCGAACATGATCAGCGCGACCGCGCCGTACAGCAGGCCCCGGTGGGGGTCGCCGAGGCCGTGCAGCGCGACATGGTGTTCGCGGTACATGCGCAGGCCCAGATAGCCGACGCCCAGCCCGAACACGGTCCAGAGCGCCGCTTCGAACGTGACCGCCGCGCGCCCGCCGCCGGGGAGGAAGTACACCGCGGCGGCGATCGCGAGGACGATCGCGACGTTGATCGTCGTTTTCAGGCGCGTGCTCACACGCAGAGATTAGAATGGCCGAGCATCAGCCCACGACAGAAGGCGAGGCTCCGGCCATGGACGATCAGCAAGACGCCGAGTGGAACGTCGCCGAGTGGCACGGCAAGATGCTGATCGACAGCGACGGTGAGAAGATCGGCAAGCTGCAGGACGTGTACGTCGACGTCGAGAACGACGAGCCACAGTTCGCCACCGTCAAGGAAGGCTTCATCAGCCGGCACCTGACCTTCGTACCGCTCGGCGGGATCAAGGTGGGCCCCGACGAGCTGCAGGTGTCGGTCACCAAGGAGCAGATCGAGTCCGCGCCCAACATCGAACAGCACGGCGAGGAGCTCTCCCAGGCCGACGAGTCGGCCCTCTACCACCACTACGAGCTCAACTACACCCCTCCCGACACAGAGAGCGGACGCCGGCTCGCTCGCCGCTGACCCATCGGCGCTGCGACAGGCCGACCGGCGCCGGCACCCCGGCACTCAACCCCCATGTCCGTCGAGCACCTGGACGATCTGCGAGCGCAGGCCAAGTACGCCCGCGAGCGCTACCAGCTGTACAAAGCGAAGACCTACGGACAACGCCTCACCAGCCCGGCACGCCTGCGCGAGCTCCAACGGGCCTCCGAGCAGGCGGAGGCACGCCTTCGCGCCGCTGAAGCCGAGGAGCAGCGCGCTCCCACCGCGCAGGACAGCCAGCGGGATTCCAGCTGACGCGCCATTGCGGGGAGGTCTTCAGTCGACGAGCGTCTCCAGGTGCGCGTACGCCTGCTCGACCGCGCGCGTAGCGGCCGTGTGGCGCGCTTCGGACTTGGCCGCCTCGTAGCGCGTGGCCCACGCGGCGGGGTCGGCGAGCTCTGCTTCCAGCGCGCTCAGCGCCGCCTCCGCCTGTTCGATCGCGCGCTCGGCCTGCTGCTGCGCGCTCAGCCGGTTCTTGGACGGCCCCTTCTGCTTCGGCTTGCGCTTGGCGCTGGCCGGCGACGACGAGCCGTTCGCGCTCGCCTCCTCGGGCCGATCCGCCGTTCCTGCCGGCACATGTGCCGGCAGGCGGGAGGGCGCATGCGCCCTCCCGGACAGGCCCGCATGCGGGCCTGTCTTCCCATCGTCTGACCCGTTCACGGACCCCGCCCCGTTCACGGACCCCGCCGCGCGGCGCTCGTCGCGCACGCGCACGTACTCGGGCCAGCCGCCGACGTAGCTGTGCAGCGTGCGGTCCTCGACCGCGACCGTGCGCGTGCCGACGGCGTCCAGCAGCGCGCGATCGTGGGAGACGAGCAGGATCGCGCCGGCGAATCCGCGCAGCGCGTCCTCGAGCGCCTCGCGGCTGTCGATGTCGAGGTGGTTGGTGGGCTCGTCGAGGATCAGCACGTTGGCGCGCGGACTGGACGAGCACCGCCAGCGACAGGCGCCGGCGCTCGCCGCCGGAGAGGCCGCTCAGCGGTTTCTCCGCCTCCTCGCCCGAGAACAGGAAGCGCCCGAGCAGCGCGCGCGCCTTGCCGGGGCTGAGGCCGGTGGCGCGCTGCGCCGCGTCGAGCACGCTTGGATTGGTGTTCCCGCCCTCCCAGCCGGCGCCGAGCTCGTCGGCGTGCTGGGAGAGGTAGCCGACCTTGACGTTGTGGCCGGTGCTCAGCCTGCCCGCCGCCAGCGGCCGGCGGCCGGCGAGCGTCTCGATCAGCGTGGTCTTGCCGGTCCCGTTGGGGCCCACCAGCGACACGTGCTCGCCGCGTTCGAGCCACAGCTCGGCGTGTTCGAGCAGCACCAGGTGCTCGTCGCCGATCTCCACGCGCCCGTCGAGCAGCTCGAAGATCACGCGGCCGGAGCGCTCGGGCTTGGCGAAGGCGAACTCCAGTCCCTTCGCCTCCGCCGGGTCGCGCTCGAGGCGCTCGATCTTTGCGAGCTTCTTCACGCGCGACTGCGCCTGTTTGGCCTTGGTCGCCTTGTAGCGGAAGCGCTCGATGAAGCGCTCCATGCGCTCGATCTCCGCCTGCTGCTTGTCGATCGCCTTGCCCAGCGCGACATCGCGCGCGGCCTGCTCGCGGCGCCACTGGTGCCAGGTGCCGGCGAAGAAGCGCGCGCGCGAGGATGAAGGCCCGCCCACCCGCGAGCCGTACAGCTCGAGCACCGCGGTGCCGACAGCCTCCAGGAACCAGCGGTCGTGCGCGACCAGCAGCACCGCCGCGTCGAGCTCGATGAGCGTCTGCTCGAGCCACTCCAGCGACTCGATGTCGAGGTGGTTGGTGGGCTCGTCCAGCAGCAGCACGTCCGCGCTAGTCGCCAGCGCGCGCGCGAGCGAGGCGCGCGTCAGCTGGCCGCCGGAGAAGGTGTCCAGCGTGCGGTCGAGATCCGCGTCGCGGAAGCCGAGGCCGTGCGCCATCGCGCTCGCGCGGTTGCGCCACAGGTAGCCGCCGCGCGCCTCCAGGCGCGCCTGCGCGCGCGCGTAGCGAGTGAGCGTCTGCTCGTCGCTGCAGCCGCCGGCCATCTTCGCCTCGAGCTCCGCGAGCTGCGCCTCGATCTGCAGCTCCTCCGCGCAGCCCGACAGCAGGTACTCGCGCAGCGCCATCCCGCGCTCGCGCGGCGGACGCTGGTCGTGCAGCACGACGCGCACGCCCTTGGCGACGCTCAGCTCGCCGCCGTCGATCGAGGTCTCGCCCGCGAGCATCCGCAGCAGCGTCGTCTTGCCCGCGCCGTTGCGCCCGGCGATCGTCAGCCGTTCGCGACGCTCGAGCTTGAACGACACGCCGCGCAGCAGGGGCTGCCCGGCCACGTCCTTCTGCAGGTCGGATGCGATCAGAAGCGCCATCGGCTGCTGATGGTAGGGCGCTTCCGGCGCAGCCTTGAGGTAGCATCCGCACGCATGCGCAACCGCCTGCTCGCAACGCTGGTCCCGCTCGCGCTGCTCGCGTCGCTGGCCCTGGCGCCGGCGGCCAGCGCGTACAACGACGGGCGCGGCTTCTACGGGGCGACGAACGACAAGGTCGTCACCGACGCGGGCTTCATCCTGATCATCTTCTTCCCGACGTTCATCTTCCTGGCGAGCATGCTCCAGCGCCACCTGGAGAAGCGCAAGGAAGCGCGCAAAGCCGCGCACAAGGCGCTGGTCGCAGGCGGACACCTGCGCGGCGGCTGGTAGTAGCGGCCCGATGGCCGGCGCTGGACTTTGTCCTCGGTCGCTCGCGTGCTGAGCGCGCCACGCTCCCTGCGTCCGCGTCCAGCTTGGCCCTCGAGCCGCTACCCGTCGAGATGAGGCGATGAGCGGCGACGAGCCGGAGGCGGTCCGCTACGAGCGCAGCGGCGCGGCGGCGATCGTGACGATCGACCGCCCCCACCGGCGCAACGCCGTCGACGGCCCCACCGCGGCGGCTCTGCACGAGGCGTACCTGCGCTTCGAGGACGACGAGGACGCGCGCGTGCTCGTGCTCACGGGCGCGGGCGGTGTCTCCTTCTGCGCGGGCGCCGACCTGAAGGCGACCGGCACGATGGTCGACCGGCTGATGAGCGCGGAGGGGCCGATGGGCTTCACGCGCCTGACGCCGTCGAAGCCGACGATCGCGGCGATCTCCGGCTTCTGCCTGGCGGGCGGCCTGGAGATCGCGCTGTGGTGCGACCTGCGCATCGCCACCGAGGGCTCCAAGCTCGGCTATCCCGAGCGCCGCTGGGGCGTGCCGCTGATCGACGGCGGCACCCAGCGCCTGCCGCGCATCGTCGGCCTCGGCCGCGCGCTCGACCTGATCCTCACCGGGCGCATCGTCGACGCGCGCGAGGCGCTGTCGATGGGCCTGCTCACCGAGATCGTGCCGCCGGGGGCGCACCTCGAGCGCGCGCTCGCGCTCGCCGAGGGGCTCGCGCGTTTCCCGCAGCGGACGATGCTCGCCGACCGCCGCGCCGCGATCGAGGGACTGGGGATGGGGCTCGCCGACGCGCTCGCGCTGGAGGCCAAGGCGGGGCCCGAGGTGTTCGACGACGGCGCGCGCGGGGCGGCGCGCTTCGCCGCCGGCGAGGGACGCGGGGGAGCGGGCGCGGGGGCCTAGCGACGTAGTGCTGAGCGCGTAGCGATTAGAGGTAGGCTCTGAACACGATGGCTTACTTCGTGACAGGAGCGACGGGCTTCATCGGACAGCGCCTGGTGGAACGGCTGCTGGAAAACCGCCAAGGCGACGTGTACGTGCTCGTGCGCGAGAGCTCGGCCGGCCGGCTGGACGAGCTGATCGTCGCGCTGGAGCGTGCTGACGGGCTCCTCGGCGGCGGAGCGCGTGCAGCCGGTGATCGGCGACCTGCGCCGGCCGCTGCTGGGCATCGAGAAGGAACAGGTGGCGGAGCTGCGCGGCAAGGTCGAGCACTTCTTCCACCTCGCCGCCGTCTACGACATGACAGCCCCCGCGCAGCGCAACACGGCGGTCAACGTGGGCGGCACCACGCACGCGGTGGAACTCGCGCGGGCGCTCGACGCCAAGCACCTGCACCACGTCTCCTCGATCGCCGTCGCGGGCACCTACAAGGGCGTGTTCGACGAGGACATGTTCGACGAGGGCCAGCGGCTGCCCTCGCCGTATCACCGCACCAAGTTCGAGTCCGAGCGGATCGTGCGCGAGCAGCCCTACGTGCCCTGGCGCGTTTACAGGCCGGGGATCGTCGTCGGCGACTCGCAGACGGGCGAGATGGACAAGATCGACGGCCCGTACTACTTCTTCAAGGCGATCCAGCGCACGCGCCAGCTGCTGCCCGAGTGGGTGCCGCTGGTGGGCCTCGACCTCGGCTACACCAACATCGTGCCCGTCGACTGGGTGGCGGGCGCGCTCGAGCACATCGCGCACGAGCCCGACCTCGACGGCAGGGCGTTTCACCTCACCGACCCGCGGCCGCAGCGCGTCGACGACCTGATCAACGAGCTGGCCGCCGCCGCGCACGCGCCGCGCTTCGCGCTCAGCATCGACAAACGCCTGACCGACCCGCTGCCCAAGTGGCCGCTGAAGCTCGCGCTCGCGCTGCCGCCGCTGCGCCAGGCGCGCGCGCTGGCGCTGCGCGACCTGGGCATCCCCGCGGAGGTGCTCGCGCACATGGAGCTGGTGCCGCGCTTCGACACGCGCGAGACCGAGCGCGCGCTCGCCGGCACCCCGCTGGAACAGCCGCCGCCGCTGCACGACTACGTGGCGCGCCTGTGGGACTACTGGGAGCGCGAGATGGACAACCAGCTGCGCCGCGGCGCCACGCTCAGGCAGGCGCTGGAGGGCAAGCACGTGCTGATCACGGGGGCGTCCTCGGGCATCGGGCGCTCGACCGCCCTGAAGGTAGCCGCCGCCGGCGGCGTGCCGCTGCTGGTGGCGCGCAACGTGGACAAGCTCGAGGAGGTGCGCGCGGAGATCGTCGCGTCGGGCGGCACCGCGTACGTGTACGCCGCGGACATCTCCGACGTCGAGTCGATCGAACGGCTGCTCGAGCGCGTGCTCGCCGACCACCGCAACGTGGACATGCTCGTCAACAACGCCGGGCGCTCGATCCGGCGCTCGATCTCGCTCAGCTACGACCGCTTCCACGACTTCGAACGCACGATGCAGCTCAACTACTTCGGCGCCGTCAAGCTGATCATCGGCCTGCTGCCGCACATGCGCAAGCGCGGCTCGGGGCACGTCGTCAACGTCTCCTCGATCGGCGTGCAGACCAACCCGCCGCGCTTCTCCGCGTACGTCGCCTCGAAGGCCGCGCTCGACGCGTTCACGCGCGTGGTCGCCTCCGAGGTGATCGGCGACGGCGTCACGTTCACCACCATCCACATGCCGCTCGTGCGCACGCCGATGATCGCGCCGACGAAGATGTACGACGCGTTCCCCGCGATCAGCCCCGAGGAGGCCGCCGACATGATCTGCGAGGCGCTGCGTGCGCGCCCGAAGGAGATGGGCACGTGGATGGGCAAGTTCGGCGAAGTCGCCTACTCGCTGTCGCCCAGCGCCGTCGACCGGCTGCTGCACCTCGCCTACCGCGTGTTCCCCGACTCCGCCGCCTCCAAGGGCCACGCCGACGTCGAGGAGCGCGCGTCCTTCGAGCAGATCGCGATGGCGACGCTCACCAGGGGCGTGCACTGGTAGAGACGCCCGCGATCGAGGTCCGGGACCTGCGCAAGCGCTACGGCGAGTTCGAGGCGGTGCGCGGCATCGACATCGAGGTGCGCCGCGGCGAGGTGTTCGGGCTGCTCGGGCCCAACGGGGCGGGCAAGACCACGACGGTCGAGATCCTCGAGGGCTACCGCACGCGCAGCGGCGGCGAGGTGTCGGTGCTGGGAGAGGACCCCGCCGCGCGCTCGCTGGCGCTGCGCCGGCGGATCGGCATCGTGCTGCAGTCGGGCGGCATCTACAGCCACATCACCCCGCGCGAGGCGCTGCGCCACTGGGCGAGCTTCTACCCCATCCGCGCGACGTCGAGGAGGTGCTGGAGTCTGGCGGGCCTTCGGGACAAGGCCGACGAGCGCAGCCGCAGGCTCTCGCGGCGGCCAGCTGCGGCGGCTGGACTTCGCGCTGGCGCTCGTCGGCGACCCCGAGCTGATCTTCCTCGACGAGCCCACCACCGGCTTCGACCCCGAGGCGCGCCGCGCCGCGTGGGAGACGGTGCGCTCGCTGCGGGCGCTGGGCAAGACGATCCTACTGACCACGCACTACCTCGAGGAGGCGCAGGCGCTCGCCGACCGCGTCGCGATCGTCAAGGACGGGCGCGTGCTGGCGATCGGGCCGCCGCGGGAATTCGATGGCCACGCCCACCCGGCCAGGGGGCGGGCGGACGGACGGACGGACGGACGGGCGGCCTCGCTACAAGGTCGCCTACCGCGACGCCGGCGGCGAGCTCGTCGAGCGCGAGACCGACGACCCGACCGCGCTGCTGCACGAGCTGACCGGCGAGGCGCTCGCGCGCGGGGAGCGCCTGCGAGGAGCTGTCGGTGGGACGCCCGACGCTCGAGGACGTCTACCTGGAGCTGACGGCCGATGCCTGACGCGTTCGCGCTCGACCTGGCGCCAGTATCGCCTGGAGCGCAGGATGTTCTGGCGCAACCCCAGCGCCGCGTTCTTCAACTTCGCGCTGCCGCTGCTGTTCCTCGCCGCGGGCCGGCGCGGCGCTCAGCGGCAACCAGCACCAGCTCAACCGGCTCGTGCCGATGATCGCCGGCATGAGCGTGATGTCGACGACGTTCACCGCGCTCGCCTACAACATCGTGTTCCTGCGCGAGCGCGGGCGTGCTCAAGCGCATCCGCGGCACGCCGCTGCCGACGATCTCCTACTTCGGCGGCGTCGCCGCCAACGCGGTCACCAACACGGCGCTCCAGATCGCCATCATCGAGCTCGCCGGGCGGGCCTTCTTCGGGATCGGCTGGCCGCTGCACTGGGCGGCGCTGGTCGTGTTCGTGGTCGTCGGCGTCGTCTGCTTCGCCGCGCTCGGCGTCGCCTTCGCGCACATGATCCCCAACTTCGAGTCGACGGCCGCATACGTCAACGCCGTGTTCCTGCCGGTGGTGGCGATCTCCTTCTACGTGTTCGACTCCTCCAGCGCACCCGGCTTCGTGCGCACGATCGCCGAAGCGCTGCCGCTGAAGCCGCTGATCGACGGGCTCTCCGGCGCGATGGTCGCGCGGCGCCGGCCTCGGCAGCCATCTCGACGCGCTCGCCGTGATCGCGCTGTGGGGCGTCTTCGGGCTGTACTTCGCCGTGCGCGGCTTCTCCTGGGAGGCCTCGCGCACGTGAGCGCAGCCGGCCGAGGACGTGCCGGGGTCGCGCGGCGGCGCGCCGTGGCCGGAGCACGCAAGGCGCGGGCGCAGCGCCGCCGGCCAATGAGCGACAGCATCTTCCTCGCCGATGGCGAGCGATTGGAGCCGACCGAGCAGGCCCGCGGGCCGTGGGATCCGCGGGCGCTGCACGGCGGTGCGCCGGCGGCGTTGATCACGGCCGCGTTCGAGAGCCTGCAGCCGGGCGCCGAGCTGCGCATCGCGCGCCTCGGCTTCGAGTTCCTGCGCCCGATCCCCATGGCCCCGCTGACGCTGAGCACGCGCATCGTGCGCCCGGGACGGCGCGTGCAGGAGCTCGCCGCCGAGCTGAGCGCGCCCGTCGCCTCCGGTGGCGAGCAGGTGGTGGTGCGCGCGAGCGCGCTGCGCGTGCAGGAGATCTCGAGCGAGGTCGCCGGCGCGGCGACGCCGGCGCACGACGCGGGGGCGCCCATCCCCGAGACGGGCGCGCCGGGGCAGCACGCTGCCATGCCCCCACCCGACGCGGGCAAGCCGGTGCTGTTCTCGCTCAGCGGCTCCGAGGAGGCGAGCTTCGCCGCGAGCGCGATGGAGATGCGCTGGCTCGACGACCCGCGGGCGCTCGGGCCCGGGCGCGTGTGGATGCGCCTGCGCCACCCGCTGCTGCCGGGCGAGGAGCTGACGCCGCTGGCGCGGCTGGCGGCGACCGCGGACTTCGGCAACGGCGTCAGCGCGGCGCTGCCGTTCGATCGCTTCCTGTTCATCAACGCCGACCTCACCGTCCACCTGCAGCGCCAGCCGCAGGGCGAGTGGATCGGCCTGGACGCGCGCACGCTGCTGCGCGACGGCGGCACCGGCCTGTCAGAGAGCGTGCTCCACGACGTGCACGGACCGGTGGGCCGCGCGTTTCAGACGCTTGTCGTGCAGCCGCGCTGAAGCCCAGCACGCGCATAGTTGCGCGTGCGATAGTTGCAGGCGCAAGTAATTTGCTACTGTCGAGAGCAGCGCGTCCCGCCCGGGACGGAAACCGCGAGCGAACAAGGAGACCCCAATGTCAGCACCAGAGTCCACCGCCACGCAGACGCCGCTCCCCACCGGCACGTGGAAGGTCGATCCCGTCCACTCGAGCGTGGAGTTCCAGGTCAAACACCTCGGCATCGCCACCGTCAAGGGCCAGTTCAAGGAGTTCGAGGGGACGCTCGAGGTGACCCCCGACGGCGTGAGCGCGTCCGGCAGCGTCGAGACGGCGAGCGTCGACACGCGCGAGCCCCAGCGCGACGGCCACCTGCGCTCAGCCGACTTCTTCGACGCCGACCAGAACCCGAAAATCACCTTCCAGTCGACGTCAGTGCGGGCGATCGACGACGAGGACTTCGAGATCGAGGGCGACTTCACGCTGCACGGCATCACGCGGCCGCTGAAGCTGATCGCGACCCTCGAGGGCACAGAGACCGACCCGCAGGGCAGCGAGCGCGTCGGCCTGTCCGCGACCGCGCAGATCAACCGCTCCGACCACGACATGAAATTCAACATGGCGCTCGGCTCGGGCAACGTGGTCGTCGGCGACAAGGTCAAGATCCTGCTCGACATCTCGGCGGTCAAGGCCGCCTGAGCGGCCGCCGGTAGCAGCGCGGCGCCCCGGGCTGGATGCAAGCCCGGGCGCGCCCCAGGCCGGGCGGCGCGCTCGGCGCCGTCAGCGTATGACGACGTCGCCGAGCGCGTCGTCGATCGCCGCGAGCGTGTCCGGGCTGAGCGTCACGCCGGACGCGGACGCGTTCGCGTGCACCTGCTCGGGGCGGCTCGCGCCGACGATCGCGGAGGCGACGTTCCGCTGGCGCAGGACCCACGCGAGCGCCATCTGCACCATCGTCAGGCCGGCGGCCTCGGCGATCGGCGGGAGCCGCTGCACCGCCTCGAGGATGCGCGGCTCGACGAGACCGCCGATGAAGCCGCCCATGCTGTCGCTCGCCGCGCGCGAGTCCGCCGGCGGCGGCTCGCCCGGACGGTACTTGCCCGTGAGCACGCCCTGCGCGAGCGGGGACCACACGATCTGCGAGATGTCCTCGCGCTCGCACAGCGGGATCACCTCCGCCTCGGGCGCGCGCCAGAGCATCGAGTACTGCGGCTGGCTGGAGACCCAGCGCTCGACGCCGGGCAGCGCGAGCGACTCGGCGATCCTCTCCGCGGGCCACTCGCTGAAGCCGATGTGGCGCGCCTTGCCCGCGCGCACCACCTCGGTGAGCGCCTCCATCGTCTCCGCGAGCGGCGTGTGGTCGTCGTAGCGGTGGCACTGGTACAGGTCGACGTAGTCGGTCTGCAGGCGCCCCAGCGACGCGTCGATCTGCTTGTGTATCTGCGCCGCCGACAGGCCGCGGTCGGTGTCGGACATGGGGAAGTACACCTTCGTGGCGAGCACGTAGGAGGAGCGCTCGTGGCCGGCGAGGACCTCGCCGAGCAGCGTCTCCGCGGCGCCGCGCCCGTACACGTTGGCGGTGTCGATGAAGTTGATGCCCGCGTCGAACGCCGCCTCCACGCACGCTTTCGCCCGCTCGCGCTCGACCCCGCCGGAGTACGTCAGCCACGACCCGAGGCTGATCTCTGAGACCTCGATCCCGCTCGAGCCGAGCTTGCGCAGGTTCATACGCGATGAGACTACCCTGATTCCGATGGCCCTCACCGATCCCGCCCCCGCGACCGCGATCGATCCCGCCCTGCGGATCGGCTCGGTGACGCTCGCGGTCAGCGACCTGGCGCGCAGCGCGGACTTCTACGAGCGCGTGCTCGGGCTGCCGCTGATCGCCCGCGACGAGCACGGGGCGCAGCTGGGCCCCGACGAGCGGCGCCCGGCGCTGGTGCTCAGCGACATCGCAGCCCCCACTCCCCTGCCGCCGGGCGCCACCGGCCTCTACCACGTGGCGTGGCTGCATCCCAGCCGCGCGGCGCTCGCCGAGACCGTGCGGCGGATCGCGGGCGCGCGCTGGCCGTTCGAGGGCGCCTCCGACCACGGCGTCTCCGAGGCGCTGTACCTGAGCGACCCGGACGGCCTCGGGATCGAGATCTACGCCGACCGCCCGCGCGAGCGCTGGGAGCGGCCCGCGGGAGGCCACGGCGTGAGCATGGTGACGCTGGCGCTGGATCTGGATGACCTGCTCGCGCAGTTCACCGGCGAGCCCGCCGCGGCGGTGGCGGCGGACACCGGCATCGGGCACGTGCACCTGAAGGTCTCAGACGTGCCCCGCACGGCGGCCTTCTACCGCGACGCGCTCGGCCTGGAGGAACAGGCGCAGCTGCCGTCCGCCGCGTTCCTCGCCGCCGGCGGCTACCACCACCACGTGGGCCTGAACTCGTGGCAGAGCCGGGGCGCGGCCGGCGCGCCCGACAGCGCGCCGGGCCTGCGCCGCATCCAGTTCGAGCTCAGCGACGAGGACGCCCTCGACGCGCTCGAGCGCACCGTCGCCGACGCGCCGTCGCTCACGCGCGGCGCGGGCGGCGAGCTGAGCGTGCGCGACCCCGACGGGGAGCTGCTGGCGTTCACGCACCGCTGAGCGCCGCGGGCCCGGCGGAGACGGTCAGGCGCTCGCCGCGCTGAGGCGCTCGAGCTCCGCCGGCGAGAGCTCCAGCTTGGCGCATGCCAGGAGCTCGGTGAGCTGCTCGGTGGAGGTGGCGCTGGCGATCGGCGCGAGCACCGTCGGCTGGGCGAGCAGCCACGCGAGCGACACCGCCGCGACCGGTGCGCCGTGCGCGGCGGCGATCTCATCGAGCGCGTCGAGCACCGCGAAGCCGCGCTCGTTGAAGTAGCTCTCGCGCACGCCCGCCGCGCGCGGGCTGTCGACCTCGGCGCCGTCGCGGCGGTACTTGCCGCTGAGAAAGCCCCTGGCGAGGCCAAAGTACGGGATGCACGCGAGCCCGTGGCGCTCGCACACGCTCGCGAGCTCCCCCTCGTACTCGCCGCGCTCGAGCAGGTTGTAGTGCGGCTGCAGCGCCACGTATGCGGCCATGCCCTCGCCGCGGCCGACGCTCAGGGCCTCCTCGAGGCGGGCGGCGCTGTAGTTGGACGCGGCCGCGTGGCGGATCCTGCCCTCGGCGATCAGCTCGCCGAACGCGCCGAGCGTGTCCTGCAGCGGGGTGTCGGGATCGTCTTTGTGGGCGTAGTACAGGTCCACCGTGTCGATTCCCAAGCGCTGCAGCGAGCCCTCGATGCCGCATCTGATCGTCTCGCGCGAGAGCCCCGGCAGCTCGGGCGACATGCCGACCTTGGTCGCGATCACGAGCCGGTCGCGGTTGCCGCGAGCGGCGATCCAGCGGCCGATGATCCGCTCGGACTCGCCGGCGCCACCGGGACCGCGCCGCCCGTAGCTGTCGGCCGTGTCGATGAAGTTGCCGCCGCCCGCGACGAACGCGTCGAGCACCGCGAACGCGCGCTTCTCGTCGATCGACCAGCCGAACACGTTGCCGCCCAGGCACAGGGGGAAGACGTCTAGGTCGGTGTTGGCCAGGCGCGCGATGGGGTGAGGGTAGCGGGCGGGCCTTGATCAGCTATGGAGGGCACCGCGTGGGTCGTCGCGCTCAGGTTGCGACCGCGGCAGCGGCCACATCGTGGCCGGCAAGGACCATGAGCCACAGGTAGAGGACGTCGCTCTCGAGATCCGGCAGCGAGCTGACGCGATCCTCTCGGATGTACTGGGTCGTGAGCTCGACCGCACCGACCACGATCGCGTGCGCCACGACATCCGGGACGGTCGGCAGCCCAGGCTGCTGCGCCCGTGCTCGTTCGGCGACGGTTCGGTACAGGCGCGCGAAGCTTCGCAGGGTCTGTTCGCGATGCGCCAGCGCCTCGCTGCCGGCGGCCATGACCTCGATTGTGCACACACGTGCCGCGTCGGGGCGCTCGCTCCAGAACCTCAAGTAGGCGCGCACGCCGTCGCGAATGCCCTCGACGTAGCTCGGCTGGCTTGTTCCCGCGGCGACCATCTGGTCCACCAGTTCGCGCGTTGTCGCGTCGTAGGCGGCGAGAAAGCACTGTTCCTTGCTGGCGAACTGCTCGTAGAAGGTGTCGCGCGAGACCCGTGCGCGGCGGGTGATATCGCCGATCGTCGTCGATCCGTAGCCCTTCGTCCCGGCCGCAGCGATCATCGCGGCGAGGATGCGCCTGCGCTGGTGGTTCTCAACCTGCTCGCGGGTGAGGCGATGCGGCCCGCGTGGCAGCCGCTCGATACCGGCTTGCGCAGTGGTGGACATACTGGTACATTACTCGAAGAGTGGAGGACTCGCCAGTCCACAAATACCCGGTGGACGTACATCGAAGGAGGGATGGGGAGCGATGAGGACGCACACATGCACGGGGGCGTTTCGTGGTCAACACGATGGCCGCGTCGGGGAGAGGCGGTTTGTGAGGAATCGCATTCTTGCGGCGCTCGCGGTGGTTGCGGCTGGGATGTGCTTCCCGGCTTCCGCCGCGGCGTCGTACAGCGTGTCGCTGACCCGAACCACGGGCGGCGTCGCAAACATCTCCGGCGAAAACTTTGCCGACATCGGATTCGGGATCGGCTACGCACAGGCGCAGGACGGAATCTGTCTGCTCGCCGAAACATTCCTGACGGTCGAGGGCGAACGTTCTGCGTTCCTCGGCCCAGAAGGGGTCTTCAAGAACGAAGCCGAGGGGGGTCTGCAGTTCACGAACCTCAACTCGGACATCTACTGGACCTCGATCATGCACGATCACACGGTCCAGAAACTGCTGAAGCTTCCCTACCCGCAGGGCCCCTCGACGGAAGGGGTCGAAGCAGTGAAGGGCTACGCGGCCGGCTATGACGCCTACCTCAAGCAGATCGGCGGGGCGAGCGGAGTCACGAACCCCGCCTGCAAAGGCGCAGCGTGGGTCAGGCCGATCAAGCCGATCGACGTCTGGCTCCGCATCTACCAGGTCGACGACCTCGCGGGCAACTCTGCCCTCGGACCGTACGTCGAGGCGGATGCGGAACCGCCCGCGGACCCGTTCGCGGATTCGGCGAAGGGGCAGAGCGGGAAGGCCTCGATCGGGAGCATCTCGATCGGGAAGCTCGCGCCGACCGTGCACAGCAACCTGTTGGGCTCCAACGGTCTCGCCATCGGTAGCGAAGACGCCACCAACGGAGGCGGCGTCGTGCTCGCCAACCCGCACTTCCCGTGGCATGGCGCGGAACGCTTCTGGGAGATGAACGTCGAAGTCCCCGGCAACTACCACGCGATCGGTGCGGGAATCTGGGGGTTGCCCGGGATCAACATCGGTCACAACCAGGACGTCGCGTGGACGCACACCGTCTCCACGAACACGACGATCACGTTCTGGTACCTGCCTCCCGACGGACCAGGCAAGTACAGGTACAAGGGCAAAAAGGTAGCGATGAAGACGCACAAAGTGACGGTCGAGGCTCTGGAACACGGTGAACTGGTGCCGCGCACTCGCACCCTCTACTACAGTCACTACGGGCCCGTGTTCTGGGACGACGGTCTGCCGATCGCGGTCGATGACGCCAATGCCAACAACCTCCGGGGTGTCAACCAGTGGCTCGCAATCAGCAAAGCCGAAAACGCGTCTCAGGTGATCGAATCCGAGCGTGCCATCCAGGGCGTGCCGTGGGTAAACACGATCGGTGCCGACGACCAGGGCAACGCGTTCTACACGGAGATCGTCGTGGCCTCGAGCCTGACGAAGGCCTACCTTGGCTCGAGCTGCAACCTCGAGCGGGGGTCAGACACCGGCCCGTTCTTGGGCAACGGTGAATGCGAACCGCCCGAAAGCCCGGGTGCGATCGTGCCGGGCATCCTTGCGGGCAGCGACGAGCCGTCGCTGATTCGCAAAGACTATGTCGAGAACTCGAACAACTCGTTCTGGCTCGCGAACGCGAGCAGCCCGCTCACCGGGTTCTCGCCTGCCCTCGGCGGCGAAGAAGAAAACCCGGGCATGCGCGCTCAGACGGGGATCGACATGGTCGCCCAACGCATGGGCACGTACAACAGCGGCGTCCCGACCGACGGGATCTCGCCGACGCCCGGATTCACAGCCGAAACGATGCAGGACTCATGGACCAAGTTCCGCTCGCTTCCAGCTGAACGGGCCCTCCCGGGTCTGCGCGAAATCTGCGAAGACGCGGTAACCGAAGACGGCGGCGTGATCAACGGCGTCGACGTCAGCGAAGCGTGCCCCGTCCTCGACGGCTACGGCGCGACCGCCACGCTCGACGACAAGGGCGGCTGGCTGTTCCAAGAATGGTTCGAACACGCACCCAACGGCCAGGCGGACTTCTGGGTCCACCCCTGGACGGTGACCGAACCGGTCTACACCCCCAACACGCTCAACACCTCGCTGCAGGCGAGCAAGGAAGCGCTCGCGACAGCGGTGAGCTCGATGGAGGCGCGCGGGATCCCGCTCGACGCCAGCATCGGCGAAGTGCAGCGTGCACCGCAGGCCGGCGCGGCTCCGATGCCTGGCTGCTTGGAGGGGGACGGCTGCTACGCGGCCATCGGATCGTCCTTCCCGACGCCCACCTCGAAACAGGCTGAAGTGACAGGCGGCACGAGCATCGTGATGTTCACGGAACTGCAGGCCGGCCACGAACCGCTCGCGAAAGCCCTCCTGGCCTACTCGCAGTCGGAAGACCCGACGTCTCCCTACTACGAAGACCAGACCCAGCGCTTCTCCAAGAGCGAATGGATCACGCTGCCGTGGACGCCGGCCTCGGTCGCCGAAGACGCGATCGCTCCGACGCTTCACCTGAAATAGACGCAGACGACGGGGGCGGCGCGGGAGGAAACCGTGCCGCTCCCGCGCGGCATCTGTTCTTCCGCGAGCGGCACATCGTATTTGATGCTCTACTATGATGCACATGCCGCGCACCACGGTTGACATCGACCAGCATGCACTCGATGCTGCACGGATCGAGCTGGGCACCAAGGGTCTGAGCGCCACGGTGAACGCGGCACTGCGTGAGGTCGCGCGGCGTCGCGCGCTGGCTGACTTCGACGTTACCCGCGACATCGACGGCACACCGGCAGAGGTGGCGGCCAACCGACTGGAGCGCTTCCCTGAGTCCGGACACTGAGGTCACGCCTCCAGCACTCGACGGTCCCGCGCTGTTGGACACCGGCGTCTGGACATGGGCGCGTGACCGTCGCTTCCCTCAGCTTGCGTCCTGGTTCAACGCACAGGTTGCCGCCGGCCTCATACTCGTGTGCGATCTCGTGATCCTGGAGCTCATCCGCCTGACCCCGAACGAGACCCGCGCTCAAGAGGTGGCGGCTCGCCTCGACGCGTTCGAGTCGGCCCCGATGCCGGAGGCCCTATGGAGCCGCGCGCGCAACCTGCAGACCTCGCTGGCGGCCAACGGCGACCATCGTCGAGTACCTCCCGTCGACCTGCTGATCGGCTGCACAGCGGAGGCCGCGGGTGTCCCGCTCGTCCACTATGACCGCGACTACGAGCGAATAGCCGCAGTCAGCGGGCTCGAGCACCGCTGGCTCCTGCCCGACGGGACGCTCGCGTAATAGGCGCCACGCGTCCTCTCACCGACGCCGCCCCATCGCGAAGCTCTGCACCGGCGGCGCCGCCGCGCGCATGCTCGAGCCCACCTCGCCGCTCTCCACGTCCTCCTCGCCGCCGCTCCCCGCCGCCGCGCGCCCACGCCCGGCCAGGCGGTGCACCTGCGCCGCGGCCGCCCTGCCCTCCCCCTCCTCGACGCCGCCCGACACGAAGCGCTCGAGCGGCGCGAGCTCGCGCACGATCACGTTGACCACCCCCTGCGCGCGCTCCAGCGTGCCCCTGGCGAGCAGCAGCGGCTCCGCGCGCGCGAGGTGGCGGTGGCGCTCGTACACGACCTTGCTCACGATCAGGTTGATCGTGCCGAACTCGTCCTCGAACAGCAGGAACATCGTCCCCTTCGCCGTCCCCGGCCGCTGCCTTGCGATCACCAGCCCCGCCACCGCCACCTGGCAGCCCGACGGCAGCCGCGGCAGCTGCGCGCTCGTGGCCAGCATCGGCACCGTCAGCCGCTCGCGCAGGATCGCGATCGCGTGCTCGCCGATCGTCACCCCGCTGGTGGAGTAGTCCGCGATCAGCCGCTGCCAGCGCCCCAGCGGGCGCAGGCGCGGCGCCGGCGCCAGCTCCAGCGGCAGCGCCAGCTGGGTGTCCTCCCCCGCCCCCGCCGTCTGCGCCGGCGCCGCCAGCCCCAGCTGCCACAGCGCCTCCCGTCTACTGGCGTTTGCCCCCGGAGCGGCTATTCCCGTCTGCGCGTCGCGCCCGCCGATCAGCCCGTCGCACGCGCCCGACCACGCCAGCTGTTCGAGCGACCCGCGCCTGGCGCTCACGCGCCCGGCCAGCTCGCCCAGGCTGGTGAACGGTCCGCCCCGCTCGCGCTCGGCCACCAGCGCGTGCATCTCAGCGCTCGTCACGTCCTTGATGTAGCCCAGGCCCAGGCGCACACCTCCGTCCTGCACCGTGCACTGCACCTGCGACGCGTTCACGTCGAGCCTGCGTACCGCGATCCCGCGGTTCTCCGCCTCGTGGACGAGGCTGTCCGGGGCGTAGAAGCCCATCGGCTGCTCGTTCAGCAGCGCGCACAGGAACTCCGCGCCGTAGCGAACCCGCAGCCACGTCGACTGGTAGGCGAGCAGGCCGAACGCCGCGCTGTGCGCCTTCGGGAAGCCGAAGCCCGCGAAGCCCTCGACCATCCCCCACACGCGCTCCGCCGTCGCGCGGTCGGCGCCCGCGTGGCGCAGCGCCCCCGCGACGAAGCGCTCGCGGTGGCCCTGGATCATCTCGTGCGAGCGCTTGCGGCTCATCGCCCGGCGCAACCCGTCCGCCTCGCCCGGGCTGAAGCCCGCGAACGCTTCCGCCACCTGCATCACCTGGTCCTGGAAGATGATCGTGCCGAGCGTCTCGCGCAGCACCGGCTCCAGCGCCGGATGGTCGTAGGGCACCTCATACGCCGGGTCCTCGCGCAGGCGCCTGCGCCTCTCTATATAGGGATTTATCGCCCCGCCCTGGATCGGCCCCGGGCGCACGATCGCCACCTGCACCACCAGGTCGTCGAGGTTCTCCGGCTGCGTGCGGCGGATCGACTGCATCTGCGCGCGGCTCTCGATCTGAAACACGCCCACCGTGTCCGCCGCGCGGATCGCCCTGAACGTCTGCGGATCGTCGAACGGGATGCGCGACAGGTCCACGCGCTCCCCGCGCACGCGCGCGATTTCCTCCACGCAGCGCTCCACCGCCGACAGCATCCCCAGGCCCAGCAGGTCGATCTTCAGGAAGCCCGCGTCCGCGCACGAGTCCTTGTCCCACTGCACCATCTGCCTGCCCGCCATCGCCGCCGGCACCACCGGGCAGCAGTCGATCAGCGGCCGCGTCGCGATCACCATCCCGCCCGGGTGCTGGGAGAGGTGGCGCGGCAGCCCATACGCCTGCTCGACCAGGTGCGCCAGCCAGCGCCAGCGCGTCGAGCCAGTGGGTGGGTGGGGATCCCAAACGTTGGGAGCGCCGCCGGGAGCATGCGACCCCGTGCCGGGCGCCTCCCCGCCGGACTCCTCCCTGACAGGCGCCTCTCTGCCCCACGGGTCCGCGCTGCGCGCCGCGCGCTCGATCTCGCCCGCCGGCAGGCCCAGCACCTTGCCCAGCTCGCGGATCGCCCCGCGCGCGCGGAACGTCGGGAACGCCGCCACCAGCGCCGCGCGGTCGCGCCCGTAGCGCTCGTGCACGCGCGGGATCAGCCGCTCGCGGATGTCGCGCGGGAAGTCCAGGTCGATGTCCGGCAGCCCGTGCAGGTCCTCGTGCAGGAAGCGCCCCAGCGCCAGCCTGCCCGCGATCGGGTCGATGTGCGACAGCCCCGTCAGGTAGCACACGATCGAGGACACCGACGAGCCCCGCCCGCGGCCCGGCGCCAGCAGCGCGCGCACCGAATCCGGCCCGCGCACCTCCACCGCGACCTCGCGCGCCAGCTCCAGCATGTCGTGGTGCAGCAGGAAGAAGCCCGCCAGTCCCAGCCGCTCGATCACGCGCAGCTCCTCCTCCAGGCGCGCCTGCGCCTCCGCGTGGGCCGCGCGCGTCACACGCGTACCACCCGCTCCCGCGGGCCGGCGGGCGCCGTCCGCATCGGCCCCGTAGCGCTCGTCCAGCCGCGCCCGGCACAGCTCCGCCAGGCGGCGCGCCGCGCCCCCGTCCTCCGCCCCCGGGTAGCGGTAGCCGAGGTCCCTCGTCAGATCGAACGTCAGCCGCTCGGCCAGCGCCAGCGTCTCGCGCACCGCCTGCGAATGGTCGGCGAAGCGGCTGGCCATCGCCCGCGGCGTGCTCATCACGTGGCTGTGGTTGCCGCGCCGCAGCGGCTCGCACGCGTCCAGCGCCGCGTGGTGGCGCAGCGCCACGAACGCGTCCTGCAGCTCCGCACGCGCGCGCGCGTGCGTGTGCACGTTGCCGCTGGCCACGCATCTGACTCCCAGCCGCCGCGCGCTCGCCGCCAGCGCGCGGTTGCGCGCGCGATCGTCGCGCGCGTACGGGCGCTGCAGCTCCACGTACAGGTCCTCCGGGCCGAACGCGTCGAGCAGTCGCCGCGCCGTGCGCTCGTCCTCGACGCCGCGGCCGATCGCAGATCGGCTGGCGCAGCCCGTCAGGCACACCAGGCCCTCCACGTGGTCCAGCACCGCCTGTAGGTCCACCCACGGCTCCGTGCGCTCGCGCCCGCCCGCGCGCTCGCGGGTATGCGCGTGCGCGAGCGTGATGATCCTGCACAGGTTGCTCCAGCCGCGCTCGTCGCGCACCAGCAGCGTGATGTGGCGCGTCTGCGCCGGCTCGCTCCCGGCGCCCGAGCGGGCGTCTCCATCGGCGGGCCCATCGGCGGGGTCAACGAGGATGTCGATCTCCGCGCCGTGGATCGCCCGCACCCCGTGGTCGCCCGCCACCTGGGCGAGCTCCATCGAGCCGGAGACCGAGTTGTGGTCGGTCAGCGCGAGCGCCGTGTGGCCCAGCTCGCCCGCGCGCTGCGCCAGCTCCTGCGGCAGCGAGACGCCGTCCAGGAACGAGTACGCCGAATGGCAGTGCAGCTCCACGTACGGCGGTGTCCCAGAGCGGCTCACTGCACGAACCAGCGGCCTGTGCGCAGGTCGTGGAAGACGATCACGTTGCGTCCTCGCTCGCCCACCAGCTCCCAGTAGCGGCGCCGCAGCGGCTCGGCCGTCCACCAGCGGTCCTCCACCAGCCACGACTCGCGCAGCGACTCGATCGCTTCGCCGTTCACCTGCGCCGGCATGCCAGCGGGGCGGGCGGGGTCCAAGCGCACGCGCGCGGGCTGGGGCCTGTTCAGAGCGCGGGCCATGCGGGCCATCACTCCGGGATCGGCGCCAGCACCACCCGCCGCTCGGGCACGCGCGAGTCCGGGTCCACGCACACCGCTCGCAGCGCCGCGTCCTGCCCCGCCACCGTGCGCACCTGGGCGACCGCCTCGCGCAGGCGCGCCGCGCGGGCGGCGCGGGAAGCGCCGGGACGGGCCGGGTGGGCGCCGGGGTGGACGGGGGCCTCATCGAACAGCGCGCCCTGCTCACTCGCGGGCGGCCCGAAGCGCTCTGCCGCCAGCGCCAGCGCGGCAGCCGGTGCGGGCAGCGTCAGCAGGCGCAGCGACAGCGCCAGCCAGATGCGCTCGGGGTCCGCGAGCGCCTGGCGGAAGACCACGCGCTCGCGCCAGCCGCCGCCCGCCACCAGGCGCGCGGAGAGCGTCACCGCGCGCAGCGTGCGCCCGCGGCGCTCCGAGCGGGCCAGCAGCCGGTCCACCAGCACGCCCAGCACCCGCTTCAGCGCCTCGCCGGAGCTCGCGTCGCCCACCTCCATCGACACCTCCACGTGCTCCTCCACGCGGCGCGGGCGCAGCGGGCCGTCCTCGCCGCAGGCCAACCCGTGGGCGAGCGCGCCCGGCGCCCCGAAGCGGTCGCTCAGCGCCGGGCGCCCGAGCTTCGCCAGCTCGCCGAGCGTGCGCACGCCCAGGCGCGTGAGCGGCTCGATCAGCGCCGCCGTGTCCTCGCGGAAGCCGAGCAGAGCGACCGGGCGACCGGCGAGCCAGCGCCTGGCCTCGAGGGTGGGCGGGCCTTCAATCACCAGCGGGCGGCGCGAGCGCACCGCCATGGCGGCCGCCAGCGCGCAGAAGCGCGTCGGCCCCGCCCCGATGCGCACCCCCCATGGCGAGGGGCCCGCGGAGTGCGCGAGTGCGCGCGAGGCGGCGGCGATCGTCGCCTCCCGCGTGCCGTGGATCCCGCGCAGGCCACTGCTCTCGAAGTACGCCAGTCCCGCCCGCGCCGGCTCGACGGCCGCGCCGATCGATTCCAGGGCGCGCAGCGCCGCCTCCCACGCCTGCGCCACCCGTACCGGGTCGCCCGGCACCAGCACCAGGTCGGGGCAGCGGGCGAGCGCCTCGCCGAGCACCATCCCGCGGGCCACGCCGCGGGCCTCCGCCGCCCCCGAGACCTCCCCCACGCGCTGTTCGCCGCCGACGAGCGGCGCCACGGCCAGCGCGCGCCCCGCCAGCGTCTGGCGGGCGACCCTCGACCCCTCGCCGGCCGCAACCGCCAGCTCGAAGCGAGGGATGTGGACACACACGATCATGCGAACACATGTTCGCATGCGGGTCAGGCGGGCGCAACAGATGGCTATCTGCATCGAGCGCCTCGCACGGGCGCTCAGCGAGCCAGCGCAAGGATTCGAGGGCTGGCGTCCTGCGCACCGCGCGCGCCAGGCCGAGCCTGAGCTCGCACTGCGCCTGAGACGCTTCTCGGTCTTCTGGGCCGAAACTCCGAGGAGCCAGTGGAGTCGCTGCCTACATGCGAGCCACCACGTAGGCAGCGACAGCAATAAGCAATGGCGCAACATCGAAGTATCGCCTCTTTGCCGCTGGTTAGCCACACGACGCATCCGGAACGCACCTCCTATGATATGACTATGCGGAATGTTACGCCCTTCCGAAACTCCCTGCCGATGTCCACTAGCGTCAGACCTCTTAGGTCGATCACCAATCACCCAGCCGAGTCGGATGTCGTGATGAGAGCCGAGGTGGCGCGTCCAAGAGAGCCGAGCGATGAAGCCCAACGGCCGGTCGGCTTGCTGCCCCCAAAATCAAGGTGGGCAGAGATTGCCGATGGATTGCGAACCCGCACTGATGAGATCAGTAGCGAAATCTACAACGACATCCAGCGACGGGTTCCAGACCCAGCGCGTGACAGCGATCCCAAGTATCAGTTGGGGGTCCGTCAGACAATCGTCGCGGTTCTTGGATACGTGTTCGACGGGATCGCGGCGGAAGGGCAGTGTGACCACCCTATCCCTCGTGCCGCTACCGAACAGGCCCGGCGCGCGGCGCGCGCAGGTACGCACGCTAGTTTGATCTTGCGTCGATATCTAGTCGCCCACGCTCGACTCGGCGCTCGCGTCGTCGAGGAGTCGAATCGTTGCGGCCTGGGGGCCGACGGACTATTGCCACACAGCCTCCAACGCGCGCAGGAGGATATGCTACAGCAGCTGACAGCCTGCGTGGAACGTGAGTACCTCATCGAGTGCGAAAGGATGCAACCGGCCCGACATCGTACGCAAATCGTGCGGCGTCTACTACGCCGGGAGGACATCGCCTCCGAGGATTTAGCTGCACTTGGCTACAACATCGAATCGCGTTGGCATGTTGGCCTCATACTGTCTGACCTTCAGGCTACCCAGGGGGTCGTTGCCCTCCAGAATATCCGGTCCGCCCTTCTCGTCGTCGACGGAGACGACAAGACAACTTGGGTTTGGCTAGGTTGGGAAGTCGAGCCTTTAGTCGAGAATCTCAGTGCCGCGTTGCGTTCGATCTCCAACCTAGTCGGGTCTGTCGGGAAACCACGGCACGGACTCGAAGGGTTGAGGCAGACACACGCGGAAGCTGCCGCAGCGTGGCCAGTCGTCGGTAGAGGCGATTCGCGTCTGGTCGAGTGCTCGCGTGTAACACTTGAGGCAGCGCTGCTCGGAGCAGACGTGCTCGGCACGCTGCACCAAGAAACCTATCTCGGGCCGCTGAGTAGGCTGAGAATCAGCACTGAGGATGCGAAGGCCACGCTGAAAGCCTTTCTCGCATCCGGTGGAAACGTCGCTTCGACAAGCGCAAGCCTTGCGGTCCGGCGCAGCACCGTGGAAAGACGACTCGAGGCGATATCCGACGCACTCGGTCGCCCAGTGCGCTCATGTCTACCCGAGCTAGAGCTGGCGCTCCGACTAGACGCTCTGACATGTGCCCAGTAACAATTTGAGCCGCCCGGGTCGGACCGAACTACGGGGTCGGGCCAGCCCTGGGTCTTCACAGAGACGATCTCCGGCAAGCGAAGCATAGCCCGATTCAACAGGTGGTACTGCGACGGCCACACAACTCAAGCGGGCACAATGCCGGATCGCCGCGCGCCACCGCGCTGCAGGTTGCCCCTTGAGCGGTTCGACGACCAACGGTAGAAAACGACAGGTCGGTCGAACGGCTTCGGTCGGCGCATCTGGGGCTCACTTGGCGAGCCGACACATTTCTACTGAAGAGGTGAACCAACTATGCATTATTTACTACCCAGGCGCGGTCTCAAGCTCAAGGGCGCGCTCTTGGCTGCAGCTGTCGCTGCAGTAGTGATGGCGATGCCGGGTGTCGCTAGCGCAGGAGTTTGGGGCCTGAAATCCCTCCCCGGCAAAACCTGGAGCATCGTCGAACTAATCGGCCCAGGGTTGCACCACCAGGTCGCGTACGACCATACCACCTCCACGCTCTGCGTCGGTCCGGCAGAACAGGTAGGTAAAGAATTCAGATTCCCCTACGGCTGGGGCTGCCAATCAGGTGGCGCTGTCGAATGGGAATACCCACCGCTCGAAGCGGCCCCCGCAGTCTACAACCCCAACTCCGGCACGATGTACGAACTCTGGGGCGCCTCCGAATACTAGACCGGATATGTGCGCTCCTGGCTGGCCCGGGCAGGTTCGGCCAACCAGGAGCGCGCCGGCATCTCGCAAGTCGACTTCCACCGTGTCCGCACCTGCAGCCGACCGAAGTGCAGTCAAAGCCTGGCCCTGGCGACACGCTGTGAACCCGCTACGGGTGGTGTGGGGCTGTCTCGCGACAATGGCCGCGATCATGTTTGGGTCCTGCGGTGCGCAGCACGATCGCGTCGCGTCCAGCGAACTCCGACTGCCCCGCTTTGCCGTGTTCGCCAGCCGAACAGCAGACGACGAACTGCCTCGCGAAGTCGCTGCGGCGCTGGCTCGCAGCGCGGAACCCGAATTTAGAAACGCCGATATCGAGGCCGCGCGGCGCGTGCTCGCCCTTGAGCCAGTTTGGCTTGTTCCTGCTTCGGGGAACGAGGTTTGCATAGTGCGCATTGTCTATCCGCTCCCCGGCGCAACGCAAGGAAGCGGGATAACGCCGGCGATTGCGCACAGTTGCGTATCAGAACGGGAAGCACAGGCTGGACGGCTCGTCACAACCCAAACGCTGGGATCGTCGCCCTCAGAATCGACTCGCACGAGGGTCATCGGAGTAGCACCAGATGGGGTCGCGGCTGTCACCATCGCCGCGAGTCACGGGTTGGCTACGGCTGCTCTCGTCCAACGCAATGGCTACGAAGCGGTCGTTGCTGGCCCTGTCAGCGTCGTACTGCGTACGTATTATGATCATCGAGTGGTACGACACACCATCCCGCTGGGGACAGTGCCGGCGAACGTGGGAGCGCCACAGGCTGGTCGAGGGGACACGCTAGGCGCGGGTTGAAGTGTTGGTCGTGACGAGCCGACATCTTCCCTCCCCTCGCACAAGCTAGTCCATCGTCAGCGGCCCCTCCGCCGATCCGCTCAGGAACTGGCGCACGAACGGGTTCTCCGAGGAGAACATCCTCTCCGCGTCCCCCGCTTCGACGATCCGTCCCCGCCACAGCAGCGCGATGTATTCGCCGATCTGGCGCGCCGAGGCGATGTTGTGAGTGACGACGAGGTAGGTGCCTTTGTAGAGCTGGTGCATCTCCTGGATCAGGTCGCACAGCAGCGCCGTGCGCACCGGATCGAGGCCCGAGTCGGGCTCGTCGAAGATCACGATGTCCGGCTCCATCACCAGCGCCCGCGCGAAGCCCGCGCGCTTGCGCATCCCGCCGGAGAGCTGCGAGGGCAGGTCGTACATCGCGTCGGAGAGGCCCACGTCGCCCAGCCGCTCGCGCACGCGCTCGGAGATCGCCGCCTCGGTGAGGTCGGTGTGCTGGCGCAGCGGGAACGCGACGTTGTCGTACACGTTCATCGAGCCGAACAGCGCGCCGTCCTGGAAGAGCACGCCGATCTTTCGCCGCATCGCCAGCAGGTCGGGCATCGTCAGGCTCTTGACCGATTTGCCTTTCACGACGATGTCGCCCGAGTCGGGGAACATCAGCCCGATGATGTGCTTGATCAGCACGCTCTTGCCGGTGCCCGACGGGCCGAGCACGACGGTGATCTTGTCCTCGGGGAAGGCGACGTTCAGGCCGTCGAGCACCGACACTCCGCCGAGGCGCTTGTGCACGTCCAGGCAGCGGATCGACCACTTGGAGTCGTCCGCGTCGCCGGCGTAGTCGACCTCGGTGGAGTGGTACTGGTGGCGGTCCTCGGGGATCTCGTCGGGCGTCATTTGCTCGCTCTGTAGTTCGTGTGCGGGAATTCGCTCGTTTCGCCGTTGAACGTGAACGGGCCCTGCTGGGTGCACCCGGGCGCCGCGACCTTGTTGGCCGTTTCAGGTTCGCTGGCGAGCGGCGATTCTCCCGCGTTCGGCGGCGCGATGAGCTGCTTGAGCAGTTCTTCGGAGACGATTTCGTTCGCGGGGCCGCTGACCGACGGGGCGGTGTTGGCGCACGCGCTCGAGCTGAACACCGGCAGCCCGCTGGCAAGCGAGCCATAGGCGCCGGAATGCGGGTAGGCGTTGGCGCGGTCGGTGCCGATGCGGCTGGGGTAGATCGCGAGGCTCTCCGGCGTGAGCACCTGCATCGCGGTCAGCAGGTGGCGCTTGGGCGGTCCCTCGTTCCCGAAGTCGCTGCTCGGTTCGCTCGCCTCGGAGGCGGCGGTGACGTTGGCGAAGAACGCCTGCAGCTCGGGCACGTATTCGCCGAGGTACTGCAGCAGCGGGTCGAGGTTGTGCAGCACCGGCCTGAAGTTTTCGAGCACCGGGACGGTCAGCTGCAGCGCCTTCTTCATGTCCGGCAGATCCGTCTTCGCGGCCGCGGTCAGCGGCCCGAGCGAGGTGAGGAAGCCGTTGAACTGGGGGGCGAACGGCTTGGCCGCCGTCAGCACCGCCGAGAGCTTGCGCTCGGTGGGCTGGAATTCTTCGAGGTAGGGGTTGGCGATCGCGGCGAAGCGGTCAGTTTCCTTGAGCGCCACGCGCGAGTTGTGCTCGAACGTGGGCAGCGCGCGGAAGGCTTCGGCGAACGCCTGGCTGGCTTCGGCGGCCGCGTGGAAGGTGTGCTCGCCGTTGGCGATCGAGCCTTCCAGCTGGTGATCGCGGCTGGCGAGCGCGTTGAAGACGACGCCCGTGTTGTGCACGAGCGCTTTGACGGCGCCTTCCTGGGAGGCGAGCAGCGTGACCAGCCTGTTGGCACTTTCGACGAACGGTTCGAGGCTCGCGAAGTCGGCGTTGATCTGTTCGCCGCGCCCGTTGATCCCTTCCGCGGCCGCTTCCTGCCAGATCTGGAAGTCGCGCCTGGTCTTGGCGTCGAACGCCGAGAGGATGTCGTCGAGCGTGACCGACGGTTCGACCTGGCTGTTGGCGAGCCGGCCGCCGTCGGGCAGGTACGGGCCGGTCCTGCCCTCGGGGATCAGTTGCACGTAGGTCTCGCCCAGCAGCGTCTTCTGGCGCAGGATCGCGTGCATGTTCGCGCGGATCGGCGCGTAGCGGCCGGCCACTTCGATCGTCGCCTGCGTGCGGCCTTCCTTGTTCAAGCCGAGCGCAGACCACGTGTCCGACTTCCACGCCGCTGATGCGCACATCGGACTCTTCGGCGAGCGCGAACGAGCGCGGGAACGCCACCGAGAAGCGGTAGCCCTTCGGTTTCAGCGGCAGCGGGCCGCCGAAGGACTCCCACAGGAACATCAGCAGCCCGAAGCAGCTGAGCACGAACAGGACGATCACCAGCAGGTTGCCGAGCGTGGGCGCGCGCTTCTGCATCTCAGCCACTCCCTCCGAACGGGTGCTGGTCGAGGCCGGAGAACGGTTCGCTCACCGGCGCCTTCGTGTGGCCGCGCTCGCTCGCCGCGGTGCCCGACGTCGGAATGCCCTCTCTTATGCATTCTTCCTTGGTCGGGGGCTTTGAGCAGGCCGACCAGCAGGTTCACCGTCGGGTTGACTTCCCCGGCCCCTTTGAGGATCTTCAGCACTTCGCAGTTGAAGTAGATGAGCCCGCGGCCGAGCACGCCATGCGCTTCGGCGGTGCTGAGCACGCTGTTGAGGTCGTGGTTGCCCCAGTCGAGGAAGAACAGGAAGCCGCCCTTGCTCGGCCCCGGGTTGTAGGCGATCTCGTTGAAGAATTCGTTGAGCACGGAGAAGGCCGTCGCGAGTTTCGGCAGCGCCTGGCTGAGGTTCTGCGTGGTCGGCCCGAGCTCGTTGACGACGGGCAGGATTTCGCGCGCGAACGGACGGACCTCGTTCTTGATGATCGGCGCCGTCTTCTGCGAGAGCTTGCGCGTGGCTTCGTTGGCGGGGCCGAGCGCGCGCGCGAACGGCTCGAGCTCGTGCAGCGTCGGGCCGAGCACGTGCGTCGCGGCGGCGAGCTTGCCGAGCCCGCACCCCGGTCTTGTGCAGCGCGCCCGGCAGCAGCGCGAGCGTCTTCTTGAAGCTCTGCGTCCTGCTTGGCGAACGTCGCGAACACGGCGTTGGAGGCGTCGACGAGCGCGAGAGCTGCTGGTCCTTGCCGCCAAGCGCTTCCGTCAGCAGCCGGAAGTTGTGGATCGAGCGCGCGACGTTCGCGGAGCGCGCTTGGAGCGCCTGGGCGATCTCTTCGGTGTAGCGGGCGGTGGGGTCGAAGCGCTTGAGCGCGGCCGCCAGCGGTCGGCCGTTTTCCTTCAGGCCGACGCCCAGGCCCGCGAGCAGCTCCTGCACGTAGTCGCGCGTTTCGGCGTCGAGGCCCGCCAGGAATTCGTCGAAGTCGATGTTCGCCGCGGTCTGCGACTGTGGCAGCACCTCGCCGCTGCGCAGTTTGCCGGCGGACGGGGTGCCGGGGTTGACCTCGACGGTGATGTCCTGCAGCTGCGTCTTGGGGCGCAGCAGCAGCGTCGCGTTGCGGTAGATGTACCTGCGCGTACTTGGGGTGATTTCATCGTCACCAGCGCGACCCCGTCGCGCAGGTCCACGGTCGCGATTTCCCCGATCTTCGCGCCGGCGATCGTCACCGCCTGGCCCTGGCCGGGGGTGACCGCCTGCGCGGTCTGGAATTCGGCGTCCAGGTCGAAGTAGGTGTGGCCGAGGATCGGCACCCAGCTCGCCAGCTTGAGGTTCTCGTGCGCGAGGATGTAGCCGCCGACGGCGGCCGCGATCAGGACCATCGTGACCACCGCGATGAACGCCGTGCGGTAGCGCTCGATCTGGTCGCGGACGCTCAGCCCGCCTTCGTGGCTCTCCTTCGGGGCGTCATCCCTGGCCGCTCCCATCGGCGGGCCCCTGCGACAGGGGGCCGTTGAAGTTCGGCAGCGCCTGCGTGTTGCACGGCACGAGCGGCTCATACGGCGGCTCTTCCGCGGGGAAGGCCGGGCGCGTGCCGAGCGGCTTCAGCGGCGAGCGCGCCAGCAGCTGGCTGCCTTTGAGGTTGCTGGCGCCCACGATCGTCGTCGGCTGCGAGCGCAGCGTCTGCCCGCTGTTGCCGACCAGGAACCTGACCATCGGGCCGTTGCCGTCGAAGCCCTGGCCGATGCTGTCCAGGCCCACCAGGCTGTACCAGAATTCCTTGTAGTCTTCGACGCCCGTCGTGCTCGTCCCGTCCTGAAGCTTGGTGTTGCCGGCCGGGTAGATGACCTTGGTCATGCACTTGTTGAACGGTCGGTCTGCTTGTAGAGCGGCGTCTGTTCGCTCTCCAGGCGCGCGAGCGAGGGCACCGACGCGGCCAGCCCCTTGGCGACGCCGCCGAGCTCTGTCCGGCGAGAGCGAGCCTGCACCTGTTCGATCCACGGCAGCGTCGCCGCCACCATGCGGTTGGCGTTGCGCAGGCCAGGAAGGATGTCGTGGGCGAAGGCCCGCGTCGGCGGGAAGGTCGCGTCGAGGCCGGCGAGACCCGCGTGACGTTGCTCAGCGTGCTCGGGCAGCTCGGCGACGCGGCGTCTTCAGGCCCGCGACTGCGGGGCAAGCGCGGCGAAGAACGTGTTGAAGTTGGCGAACAGTTCGCTCAGGTCCTGTTCGTGGACGTTCAGCGCGGCGCGTCACTTTGCCGATGCAGGCGATCAGTCTTGGAGAGGTCGTGCTGCTTCGGTGCCGCCGAGCGCCTGCGTTTACGATCGCGCGCGCCGCGCAGCGACTCCGGGCCGCGCGTAGTAGGTCTTGTTGAGCGCCTGCGCCGCGTTCAGCCCGCGCACGTCCGGGTTCCTGTTCGGCGTTTTCCGGCGCGTCCGGCTTGCGCGTGAGCGCCGTCGCCGTAGTTCGATCAGGAAGGTCTGCAGGTTGGCGCGCGTGTCGGTGTTGAGCGCGTCGAGCACCTGGTCGAGCTGGACCGGGTCGGAGGTCTGCGTGATCGGGATCGTGTAGCCGGAGGAGACGCTCGGCGCGGAGGGGCTGCCGGGCTGCAGTTCGACGAACCAGTTGCCTTCCAGGAACAGGCGCGGGCGGATCTTCACCGTCGCGTCGGAGTGGATCGGCAGGCCCGCGCCGTTTAGATTTCCATCGTCACGAGGCCCGATGTTGCCTTCGCGCTGGATCGAGCTGACCTTGCCGACGTTGCACGCCGGCGATGCGCACCGGCGATTTCGGGTGGATGTTGACGGCCGTCGCGAACTCGGCCTTCAGGCGGAAGCCGTGCTTGAACGGGATGTGCTTGGTGAAGCCGAAGTACACCGCGATCACCACGATCACGATCAGCGACGAGCCCGGCACGCACGGGGTTGGAGCGCTGCAGCTCGACGACCGGGACGCGGTCCTGGCGGCGCCACCAGCGCGGCGCGCTCATTTCTTCTTCCCTTTGGACTTGGCCTTGCTCTTCGGCCTTCGCTTTGGGGGCCGGTGTGGCGATGCCGAGCGCCTTGAGCGTCGCTTCCGGGTACTTTTCGCTTTCGCCGTACAGGCTGTATTCGCGACGTGGTGAATTCGTGAGTTGTTGCCGACGTGGCTCGGGCCAGGTTGCCGGTCACGGAATGGCCGGCCACGTATCTCCTCGTTGCCCGCTTCGCACACGCGCGCTGGCCGGGACCGGTGACGTTCGGGTATGGGTTGACGTGCAGGTGGTTGTTGTGGACGATCGACGTGCTGCCCTTGGCCGGCCGTTCGATGGCCGGTCCGTTGGCGAGCGTCGAGGCCGGGAAGGCCCTCGTTGTTGGGCCCGGCGGGCGCGAGCACCGGTGCCCGCGCGCGCGAGCGTGCCCACGCCGATGCTCTCGGACTCGAGGCTCGCGAGGTTGCGGAACGCGAGCGTCACAGTAGTTGCAGTTCGATCTGCTCGGGCGCGATCCCGGCGAGCAGCGGGTTGCCGAGTTCGAGCGTCTGCGCGAAGTCTTCGAAGCGCGAGCGGGACGATCGGGTTGGTCGCGAATTCCTGCAGCGCCTGCGCGGATTCGGCCAGGCGCGTGTTCAGCGCGGTGGCCGCGGCGAGGTTGACGGCGCCGACGCTGAAGGCGTGCCCGAGCTGCGGCGCGACCGTGCGCAGCGCGCTCGCGCTCGGGCGCAGCAGGCGCATGAACTCGGCGAAGTTGTCGAGAAGCGCGCCTCGTGAGGGAGCGAGTACGTCGCCTGTTCCAGCGATGCCGGACCACCCCGATGGCCGCTTCGATCGACGGCGCAACGCTTGCCCAGGCCGCGAAGAAGGTGTCGAGGTCGCTGAACAGCGCGGCTTCTGTTCGGCGACCGGGGCACGTCTGCGAAGCCGCGCGGTCGAGCGCGACGAACAGCTGGTGCAGCCCGTCTGCCGGCGTGCGCGAGGTTGTGCAGCACGGGCACCGCGTTCGTCACGAGCGGGCGCAGTTCGTGGATCGCGTTCGTTCAGCCCGAGCCCGCGGCCGGCGAGGCCGTCGCCGAAGTTGTTCGTGTTGATTTTGATCGCCGTCCGTGTCTTGGCTTCTTGAACATGTTGAAGAGCTCTTCGATGTCCACCGGTTCGCGCGTCTGCGCGATCGGGATCGTCTGCGTCGGGCTTCAGCGTCTGACGCGAGCTGCCCTCTTCCAGTTCGAGGTACTTCAGCCCGATCGCCGAGACCGACTGCACGACCGCATGCGTGTCGGCCGGCAGTGGCTGCACTTTCTTTTCGAGCTTGAGCGTCGCGATCGCGGTGAGACGGCCGGTGCGCGGGTTCTCGTGAGCCGAAAGCGAGCCGATGATCCCGACCCGCGTGCCCGCGATCCGCACCTGGTTGGAGGTCTGCAGGCCGGAGGCCTCGGGCAGTTCGACCTTGATGTCGTACGTCGGCACGAACGGCAGGCCGTTGTTGGCGTTGTAGGAGAGGAACACAGCCACGACGACGATCAGCGTCGTGATCGCGCCGATCAGCAGCGGGCTGCGGCCAGGGAGTTGCGGCGCCGGTTCATCAGGGCGTCTCCGTCGGGTCGCAGCTGAGCAGTTCGCCGTCCGCGAACGGCGAGGAGCCGTCGGCGGCCGGCTGGGTCGCCGCGCCGGGGCAGCGCCGCAGCTGCCCGGTCTTCAGGCCTTCGAGCGCCGCCGCCGGGCTTGCCGCCGGGGTGAGCGTGTCTTTTTCGCCGAGCTTGAAGTCGGGGAACACGCCGGTGACGTGCACGTAGTGGCCGTCGGCGTCCCAGTAGCCGGCGGCCTGCGCCGAAGGTGCGCAGCGTGCCCGCGAGATCCGGGGCGTAGGGGCCGAACACGGCCGTGATCGGCACCGATTCCTGCAGCGCGGTGACGCTGATCGGCGAGGCGGTCGTCAGCTGCCTGGGCGAGGCCGGGAAGCGCCCGCACGAGGTCGGTGAGGTCGTTGTCCGCGCCGGGGCGGCTGAACGTCTGGCTGAAGTTGGCGACCACCGGCGTGGCCGTGCGTCAGCAGCGGGCGCAGGCGTTCGAGCAGCGTGTCCAGCGACCTCGTCGTCGGGCGGGATTCCTTGACGAGCTCGCTCAGCGCGTCGAACGTCGCCGGGAGTTCGGCGAACGTGCGGTTGCCCTGGCGCAGCGCCACCGGCAGCTGTTTCAGCCCGCGCGCGAGCTCGCTCTGCTCGGAGCCGATCGCCTGGAAGGTCGTGTTCTGCGTTTTCGACCAGGTCCGCGAGCGATTCCTGGCGCGCGCCGATCGTCGTCACGGCCTTGGCCGTTTCGACGAGGAAGCTCGTGAGGACCGGCTGGTCGCGGCTGAGCTCGGAGAAGAAGTGGGTCGGTGGCACTGAGCGCGGGAGCGAAGTATTCGACGCGAGGTGCCGCAGGTTCTTGCCCTGCCCCACGTACTGTTCGGCGGTCCCCTGGATGAACCCCTGCAGGCCCTTGCGCGTCTTCGCGTTGAGCGTGTTGAACAGCTCGTCGAGATCGGTGACTTCGCGCGTGGCGCTTGCCGGCAGCGTCGCGCCGGACGCGTAGGCGGGGTTGTTGTTGGGCCCGAGCGTCAGCGCGATGTAGCGGTTGGCGACGCTCGTCAGCGAGGGCACCCGCATTGCGCGACGTGCCCTGGTGCAGCGGGGTCAGCGAGGAGTCGACGTGGATCGTGATGACCGCCTTGAAGTCGGGCGGTCAGTTCGATGTTCGTGACGCTGCCGACCGGCACGCCGCCGACCTGCACCTGATCGCCCCGGACGAGCTGGTCGGCTTCGGCGAATTCCAGCTTGTAGCTGGCGCCGCCCCAGGGGGCGAACACGAGGTAGGCGACGATCAGCACGACGAGCGCGAGCGCGCCCACTGCGGCGATGCGGGCCTGGCCCGTGCGCGGGGCGCGCACGTGCGGCGCCGGTACCGGCGCGCCCGGGGGTGGCGGAGCCGCCGGCGGGCCGGGGGGGCTAGTCGTTGCCACCGGCTTCTCCTTCCCCTGCGCTCGCGGCGCCGGCGCCGTCGGGGATCGCCGCGTTCGAGTGCCCGCTGCCGACCGTCGGGTCGGGGATCTCACCGAGCCTGTCGATCAGCTCGATCCACTCGTTCGGCGTGAGCCCCGAGTCCGAAGCGCGGCGCCGCGCGCGCCCTGCGCGCCGAGCGCCGCGAAGGCGACGTGGATCGCGCCGCGTCGCGCTCGGGCTGGCGAGCGCGGCGGCGGCGCCCGGGTAGCTCATCAGGCTGACGATTCGCTGCGGCCTGGACAGGCCCTGCAGCATCAGCAGCCTGCGCACGGTCTCATCGGCGATCGAGCCGGGCCCCTGATGGCCGGCGATCGGGACGCCGTTGACGGCGGTGATGTCCAGCGCCTCGCTGCTGGCGCTCGCCGGGGCGTAGGCCGCGGCGGCCGCGGGCGTCGAGCCGGTGCACGGCAGCCCGGAGACGGTCGGCTCGCAGGCCCGAGACGGACAGGTACTCGAGCATCGCGAGCACGCGCTGGTCGACCCTGCCCGGCCTGCACGTCCTGGCGCGCGCAGGCGCCGAGGCGGATGCCGTCGTCGTGCCAGCACCTGCTGCGCGAGCTGCTGCTTTGACTCCAGCAGCGCCTGGCCGACCGTCGGCGAGGTCGCGAGGAACGGGTTCTCGCCCCTGGCCCTGAAGATCGAGGTGTCTTCGAGCGCCACCCAGCCGTCGAGGATCGGCTTGGGGTCGATCAGCGGCGCGCCCACGCCGGCGGGGCGGATCTGGAAGAGGATGTGCGGCGAGCCTTCGCTCGCCGACGTGGCCGAGGACGGTCCCGGCGATCACCTGCACGCCGGGCGCCAGCGGGATGCAGGTAGACGTCGTTGGCGCCTTCGGTGAAGACCTGCACGTGCGTCGGCGAGGAGGGCGGCGCGGGCACGTGCGTCGCGGGCGAGGACGTGGGCGCGGGAGCGCTGGCGGGCGTTTCGAGCGCGGCCGTGGCGCCGAGCGCGAGCCCCGAGATGGCGGCGCCCTCGCTCAGCGGCGAGCGCGGCTGGGCGCCGGCCGTCGCCGGACCTCCGGGCACCCGTTCCGCGCTGGCGCCCGCGTGCGTGATCCGGCGGCTGGGCGTGGAGTGCACGTGCGGCTCGAGCACCGGATACACCGGCGCGACTTCGCCGAGCTGCGCGTATACGTAGGTGTTGCCGTAGGCGTCGCGCAGCGCGAGGTAGTGTCCCGAGCGTCGGCGAGTCGCCGATCTGCACGACTTCTCCGTCCTGCGACGGCGATCACGGGCGCCCCCGCCTGCGAGTAGATCGTCGTGCCGACGAGCGTCCGCGGCACGCCCGAGCCGGCGGAGACGGTCGGGAAGCCGTCGCTGTAGTGCGATGCGGCGTGCACCGGGAAGCGTGCCTCGGTCAGGCCGGTGATCGCGCCGAGCAGTTCGGAGGGCGTGCCGCTCGAGCAGCTGGGCGCGCAGCATCACCGATTCGACGTACGCCTGGCGAGTGGTTGTAGGAGTAGATCGCGGCCTTGATGTTGGTGTTGCCGCCGGCGGCGCGCAGGTACCGCGCGGCGGCGAAGATCGCGTCGGCCGGGTTGTACGGGTCCTTCGCAGCCGTCGCCGTTGGCGTCGACCCCGTACTGCGCCCACTCCGAGGGCAGGAACTGCATCCAGCCCTCGGCGCCCGCACTGGAGATGCTCAGGTCGCGCCCGTAGTCGGTCTCGACCTCGTTGATCGCCGCGAGCACCTGCCACGGGATCCCGTAGGCCGTGCCCGCCGCCTGGAAGATCGGCAGCAGGAACGGCGGGATCTGGAAGCTTTCGATGAAGAAGCCCGGTACGCCGCCGATCCCGGACTGCAGCGAGAACGGCAGCGACGGGGTCAGCGTGGTCGGCGACGGCGCCCGCCGCCTGGCGCGCACGCCGTTCGCAGACGAGCCTTCGCTCGTGGCCGTGCCTTCGCCGCCGTGCGCGCCGGTCGAGCTGCTGGTCACGCCGCCCCTGCCACTCGAGCCGCCGGGGCTGGTGCTCTGCCGATGCTGGGACTGCACCTGCGGCGGCGCCGGTTCTTCGGCCGGTGGCGCTTCGCTCGCGGCCGGTTCGCCGCCGCTCGTGGGCGTCGCGGGAGCTGCGGGCGTAGGCATCGAGCCGACGCTCCCTTCGCCGGGCGTGCTCGAGGGGGTGGTCGTCGCGCCGGGTTCGCCCGCGAGGCTCGCAGCGGGAGCGCCCAGCGCCAGCGCGCCGAGGGCGAGGACGGGGAGCAGCAGGCGCGTTGGCAGGGCTCGCCGGATCATGGCGTCATTCGTTCCCGAGCAGGTAGTTGAGCAGCATGCCGCCGGCTTCGGAGCCTTCGCTCGGGGGCGTGTAGACGGTCGTGCCCGCCGTCGAGCCGCCGACCGGCGTGGCGGTCGCTGCCGCGGCGGCCGCGAGATCCGGCGCGGAGGCTTCGCCGGCGGTAGCGTCGGTCCCGGGTACTCCGCCACCGCCTGCGCGGGCGTGGCGCCTTCGAGCACGGCGAGCGTGCGCCGCCATCAACAGGCTCGTCGTGCTCGTGGCGATCGCGCCGGACGAGGCGGAGGACGCGCTTGCCGTGCCGCCTTGAGCCGGCGGCTGGATTGAACAGCTTGCGCCTGCAGCCGGCATCCGTGGAGGGTGTGACTGCGTAGGTCAGGCAACCGTTGCCACGCCCTCCGCGCGCAGGAAGTGGCCGAGCGCGTCATAGCCGTTGGCGGAGCCGGCGCCGAGGAAGATGAAGTCGAGCATCCGCTCGAGACCGCCGGTTTCGCGCAGGCTCGTCGAGCAGCTCGGAGAGGTTGCTCGGCGAACGGCACGGCGGCGCTTGCCGAAGCCCTTGCAGCGTTTGAGCAGCGGTTCGCGTGCCGCTCAGCGCGGGGCCCGAGACCTTCGCGGTCTGGCCGAGGTCTTGAAGAAGGCTTCTGAGGACTTCGAGAACGCGGGCAGGCTCTCGAACGTCTTGTCGATCCCCGGCGCCGCGATGCCGAGGTCGGTGAACGTCGGCGATCGTCTGTTCGGCGAAGCGCCCGAGCCGTTCCATAGCCGGGCCGAGCTGTTCGAGGAACGCCGGGAACAGCGCGAGGTTCTGGGCGAGCGATCCGCGCCGGTCGCGGCGCTCGCCTGCGCGACCGTCTTGCTCTGGCGATGAAGTCGGCGAGCTGGCCGCGGATCGGCCGCAAGCGGCGCGAGCGCCGCGGTCGGATTCGACCGCGAGGTCGCTCAGCACGTTGTTCTCGTTCGGCGAGGATCGAGAGCACCTTTTCGAGTTCCTGCAGCGCCGGGTTGGCGCGGCGTGATGACTTCGTTGAGGTCCTGCCGCGCCCGGCGAGGCCCGCGCCGAGTTCGTTGAGGATGATCGTGAAGCGCTCGCGTTCGGGCAGGCGCGTGGATGTCGCTGAGCAGGTCGACGTCGACCGGGCTGTGCGTGTTGGTGACCGGCAGCAGGTAGCTCGCCCGCGCCTTCCTGGCCCGGCGGGATCCGCTTCAGCGGCGGCGGCAGCGGCGCGCCTTCCACGCGCGGCTGCGTCGGCAGGCAGTCGACGTACTTCTCGCCGATCAGCGACTGCGGGCGGATCCTGCAGCTGGCGTCGGCGCGGAAGTCCTGGAAGCCGGGGTTTTCGATGCTGAGCACGACCGCCGCCTTGGCCTGCGGCGTGGGCGTGACCGACGCGACCGTGCCGACCTTGACGCCGTCGATCTTGACTTCCTCGCCCGGGATCACGTTGCCGGCGTCGTCGAAGATCGCGCGCACGGTGTAGCCGCCGTTGGAGCCGCCGGCGGCGGTCGCGAGCGCCACGACGAGCGCGAGCGCAGCGGCGCCCACAACCCGCGGCCGCCATCGTCTCCTCCACCCCGAGATCTCCTTCCTCAACCCGATCCTTCCTTGCGTTTACAGCGACGCGGGCGACCCCACCGTCTTCGATGGGGCCGCCCCTCCAGCCTGCTTGTGTCGAGCTTACGCCCTCGACCGTGCAAACCCTCCCGCTGCGCCTACTTCCTCGGGCACGGCGCGGTGTATTCCGCGGGCACGGTAACCGGCTTCGGATTCTTCCCCGTTTTCCGCGAAGATCACTTCCGTCTTGACCTTGAGGCCGCCTTTGCACGTCTTCGGGAGACGGCCGTAGTAGATCGTCTTGCCGTGCGACTTGTATGCGGAGCCGGCCTTGACTTTGATCGTCTTGACCGATGCGTATGGCGCGCCCGGCACGCTCGCGATCTCCGGCACCTTGACTTCGAGCTCAGGGCCGAAGCCCGCGCCACCGACGTAGTTCTTGTAGTGGCCGGGCGAGAGGATTTCCAGCGACACCGGATCAGAGCCCTTCGTGAAGAAGATGAAGCCACCGCCGGTCTTGTAGAAGGAAAAGATTTCGGTCGTCTCTTCGACGCGTTCGCCGCCGAGCGTCACGTACCCGAGCGCGGTGCCGACGGGCCCCGCCTGCGAGGCTTTCGAGCATCCGATCGGGCCCTGCTGTTCGACGACCGTCTGGCTGCACGTGGGGAAGCCGCTCGGATGCAGCACCACGCCCTTCGGCAGGTAGAAGTTGATGCCGATGATCGGCGGCGGCGAGCCGCAGTATTCGTTGCCTTCGATCGTGTATTCGGTCTGTACGGCCGCGCCGGCGCCGACGATGTTGCCGGTGCCCTTGAAGCCGGGGATCGGCACGGCCTCTGCTTTGAACTTGACCGTCGGCACGGCCGAGGCGACGCCCGGCAGGGCCAGCAGCGCCAGGCCCAGGACGGCAAGACAGGTGGATGCTCTGCGCATCAGGTTTATCTCCCTCTATGTGATGGACAGGTCCGCCTCGATCCGGGTAGCTCCGGAGCCATGCCGGTCCGGCGACATCGAGATCCCCTGCTACTCGCAGGGGAACGGTGGCGAGTTTCTGGCGCAAACCTTATCCGTCTCGCTCGACCTGTTCAAGCTGGAGGCGCGGCCGACAGCTCGAGCCGCTCGCCCGCGAAGCGGACGCCGACGGGCTCCAGCAGCACCTGCCTGGGCCCCGCCTCCACGCGCCCCGCGAGCAGCGCGCGCAGACCGAGGTCGCGTGCGACCTCCACGATCCTCCCGCCACACCCCTGACGCGCAGTAGACGGCAAAGCCCGCGCCCATGTTGAAGGTCGAGTACGCCGCGTGCGCATCCATGCCCGCCTGCTCGACGAGGAAGCTCAGCACCGGCGGCACCTCGGCAGGCGCTCGATGCGGTAGCTGAGCTCCCTGGTCGGGCGCATCAGCTTGAGCAGGCCGTGGCCGGTCACGTGGCTGAGATACGTCAGCTCGACGTCCGCCGCCAGCAGCGCCGCGATCAGCGGCACGTACATGACCGACGGCTCGAGCAGCGCCTCGCCGAACGTGGTGGCAGCCGCGTCGGCTGGTGCGCTCTCGGCGGCGGCAGCGCGGTCGCGTAGCCGTCCGGCAGCCGTCCGGCCACCAGCCGCGCGAGCGAGGCGCCGTTGGCGTGCAGCCCGCTGGAGGCCACGAGCACGATCTCATCGCCCGGCGCCAGGCGCTCGCCGAGGATCGCCGCGCGCCCATCCGGAACCGCGCCGACGGCGGCGCCCGCCAGCTCGATGTCCTCCTCGGCCAGCAGCCCCGGCAGCGACGGCGACTCCCCCCCGCCCCACACGCAGCCTGCGTCCGCGCATGCGCGGCGCCAGCCCTCGAGCAGCGACACGGAGCGCTCGCGCTGCAGGTACCACTCCGAGGCGCCGGTCGCGAAGTACGCGTTGACCACCAGCGGCAGCGCGCCGACGCAGCACAGGTCGTTGAGGATCGCCGCGACCGTGTCGTAGGCGACGGCCGCGAAGCGGTCGATCCCCTGGCCTTCGAGCACCTGGCGCGCGATCATCGACTTCGTGCCGAGCCCCTCGACCACGAACGCGAACGTCTGCCCGCCGAGCTCGAACGCGAACGCGGGCTCGCCGCGCGAGGCGTCCAGCGCGCGCCCGCCCCGCGCCGCCAGCAGCGGCGAGGTCGACAGCGCCTTGGCCATCGCCAGGCGCTTGCCGGCGTCGAGCGCGTCGTAGTCGACGCCCGCGGCGCGGTAGCTCGCGCCCTGCTGCGCCTGCTCGGCGCCATCCCCTCCCGCGCGTTCGCTGGCGCCGTCTCGGCTCATCGGCGATGATCCTAGGCCACTGCCGTCACCGAGGGAGGACCGATGGATTTCGAGCCCAGCCAGCGCTGTCGCGAATTCAAGGAGCGCCTCACGGCGTTCATGGACGAGCACGTCTACCCGGCGGAGGAGGTGTACGAGCGCCAGCGGCACGAGTCGGGCGACCCCCACCACCAGCCGGCGATCATGGAGGAGCTGAAGGTCAGGGCGCGCGAGGCGGGGCTGTGGAACATGTTCCTGCCCGATCCCGAACCACGGCGCGGGGCTCTCGAACGCCGACTACGCGCCGCTGGCGGAGATCCTCGGGCGCTCGCACATCGCCTCCGAGGCGTGCAACTGCTCGGCGCCCGACACCGGCAACATGGAGGTGCTGCACCAGTTCGCCACGCCGGAGCAGAAGGATCGCTGGCTGCGGCCGCTGCTCGACGGCGAGATCCGCTCCGCGTTCGCGATGACCGAGCCCGACGTCGCCAGCTCGGACGCGACCAACATCGCGATGCGGATCGAGCGCGACGGCGACGAGTACGTGCTCAACGGCCGCAAGTGGTGGACCTCGGGGGCGCTGCACCCCCACTGCCGGATCATGATCGTGATGGGCAAGACGCAGCCGGACGCCGCGACGTACACAGCAGCAGAGCATGATCCTCGTGCCGACCGACACGCCCGGCGTGACGGTGATGCGCAACCTGCCGGTGTTCGGCTACGACAGACCAGGAGGGCCACGCGGAAGTCGACTTCGAGAACGTGCGCGTGCCGGCGTCGAACCTGATCGCCGACGAGGGCGACGGCTTCATGATCGCCCAGGCGCGCCTCGGCCCGGGGCGCATCCACCACTGCATGCGCGCGATCGGCGCCGCCGAGCGGGCGCTCGAGGCGATGTGCGCGCCGCGCGGTCTCGCGCGTGACGTTCGGCCAGCCGCTGGCGATGCGCGGCAACGTCCAGGACTGGATCGCCGAGTCGCGCATCGAGATCGAGATGGCGCGCCTGCTCGACGCTGAAGGCGGCGTGGCTGATGGACACCGTCGGCAACCGCCACGCGCGCATCGAGATCTCCGCGATCAAGGTCGCCGCGCCGAACGTCGCGCTGAGGGTCCTCGACCGCGCGATCCAGGTCCACGGCGGCGCCGGCGTCACCGACGACTTCTCGCTCGCCGCCGCCTACGCGCACCTGCGCACGCTGCGCCTGGCCGACGGCCCCGACGAGGTCCACAAGCTGTCGATCGCGCGGCGCGAGCTCGCGCCATACATACCCCGAGAGCCGGAGGCGAGCGCCGGGTGAGCGCGCTGCACTTCCGCGAGCGGCCCGCCGCGGGCGAGCCGGAGGGGCTGCTGATCCTCCACCACGGGCGCGGCGCCGACGAGCACGACCTGCTGACGCTCGCCGACGTGCTCGACCCGACCCGCCGGCTGCACGTGGTCACGCCGCGCGCGCCGCTGACACTCCCCGGCTCGAGCGGCTACCACTGGTACACGGTGCCGCGCGTCGGCTACCCCGACCCCGACACCTTCGAGGCCGCCGCGCGCCAGCTCGGCGAGCTCCACGACGAGCTGTGGCGCCAGACGGGGATCGCACCCGCGCAGACCGTGCTCGGCGGCTTCTCGATGGGCGCGGTCATGAGCTACGCGATGGGCCTCGGCGCAGGGCGCCCGGCGCCGTGCGGGATCCTCGCCTTCTCGGGCTTCATGCCGACGGTCGAGCACTGGCAGCCCGACCTCGCCTCGCGCGCCGCGGTGCGGGTCTTCATCGCGCACGGGCGGCGCGATGAGGTGATCGACGTCGAGTTCGCGCGAGCGGCCGCCGAGCGCCTGCGCGACGCGGGGATGGCAGTCGACTACCACGAGTCCGAGGCCGGCCACCACATCGATCCGCGGGAGCTGCCGGCCGCCGCCACGTGGCTCGAGGGCATAAGGTTGACAACTACAGCCGAGAGCGTTTAGGAGGAGCCCATGTCAAGCGCAGCCGTGCGTCCGCAGCCGTCCTCGAGCCGCAGCCTCGAGGTCCTGATCGTGGGCGCGGGCTTCGGCGGCATCGCCGCCGCGATCGAGCTGCGCCGGCACGGGATCACCGACGTCGCGATCCTCGAGAAGGCCCCCGACCTGGGCGGCACCTGGTTCTACAACAGCTATCCGGGAGCCGCTTGCGACGTGCCGAGCCACCTGTACTCGTTCTCCTACGCGCAGCGGCGCGACTGGTCGCGGCTGTGCTCCACGCAGGCGGAGATCCACGCCTACCTGCACGACGTCGCGCGCGCGCACGGGATCGATCGCCTGGTGCGGACGGGCACCACGGTCACCGCCTGCGCGTGGGACGTGGCGCGCTGCCGCTGGAGCGTCGAGACCGCGAGCGGCGCCGTCCACGAGGCGGACGCCCTGATCATCGCCACCGGGCAGCTCGACCAGCCCCACACGCCGAACATCGACGGCGCCGAGAGCTTCGCCGGCCACAGCTTCCACTCGGCCGAATGGGACCACGACTACCCGCTCGCGGGCAAGCGCGTGGCGGTTGTCGGCACCGGCGCGAGCGCCGTGCAGTTCGTGCCGGAGATCGCGCCCGTGGTCAAGCACATGAGCGTCTTCCAGCGCACCGGCAACTGGTTCCTGCCGCGCCACAACCGCCGCTACAACGCCGCCGTCAGGACGGTGATCGCACGCGTCCCCGGCCTGCAGACGCTGCGCCGGCGCTTCATGTTCGAGTACACGGAGTCGCTCACGCTCGCGATCCGCCACCCGGCAACCGTCGGGCGCCTGGCGGCTGCTCGCTCGGCCGCGTTCATGCGCTCGCAGCTGAAGGACCCGGCGCTGCGCGCCAAGGCGTGGCCGGACTACACGTTCGGCTGCAAGCGCATCCTCTTCAGCTCCCACTACCTGCCCGCGCTCGCGCGGCCCAACGTCGAGCTCGTCACCGACGCGATCGAGCGCATGACCCCGGCCGGCGTCCTCACCGCCGACGGGCGCGAGCACGAGCTCGACTGCGTGATCTGGGCGACGGGCTTCAGGACCAACGACTTCATGTTCCCGATGCGAATCGCCGGCGCCGCCGGCCTGGACCTGCACGAGTACTGGTCGGGAGGCGCGCACGCGCACCTCGGCATGTGCGTGCCGGGCTTCCCCAACATGTTCCTGATGTACGGGCCCAACACCAACACGTCGGGCGGCTCGATCATCGTCTACCTGGAGGCGCAGGCCGAATACATCCGTCAGGCCCTGCAGCAGCTGCGCGACCGCCACGCCGGCACGATCGAGGTGCGTGCCGAGGTCGAGGCCGCGAGCGATCGCGCGCTGCAGGCGCGCTTCGCCGGCACCGCGTGGACGCAGTGCGACTCGTGGTACCGCGATCAGAGCGGGAGGATCGTGGCCAACTGGCCCGGCTACATGCGCGAGTACGTGCAGCGGACCGGCCGGCTGGACGCCGCCGAGTACCGTTTCGCGCCGCTGCCAAAGCCGGCGGCCGTCGTGAGTGCCTAGGGTGCGATGAGAGATGGCGAGCCCATGTACGACTACATAATCGTCGGAGCCGGCTCCGCCGGCTGCGTTCTTGCCAACCGGCTCTCCGAGGACCCCGCGGTGCGGGTGCTGCTGCTCGAGGCTGGCGGCAGGGACCGCTCGCTGAAGATCAAGATCCCGGCGGCGTTCCCCCAGCAGTTCCACACCAAGCTCGACTGGGACTTCGCCACCGAGCCCGAGCCGCACGTCGACGGGCGCTCGCTGTACATGCCACGCGGCAGGGCGCTCGGCGGCTGCAGCTCGATGAACGCGATGCTCTACGTGCGCGGCCGGCCGCTGGACTACGACGGCTGGGAGGCGCAGGGCGCTCCCGGCTGGGGCTACGCGGACGTGCTGCCGTACTTCATCAAGGCCGAGGACAACGTCCGCGGCCCCTCCGAGTTCCACGGCGCCGGCGGGCCGCTGCACGTTGCCGAGCAGCGCTCGCCGCGGCCCCTGAGCGCACGCCTGCTCGCCGCCAGCGAGGCCGCCGGCATCCCGCGCATCGCCGACTACAACGGCCCCGAGCAGGACGGCGCCTCGATGTTCCAGGTGACGCAGAAGAACGGCGCCCGCTTCAGCGCCGCCGACGGCTACCTGCGCCCGGCGCTCACCCGCCCGAACCTCGAGGTGCGCACCAACGCCACCGTGCTCGGCGTCGAGCTGGAGGGCGAGCGCGCCGCCGGCGTGCGCCTGCGCCGTGGCCGCGGCGGCGTGGAGATCGTGCGCGCCGAGCGCGAGGTGATTCTCTCCGCCGGCGCCATCGGCTCGCCGCAGCTGCTGCTGCTGTCGGGCATCGGCGCGGGCGATGAGCTGCGTGCCGCCGGCGTCGAGGTCCGCCACGAGCTGCCCGGCGTCGGTCGCAACCTCCAGGACCACCCGTTCCTGACGGTCCTCTGGGAGGTCTCAGACCAGCAGACGCTGTACGGCGCCGACAAGCCCAAGCCGCTGGCCGAGTGGCTGCTGCGCAGATCCGGCAAGCTCAGCTCGACCGTCGCGGAGGTCGTCGCCTTCACGCGCACGCGCGGCGGCCTGCCCGCCGCGGACATCCAGTTCCACATGGGCGCCGCCTACTACGAAGACCACGGCGCCGAGACCTACGACGGCCACTGCATGGTGATCGCGCCGGTGCTCGTCTCCCCGCAGGCGCGCGGGCGGGTGTGGCTGCGCTCCGCCGACCCCATCGCCAAGCCGCGGATCCTCACCAACGCGCTGTCGGAGCCCGACGACGTCGAGTCGCTGATCGCCGGCGTGCGCCTCGCGCGCGAGATCGCCGCGCAGACGCCGCTGAAGGAGCTCGTCGTGAAGGAGCTCAAGCCCGGCGCGGACAGCGTCGAGCATTCCGAGCTCGAGGCCGACCTGCGCCGGCGCCTGATGCTCATCTACCACCCCGTCGGCACCGCCCGCATGAGCGACACGCACCCCGAGGCGGTGGTCGACTCGCAGCTGCGGGTCCACGGCCTGCAGGGCCTGCGCGTGATCGACGCCTCGATCATGCCCACGATCACCGGCGGCAACACCAACGCGCCGACGATCATGATCGCCGAGCGCGGCGCCGATCTGATTCGATCCCACCCACTCACCGGACAAGCCTCAGCCTCTACTGGAGCCTGAGATGAGCCACACGATCAACTATCACCGTGAGGGCGAGGGCCCGCCGCTCGTGCTGCTGCACGGCGTCGGGCACCACTGGCAGGCGTGGGCGCCCGTGATCGAGCGGCTCGTCGACGAGTTCGACGTGATCGCCTGCGACTCGCCCGGCTTCGGGCGCTCGGCGGCGCTGTCGAAGGGCATCGAGCCGACGATCCCCGCGTACGCGGACGCGTTCGAGTGGTTCTTCGCCGAGCTCGGCCTCGAGCGCCCGCATGTCGCCGGCAACTCGATGGGCGGCGCGATCGCGCTCGAGCTCGCGCGCGGCCGCGCGGTGCGCTCGGTGTGCGCGTTCTCCCCCGCGGGCTTCTGGACGCCGGCCGAGCTGCGCTTCTGCCAGCTCTCGCTGCGCGCGCTCGCGCAGACGCCCGCCGTGGCGCGCCCGGCCGTGGAGGCGCTCGCGCGCACGCGCCGCGGGCGCATCGCGCTGTTCTCGCAGACGTTCGGCTACCCCGCGCGCCTGCCCGCCGAGGAGGCGGTCGCGACGCTCAGGGACGCGTGGGCCTCGCCCGCGTTCGCCCCCGCGCTCGACGCCTTCCGCCAGTACCGCTTCCAGCGTCCCGAGCAGCTGCGCAGCACGCCCGTGACGATCGCGTGGGGCCGGCGCGACCGCCTGCTGCCCTACCGCCTGCAGGCGCCGCGCGCCCGCGCGGTGCTGCCGTGGGCGACGCACGTGACGCTCGGCGCCGGGCACGTGCCCTTCTACGACGACCCCGCCGCCGTCGCCGAGGTGATCCGCGCCCGCACGCGCGCCACCGCGGGCGCCGCTCAGCCGCGCTGACGCCGGCGCGCCTGCTCGGCCCGCTCGACGCCCGCCAGAACGTCCGCGCCGAGCACCGCGTCGACCTCCAGCTGCGCCGTGGCCATCACGCGCGCGACCATCATGTACTGGCCGATCACGAGCAGCAGCTGCGTGATCTCGGCAGGTGTGAAGCGCGCGCTCATCGCCGCGAACGTCGCCTCGTCGGGGGTCGCGTCGCGCACCACCTGGCCGGTGAAGCGCACCACCAGCCGGCCGTCCTCGCCGAGCGCCTGCGCCTCAAGGTCGCCCGCCTCGAGCGCCGCCACCTGCTCGGGCGTGCCGCCGACGGCGAGCAGGATCGGCACGTGCTGGACCCACTCGTATTGCGCGCCGGGCGTCAGCCGCGCCACGTGCAGGATCGCCAGCTCGCGCAGCACCGGATCGAACCAGCGCCCGTCCAGGCAGTCGCCGCCGAAGCGCAGCCAGTTGACGAACGCGCCCTGGGCGTTTGCGACCGTCGCGAAGATCGCCAGCGGCGGCAGGCGCTCGAGCGCCGCGCGCACCGCGGGCTCGGCGTCGGCGGGGTCGAGTGCGGGCAGGCGGGCCACGCCGGCCATGATCGCAGTTGCCGGCGCCGGCCGCCTGCGCCTGCGCTAGCTTCTGAGAGCTGTGGCAGCGGGCCGACGACCAGTGCTCACGCACCGATCTCGGTCGCGATGGCAGACCCTCGTGGCGCTCGCGCTCGTGCTGCTGGCGGTGCTCGTCACCGTACGGGTCGCCACCGAGGCCCCACCGGCGCTCAGCATCCGGCGCACGCTCGCCTCCTCGGTGCGCTTTCCCGGCAGCATGCCCGTGCTCGCGTGGCCGAGCGTGGGCGAGGCGGCGGTGCAGGTGCCGGGACTCAGCCCGATCGCGAGCTCGGGACCGCTGACGCCGGTCCCGATCGCGAGCGTCGCCAAGGTGATGACCGCCTACCTGACACTGCTCGAGCATCCGCTGGCTCCCGGCAGCGAAGGGTTCACGATCACGATCACGCCCGCGGAGGTCACCGAAGAGGAACTGCGCGCCGGGCTGCTGCAGTCGGTGGTGCCCGTGCGCGCCGGCGAGCGGCTCAGCGAGCGCCAGGCGCTGCAGGCGCTGCTGCTGCCCTCCGCCAACAACGTCGCGGCGCTGCTCGCCGTCCACGACGCGGGCACGCTCGCGACGTTCGTCGCCCGCATGAACGCCACCGCCCGCAGGCTCCACATGGTCTCGACCACCTACACCGACCCGAGCGGCTTCGAGGACTCGACCGTCTCCACCGCCGTCGACCAGCTGAAGCTCGCGCGCGCGGCCATGAGCGCGCCCGCGTTCGCGGCGATCGTCGCTCAATCCGAGGCCGACGTGCCGGTGGCGGGCAGCATCGCCAACTTCGACACGCTGCTCGGACATGATGGATATGTCGGCGTGAAGACGGGCTCTGACCGCGCCGCCGGCGGCTGCTTCATGTTCGCGAAGCACCTCGCCGTCGGCGGCCGGCGCGTGACGGTGCTCGGCGTCGTGCTCGGCCAGCGCGACGGCTCGCTGATCGAAGCGGCGCTCGCGAGTGCCCGGCGCCTGGGCGACTCCGTCGCGGCTTCGCTGCGCGTGGCCACCGTGCTGCCTGCGGGCACGCGCGTGCTGAGCGCGAGCGGCGCCGACGGCGGCCGGACCACGGCGAGGACCGCCGGCGCGCTGCGGCAGCTCGGCTGGGGCGGGCTCGAACTGCCCGTCACCGTCGCTCTTGGCCCGCCCGTCACGCAGGTGCGGGCCGGCGAGCCGATGGCCACGGTGACCGTCGGCGGCGCGAGCGTCGTCTCCACGACGGCCGTGGCCGCCGGCTCGGTGTCGGGCCCCTCGCTGGGCTGGCGGCTGGGGCACGCGCTGTGATGCGCGGAGCGCGCGCGTAGGAGGCACACGAGCTTCACCTGAGCGTTCGCAGCCGCCCAAATTCCAGCCATGCGTGAGCGTCGCGCATCCGGTAGCCTGCGAAGAGCCGAACCGCGTCAAGAAGCGGTAACCATCGACGAGAGGAGCAGCATGCCTGAGCTGACCGAGTCACGACGGGAGGCGGGGCCTGTGCGCCTCACCATTCCGGCACGCGTGGCGAACGATCTCGACGGACTCCAGGAGACCCTGGTCGACCTCGCCGGGCGCATGGGCTGTCCCGCCTGTCACTCGGGACGCGACCCCCTGTACCTGAGAACCGCGACCGAATACACGCTCGGCGATCAGGGACTGGAGCCGGAGCCCAGCCCGTGGATCGAGGCGTCCGCGGCCGCCAGGAGCGTGGATGTGCTCGTACCCGACAGCGTCACCCACGACATCGAGATGCTCAAGCGAGCGCTTGCGATCACGGTCGGCAGGCTCGGCTGTGTCACATGCTGCTCGGGCTTCGACATCACCTTCCGCCAGGAGAGCGCGATGCTGGCGATCAGCGAGCAGGAGGTGCGGGGTTAGCGGGTCCAGTCGCACGGGGCTCGGTGTCGGCATCACATATTCGGGTGCGGTCGAGCCGCTGCTCGAGGGCAGCCCGCAGCTGTTCGACGTCGTCGAGATCGAGCCCCAGACGCTGTGGACGAGGCTCCCCGACGGGCCGCCTCACCTCCGCGTGCGCGAGGAGGTGCTCGCGCACCTCGAAGAGCTGCCCGGCCGCAAGCTGATCCACAGCGTCGGCACGCCCGTGGGCGGGACGATGGCGCCCGACCCCGAGCAGTTGCGCCTGTTGCGGGAGATGCTCGAGCGCTTCGACGCGCCGTGGGTCAGCGATCACCTGAGCTACAACCAGACGCCCGAGTTCGCGACCGGGTTCTTCCTGCCGCCCCGCCAGACGCCCGCCGGGGTTGGTGCGGTGACCGCCTCAATCGACAAGCTCCAACAGGGCCTCGGCGTACCCATCGCGGTCGAGACCGGCGTCAACTACCTGCGCACGCGCAGCGACGAGCTGCCGGACGGCGCATTCGTAGCCGAGGTGGTGCAGAGCGCCGACTGCGGCCTGTTGCTCGATATGCACAACATCTTCACCAACGCGCTGAACGGCCGCCAGCCGGTCGATCAGTTCCTCGCCGAAATCCCGCTGGACCGTGTCTGGGAGATGCACCTGGCCGGCGGGATGGAGCTGGATGGCTTCTGGCTCGACGCCCACTCGGGTGCGATCCCCGACGCCCTGTTCGGGCTCTGCGAAACGCTGATGCCGCGACTTCCAAACCTCGCGGCGATCGTCTTCGAGATCTTCCCCTCCTTCGTGCCCGTCGTCGGGCCGGAGCTCGTTCGCACGCAGATCGAGCGCCTGCGCGAGCTCTGGGAGCTGCGCGCGTCGAGCAGTGTTCGCCGGATGCCGACACCGGTCGCGACGGCGCCGCGAAGCGAGCACCCGGTGGACGCGCTCCCGCCCGCCGCGTGGGAGCGCGCGCTGGGCGAACTGGTGATCGGCCGCAGGCCCACCGGCGAGGAGGCATCAGCGCTGTCTGAGGACCGTGGCGTGCGCCTGATGGAGGGGCTCGTGCACGAATTCCGCGCCTCGATGGTCGTCGGCGTCCTGCGCCTGACCTCGCGCCTGCTCATGCTCACGCTCGGCACCGACGCGTTTCGCACGATCCTTCGCAGTCACTGGGCGGCGAACCCGCCGCAGCTGTTCGCGTCGGTCGAGGCAGAAGCCTTCGCCGCTCACCTTGAGAGCCTCGACCTCGCCGTTCCGCACCTGCTCGAAGTGCTCCGCTTCGAGCAGGCGGTGACCGCGACGCTCACCGACGACAGGACGCGCATCGCCACGTTCGACGTCGACCCGCTGGCGCTGCTGCAAGCGCTCGCGGCTGGCCGTCTTCCGGAGGCGCCGCCGACACCGGGGCGATACGAGATCGAGCTCACAGCCGATGGCCCGACGGGAGCCACCGGCCTGGACACCCACGAGATCCGCGCGGCGTTCCCCTACCACTGACCGCTGGCGACGACGGCCAGCCTTCGACGGCGGCGCACAGCTCGACCCTGCCGACGTCGAGCGCCGTCGCGACTGTCTAGGACCAGGGCGCGGTGTGCGGCGAGGGTCGCCGCTCGGTGGGCACCCACAGGCCGCCGAGCAGATCGTCGACGGTCACGCCGAGACCGTCGGCGAGGATGTACACGGTCGTCAGCCGCGGCTCCACGACCCCCTGCTCGATTTTGCCGATCTCCGTGCGGTGCAGGCGGGTGATGTGACACAGCCGTTCCTGAGAGCAGGGCGGGCGCTTGGCGGTCCGCACGCGGCGAACGTTGGCGCCGAAGCCCTCGAGAAAGCTGGCGAGCTCGGCCTTGTAGTCCTCCATCGTGCTCATCGCCCCACTCTTGCCGCCGGAAGAGAGGAATGCGACCGATGTCCATCCGACATCTGGACGAGTGGCCGCTGGACATCCGCCACTTGGCTGACCGCCCGACGATTGTCTGCAGGGCTGGCGAGATGTGGACTCCGGTGCGCAACGTCGATCGATCCACCCGAGCCCATACGAACATATGTTCGCACAAGGGGCGCCACGCCGGCGTACGACGTCTGTTATCCCTAAGGGCGGCCAGCCCCGCTGCAGGGCAGGGGGCGCAGCCCGGAGGTCGTCATGGAGGGACGCAACGAGCACGAGAGGGCGGGCCGCCGGCTTGCGGGCATCGCGTTGCTGTTGCTCGCGCTGGCGATGCCGGTCGCGATCGCGGTGTCGAGCGCCGCCGGCCAGGGCGGCCTGGTGCGCATCGGCGCCGTGCCGCGGCTGCCCGCCGGCACGGTCGACCTCGGTCCGGCGCCCGCGTCGAGCACTGTCTCGGGCGCGCTGGTCGTGCGCCCGCGCGACCCACGGGCGCTCGAAGGCTTCATCGCCGAGGCGACCGACAGACGCTCGCCGCTGTTCGGTCGCTACCTGCGCAAGGGCGAGTTCGCCGCCCGCTTCGGGCCGACCGCGAGCACGCTCGCGGCGGTGAGGGCGCAGGCTCGAGAGCGACGGGCTGCGGGTCGGCGCGATCAGCGGCGACGGTCTGATCGTTCCCTTCTCCGGCTCCTCGGCGCGCGTTTCGAGCGCGTTCGCCACCTCTCTGCACAGCTACCGCCTGGCGGACGGCGGGCGCGCCCGCGCGAGCACCTCGGCGCCGGCGCTGCCGAGCTCGATCGCGGGAGCCGTCGCGACGGTCCTCGGGCTCGACCATCTCCCGCGCGCGCACCCGCTGCGCGTCCACCGCACCGCATCGGAGGCGGGCCGCTTCCCCGCGGCCAAGGCGGCGACGTTCGCCCATCCTCCGGGATCCCCCGACGCCTGCCGCGCCGCCCGCGGCGCCGCCGGCGCGCTCGGCGGCCTGACCGACGATCAGATCGCCAACGCGTACGGTGCATTCGGCCTCTACGCGGCAGGCGACACCGGCGCGGGCGTGCACATCGGCGTGTTCGAGGAGGAACCGTTCCTGGCATCCGACGTCGAGCACTTCGACAGCTGCTACTTCGGCGCGACGGCGGCCGCCGCGATGCAGGCCCGCCTGCACATCGTCTCGCTGGAAGGCGGGATCCCACAGGGCCCGGGCTCCGACGGCGAGGCGCTGCTGGACGTCGAGGACGTCTCCGCGGTGGCGCCCGGCGCCGACATCGACGTCTACGAGAACCCGGAAACGCCCGGCGGTGAAGTCGCGCAGATCGCGGCGATGGTCGACGAAGACCGCGACCAGATCGTCACCTCCAGCTACGGGCAGCCGTGCGAGCAGGAGGAGGAGGCCGGCCAGCCCGGCACGCAGCAGGCCCTGGACTTCCTCTTCCAGCAGGCCGCCGCACAGGGTCAGACGTTCCTCGGCGCGGCCGGCGACAACGGCAGCGACAGCTGCGAAGAAGCCCACCGCGAAACCTCGCCGCAGCCGGGCCAGAACCCGATCTCGGCGGGGGAAATCGCCAGCCAGCCGTACGTGCTGGGCGTGGGCGGCACGACGATCACCGACGCCACCCAGCCGGTGCTGGAGCACGTCTGGAACGACGGCCCGGAAGGCGGCGCGGGCGGCGGCGGGATCTCGCAGTCGTTCGCGATGCCAAGCTGGCAGCGCGACGCGGCCGTGCCCGGCATCGCGCTGCCGGGCGGCGCCGACTACACGGCCGCGGCCAGCGTCGAGAAACGCTTTGGCTACCCGACCGGCTTCTGCGAGGACACGCTGCCCGGAGCGCAAGCCGGCACCCCCTGCCGTCTGGAGCCGGACGTGTCCGCACAGGCCGACGAGTTCACCGGCGCGGTCACCGTGTACAGCGAGGAGTACCGGGGCGAAGGCGAAGAACTGGCCCCGGACGGCTGGGTGACCTCGGGCGGCACGTCCTCCGCGACCCCGATATGGGCGGGGATGCTCGCGCTCGCCGACGCCTCATCCACGTGCAGGTCCGATCCGGCCACCGCTGCAGGCGTCGGCTTCGTGAGCCCGCTGCTGTATGCGATCGCCTCGGAACCGGCCGCGTACGCGGCCTCGTTCAACGACGTCACCGAAGGCGACAACGACCAGTACGGCCTCGACGACGGGCAGGTGTTCGCGGCGAGACCCGGGTACGACCTGGCCTCGGGGCTCGGCTCGCCGCGAATGACCGGCCCCGGGGGCTCCGCGGGGCTCGCGTACTACCTGTGCAGCTACGCCGCGCACGCGGGCGGGCCGGCGGTGACGGCGCTGTCGCCGAGTTCGGGGACGACGGCGGGCGGAGAGAGCGTGGAGGTCACCGGCACGGGCTTCGAGAGCGCCGGCGCCCCTGACGTGGCGGGCGTCCAGGTCGGCGTGTGGCACGTCGCCCCGGGCGCGATCCACGTACTCGGCCCGACGTCGCTGACGATCACGCTGCCACCCGCCCGCGACACGCTGCCGGCCGGGGCGCCGGCACCCCAGGACGGCGCGGGCCCGGCGGACGTCGTCGTGACGCTCAGCGACGACCGCTCGAGCGTCCCCGGCCCGGCCTCGACGTTCGAGTACGTCGATACGAGCAAGACGGGCGCGATCCCGAGCGTGACCGGCATCACGCCATACGGCGGCAGCGAGAGCGCGCCGGCGCCGGTGACGATCCTCGGCTCGGACTTCACGGGCGCGAGCGAAGTGAGCTTCGGCGGCGTGAAGGCGACAAGCTTCGAGGTGCTGAGCGACTCGCAGATCCTCGTCACCCCTCCCCCGTACTCCTCGCACACCGCGTGCGCGCCACTCCCTTCGACCGGCGTCTACGCCGGCGAGAGCGCCGCCAACGACCTCTGCCAGGCTCAGGTGGTCGTCCGCGATGCCGCGGGCCCCAGCGCCACCGGGAAGATCCTGCCGCCGTTCGAGGGCGCGCCGACGTTCGAACAGGACGGCGCGCTGGAGGCGCCGCCCGGGTGCGGCTGCGAGGTCTACCCCGCTCCAAGCGAGTACGACTACGCCCCGCCGCCGACGATTGCCTCGATCTCGACGTCGCAGGGCGCCGCCAGCCTCGCCAGCGAGACGGGCGGGACGTTCGTCACGATCCACGGCGGCGGGCTGAACCGCGCGATGCTCGACTACGCGGACTTCGACTCGCCTGGGCTTGAAGAGGTGATGGAACTGGGCTCGCTCGACCAGACGATCGCCTTCATAAGCGGCACAGAGATCCAGATCGAAGCGCCGGCGATCGCCGAATCCGCCGCAGAAGCGTCCGTCGGCGTGAAGAGCGTGCCGCTGTCCGTGCGCACGCTCGCGGGCGAATCGGCGCAGGCGGCGGTGCGGTACGCGGGCGTGCCGCAGGTTGCGGGCGTCGAAAGCACCGCCAGCGCCGTCAGGCTGGAAGGGATCAGCGGTGCGCCCGACACGGGCGGCACGCCGATCGCGATCGCGGGCAAGGGCATGCTCGGACAGGTCACGCTCGTGCGCTTCGACGACAGCCAGAGCCCGCCCTCGGAAGGGACCAACTACACGGTGACCGCCACCGGCAACACGAAGCTGAGCACGCAGACCGTCTCGCAGAACCCGGCGCTCGCGAACGTGCGGGCGTGCACGGTGACCGGCTGCAGCGCCACCTCCAAGGCGGACCTGCTGTTCCTGTACCCGCCCGGCCAGCCGGAAGTCGTGTCGCTGGCGCCGCGCTCAGGCCCGGCGGCGGGCGCCACGAAGGTGCTGGTGCACGGGGAGAGCCTCGGCTGCCCGCTGGCGGTCGCATTCGGCAATCGCGAAGCTGAGTCGTTCAACGCGATCGAAGCGCTGCTCGCGTGCGGCTCGACGACCGCAGTCGACGCGGTCTCGCCGCCGGGCAGCGCGGGAACGAAGGTCCCGGTGACGGTCGCGACCGTGGAGAGCTACTTCACGGGCAGCGGCGACGCGCCGTCGAAGGCGCTGTTCTCCTACACCGGCCGGTAGCGCCCCGGTGGCCGCCCGCGGGCCGGCATGCGTCTAAAGAGCGAGGTCGTCTCGGCCGATATGGAAGCGCGATACCCAGCTCCCGCGCGCTGGCGAGCAAGGCCGGTCGACGCGAGCGCACCAGGACGATGCAATGCGCATACGCACCACGCCAACCACGGTTCTCTGCGCGCTCGCGGCGCTCAGCTCTGCGAGCGTGGCCTCAGCCTCGCCCACCGGCGCGGTGCTGCGCAACTGCTCCGCGGGGAAGGTGAAGCTGGCGCTGAACGTCTCGGGCGCCGACGGCGCGCCGAGCGCCGGCTCGGTGACTGGATCGGCGCCGTCGATCGTCAAGCTCCAGCTGGCCGAAGCGGCGAGCACCGCCAAGGGGGCATGCCAGGGCGACGCCCGCGCCTCCGTTCGTGCCACGGCGGCGCGCATCGCCTCGCTGTACCGCCACGGTCAGCGCACCCGCGCACGCCGGCTCTTGGCGCAGCTGCTTGCCGGGCTCCGCGGGTCCCCGCGTGGACCTGCCAACGGATCGCGCCACCGCAAACGAGCCCACAGGGCCTCGAGCACCCCGCGTGCGCGCGCCGCTAGCGGGTGCTCGTTCGACGGCACCGCGCACGTGAGCCTGCACGACGTCGACGGCGTGGCCGACGATCTCGCCGCCGCCGCGGCGGCACAGCTGGTGGGCGACGAACTTGGCGCTCAGGAAGCGATCGACGCGGCGCGGGACGACTTCGCGGAATGGGTCAAGGAAGGCGCGGGCGGCGCACAGTCGGCCGGCGACTGGATCAGCGTCGCGGCGGCGGCCCAATGGCTGGGTAGCGAAGGAATCGCCGATGAAGCGATGGGACGCGCACGCACGGCGGCCAGGGAAGCGCTGAATGCGAGCGAGAAGCTGGGGGCCTGCTCGGTCACCGCAGACGATGCGCCGTGCGTCATGCGCGCCCTGACCGTGGCGATGCTCCTCGGCGCCGACAACGCGGGCGACGTCGAAACCGTGAAAGGGCTCCTCGAAGCGGCCGCCGAACAGGGCAGAGGCAGCGCTCCCAGCGGCTGCGAAGAATGGTCGCTGTCGGTCTCCGTCACAGGCTCGAACGGCCCCGCGATGACCTGGGGCCCCGCCGCCTTCACGGTGAACCGCAAGGCCGGGACGATTCAGGACGCTTCCGGCGTGGGCGGCGGCTGGCCGGGAGAAATCTCCAGCGAGACGGGCCCGTGCTACGAAGACGGCACGCAGGTCGGCACGGGGACCCTGTCCGGCTCGTCCTTTCACTTCAACATCACCGGCCAGGTCATGGAAACCGGATTCCTGCTGAAACTGGCGAGCAGCGACAACCATGTGACGATCAGCGTCTCGGGGCCGCCCGCCTGCCAGGCGCTGGGCGGGCTGGGGGAATTGTTCGTCAACGCCTTCCTCGGGGCGCCGTTCCCGGTCTACCTGCCGCTGTCGCCGGGCCAGACGAACGTCGACACCCAGGAAGGGTCTGGGGAAGCGACGTTCCACGAGGTCGCGAGCCACATCAACTGAGCGGCAGCGCCAGCGGAGCTGCGCGGCGCTGCTCTCATACATTCGTCCAGAAAATCGCCGTGGAGCGAGTTTCGCTTCCATCCGGCGAACGGGATCCGCACACTGGGCGCCGATCAACAGGTCTGAAGGGGCAAACCCGTCGTGAGGCGGGGTCGCAAAGTAAGGGGTCTCGCCGAGACAGCCCGACTGCCAGCCGAGCAAGGAGGCCGATGTGATGCTGGCAGCGCTTCACCCGTCGCAGCAGACCGCCGCCGACGCAGAGCGGGCACGCGCCCGCGGCTGGCGCCGCCTCGCCCGGCGCGCGAGCGCGAGCGACGGCTTTTCGCTCCCCGAACTGCTGGCGGTGGTGCTGATCGTGGGCATCCTGGCCGCGATCGCGATCCCGTTGTTTCTGAGCACGACGGCGAAGGCGACCGACGTGCAGGCCAAGGAACTGGCGCGCAATGCACAGACCACGGCGGAGACGATCGCGCTCGATCACGCAGGCAGCTACGCGGACGTCACGACGACCGACCTGGCGGCCGAGGAGCCGACGATCGCGATCGCGGCGAGCAAGCAGCACGCCTACCTGAGCAGCGCGACGCCCGGGGAAAGCGAATACTCAATAACCGCGACCGCCACGAACGGCGACGAGCTGACGATCTCGAGGTCCGCCGACGGCACGATCGCCCGCACATGCGAGAGCCCGATCGTGAAGACGGGGTGCTCCGGAGCTGAAAGCTCGAGCTGGTAGCGACTTGGGGACAGGCGCGGCCTTCGGGGGAGGGCCGCCCTATGGGGACACATCGGTCCCCGCGGGCGTACGGCGCGCCCGCGGGGACCGAGCGCGCCCCCACGGGCTCCGCTAAGTCCGGGCTTGGAGCCGGTCGCGCACGTCGCGGGCCAGCCGCTCGCTTGCGACGCCTGTCCTTCTGGAAATTGCAGGCGTCGAAATGCAGGTCGGCGTCGGCTACGGAATCATCGACGAACCCTGACCGGATCGCGCCAGACGCTACCTGTGGATCGCCAGGAGAGGGCGCGTGGCGCTCGGCGAACGGCGTACCATCGATTGCGTTCGTGTCCTGCTCGGTCGAGCCTGGGGATGTCATCGGTTGGACGGTCTGCGGCGATCTGGTTCCGGTCCTGGTGGGAGCGATTCGCCGGATGCACCCGACTCCAAGCCTGTCTCGGCGTCGCCCGCGTGGCTCGCGGCGCGCCGCGAGCAGCGGAGCAAGGCTGCGGCCAAGCGCAGGCGACGACGCCGGCTCCTCTTGATCGTGAGCCCTTTGCTCGGCCTGCTCGCCTGGGCGGCCACCTCCTACGCGATCTGGATGCTGAAACCGACGAGCATGTCGTTCAGCGCCCGCAGCGTCGAGTGGGTGAGAGCCGAGGTGCCCTTCGGGAACACGATCGTCGACGACATCGAGCACATCTACTACACGGCGAACGCGCCGAAGAAGGGCGGACCGGCGCCGAAGCGCCTGCCGGCGGTCGGGCTGAGCCAGCCGCGCAGCAAACAGACCGCGGCCTGGCCGCCGCCGATCAAGCCGGTGTTCGCGCATCCGCTGCCCGGGGAAGGGATCTGGCAACCGGCAGTGCCGCCTGTCGACGGCGGCCCACCGGTGCTGGTGACGACCTTCCGCCCCGAAGCCGAATATCCGGAGCTGCTCGCCTACGTGGCCTGGTTCGACCACACACGCACCGCGATCGCCTACTACCCGGGCCGCTACGAGCCGCCGAACGCGGCCGTGCGCGGGCCAATGATGGTGCCCTACGGCCAGCGCTGGCGGCTGCTCGCAACCTTCAACGGCGGCTTCACCTACGAAGACGGCGAAAACGGCTCGACCGACAACGGCCGGGTCAACGAGCCGCTCAAGGACGGCAAAGCCACGCTCGTCGGCTATCGCGACGGTCTCGTCGCGATCGTCAAGTGGAACGGCGGCGCGAACGCGGGACCGGACGTCGCGTGGGCGCGCCAGAGCCTTGCGCCGATCGTCTGGAACGGGCGCCTGAACCCCGCGTTGAACGACAACCCCAACAGCCCGCAATGGGGGTTCACGCTCGGCGGCGTAACGCGCGTGTGGCGCACCGGCGTCGGCATCGATCGCCACGGCAACCTGATCTTCGTCGCTGCCGAAGGCCAGACGGTGATCTCCCTCGCGAAGATCCTCCAGCACATCGGCGCGGTGCGCGCGATGGAGTTCGACATCAACCCCGATTGGCACACGCTGATCACCTACACCCACGACCACGGGCTCGTCCCGAGGATGGTCGAGCCCCAGCCGAACCAGTCGGCCGATCGCTACCTCGTCCCCGACGATCGTGACTTCTTCGCCGTCTACCGGCCTCTACCCGGCCCAGTCACCGTCCCCTTCAAATAGGAGGATCACGCCGGCTTCCGCGAAGCACGTCCCACCCGGGTCGAGGCGTTGCGGCGGGCCGTGCGTGGCTACGCGGTCATAGCATGGTCTGCTGGGCGCGGGGCCCGAAGTAGTCGGTCTCGGACTCGAACGCCGCGAACACCGTCGGCCCGGCTTCCTGATGCCACAGGCCGTTCTCATCGGCGTCCAAACCGAGGCAATCGCGGTACCACGCGTTCAGGTCTGCGGGGTCGACGGCCCTGATGAAGTACCCACCGATTCCGAGCACGCGTTGCATGGCGCTATCTTCCCACGACGGCGATTGCCACGACCGGCGGGATCACGAGACCATCCCAAGGTCTTCGGAGGACCAGGGTGAGCGATACGAGCACCGGACATGGGAAGGTCGTCGTGAACAGGTGCATGTCGCTTCACGGCTTCATCGCCGCTGCCGGCCATGTGATGGACAGGGGCGCTGGTCGCCAGCTCGCCGACTTCGTGGGCCCGGACGAGCTCCACGAGATCGCGGCGGCCACCGGCGCCATGCTCGTCGGCCGGCGGACCTCCGACGTCGGAGAAAGGATGGAGGCCGAGAAGCCGGGCAGCGTCGACTACCCCTTTTCGGGACCCGTGTTCGTACTCACCCATCGGCCACCCGAGCCACCGAATCCGGGCGTCACGTACCTCGCCGGCGACGTCGGAGAAGCGGTCGCCACAGCGCGCAGCGCCGCGGGCGGCAAGAACGTGGAGATCCTCGGCGCCGACGTGGCGGCCCAGTGCGGGGCCTTGTCGACGAGATCCTCGTGTACGTACTGCCGGTACTGCTCGGCGACGGCATCCGATTCTCACCGCCGAGCCTCCCCCGGATCGACCTGGAACCAGTCAGCGCCACGCGGTCGCAAAGCGTCACCATCCTCCGGTTTCGCGTCTCCAAGTAAGCGCAGAGCCTTGGTCGAGCTACAAGGAGGGTTCGGTCCCGTCGGCGCTCAGCAGCCAGTCGCGTCGCGCAATGTCCGGCATGCCTGAGCCATACGCGACGAGGAGAGCGTGACGACGCGGCGCCGGAACGTCTCGCGCGGGAGGGTGTGCAGGTTGTCGAAGTTCACCACGCAATCCGACGGGACGCCATCCTCAGACGGCGTAAGCTCGAGCTCGGATACCAATCCCCGCTGCGTTCGCGTGAGCGCCGCAACGACGAGCGAGCCGATCCGGTCGGCGACCAGATCGCGCGTGAGGATCAGGACCGGACGATCCCCGCCAGGAGTCGCCGCAAACCAGATCTCACCCCGCTGCATCTCGCCAATCAGCCCAGTCCTCGGAGGGCCCCCAATCGGCGATCTCCGACAGCGACGTCTCTGCCGCAGTCAACGGCGTTTGCGCCCACGCGTCAGCTTCGTGCTCGCTGTTCAACGCAGCGAGGTGCCGGTGCATGGCGTCGCGCAGTATCTCTGAACGGTCCACGCCCAACGCCTCGGCCCAGCGTTGGATCTCAGCCGCCTCATCGTCCCGTACCCGGAAGCTCAGCATCGTCATACGTTCAATATATCGCGTATGACGAACATCCCGTAGTCGTGAGGGCGGACCCGATGAGCCAAGCGTAGCCCGGTCAGAGCGAGGGGTTTGCGCAACGTCCGATCAGTGGACCCTAGTGGACGAAGACCAAACACTCGACAACGGGTTGAGGCTTTGCGGCGGGCGTTGATCGAGGCTGCCCGTCGGGACGCAGCCCCAGCCAAGAGAAACGTGGATGCGGCCAGCCCGAATCCCGGTTACGACACCGCCGTCGACGAGTAGGTCGCTGCCGGTCATGAAGGCGCCATCCGAACAGGAACGCGGCGGCCGCGGATATCTCGTCGGTGGTCGCCGGGAGGCCGTTCCGGCTAGGGTGCACACGACAGGCGCGACGCAGGAGGCGCCGCGCCACGGGAGGGGAGTCGGGATGAAGCGGATCGTTCTCGTAGTCACGGTGATGGTCGCCCTCGTGCTGACGGTGGGCACGGTGTTCGCGGCCGGCGGCACGAAAGTTTGCGTGCCGACGAAAGAAAACGCAGCCATAAAGACACCGAAAGGCGGCACCTGTCCAGCCCACTACACGCTGACCGAACTAGGGGCGGAAGGCAAAGAAGGGCCGCAGGGCACGGAAGGCCCCCAGGGGCCCGAAGGCAAAGAAGGGCCCCAGGGGCCCGAAGGCAAAGAAGGGCCCAAAGGCGAAAACGGCGTCTCCGACTTGCTGGGGGTGGTCGCGGCTAACGGGTCAATAGTCAACGGGGAAGGCTTCACGGTCACGAACCCGAGCACGGGCGAATACGTGGTCAGCCTCACCGGGCTGCCGATCTGTTCGACGATCGCTCACTCGGCCGACACCGTCGTCACGCCTCGCGACGAAGGGCAGGCCGTGATGGCTGACGCCGTCCCGTCCTGCCAGGCCAACACTCGAAAGACGGTCGTCACGGTCTATTCAACGTCCGGCACCAGGGTCGAGAACGGGTTCACGTTTCTCAGCCAAGCCGCACATTGAGTACCCGCGAGTCTTGCTGCGCCCGGGGCTCCGTGCGATGCGCGGGCCCCGAGCGCACCGGCCGTTTCGCCGACCTCGGCGCGGACGGCCCGGCTCAGCCGAAAAAGGGTGAGCAGTGGAGACGGCGGGTTCGACAGGTGTGAAAGGCTCGGCGGAAACTGCTTGGCAGAGCAAGTTCTTGGCATCACGGCGAGCTCGTTGCGCACGTTGTGCGTCCGTCATTTGCCGAGACCAGAGCGACATCAAGCGGAATGTGAGGGACCGCCGACTCGGGGCCAGGACCGTCGTGGACAACCTCGGGTTCAGCGGGCGCACCGCTATGACGACGGCCAGCGACGACGGTAAAAGGCCCTGTACATCTCGTCCGTACGGGCCGCCACTCCTAATTCCGCTTGGCAACGCGGAGCCAAGACCCGTGCCTGCTGTCAAACGAGTGGAGACGGTGGGAATCGAACCCACGTCCGTAATCGCGTGTGAATGGCTTCTACGAGCGTAGCCGGCGCTCTGATCTCATCCCCTACTCGCCTCGCCGGCGGGGTTGTGGGGGACCAGCCTCCTGAGATTTCCCCGGGTTGGCGGAGGCGGACCGCACCGGGTGAGCCTGCATTCTGATTCCGGGTGACCCCCGCGGCAGGCAGGCAGGGCCCGAAACCTCACGGCTTAGCTATTGACTAAGCGGCGAGGGCGTACTCGTGAGAGTCCGCACTTATGGTTTTCCCGGGTGTTTTACGAGGCCGCCCGGGACCTCGACTCGCCACCACCCCCACGAGCCGACCACGTCGAAGCCTGTCGTCCCCAAGGGTGTACTACCCCTCAAGTGTACCGCGCGCCAGCTCCAGATCTGGGCCGGCTGGGCCCCCCGACGGCAGATCCGGTGACCTCGCCAAGCGCATGTGCCAGGCGCACCCGGGCGCAGACGAAAAGAGACGCGGTCCCAAGCCACTTTGAGGAACCCGCTGGGTCCGGCCCGAGGGCCTTTCCTGGTGGGTGGCGCGGCCTCACACCTCAGTGGCCTCGCTCTTTGCGGCTCGGTTCCGCGTCTGGATCCAACGTAGCTGGCGCCCCGCCGGCTTGCAACCCCGCTGGACGTTTGATGCCGCATTCTCCGCAAAAAAGCCGCCCCCGTTAGGGAAGGCTTAGAAGTGCTGCGACAATGGAGCCATGGAGAACCACGAGCTCTCCCTCTCGACGCCCGCGCCAGTGATCCCCGTGGCGCAGGTTTCCCCTGGCGCGTACCCAAGCCAGGCGCCGGCGCCGCACGCCGGCGCGAACCCGTTCGGCGAGGCGCGCCCGCTCGGCGAGGACGACGGCCGCGCCCACCCGGTGCGCAGCCTGCGCAAGCGCATCAGCAGCATCCTCGCTGCGATCGGCGCGGCGATCGCGAAGTTCTTCGCGGCGATCAAGGGCTTCGTGCTGCTGCTGCCGAAGCTGAAGCTGCTGACGACGTCGGGCACGGCGCTGGTGTCGGTGGCGGCTTACAGCCTGTTCTGGGGCTGGGAGTTCGCGGCGGGGTTCGTGGTGCTGATGTTCCTGCACGAGATGGGCCATGTGATCGCGCTGCGCCGCGAGGGCATCAAGGCGAGCACGCCGATGTTCATCCCGTTCCTGGGCGCGGCGATCTTCTCGAAGTCGCTTGGCGAGAACGCGCTGGCGGAGGCGCGCGTGGGGCTTGCGGGCCCGATCCTGGGCAGCCTGGCGGCGGCGGCGGTGGCGATCGTGGGCGCGATCACGGGCAGCTCGTTCCTGCTGGCGCTGGCATACGTGGGCTTCCTGCTGAACCTGTTCAACCTGCTGCCGGTGGTGCCGCTCGACGGCGGCCGGGCGATGGCGGCGATGGCGCCGTGGATGTGGTTCCTGGGCTTCGGCGGGCTGGTGGCGCTGGTGTTCGTGTACCCGAACCCGATCCTGCTCATCATCATCCTCTTCGGCGGCATGGAGACGTGGCGGCGCTGGCAGCAGCGCAAAACGCGCTCGCTGGAGCAGGCGGCGTACTACCGCGTGGCGCCGCGCCACCGGATGCTGGTGGGCGCGGTGTACATCGGCCTGATCGCGGCGCTGGCGTTCGGGATGTACGAGACGCACATCCTGGTGTACGGCGGCCACAGCTTCCGCTCGATCTGATCCGCGCCCGCCAATGCGCGTATATACGATGGCTATCGGCCTACGCGAAAGGACAATAAGTACGAGTCCTCACTGCCGCGGTACGAGTCCTCACCGCCGCGCTTCGCGCAGCCCGCGTTCCATGTCGCGCTTGGTCTCGCGCTCGCGGATGCTCTGGCGCTTGTCGTAAAGGTCCTTGCCGCGCGCGAGCGCGATCTCGACCTTGGCGTGCGAGCCGGAGAAGTAGATGCGCGTGGGCACGAGCGTGAGCCCGCGCTCCTGCACGCGCTGGGCGATGCGGTCGAGCTCGCGGCGGTGCAGCAGCAGCTTGCGCGGGCGCTCGGGCTCGTGGTTTTCGCGCGAGGCGGGGCCGTATGGGGGGATGTGCACGGAGTGCAGCCACAGCTCGCCGTCGCGGATGGCGGCGTAGCCGTCCTTGAGCTGCGCGCCTGAGGTGCGCAGCGCCTTGACCTCGGTCCCCTCGAGCACGATGCCGCACTCGATGCGCTCGATCAGCTCGTATCGGTGCGAGGCGTAGCGGTTGGACGCGACGTCCCCCGCTCCCACCTTGCGCTTGCCCTTGCCCTTTGCCATACCGGCGAGCGTAGATGGTCGGACGCGGGGTCGCCGTCGAACGGCGATCCGTTTTGATGGGCTCCGCCCTATCGGGCTCCGCTGCGGCGTTCGCGGCGACCGTTACGCGGCGGGTTCCAGGTCGACGCGCCCGCGGATCGAGTCCACGCGCGCGACGCGCACGTCGAGCGCGTCGCCGAGGCGCAGCGTGGCGCCGGTGCGCTCGCCGTGGAGGATGGTGCCCTGCTCGTTGAGCTCCCACCACTCGCGCCCGCCATCCGGCGCGCCACCACCGTCGCGGGCGCCGTCGCGGCGCTGACGACCTGCATCCCGGCGCGGACGCTCGCCCTCGCGCGAGCGCGCGGGCGAGTCTCCGGCGGGCGCGGGCATGCGCAGCAGCCGCACGGGGAGCATGCCCTCGAATTCGGCGGCGGCGCCGAAGGCGATGAACGCGCCGGCTGAGATCGAGCCCGGTGATCTCGCCGGCGAACACCTGCTGATGGCCCTGCTCGTAGAGCAGGCGCTCGAGCGCGAAGCAGCGCGCGACGTCGTCTGAGTCGCGCTCGATGAACATGGCGTCGCGCTCGCGTTCGGAGGTCCACGCGCCCAGCTCGACGAGCTCGCCGGCGCGCGGCGCGGCCTCGCCGCCGCCGATGGCGGACAGCAGCGCGCGGTGGCAGACGATGTCCGGGTAGCGGCGGATGGGCGAGGTGAAGTGGCAGTAGGCGGTCGAGTGCAGCCCGGCGTGCCCGATGTTCTTGGGCGAGTAGTAGGCCTGCTTGAGCGAGCGCAGCACGAGCGAGCTGAGCGCCTGGCGCCCGTGACCGCTGCGGCGCACGTGCGCGTCGACGCGCCGGGAGATCTCGCCGAGCAGCTCTGCCGCCTGCGTGGAGGACATGTGCTCGGGCAGCGGCGGCGTGGGCACGTCGAGCGTGGCGAGCTGGTCGGCGAGCCGCTGCACGCGCTCGGGGTCGGGGCGCTCGTGCACGCGATACAGGCACGGCACGCCGCGGCGCTGCAGCAGCTCGGCGACGGCCTCGTTGGCGGCGATCATCAGGTGCTCGATCAGACGGTGGGACTCGGTCTGCGTGCGCGCGAGCACGTCGAGCACGTTGCCCTGCTCGTCGAAGGCGAACTCGGGCTCCTCGGATTCGACGACGAGCGCGCCGCTCTGCTCGCGCTCGCGCTGCAGGGCGGCGGCGGCCTCGCGCGCGGCGCGCAGCGACGCGCCCCACGACTCGGCGGCGGGCTCGGCGCCGGCGAAGATGCGGTCCACCTGCTCGTAGTCCAGGCGCGCGTCCGAGCGGATCAGCGAGCGGTGGAAGGCGGCGCGCGTGAGCGTCGCGCCGTGCAGCTCCATCTCGACGGTGACGGCCGCGCGATCGACGCCGGGCATCAGCGAGCAGGCGTCGCTGGAGAGCGCGTGCGGGAGCATCGGCTCGACGGCTCCGGGCGCGTACACGCTGGTGGAGCGCCTGCGCGCCTCGCGGTCCAGCGGCGAGCCCTCGGGCACGTGCGCGGCGACGTCGGCGATGTGCACCCACACGCGGATCCCGCCCACCCCGGCATCGCCGTCGGCGCCGTCGATCGGCTCGGCGGAGATGGCGTCGTCGAAGTCGCGCGCGCTGGCGGGGTCGATCGTGAACGTGGGCAGCTCGCGCAGGTCGCGCCGCTCGCCGGGCGCGCGCGACACGCGCTCGCCGGCGGCGCGCGCTTCGCTCTCGAGCGCGGGGTCGAAGCCGCGCGCGAGGCCGCGGTCGAGCAGCAGCGCCTCGATCACGTCGCGCGCGACGTCCGGGCGCCCGAGCACGCGCACGACGTGCGCGGCGTGACCGCGCGCGTCGCTCTGCACGAGCACCAGGTCGCCGGCCGCCGCGTGCACCCTGCCCCCGCCGCCGCGCGCGGGCCCGAGCGTCACGCGCGCGGCGCGCGCGGTGCGCCCGTGGGCGGGCGCGGCGCGCCCGTGCGACGCGGCCGGCCCTCGATGCGACTGCCGTGCGTTTCCGTGCGCGTGCCGTGCGCCACCGTGCGCGGGCGTGCCGGACACGCGCGGCGGCGCGCCGTCGCGCTCTCGCTGGGGGAACAGCGGCTCGGCGGTGAGGAAGCGCCCGCGGCGCTCGATCACGGCCACGAACGCGCCCGCCGGCGCGGGGCCGCTGGAGGAGGCGCGGGTGGAGGTGGCGGCGCTCGCGTGCCGCCCGCCGCTCCCGCGCGGGCCCGAGGAGCTCACTTGACTTTGGCGGCGAGCGTGCTCAGCGCGACGTCCAGGCCCCGGTCGGTGTCGACGAGCTTGCTGGGCACGGGCACTTCGGGATCGACGCCGGCGCCCTGCTTGATGCCGCCGCCGCCGAGGTTGCGCCCGTCGGGCGTGAAGTACTCGCCGACGGTGATGTCGAGCGCGCCGCCGTTGGACAGCGGCTGCTCCTCCTGGAAGACGCCCTTGCCGAACGTGTGGGTGCCGACGACGGTCGCCCGGTGGTGGTCCTGCAGGGCGGCGGTGACGATCTCGGAGGATGAGGCGGTGTTGGAGTCGACGAGCACGACCATCGGGATCGACGGGGAGATGGCGCCGCCGGTGGCGTCGAGCACCTGCGTGGTCACGGCGCGCCCGCGCGTGGTGACGATGACGCCCTTGGGGATGAAGATGCTGGCGATCAGCTGCGCTTCGGCAACCAGCCCGCCGCCGTTGCCGCGCAGGTCGAACACCAGCCCGCGGGCGCCAGCGTGCAGCTCGTGTTCGACGGCTTCGCGCACTTCCACGTGCGAGCCGGGGCTGAAGCTGGCGAGCGCGACGACGCCGAGCTTGACGCCGTGGACGGTGCTGGTGAGGGTTTCGACGACCGGCTCGGAGACGACCGCGCGCGTGATCTTGACGTTGCGCAGCGTGCCGTGGCGCGCGCGCCCGCTGGAGGGCGGTTCGATCCCGAGCTGGACGTCGGTGCCGGGCAGCCCCTTGATCAGCGCGATGGCCGTTTCGGGGGAGGTGCCCTGGAGCTTGCGTCCGTTGACCGCCACCACCAGGTCTCCCGGTTTGAGCCCCGCGCGGGCGGCGGGCGAGGAGTTGAACACGCGCTGGATCAGCAGCCCGCGGTTGGCCTGCAGCTGGGTGGCGACGGCGACGCCAATGCCGGTGAAGTGCGGCGGCGAGCTGAATTCGCGGAATTCGCTGGGTCCGAGGTAGTGGGAGAAGCGGTCGCCGAGGCTCGCGACGAGCCCCGAGATGGAAGCGCTGTCGAGCTTGCCGGTGGGGATCGGCCGGTAGTAGTCGTCGGCGATCCGCTGGATCGCTTCGTCGACGACCTGCGTCTGGCCTTTGGCGACGAACGCGCTGCGCAGGAACCCGGGCAGCTCTTCGGGGTGCCCGCCGAGCCACAGCCCCGCGAGGAGCAGCAGAATCGGGAGCGCGAGCGCGAGCGCGGCGGTCAGCGACTGTCGAGGAGAGCGGGACATCGGCTCGCGCCAAGCGTAGCGACGCGGCCCGCCCGGCCCCGAACCTTCTAGGGTTGGGCCATGGCGAAAGTGAGCACGACGACGGTCCCGGCCAACGGGCTTCCGATACACCGCATCGAGCTGCCTGGCACGCGCGCGCTGACGGTGCTGGTGGCGTTCGACGCGGGCGCGCGCAACGAGCGCCCGCAGGAGAACGGCATGGCGCACTTCCTCGAGCACCTGGTGTTCAAGGGCGGCGAGAGCTACCCGACCTACAGGGACGTCAACGAGACCGCCGAGCGGCTGGGCGGCGTGCTGAACGCGTACACCAGCCACGACCTGGTGGCCTTCCACATCACCGTGCGCGCGGAGAGCGCGGGGCCGGCGATCGACCTGCTGAGCGACTTCGTCGGGCGCCCGCGCCTGGACGCGGAGGAGCTCGACCGCGAGCGCGGCGTGGTGATCCAGGAGATCAACCGCGCGTATGACCAGCCGTCGATGGTCGCGGAGTACCTGATCGACCGCGCGGCGTTCGGCGATCACCCGCTCGGGCGCACGGTGCTCGGCCCGGAGGAGAACCTGCGCAGCTTCACGCGCGAGGGGATCGTCGCGTTTCGCGAGCGCCGCTGGGCGGGCGCGCGCGGCGGCGCGTTCCTGGCGGGCAACCTCGAGCACCTGCCCGACGAGCAGGAGCTGCAGGAGCGCTTCGCGCGCTTTCCGTCGCTGCCCGAGCCCGAGCCGTACGTGCCGGCGCCGGAGTTCGCGCCGCAGACGCTGGTGGAGGAGCGCGACACCAACCAGTCGCACCTGCGGATGATCTACCGCCCGGATGTCGCCGTCGGCGAGCCGCGCGAACGCGCGGCGCTGTCGATCTACTCGACGCTGCTGGGCGGCTCGATGGGCTCGCGGCTGTTCGATGAGATCCGCGAGAAGCGCGGGCTGTGCTACTCGGTGAGCGCGATCAACCACGCGTTCGCCGACGTGCCGATCCTGCAGCTGGGCTCGGGCCTGGAGTCGGCGAAGTGCGTGGAGGCGTACACGCGCATGCGCGAGATCGTCGATGAGCTGCGCGCGGACGGGCCCACCGAGGAGGAGGTCGCGCGGGCGCGCGCGTACGCGGCCGGCCGGCTGGTGCTGGCGTTCGAGAACTCTGGCGCGGTCGCCCGCCACGCGGCCAACCAGCAGATCGTCTTCGGCGAGGACATCGACCCGGACACGGCGATCGCGGCGCTCGACGCGGTCACCTACGACGAGGTCAGGGACATCGCCGCGGGCGTCGCCGACCGCCTCGCGGTGGCGTGCGTCGGCCCGCACACGGCCAAGGAGTTCTGAGGGCGACGAGGCGGCTGATGCGCTGCGGGTGGAGCGACCACGAAGCCATGAGCGGATCCCGACACTACAGCGAGCAGCAATTCGAGGCACTCGTCAGCTCAGCGCTCGACGAGCTCCCGATCGAGTTCCAACGAGCGCTGGAGCACGTGGCGATCGTCGTCTCCGATCGCGGCGCCGAGAATCACGCGTACGGCATGTACGTGGGCTCCAGGATGCGTGGTACCCCTTACTTCGGCGGCGGCGGCCTGCCGGACGAGATCCTGATCTTTCGCGACACGCTCGTGCGCGACTTCGGGGACGATCCCAACCGCCTGCGCAAACACGTCATCCAGACGGTGCGTCACGAGGTCGGTCACCACCTCGGCTTCAACGAGGCAGGCGTTCGCAAACTCGGGCTCTGATCGGCGGCCCGGGCGATCTCAGCCGAGCGCGACCATGCGGTCGATCGGCACGCGCGCCTTCGCGGCGATGTCCTCGGGCACGCGCACCTCGAACTTCATGTCGCGCAGCGCGTCGCGGAGCTTCGGCAGCGTGATCATCTTCATGTACTTGCACGACGCCTCCGCGTTGGCGGGGATGAAGTCGACGTCCGGGGCCGCCATCCGCAGCGGGTAGAGCATCCCGATCTCGGTCGCAACGACCACCTCATGCCGCACCGGGCACGATGCGCCACCCGCGTCCGCGCTTGCGGCATCGCCCGCGTTTGCGCCCTCGCCCGCGCCGGCGGCGCCGTCCGCGTCCGCCCGCATGTGGGCTGCCTCCTCGACCGCCTCCTGCTCTGCATGCTGGGCGTACTTGATCATGCCGCCCGTCGAGAGCATGTGCACGCCCTGCGCCGACACGTCGCCCGCGGCGACGAACTCCATCACGCTGGTCGTGCAGCCGCACTCGGGGTGGATGAGGAAGTCGGCGCCCGGGTGCGCCGCGCGCGTGGCCTCGATGTCCGCCGGGCGGATGCCCGCGTGCACGTGGCACTCGCCGTCCCACACGTGCATGCGCCTGCCGAGCTCCTTCTCCACATACGCGCCCAGCCACATGTCCGGGCCGAACAGGATCTCCGTGTCGGGCCCGTGCTTGTCGTAGACGTGGCGCACCACGTCCACCGCGTTGGCCGACGTGCAGCAGTAGTCGGTCAGCGCCTTGACCTCGGCGGTCGTGTTCACGTACATCACGACCACGCCCTCCGGGTACTGCGCCTTCCACGCCGCCAGCTGGTCGAAGTCGATCGATGTCCGCCAGCGAGCAGCCCGCGTCCAGGTCGGGGATCAGCACCGTCTTCTGCGGGCACAGGATCGACGCCGTCTCGGCCATGAAGTGCACGCCGCAGAACACGATCACCTCCGCGTCCGTCGCCGCGGCCGCCTTGCGCGAGAGGCCCAGCGAGTCGCCGACGTAGTCGGCGACGTCCTGGATCTCGGGCACCTGGTAGTTGTGCGCGAGGATCACCGCGCGGCGCTCCGCCGCCAGCGCGCGCACCTCCTCGTGCAGCGCCGCGATCTCCGCCTGCGACAGGGCGCCCGCCGAGCCCGGGGCCATCGGCAGGGTAGGGGCCATCGGGAGGTTCATGGCTGTGCCTCCATGATCAGCGACAGGTCGAGGGCGGGCGCCGAGTGGGTCAGGGCGCCCATCGAGATCCATTCTACCCCCGTCTGCGCGAGCGCCCGCAGCGTCTGCAGGCTCACGCCGCCGCTCGCCTCGAGCTCCGCGCGGCCCGCCACCTGCGCGACCGCCGCGCGCAGCTGCGTCTCGTCCATGTTGTCCAGCAGCAGCCGCGGCGCGCCCGCCACGAGCGCCTGCTCGATCTCCTCGGCGTTGCGCACCTCCACCTCCAGCGTCCCCGCCAGCTCGGGAGCCGCCGCGCGCGCGCGCTCGATCGCGTGCGCGATCCCGCCCGCGGCGGCGATGTGGTTCTCCTTGATCAGGATCGCGTCATACAGCCCCGCGCGGTGGTTCGTGGCGCCGCCCGCCGCCACCGCCGCCTTCTCCAGCGCGCGCAGGCCCGGCGTCGTCTTGCGCGTGTCCAGCACGCGCGCGCCCGTGCCCTGCACCTCGCGCGCCGCCCGCGCCGACAGCGTCGCCACGCCCGACAGATGCGCGAGGAAGTTCAGCGCCGTGCGCTCGCCCGTCAGCAGCGCCCGCGCGCTCGCCGAGATCGACAGCACCGGTCCCCCCTGCTCGCGCCACACGCCCTCCTGCACGTGCCGCTCGAAGCGCGCGTCTGGGTCGAGCTGCGCGAACGTCGCCTCCGCAACGTCCAGGCCGAAGATCGCGCCCGGCGCCTTCTGCGTGATCAGCGCCGAGCCTCGTGCCTCGGCGTCCACCGTCGCGAGCGTCGTCACGTCGCCGCTGCCGACGTCCTCCGCGAGCGCAGCGCGCACCAGCGCGGCGATGTCGGCGTCCAGGGCGGGGCTCACTGCGCTTCAGCATAGGATCAGCTGAATGGACACGCAGCCAGCCACCGACCCGCACGCCATACTCGCTCACTGGATGGGGCCGCTGGACGCCAACGGCGCCGGCTTCGTGCACGGAGGCACCGTCATGAAGCTGTGCGACGAGGCCGCCGGCCTGGCTGCCGTCAAACACTCGCGCAGCAGGGTGGTCACCGCCAGCATGGACCGCATGACCTTCAGGGTCCCCATCCACGTCGGCGAACTGGTCACCTTCCAGGCCAGCGTCAACGCCGTCTGGCACACCTCCATGGAGGTTGGCGTGCGCGTCGACACCGAGAACCCACGTACGGGCAAGCGTCGCCACAGCAACAGCGCCTACCTCACGATGGTCGCCGTCGACGAGCAGGGCAACCCGATGCCCGTGCCGCCGCTGGCCACCGGCACCGACGAGGAGCGCCGCCGCGAGAGCGAGGCGCAGATGCGCCGGCACAACCGGCTCGCCGAGCGCGAGCAGCTCGCCGCAAATCGCTGAGCTACGCGCTCTGGAGCAGGTACGCGCGCACGAATCCATCGAGATCGCCATCCAGCACGCGCTGGACGTCGCCCATCTCAAAGCCCGTGCGGGTGTCCTTGACGAGCGTGTACGGGTGCATCACGTACGAGCGGATCTGCGAGCCGAAGTTCACGTCCTGCGCCTCGCCCTTCTCGCGCGCGATCTCTTCCTGGCGTTCGCGCTCCTTGCGCTCCAGCAGCTTCGCGCGCAGCATCGCCATCGCCGTCGCGCGGTTGGAGGACTGCGAGCGCTCGTTCTGGCACTGCACCACGATGCCCGTCGGGCGGTGTGTGATGCGCACCGCCGAGTCGGTCTTGTTGACGTGCTGGCCGCCCGCGCCCGACGCGCGGTAGGTGTCCACCTGCAGGTCGTCCTCGTTGATCTCCACCTCGCTCGTGTCCTTCACCACCGGCGCCACCTCCACGCCCGCGAAGCCCGTGTGGCGGCGGTGCGCGGAGTCGAACGGCGACAGGCGCACCAGCCGGTGCACGCCGCGCTCGGCGCCGAACAGCCCGTACGCGTTCTCGCCAGACGCGCGGAACGTCGCAGACTTGATCCCCGCTTCCTCGCCCGCGCTCACCTCCAGCAGCTCCACCTCGAAGCCGCGGCGCTCAGCCCAGCGCATCAGCATCCGCAGCACCATCTCCGCCCAGTCCTGCGCGTCCGTCCCCCCGCGCCCGCGTTCACCGTCACCAGCGCGTCGCCGCCGTCGTAGCGGCCTGAGAACAGCCGCTGCTCCTCGAGCGTCGCCAGGCGCTCCTCCACCGACGCGATCTGCTCGTCCACCTCACCCTGCAGCGACGGGTCCTCCGCGGCCATCTCCGCGAGGCCGTCCAGGTCCTCGACGTCTGAGCTCAGCTGCGTGAACATCTCCAGGCGCCGGGACGCGCGCGAGTGCTCCGCCGACACCGCCGCTGCCCGCTCGGCGTCGTCCCAGAAGCCCTCCGCGCCCATCTCGCCCTCGAGCGCCGCCACGCGCTCGGCCAGCTCAACCGGGTCAAAGATAATCCGCGAGCAGCTTCATCTGCTCACGGATTGCAGCCAAGCGCTGAGGGGTCGACTCGCTGGGAGCGGCTGTGGCCATGGGTCCACGCTATCAGCCGTGCCTCGTCCAGGAGCGGGCGGCGGCGTGTGGGGCTGTGTCCACGAGCGTCGCGCGGGTGACGTACAGCTCGGTGACAGTCCCGTCGCATGAGGGTTTGGCGAAACCGTTGGTGAAACCCAGGGCTTCGGCGCTCTCTGCGATGATCCGCGCCGTGCGTAGGTGGCCCGTCGCGCTCTCGATCGCTGCCGTAGTCGCCGTGTTCCCGGCGGGATGCGGGAGCAGCCAGCACGCCTCGCTGACCCCCAGGCAGGCATGCAGGAGCGCCAGGCACAAGCAGACCTGCGAAAAGCTCCTTGCGTTTGCGAGGATTCGGCTAGCAGAAGATCACAGGGATCACCGCGCCGTCTCAGTCAGGAAGATCGCGATGGAATGGGTGGTAGAAGAAGACAAGCGGCAAGGCTTGTCGATGATCACCGTCGGCAACGCACCCTGAGCGGGGCACCACGTCGCAGGGCTGGGCGTGGCGCTCATGGTTTGTATTCGCTCCAGCGGAACGTCTCGCCCATCTCTTCCAGACGTTGCACGACCCACTCGCCCGGTAGCGTGGCCGAGGTCAGGTCGAACTCGCGCTTGCCCATCGCAGTGCCTTCCATCGGCCTCGGCGGCTCAAGCCTTGATCGCCAGCCGATCAAACTGACCCACTACCGCAGCGGCGGCAGCGACAGAACAGAAGCGCCCCGCCAGAGCAACCGGGCGCTGAGCGGGGCGCCTCCGCGTTTCCTAGAGGCCGGGAGCAGTGGACATTCAGCGCCCGGCGGAGCGTAAGGTAGCCGCTCGTCCGGCGGGTGGGCTTGTTTGGTCGTAGCCGCGGCGTTCCGGATGTCGATCGGTGTGAACTTCGATCATGCGCGCCGAACAGGCGCTCGATCTCCCCGCCCGGCTCGTCGAGCTCGTTGGACCCACCGGCCGCGCGACCGTGAGACCCATATTCCTACGCGGCTCGCCGGGTAGACTGATCCGGGCTGCGAGCTGAACTGAAGGAGGCGCTGATGAGCCTTGCGGGGCGAATTGGTAAGGCCGTGTTGAAGCGCATTGAAGCGTCGCCCCGAGTTCAGGCGCAGATGGCAAGCCTGGAGCGCACGGGGCCCGTGATCCTTGCAGCGCGGAATGCCGCGTACAGCGCGTGCGATGACGAAGCGGCCAAGGCGAAGCTTTGCGACCGGATACAGGTCGGGCCGCAGCTAGTCGACGAGGCGCTCAGCAACTTCGATCACCGTGCTGACTACATCGCCGATCGCGCCTACCGCCTTCTGGCGGCCGTGGCTGCCGGGACAGTCGTGGCGCCGATTCCGCAAGAGCAAGCAGAGCTGTTCGGGCAGGAAGAGGCAATCGGCAGAGCGCCTATTGAGCGGGCGTTCGAGCAGCTGGCGGCGATAGAGCCCGGTTTGCTCGATGCCAAGCGACGAGCAGAGACCATCCAGCGTGAGGCCGATCCGAGTGGACGCGGTCTTCCAACACCTGTCAGAGAGCAGCTGGGACAGCTCGTGGGAGGCGGAGCACGAAGCGATCACCAGCTGCTGCACAGCACCCTCGCTACAAGCGTGGTGCACCAGTACCTGGCGATATTGGTTGGCAATTCCCGCCTCGGCACACCAGACGTCGCGTACTTCGACAACCCGATCAAGCAGTTCGTCGCGAGCGGTGTGCTGCTCGACCTCAGGCGCGGACGGCCGAGGCATTGAGGCGCACGTAGTCCAGCGGCAGGCGCACCCGACCACGACCGCGGCGGCCAACGGCTCGTTGCTGCCCGCCTAAACGCTGCCCTGCACGTGCCCGCAGTCCTCGGCGTCGTATTCGGAGGCGCAGTACGTCCGCGCCTCCCACCTGGCTTTGAACGCCTTGACGAACTGCGAGAGAGCGCGTTGCTGGCTCGACGGGCTGCGATGACCAGCGACGACGTGCTTCTGGATCCGCTCTGACAGCAGGTTGAGTTCCACCCGATAGAGAAGATCCGCGACCGTCTGTCCGGAGCTGCGCAGGAACGCCGCGAATTCTTTGCGCCTGTGAAACTGCGCGCCGCGGATGCGATCGAAGTCCCTTTTGACCTCGGCCGCCGTCACGCCAATACCGAGGTCCTTCGCTTCGCCCTTCACCCAGTCGGAGGAGATCAGGAACCCCAGTACCTCTTCCCGCAGTGCCAGCGCCTCTTCCCGCAGATCCGTTGCGCTCAGCGGGTGCTGTCCCTTGGCCGTCGGTTCCGCAGCCTTCCTCGCGACCTTCAGCCAGTGCGAGTAGGTCGCGCCCGCTATCGCTTCCGCGCCCACGCACACCAGCGTCTCTCCAGGAGCCGGTTCTGCGCCCGGCGCAGCGACGGGAGCCGCCGGCGCAGAGCCCGCCGACGGGGACGTGGCGGGCGGCGGACACGCTTCAGAGGAGACTTCGGCGCCGCTCGACCCGACATTCGCGAACAGCACGACCACCAGCGTCGCGAACGCCGGCAGCACTCCCAGCCGGAGTGCTAGGCCCCGTGGCACTTCTTGAACTTCTTGCCCGACCCGCACCAGCAGGGATCGTTGCGCCCGACCTGGTGCTCCTCGTCGACCACGCGCTGCTCGACCACCGGCATCGCTTCCATATCCTGCCCGATTTCGCCGTAGCCCCCCTGCGCTGCGCCCGCGCCGACGCCGGCGGCCGCGGCGGCCTGCGCCAGCGCGCCTGCGCCCGCCGCGCTGTGACCGCCCGAGTAGGACACGCGGCCCGCGCGCGTGGAGCTGCCGGCGGCTGAGAAGGCCGGGATCGGCGGCGCGCCGCCGCCTCCGTTCTGGCCCTCGACGTTCACCTGCACGTTGAAGATCATGCGCGCGTAGTCCGACCACACGATGTTCATCAGGTCGCCGAACAGCGTGAACGCCTCGTTCTTGTACGCCACCAGCGGGTCGATCTGGGCGAAGCCGCGCAGGTGGATGCCCTCGCGCAGGTAGTCCATGTCGAACAGGTGCTCGCGCCAGCGTTCGTCGATGATCTGCAGCAGCAGGAAGCGCTCCAGCGCTTCCATCAGCTCCTTGCCCAGAGCCTCTTCGCGCGCGTTGTAGCGCTCGAGCGCCTCGTCGATGATGCGATCGGTCAGCACGTTGCGGTCGACGGTGTCGCGGTCGAGGTCCTCGCCCGCGAGCTCCACCGGGAACAGCTGACCGAGCGCCGTGAACAGGCCGTCCATGTCCCAGTCCTCGATGAAGTCGCCCGGCGTGTACTGGTCGATCGTGCGCTCGATCACCTTCGACACTTCCTCGCGCGCCTCCTCGCCGATGCTCTTGCCTTCAAGCACCTCGTCGCGGTACTTGTAGATCACGCGGCGCTGCTCGTTCATCACGTCGTCGTACTCGAGCACGCGTTTGCGGATCAGGAAGTTCTGCTCCTCGACCTTCTTCTGCGCTTTCTCGATCTGCTTGGAGAGCATCCCCGCCTCGATCGGTTCCTCGTTGCCCTCCTCGTCCACGCCGCCCAGTTTGTCCAAGATGCGGTAGATGCGATCGCCCGCGAACAGCCGCACCAGGTCGTCTTCCGCGGACAGGAAGAAGCGCGACTCACCCGGGTCGCCCTGGCGTCCCGCGCGCCCGCGCAACTGGTTGTCGATGCGCCTTGACTCGTGGCGCTCGGTGCCGCAGATGAACAGGCCGCCCGCCGCCACCACCAGCTCGCGGCTCTCCGCCAGCTTGGCTTCGACTTCGGGCAGGATCTCCTTCATGCGCCGCTCGTAGGCCTCGGTGTCCTGCGGGTCGACGCCCTCCCTGGCCAGCTGCTGGGCGGCCAGGTGCTCAGGGTTGCCGCCGAGCTTGATGTCCACGCCGCGGCCTGCCATGTTGGTCGCGATCGTCACCGCGCCCGGCTGGCCCGCCTCGGCGACCATCGTCGGCCTCGCGCGCCGCGTGCTCCGGTTTGGCGTTCAGCACCGAGTGCTTGATCCCCTGCTTGGTCAGCCGTTCGGAGAGCAGCTCCGAGACCTCCACCGAGATCGTCCCCACCAGCACCGGCTGGCCGGCCTCGTGGCGCGCCACGATTTCCCTGGTGACCGCGCTCCACTTGCCCTCCTTGGTCTTGTAGACCTGATCGTTGCGGTCCGCGCGGATCATCTCCTTGTTCGTCGGGATCTGCACCACCGGCAGCTCGTAGATCTTCATGAACTCCGTCGCCTCGGTCAGCGCCGTGCCGGTCATGCCCGCGAGCTTGTCGTACAGGCGGAAGTAGTTCTGGTAGGTGATCGTCGCCAGCGTCTGGTTCTCCTCCTGGACGGCCACGCCCTCCTTGGCCTCGACCGCCTGGTGCAGGCCCTCCGACCAGCGCCTGCCGTCGAGGATGCGCCCGGTGAACTCGTCGATGATCTTGACCTCGCCGTCGATCACCGCGTAGTCCACGTTGCAGCTTGTACAGCGACTCCGCGCGCAGCGCCTGGATCAGGTGGTTGACGAGGTGGCCGTTCTCCGCGCGGTACAGATGGTCGATGCCGAGGAAGCGCTCGGCCTTGGCGACGCCCTGCTCGGTGATCGCGACCGTCTTCTGCTTCTCGTCGATCTCGTAGTCGAAGTCCGCCACGAACTGCTTCTTCATGCGCGGGTCCATGCCTTCGGGCGTCTTGCCCATCACCAGCTTCGGCGCCAGGCGCGCGAACTTCACATACAGGTCGGCCGCCTGTTCGGGCGCGCCGGAGATGATCAGCGGCGTGCGCGCCTCGTCGATCAGGATGTTGTCGACCTCGTCCACGACCGCGAAGTAGTGCCCGCGCTGGACCTTTTCGCCGAGGTCCTTGGCCATGTTGTCGCGCAGGTAGTCGAAGCCGAACTCCGAGTTCGTGCCGTACACCACGTCGCATGCGTACGCGCGCTGCTTCTCCTCGTAGGGCTGCATGTTCTCGAGCACGCCGACCGACACGCCCAGCGCGTCGTAGATCGGGCTCATCCATTCCGCGTCGCGCCGCGCCAGGTAGTCGTTGACCGTCACCACGTGCACGCCCCTGCGCTCGCGCGGGGCGCCCTCCGGGGCGTCGGGGTCGGCGTCCCTGACCGCCAGCGAGTTCAGCACCACCGCCAGCGTCGCCGTCAGCGTCTTGCCCTCGCCCGTCTTCATCTCCGCGATCTGGCCCTCGTGCAGCGCCATCCCGCCGATCAGCTGCACGTCGAAGTGGCGCATGCCCATCGTGCGCTTGCCCGTCTCGCGCACGATCGCAAAGCACTCCGGCAGCAGCGCGTCCAGCGACTCGCCCTCGCTCGCGCGCTCGCGCAGCGCGTCCATCCGCTCGCGCAGCTCCGCGTCGCTGTCGTGTTCGAGCTCCGCCTCGAACGCGCCGATCAGCGCCACGCGCTTCTGGTACTCCTTGAACTTCTTCGCCTCGCCGACGTTCAGCGCGCGATCGAGCAGGGAAGGCATGCGCCAAGGATAGCCCCCGGCGCTAAACGTCAGGGCGCATATGAGCCGCCGCCCGCGATCGGCGGCCAGGCGTGCGCTCGACTACGCGGCCCGCAGCCGCCGCTCAGATCGACGGGAGCGTGGCGGGTGGGTGGGACTCGATCACGGCGTGCGCGACGCGCGCGGCGGCCGCGTGGGCCTCGCGCCGGTGGCGCAGTTTGTCGCGGTGGCGCTTGACCTGGCGAGCCAGCTCGTCGACGACGAGGTTCAGCGAGTGCAGCATCTCCGGCGAGGCATCGCGCGCGCGCAGCGTCACGCCCTTCAGATAAAGCGTGCACTCCGCCACCTGGCTGTCGGTCACGCGCGGGTTGGGCTCCTTGAAGATCTCGATCTCCAGGCGCGCGAGGTCCGAGACCTGCCGCGCGACCTTGCTCAGACGGCGTTCCGCGTGCGTGCGGAGCTCGTCGGTGACCGGGACGTTGCGACCCTTGATGTCGATCTGCATCACAGGCTCCTTCGGTCGGCCTTGTCTTCGTGTCTCCGATCCTACGCCCGAGAGCGGCGGATGTAAATGGACCCTCAACAGAATGTTGAGGGCGCAAATTGCGACCATTCACAGACCGTTTCCCATCGGGATGTGTGCTACGATGACTCTTGTCATAGTCTCACTTTCCGTGAGGGGGCTCGCTTCGGCGGGCCTCTTCGCGTTAAGGGGTCGGCGCCCATCGCCGACCATGGGCGCCGGGCCGCGGGCGCTCAGCCGCGGCGGCGCAGGCTCTGCAGGATGCCGCCGTGGCCGGCGATCGCGCCGATCAGGATCGCCTCGGCGGCGATGTCCGTGCCGGGGAACACGATACTCTCGCGCAACTGCGCGCCCGCGCCGACGCTCGCGCCGTCGCCGAGCACGATCGGCCCCATCAGGCGCACGCCCTCCCCGAGGCGCACGTCGCGCCCGATCCACGCCGGCCCTTCGACCTGCGTGTCGGCCCGCAGCGGCGAAGCGTCCGCTCCGCCCGCCGCCACCACCCCCGGGCTGACCTCCTCGCCGTCGACCTGCAGGCGCAGCTCGCCGCGCAGCGCGTCGAACGTGCCCTGCCTGAGCTCGCTCAGCGAGCCCACGTCGTTCCAGTACTCGCGCGTTTCGTGGATGTAAAAGGGCACGTCGTTCTCGAGCAGCACCGGGAACACGTCCTGGGCCCAGTCCACGAACGGCCGCTCGGGGAAGTAGTCGAAGATCCGCGGGCTGAACGTGTAGATGCCGCAGTTGCCGAGATCCGACAGCGCCTCCTCCGGGGCGGGCTTCTCCTGGAAGCCAGTGATCCGCCCGTCGCGGCCGTGCAGCACCACGCCATACTCGCGCGTGTCGGCGACCTGCTTGACCGCCAGCGTCGCCACCCCGCCCGTCTGCGCGGTGCCTGGCCGCGAACGCGCTCAGGTCGATGTCCGTCAGCGCGTCGCCTGAGATCACCACGAACGACTCCTCGCCGAAGAAGCTCGCGCACTTGCGCACGCCTCCCGCCGTGCCCAGCAGCTCCTCCTCGTAGCTGTAGCTCAGCCGCTCGCCGAAGTACTCGCGGATCGAGTCCGGGAAGTAGTGCAGGTTGGCGATCACCTCCTCGAAGCCGTGCGCGGCGAGCAGCTCGAGGATGTGCTCCATCACCGGGCGGTCGAGCACCGGCACCATCGGCTTGGTGATCTCGTACGTCAGCGGGCGCAGGCGCGTGCCCAGACCCGCCGCCAGGACCATCGCTCTCATCCGGGTGCCGATCAGTACCGGTAGTGGTCGGGCTTGTAGGGGCCCTCGACGGGCACGCCGATGTAGGCGGCCTGCTCCTCGGTCAGCGGCGTCAGCTTGACGCCGAGCGCGTCCAGGTGCAGGCGCGCGACCTTCTCGTCGAGGTGCTTGGGCAGCACGTAGACCCGCTTCTCGTACTCGTCGTTCTTGCGTGAACAGCTCGATCTGGGCGATCATCTGGTTGGTGAACGAGTTGCACATCACGAAGCTCGGGTGCCCGGTCGCGTTGCCCAGGTTCAGCAGCCGGCCCTCGGAGAGCACGATGATCGCGTGGCCGTCGGGGAAGACCCACTTGTCGACCTGCGGCTTGATGTTGACGCGCTCGATGCCCGGCACGCCGCGCCAGGCCGGCCATGTCGATCTCGTTGTCGAAGTGGCCGATGTTGCCGACGATCGCCTGGTGCTTCATGCGCGCCATGTGCTGCGCCGGTGATGATGTCCTTGTTGCCGGTCGCCGTGACGAAGATGTCGGCGTACTCGAGCACGTCCTCGAGCGTCGTGACCTGGTAGCCCTCCATCGCCGCCTGCAGCGCGCAGATCGGGTCGATCTCGGTGACGATCACGCGCGCGCCCTGGCCGCGCAGCGACTCCGCGCAGCCCTTGCCGACGTCGCCGTAGCCGCACACGACCGCCACCTTGCCGCCGATCAGCACGTCGGTGGCGCGGTTGATGCCGTCGATCAGCGAGTGGCGGCAGCCGTACTTGTTGTCGAACTTGGACTTGGTCACCGAGTCGTTGACGTTGATCGCCGGGAACAGCAGCTCGCCCGCGCTCGCCATCTCGTACAGCCGGTGCACGCCGGTGGTGGTCTCCTCGGTGACGCCCTTGATGCCCTCGGCCGATCGCGCGTCCAGCGCTGCGGGTCCTCGGCCAGGGAGCGCGCGCAGCAGCGACAGGATCGACCCGGTACTCCTCGGAGTCGGCCGGCGTCGGGCTCGGGCACCGCGCCGGCCTGCTCGAACTCGGCGCCCTTGTGCACGAGCAGGGTGGCGTCGCCGCCGTCGTCGAGGATCATGTTCGGGCCGGCGAGCCGTGCTCGTCTCCGGCCAGCGCAGCGCCTGCTCGGTGCACCACCAGTACTCCTCGAGCGTCTCGCCCTTCCAGGCGAACACCGGCACCCCGCGGGGTCCTCCGGCGTGCCGTCGGGCCCGACCGCGACCGCCGCCGCGGCGTGGTCCTGGGTGGAGAAGATGTTGCAGCTGCACCAGCGCACCTCGCGCGCCGAGCGCGGTCAGCGTCTCGATCAGCACGGCCGTCTGGATCGTCATGTGCAGCGAGCCGGTGATCCGCGCGCCCGTCAGCGGCTGCGCGTCGGCGTACTCGGCCGCGGATCGCCATCAGGCCGGGCATCTCGTGCTCGGCGAGCGCGATCTCCTTGCGGCCGAACTCGGCAAGCGAGAGGTCGGCGACCTTGAAGTCGGTGCTGAGCGTTGCTGTGGGGGTCATTGCTGACATGACGCAGCCTCCTGTCCGGTCAGGTGAGCGCCCTTGCTGCAGAGGGTGGGGTGCCGAGCGTGGCGGATCAAAGCCCGTCGCAGCGCTCCTCGGCCGCCCCGGAAGGTATCACAACGCCTCCAGCGCTCTAGCGTGCGGCCAGCGCCGACTTCAGCTCGTCGATCAGCTTCACCGGCCCCGGATCGACCCCGCGCAGGGCCGCCAGGTAGATCGAGACGAGGTCGCCCAGCAGCACCAGCGAGATCACGCGCTCGACGGCGGTCTGCCCGCGCGTCTCCACGCGAAGCTCGACCGCCGCGTTGCCGGCGATCAGGCCGCTCGGTCAGGTCCATCCGCTCCTTCAGGCGCGGATGGGCGTCGGAGTCGTCGAGGAACACCGCCGAGAAGCGGCCGACGAGCCGCGCGCCCCCTCCCATCCTGCGATCTCGTTGTGGTCGAGCTCCGGCAGCTCGTTCGCAGAAGCCGGCTGCTTGGCGTTCTCGTTGATCTGCGTCTTCCAGCGGTAGGCGATCGGCGTCGTCAGCCCGGCGCCGGCGATCACCGGCGATCGTGCCGTGCAGGCCGCGCGCGAGCTTCTTGGCCAGCGAGTCCTCCGGCGCGTCCGGGCCCCACTCCGCGACGAGCTGCTCGGTGTGCGAGGCGGCGACGTCGATCTCGCGTGGTCAGCCGCTGGCCGGCGCCGCACAGCGCCGGCGACCTCGAGCGCGCCGACGATCATGTAGGCGACCGCCGCGCGCGGCTGGAAGCCGCCCGGGAGCGGGATCACGGGCACGCCATCCGCGCGCGCCATCTCCGCGAGGCGCACCGCCGGTGGTCGCGACCGATGCGCTTGGCGCCCGAGCGCGCCGGCCGACTCGTAGACGGCGAGCGTCTCCTCGGTGTCGCCGGAGTAGCTCGCGCAGAGCACCGTCGTGTCCGGCGTCGTCCACGGCGGCAGCCCGTACGCGCGCGTGACGAAGATCGGTCGCGAGGCGTGGTCGCCGAGCGCCGCGCGCGCGAGCGCGCCGCCGATCGCCGAGCCGCCCATGCCGGCGACGACGAGCCCGGCGGCGGTGTCCCAGTCCTGCATGATCGCCGACTCCACCCGCCACAGCGCGTCGCGCAGGTGCTCGGGCAGCGCGAGCACGTCGCCGAGCTGGTTGGAGGGGTCGACCCGGGCGATGCTCGCGCGCGAGAGCTCCGCTGCGGTGGGTGTCGCGGTCGCGCCGCCATCGCTCATCTGGTGCTCGCCTCCTGTGGTGCTCGGGGAATTGGCGCCGTGGGCACGTGGAGCCTAGAACTCGATCGCGCCGTCGGGCAGTTCGACACCAGGGAAGATACGCGCCCCGCGCGTGATCACGTTGTGCGCCCCCACGCTGACGCCCTCGCCGAGCACCGCTCCGCCCGAGATGCTGGTGCCCGCGCCCACGCGGCAGCCGGCGGCGATGATGCAGTCGCGCAGCTCGCAGCCCTCGCCGATCTGCGTCCCCTCGAGCACGACCGCGCGTTCGACCTTCGAGCCCGCGCCCACGGACACGTCCTGCGCGAGCACCACCAGGCTGCCCACGTGCGCGCCCTGCGCCACCTCAACGCCGCGCTCGAGCATCGCCGGCGGGACCACCCTGCCGTGCACCCGCGCGCCCTCGTCGACCGCCAGCCAGTCGCCGCCCAGCCGCTCGCGCACGGCCGTCTCGACGTTGCCCTCGAGAATGTCGAACGTCCCCTGCAGGTAGCGCGCCGGCGTGCCGATGTCCAGCCAGTAGCTCTCGGACGGGAACCCGTACAGGCCCGCGTCGATCAGTCGCGGCCACACCTCGCGCTCGATCGAGACGTTGCGGTCGGGCGCCACCAGCTCGAGGATCTCGCGCTCGAGCACGTACGCGCCGGCGCTGATCAGGTTGCTGCTGATGCTGTCCGGGCTCGGCTTCTCCACGAAGTCGCTCACCGAGCGGTCCTCGCGCAGGCATCACCAGCGCCGTAAGCGCTCGGGTCGGGCGACCGGCACCAGCGCGAGCGTCGCCCGCGCGCCCGCTGGACTCGTGCTGGGCGATCTGCGCGGTCAGGTCGATGTCGGTGAGCACGTCGCCGTTGAGCATCAGGAAGCGCTCGTCGAGCATCGGCTCGGCGAGCTTCAGCGCGCCCGCCGTGCCGCGCGGGTCGGGCTCCTCCACGAAGCGCAGGCGAATGCCCAGCTGCGAGCCGTCGCCGAGCACGCTGCGCACGCCGTCGGCGAGGAACCCGCACGACATGATCACGTCGTCGATGCCGTGCCCGTGCAGCCACTCGAGCATGAACGCGATGAACGGACGGTCCACCAGCCGCACGACGGGCTTGGGCACGGTCGAGGTCAGCGGACGCAGGCGGGTGCCCTGCCCGCCCACCAGGATCACCGCCTGCATCGGCGCCTGGCCAGCTTGGTGTGACGCGCCGGGCCCGCGGCCCTCATCGCCTGCCGATGCCCTCGTAGGTCAGTCCGGCGGCGCGGATCGCCTGCGGATCGAGCGCGTTGCGTCCGTCGATCACCACCTTGCCGCCCATCGCCGCCGCCACCTCGCGCCAGTCGAGCTCCAGGAACTCCGGCCACTCGGTGACCAGCACCACCGCATCCGCCCCCGCGACCGCGTCCAGCGGCGAGTCCGCGAAGTCGATCGCCGAGCATCAGCGTGCGAGCCTGCTCCTCGGCGACCGGGTCGTACGCGACGACCGCCGCTCCGTCGGCCTGCAGCCGCGCGGAGAGCACCAGCGAGGACGCCTCGCGCATGTCGTCGGTGTTCGGCTTGAACGCCAGGCCCAGCAGCGCCACGCGCTTGCCCGCGAGCCCGCCCAGGTGCTTGTGCAGCTTGCCGATCACGCGGCGCTTCTGCAGCTCGTTGACCTCGATCACCGCCGTCAGCAGCTGGAAGTGGTAGCCGGAGTTGCCCGCCAGCTGCTTGAGCGCGTCGACGTCCTTGGGAAAGCAGTTCGAGGTCGTCACGCCGCCGCTGGTCACCACCGTGTGCGAGTACGGGACCTCGAGCGAGTACACGTGGCCTTCGTGGCGCTCGCGTCGCAGCTCGGAGATCCGCGCCCACGCAGGGCCCCCGCCGAGGCGGCGGTAGCCGGTGGGCGCGATGCGCTTGCGCTGGGCGCCGATCGCCGCAAGCACGCCCGGCCGATCCCGCTCGGGGACCAGCGCGATCGCGCGCTCGACCTGCTCGGCTCCGCTGATCCTGATCCAGTGGGTGTCCTTCGTCGATCGCGCCGCGCGGCCGATCCGGCGGGAGGCCACGATCCCGAGGTCCCCGAGCAGACGCAGCACGCCGTCGGCCAGCTCGTCTGAGACCGTGCCCAACTCGAGCACCACGCTTGGGCCGCCGTTGACCAGAGACCAGGAGCCGTCCCCCTCCCACAGGCCCGAGAGCAGAGCCCATTTCTTATCTGCAGGCAGGTCCCACGCAAGGTCTGGGAGACGCTGCTCGTAACTGACGCGGCCGAGCCCCAGGACGGCCATCCAAAAAGCTCCAAGGAGTCGGGATTGGATCATCACCTGCTGGGCCGTCGCCGAGTAGCGCGACCGCGCGCGGACACCCTGCTTTGCCCAAAACGCCATGACCTCGTCGACGAGGTGCTGCTCGCGGGTGGGATGGAAGGACCAGAAGATCCTCGTCGTCCCGTTCGCTTCAGCGGCGACGTTGCCCTCGGCGAGATAGAGGCCGACGACACGCCAAAAAGCCAAGTCGGCGACGATCGCCGCGGGGATGTGCGCCCCGTTGCTGGCAGTTGCGAGCGTCCCGTCGCGCCACTGCAGTTCGGCACGTAGCGCCTCGTCGAGCCGCACCGCGCCGCTGCGCTTGACATCGCCCGTGCGCGCAGCAAAGCCGCGCGGATGAGCGAAAATCGCGCGTCGCTCTGCAGCCGGCCGTGCTACCAGCGCTTCGATCGACGCTCGCGGCGGTCGCACGATCACATCACTGTCGGTCAGACCCGCCGCCTCGATCGCCCCGTCAAGCGGATAGCGCACCTCGTCGCTCTCCTGCAGGGCATCGCGCTCGCCCGCCAGAGGCACCCAGTCCTCCGTCGTCAGCTCGAACGCAAGCTTGACATCGGAGTCGCCGCTGCAGCCGTCGCCGACCAGCCATGGGTGGTCGGGCGTGGTGCGGACACAACGACCCATCTTCGTGCGCACCTCGATCAGCTCGCCTTCGTACGGCCGTCTCGTCAGCGCCATCACGGGCAGGAAGCGCGGCTCGGGCGCGTCGCGGACCCAGGAGAGGACTTCCAGGCTCTCGGGCTCCAGGACCTCGGTGTCGGAGCCCGCCCCGAAGGCCCGCAGTCCCTCGATCGAGTCGATGCGCTCGCTCGTGTCCGAGACCCGCTCCCACAGCTGCTCGAAGCTCACCAGCGTCGTGCGTCCGTGGATGCGGGCCAAGGTCGTCTCCGAGGGCGCGAAGCACGAGCCCCCGTAGCCAATACCCGCCTGCAGGAACTTCGAGCCGATGCGGGCGTCGAGGCCCATGCCGCGGGCGACCTCGACGACGTCGGCGCCGGTCTCCTCGCAGACGTTGGCGATCTCGTTGATGAAGGAGATCTTGGTCGCGAGGAAGGCGTTTGACGCGAGCTTGACCATCTCGGCGCTGGCGATGTCGGTGCGCACCAGCGGCGCGTCCAGCGGCGCGTACAGCTCGATCACGGCGTCGCCGGCCCAGCCGCCGGCGTCGCCGACGACGACCCGGTCGGGGTGCAGGAAGTCGGTGACGGCCGAGCCCTCCTTGAGGAACTCGGGGCAGGAGACGTAGCCGAGCGCGGCCTTGCCCTGCTCGCCGAACACGCGCAGAAGCGACGCCCCGGTGCCGCACGGCACCGTGGACTTCATCACCAGCGCGTGGTCCTTGGAGGCGGGTATGGCGTCCGCGACGGCGTGCACGGCCGACAGGTCCGCGTCGCCGGAGTACGTCGGCGGGGTGCCGACGGCGACGAACAGCAGCCGCGCGTGCTCGAGCGCGTCGGCGATGTCGGTGGAGAAGTGCATGCGCGCGGCGTTGCGCGCCAGGAGCTCCTCCAGGCCTGGCTCGTAGATCGGCACCTCGCCGCGCCGCAGCCGCTCGATCTTGGCGGCGTCGATGTCCACGCACCAGACGTCGCTGCCCAGCTCGGCGAAGCCCGCGGCTGTGACCAGCCCGACATAGCCGGTGCCGATCACCCCGATTGGCTCGCGTGCGGCGCTCATGAAGCGGGGAAGGCTAGCTGCTGCGGGGGATCGGTGACGTGCCTGGCGGGCGGGCTACGGTTTGACGGCCAGGAACGCTTCGTAGCGCTTGGCGTCGCGCAGCGCCCTGGCCCGCTCCTCGCTGCCCTCAGCGGCGCGCTCGGCGGCCGTCCGCGCTTCGGAGAGCTTGGTCTCGAACGTCGGCCGGTCGATCTGCTCGGGCGCGATCGCCTCCTCGACCAGCACGCAGCGCGCGGTTCTCCGCGAACTGCATGTAGCCCTCGGCCTGCGCGAAGCGCACGATCTCGCCCTCCGAGCGATACAGCCGCAGCTCGGTCGGCTCGAGCCTCGCCAGCACCGGCTCGTGGTTGGCGAGGATCCCGATCGAGCCCGACGGTCGTGACCGTGGAGAGCATCTCGACCTCCTCGTTGAAAACCTCGCCCTCGGGGGTCAGCACCTCCACTGGGAACTTCGAGTGCGCCATCTACTCCTCCGTCTGGCCGCCGCAACCACTTCGTCGATCGTGCCCTTCAGGAAGAACGCGCTCTCGGGCACCTCGTCGTGCTTGCCTTCGATGATCTCCTCGAAGCCGCGGATCGTCTCCGCGATCGGCACGTACGCGCCGGGCGTGCCGGTGAACTGCTCGGCCACGTAGAACGGCTGCGAGAGGAAGCGCTCGATCCGCGCGCGCGCGCTGACCGTGAGCTTGTCCTCCTCGGAGAGCTCGTCGATGCCGAGGATCGCGATGATGTCCTGGAGCTCCTTGTAGCGCTGCAGGATCTCCTTGACGCGCGTTGGCGACGCGGAAGTGCGTCCTCGCCGAGCACGTCGGCCTTGAGGATCGTCGAGGTGGAGTCGAGCGGGTCGACGGCCGGGTAGATGCCCTTCTCGGTGATCGCCCGGGAGAGCACCGTGGTGGCGTCGAGGTGCGCGAACACCGACGCGCGGCGCCGGGTCGGTGAGGTCGTCGGCGGGCACGTAGATCGCCTGCATCGGAGGTGATCGAGCCGCTCGCGGGTGGAGGTGATCCGCTCCTGCAGCTGGCCCATCTCGGTCGTCCAGCGTCGGCTGGTAGCCCACCTGCGAGGGCATCCGGCCGAGCAGCGCCGAGACCTCGGAGCCGGCCTGGACGAAGCGGAAGATGTTGTCGATGAACAGCAGCACGTCCTGGCCCTGCGTCGCGGAAGTACTCGGCCATCGTCAGCCCCGACAGCGCCACCCGCATCCGGGCGCCGGGCGGCTCGTTCATCTGGCCGAAGACGAGCATCGTCTTGTCGATGCACGCCCGACTCCTTCATCTCGAGCCACAGGTCGTTGCCCTCGCGCGAGCGCTCGCCCACGCCGCAGAACGCCGACAGCCCGCCGTGTTCCTTGGCGAGGTTGTGGATCAGCTCCTGGATCAGCACGGTCTTGCCCACGCCGGCGCCGCCGAACAGCCCGATCTTGCCGCCCTTGGCGTACGGGGCGAGCAGGTCGATGACCTTGATGCCGGTCTCGAACATCTCGGTCGTCGGCGTGAGGTCCTCGGCACGCGGGGCCGTCCTGGTGGATCGCCGCGGCGCTCGCACGTCGGCGGGCAGCTCGGCGCCGAGGTCGATCGGGTCGCCGAGCAGGTTGAAGATCCGCCCGAGCGTGACCTCGCCGACCGGCACCGTGATCGGCCCGCCGGTGTCGATCACCTCGGCGCCGCGCGCCAGGCCGTCGGTCGGTGTCCATCGCGACCGCGCGCACGCGGTCGTCGCCGAGGTGCTGCTGGACCTCGCAGACCAGCACGGCCTCGCGCGAGGCCGCGATGTCCTCGGCCTCCTCCGCCGCCGCGGCGGTCGGTCGCGCGATGGTGATCGCGTGGTTGATCTCGGGCAGACGGTCGGGGAACACGGCCTCGATCACGACGCCCTGGATCTCCTCGATGCGCCCGACGTTGCGCTGCGCGGCCGCTCCGTTGCCCGCGCCCGGCGCGGTGGGTGTTGGCTCTGTGGCGATGCTGGCCTCCATGTTCTCTGATTCTCCTGTCTATCCGTTCAAGTTCTGTTTGATGATGGCAGCGCGCACGCGGGCGCTGTTCCTAGCTCAAGCCCTCAGCTCCGGCGACGACCTCCATGATCTCCTGGGTGATCTCCGCCTGGCGCGCGCGGTTCATCTGCAGCGTGTAGTCGGTGATGATTTCGCCGGCGTTCTCCGAGGCGCTGCGCATCGCCGTCATCTGAGCTCCGAAGAAGCCGGCCGCCGACTCCACCAGCGCCCGGTAGATCGAGATCTCGATGTAGTCGGGGACCAGCCGCCTGAGGATCTTCTCGGGGTCGGGCTCGTACTCGACCGAGCCGCGGCTCCTGCCCGCGGAGGCGTCCGCGGCCTCGCCGGCGTCGCCCCCGTCGCCGGAGAGCGCGTGCTGCGTGAGCGGCAGCAGCGTCTGGCGCGTGACGTGCTGGGTCAGCGGCGAGACGTACGAGTTGAAGATCATCTCCACGCGATCGACGTGGCCGTCGACATACGCCTGGATCAGGTCGTCGGCGATCGTGCGCGCGTCCACGTAGGCGGGGCGGTCGGCGAAGCCCGTGTAGGCGCCCCTGAGCTCGTTGCCGCGAAATGTCAGCGAGGAGACGCCGCGGCGCCCGGTCGCATACCAGGCGCTGCGCAGGCCCTGTTCGCTCAGCTCGCCCGACAGGCGCACGCCGGCGCGGATGATCTGCGAGTTGAAGCCGCCGGCGAGACCGCGGTCGCCGGTCACGAGCAGCAGGGCGACGTTCGTCTGGGAGTCGTGCTCGCGCAGCAGCGGCAGCCGCTCCGCCTCCGCGCCCGCGGCGGCCGCCGCCTGACGGGTCATGCGACCGATGGCGTCCGCGTAGGGGCGCAGCACGGCGATTCGCTGCTCGGCGCGGCGCAGGCGCGCGGCGGCCACCATCTCCATCGCCCGCGTGATCTTCTGGATGTTCTTGACCGAGGCGATCTTGTTCTTGACGTCGCGCTGAGAAGCCATGTCGGTGCCCCGAAGGCGGCGCTAGGCCGCCTGGGCCTCCTGGGTCGCGGCCGGCTCGCGCGTCTGCAGGGGCGCGTCCTCGTCCAGCGGCTGGCCCTCCTCGTCGAGGTCGTAGCCGAAGTCCTTGGCGAACGCGTCGACCGTCGCGCGCACCTCGCTCTGGGTCTCATCCGACCAGTCGCCGCCGTTGATCTTCGCGCGCAGCTCTGGGTGCTGCGCGTGCAGACGCCCGGTCAGGCCGACCAGGAACTCCTGCGTGCGCTCGACGTGCAGGCGGTCGAGGTAGCCGTTGGTGGCGGCGAAGATCTGCACCGTCTGATCCTCCACCGCCAGCGGCGCGCGCTCGTGCTGGTTGAGCGTCGCCACCAGCCGTTCTCCGCGCGCGAGCGTCCGCTGCGTGTCGACGTCGAGGTCCGAGCCGAACTGCGCGAACGCCTCGAGGTCGCGGTACTGCGAGAGCTCGAGCTTGAGCGCGCCCGGCGACCTTCTTCATCGGCCTGATCTGCGCGTTGCCGCCGACGCGCGAGACCGAGATGCCGACGTTGATCGCGGGGCGCACGCCCGAGTTGAACAGCTTCGGACTCGAGGAAGATCTGCCCGTCGGTGATCGAGATCACGTTCGTCGGGATGTACGCGGAGACGTCGCCGGCCTGCGTCTCGATGATCGGCAGCGCCGTCAGCGAGCCGCCGCCGAGATCGTCGTTGAGCTTGACCGCGCGCTCGAGCAGGCGCGAGTGCAGGTAGAAGACGTCGCCCGGGTAGGCCTCGCGTCCGGGCGGACGGCGCAGCAGCAGCGACATCTGGCGGTAGGCGTAGGCGTGCTTGGTCAGGTCGTCGTACACGCACAGCGCGTGCTTGCCGTTGTAGAGGAAGTGCTCGCCCATCGCGCAGCCCGCGTACGGCGCCATGAACTTGATCGGCGCCGCCTCGTCGGCGGGCGCGGCCACGATGATCGTGTTCTCGAGCGCCCCGTACTCCTCGAGCGTCTGCGCCAGCGCGACGACCGTCGACATGCGCTGCCCGATCGCAACGTACACGGACACGACGCCCGTGTCCTTGTTGTTGATGATCGTGTCGATCGCGATCGCCGTCTTGCCCGTCTGGCGGTCGCCGATGATCAGCTCGCGCTGGCCGCGGCCGATCGGGATCATCGCGTCGATCGCCTTCAGGCCGGTCTGCATCGGTTCGGTGACCGGCTGGCGCTGGACGACGCCGGGCGCCTTGAACTCGGCCGGGCGCGTCTCGCTCGACGGCGATCGCGCCCTTGCCGTCGAGCGGGCGGCCCAGCGGATCGACGATGCGCCCGAGCATCTGCTCGCCGACGGGGATCTCCAGCAGCGTGCCGGTGCGCTTGACGGTGTCGCCCTCGGAGATGCGCTCCCACTCGCCGAACAGCACCGCGCCGACGTTGTCGGACTCGAGGTTCAGCGCGAGGCCGGTGACGCCGTGGGGAAGCTCGAGCATCTCGAAGGACATGCAGTTCTCCAGGCCGTGCAGGCGCGCGATGCCGTCTGCCACCGACAGCACGGTGCCGACCTCGGTGAGCTCGGCGGTGCCGCTGTCGAGACCCTCGATGCGGCTCTTCAAGATGCTTGTGATCTCGTCAGGATTGATCTGCATGTCAAGAGGCTCCTTGGGCAACTTGCCTGCGCAGCTGCTCCAGTCGGTTGCGAATAGAGGCGTCGAGGATCGAGTTGCCGACCCTGATGATGATGCCGCCGATGATGTCCGGGTCCACGCGCGCGGCGAGCGTGACCTTGCGCCCGGCGCGCTCGCCGATCGTCCTGCCGAGGCTCTCGGTGGTCTGCTCGTCGAGCGCGATCGCGCTCGTGATCTCGACCGGCAGCGTCTTGTTCTCCTCGTCCCACAGCCGCTCGTACTCGTGGCGGATGCGGAAGATCACCGGCATGCGGTGGTTCTCGATCAGCAGTCTCAGGAAGTTCAGGAAGCTCGGGTCGGCGCCGTCGAGCATGCGCTCGAGCGCCTCCTGCTTCTCGTTCGTGGAGAAGTACGGCGAGAAGAAGAACACGGCCAGGTCGTGGTTCTGGTCGATGGCGTCGGCGAGCTGGCCGAGCTGCTCGCGCAGCTCGTCGAGCGTGCCCTGCGCGAGGGCGACCTGGAACAGCGAGCGGGCGTATACCTGGGCGAGCTCCTCCATCAGTTGCTGCTTGCTCCAGATGAGAGGCTCGAGAGGTCGATCTCGCCGAGGGCCTCCTCGACCAGGCGGCGCTGGTCGGCCTCGTTGAGCGTCTTGCGCACGACCTTCTCGGTGGCCAGCACCGTGAGGTCGGCGACCTCGCGGCGGATGTCGTCGAGTGCGCGCTTGGTCGCGGCCTCGATGTCGCGCTCGGCCTTCTTGGCCGCCTCGGCGAGGATCTCTTTCGCCTGCCCGCGGGCCTCCTGCTCATGCGCCTTGGCCGTCTCGTGCGCGCGCGCTGTACGATCTCCTCGGCCTGGGTCCTGGCCTCCTTCAAGCGCTCACGGTAGTCGGCCAGCAGCTCCTCGGCCTCCTTGCGGGTGCGCTCGGCCGCGTCGATCGAGTCGTCGATGCTCGCGGCGCGCTCGTCGAGCACCTGGCGGATGCGCGGGAAACACTGCCTTGATGAGGATGTACAGCGAGATGCCGAAGACGACGAACGTCCAGACCATCAGGCCGACGTTCGGCGTGATCAGCCACGAGGACGAGCTCGAGGCGATCGGCACGCTTGGGATGGCGGCGAGGGCTTGCATCGATCTATAGGAAGAAGGCGATGAAGCCGCCCACCAGACCGTAGAAGAAGGTGGCCTCGGTGAGCGCGAAGCCCAGCCACTGGATCGAGGTGATCTCGTCGCGCATCTCCGGCTGTCGGGTGACCGACTCGATCACCTTTCCGAACAGCATGCCGATGCCCGCGCCGGCGCCCGCGGCGCCGCCGCCCGCGCCCACGCCGAGCGCGATCGCTTTGCCGGCGTTCGCGCCGTATTCCTTGGTGGCTTCCGCGACCGCAAGCAACGGAGCGCCGAGGTGGATTGACATGAAAGGCAAGAGGTGAAGCATCGTTCTCCTTGTCGAGTGCTTAGTGGCTTGCGGCGGTTGCCCCGCCGAGGTAGATGGCGGTCAGGATGGCGAAGATGAAGGCCTGCAGGCCGGCGATCAGGACTGCCTCGAACAGATAGAGGATGACGCCGAGCGGGAGCGTGAACCAGCCGAGCAGCTGCAGTCCGAGCGAGCACTGCCAGGTTGCCGGCCATGAAGTCGATCAGCAGGTGCCCGGCGAGCAGGTTGGCCCAGAGCCTGATGGTGAGCGAGAGCAGCCGCAGGACGAAGTTGGAGAGCATCTCCAGCGGGAAGATCAGGATCAGCATCGGCCCGCGTACGCCCTGCGGGATCAGGCTTTTCAGATACCCGATGGGGCCATGGGCTCGGACCCCTTCGGCGTTGTACGCGAAGAACACGCCGAGCGCCAGGACCAGCGGGACCGCGACGTTCGTGACGGCGGCGTAGATCTGGAAGCGACGGGATGTGGGCGCCGAAGAGCTTGAACGTGTTCTCGCGAGTCGACCGGCAGCGGGATGTAGCCGATCAGGTTGGAGACGAGGATGAAGACGAACAGCGTGAAGATCAGCGGGAACCACTTCGCCTGGTCATCTTCTCGTCCATGTTCTCGTCGCGTGACCTGCGACATCAGCTCGTAGCCCATCTCGACGGCGACCTGCATCCGCCCGGGGCGCTGCTGCATGTGCCGCGCGACGTACAGCATGATGCCGAGCGTCAGCGAGGCCGCGATCAGCAGGTAGAGGACGCCCTTGTCGAAGTTGAGCGGGCCCGCGATGTGGAACCACGTTTCCAGGTGAAAGGCGTCGATCACCTTGAAGCTTTCGTTTTTGTGGCCCTTGAGCCCGAAGCCCACCGCGAAGCCGACGATGCCGAGCACGTACACCAGCAGGATGCCGTAGCCGATTTTCTTGCCCTTGCTCCAAGCGCGAATGCGGCTCATCGCACGCGCTCCCGCTGCGAGCGTGGCGATGCGGGCGGGCCCGAAAGGACGCGGATCGCGAACGCCACCGTGTACGCGCCGAAGATCGTCACCGCGGCGGTGAGACCGTCGGCGCGCGCGCCGATCACGCCGGCGGCGACGATCGCCCCCGCCAGCAGCCAGATCCGCCCGAACGCCTCGAACAGGTTGATGCCGAGCTGCGTGCGGGGCTCGGCCGCCCTGCCCACCCAGCGCTTGTCCACCTCGGCGAGCACGCGCTGGAGGATCCACGCGCCCGCGCCGACCAGGTAGCCGGCCACGGGGACGCCGAGCGCGAGCGCCGGCGCGGCCGCGAGCACGACGAGCACCACGTCGAGGTAGCGCAGCAGCGCCATCGAGCGTCTCTCGAAGGCAAGCCTCGGGAGCCTGTGGGGTCGGGCGCTCCTCCCGGCCCCGGCGACGGGCAGGCGAGCGAGATCCGCGTTGGCGTCCAAATCTGGCATGTGCGTGGGGCCACCCTACAGACGAGAAAGCTCTCGCGCTCTAAAGCGGCGAAGCCGTCGTAGCGTCCCTCAACGGTGTGCGACGGCGGCGCCAGTCTACCTGGTCTCGGACTTCGTAACAAGTTTGTGACATGCGCTACGCGGGATCGGAGCCCGCGAGCGGGCCCGCGCGCCTCGCGCGGAGCCCCACGCGGCGCGAGGAAGCCTCCAGCAGTCGCACGAGCGCCGCCGCGCAGGCGATCGTCGCGAGTCCGCCGAGCACGTCGAGCACGTAGTGGTTTCCCGTGGACAGCACCGCGAAAGCGGTCGCGAACGGATACAGCACGGCGAGCGTCCGCGCCCACGCGCGCGTGGAGATCTGCCACACGACGAGCATGCACCACACCGCCCACGCGATGTGCAGCGACGGCATCGCCGCATACTGGTTGGCGGCCGACGCCAGCGAGCCGGTGTGCCACGAGCCGAGCGTGTGGCTGGCGGCCACCACGTCGACGAAGCCCGGCAGCATGCGCGGCGGCGCCACCGGGTACAGCCAGAAGACGACGAACGCGATCACGTTCGCCGCCACCAGCGTGTTGCGCAGCGGCCGGTAGATGTCCGCCCGCCGCCACCACAGGAAGCCGAGCAGGCCGAGCGTGACGACGAAGTGGGCGTTGTCGTAGTAGTAGGAGAGCGCCAGCCCGAGCGTGTGGTGCCCGGCGAGCCAGCGGTCGAGCGCGTGCTCGGGATCGATGCGCAGCGACTGCTCGAGGCTGAGGAGCCCCTGGCCGTGGGCCAGCGCCGCCTGCGGTCGCAGCGGCGCCAGGTTGGTGATCGCGTCGTAGACCCAGCACAGCCACGCGATCGTCAGCGCCTCCGCCCACCAGCGCGTGCGGACGCGAAGCTGGCGCAGCGACCCCGCAGAGGGGGCCGCCGCGGCGGGGCTGCGCGCGTCGATCTGCACGGCGGTGGACAAGCCGTCGATGTTATCCGCAGCCTCAGCGGGTCATGGCGCCACGGGCTGCAGACCGCGCTGCGCGAGCGTGTCGAGCACGCGCGGCAGCGCGGCGACGGTACGCGTCCACGATCCGGGCGCGGAATAGTCGTCGGCGTCGTGCAGCAGCAGCACCGCGCCCTCGCCGGCGCCGTCGGTGACGCGCGCGGCGATCGACGCGGGCGTCGCGCGCGCCTCCCAGTCGCGGCCCCAGTGGCTCCACAGCAGCGTGCGCCAGCCGCGCGCACGCGCGAGGCGCAGCGCGGCGGCGTTCAGCACCCCGTATGGCGGGCGGTACAGCTCGGGAGAGCGTCCGGCGCCCGCGGCGATGCTTTCCTGCGCGCGGTCGATGTCCTCGCGCACCTGCCACGGGGTCAGGCGCAGCAGGTTGCGATGGCGGTGGCAGTGCAGGCCGATGACGTGCCCGGCGTCGAGGATCTCGCGCGCGAGCGCCGGATCGCGCAGCACCTGCTCGCCGACGAGGAAGAACGTCGCGCGCACGCGCTCGCGCTCGAGGATCTCGAGCACCGCCGGCGTGCCCTGCGGGTGCGGCCCGTCGTCGAAGGTGAGCGCGTAGCCGCGGCCGCTCGCGGTGCGATCCTCGACGCCGAGCGGCCGGCGCATGGCCGGCCAGGCGCCGGCCAGCCCCGGGAGCAGGTAGCCGGCGAGCGCGGCGCCGCCCAGCGCGCCCGCGATGCGGGCCCCGTGAGTGCGATGATCGTTGGCGGACATGGTCGATCTGGTGCTGGGAATCGGGGCGGCGGTCGCGGCGTCGGCCTTCTACAGCCTAGGGATCGCCCTGCAGGCGATGGACGCGAAGGAGGCTCCCCACGAGGAGCACCTGCGCGTCGCACTCGTCCGCGGGCTGCTCAAACGCGCCCGCTGGCTGATGGGCACGGGCCTGTCGATCCTCGGCTGGCCCCTGCAGGTGCTGGCCCTGCTGCTGGCGCCGCTCGTGGTCGTGCAGCCGGCGCTCGCCGCAGGCCTGCTGGTGCTGCTGTACTTCGGCCGCCGGCTGCTCGGCGAGCACGCCGGGCGCAGCGAGCACCTGGCGACGCTCGCGATCGTCATCGGCGTGGTCGGCGCGGGAGCTGTTCGCGCCCCCGCGCAGCACGAGCGAAACCGCCGGACACCTGGTGATCACGCTGGTGCTCGTGGGTCTCGCCCTCGCGAGCCTGCTGCCGTACCTGCTGCGCGCGTTGGGGCATTCGATCGCGGACGTGACGATGGTCTGCGCCGGGCTGGCGGGCGGCTGGAGCGGTGTGGCGACGAAGCTCGCCGCCGACGACCTCTCCCACCACCATCTGGCCGTGGCCGCCTTGTGGGGCCTGTCGACGGCTGCCGCGTCGGCGGTGGGCGTGCTCAGCGAGATGAGCGCGCTGCAGTCGCGACCGGCGATCCAGGTCGCGCCGGTGGTGTTCGTTACTCAGACCGTGGTGCCGGTGTCGCTCGCGCCGCTGCTGTTCGACGAGCGCTTCACGGCCACGCCGCTCGGCGGCGCCCCGCTGGCGGTCTCGCTGGCGATCTTGATCGCCGGGGCGGCGCTGCTCGCGCGCTCGCCGCTGCTGCTGGCGTTGATGGAAGGCGAGCGCGTGAGCCACGCGAGCGGCTCGGCGCCCAGGCCCGAAGAGCCGAGCCACGCGACGATGCGCTCCACCCCGAGCACCGAGGCCGGCGACCCGTCGAGCTCGACCACCAGCACGTCTCCCGCACGCATCGGGCGCTGAGGCAGCGCCCCGGTCGCGTTCAGGGACAGCTTGCCCTTGACCGGGATCGCCCCGTCGGTGCGCGCCAGCACCATCTGACCGACCGACAGCCCGCCGCGCGGTCGCAGGAAGTAGAAGCTGTGGCGCAGTCCCAGCGCGCGCGCCTGCGAGCGCAGCACGCCGCGCGTGCGCACCCAGTGGAAGAACGCGCCACCGGAGACTTCCGGGAGCAGCTCGTCGTCCAGCCCGCGCAGCGCGGCAATCCGTTCGTGCGAGGGCACGCCGGAGTCGTCGGCGAAGGAGGCGTGGATCCCCCGTGCGGCGAGCGCCCTCGCCACGGACACGATCTCGCGCGCGGGCGCGTGCACGATCATGCCGACATCCGGCTGCGAGGTGGCAACGTGGACGAGTTCGTGTACGTGCAGCAGCTTGTCCGCCACCGCGGTCACCTCGTCGGTGGAGGCCATCCACGAGCCCAGCACCACCAGCAGCGCAACCTGTGTCGCCACCGCTGCCAGGCGCAGCCGCCAGCGCGGGATCGGCCGCACGCGCCGCGGCGCCTGCAGCACCACGTCGACGGCCGCGGGGTGCTCGGCGGGAGCCTGCGCCACCGTGCCCGCCGGCGATGCGCCATCCTCGGCGAAGCTCGCCCGCACGTGCGTCGCGCAGCTCGTCGGTGTCGTTGGCCAGGCGCAGGAGCTGCAGCGCCGCCATCGCCCGCGTGTTCAACCGCGCGTGGCCGACCGGCAGGCCGTATGAGACGACCGGCGTGCCCGCCGCCCTCGCCTCCAGGCAGGTGACCCCGCCGGTGGAGTGCACGAGCACATCGGCGGCGGACAGGATCTCGGGCATCTTGTCCGTGAACCCGTACACGCGTACCCGCGGTTCGTCGGCGAAGGTGGAGCGGAGCTTCGCGGCGAGCTGCTCGTTGCGTCCGGCGAGGCACACGATGCTGCTCACCTCCGGCACCTGCGTGAACTCCCTGACCGCGCCCGCGAGGTCCCCCACCCCCCAGCCTCCGCCGGAGACGACCACCGTCCGCCCCTCCTCGGGAGCCCGAGCGCCCGGCGCGCCTCGACGGGGCAGCGCGGCTGCAGGAATTCGGCGGAGATCAGCGGGCGCACTAGGCTGCACGCTGCCGCGCCCGGCGATGCGCTCGACCGAGGGCATCGACTCGCCGTACATAACCAGGTGCATGTCGATGCCGGGCTGGGCCCAGAAGAACAGCCCGGTCAGGTCGGTGATCGTGGCGACGGTCGGGCAGCGCACCTCGCCGATGCGCCGCAGCCGCGCCAGCACGACGGTGACTGCGGGGTATGTCGAGACGACCACGTCGGGGTCGTGCTCGGCGATCGCCCGCGCCAGCGGGCGCGAGCCGAGCCAGGCACAGCAGCCGCCGCGCGAGCACGCGCACGGGCATGACCCGCTCGAGCAGCCAGTAGACGAGCGTGTAGGTCCACGGGAAGAAGCGCAGCTGCACGCGGTAGCCGTCCTCGACCACCGGGCGCACCAGCGGGCCCATCGCGGCCAGGCCGTCGATCACCGTGACCTCCGCGTGCTGCTCGGATGCCTCGATCTGCTCGACCAGGGCGCGCGCGGCCGCGGCGTGTCCCTCGCCGACGTCGGCGGAGAGGATCAGGACGCGATGCGGGCGGTTGGGATCCGATTCCCGGCGCCCGGTGCGTGTGCGGTTGCGGCGTCGCATGGAGATGATGGAGCTGCTCCCGCCCGCGGCCGGGCGGCACAACGTGCGCCCACGCGGGAACCCCCCGAGGGGCGCAGCTGCACTCATAGGTTATCGGGCGCGCTGGACGCTCGCAGGTCGGGAGACGCAACAATGGCGCCATAAAGGCCGCGACCCCCATATCCCCCGTTGGGATCGCCGGCCGGCCCGAGGGCACGGGCGCCGGGGCGCGCGCGCCCGCCGGGCTCGTGCGGGCGCTCGGCGCGCTCGGGCTGCTGGGCATCGTCGCATCGGTGTTCCTGCTGAGCGCCGGCGCCGCCTCCGGCCCCGGCCAGTACGTGCCGGCGCGCGAAGGCGGCTGGCCGGCGTGGCTCGCCGGTCCGCTGCGAGGACTCGGCGTGGGCCTCTCGAGCGGCGACTTCCAGACGCTGATGCTGCTCATGTGCGCGAGCTACCTGCTGGTGCTGGCGAGCGCGCGGGCGCTTCCGCCGGCGGCGCTGGCGGGCGCGATCGTGCTAGCGAACGCGATCCTGCTGCTCGGGCCGCCGCTGATCTCCCAGGACGTCTTCGGCTACCTGGCGTTCGCGCGGCTGGGGGTCCTGCACGGACTGGACCCGTACACCCACTTCGCCGCCCAAGCGCCCACCGACCCCGTTTACGGGTTCATCGGCTGGCCGTTTCAGACCTCTCCGTACGGCCCGCTGTTCACGCTGCTCAGCTACGCGGTCGTGCCGCTGGGGCTCGCCGGCGGGCTGTGGGCGTTCAAGGCGATCGCCGTCGTCTCGAGCCTCGGCGCGGTGGCGCTGGTCGCGCGCGCGGCCGGGCGGCTCGGCCACTCCCCCGGCTGGGCGGCGGCGTTCGTGGGCCTGAACCCGGTGCTGCTGGCGCTGGCAGTCGGCGGAGCGCACAACGACACGCTGCTGATCCTGCTGCTGGCGCTGGCGCTGGCGCTGACCGCGGCGGCCGACTCGCGGGGGACGGGCCGTGCGCGGCGAGCGGAGCTCGCAGGGATGGCGGGGCGGGCGCGCTTTCCGATCGGTGCGGCGGCGGCGCTCGCGGCGGGCGTCGGCATCAAGGTCACGGCCGGCCTGGTGCTGCCGTTCCTGGTGCTGGCCCCCCGGCACGCGCGCGAGCGGCTGCGGGTGGCGCTCGGCGTGGGCGCGGCCTTGCTGGCGGTGGCGCTGGTGGGCGTGGTCGCCTTCGGGGTACACGCGCTCGGCTTCCTCAGCGCGATCGGCGAGCAGCAGCAGCTGGTGGCGACCCACAGCGTGCCGGCGGAGACCGCGCGCCTGGCGGGATTGAGCGGGACGCCGGGCTGGTGGCGTCACCTCTTCATCGCGGGCTTCCTGGTCGTGCTCGCGTTCGCGCTGTGGCGCACCGCGCGCGGCGCCGACTGGCGCGTGGCCGCCGGCTGGAGCACGATCGCGCTGCTGGCCTCGACGGCGTGGCTGTTGCCGTGGTATGCGATCTGGGTGCTGCCGCTAGCGGCCGTCAGCGGCGATCGGCGCCTGTGCGCCGCCACGCTCCTGCTTTGCGCCTACGCGGTCCTCATCCACCTGCCGCTGGCCGAGCCGCTGCTCAGCCCCCCCACCCGCTACCTCGCCCCGAACCTGCACATCGCGGTCCCGGGCCTGGGCCACCGCCTGGAACTCACCGGTTTCGAGGTGCTTCGCCACGTCAAGCTCGATCTCCGCTGGTGAGGCCTCCGGGCGCAGCCGCCGCAGGCGGATGGAGTCCAGGCGCCTGAACTTGAGAATCTCGAGCACGTACACCAGGTAGACGCTGGCCGCGACGACGAGCAGCCCGATGGCGGCCATCACGAGCGTCCAGCCGGTGTTGTAGTGCCCTTTGTGGTCGCTGTAGGGGACGAACCGCAGCGCCAGCGCCATGCCCGCGAGCAGCAGCGTCCACGCGTACAGGTAGGCGATCGTGCGACGGTTGGAGAAGCCTATGCGCGCCATGCGGTGGTGGAAGTGCTCGGTGTCGGGCCGGTAGATCGGCTGGCGGTACTTCAGGCGCTTGAGCACCACGAAGGTCGTGTCCAGAAACGGCACCGCCAGCAGGATCAACGGCAGCACGAACGACACGACCGCCTCGGTCTTGACCGCCGCCTCGACGGTGATCACGCCCATCAGCAGGCCGAGCAGGTTGGCGCCGCAGTCGCCCATGAAGCTCTTGGCGGGCGGGAAGTTGTAGATCAGGAAGCCGAGCGCCGCCCCGGCGGTCAGCGCCGCGAGCACCCCCGGCTGCTGGCGGTCCGAGGTCGAAGGCGATGACCGCCATCGCGGCGGCGATGATCGCGCACACGCCCGCCGCCAGTCCGTCGACGCCGTCGGAGAAGTTGACGACGTTCATCATCACCACCAGGCCGAGCACCGTCAGCACCGGGCCGGCGTCGGCGGGACCGGTGTTGGGGAACGAGAGGTGGCCGACGAACGGCAGCGTGATCGCCTTCACGGCGACCCCGAAGTGCACGACGATCACCGCTGCCAGCACCTGGCCGAGCAGCTTGATCGCGGGGTGCAGGTCGAAGCGGTCGTCGAGGGCGCCGACCAGCGTGATCACGGCAGCGGCGAGCAGCACGCCGTGCCACAGCTGCGGCTGCTGTTCGCGGGCGTAGCCGGCTGGCAGCCAAATCAGGGCGGCGACCAGCGCCCCCGCGAATATCGCCAGTCCGCCGAGCAGCGGCGTGGGCCGCTCGGACAGTCCGCGCTCGCGCGGCTCGTCGATCGCGCCGACCGTCCTCGCGAAGCGCATCGTCAACGGCGTCAGCAGCGCGGTCAGGACCGCAGCGGCGAGAAAGGCATAAAGCGCGTCGAGCTCCGTTGGATGCGCCATCGGCTCGTGCAAAGCATCGCAGGCCGGGAGGTCGATGGCGCCGCCGGTGGATCTAAACGGTGGCGGCGGCCAGGCTCTCGTACAGCGGATAGCGCTCGACGATCGCGCCGACGCGCTCGGCGAGCTCGCCGGCGCGCGACTCGTATTCGGGGGTGAGCGCGACGGCGAGGATGCGCCCGATCTCCTCGAAGTCCTCCTGCTGCAGACCGCGCGTGGCCAGCGCGGGCGTGCCGATGCGCAGCCCCGAGGCCTCCATCGGCGGGCGCGGGTCGAACGGGACCGCGTTGCGGTTGACGGTGATCTGGATCTCGTGCAGCCGGTCCTCGGCCTGCCTGCCGCGTCAATGCCGGCTCGGTCTCGCGCAGGTCGACGAGGACCAGGTGCACGTCGGTGCCGCCGGTGAGCACGCTGACGCCGTGGCCGGCTTTCGAGAGCTGCTCGGCCGAGCGCGCGGGCGCCGGCGACGGTGCGCTGCTGGCGCTCGGCGAACAGCTCGCTGGCGGCGATCTTGAGCGCGACTGCCTTGGCGGCGATCACGTGCTCGAGCGGACCGCCCTGCTGACCGGGGAACACCGCCGAGTCGATCTTCTTGGCGTGCTCCTCCTTGCAGAGGATCACGCCGGCGCGCGGACCGCCGAGCGTCTTGTGGGTGGTCGTGGTGACGACGTCGGCGCCGTGCTCGATCGGGCTGGGGTGCAGCCCGGCCGCGACGAGCCCCGCGAAGTGGGCCATGTCGACCATCAGCAGCGCGCCGACCTCGTCGGCGATCTCCCGGAAGCGCGCGAAGTCGAGCTGGCGCGGGTAGGCCGACCAGCCGGCGAGCAGCAGCTTCGGCCGGCGCTCGCGCGCGATGCGCGCGACCTCGTCCATGTCGATCACGCTGCTCTCGCGGTCGACCTCGTAGGCGGCGATGTCGTACAGCCGCCCGGACACGTTGATCTTCATGCCGTGCGTGAGGTGGCCGCCGTGCGCGAGCGACAGGCCCATGATCGTGTCGCCCGGCTGCAGCAGCGCGTGGTAGACGGCCGCGTTGGCCTGCGCGCCGGAGTGCGGCTGCACGTTGGCGTGCTCGGCGCCGAACAGCGCCTTGGCGCGGTCGATGGCGAGCTGCTCGGAGACGTCCACCCACTCGCAGCCGCCGTAGTAGCGCCGCCCAGGGTAGCCCTCGGCGTACTTGTTGGTGAGCACCGAGCCCTGGCATTCGAGCACCGCGCGCGGTACGAAGTTCTCCGAGGCGATCATCTCCAGCGTGCCCTGCTCGCGCTCGAGCTCGCCGCGCAGCGCCGCCGCGATCTCGGGATCGAGCTCGGCGAGCGGCTGGTTGAAGTAGTCGGGGCTCAGCTCTGACACTGGCGCCTAGGCTAGCGAGGTGAGCGTCTCGCGTACGGCGGCGCGCGTGAGCGCTCCCTCGCGCAGCACGTGCCAGCGCCGCTCGGCGCTGTAGTCGCGCAGGTCGATGACGGTGGAAGGCGTGCCGGGCAGCTCGCCGCCATCGAGCACGAGGTCGGCTCCGTCGAGCATGCTCTGAGGCACCTGCGCGAGCGTGCGCGCGTCCGGCTGGCCGGTCATGTTGGCGCTGGACTGCATCACCGGCCGCGCGAGCGCGGCGAGCGCGCGCAGGCGCTCGGGCAGCAGCGGCACGCGCAGCCCGAGCGTGGCGGGATCGACCCTGCAGGCGGGCGCGAAGCGAAGCGCGGGGTTGGCGAGCAGCAGCGTCACCGGGCCCGGCAGCAGCGCCGCCACCGCCGCGCGCTCGTCGAGCGCCAGCTCGCCGAGCGTCTCGAGCGCGGGCTCCAGCGAGAAGAACATCACCGCCGCGGGGCGCGCCGCCGGGCGGCCCTTGAGCGCGTACAGGCGCTGCGCCGCCTGCTCGCTCTCGGGATCGCAGCAGATCCCGTAGACGGTGTCGGTGGGGAATACGGCGACACCGCCGCCGGCCACGCACTGCTCCAAGCGCTGCGCATCCTGCTCGCTGATCTTCTGGCGCTCGTCGATCTTCGCAGTCATCACCTGTGCCGCTCCGCGATCACGACCCGCTGGATCCGTGCGAGGTCGCGTTCGAACCGTATCGCGTCGAACCCCGCCGCGCGAGTCAGCTCGACGACCGGCTGAGCCTGGCCGGCGCCGACCTCCAGCGCGAGGAAGCGCACGTCGGGAAGCTCGGCGATCTGCGCGAGCAGCTCGCGGATGCACGACAGCCCGTCGGGACCCGCGAACAGCGCCTGAGCGGGCTCATGGCGGAGGATCTCCGGCGCGAGCAGCGCGCGTTCGGATTCGGCCACGTACGGCGGGTTGCACACGACCGCGTCGAACCGTCGCCGCACGCCGTCAACAGGTCCGCGTGCAGCCACTGCACGTCCAGCTCCAGGCGTCGCCCGTTGGACGCGGCGAGCTCCAGCGCGGCCTCGCTGACGTCGCTGCCGCTGACGTGCAGGTCGGGGCGCTCGTCCTTGAGCGCGAGCGCCACCGCGCCGCTGCCGGTGCCGACGTCGAGCACGCGCGCGCCGGCGCGCAGCCCGAGCGCCGACCTCGACCAGCAGCTCGGTCTCCGGGCGCGGGATCAGCGCGCGCGGGTCGACGGCCAGCTCCAGGCGGCGGAACTGGCGACTGCCGACGATGTAGGCGACCGGCTCGCGCTCGACGGCGCGCCGGCGCACGGCATCCTGGAATGCGCGCACCGCCGGTCCGGCGACGAGCAGGTCGGGGTCGCTGAGCAGCCGCTCGCGCCCGACCTCCAGCGCGTGCGCGAGCAGCAGTTCTGCGTCCAGGCGGGGGGTTTCGCAGCCGGCGGCCGCGATCGCGGTGATCGCGCCGTCGAGCGCGTCGCGTGCGGAGGTGCCGGTGTTCGCAGGCGCGTGCATCGGAGCTCAGGAGGATGCCATGAGCGTCGGGGGACCGATCGCGCGGCGGCTACGCGAGCGCCTGCGCCTCCAGGCGCCGGCGCTTCTCGTCTGCCTGCAGCGCCTCGGTCAGCTCGTCGAGCTCGCCTTCGAGGACCTGGTCGAGGTTGTGCACGGTGAGCTTGATGCGGTGGTCGGTGACGCGCCGCTCGCCGTAGTTGTACGTGCGGATCTTCTCCGCGCGGTCGCCGGTGCCGACCTGCGAGCGGCGGTCGGCGGCGAGCTCGGCCTGCTGCTCGGCGAGCGCGCGCTCGTACAGCCGCGCGCGCAGCACGCGCAGCGCCTTCTCGCGGTTCTGCAGCTGGGACTTCTCGTCCTGCATCGAGACGACGATCCCGGACGGCCTGTGCGTGATCGCGCACCGCCGAGTCGGTCGTGTTGACCGACTGCCCGCCCGGCCCGGAGGAGCGGTAGACGTCGATCTGCAGGTCGTTCGGGTCGATCTGCACGTCCACGTCCTCGGCCTCCGGCAGCACCGCGACGGTCGCCGTCGAGGTGTGGATCCGGCCCTGGGACTCCGTCTGGGGCACGCGCTGAACGCGGTGGGTGCCGCCCTCGAACTTGAACACCGAATAGGCGCCGTCGGGCCGGTCGGGTGGTCGCGGGGATTTGATCGCGAACGTGTACTTGCCCTCGCCGACGTCCAGCTGCTCGGTCTGAAAGCCGCGGCGCTCGGCGTAGCGCGTGAGCATGCGGTACAGGTCGCCCGCCCACAGCCCCGCCTCGTCGCCGCCGGCGCCGCCCTGGATTTCGACGATCACGCTCTTGTCGTCGTTGGGGTCGCGCTCGACCATCGCCAGGCGGATCTGCTCCTCGATCTCCTCGATGCGCCGGCGCGCCTCGCCCAGTTCCTCGCGCATCTCCGCGTCCTCGCCCATCTCCTCCAGCAGCTCCTCCGCGCCCGCCGCGTCGTCCTGAGCCAGCCGCCACTGCTCCGCGAGCTTCGCGGCTGGCTCCAGCTGGCGGTAGGCGCGACCGACCTCCGCGTAGCGCTCCCTGTCGGAGATCACCTCGGCGTCGGTCATCTGCGCGCCCAGCTCGCCAAAGCGCGTCTCGATCTGCTTTACGAGGTCTTCGATCACTGTCCGAGCGTACAATGCGCGCATGACCAGCCGGGGGGCTGCATCGATTCGCCGGGGGGCGCTCGCCGTGTTGGCGTGCGCGCTGCTCGGCGGGCCCGCGTGCGCCCAGGCGGGCGGCGGGCCCGTGCACCTGCTCTACGAATGGATGCCCAACGGGCAGGAAAGCGGCCCGCAGCTGATCCTCCAGGAGAAGACCGACCTGACGGGCAAGTTCGGCGTGCAGTGCGGCAAGACGTGGGTTTTCTCCTACTACGGCGGCGGCGAACACGACCCGTGGACGCTGAGCGGCGGCGAGATCTCGGGAACCGGAGAGTTCCAGACGGGCAGCGTCGGCATCGGCTCCAGCTACCGCGACGCGGAAGTCAACTACTTCGACTTCAAAAGCGCGGGGCCGACGACGATGACGCTGAGCGGCACCGCCAACGAAGCGGCGGCGACGGGCACGCTGTCGCTGAAGGTCTACAAGTACACGAAGGCACACAAGGTGCACGGGCGCAGGGTCAAGAGCAAGAAGGTCCTGAGCGAGAGCTGCGCGATCCAGTTCAACGCGCCCAACCACTACGCGCCCGAAGCTCCGAGCGCAGAAGCTCCCAGCTCAGAAGGCTAAGCCACGACCTCGACGCCGACGAGGTCGGCGGCGGTGAGCTCGCCGGGCGTCTCGAGGTCGAGCACCGCCTGCAGCGAGGCGATCGCGACGGCCAGCTGGTCGAGGTCGGGCTCGCGCGTGGTCAGCAGCTGCAGCTTGAGGCCCGGCCACATCACCGCCCGCACCCAGCCGCGGCTGCGGTTGCGCCCGGCGAACTTGATCAGCTCGAAGGAGATGCCGGCGATGATCGGCACTCCGAGCACGCGCGTGGCCATCAGCCAGTACCACGCGGGCAGCCCGATCGGCGCGAACACGAAGATGGCGACGATCATGACGACGAGCAGGAAGCTCGTGCCGCAGCGCGGGTGCAGCCGCGAGAAGCGCTTGGCGTTCTCGGGCGTCAGCGGCAGGCCGGCCTCGTAGCAGGAGATCGTCTTGTGCTCGGCGCCGTGGTACTCGAACACGCGTCGCAGGTCGCGCACGCGCGAGAGCAGCAGCATGTAGCCGAGGAACAGGCTGGTGCGGATCACGCCCTCGACCACCCAGAACAGGATCGAGGAGCCGAGCTGGTGCTTGATCAGGCTGGTCAAGCCGACAGGTATGAGGAAGAACAGCACGATCGCGAGCACCATCGCCACGACGACCGTTCCCGCCCACACCACGCGCGGGATCTCCTGCGCCTCCGGGGGGTCCGCCGGCGTCTCGCCGGCCACCGCCTGCTCGCCGTCGCCGGCGTCGCGCTCCTCGGGGGGCATCTGCGCGTTGGCCGATATCTCAAGCGCCCGAAAGCCGATGACCATCGAGCCGCCGAGCGCGACCACGCCGCGCACGATCGGAAGCCGCAGCCAGCGGTGGCGCTTCATGGCGGAGTCGAGCGGATACGTGGTCACCTCGATCTCGCCCTTGGCGCCTTCGATCGCGATCCCGTCGGGCTCGAGCTCGCCCTTGTCGAGCTGCTCGGCGCTGGGCTTGCGCACAGCGACCGCCCAGTTGGCGACGCCGCGCATCATCACGCCCTCCAGCACCGCCTGCCCGCCGACGGGCGCGTCGCGCTGGGCGCTCAGCTCGCCGTCGGCCTCGAGCAGCGTGCTCGGCGCCGGGGATCAGCCACGGCGCCGGCCATCGAACTACTGGGCGGACCGGGCTTGTGCCGACTGCTGTCGGCCTTTGGCCATCCTGCGCTGGAAGCGCTCCACGCGTCCGCCGGTGTCCATCAGCTTCTGCCTGCCCGTGTAGAACGGATGGCAGTTGGAGCACACCTCCACGTGCAGCTCCTCCTGGGTGGCGCGCGTGATGAACTCGTTGCCGCAGGTGCAGCGCACGTGCGCGCGGACGTAGTTTGGGTGGATGTCGGCCTTCATGGTCGCTCGATTCTAGCGGGCCGCGTCTCGCGCGAGCGGATCACGCCTGGGCGGCGCCCGCGGCGCCGGCCATGGAGCTCGAGCTCACGCCGGTGCTCGGGGGCGCGGCCGGCTGTTCGCAGCGGGCGGTGCGCAGTTCCTCGGCCTTGAGCGGACGGCCCCTGGCGCCGAGCCAGCGGAAGCGCACGACGCCGCGGTAGAACGCGGGCGCGGAGAGGTTGGTCACCTGCTGGATGTGCGTGAACGCCTTCACGCCCGGGGCGGAGCTGTGCCACACGCCCAGGCCGGGTGCGCTGACGGTGCGGTACAGCTGTTCTTCGAGGCCCCGCTCCTGCAGGTCGACGCGCATCTCCATGCGCACGGTGCCGGGGATCGCGGTCATTTCGCCTGCAAACGTGGCCGAGCGTTCGGTCTGCGGGATCGTGGCGGTGGCGCACTGCTCGAGCGTCGCGCTCGCCAGCTGCGTGGAGGACGCCGTCGCCGTGCCTCCCATCGCGGCGGGCGCGAGCACCAGCCACGGCACGGCGACGGCGCAGACGAGCACCGCGAGCGGGCAGGCGGGCGCGAGCGAGCGAGCGCCCACGATCGGGCGACCGGACCGCACGCGCGAGGCGCGTCCTCTGCGGGGCATGCGTTTCATCACATCCTCGTAACACTCGACGCGCGCGCAGGTTTCGCCGCGGCTGCAGCCGTCAACGTCTCCGACTCCCCCGTCGAGGCCGGCTCAGGTGAGCTGATACAGCGGCCCGTCGCCCCCCTCGGGCGTCGTCAGGCGCCCGCCCTTGGCGGTGATCGCGCCGCACTGCACGCAGTTGGTGTAGTTGACGATCACGTCCACGTCGCCATGCTCGGGCGCATCCTCGGGGATCTCGTACACGCCGGCGGGGCACATCCAGCGCCAGGTCTCAGCGATCTCGCGCGGCACGTGCTTGCGCACGCGGATGTGGTTGGGGGCGTCGTCGCGGGTGGCGTTGCCGGTGATGAACACCGAGGAGAGCTTGTCGAAGGTGTATTTGCCGTCGGGCTTGGGGTAGCTGTCCTTGGTCTTGCCGACGAACATCCGCTGCTCGTCGTTGCGATGCCACGACAGGCGGCCCGGGGGGAGCTTGCCCTTGGTGGCGATCGCCAGGTTGACGAGCGGGGCGCCGAGCACGAAGCCCTTCTGGAACGGCTGGCGCGTGTTGCGCTCCTGATAGAGCTCCTGGCCGACGCTCGAGTCTTCGATCGCCTGCTCGTAGGACGCGAACGAGGTCTCGCCGCGCACGAGCGCCGCGTAGATCGACTCGGCGGCGAGCTTGCCGGACATGATGCAGTGGTGGACGCCCTTGAGCGCCACCGTGTCGACCATGCCGCCGGCGTCGCCGACGAGCACGGCGCCGGGCATCGAGAGCTTGGGCATCGACCAGTAGCCGCCGCCGGGGAGCGCCTTGGCGCCCCACGCGACGCGCTCGCCGCCCTCGAGGATGCCCTTGACGAGCGGATGCAGTCTTGAACTGCTGCAGCAGGTCGTGCGCGGAGGTGGTCGCGTCGGCGTACTCGAGGTCGATCACGAAGCCGATGCTCACGAGATCCTCGCCGGTCTTCTCGTCCTTCATCGGGTACATCCACGTGCCGCCGATCTGCCCGTACTTGGCGGACAGCTTCAGCGGCCACGGGCCGATCGTGTGGATCACCCGGTCGAGCGGCTTGGGGACCTTCCAGACCTCCTTGACGCCGAGCTCCCACACCTGGGGCTCGCGCGCCGTCGGCGAGGTCGAACTCCTTGATGGCGGCGCCCGTGAGATGGCCCCAGCAGCCCTCCGCGAGGACGGTGGCCTGCGCCTTGATGTCGGTCCCCGGCTCGAAGTTGCCGAGCGGCTCGCCGTCCTTGCCGCGCCCCTTGTCGCCGGAGCGCACGCCGACGACCGCGCCGTCCTCGACGATCAGCTGGGTGGCGGAGGTCTCGGTGAGGATGTACGCGCCGGCCTCCTCGGCCTGGCGCTGCTGGAAGCGCGCCAGCGCCGAGACGGAGATCACCTCGTTGCCGTGGTTCTTGAAGTTCGGCGCGGCGTCGGGATGCGGAGCTTGGTCTTGGCGGCGGGCAGCATGTAGACGGCCTCCTTGGTCACCTCGCCGAAGGCGAAGCCCTCCTTGCGCCAGTCCTCGCGGGTCATCTCCGGGAACAGCTCTTCGCAGCGGCCCCGGGCGCATGACCGCGCCGGACAGGTTGTGCCCGCCGCAGGTCTTCGCCTTCTCGACGACCGCCACCGGCACTTCGCCGAGGCGCTCCATCGTCTCGGGGTCATCGCCGAGCAGCTGCAGCAGGCGGTTGGCGCACGCGAGGCCCGCGGTGCCGCCGCCGACGATCGCGACGCCGACCTCGATCAGCTCGTCCTCGGCGTCGAGCCCGCGCTTGACGAACTCCTTGCGCGAGTCGACCGGCGGCGGGAAGGCCGCGGGCGCGACCTTCCCGTTGCTGGAGCCATGTCCGGACATCGATCAGACCTCCCTTGCGGAGCGCAGCGTCGGGAAGCCCACGTCAGCTGCCCTTCTTCGCCTTCACTGCCTCGGTGAGCTTGGGCAGGATCTTGTTGAGGTCGCCGACGATGCCGAGGTCGGAGAATTCGAAGATCGGCGCGTTGGAGTCCTTGTTGATCGCGACGATGTTCTCCGAGGACTGCATCCCGACCTTGTGCTGGATCGCGCCGGAGATGCCCGCCGCGAGGTACAGCTTCGGCGCGACCGTCTTGCCGGTCTGGCCGATCTGCGCCGCGTACGGGTACCAGCCGGCGTCGACGACCGCGCGGGTGGCGGCCACGGCGGCGTTGCCGCCGAACGCCGCGGCGAGCTCCTCGGCGCAGCTCGAAGCCCTCGGCCTTGCCGAGGCCGCGACCGCCGGCGACGAGGATGTCGGCGCCCTCGATGTCGACGTCGGCGCCGCGCTGCTCGCCGCGCGTGACCATCGTCGCCTGCTGCGGCCTGCGGCGCTCAGCTCGAAGCTCGAGCTGCTCGACGGGCGCGTCGGCGCCGCCGTCGTCCTTGATCTCGAACGCGTTGAGCCGGCCGATGATGATGCCGACGGTCGGAGCGGTAGTTTGATCTCCGAGATCGCCGAGTCGCCGAGGATCGGGCGCTCGGCGACCAGCTCGCCGCCCTCGGCGCGCACGGCGGTGACCTCCATCGCGACGCCGGCGCCGCAGCCGCGCGGCCAGGCCGGCGCCGATCTCGAAGCCGAGCAGGCCGCCGCCGAACAGCGCGTACTTGTAGCCGCCGCCGGAGATCGCCGTCGCCATCGCGTCGACGAGCGGCTGCGCGAGGCCCTCGGGGCCCTCGGCGACGAGCACCTTCTTGGCGCCGTAGTTGCCGAGCGAGGCGCGCGAGCTCCTGCGGGACGTTCTCGCCGAGCAGGATCGCGTGCGCCTCGCCGCCGATCTCGGCGGCGAGCTTGGCGCCCTCGGAGACCGCGCCGAGCGAGTTCTTGTTGATCGCGCCGTCGTAGTGCAGCGCGTAGACCAGGATGTTTGCCATGTCAGATCAGCTCTCCTCAGATGAGCTTGCGCTCGTCGAGCCAGGCGACGATCTTCTCGACCGTCTCGCCGGTGTCCTCGTCCTCGATGATCTCGCCGGCGGCCTTCGCCGGGCGGCGCCTTCGCGGCGACCCACTGCGCGGCGGAGTTATCGCCGCCGACCTTGCGAGGCGTCGATGCCGACGTCGCCGGCGGTGACCGTGTCGAGCGGCTTCTTCTTGGCGCCCATGATCGCCTTCAGCGACGGGTAGCGCGGCTCGTTGATCGCGTCGCCGACGGAGATCACCGCCGGCAGCTTGACCTGCACGGTGTCGTAGCCGTACTCGGCCTGGCGCTCGCAGCGCAGCGCGTCGGACTCGACGTCCATCTTGATGACCTGCGTCAGCGACGGCATGCCCAGGTGCTCGGCGACGACCGCGCCGATCGTGTAGCACTCGCCGTCGTCGGACTGCTGGCCGAGCAGCACCAGGTCGGGGCTCTCGCGCTCCAGCGTCTTCGCCAGCGCGTAGCCGGTGGCGGCCACGTCCGAGCCGGCCACGACCGGGTCCGAGAGGTGCACCGAGCGGTCGGCGCCGAGCGAGACGGCCTTGTGCAGCGCGCGTACGGCGCTGTCGGGGCCCATCGTCACGGCGACGATCTCCTCGACCGGGACCGCGCCGCCCTCGCTTGATCTGCATCGCCGCCTCGATGGCGTGCGTGTCATACGGGTTGAGGTTCTTCTCGCCGCTGCGGTCCATGCGCCCCGTCGAGGGGTCGATCCGCTTCTCGACGGCGGCGTCCGGGACCTCCTTCACCAGGACGCAGATCTTCATCTCAGGCAACTCCTTCGGGGTCTCGAGTGGGTACAATCCTACCTGCTCGAGCGGTTGACTGACGAGTCAATCGGTGCTGCGTGCGACGAGCGGTCGTTGCGCCGCGGATGAAATCGACGATCGCCTGGGTGGGCGCGCCGGGCGTGAACACCTCGGCCACGCCGAGGCTCTTGAGCTCCGGGATGTCTTCGGCGGGGATCGTGCCGCCGACCGTGACGACGACGTCCTCGACGCCCTGCTCGCGCAGCAGCTCGACGACGCGCGGCACGAGCGTCATGTGCGCGCCGGAGAGGATCGACAGCCCGACCGCGTCGGCGTCCTCCTGGATGACGGTCTCGACGATCTGCTCGGGCGTCTGGTGCAGGCCCGTGTAGATCACCTCCATGCCGGCGTCGCGCAGCGCGCGCGCGATGATCTTCGCGCCGCGGTCGTGGCCGTCGAGGCCCGGCTTGGCGACGACCACGCGGATCTTGCTCTGGCAGCTGTGCCTCGTTGGCATGCGCAGGGCAGATTATGCCCGCGAGCCGACTCTCGCGCTCCGACGCGCTCGCCGAACAACGCTCCCGCAGGCCGCCGATCGCGGCCACGGCGCCGAGCGCGCCGAGCAGCTTCAGGCGCGTGCCGAGTCGATCGAGCTCGATCACCTCCCAGCCTTCCTCGCAGGCGATCCGCCGCAGCGTGGCGTCGGGGTTGACGACGACCGCGTGGCGCACCGCACGCAGCATCGGCAGGTCGGACTCCGAGTCCGAGTAGGCGTAGGAGGCGGCCAGGTCGAGGCCCTCGCGCTCGGCCAGCGCGCGCATCGAGACGCACCTTGCCCTCGCGGTAGTTGAAGGGCCCGCCCGGGCGCCCGGTGTAGCGGCCGTCGACGATCTCCGAGCGCGACCCGAGGCCGCCGTCGAAGGCGAGCACGCGCGCGAGCAGGTCGGCCATCTCCTGGGAGGCGGCGGTGAGGATGTACACGGGCACGCCGGCGTCCTGGTGGGCGTAGGCGCGCGCCAGCATCTGCGGATACAGCCGCGGCAGCACGCCGGAGAGCACCCGCGCGGAGAGACGCTCGAGGTCGCGCACGCGCACGCCGGCGATCATCCTGCCGACGCGCTCGCGCACGTCGTCGGCGCGGTCGTCGGTGGAGCCGCGCAGGCGGAAGCGCAGGTTCTCATAGACGTCGCGGGCCAGGCGCCGGCGCGAGATCATCCCGCTCTCGTAGGCGGCGCGGGCGAAGTGGATGCCCGAGGAGCCCGCCATCAGCGTCTTGTCGAGGTCGAAGAAGGCCGCGCGCCGGCGCGCGGCCGGCCGTCGGACGATCCCTCCGCGCCGAATGCGCTCGCGCTCACCGATCTCGCGGGCGGTCAGACCTTCAGGATGACCGCGTCGCCCTGCCCGCCGCCGGAGCAGATCGCGGCGCAGCCGAGGCCGCCGCCGCGGCGGCGCAGCTCGTAGACGAGCGTGCCGAGGATGCGCGCGCCGGAGGCGCCGATCGGGTGCCCGAGGGCGACGGCGCCGCCGTTGACGTTGACCCTGTCCTCGTCGATGCCGAGCATGCGGATCGAGTTGAGCGTGACCGAGGCGAACGCCTCGTTGATCTCCCACACGTCGATGTCCTCGGCGCTGCAGGCCGGCCTTCGCGAGCGCCTTCTTGGCCGCGCTGCGCGGGCGTGCGGGCCAGGTAGGCGAACTCGTCGGCGCTCTGCGCGTGCGCGACGATCTCGGCGAGCGCCTGCTTGCCGTTGGCCGACGCCCACTCCTCGGAGGCGAGCACGAGCGCGCCGGCGCCGTCGTTGACGCCGGGCGAGTTGCCGGCGGTGTGCGAGCCGTCCTTGCCGACCAGGCCGGGCAGCGCGGCGAGCTTCTCGAGCGAGGTGTCCCGGCGCGGCGCCTCGTCGATCTCGACGACGGTGTCCCCCTTCTTTCCGTTGATCGTCACCGGACACGATCTCCTCGGGCAGGCGGCCCTCGTCGATGGCCGTCGATCGCGAGCTCGTGCGAGCGCAGCGCCCAGCGGTCGAGGTCCGGCGCGGGTCAGCTCCAGCTCGTCGCCGACCTCGGTCGCCTCGACGAACATCTGCTTGCCGGAGAACGGGTTGGTGAGCCCGTCGTGGACCATCGCGTCGAGCGCCTTGGCGTCGCCCATGCGGAAGCCGAAGCGCGCCTCCGGGAGCAGGTACGGCGCCTTGCGACATCGACTCCATGCCGCCGGCGACGCCGACCTCGACGTCGCCCGCGCGGATCGCCTGGTCGAGGATCACGGCGGCGCGCACGCCCGAGGCGCACACCTTGTTGATCGTCTCGGAGGAGACCTCCTTGGGGATGCCGGCCTTGATCTGGGCCTGGCGCGAGGGGATCTGGCCCTGGCCGGCCTGCAGCACCTGGCCCATGACGACGTGCTCGACCTGCTCCGGCTCGACGCCCGCGCGCTCGAGCGCGGCCTCGATCGCGACCCGCCGAGCTCGGTGGCGTCCAGCGTGGACAGGCCTCCGCCCATCTTGCCGATGGGCGTGCGCGCGGCTGCCGAGGATCACGGTCTTGGGCATCGAGTCGCTCTCTCCTGAGGTCGGGGTGGATTGGGGCGTCGAGGGGTCGCAATGGTAGCGGGCTCGGGCGAGTCTTGCCACCGCGATGTCGCGGCTGTCTCTTTGCCGTCGCGCAATCGCGGCATGCGCCGGGTGATCGCGGCGCATCGTGCCGCGGCGCAATCCTATCGTGCGTGATCGATCGCGCTACAACCGAGCACCCGGACGACCGACGCCGACACGGTCGCGATCGGCATGTTCGACGGCGAGGGCCCGCGCGCGAGCGCGCCCGCGCAGGTCGGCGAGCTGCTCGACTCAGCGGCGAGGCGCGGCGCTCGTTCAAGTCGCTGGCGCTGACCCACGCCGACGGCAAGCGCTGGCTCGTGGTGGGGCTGGGCGCGCGCGCGCGAGCTTCACACGCCGAGCGCGCGCGCGTGGCGGCCGCGGCCGCGCGCGAGCGCGCGCGGGAGATCGCGACGCGCACGCTGTGCTGGGAGCGTCCCGGGCGGCGCGGGCGAGACCGCGCCGAGCGATCGCGGCGGCGCTCGTCGAGGGCACGCTGCTGGCCGACTACCGCTTCGAGACGCCACAAGTCGGCACGCCGACGGACGAGGGCGACGCAGGACGCACCGCCGAAGCACCTGGAGAGCCTGATCGTCGCCGGGCCGCGACGGAGATCGAGCGCGGCCGTCGCCGAGGCGGCGATCTGGCCGAGGCGGTGAACCGCGCGCGCGACCTGCAGAACCGCCCCGGCAACGACCTGACGCCGACGGCGCTCGGCGAGTACGCGCGAGGCGCTGGCCAGCGCGACCTCGAGGGCGTGTCGGTCGCAGGTGCAGGGGCGCGAGGAGATCAGCGCGCGCGGCATGGGCGCGTTCGCGGCCGTCGCCCAGGGCTCCGACGCAGGAGCCGGCGCTGATCACGATCACTATGAGCACGGGACCGGGCGCCGCCGGCCCGACCGCTCGGCTTCGTCGGCAAGGCGGTGACGTTCGACAGCGGCGGCATCTCGCTGAAGCCGGGGCGCGAAGATGGCGGAGATGAAGTTCGACATGTCCGGCGGCGCCGCGGTGATCGAGGCGGTCGGCGCGATCGCGCGCCTGCGGCTGCCGGTGCAGCTCGTGGCGGTGGTCGGCGCGACCGAGAACCTGCCGAGCGGGCGCTCGGTCAAGCCCGGCGACATCGTCACGGCTCGAACGGAAAGACGATCGAGATCAACAACACCGACGCCGAGGGCCGGCTGGTGCTGGCCGACTGCCTGTGCCACGCGGTCGGCGCAGGGAGCGGAGCGGATCGTCGACCTGGCGACGCTGACCGGCGCGGTGATCATCGCGCTCGGCTCGACCTACGCGGGGCTGATGAGCAACGACGACGAGCTCGCGGCGCGGGTGATCGCGGACGCCGGCGCGCGCACCGGCGAGATCGTCTGGCGACTGCCGCTGCACGCCGAGTACGACGAGCTGATCAAGGGCAACTACGGCGACCTCGACAACGCCCCCGAAGGACGCAAGGCCGGCACGATCGTGGGCGGCGCGTTCCTGTCGAACTTCATCGGCGAGACGCCGTGGGCGCACCTGGACATCGCCGGCTCGGCGTGGGAGCTCGACCGCGCGTACGTCGGCAAGGGCGCCTCCGGCTACGGCGTGCGCCTGCTGGTCGAGCTCGCGAAGTCCTACTGCGCGTAGCGGCCATGGACTTCGACCTGTCCCCCGACCATGAGCTGATCAGGCGCACCGTCAGGGAATTCGCCGAGGGCGAGGTCGCGCCGGTCGCGGAGGAGCTCGACCGCACGAAGTCGTTCCCGTACGAGATCGTCGCGAAGCTCGGCGAGCTGAACCTGATGGGGATCCCCTTCCCGGAGGAGTACGGCGGCGGGGGCGGCGACACGCTCGCCTACGCGCTGGCGGTGGAGGAGCTCACGCGCGTGGACTCCTCGGTGGCGATCACGCTGTGCGCGCACACCTCGCTGGGGACGCAGCCGATCTACCTGTTCGGCTCCGAGGAGCAGAAGCGCGAGTGGCTGCCGCGGCTGTGCTCGGGCGAACGCTTGGGCGCGTTCGGGCTGACCGAGCCGGAGGCGGGCTCCGACGCCGGCAACACGCGCACGCGCGCGCGCCTGCAGGACGGCGAGTGGGTGATCGACGGCGCCAAGCAGTTCATCACCAACGCCGGCACCGACATCTCGGGGATCGTGTGCATCACGGCGGTCACCGGGGATGCCGGGGACGACGCCAACAAGCAGATCTCAAACATCATCGTCCCCAACGGCACCGCCGGCTACGAGCAGGGCGAGCCATATCGGAAGATGGGCTGGAACGCGTCGGACACGCGCCCGCTGAGCTTCAGCGACTGTCGCGTGCCAGAGGCGAGCCTGCTGGGCCCGCGCGGAGCCGGCTTCAAGCAGTTCCTGCACATCCTCGACATCGGGCGCATCGGCGTCGCAGCGATGGGCGTCGGGCTGGCCCAGGGCGCGCTGGACGAGGCGCTGAAGTACGCCAAAGAGCGCCGGGCGTTCGGCAAGCCGATCTCCAAGTTCCAGGCGATCCAGGGCAAGCTCGCGGACATGTCGACCGAGATCGACGCCGCGCGCCTGCTCGTGTACAAGGCCGCGCGCGAGAAGGACGCCAGGCGCAACTTCACGCTCACCGCCGCGCAGGCGAAGCTCAAGACCGGCCGCCTGGCGGTGCGCTGCGCCGAGGAGGCCGTGCAGATCCACGGCGGCTACGGCTTCATCGAGGAGTACCCCGTGTGCCGCTTCTACCGCGACGCCAAGATCCTCACGATCGGCGAGGGCACCGACGAGGTCCAGCAGATGGTGATCGCGCGGGCGCTGGGCGCGTAGGCGATCGCAGATTACGCAACCCTGCGTAACGCATCGCTGCGTAGCGCTGCCTGCTCAGCGCGGCTCGAGGATCACGAGCGGGATCTCCCGCTCGGTGCGCTTCTGGTAGGCGGCGTAGCCGCCGTAGGTCTTCAGCACCATCGGCCACAGCCGCGCGCGCTCCTCGGCGTCGGCCACGCGCGCGTGCACGTCGCGATGGCTGGATCCGACCTGGACGGTCGTGTCGGGGTTGGCGCGCAGGTTGTGAAACCAGGCGGGGTTCTTGGGATAGCCGCCCTTGGAGGCCACGAGGATCAGGTTCCGGCCGTCACGGGTGTAAACGAGCGGGCTCGTGCGCCGCGTCCCGCTCCTGGCGCCCACGTGGTCGAGCAGCAGCATCGGCGGCGCGCCGGGGAAGCGGTGGCCGATCAGTCCGCGGCTGGCGCGGTAGATCGCGGTGTGGCCCTGCATCATCCGCCCGAGCAGCGGCCAGTTGCGCTCCACCCAATCCAGAGAGTCCATTGCGTCACGAGCGTACTCCGTTAGCATCGATGGACGATGTCCGAGCTGACGGTACGAGTCGGAGAGACGGAGCCGGGCGGGGAGCCGACCTCCCGAGAGGCCGTGAGCGACCAGCTGACCGCGCCGCCGGAGGCGGTCCCAACCAGGGGCGGCAGGGACCGTCGCTGCGTGACTGCGCGCGCGTGTTCGTGCGCCAGCCCTCGCCGCCGTACCTGTTCGGCGCCGTTGCTGCTGGCGCTCGCCGCTGCGCTCGCTCCAGGGCCAGTGCGGCTGGCGCGACGCGGTGATGCTCGCCGGCCTCGTCGCGGTGACGCCGTTCGTCGAGTGGGCGATCCACGTCTACCTGCTGCACGCGCGGCCGTTCGCGTTGCTGGGGCGCAGGATCGAGATCCTGAGCGCGCGCGAGCACCGCGCCCACCACGAGGCGCCGGCGCGTGCTCGAGGGAGTGCTGATTCCGGTGTACGCGGTGCTCGTGTTCCTGGCGATGATCGCCGCGGTCAACTGGGCGCTTTCGTTCCCGATCGACGCTCGTGCTCGGCGGACCGCGCCTGGCCTACGCGACGACGGGCGTGGCCGATGAGCTTCGCGATCCTCGCCGCCTACGAGTGGACGCACTTCCTGATCCACACCCCCTACCGCGCGCGCTCGCGCTACTACAAGGCGATCTGGCGCAACCACCGCCTGCACCACTACAAGAACGAGCGCTACTGGTTCGGCGTCACCTCGACCGTCGGCGACCGCGTGATCGGCACGCTGCCCGACCAGCGCTCGGTGCCGCGCTCGCCGACCGCGCGCTCGCTGCACGCCGATCGCTGAGCCGGCGCGAGCGCCGGGCGAGGCCGTCGGCGCTAGCCGAGGCTCCTGGCGCGATCGCGCTCCAGCAGCGCGCTGGCCGCACTCGCCGGATCCAGCCGCCGTTCGACGACCTCCTCGAGCAGGCGCAGGAACTCCGGGTCCGCGTGCAGGTCCTCCTCCAGACGCCGGCGCATGCGGGCGGTGGCGATCGCGAGCACCTCGTTGCGCAGGTTGCGCCTGCGCCGCTCGGCCAGGTGGCCGGCGGCGAGGATGTGGGCGCGGTGCTCCTGCAGCGCCGTCACAGCTCCTCGACGCCCTCCCCCGTGCGGCCTCGGTCTTGACGATCGGCACGCGCCAGCGTCCGCGCACCTCCTCGGGGGAGCGGTCGAGGTTGGCGAGCGAGAGCACGCCGCGGATCTCGCGGACCATCGTGTCGGTGAGCGGGTGGTCGGCCTTGTTGATGACGATCACGTCGGGGATCTCCATCACCCCCGCCTTCGAGCGCCTGGATCGAGTCGCCCGAGCCGGGCATCAGCACGAGCACGATCGTGTCGGCGTGGTCGATGATGTCGATCTCCGCCTGGCCGACGCCGACGGTCTCGATGAACACGTCCTGGCGTCCCGCCGCGTCCAGCAGCAGCGCGGCCTGCAGCGCCGCCTCGGAGAGGCCGCCCAGCGCGCCGCGGTTGGCCATCGAGCGGATGAACACGCCGGGGTCGAGGAAGTGCTCGGTCAGGCGGATGCGGTCGCCGAGCAGCGCGCCCTGCGTGAACGGCGAGGACGGGTCGATCGACAGCACGCCGACCGTCCGCCCCGCCTCGCGCCGCGCCTTGGTGAGCGCGCCGATCAGCGTCGACTTGCCCACGCCCGGGAGGGCCGGTGAAGCCGACGACCTCGGCGTGACCGGTGTGCGGATAGACCTCCCTGACGAGCTCCCATCCCTCGCGGCCTGTCGTCCTCGACGAGCGTGATCGCGCGCGCGAGCGCGCGGCGGTCGCCGTCGAGCAGGCGCTGTGCAAGGGTTGCCTCGGCCATCGAGCGCGCAATCATCGCAGGGGCCGCCGCCGGCCCGCCCGCGCCGCCGTCCCATACGATTGGCCGGCAATGGAGCTCGTGGCCGACCCTGCCGCCGACCCCTCGACCGAGCCGCTCGGCGACGCGGTGCGCAGGCCGCCGGCGCCGCTACACGGAGGGCCGCTCGCGCTGCTGCGCTTCATGCGCGCCCACCGCATGCTCAGCCGCCACTACGCGGGCCTGCTCGCGCGCTACCTGTTCCTGAAGCTTCGCTACCGCGGGCGCCTGCAGACCGACGGCATCTGCTTCATCTGTCCCGGCGTCACGCTCGAGATCGGCCCAAACGCGAAGCTGCGCATCGGACGCTGGGCGTGGATCGGGCACGCCAGCAAGATCCGCGTGCACGAGGGCGAGGTGTAGCATCGGCGCGAAGACGGTGATGGGCCAGGAGTGCACCGATCTCGGCCTACCAGCACGTCTCGATCGGGCGCGAGTGCATCATCGCCGACCGCGTGATGCTGATCGACTTCGACCACGGCGTCACCGAGGTCGAGCGCCCGATCCGCGAGCAGGGGATCTACAAGCGCGACGTGCGCGTCGGGCACAACGTGTGGATCGGCTACGGCGCGTGCATCCTACGCGGCGTGAGCGTCGGCGAGAACAGCGTCGTCGGCACGAGCGCCGTGGTCACCAAGGACGTGCCCGCGAACGCCATCGTCGGGGGCGTGCCCGCGCGCGTGATCCGCATGCGCGAGGCGCCGCGGGCGATGCGCTGGGAGTGAGGGGGGTCGACCCCTCGTTCGGCACCACCCATTGAGTCCGCGCCAGAAGCGATTCGGCGCCAGCGAAGCGCTAACGATCTCGACCGCTAGCCGTTGTACGACCGCGGTTGGTGTCGCGGCGGCCGTCGGGGCGGTCGCGTTGTCAGCCTTCGATGGGTGCGCGGAGGTTGCCGACCGAGGTCACGGAGCTGCTCGCGGCGGTCGGAGGGCTGATGGTGCGTATCGGTCGGCTGGCGTTGTCGAGCCATTCGATCTTCGTCGGCTCGGTTTCGTCCACGGCCTCGTCCCACTGCAACGTGACGCGGCGACGCTGGGCCTGAGTGAGGTGCGTCGCGAAGATCGAGGGTTCTAGCCGTTTCAGCTCAGCCTCGACGCGAGGCGTCGGTGGCGGCGGCGTGAACCAGAAAGCGTTTTCGCTGACAGGCACGACGATCGGAGGCGTTTCCCGATAGGCGATGCGCACCGAGGCTACGCCATCGGGCGCGAGCTCGACGGTCAGTTCCCTGGTCAAGTCCGGCTGGAAGACCCGGCCAGCTTCGTCGATCGCAGCGAACGGTTCACACCCGGGAGGAGATGCGTTTTCGCCGGCTCCCACCTCGATGATGCACTCAACCGGCTCGAGAAGGCGCCGGTGCTGCTCTTCGATAAGTACCCGCCGCTCCCCGGCCGGCAGACAGTGGGCTGGGGGCACCGCTTCGGAGCGCCCGTACGCCGGGATCACGAAATAGCGTCGACCGTCCGGGAGCCTGGTCAGCTGACGCACATAGGCGGGGTAGTAGCCTGAGAGCTCGTAGACCTTGGAGAGTTCGCGGTCTAGTCCGTCGCCGCCCGGTTTCAGCCCAGCAAGCTCGTCACCCGACGACGCCGATCTGCGAAAGATGGCGAAACTCGACAGGATCGTGGCGTCCAACGGGGTCGAGAGCTCCTTGGCGGGCGCCGGCCGGGGTCCAAAGAGCCTCATCTCGGGTGGTATGCAGGATGACGACAGGCGCGTCACGCCCGCTGTCACCGTCCCTGTCGCTGTCACCGTCCCTGCCGAGGAGCCGCAGGCGCTGAGGATAAGGCCAAGCCCTGCGATCAGCGCGACCAGGCCGCTCACGCAGGCAGACCGCCGCCCGACGCGATCCTGGCCAAGCAGGTGGTCACTCACCGACCACGCTCCCCGCTCTGAGCGTCGAGGACCGACCTCTTGCCGAGTGTGCACGCCACGCATAGAAGCTACCGCGACCGCGTCCGCGGAGCCAGCCACGGTGTGCGCGAGCGCGCTGTTCCCCTTTTGATGGCGGGATGGCTAGCGCTTTCGGGTGGATGCGAGCGTCTCGCCGAACGCCGCGGGGCTACCGGATCGGACGTCCGCAGCGCTAGCGAAGCGCCGCGCTGGGGCGCTCGCATTGTCCGGAAAGCGCTGGCGCGCCGAGTGGTGGCGCGCGCCCGCAGGCACGGGCCACCATGCTGGCTGTCCGGTGGCGGCCTATTCGAAGCCGACCGCTGATCCGCTGAACATACCTTTCTTGACTGCTTCCGCGGCTTTTTTGCCTACTTGTTCGCCGCATGTCGCTCCGCCGGCAAAGCGCTCCGTGGCGAACCCTGTCAGCGTCAGTGGCGCATAGAAGCCGCTCGTCACTTCGCCCGAGAATGCGATATCCGGCGTTTCCGTCAGGGGCATACTCAGCGGCCCGGTTGAGGCTGGCGCTTTTTTCGGTTTCGGTGTCCACTTGTATGTCGAGGCCCCGGTTGCTGTTTCTCCCGTTCCCGTGAGCACCGAGCACGAGACCGGACCGGCTGTTGTCAACAGCGCGGCGAATTTCACCTCGGTGAACGGCTCGCCCGCACACCCTGTCAGGGTTCCTTTGATCTCAACCGTCTGGACTGTCGCTGTGTCTGTCAGGCCCGGTGAGAGCGTGAGCGTCCCGCTGTTGCTGGTGCACCCGACGACCGTGTAGTCGATCGATGCCGTGCCGGTCTGGCCGTCTTTGCTTTTCGCGGTCACCGTGTAGGTGTGCCGCCCCAGAGTCGAGGTTTCAAGTACGCCTGAGGTGCCAGATCCGCCGTTGGAGTCCGCACACGAGTCGAGCCCTGGCCCGCCTTCGCCTTCCGTGCACGAGAATTTCGTCGTGACGACCGCGCCCGGCAAGTAGGTGCCGCCGCTCGCTGGAGATTCGACCGACGCTTTCGGCGGAAGCGCTTCGACGACCGTGTAGTCGATCGATGCCGTGCCGGTCTGGCCGTCTTTGCTTTTCGCGGTCACCGTGTAGGTGTGCCGCCCCAGAGTCGAGGTTTCAAGTACGCCTGAGGTGCCAGATCCGCCGTTGGAGTCCGCACACGAGTCGAGCCCTGGCCCGCCTTCGCCTTCCGTGCACGAGAATTTCGTCGTGACGACCGCGCCCTGCGCGTAGGTGCCGCCGCTCGCTGGAGCTTCGATCGACGCGTCCGGCGGAGGGATGTAGCCGGTTGGAATCTCACTGACCGTTTCTTCGGGCCAGTTCCCAACCCAGACGTCGATTCCATCCGAAGACACGGCATAGGGCTCGATGCCCACAGGGATCGTGGCGATGACGGTACCGCTCGACGCTTCGATCTCACTGACGGTATCTTCGCCCTCATTCGCGACCCAGACGTGGGTTCCATCCGAAGACACGCCAGCGGGCTCGCTGCCGACAGGGATCGTGGCGATGACGGTGCCGCTCGACGCTTCGATCTCACTGGCCGTCTCTTCGCCGCGGTTCGTGACCCACACGTGGGTTCCATCCGAAGACACGCCGATGGGGAGATAGCCGACGTGGATCGTGCGGATGACGGTACCGCTCGACGCTTCGATCTCACTGACCGTCTCTTCGTCGTAGTTCGTGACCCACACGTGGGTTCCATCCGAAGACACGCCCAAGGCCCAGTTGCCGACGTGGATCGTGCGGATGACGGTGCCGCTCGACGCTTCGATCTCACTGACCGTATCTTTGCGGTGATCGTAGTTCGCGTTCGCGACCCAGACGTGGGTTCCATCCGAAGACACGCCAACGGGGCCTTTGCCGACGGGGATCGTGCGGATGACGGTGCCGCTCGACGCTTCGATCTCACTGACGGTATCTTCGTCCTCATTCGTGACCCAGACGTGGGTTCCATCCGAAGACACGCCAGCGGGGGCGCTGCCGACGGGGATCGTGTCGATGACAGCACCGCTCGACGTTTCGATCTCACTCACCGTGCCGTCGTTGGAGTTCGCGACCCAGACGTGGGTTCCATCCGAAGACACGGCAATGGGCCGGCCCCCAACGGGGATCGTGCGGATGACGCCTTCGGCGGTCGCCGAGGACACGCCGACGCAGCATGTGGCCACGGCCACCGCTGCGACCAGCACCCCGGTCGAGCGGCGTACAGCTCTTCGCGAGAAACCATCCAGCAGTCTCACAGGCGTCCCCTCTATTTGCAAACGCCGCGAGACTGGCTGCCGTCGCACACGTCTTGCCCCTGCTTGCAGGGCAGCGCGAATCGCCCAACCATGCCCCGCAACGCCTTGAACATCCTCATCATGCCACCTCCACGCTCGCGATGGGCGGCGACCCGAAAGACAGGCCCGCGAGAGAGAACCCATACATACGCACGGTGGTCTACGGCACGACACCCGGCCGCGCATCAGTATTCGCCCGCAGGCGTGGGCGCGAGGCGAACCCCCTGCTTTCGCCCCCGCGAGGGTATTCGTGCCGAACCCACCCGGAGACCCGGAAAGCGCGGAAAGCAGGCTGGCGGCGCCTGCTTTGCCTCGGCGAGCGGGTGCGAGGGCGTCATGTCGCACAGATCTTGAGCATGAGGTCGAGCTTCGTCGTCCGGCGGCTGAGTCAGCGTCTTCGGGCCCTATAGGCGCATGAACCCGCTCGCGCCTGCTGGTACCGGCGGCTTGGGAGAACCGAGGTCGTACTTTCGCTGGCTCGGTCGATGACAGGAGGGCTAATCCTTGTTCATATCTCCCTTGACGGGGTCGCTGAGGCGTGATAGGTCTGCTCGACACATCTTTCTAGGAGGGAGACCGAAGATGAGGAACTTGAGGCTGCTGGTGGTGGGCGTGTTCGCGCTGCTTGTGTTGGGAGCGACGACGGCCGGCGCCGCATCGGCCAGGATGGTGGGCTTGTTCGAACCGCTGACCGGCATGCAGGTGTCGTCCAGTCAGCAGCTTGGCACCTTCGTGGACGTTGACTTGGAAGGCGGCAGGGCCGAATGCCAGTCGGCGTGGACCGGGGACCTCGAACGATCGTTGCCGGAGTTCGAACCGCCCCCGCGCAAGACGACTATCTACTACAGAGGCGCCATTCACTGGGCCGAAGCCGCAGAATGCTCCTCGGAGGTGGCCGGGGAAACCATCGAACCGCGCGGGGGAGGACTGCTCAAGATCGAAGTCAACGACCTCACGAAGGCGACGGTGACCGACGTGCCCGTGGGGGTGCACGAGTATGACCATCAGCCGGGCGGGCTCTACTGCAGCTACGAAGCCCCGTACAGGTCGCATCTCGCCTCCGTCGCAGGCGCTGACCGGGCGGAATGGGCAGGCACGGTCGTGCTCAAGCGCGTTCACATGGAAAGCAACCGCGAATGCCCCGAAAGCGTGTCGGGCGACGTCACGGTTGGCGTCAGCGGTGAGGAAATCTGGGACGGCGAAGCGCTGGAAACGAAGCGCGTGGGCTGAGCAGACCGAGACGACGGGTGGGCCGCGGCCAGATGCTGGCCGCGGCCCAGCGCCCACGACGATTCACCGCTGACGGCCAGCGCGCGGCGAGCGCACGCGCCAACACGCCCGATGCTCACTGCCGCTTTGCGCCACTTGCAAGCACCTGCTGGCCACTGCTCCGGCGACCGCACCGGGCGACAGGCGGGCGCGCGAGCGGCCCGCCAGCCCCCGTTGGTCGCGGGTCATACTGGCGTCGACCCCGCAAGCTCGATTGACCCAGCGTCGAATCGCTCCCGGCGCTCTTGCGGGCTACCAAACAGCCAGTGAGCGCGGGTGAGCGTGATCGAGCATCGCGCGATCCTTTGTGACCAGCGGCAAGTCGTGCTCGACGGCGGTCGCGTAGATCAGCCGGTCGGCGGGATCGCCCGGAAACGACGTGGGCAGCGAGACGGCGGTGTCGGCGATCGCCGGAGTCACTCCAATCGTCCGCAGCTGAACGGCGAGCCCGTCCAGCCATGATCGGATCGGGATGTTGACGGTGATCCGCTCATGCCTGGCCAGCCACGCCAGCTCGAACCAGGAGATGGCTGCCACCAGGAGCTCCTCCGCCCCGTCGAGAGCTTCGCGTGCTGGCTTGCTCACCCGTCGTGGCTCAGCTGACCACCAGTGGACGACGTGGCTATCGAGCAGGACCGCCCGACTCACGACGCGTTCCAAGGCGCGCCGGTCGAGAACAATTGCTCCTCCTCGCCAGCGGTCATAGCCACCCCTTCGAATGACCCTTTCAACGAGCGAGCACCGAACGCCGGCACGAGGCGCGCGACCGGACGGCCGTGTCTGGTGATCTCGATCTCCTCGCCCGCGGCGGCCTCGTCCAATAGGCGGAGAATCGTGGCCTTGGCAGCGGTTGCGGTCACTTGTCTGGCCATATGGTCAGTATAACGACCAGTAACGACGACTCAATGGCGTGGCGTCACGCCTCGGCCGCGCGCCGTTTGCACGTGGCCTCGTGCACCTCCTCGGTGAGCGTGCTCAGATTCTGACTGAGCGTGTGGATCTGCTCGGTGAGGTCGGTGTTCTTCTGCAGCAGGTCGGTCTGGAACTGCGCGAGCTCGTCGCGGTGCTTGGCGGCGGCTTCCTCGTTGGCCTTGTCGGTCCGTGTCTGCGCCTTCTGGGCGATGATCACGAGCGCGCCCGTGTAGAAGGCGACCGCCGAGAAGACGAGGTTGAGCAGGATGAACGGCGCCGGGTCGAAGCCCTTGCCGTTGAGCAGCCCGGTCCACGAGTTGCTGAGGAAGTGGATCACGTGGTTGGAGAGCACCCACGCGAGGATCACCGCCGAGCTGATCAACAGGAAGCCGACGGTGCCCATGCCGCTGGCGACCGCCTCCGAGACGCGCTCCATGAAGCTGCTCCCGCCGGCATACGGGGAGGCCCCGGCGTCGCCGGACTGGTAGTGCTCGTGGTGGCGCAGGGGATCCAGCGCCAACGGACCCTGCGACTGCTGCTGCTGAAGCTGCGTGGCGGCCATCTCGACTCCTCTCATGGGAACGGGTGCCGGCAGATCATCGCGGAGCCCTACGACAGGTCGAGCGTCTACGACGGCTCGAGCAGGCAGGCGCGCTCGGCGTCGGCGGCCAGATTGCGCAGCCCCGCCGCGTCGGCCTGCTCGCCGGCGGCCAGCGCCCGCGCGAGCGCCCGGCTGTGAGCGTCGAAGCGCTCGTGGGCGTATGGCGCGGCGATCTCGCGCGAGACCATGAACGGCCAGTCGCTGGCCTGCAGCGCCAGAAGCTCGCGGACGGCGGCGGTGCCCGCGCGCGCTGCGCCGGCCACGACCCGCAGCTCGGCGGCGCGCGCGGCGAACGCCATCTCGGCCACCGCGGGACCAGACCACGTGGAGAGATCGCCGTGCTCGCCCCACGTGATCGCCCCCCACCCCTCCGGGTCCGGCTCGGTCGCCGCCGCCGGCCATTGGCAGCGCTCGAGCGCGTCGTCGAGGCGCACCAGCTCGAGCCCCTGGCGGGCGCACTCGTGCACGACCGCGCGCAGCCAGGCGATGCCCTCGTACCACCAGTGCCCGAGCAGCTCGGTGTCCAGCGCGCATACCACCAGGCCTCCGCCCGGCAGGGGGATCGGGACCCGCCCGCCCGGGCCGACTCGTTGGCCTCGCGCAGGCGCGCGAGCGTGCGCGCGACGAAGTCGGCGGCGTGCTCGCGCGCGAGCGCCTGCGCCTGCGCGCGGTCGTAGGCGTCGCCGTCGTTGTTCCACGGGTTGTGGTGGTGCACGGTGTGGTGGTGGTAGTCGCGATAGGCGCCGCTCGCGGGGTAGCCCTGATCGCTCCACACCAGCGAGATCGTGCTGCGGTCGATCGGCACGAGCAGCACACCCGCGTCGGTGGCGATCGGACGCAGGTGCTCGACGGCGCCCAGCCCGAGGCGGTTGGTCAGCTCGACGCACACCGCCCCCACGCCGGCGTCCTCCAGCGCCCGCGCCAGCCACGGCGCGTACGCGCACTCGGGCAGCCAGAAGCCACCGCGCCAGCCTGTGCCCTCCAGGGTGTGCTCGCCGAAGCGACGGCGGTGCGCGGCGATGCCACTGCGCACCTGCAGGCGCACGCCCGCGTCGGTGGCCAGCATCGGCAGGATCGCGTGGGTGGCGGAGGAAGTCCACTGGACGTGGGGCGCGAGCGAGCGCAGCAGATCGCCGCCGCGCGCCCGCAGGCTCTCCAGCGCGCCCGCGTAGTCGCGCCACGAGCGCTCGAGCTCGAGCGCGAGCGCGTCGTGGCCGCCCGCGCGCAGCCCGGCAGCGTCCTCCTCGTGGGTGCCGCGGCGCACGCCTTCGACGAACGCGGCGAAGCGCTCGTACACGCCGGGAGCTTCGAGCTGGTCGCAGAGGACCGGCGTCAGCGACAGCGTCAGCGGCGCGCCCTCGTCGAGCAGATCCAGCAGCGGCAGGTAGCAGCCGGCCATCGCCTCCCACAGCCACTCCTCGCCGAACGGCCACGTGCCGAAGCCCTCGACGTAGGGCATGTGCGTGTGCAGGACGATCGCCAGCGCGCCGCGCTCGCGGCCGGCGCTCACGGCCGGCACACCGCGAGAAAGTCCAGCGCCCGGTCCATGTTGGCGTCGCCGGCGGCGCGCAATGCGAAGTCCGAAGCGGCGATCGCCGGCGTGAACCAGTCATAGAAGCGCCGCGTCAGGCCAAGGCGCGGGTGCACGCGATCCCATCCCAGCGCCAGCGCGAGCTCGTGCGCGCGCAGCTTGCGCGCGTGGAACAGCCCGTACATCTCCACCGTCGCGAAGTGCGCGCGGCAGAGCCGCTCGAACTCCTCCAAGCGGTACTCGTGAACGTGCCAGGGGTTGTCCGAGCGCGAGGCGCCCGCGGGTGCGAGCGTGAGCACGTTGGGGGTCGACACGTACACGACTCCCTCGGCGCCGACCAGCGAGCGGAAGTGCTCGAGCACGGCGCCCGGGTCCTGCAGGTGCTCGATCGTCTGCAGGAACACGACCGCGTCAGCCGGCTCGGAGAAGCCGTCGACGAGGTCGCGCACGAAGCGCAGGTTGGCGCGCGTGTAGCGCAGGCGCGCGTGCTCATGGGCCTCGGGGTTGGCGTCGACGCCGACCACGCCGGCAGCGGTGCGCGCGAGCACGTCCGCGCCGTAGCCCTCGCCGCAGGCCATGTCGATCGCGCGCAGCCCGCGCACGCGTTCGGCGATCCATTCGTAGACGACGAGATGGCGGCGGAACCAGTAGTTCTCCTCGGGCACGTCCGGGAGCGTGCGCTCGCCGGTCAGCGCCAGCGGCGGCACGCCCTCCGGTTGGTCGCGCTGCTCGTACACGGTCGCCTGCGAAACGTCGTGGGTGGAGGTCAAGAGAACGTTCTCGTCTGAAATATCAGGCCCGGAGTGCAAGGCGCGGGCACGGCGCGCGAGTATATGGTCCGCCCCATGCCGCCCGCACTCAGCGCCGCCGAGCTGCGCGACGCCAACACCCGCTACCACGACGTGGCGGCCGAGCACTACGACTCCAAGTGGGGCATCGACTTCGGCGAGCTCGGCCTAAACCAGGTGACGGCGAAGGTGCGCAAGGCGCTCGGACGCGAGCCCGGCCACTGGCGGCGCTCGCTGGAGATCGGCTCGGGACGGGGTACTTCACGCTGAACCTGCTGCGCGCGGGGCTGATCGGGGAGGCGACCTGCAGCGACATCTCGCCAGGGATGCTGGAGACGCTGCGAGGCAACGCCGAGCGCCTGGGCCTGGAGGTCCACGACCGGGCCCGCGGACGCCGAGGACCTGCCGTTCGCGGACGAGAGCTTCGACCTGGTGCTCGGCCACGCCATGCTCCACCACATCCCCGACCTGCCGCGCGCGTTCGCGGAGTTCGAGCGCGTGCTCGCCCCCGGCGGCACGGTGCTGTTCGCCGGCGAGCCGTCCCGCTACGGCGATCGCCTCGCGCGCGTGCCCAAGCGCTTCGCCACCACCATCGCGCCGCTGTGGCGGCGCGCGATCGGCGCCGGCCCCGCGCCGCCGGCGGACGGGCGGCGAGCCGGATGCGGCGCTGGAGGGCGTCGTCGACATCCACGCGTTCGCTCCCGCCGAGCTGCGCGGGTGGCTCGCGCGGCCGGCCTGCAGGACGTGCGCGTCACCGGTGAGGAGCTGCTGGCGAACTGGTTCGGCTGGGCCAACCGCACGCTCGAGGCGACCGCGCACCCCGAGGACGTGCCGTGGGGCTGGCGCAATACGCCTATCGCGGCTACCTCATGCTGCAGGGCCTCGACCGCCGGCTGCTGGAGTCGCGGCTGCCGGCGGCGATCTTCTACAACCTGATGCTCGCCGCGCACAAGCCGGCGATCGGCTGACAGCCATCCACCGCAACGGGCCGGCTTGCGGGCGACCTAAACTCAGGCGCATGCCCGAGCGAGCCTCCCGGGGCTTTCCACTGTTCCCGCTGGGGATCGTGGCGCTGCCCGGCGAGAGCGTGCCGCTGCACATCTTCGAGGACCGCTACCGCAGGATGGTCGAGCGCTGCCTGCAGGCGCAGGCCGGCTCGCCGGAGCGGGAGTTCGGGATCGTGTGGCTCTCCGACCAGGAGCTCAAGCGCGTGGGCTGCGCGTGCGAGATCGAGCGCGTGCTCGAGCGCTTGGACGACGGGCGCCTGAACATTCTCGCCCGCGGCACGCGGCCGTTTCGCGTGCTCGAGCGCCAGCACGACCTCCCCTACCCGGCCGGGGCGGTCGAGTTCCTCACCGAGCCGGCGGAGGAGCCCGACCTCGAGGCGGCGGGGAGCGCCCGCGAGCTCTACCGCGAGCTCGTGCTGGCGGCGACCGACCGGGAGATCGCGGACAGCGAGCTCGCCGAGATGGACGCCTACGGCATGGCCGCCACCGTCGAGTTCGCCGTGGACGCCAAGCAGGAACTGCTCGAGCTGCGCTCCGAGAACGCCCGCATGCGCCTGCTCGCACTGCTGATCCGCGCGGCGATCGAGCGCCTGGAGCTGATCGAGCGCGCGCAGGTGCGGGCGTTGTCCAACGGGAAGGTCAGGTTCGCATAGGGCCGCCGTCACTCCCCCAGGTGGCAGATTTCCTGCGCGGCCTGCAGCACGAACAGCTGCAGCTTCTGGAAGACCGTTGGCTGGCCCGCGGAGTTGTCGCTGAAGCGGACGTACCCGTTTTCGTCGCGCACGTAGTAGTGCAGCACCGACCCGGCGCGAGGCGCCAGCGACAGGTGGCTGGACGAGGGCTTCTGGAGGTCTTCCTGGATTTCCCGCGCCTTGATGATCTGCGGGTCGCTCAACTTCTGCGCCTGCGCTCGGCCGTTGCATGTGACGCCGCCTTCTTCATCGACGAGCAGCGTCAGCCGCGCCCGCGGGGTCGAGCCGGTGCGATAGACGATGAACAGGTCTGACGCGCTCACGCCCCCACACCCGACCAGGAGGATCGCGGCCACGAGCGCGCAGAGCGCGAGCGCGGCCCTCACGCGCTCACCGCCACGCCGCCGCGACGGGGATCGCCGGCGCCGGTGATGCGCGTCCCCTGTCGCAGCGCCGCCTGGACGCCGCCGAAGAACAGGTTCAGCGCGCCGAAGCGGACGATCCGCGCATCGACGGACAACCCGTCGAGATCGATCCCCGGCTCGGAGAACACGACGCCGTCCTCGAAGTGCACGCGTGGGGCCTCGACGGCCTCGCGCACCGGCAGGCCGTGGTCGACGACGCCGACGATCGTCTGCAGCAGCGCCGAGCGGATGCGGTTGGAGCCAGCGCTGCCGAGGACCAGCTCGACCTCGCCGTCGCGCATGACCACCGAGGGGGCCATCATGCTCGGCATCCGCCGGCCGGCTGGATGCAGGTGAAAGCCGAGCGGGTTGAGGTCCTCCTCGCCCATGACGTTGTTGATGTGCATGCCGGTGCGCGGCACGACGACGCCCGAGCCCTCGCCGTTGGTGCACGTCGCGCTGCACGCGCAGCCGTCGGCGTCGATCACCGAGATGTGCGTGGTGGAGCCCAGGCGGGAGGCGAGGAAGCGCTCGAGGAAGCCCTCCTGGTCGAGGCCTTCGACGAACGCCGGCGTGCGCTCGGACTGCGCGGCGGCCATCGCGTCGATGACCGCGCGCAGCGTCGGCGGCGCGGGGCCGCGATCGAGCAGCGCGAGCGCGTAGGCGAGCAGCGTGCCGCCGGCCGACGGCGGCGGGTTGGTGAGGATCTCGCGGTCGCGGTAGGCCATCCTCACGGGCTCGCGCTCGATCGCCTCATAGCCGGCGAGGTCGGCCGCGCACAGCGAGCCGCCGCGGTCGGCCAGCCAGTCGCACACCGACGACGCGATGTCGCCCCTGTAGAACGGCTCGGCGCCCTCCCGCGCCAGCCGCAGCAGCGCGTCGCCGAGCTCCGGGTTGCGCATCAGCCCGCCCTCGCGCAGCAGGCGGCCGCCGGGCGCCCACAGGGCGGCGCACTCGGGCGTGGAGGTCAACAGGTCGACGAGGATCTCCGCCACGTATGCCTGGCCGGCGTTCAACACCACGCCCTCGCGCGCGAGCCGCGCGGCCGGCTCCGCGAGGCTCTCGAGCGGCATCGTGCCCCACCTGCGCATCGCCTCGCAGACGCCCGCGGGCGTGCCGTACACGCCGCAGGAGGCGGGGCCGATGTAGAACACCTGCTCGGCGTCCCCGAAGGAGACGTCCACCCCCAGCAGCTCGGCCTCCGAGCCGTCGCCGACCCGCGTGGGCGCCTGCACGAAGAAGTCGAGCAGCGTCGGGCGCACCCCGCCGCCGGCGACGAGCATGTAGCCCCCAGCCCCCAGCCCGGTGAGCAACGACTCGGTCACGAAGGACGTGAGCATCGCCGCGACGGTCGCATCGACCGCGTTGCCGCCTTCGCGAAGCACCCGCGCGCCCGCCTGCGCGCTCAGCGGATGCCCGGCCGCGACGACCCCCGTCTCAGATTCGCCCATTGCGGAGCGATACCACAGGAGCACCCATTGACGCGGAGTGCGTCACTCTGCGCACAGCGCCCTTCTGAGGGTCGTCAATCGAGCAGAACAAGGACGCAGGAAGCGTGGCGTGCTACGCACGCGAGCGACCGAGGACGCAGTTATGCGAAGCGTCGACGGCTCTCAGAAGTTCGGGAGGAACTCAGGGACGTCGAGCTCGTCGACCGACAGGCCGCCGCGGCGGCGCCCGACCTCCGCCCGCTGGCTCGGGCGCGCGGGCGTGGCGCGCTGGGCGCGCACCTCGCCGGTGGCGGGCTCTCTGAAGCGGTTGGCGCTCTTGCGCCTGCCCTCCTCGCCGTAGCCGGTGGCCACGACTGTCACCCACACCTGGTCGTCGAGCTTCTCGTCGACCATCGCGCCGAAGATGATGTTCGCGTCCGGGTGCGCCGCCTCGGAGACGGACTTGGCGGCCTCGTTGACCTCCCACAGCGACAGGTTCGGTGCCACCGGTGATCGACAGCAGGATCGAGCGCGCGCCCTCCATCGAGGTTTCGAGCAGCGGCGAGGAGACGGCCTGCATCGGCGGCCTCGGTCGCGCGGTTCTCGCCGACGCCCATGCCGATCCCAAGCAGCGCGTTGCCGGCCTCGCTCATGATCGTGCGCACGTCAGCGAAGTCGAGGTTGATCAGGCCCGGGAAGCGTGACGAGATCGGAGATCCCCTGCACGCCCTGGCGCAGGACGTCGTCGGCCACACGGAAGGCCTCGACCATCGCCGTCTGCTTGTCGAGCACGCCGAGCAGCCGGTCGTTGGGCACGACGATCAGCGTGTCGACCTCCTCGGCGAGCGCGCTCACGCCGCGCTCGGCCTGCTCGCCGCGGCGCGTGCCCTCGAAGCCGAACGGCTTGGTCACGATCGCGACGGTCAGCGCGCCGAGTTCGCGCGCGATGCGCGCGACGACCGGCGCCGCGCCGGTGCCCGTGCCGCCGCCGGCGCCGGCGGCGATGAAGATCATGTCCGAGCCCTTCAGCAGCGACTTGACGCGGTCGTAGTCCTCCATCGCCGCCTGGCGGCCGACGTTCGCGTCCGAGCCGGAGCCGAGGCCGCGGGTGAGCTCGGCGCCGATGTGCAGCGTGATGTCGGCGGTCGACTGCTGCAGCGACTGCAGGTCGGTGTTGACGGCGAGGAACTCGATGCCCTCGACCTCCGCCTCGACCATGCGGTTGACCGCGTTGACGCCGGCGCCGCCGACGCCGACGACGCGGATCACCGGGCTGCCCGGCGGTCGCGGCGCGAGGCGGCTCGTACGCGCGGAGGCGGCGCGCGGGTGCGCGTCGCGCGTGCTAGCTCGTCGCATCACGCGCGGGCGGCGACGCGTCGGGCGCTCCATCACGTTCTCGGGGATCTCCGAGGAGAAGGCGTGGCGCAGGCGCTCCTGCGGCGAGCGGGACGTACGGCTCCTCCCGCGGCTCGGCCACGGAGGCGCCGAGGGCCGGGTGCGGCAGCGCCGCTCTCGCGGCGGATGGCGTCGCAGCGCGCGGAGGCGCTCGGCTACCGTCGAGCCGCCGCGTCTCGCGCGCGCCAGCCCCGACGCGCGCGGCTCCTGCGCGGTCCGGGCCTCTCCAGCGAGCCCTCGATGTCTTCGGTCTTGCGGAAGAGGGCCGCCAGCGGCCCTTCGCGCATGCTCGCGCGCTTAGCGTTGGCCATTGGTCAGAACCTCCTGCGCGAGCTGGCGATAGGACTGGGCGGCGACGCCGTCCGGCTCGTACTTCAGCACCGACATGCCCTTCACGGGCGCCTCTGCGAAGCGGACGGTCTTGCGGATGCGCGAGGCGAACACGCGGTCGCCGAAGTTCTCCTCGAGGATCTCGATCGCCTCCTTGGCGTGGATCGTGCGCGAGTCCACCAGCGTCGGCAGGATACCCTCGATGTCGACGTCCGGGTTGAGGTTCTCGCGGATCATCGCGAGCGTGTTCTGCAGCTGGATGAGGCCGCGCATCGACAGATACTCGCACTGCACGGGGACGATCACCTTGTCGGCGGCGGTCAGCGCGTTGATCGTCAGCAGCCCGAGGCTCGGCGGCGTGTCGATGCAGATGAAGTCGTAGTCCTCGAGGATCGGCTCGAAGCGCCTTCTGCAGCGAGCGCTCGCGGCCGATCATCGTCGACATCGCGATCTCCGCGCCGGCGAGGTCGATCGACGCGCACGCGACGTCGATCTCGCGCTTGCGGATCACCTCGCGGATCGAGACCTTGTGCACGAGCACGTCGTACATCGATTTCTCGAGCGTGTCGGGGTCGATCCCCTGCGACATCGTGAGGTTGCCCTGCGGGTCCATGTCCACGCACAGCACGCGATGGCCCTCCTCCGCGAAGGCGGCGGCGAGGTTGAGCGTCGTCGTCGTCTTTGCGACGCCGCCCTTCTGGTTGGCGAACGCGATGACCTTGGCCTTGCCTTCCACGGTGGCTCCGATAGTTGATGCTCGATTGCTGGAAAGCCGTCCGGTGGGTATTCGCATAGCGCAGGGCGATTCCTGCACGGGAACTACGATCCGGGGATGGCACCGACGACCGGGCTGAACGCGCGCCTGCGCGAGATGCGGGTGCTCGTGTGCGTCGGCGCGGGCGGGGTCGGCAAGACGACGACCTCGGCGGCGCTGGCGCTCGGGCTCGCCCAGCGGGGACGGAGGGTGGCGGTGGTCACGATCGACCCCGCCAAACGCCTGGCCTCAGCGCTCGGCCTGGCGGAGCTGCCCTCGCAGCCGCAGCGGATCGAGCCGGCGCTGTTCGCCGCACAGGGAGTCGCGATCGAGGGCGAGCTGTGGGCGATGATGCTCGACGCCAAGCGCACCTTCGACGAGCTGATCGCGCGCCTGGCGCCCGACGAGCGCGCGCGCGAGGAGATCCTCGCCAACCCCGTCTACGGGGAGCTGTCGACGGCGGTGGCCGGCTCGCACGAGCTGAGCGCGATCGCGAAGCTGTACGAGCTGTATGAGGAGCACGACTTCGACGCGATCGTGCTCGACACGCCGCCGTCGCGCAACGCGCTGGACTTCCTCGACGCGCCCGGCCGCCTGCTGGGCTTCCTGGAAGGCCGGGCGCTGCAGGTGTTCCTCGGCTCGAGCGGGCTGACCGCGCGCGTATTCGGACGGGGCACGGCGCTGGTGTTCTCGATCTTCGCGCGCGTCACCGGCGTGGACATGCTCGGCGAGCTTTCGCGCTTCTTCCGCTCGCTGTCGGGCGTGACCGAGGGCTTCGGCCAGCGCACGCGCGAGGTGGCCGCGCTGTTGCGCGCGCCGCACACGACGTTCGTGATCGTCAGCTCACCGGAGCTCGAGCCGGCGCAGGAGGCGGAGTTCCTGATGCAGAGGCTGGCATCTGCGGGCATGCCCGTGGGCGAGCTGATCGTCAACCGCGTGCACACGCACAGCCTCCACGGCTCCTCCGCGGCGGAGGTGACCGAGCTGCTCGCACCCGCGCTCGGCGAGCCGCTGGCAGGCCGTGTGGCCGCGAACCTCGCGGACTTCGACGTGCTCGCCACGCGCGACCGGGAGACGATCGCGCGGCTGTCGCGTGCGTGGGGCGCACGGCGGCCGATCGTGGTCCCGCACCTAGATGAAGACGTCCAGGATCTCCTGGGGCTGGCGCGCATCGCCGAGCATCTGTTCGACTGAGCCGAGCGCCGTGACCGCCTCGTCGCGCCCAGGCGCGATGTGCGCCGGCTCGAGCGCCAGCAACTCCGGCTCGAGCGCGGGTGCGGCCGCGTGGCTGGCGGCCTCGAGCAGCAGCTGGTCGGCGAGGGCGACGAGGTTCGGATCGAGATGGCCGCAGATGACATCGCGAAGCAGCGCGCGCAGATGGTCGGCCATGTCCCTGGCGAGCCCCTGTAGACCGGTGTGCGCGGCGGCGGTGCCCATCATCACGTCGCGCTCGAGCGCCAGCGCGGCGACGGCTCGCTCGGTCAGCTCGACGCGCTGCTCCGGCGTGGCGCAAAGCGCCGCCAGGCGCCCCGGCAGCAGACCGCTCGCCGGGCCCTCGGGCTCGAGCAGCAGGCGCAGCGCCAGCAGATGGTCGGTGAGCGCCTCGAAGGCGCTCTCGCGCTCGCAGCCGAGCTCGAAGCGCCTGAGCGCCCACGCGAGCTCGTTGCCGTGGGGCGCGCGGCGCGAGACCAGGTTGCAGAAGGCGCGCAGCTCGTCCTCCTGCTCGGCTGTCACCACCAGCATCCCGTGCGGGCGCCCGCCGGCGCCGAGCGCGAGCGCCGCCCATCTGCCTCCCGCGACCCGCGCCCACGCGAGCGCGCCGAGCGTGACGCGGCCGTCGCCGAACAGCCTCAGCGCGCGCAGCAGGTCCTTCAGGATCTCGCGGCCGCGGGCGATCGCCTCGCGCGGGTCCTCTTCGCCGGCGGTGAGCGCGACGATCAGGTGCTCGTGGTTGGCGGCCTCGGCGGGGCCGAGCGCTCCCTCGGGCAGGCCTTCGAGGACGTGCGGCTGGGCGATCGTCAGGCCCGTCGTGAGCGCGAGCTCGCTCGAGCCGATCGTGAGCCCGTGCAGGGTGGCGATGAGCGTTGTCTGCCCGGCGCCGGCGAGCGCCGAGCGCTCGAGGCGCGCGAGCGCCGCGCTCAGCCGCTCCGGGCGCAGCTCGAAGTCGGTCTGTTCCTCGAACACCTCCGACAGCAGCGCGAGGATCGCCGCGCGCACGCGGGTGCGCGTGTCCGCTCGCGCCGGCTCGGCGCCGACGCTCGCGAGATACCGGTCGAGGCCGTCGAAGCCCGCGAGCAGTCCCGCGACCTCCCCGTAGCTGGGCAGGCGCTCCAGCTCGGAGCCGCGTTCGGCGATGAACCCGCCCGTCAGCGCGCGATAGCAGTACAGCGGCGCGGCGCCGCCCCTGCGGGCCCGCTGCGGCTCGAGCTCGAACGGCACCTCGGCGCCGGAGGCGAGCGCTGCGCCGAGCTGGCCGGCGGCCGCCTCGACGAGATCGCTCAGCGCCGCCTGGAGCTGCGTTGAATGCATGGTCGGCTGACTTCGCGCTCGCCACGCGCGCTCCTGCCCGGCGCACCCCGTCTTGCAACATCCGCCGCGTCCGCGGCGAGGGACCTATGCGACCGCGAGGGCTTCCGGATCGACGCGCTCGGCGCACTCCGCGCCGAGCCAGTGTTCGCCGTACGCGCGCATGTCGTCGATGATCGGCAGCAGCGCGCGGCCCTTCTCCGTCAGCGCGTACTCAACGCGCGGCGGCACCTCGGGGAAGGTCTGGCGCTCGACGATTCCCTCCTCCTCGAGCGCGCGCAGCCGCAGCGACAGCGTGCGCGGGCTGATCCCCGCGAGCGAGCGTTCGAGCTCGCAGAAGCGCGAGCGGCCCTCGGCCAGGTCGCGCACCAGCAGCAACGTCCACTTGCCGCACACGATCTCTGCGGTCATGCACACGGGACACGTCTCATCGACAGTCATCTGGGCCTTTACTTTACCAACTGAAGTGTTGGGGCCCCGCCGCCGGACGATCAGGCGGTGGTGAGCGACGGCTTGGGCGGCTTGCCTTCCGCGTCGCGGTTGGCCTCCGCGGCGGCGACGTCCTCCATGGTCGTCCCCCTGCGCCCGTCGGCCTGCATCAGCAGCTTGAAGTCGTGCGGGCTCGACGCCACGCGCATGGCGTCCTCGAAGGTCACGCGCCCGGCCTTGACGTGGCCGAACAGGGCCTGGTCGAAGGTCTGCATGCCGTAGTAGCCGCCGGAGGTGATCACCTCGACGAGCTTGCCCGTCTGCTCGGGGTCGACGATCATGTCGCGCACGCGCCCGGTCATGCGCAGGATCTCGCACACGGCCACGCGGCCGCCGTCGGCGCCGGGCACCAGCCGCTGGGAGATGACGCCCTTGACGGTGCCGGCGATCATGCTGCGCGCCTGGCCGTGCTGGTGCGGAGGGAAGAAGTCGAGCATGCGGTTGATGGACTCGGTCGCGTCGACCGTGTGGATCGTGGACAGCACCAGGTGCCCGGTCTCGGCCGCCGACAGGGCGGTCTGGACGGTCTCCTCGTCGCGCATCTCGCCGACCAGGATCACGTCGGGGTCCTGGCGCAGCACGCCTGCGCAGCGCGCGCTTGAACGACGCTGTGTCCATGCCGACCTCGCGCTGGTTGATCGACCGAGCGCTTGTCGGCGTGCACGAACTCGATCGGGTCCTCGATCGTGACGATGTGCTTGCTCATCGTGCGGTTGATGTGGTCGATCATCGCCGCCAGCGTCGTCGACTTGCCCGAGCCGGTGGTGCCGGTGAGCAGCACGATCCCGCGCTCCTCCTCGGCCAGTTCGCGCACGACCGGCGGCAGCGAGAGCTCCTCGATCGTGCTGATGCGGTGGGGGATTGCGCGACACGCCATCGAGATCACTCCGCGCTGGCGGAACGCGTTGATCCTGTAGCGCGCGACGTCCGGGATTTCGAAGGAGAAGTCGACCTCGTGCTCCTGCGACGAACTCCGCGAGCTTGGCCTCGTCGCTGAGCAGCGCCCTGAGCGCCTCCTCCGTGTCCTGCGCGCTCAGCGGCTGCGCGCTCTCATCGAGCGCCAGCTCGCCGTTGACGCGATACAGCGGCGATCGAGCCGACCTTCAGGTGCAGATCGGAGCCGCCTTTCTCGACGAGCTCGCGCAGCGCAGCCTTGACGTCGAACATGCCCTTCTGATCGGCAAGACCGTCAGACGGCTTGAGGGACGTCCGTCACGGTAGACACAACTGCGCCTGACGTGCGTATCGGATTCGCTGGCGCGGACGCAGGGAGCGTGGCGTGCGAACGCACGCGAGCGACCGAGGACAAAGCCAGCGGAGCCGAGACGTGCGTCAGGCGACGTCGCGGAGCTTCTGGGCCTCCGCCAGGCTCTGCAGCTTCTTCAGCGACTGGTTCTCGATCTGGCGGATGCGCTCGCGGGTGACGTTGAACGTGCGTCCGACCTCATCCAGCGTGCGCGGGTGCTCGCCGCCGAGCCCGTAGCGCAGCTCGAGCACGCGGCGTTCGCGGTAGGAGAGGTTCTCGAGCGCCTCGCGCAGCGCCTCCTTGGTGAGGATCTCAGCGGCGCGCTCGTATGGGGACTCGGCGCGCTCGTCGGCGATGAACTGGCCGAACTCCGACTCCTCCTCGTCGCCCACGGGCTTCTCCAGCGAGACGGGCGCCTGCGCGGAGCGCTTGATCGAGTCGACCTCCTCGGGATCGATGCCGGTCACGTCGGCGATCTCCTGCGGCGGTCGGCTCGCGCCCGAGCTCGGTCACGAGCTTGCGCTCGGCGCGCCCGATCTTGTTGAGCTTCTCGACGACGTGCACCGGGATGCGGATCGTGCGCGCCTTGTCGGCCAGCGCGCGCGCGATCGCCTGGCGGATCCACCAGGTCGCGTAGGTGGAGAACTTGAAGCCCTTGCGGTAGTCGAACTTCTCGGCCGCGCGCACCAGGCCGAGCGTGCCCTCCTGGATCAGGTCGAGGAACGGCAGGCCCTGGTTGCGGTAGTTCTTGGCGATCGAGACGACCAGGCGCAGGTTGGACTCGACCATCTTCTGCTTGGCGTCGAGGTCGCCGCGCTCGATCCGCTTGGCGAGATCGACCTCCTCCTGGGCGGTCAGCAGCCGCACCTTGCCGATGTCCTTGAGGAACAGCTGCAGCGAGTCGGTCGTCATGTCCGGCTTGAGGTCGAGCGCCGTCTTCGGCCTTGCGCCGGCCGCGCTTGTCGGGCGCGCGCTCGACCTGCGCGGATCGCGGCGGTCGCCGGGTCGATGTCCTCGACGAGCTCGATCTCCGAGCGCTCGAGGAAGCCGTGCAGCTCCTCGACGTCGGACTCGTCCAGATCGAGCTCGGACATCGCCCTGGTGATCTCCGCGTAGGTGAGCACGCCGACCTGCTGGCCCTTGGCCAGCAGGCCCTTGACCTCATCCAGCTCCTGCAGTTCGACTACTGACATTCGTGTTTCCATTCTTCCGCGATCGACAACCGAAGGCGAGGGGCCCGTTCGAGATTATGGCTGAGAGCGGCTACTCCGTCGGACATACGGTCGCAACCATGCCGACGTTACATGCCCACTCCGTTCTCCTGGGGCTCATGCTAACGCGTTGCCGCGATGCTTCGGACAGCTGCGAGGCTGTTTGCGGGTCGCGTTAAGCAATGATGTGCGGATGAGCGCCCCGAAAGGCAGCCAGCGGCGAGCGAACTCGGCGCCGGACGCCCAGGAGGAGCTCGCCACGGACGGTCAGAGCGTCCTCTCCAAGCTGCCACGCACCCGCCCGCAGCGCGCCAGCCCGCGTCGCGCGGCGGCGCGCGCGGCGAGCGCGGCGGCCGAGACGACCACGGCGACGGCACCCGCCGCCAGCAACGGCCGCCCTGCCACGCGCGCCAAGAGCGCCGTGACGCGCGCCCCCCAACGGCCGGCTCCCGCCCGCCCGGCAGCAGGCAGCCAGCGCGTGCGCGGCGCCCGCGCCCGCCCCGCCCGAGCGTCCGCCGCCACAACCGTCGAGCCGGCGCCCAGGCAGGGGTTCGAGTGCGAGCCGGAGCGCGCCGGTGGGACCTTGCAGCCGCCGGGCGGAGCCGAGCTTGTGGCGTCGGCCGCGGAGATCGTGGGCGAGCTGGCGAAGGCGGGCGTCTCGACGGGCGAGCGCCTGCTCAAGGATTTCCTCTCCCGCCTGCCGCTCTCCTGAGCTGAGCGCGCTCCCACGCCGGCTTGGGCGGACGCGCTCGAGGGAGCGCTGTATAATTCGCGCAACGCCGAACCGCCGCGACACTGCTCGGGGCGGACGGGGGACCCAATGCGGATGCTGCTCGATCCGCTGGGGCGAATCGGCCCGTCGGGGCCGTAGCGCCGCACACAGTGCCGCGCGAGCCCGTCAGCTCACCCCGTAGGCGCCGATGAGAATGCGAATCGCGCCCAGGACATACACGCTCGCGCTGCTCAGCGCCATCGCCTGCGCGCCCGGCACGGCGAGCGCGCTCGCGTCCACCGGCGGCTCGGCGGCGCCCTCCGGCTCGACGCCGGCGCCCAGCATCCACACCACCGGGATCGCCACCTGGTTCGGCCCCGGCTTCTACGGCAAGCAGACCGCGTGCGGCCAGACGCTCACCCCGGGGGTCGTGGGAGTCGCCAACCGCACGCTCGCATGCGGCACGCTCGTGAAGGTCACCTACAAGGGCCACAGCCTGACAGTGCCGGTGCTCGACCGCGGCCCGTACAGCCACGGCGCGAGCTGGGACCTGACGGCCGGCGCAGCAGAAGCGCTCGGCATCACCGAGACGGTCCGCATCGGCACCCACATCGTCGGCAAGACCGCCAACACGCCCACCCTCGGGCTGCCGCCCGGCTCCTCGAGCGCCGCCGTCGCCGGCGGAGCGCTCGCCGCCGAACCGTAGGCCGCCGCCGCCGAAGCGTAGGCCGCCGCCGCTACGCGGACTCGTCGACCGGCGCAGCACGCCGCCCGGCCGGCGCGCGAACGCTCGCGCGCGCCGCGTACAGACCCACGTCGGCGTGCGCGGCCAGCGCGGCCGGCTCCCGGCCGTCCTCGGGACACACGGCCGTCCCGATCGCCACCGCCAGCGACGCCCCGCTGTGGCTCGCACCCGATGCGACCGCACGCGCGAGGCGCACCGCCAGACGCTCGGCGCCGGCGCGATCGGTCCCGGGCGCCAGCAGCCAGCACCGTCCCGGCCGCTCGCGCGTGAGCGACGCCGACGGCGTCGCTCCGATCTCCGTCGCGAGCGCGCGCTCCATCTCCCCCGCCAGCCGCGACAGCTCCTCCACGGACTCGCGCCGGCGCAGACGCTCGATGTCCACGAGCTCCGCGAGCAGCACGGCGAACGGCTGCGCGTCCCGCTCGAAGCGCTCCAGCTGCGCGCCGATCGAGCCGATCCACGCCGCCGGCCCTTCCTCGCCGCGTTCGTCGCGGATCTCGATTTCCGCCTCCGGAGCCTCCCGCAGGACCGGCGGCTCCTCCCACGCCGGCGGGCCCATGCGCGCGCGCGACGCGCGCGGCGGGACGGGCGGAGACTCGTCCCAGGACAGCGGGCGCTCGCGCCCGTGCGACGCCCGCAGCGCCGGCGTCGGCGTCGCCGGCGTCGCGGGCGTCGGCGAGGGCTCCTGCGATGACGGCGGGCGCTCCTGCGCGTCAGCCGCGGAGCCCTCGCGCGGGCGCTCGTCGACGATCACCGCCGCGCTCGCAGCCTCAGCCGCAGGCGAGCGCTCGACCGCGGCACCGCGCGTCAGCGATGCGGGCGCCGCGACGACGCCCTGCGCGTCGCCTGGGCGCTCACGCTCCCACGAGGACGCCGTCTCCATCGCGGCCGCCAGCGCCGCCGCGCACACGTACGTGAGACGATCGCCGATGTCTCCCACCAGGCGCGCCGACGGCTCGCTCAGCTGGTCGAGCAGCGCCTCCCACAACACGCCGCGCAGCGCCTCGACAGCATCCACGAGCGCCGCCGCCTCGCGCGCGCCGCAGATCGCCGCCAGCCGTTGTGCCGGCGCGGAGTCCTCGCGGCCGCTCGGTGCTCCCCGTCCCGTCAGCCGCTCGAGCTCCACGTCCGACTGCACCGCGCGCAGCGCCTGCGCGCACAGCGGTGGCGCCTCGCGCGCGAGGCTCGAGAGCGGGACCTCGTCGATCGCCTCGGGCGGGCGGGCGAGGATCAGCGCGATCGCCCAGCGGCGGGCGAGCTCGCCGCTGCGGGCGAGCACCGGATCGCACGCCAGCTCTGCGACCGCCCGTGCGCGAGGCGGCTGCGTGATCGGACGGTCGGCCACATGTGTTGGATATCAGCAGCCGAGGATGCCATCGCCCACCGCCTGCGTCGACGCCCGCGGATAGCCTGCAAAGTGCGTGCGAAGCCTGAAGCCGACCGGAGCCCGCCGCGAGCGGGCGGTGATCGCCGATCTCGGCGACTCGACCTCGCTCGACGACGACACCGGCGCCGTGCGCTCGGTGCAGGAGGCCGATCTCGTGATCGCGCAGTCGGCCCTCGATGAGATGTGGTCGCCGGCTCACCTGGAGCGGCTGGCGCGCACCTACTGGCGCTTTCTCACCCGCATCACGCTCGGGCTGATCCGCGTGCGCTACAGCGAGAGCGAGCGCTCGGTGGTGCTGCTCGGACGGCCGCTGAAGCTGCTCACCTTCCAGGCGCCCGAATACGAGATGGACCCCACGCGCGGGCTCGTGCGCTGGCGCATCGCCCGCGGGCTGCTCGTCTCGCGGCGCGGGCACGACGCGCGCGGCTACCTGCAGATCGAAGTCCGCAGGAGCCCGGGCGAGGACCCCGAGCACGCGCGGCTGCACGTGGAGGTCGCGGTCGCGAACTTCTATCCGTCGATCGCCTCCAGGCTCGGCCGGCGCCTGTACAACGCGACCCAGTCGCGCATCCACGTGATCGTCACCCACGCGTTCCTGCGCTCGCTGGCGCGCCTGGACCTCGCCGAGTCGAGGGTCGGGCGCTTCGGCCCCTGACGCTCTACGAAGCCGGTGAGGCGACCCGCGGCGAGGCGGGGCTCACGTCTGTGTGCCGCCGGTCGAGTAGCGCTCGCCGCCCACCGCCCGCAGCTTGGCGCGATCGTGGGTGGCCCTGATGCGGCGGATCGTGCCCGTGCGCGCGCGGGTGACGAGCGATTCGGTGGTGGCGCCGCCGACGCTCGGATAGCGCACGCCCTGCAGCACGTCGCCGTCGGTGATGCCCGTGGCCGAGAAGAACACGTCCTCGCCCGCGACCAGGTCGTCGCGGTCGAGCACCCGCTCCAGCTCATAGCCCGCCGCGACCGCCGCGTCGCGCTCGGTCTCATCGCGCGGCCACAGCCGCCCGAGCAGCTGCCCGCCGAGGCACTTCACGGCGGCGGCCGAGATCACGCCCTCGGGCGTGCCGCCGATCCCCCACAGCAGGTCGACGGGGGAGCGCTCGGTGACCGCCAGCAGCGCGGCGGAGACGTCGCCGTGGGCGATCAGGCGCACGCGCGCACCCGCCGCGCGGATCGCCGCGATGCCCTCCTCGTGACGCGGGCGGTCGAGCACCACGACCATCACGTCGCCCACGGGACAGCCCCTGCGCGCTGCCACCAGCCCGACGGTCTCGCCGAGCGGCCGGTCGAGGTCGAGCAGGTCGGCGATGTCGGGGGCGCCGGCCATCTTCTCCATGTACACGCACGGCCCCGGGTCGAACATCGTGCCGCGCGCGGACAGCGCGATCACGGCGAGCGCGCTGGGCATGCCATGCGCGGCCAGCGTCGTCCCCTCCAGCGGATCCACGGCGATGTCCACCTGCGGCGGCGAGCCGTCGCCGATCTGCTCGCCGTTGTAGAGCATCGGCGCCTCGTCCTTCTCGCCCTCGCCGATCACCACCACGCCGTCCATCTGCACCGAGTGCAGCATGAAGCGCATGCCGTCGACGGCGGCCTGATCGGCGGCCTCCTTGTCGCCCCTGCCGACCAGCGGCGCCGCCGCCAGCGCGGCGGCCTCGGTCACGCGCACGAGCTCCAGCGCGAGGTTGCGGTCGGGCAGCTGATGTGAGGGCTGTGGGCTCAAGGGATCGCCGGAAACCTATACCAGGGCCGCGGTCACTACGATCGTGGCGTGAGCGACCCCACACTGACCGTCGAGGCGCGCATCCCGGCGATGCTGAGAGCCCAGGTCGACGAGAAGCTGGCGGCCGCCGAGAACGATCGGGTCGCACAGCGCCTGCGCGAGGGCGACGCCACGCTGTGGGCGCCCGCGGGGACGCCCGAGGTCGCCAATCGCCTCGGCTGGCTGACGATCGCCGAGCGCGAGCTCGCCGGGCTGGGCGCGCTCGAGCTGTTCGCGGCCGAGCTGCACGACGACGCCCTGCACGACATCGTGCTGCTGGGCATGGGCGGCTCCTCGCTGGCTCCCGAGGTGCTGCGTCGCTCCTTCGAGGGGATTGAGTCCCCACCCTCCCAGTCCCCACCCTCCCCGCGGCTGCACGTGCTCGACTCGACCGACGCAGCGCTGATCCGGACGGTGCAGGACGCGATCGAGCGCGAGGCGGTCGGCGAGCGGCGCACGCTGTTCATCGTCTCCTCCAAGTCCGGCGGCACGATCGAGCCGCTGTCGCTGTTCGCGCACTTCTTCTCGCTGTACGAGAACGGCAACGACTTCATCGCGATCACCGACCCCGGCTCGGGCCTTGAGGCGCTGGCGCACGAGCACGGCTTCCTGCGAACGTTCGCCGGAGACCCGGACATCGGCGGGCGCTACAGCGCGCTGTCGGCCTTCGGCGTCGTCCCCGCCGCGCTGATGGGGATCGGCGTGCGCGCGCTGCTGGAGGGCGCCGCCGGCGCCTGGCAGACGCCGCTGCGCGGCCAGGACGCGGGCGCGGCCGACGACGCGGGCGTGTGGCTGGGCGCGGCGCTCAGCGCCCTCGCGCGCGCGGGGCGCGACAAGCTCACGTTCGTGATCGCGCCCACGCTGCCCGGGCTCGGGCTGTGGCTCGAGCAGCTGGTGGCCGAGTCGACCGGCAAGCACGGCACCGGCATCCTGCCGGTGGCCGACGAGCCACTCGGCGAGCCGGCGGTGTACGGCGATGACCGCGTGTTCGCCTATCTGCCCGACCTGCGCGCGCCCGACGCCGCGCTGGACGCCAGGGTGCAGGCGCTCGCCGACGCCGGGCACCCGCTGATCACGATGCCCACGCATGGCCCGCCGGACCTCGGGCGCTTGTTCCTGCTGTGGGAGATCGCCGTCGCCGTCGCCGGCTGGGGCCTGCAGATCAACCCGTTCGACCAGCCCAACGTGCAGCAGGCCAAGGACGCCACCAAGAGCGTGCTCGACGAATACGAAGCCAAGCGCGAGCTCCCGCAGGTGGCCGACGCCGACGAGGCCGCGCTGCGCTCGCTGCTGCTGGACTCCCAGCCGCCGCAGTACGTCGCGATCATGGCCTACAGCGAGCCCTCGCCCGAGCTCGACGCGGCCGCCGGCGAGCTGCGGGCGGCGATCCGCGAGCGCACGAAGGCGACGACCACGTTCGGCTACGGCCCGCGCTTCCTGCACTCCACCGGCCAGTTCCACAAGGGCGGCCCAAGGACCGGGCGCTTCCTGCAGCTGATCCACGACGGGCCCGCCGACGTGGAGATCCCGGGCGCGTCGTACACGTTCACCACGCTCAAGAACGCGCAGGCGATCGGCGACCTGAACACGCTGCGCGAGCTCGGCCTGCCCGCGGAGCGCGTGCGGCTGCAGGGTGATGACCCCGCGAGCGCGCTGCGCGCTCTTACCGCGACGATAAGGGCCGCCAGGCCCGCTCAAGAGCGCCCGGAGGACGAACATGCCAATCAATAGAGCCTCGAGGTGACCAACAGATGACGCAGATCGGCTTCGTCGGGCTGGGCAAGATGGGCGGCAACATGGTGCACCGCATCCGCCGCGACTCCGAGCACGAGGTCGTGGCGTTCGACTTCGACGCGAAGGCCGTCAGGCAGGCGGTCAAGAACGGCGCATCCGGCGCCGACTCGCTGAGGTCGCTGGTCAAGCAGCTGCAGGCGCCGCGCATGGTGTGGATCATGGTGCCGGCGGGCGCGCCGACCCAGGAAACGGTGGAGAAGCTCGCCAAGCTGCTGGAGCGCGGCGACACGATCGTCGACGGCGGCAACTCGAAGTGGACCGACGACAAGCGCCGGGCCGGCGAACTGAAGAAGGCGGGCATCGACTACGTCGACGTGGGCACCTCTGGCGGCGTATGGGGACTGGAGGTCGGCTACTGCATGATGGTCGGAGGCCCGGCCAAAGCAGTCAAGCGCCTCGCGCCGATCCTCGACGTGCTGGCTCCTGACACCAACGAGCAGAGCGTCGCCGCGATCGGGCCGCGCGGCTGGCTGCACTTCGGCCCCTCCGGCGCCGGGCACTACGTGAAGATGGTCCACAACGGCGTCGAGTACGGCCTGATGCAGGCCTACGCGGAGGGCTTCGACCTGTTCGACAAGTGCGAGTACGAGCTCGACAACGCGAAGATCGCGCACCTGTGGGGCCAGGGCTCGGTTGTGCGCTCGTGGCTGTGCGAACTGGCCGCGCGCGCGTTCGAGGCCGACGGCAACGGACTGCAGGCGATCGAGGGCTTCACTGAGGACTCGGGCGAGGGCCGCTGGACGATCGAGGACGCGACCGCCCACGACGTGCCCACGCCGGTGATCACCGCGTCGCTGTATGCGCGCCTGCGCTCGCGCGGCAACGGCGACTTCGCCGACCGCGTGCTGGCGGCGCTGCGCAACCAGTTCGGCGGGCACGCGGTCAAGGCGGCGCCCAAGAAGTGATGGCGGTCACCGCGACCGAGGCGGAGAACCCGCTCACGGCCGGCCTCGAGCGCCAGCCGGTGGCGCCGACGACGCTGGTGATCTTCGGCGCCACCGGCGACCTGGCCAGGCGCAAACTGCTGCCCGCGCTCTACAACCTCGCCCACGAGGGGGCGCTGCCCGAGCGCTTCCACCTGGTGGGCGTCTCGCGCAGCGAAAAGGAGCACCAGGACTACCGCGGGGAGTGCGAAGCGGCGATTCGCCGCTTCTCGCGGCGCAAGCCCGACGAGGATGTCCTCGCGGGCCTGCTGGAGACCGTCCGCTACGTGCCCGGAATGTTCGACGACGACGCCGTGTACACCGAGCTGAGCACCGTGCTCGACGGCTTCGAGGAGCAGGCCGGCGAGCCGCTGAACCGCGCCTTCTACCTGTCCACCGCGCCCAGCTTCTTCCCCGTGATCGTCGAGGAGCTGGGCAGATCCAAGCTCGCTCGCCACGAGCATGCGCAGGTGCGGGTGATCATCGAGAAGCCGTTCGGGACGACGCTGCAGGAGGCGCGTGAGCTCAACCGCCGCGTGCTCGCGATCTTCGACGAGACCCAGGTGTTCCGCATCGACCACTACCTGGGCAAGGAGACCGTGCAGAACATGATGGCGTTCCGGTTCGCCAACGGCATGTTCGAGCCGCTGTGGAACCGCAACTACATCGACAGCGTGCAGATCACCGCCGCCGAGGAGCTCGGCATCGGCTCGCGCGCGGACTACTACGACTCCTCCGGCGCGCTGCGCGACCTGATCCAGAACCACATGCTGCAGCTGCTGTGCCACGTCGCGATGGAGCCGCCGGTGAGCTTCACCGCCGAAGAGGTGCGCAACGAGAAGGTCAAGGTCCTGCAGGCGATCCCCGAGCTGAGCACTGCCGACATCCCCGGGATGGCGGTGCGCGCGCAGTACGCCGCCGGCCATGCCGGCGGCGAGGACGTGCCCGGCTACCTCGATGAGGAGGGCGTGCCGGAGGGCTCCATCACCGAGACCTACGCGGCGCTGCGCCTGGAAGTCGACAACTGGCGCTGGGCGGGCGTGCCGTTCTACCTGCGCACGGGCAAGCGCCTGGCGCGCAAGATCACCGAGATCGCGGTCACGCTCAAGCCCGTCCCGCATCTCGCGTTCAGCCAGGATGGCTCGCTGGGCGTGCACCCCAACCAGCTGGTGCTGACGCTGCAGCCCAACGAGGGCGTGTCACTGCGCCTCGGCGCGAAGATCCCCGGCACGCGCATGATCATCCGCCCGGTCAACATGGAGTTCCTGTACGGGACCGCGTTCCTGTCGCAGTCGCCGGAGGCATACGAGCGCCTGATCACCGACGCGATGCGCGGCGATGCGACGCTGTTCACCCGTAACGACGAGGTGGAGGCGCAGTGGCGCATCTGCGACCCGATCGTCAAATCGTGGGCGCAGACGCCGGGACCGCTGGCTCAATACGAGGCCGGCTCGCAGGGGCCGGAGGAGGCCGGCGGCCTGCTGCGCGAGGGCGATCGCTGGCGCGCGATCTGATGGGCGCCCCGCGAGTGCACGCGGCGCGCGCGGGTGCCACCAGGTGAGCGCCAGCAGCGACGCCGTCTGGAGCGAGCAGGGCACGACGCCCGAAGCGATCGAGACGGCGCTGCGCGAGCTGCTCGTCCAGCGCCACGCCGAAAACGACAGCTACGTGCCCGCGCGGGTGCTCAACATGATCGCGTTCGTCGACCGCCAGTGGAGCGGGGAGATCGCCAACCGCCTGCGCGGCGTCGGGCGCTACCACGCCTCGCGCCTGCTGGTGCTCGCCTACGAGCCGGGCCGCGAGCGCCTGGACGCGCGCGTGATGATCGCCTCCGAAGGCGAGCCCGCGCCGGGCGAGCTCGCGCTGCTGCGCGAGACCGTGGTCGTGGAGATCGGCGACCGCCACCTCGACGACCTGCTGACGATCGCCGACCCGCTGGTCGTCACCGACCTGCCGACGCTGCTGTGGTCCCCGCACGGCCACCACGACATCGTCGAGGTCCTGCTCGAGATGTCCCAGGCGGTGCTGCTGGACTCGGTCGAGGAGCCGGACGCGCGCGAGGCGCTCGACCGGGCGTGCGCGCTCAGCGCGCAGGCGTATGTCGTCGACCTCGCGTGGCTGCGATCGACGCCATGGCGCGAGCGCGTCGCCGCGACGTTCGACCCGCCGTGGCTGCGGCCCGAGCTGCGCGCCCTGGCCGGCGTCACCGTGCGCCACCATCACGCCTCGACCGTCGCCGCGCAGCTGCTCGTCGGCTGGCTCGCCTCGCGCCTGGGCTGGCGGATCGAGCCGCTGGCGCTCGACGGCGAGACGCTTGCCGGCAACGCCCGCGCCGGCGAGCACGATGTCGCGCTGTGCCTGCAGGCGGCGCCCGAGCTGCGGGTGCCGGGCCTGGAGAGCGTCGCCCTGGAGACCGCCTCGGGCCGGCGCCTGAGCCTCAGCCGCGGCACCGGCGGCCTGCGCGCCATCTGGCGCGACGACGCCGGCGCGGAGCGCGAGTGGACGATCCCCGGAGCCTCCCGCGGCGAGACCGGCGTGCTGGGCGAGGGCATCCGCCAGGCGCTGCTGCGCGACCCCACGTACGTGCCCGCGCTGAAGGCCGCCCGGGCGATGCTCTCGTGAGCTCCGCGCGCTCGTGACGCGCCTGACGGCGTGCCCGGACGCCGAGACGGTCGCCCAGCGGGCCGCCGCGCACGTGGCGCGCCAGCTGCGCAGCGCACGCGAGCAGCGGGGCGTGGCGCACCTGGCGTTGAGCGGCGGCAGCACTCCGGGGCGCACGTACGAGCTGCTCGCCGCCAAGCCCGAGGACCTGAGCGGCGTCGAGGTGTGGTTCGCGGACGAGCGCTGCGTCGCGCCGGAGGACGAGCAGAGCAACTACCGGCTGGCCGCGCATACGCTGCTCGCGAGCGCCGGCATTCCCGCCGAGCGGGTGCACCGCATGCAGGGCGAGGCAGGCCCAGAGGAGGGCGCGCGCCGCTATGCCGAGGAGCTCGCCCGGCATGTGGCCGGCGCCGGCCCGGACGCGCCCGCCATGCCGGTGCTGGACGTGATCGTGCTGGGAATCGGCCCCGACGGCCACGTGGCGTCGCTGTTCCCCGGAGCGCCTGCGCTCGACGCGGGCGAGGACGCCGTGTGTCTCGGCGTGCGCGACTCGCCCAAGCCGCCGCCGGAGCGGATCACGCTGAGCCTGGCGGTGCTGCGCGCGGCGCGCGAGTGCGTGCTGCTGGCGACGGGCGCCAGCAAGGCCGACGCGGTCAGCGCGATGCTCGGCGAGCGCAGCCGCCACGTGCCCGCGAGCCTGCTCAGACGCGAGCGCCTGACGGCGATCCTCGATGACGCCGCCGCGCCCGCGGGGCGGGCGGGACCACATCAATGAGCAGCTCTGGCTCCAGCCCCGCCGGCTCCGACGCCCGCCCCAACCCCCACGCCGGCGAGGCGGTGCTCGTGCGCCACGCCGAGACCGAGTGGAGCCTCAGCGGCAGGCACACCGGGCGCACGGACATCCCGCTCACCGAGCACGGCCGCGAGCTCGCCAGGGCGCTGCGCGCGCGGCTGAGCGCATGGCGCTTCGAGCTGGTGCTCGTCAGCCCGTCGCTGCGCGCGCGCGAAACATGCGAGCTGTGTGGGCTGGATGTCGGCGCACAGGTGCGCCCGGACCTGCTCGAGTGGGACTACGGCGACTACGAGGGGCTCACCACGCCGGAGATCCGCGCGCGGCGCCCCGATTGGCTCCTGTGGCGCGACGGCTGCCCCGGGGGCGAGCGCCCGGCGGATGTCGGCGCGCGCGCCGATCGCGTGCTCGCCGAGATCGCCGCCAGCGGCGGCGGCGTGGCGGTGTTCTCGCACGGACACATGCTGCGCGTGCTGGGCGCCCGCTGGATCGCGCTCGACGCCGAGGCCGGCGCGCGCCTGGGACTGTCCACGGGCGCCATCTGCGTGCTCGCTCATGAGCGCGACACGGCGGTCATCGCCCGCTGGAACGACACGGGCGTGTAACGCATCCCCCGCTCGGGGGACTTTCGTTCTAGAGTGACCCAGCGCGATCGTCGTACAGTGAAACGCTCGCGCCAGAGGTGACGCAGCACGGCCAGCGATGGGATCCCCGGCGCTACAGACCACCCCCCTCTCCCTCGACGCCGCGCAGGCGCTCGCGGCCATGGCGGCGGTGCGCGAGCGCACGCTCGCGCTGGTGGCCGGGCTCGACGACGAGCAGCTCGAGCGCGTGCACTCGCCGATCATGAGCCCACTGGTGTGGGATCTCGGGCACATCGCGGCGTATGAGGATCTGTGGCTGGCCCACCGCCACGGCGGCCTGGAGCTGCTGCGCCCCGAGCTGGCCGGCCTGTACGACGCGTTCGAGACGCCGCGCGCCGTGCGCGGCGAGATCGAGGCGCTCGGCCCCGCCGACGCGAAGGCCTACATGGCTGCCGTCAGCGCGCGCGTGGCCGACATGCTCGCCGAGCGCGGCGTCGGCGACGGCGTGCTGTGCGAGATGGTGCTGCGCCACGAGCTCCAGCACACGCGAGACGATGCGCCAGACGCTGGACATCGCCGGGCTGCTGTGCGGCGAGGACCGGGCGGCGATCAGCGCGGCGCTGGATGCGGGCGAGCCGGGCGAGGGTTGGCTCGAGGTTCCCGCGGGAGCGTTCGCGATGGGCGCCGCGACCGACGGCTTCGCCTACGACAACGAGCGCCCGCGCCACACCGTCGAGCTGCCGGCGTTCGCGATCGCGCGCCGTCCGGTCAGCAATGACAGCTGGCTGCGCTTCAGCGAGGGCGGCGGCTACGAGCGGCGCGAGTGGTGGTCGCGCGAGGGCTGGGCATGGAAGCAGGAGCACGACATCACCCATCATCCGGCGATCGCCGCGGGCCACCCGCAGGCGCCCGTCTGCCACGTGTCCTGGTTCGAGGCCGACGCCTTCGCCCGCGCGCACGGCGCGCGGCTGCCCACCGAGGCGGAGTGGGAGCGGGCCGCGCGCGAGCTCGCGGGCGTCGGGCGCGTGTGGGAGTGGACCGCCTCGCACTTCGACGGCTATCCCGGGTTCGTCGCGCACCCCTACCGCGAGTACTCGCGAGGTGTTCTTCGGCGAGCGGCTACCGCGTGCTGCGAGGCTGGCTCGTGGGCGACCCACCCGCGCGTCGCCAGCCCGACCTTCCGCAACTGGGATCTACCACAGCGCCGCCAGATCTTCGCGGGCGTGCGCCTGGCAAGGGAGAGGTCATGAAGCAATGCACAGCGCAGCAGCCGCTCGCGCAGGACGCGATCCGGATCGACTCGCACCTCGACGGCACGCACGAACGCTCGCTCGCCGACGACGTGCTCGACGGGCTCACGCGGCCGTTCAAGGAGCTCCGCCCAAGCACTTCTACGACGCCCGCGGCGCCGAGCTGTTCGACCAGATCTGCGAGCTGCCCGAGTACTACCCGACGCGCGCCGAGCGCGCGATCCTCGAGGAGCAGGCCGGAGCTGCTGGCGGCGCTGACCGGCGCGGTCGAGCTCGTCGAGCTCGGCTCTGGCACCGCCGCCAAGACGCGCGTGCTGCTCGACGCGCTGCACGCCGCCGGCACGCTCGAGCGCTACATCCCGGTGGACGTCACCGAGAGCATGGTGCGCGACTGCGCGCACGCGCTCGCCAGCGAGTACCCGGGGCTGCGCGTGCACGGCGTGATCGGCGACTTCGAGCGCCACCTCGACCGCGTGCCGCCGGCCGCCGGACCGCGGGTCGTGGCGTTCCTGGGAGGCACCATCGGCAACTTCCCGCCCGGCAGCCGCCGCCGCGTGCTGCGCCAGATCGCCGGCCTGCTCGGACCCGTCCGACCACCTGCTGATGGGCACCGACCTGGTCAAGGACCCGCGCGTGCTCGAGGCCGCCTACGACGACGCGCAGGGCGTAACAGCGGAGTTCAACCGCAACGTCCTGCGCGTGCTCAACCGCGAGCTGCAGGCCGACTTCGACCCCGAGGACTTCGAGCACGTCGCGCTGTTCGACGAGCAGAACGAGTGGATCGAGATGCGCCTGCGCGCTCGCCGCGAGCACACCACGCTCGTGCGCGACCTGGATCTGCCGGTGCACTTCGACGCGGGCGAGGAGCTGCGCACCGAGATCAGCGCCAAGTTCACACCCGACCGCCTTCAGGGCGATCTGGCCGCGGCCGGCCTCGAGCTCGTGCGCTGGCTCACCGACCCCAACGAGCTGTTCGCCCTCTCGCTCTCACGCCTGACGGCCGGGTAACGGCGCGGGGCGGCGTCCTCGGTCGCTCGCGCCCACGCTCCCTGCGTCCTGGCCCCGCTTGTCCCCCGACCGTCAGGTCATCATCGATCCGGGTAGGCTGCCGCGCATGAACATCGAGGGCAGCGCGGCGCTCGTCTCCGGTGGCGCCTCGGGGCTGGGCGAGGCGACCGTTCGCGAGCTGCACGCGCGCGGGGCGCGGGTGACGATCGCCGACGTCAACGCCGAGAAGGGCAACGCGCTGGCCGCCGAGCTGGGGCTGGAGTTCGTGGCGTGCGACGTGCGCGAGGAGGAGCAGGTGCAGGCGGCCGTCGAGCAGGCCGTCAAGGGGGACGGCGGGCTGCGCATCGCCGTCAGCTGCGCCGGCACCGGCTGGGCGCAGAAGGTCGCAAGCTCCAAGGGCCCGCACCCGCTGATGCCGTTCGAGACGATCGTCGCGATCAACCTCATCGGCACGTTCAACCTGCTGCGCCTGGCCGCCACCGCGATGATCGCGGGCGAGCCGCTCGAGGACGGCGAGCGCGGCGTGTGCGTCCACACCGCCTCGATCGCCGCCTTCGACGGTCAGGTCGGCCAGATCGCCTACTCGGCGTCCAAGGGCGGCGTCGTCGGGATGACGCTGCCGGCCGCGCGCGACCTCGCCCAGTACGGGATCCGCGTCAACACGATCGCCCCCGGCCTGTTCGACACGCCGCTGCTGGCCGCGCTGCCCGAGGAGGCGCGCCAGAAGCTCGGCGCCGGCGTCCCCTTCCCGCAGCGACTCGGCCAGCCCGCCGAGTACGCGCAGCTGGCCTGCCACATCGTCGAGAACCGCATGCTCAACGGCGAGACCATCAGGCTCGACGGCGCGCTGCGGATGCCGCCCCGCTGAAAACAGGCTCCAGGCCTGCTCGTGATCGATATCTGGGCAGGGCCGCATGCGGCCCTGCCCGGGGCCGCACATGTGCGGCCCCGCGGTCGGCGCATGCGCCGACCGAACAGCCTCCTCAGGCGAGCCGTTCGACGAGCATCGCCATGCCCATGCCGCCGGCCGACGCACATCGACTCGATGCCGTAGGTGGCGTCGAGCGTGTCGAGGTCGTTGAGCAGCGTGGTCATGATGCGCGCGCCGGTCATCCCGAACGGGTGCCCGAGCGCGATCGCGCCGCCGAACGGGTTGAGCTTCTCGTCGGTCGATCCCGAGGTCGTCCTTGCACGGCACGACCTGCGCCGCGAACGCCTCGTTGATCTCGACCACGTCGATGTCGCCGATCGTCATGCCCGTCTCCTTCAGGAGCTTCTCGATCGCCGGGATCGGGCCGAGGCCCATGATCTCCGGACGCAGGCGCCGCGACCGTCGAGGCGACGATCCGCGCCCGCGGCTGGAACCCGAGCTGCCTGGCCTTCTCGTCGGACATGATCAGCACCGCCGCCGCGCCGTCGTTGAGCGGGCACGCGTTGCCGGCGGTCACCGTGCCGCCCTCCTTGAACACCGGCTTCAGCGCCGCGAGCTTCTCCATCGTCGTGCCCGGCCGCGGGCCGTCGTCCCTGCTTACGACCGTCTCGGGCACGTCGATCTCGTTGCCCTCCTTGTCGACGTCCTTGTGCGCGGGCACCGTCACGGGCACGATCTCCCTGTCGAAGTGCCCGTTCGTGACCGCCTCCACGGCGCGCGTCTGCGAGATCAGCGCCCACTCGTCCTGGGCCTCGCGGCTGACCTTGCAGCGCTCGGCTACGTTCTCGGCGGTCATGCCCATCGGGATGTACACGTCGTAGGCGGCGCCCTCGGAGCCGTCGACCGCGTGGTTGAACTCGAACGCAGCGCCGCCGCCGGCGCGCGAGACCGCCTCGACGCCGGCGGCGATGTAGGTGTCGCCCTCGCCGGTCTTGATCGCCATGGAAGGCCATCCGCGCGGTCTGCAGCGAGGACGCGCAGAAGCGGTTGACGGTGCACGCCGGCACGTGGTGGTCGATGCCGGCCAGCAGGCCCGCCATGCGCCCGACGTTGTAGCCCTGCTCGCCCTCGCAGAAGCCGCAGCCCATCATGATGTCCACGATCGTGCTCTGGTCCAGCTGCGGGTTGCGCTCGAGCAGCGCCTTCAGCGGGATCGCCGCCAGGTCGTCCGCGCGCACGCTCTTGAGCGACCCCTTGCCCGCGCGCCCGATGGGCGTGCGTATGGCGTCGACGATCACGGCTTCGGGCATGCGGACTCTCTCCTTTGTCGTTTGGTCCTCGCGGCTGGCTGCCGCTAGGCGGGGCGAGGCCCGGGAATCCTACGGGACCGCTGGCGATCCGGCGACCTCGTGGCTCAGTCTATCTCCTCATAGCCCCACAGACTCACCAAATCACGACCCAGATAGTCACTCAACGCCACGACCTCCGGCTTGAAGCGGCGACGCAGCTCGAGCATCAGCTCGTCGTCGGGCGGGCGCGGCGCCGCGTACACCACGCGACGCCAGAGCGAGCGGAACGCGTCGCTGCGCAGCGCTCCCGGTGTGAGCGCGTTCACTGTTCGCGCGAGGCGGCTGGCCCCGGCGGGGTTGCGCCTGGCGACGCGCACCCCGTTCGCCAGCTGGTGCAGACCCACCGCGCGCACGGCCTTCACCCGTTTCGTCTCGATCGATTCGATCGGGGCCGTCGCGTCCACCTCCAGGAAGTCGATCACCCTGCGCATGGTCGCCTCGTTGTCACGGCGGAAGTCGTCGTAGATGAGCACCAGCACCTGCTCTGGTGAAAACACCGCGTGGTAGCGGCGCAACTGCTCGACGTAGTGCACGTGATCGGAATACAGGAGCGTCGCCGGCGTGTGGCAGGCGCGCGGTATGCGCTTGCCTTCGCGCCTGGACTGCTCGAGCGCCAGCGCCCTGCGCAGGTCACGCTGTGTCTCGACGTTGCTTTTCACGAGCTGCAGATGAAACGAGCGCAGGAAGTCGGCGGGCTCTCGCAGGATCGCGATTATGCGGGCCGACGGCTGCGCCTGCGCGATGCGGCTCGCCGCGGAGACGGACCTCAGATATGCCGTTGTCGCCTCGCCAACACGCTGGTCCGGGCGCGCCTGGGCGAACAGCTCGAGATAGCCGTCGAGCGTGTGCAGACGTTTGGCCGCAGGCGCCGCCCGGTCGCTGAAGCGAGACCACAGCTCGGGCGCGAAGAACCGCGGCTCCTTGTTGTCAGGCATATAGATCTGCGGGTGAAGCCTCAGCATGTGGTACAGCGCGGTCGTGCCGCACTTCGCGTGGCCCACGATGAAGAAATCGGGCATCCGCGGCGGTGACGCCTCCACAGCGCTCGCGCTCGCGTCCTCGGTCCCCGCCTCTGTCACCTCGACTGCACCGGTTGAGCCCGCAGACCCCTGCTTGGGAGGCGGTGTCATATCCCTCAGTGTACCCGTCGATCCTTGCGCCGGGCCCCTGTCGGGGGCGACGCGTCGGCGCAGGGCTACAGATCCAGGCGGCTCACACCGAGCTCGTCGAAGCCCACGTGGTGGGCGAGCTCGTGGCGCACCGTGCGGGTGACCTGGTCGCGCAGCAGATCCGGATCGTGGCCGAAGTCGCGGCGCAGGGTGTCGCGGAAGATCACGATGCGATCGTGCGAGCTCTCGCGCGTGGCGCCGTCCCCCTGGTAGAGCCCGTATGCGCCCGCGCGGCGACCGCCGTCGGAGATGACGACCGCGACGTGCGCCAGCGCGTTGCGCAGCAGGTCGGGCAGATCGTCCAGCGCGTCGCGCACGAGCTCCTCGAAGTCGCTGTCGTCGAGCGGGTCGAGCTCCATGAACTCGCTTTCCTGCGGAGCCACCGCGAGGCCTTCGCGGGCCAGGCGCTCGGAGTAGCGCACGATCTCTTCGAACTCGCTCTCGGACTCGGGGTCGCGCCATCCCGCCATGCGCACCGCCACGAACGCCACGCTGCCCATCAGCGCCGCCGCCACGACCACCCCCAGCATCAAGTCCTCGAGCGCCCGCACGGCGCCGATCGAGCTGAAGCCCTGGCCGATCACCAGCACCACCAGACCCACCGACATCGCCACGAGCACCGCCAGCCCCACGCGCCGAAGGGGGCTCTGGTCTCCGGGAGGCGTGGACGCGCGCATCGTCGAAGGGACTAGGGCCCGCCCGCCATGCCTATTTGAGGGTGCGGGCGATCACGAGACGCTGGATCTCGTTCGTGCCCTCGTAGATCTGGGTGATCTTCGCGTCTCGCATCATGCGCTCCACCGGGTACTCCTTGACATAACCGTAGCCCCCCAGGACCTGAACCGCCTCGACCGTCACGGCCATCGCGGTATCCGAGCAGAAGACCTTCGCCATCGAGGAGTACTTCGCGCGCTGTGGATGGCCCTGATCGGCCATCGCGCACGCCTTGTACAGCAGCTCGCGCGCGGCGGCCGTCCGTGTTTCCATGTCGGCCAGCTTGAACTGGATCCCCTGGAACTCGTTGATCGCCTTGCCGAACTGCCGGCGCTCGCGCGCGTACGCCACCGCGTAGTCGGTCGCTCCCTGCGCGATCCCCACCGCCTGCGCGGCGGCTCCCAGGCGGGTACGCTCGAGCGTGCCCAGGGCGACCGACAGGCCCCTGCCGACCTCGCCGATCACGTTCTCCTCCGGTACCCGCACGTCCTCGAAGATCGGCTGCCCGGTCGGCGAGGCGCGGATGCCGAGCTTGTGCTCGAGCTTGCCCACGCTGAAGCCCGGCCGGTCGGCCTCGACCACGAACGCCGTCATCCGGCGGTTCTCGCGATCGCTGACCGCGAAGCAGATGTAGAAGTCCGCGATCCCCAGGTTGGAGATCCAGTTCTTGGTGCCGTTGATCACCCACTCCGAGCCGTCCTTGACCGCCGTCGTCTTCATCCCCGCCGGGTCCGAGCCGGCCTCCGGCTCGGACAGCGCGAACGCTGGTGACCACTCGCCGGTCGCGCACCTGGGCAGGAAGCGCTCCTTCAGCTCGTCGGAGCCGAACAGCTGGATCGGCAGCGTGCCGAGCTCCTGGATCATCAGGATCAGCGCGCACGCCGCATCGACCTTGGCGATCTCCTCGACCGCCATGTTCAGCATCAGCGTGCCCGTGCCCGTGCCTCCGTACTCGGTCGGGAACGGCAGCCCGAGGACGTCCTGCTCGGCCAGCAGCTTGCGCACGTCCCACGGGTATTCCGCGCGCTCGTCGATCTCCGCCGATCGCGGCGCGATCCTCTCGCGCGCGATCTGGCCGATCGTCTCGCAGAAGTCGCGATGCTCCTGCGGGCACCGTGTAGACGTCGCTGACCGCCTCCATGTCCGCGGATGCTAGTGATGAGCGGCCGACGCCGCGCCGTTCCCCGCTGCGCGCCCGCGCTGCGTGTCGCTACGCTCGTGCACATGCCCGGCGCACATGACGCAGCCCAGATCGAGATCGAGCCCGTCGCGGTCGCCGACTGGATGGCCGAGGACCCCGCGCTGCAGGTGATCGACGTGCGCGAGCCCTACGAGCGCGAGGCCGGCCACATCGCGGGGACGCGCCACATCGAGCTGGTCGAGCTCTCGGGCGTTGCCGCCAGCGTGCGAGCGCGAGCGCCCCGTCGTCTTCTACTGCCGCATGGGCTCGCGCTCGGAGATGGCCGCGCAGGCGTTCCGCGCGGCTGGCTACGAGGCATACTCGATGAGCGGCGGCCTCAGACGCTGGGCCGACGAGGGCCATCCGCTCTCGCCCGAGGGCGGACGCGTGGCAGACCACTGAAACCGGGAGGAGACGAGATGGAGGCTTCGAGCGAGTATCCGCAGGTGATCACGGGCGAGGGCTACGCGGCCGCCCATCTCGAGGACCTCGGCGAGGGCCCCGGCTTTCGCAAGGTCCGCAAGGGCCTCGGCGTGAGCGCGTTCGGCGTCAACGCGATCGTGCTGCCCCCCGGCGTCGAGACCGGCTTTCACTACCACGACCTGCAGGAGGAGCTCTACTTCGTCCACCGCGGCACGCTCGAGATGGAGCTCGGCGACGGCTCCGTGCTGACGCTGCGCGAGGGCGGGCTCGCGCGCGTGGACGCCGCCACCCTGCGCAAGCTGCGCAATGCCGGCGACGTCGACGCCGTGTACCTGATCGCGGGCGGCAAGGACGGCTACATCGGACGCGACGGACGCATTCCGCCAGGCGAGGAGCAGCGCGTCAGAGCGGTGCACGACCTCTCCGCGGAGCAGCCCAAGTGAGTCACACGCGCGACCCCCGATGAGCGAGGGGGCCGGGGCCGGCGAGCAGCGCATGCTGCGCATCGACGAGCGGCTGTCGATCCCGCTCGCCGAGATCACGCTGCGCACCAGCCGTTCCTCCGGCCCCGGCGGCCAGCACGCCAACGTCACCGCCTCCCGCGTGGAAGCGATCTTCGACGTGCGCGCCTCCGCCACGCTGAGCGAGGCGCAGCGAGCGCGGGTGCTGGCGCGCGCGGGCGATCGCATCGTCGCGGTCGCCCAGGACGAGCGCTCCCAGCTGCGCAACCGCGAGCTCGCCCTGCGCCGGCTCGCCGCGCGCCTGGCCGCGGCGCTCGCCGTGCCGCGCAGCAGGCGCGCGACGCGCCCGACCGCCGCCTCGCGCGCGCGCCGACTGCAGGAAAAGCGCAGCACTGCGCGGCGCAAGCTCGAGCGCCGCAGGCCGCCGGCGGGCGAGCAGGAATAAGGATCGGCGCGCGACGCGCGCGGCCGAGCCGCGTCGCTCAGTTCAGCAGCTCCTTGACGTAGCGCTGGTGCAGGCGCCCGAGCGACGTCTTTTCGGGGTGGAAGTCGATCGCGTTCCACAGCAGGCCCGACGCGGGCGCCCACGCGACGATCAGATACACGCCCGATCACGAGCGCAGCCGTGCGCAGCCTGCGCGAGCTCGACAGCGCCGCCAGCGGAAGCACCCACAGCACGTACCACGGCAGCACCCAGCTGAGCGTCACCAGCAGCGCCACGCTCGCCCAGCCCGATGCGGTGATCGCGCGCACGACGCCGGCGGAGCGAGTCGCGCGGCGCGCGACCTCCCACGCCAGCCAGCAGCACACCGCCACCAGCGCGACCAGCACGCCGCTGAGCGCGTCGCGCAGGCCTGCGGTCTCGCCGCCCGCGCCGAGCGCCAGGCCGATCAGGTTGGGGATGCTCTCGCTCGTGACAAGGCTGCCCTGCGTGCTCAGGTCGGGGATGTGCAGGCCGAACGCCAGCAGGCTCGCCGCGCCGACGACCATCGCCCGCCACGATCATGCCGAGCACGACCTGCACGAGCGCGCGCGGCGCGCGCAGCAGGCCGGCGAGCACGACCGGCAGCAGGACCGCCGCCGACGCCTTGATCGCCACCGCCGTCACGAACGCCGCGCCCGCTCCGATCTCGAGCGCCGCCAGCGGCAGCAGCCACGCGCGTACCCGCGCCCAGCGGCTCGCCGCCGCCCGCGGGCTCGGCCGCCGGCCGCCGCCCGCGCGCGCGCCAGAGCAGCAGGTAGAAGCCGAGCATGATGCAGAACGACCATCAGGAAGTCGTTGTGGTCGCCGCCGAGCCCCCACACGAGCACGATCGGGTTCAGGCCGACGAACACGACCGCGGCCAGCGGGTCGCGACCCAGCAGCCGCGCGCACTTCCAGACGAGCAGGATGATCGCCAGGCTCGCAGCGCATCAGCAGGCCCTTCAGCGCCCAGAACGAGCCGGCCACGCCGAGGGGCACGACCGCGAACGTCAGCAGCGTGAACAGCGGGCCGTACGGGCTCAGCAGCTGGTGCCAGTTGCTGAGCAGGAAGCTCGGATCGTTGTGGGGCTCGAGGATCGGGATCGTCGTGTACGGGTTGAGGTGGTGCACGACCTCCATGCGCCCGTAGTTGATGTAGTTGAAGATGTCGGTCAGCGCCAGCGGCGGCGAGAGCACGAAGATCGCGTGCACGGCCACGATCGCCGCGATCACCCAGCGCGCGGGCAGCCGCGGCGCCTGTTTGAGCGCGACCACATAGCTCGCGTACATGACCACGATCGCGCCCGTGAACAGGTACTTGCAGCGTCGTGCCGTTCGTTCGTGAAGCCCTGCCACAGCCCACCCAGCGGACCGGCCATCCAGCGCGGGAAGAAGCCCGTGTGGGTGGTCGGCGAGAGATGCTCGGACGGTCGGCGGCCAGCAGCACCACGAACAGGCTGAGCAGCCACGATCGCGGCCAGCGCCAGCGCCCCGACGAGCCGCCCGCCTCCACGCCCGCCAGCTCGCCCGCGCGCCGCGCGCGAGCGACGCGCCGTCCGGCCGGCCGCTCGGCGGAGGCGCCGTGCGCCCAGGGGGATGGTACGTCGCGTCGCCTTGACATCTCAGCGTCGGCACGATATCGCGCCCGTGCGACGCAGATATGGCCCGCCGAAGCGGGCCCTCGAAGGCGGCTCTGCGCCCGGCCTAGATCGTCTGGACGTTTACGGCCTTGGGACCCTTCTCGCCCTGCTCCGGGTCGTAGGAGACCTTGGCGCCCTCCTGCAGCGAGCGGTAGCCCTCGCCGTTGATGCCGGTGTGATGGACGAACAGGTCCTTGTCACCGTCATCGGGGGTGATGAAGCCGAACCCCTTGTCGTCGCTGAACCACTTGACTGTGCCAGTTGGCATGGTGTCAATTCCTCCACGGTATGTGCGTGCTGCACGCGGAGGATGCTTCTCAAAGCTTCGACCTGCGAGCGCTTGCACTACTTTCGCCGGTCTTTATGCGCCGGCCATACACGACGACCGTAGCACGTCGCAATGCTCCACGTGTTGTCGAATTGTTGCGAAGTGCGAATGGCGCCGCGCCGGAGTCCCCGCAGGCGCGGCTGGCTGGGCCGCCGGCACGTCGAGCGGCCATGACAGCTGGCGCGGCGAGCCGGCCGAGGAGCGCCGCGCGGCAGATCGCCGTCGAGCGGCGCTCGGGCACCTCGCGGTCGCCGCGAGCGGGCCTGGACGCCTCCCGGCTCGAGCGCCCGGCGTGATGCTCAACATGATCAGCACCGCCGACGGCCGCGCGAGCGCTCGGCGGACGCTCCGGGCGCGATCAGCGGCGCGCGCCGACAGGGCGCTGTTCCACGGCCTGCGCAGCGCCGTCGACGCGGTGCTGGTGGGCGCGGGCACGGTCCGCGCCGAGCGCTACGGACGGATCGTGCCCGACGCCGCGCGCAGGGCCGAGCGCCGGCGGCGCGGGGCCTCAGCGAGGAGCCGCTCGCGTGCATCGTCTCCGGGCGGCTGGAGCTGGACGAGCGGACATCCCGCTGCTGCGCGAGCCCTCCGCGCGCGTGGCGATCCTCACCGCGTCGGCGGCGAGCCTGCCCGCGAGCGCGCGCGCCAGGTCGAGTACGTGCGCGCCGAGCGCGACGGGCGGCTGGACCTGTCCGCGGCGCTGGCCGAGCTGCGCGAGCGCTTCGACGTGCACAGCGTGCTGTGCGAGGGCGGACCGCAGTCTGGCCTGCCAGCTGCTCGCTGCCGGGCTGCTCGACGAGATGTTCCTGTCGCTCTCTCCCAAGCTCGCCGGCGGCGCGCCTCCCGGCGGCGAGGCGCTGCGGATCCTCGCCGGCGCGCAGCTGCGACCGCCGGTGGAGCTGGAGCTGCTGGGAGCGCTGCACAGCGACTCCCACCTGTTCCTGCGCTACGGCGTGCCCGCGCGCGAGCGCGTCTCACGGGAGACGACCGCCAGCAGTTCGCTCGCCAGGTGACGACCCTGCGCGGCGACGCGCGGCGTGGCGGCGATCCGCACCACGACCTCATCGCCGTCGAGTTCCTCGAGGGTGATCCGCGGCGCGTTGCGCAGCGGCGTCTGCAGCGCCTTCTCCAGGATCTCCTGCAGGTCGCCGGGGGTCATGCCGGCGCTCAGGCGCGCGCGCAGGTTGACCGCCTCGGGCTCGCGCAGCGGCAGCACCGCCACGTTCAGCACGACGCTGTTGGGCACCATGATCGAGTCCTCGCCCGTCGCGAACGTCGTGTAGAGCAGGCCCAGCGAGCTCACCGTGCCCTCGATCTGACCGGCCAGCGGCCCGCCCTGCAGGCGCACGCGCTCGCCCACGCGGAACGGGCGCGCGCTCAGCAGCACCGTGCCCGCGATCAGGTTGCCGAGCGTCTGCTGGGCGGCCAGCCCGAAGATCACCGCCGTGAACGCGCCGCCCGAGCGCCAGCGTTTTCGCTTCGATGCCGGCGATCCGCAGCGCGACGAACAGCGCCACCACCACCGTGACCAGGCGGATCACGAATCCGACCGTGCCCGCCGTCGCCGGATCCATGCGCCTGAACAGCGCGGGTCCGAGACCGCGGCCGAGGTCGCGTGCGATCGCCCAGCCGAGGATCACGAGCGCGATCACCGTGACCACCCGTATCGGCGTTTCCAGCGCCTGTTCGAGGACCTTGTGGGCAGCTTCGGCCGGTTTGCCGTCGTGTGCGGGCGTCGCCGGCACAGTCGTGCCCAGCAGGCTGACGCGGTTGTCGTAGAGAATCACCACGCCCACGAACAGCGGCACGAGCACCAGCGCCTCCAGCCGCGCGCGCTTGACCACGCGCGGGCTGATCTGGCGCAGCAGGCCGACCTCCTGCCAGGCGTGGCTGCGCGTCTCGAACATCTTCGGCGGGGTCCTCGGGGCGGGCATGGCCGTCAATGATGGTGCATCGCCGGCGCCGGGCGCGGGAGCGAGCGTGCGCGCGCACCATGTCGCGCCGCGCCTGCGCCGCGCGCCACCCGTGCTCCCCGCCGCTCCCTACGTCTGTGTGTAGATGACCATCGCCCGCCGAACAGCAGGCAGTAGATCGCGAACGGCGTCAGCGTCTTGGTCTTGAAGTAGCGGACCAGGAAGCGCACCGTGAAGACGGCCGTGACGGCGGCGACCGCGCACGCGACCAGCGCCTGGCCGCGGATCCCGTTGCCGAGGTGGCCCAGCAGGTCGGGCAGCTTGACCACGCCCGCCGCGAGGATGATCGGCGTGGCGAGCAGGAACGCGAAGCGGGCCGAGTCGCTGTGGTCCAGCCCGCGCGCGAGGCCCGCGCCCATCGTCACGCCGTCGCGGCTGATGCCCGCGACCAGCGCGCGTCGACTGGGCGACGCCGACGACCAGCGCCTCGCGGTACTCGAGCGTGTCGAGCTCACGCGCGCCGTCGGGCTTGGCGCCCTCCCGTTCGGCCAGTTCGCGCACCTCGGCGCGGCGGCGGAAGCGCTCTGCGGCGAACAGCACGCAGCCGTTGACCATCAGGAAGATCGCCGCCACTTCGGGCTTGGCGGTCAGCGTGCGCAGCTGGTGCTCGAGTGCGAGGCCGATAATCCCGGCGGGGATGCTGGCGGTGACGATCAGCCACGCCAGGCGCTCGGTGGGGTCCTCGATGCGGCGCTTGGCGAGCGTGCGAAAGAACGCGCGCACGATCTGCACCCAGTCGCGCCAGTAGTACGCCAGCAGGCCGAGCGCGCTGCCGACGTGCAGCATCACGACGAACGCCAGCCAGAAGGACTCCGACTGCGACTGCGCGTCGACCAGCCTGTTCCAGCCGAACAGCGTCGGGAACAGCACCGTGTGCCCGAGGCTCGAGATCGGGAACAGCTCGCTCACGCCCTGCAGAACGCCGAGCACGATCGCCTGGAAGTAGCTGAGCGCTGACGCGAGGGGGATCGCCACGAGGCCGAGCATTCGGCGCGAGAGCTTATTGGCTGGCTCCCCCCGCATGCGGGCTACGCTCCCCGTCGATGCACGCGGGGGATCCTCAGACACAGCCGTCGCTTGCGGAGATCGTGCTGCAGTGGGGCCGGATCGGCTGCATCGGCTTCGGCGGACCGCCCGCGCACGTGGCGCTGTTTCGCGAGCTGTGCGTGACGCGGCGCGGATGGCTCACCAGCGAGCAGTTCGAGCGCGCGATCGCCGCCACCAACCTGCTCCCTGGACCGGCCTCGACACAGCTCGCGATCTACTGCGCGTGGCGGCTGCGCGGCGTGCGCGGCGCGCTGCTCGGCGGGCTGTGCTTCATCGTGCCCGGGCTGGCAGCGATCCTCGCGCTGGCCGCGCTGTTCCTGTCGGGATCGCCGCCCCGCTGGCTGCGCGGCGCCGGCCTCGGCGCCGGCGCGGCGGTCGCCGCGGTCGCCGTGCGGGCCGGCCTCGGCGTGGCGGCGCCGATCTGGGCCCGCGCGAGCGCGCAGCGCCACCGCGTCGGCGTGCTCGCGTACGGGCTCGCCGGCGGACTCGCGGCCGCACTGACGGGACCATGGCTGGTGCTCGTGCTGCTCGGCTGCGGCATCGTCGAGCTCGCCGCGCGGCGGCTCGCGCACACCACGGCGGGCACGCACGCCCTGCTGGCGCCCGCAGCGTGGCGGCTGGCGCGAGCGGCGGCGCACCCGTCGATCGGGCCGGCGCCGTCATGGCCGCTGCTCACCGCCACCGCCGCCGACCCGGGCAGCACGCTCGCGCTCGTGTGGACCGCGCTGAAGGTCGGCGCGCTGGCGTTCGGGGGAGGCTTCGTGATCGTGCCGTTGATGCAGGCGGACGCCGTCAGCACCTACCACTGGATGAGCCACAGCCAGTTCCTGAACGCGGTCGCCCTCGGCCAGGTCACCCCCGGGCCGCTCGTCCAGACGGTGGCTGTCGTGGGCTACGCCGCCGGCGGGCTGCCCAGCGCCCTGCTGGCCGCCACGGTCGCGTTCGCGCCCTCCTTCTCCTTCATCCTGCTGGGCGCCGCGCGCTTCGAGCGCCTGCTGACGGACGAGCGCGTGCTCGCGTTCCTCGCCGGCGCCGCCCCGTGCGCAGCAGGCGCGATCATGGGCGCCGCCGTGCCGCTGACGACGGCGATCGGCGAGAGCTGGCAGTACGCGGTGCTCGCAGCCGCCGCCATCGCCCTGCTCGTGCTGCGTCGCGGCGTCGTGCCGACGCTGCTGCTGGCCGCATGCGCGGGCGTCGCGGCGGTGCTCCTCGGCGCACCGATACAGCGCTGAACGAGGCCGCGCCGGGCGCTCGACGGCGGATCGCGGACGCGCCGGAGCCCGCCCAACCGGAAACGCGGCGCAGGATCTTCACCAGCGCTTCACACGATAGTTCCCGCCTGGTCACAAAAAAACGCTCTTTGCAGGGAAATCTGTTTGGTATGAACGGTCAGCTGCCAACCTCGAGCGAGCCGGCGAGCGTGCCCGCGCCCGGTGTCGCCACAGCGCCGCAGTCGCGATCGGCCAGCATGGTCGACATGCACTGCCACTCGACGGCCTCGCACGAGTCCCGGCTCGGCGTGCAGCGCGCAGTCGGGCTGCCCGAGTGCGCGACGCCGCCCGAGGAGGTCTACGAGCTGGCGAAGCGGCGCGGCATGGACTTCGTGACGATCACCGACCACGACACGATCGACGGCGTCATGGAGATCGCCGACCGCCCCGACGTGTTCGTCTCAGAGGAGCTGACCGCGCACTTCCGCGGCGAGCCGCAGGCCGTGCACGTGCTCTGCTACGGAATCAGCGGCGAGGATCACGAGTGGCTGCAGGCGCACAGCGGCGACGTCGAGCTGTGCGCCGGATACATGCTCGAGCGGGAGATCGTGTGCGCGCTGGCGCACCCCTACTACACGGTCGCCGCGCCGCTGAGCGCCCGTCACCGGCGCCGCCTGGCGGAGCTGTTCGGCGTGTGGGAGATCCGCAACGGCGCGCGTGCCCGCGAGCTCAATCGCCCCGCGGCGACCTACGTCGCCACACGCGACGGCATCGGCATCGGCGGCAGCGACGATCACGCGGGCGTCGACATCGGCCGCACCTACACCGAAGCGCCGTTCGCGCGCACCCCCCAGGAGTTCCTCGCCCACGTGCGTCGTGGCGAGGTGCTCGCGCGCGGCGCGCAGGGGAGCGCCGCCAAGTGGGCCCACGCCGCGATCGCGCTGGCTGCCCGCTCGTTCGGGCGCGACGGCGCCGACGGAGGCCGCGGACGCCCGGACCCCGCACGCGTGATGACGATGGCGCGGCGCCTGCTGCGCGAGGGCGACGCGCGTCAGGGGGCGGTCGGCAGCGATGTGACCCCGGACGACGCCCGCTGCCTGCTGCGGGCGTGGCTGTGCGCGGTCGAGCTCGACCACCTCGACGAGCGCCAGCTGATCGCGCACATGCAGGAGGACGACTTCAGCCACGCCGACCTCTACCGCCGCGCGTGCCGCCTGCACGAGCGCAAGCTGCGCCGCGCGGTCGACGCCGCGATCGCCGCGGCGGGCGGCCAGGGCGAGGTGCTCGCGGCCGCCGAGGGGCTGTTCGAGGCGTGCATCGCCGCGATCCCCTACGCGCCGGCGACGGCGTTCCTCGCCAACGAGCAGGCGAAGCTCGCCGCGATCCCGTACGCGGGGACGCGCGCGCTCGGCCGCCGCCCGGCGCAGGCGCCGCGAGAGGATGGCGAGCGCCCGCGGGTGGCGATCCTCGCCGACGGCATCGGCTCCACGCACGGGGTCACACGCACGATCGAGGAGATCCGCCAGCGCGGCGTCCCCGGCTTCGAGATCGAGGTCGTCGGCACCGACCCGGAGGTCGACCGCCGCCTGTCCGCGGTGGCGGAGATCGACGTGCCGTTCTACCCGGGCCTGCGGATCGGGGTTCCCAGCCTGCCGGCCGCCGTGCAGACGCTCGCGGGCCTGGACGGCGGCGGCGGCTACGACGCGATCCACGTGTGCTCGCCCGGTCCGGCGGGCATCGCCGGCGCGCTGCTCGCGCGCGCGCTCGGCCTGCCGCTGCTTGGCAGCTACCACACCGAGCTCACCGCTTATGCGGGGCTGCGCTCGGGCGAGCGGCGGCTCGCGGACGCGACCGCGCTGGCCGTCAGCGCCTTCTACGGCGCGTGCGACGTCGTCCTCTCCCCCAGCCCCGCCTCCGACGCCGCGCTCGCAGCGATCGGCATGGCGCGCGAGCGGGTGCTGCGCTGGGACCGCGGCGTGGACACCGAGCGCTTCGACCCCGCGCTTCGCGACGAGTCGCTGCTCCCCGGCCCGATCAACGTCCTGTACTCGGGACGCATCACGCGCGAGAAGGGCGCCGAGCTGCTCGCCGACGCGTTCCTGCTGGCGCGCGAGCGGTCGGAGCTCGGCCGGCGCCTGCACCTGGTGCTCGCCGGCGGCGGCCCCGAGCAGGAGTACCTGCGCGAGCGCCTCGGCAAGCACGCGAGCTTCCTCGGCTGGCAGGAGGGCGCCGAGCTCGCGCGCACGTATGCGAGCGCCGACATCTTCCTGTTTCCCAGCGCCACCGACACCTTCGGCCAGGTGATCCTCGAGGCGCAGGCCAGCGGACTGCCGGTGATCGCGCTCGCCAGGGGCGGTCCGCTCTCGCTGATCGAGGACCGTGTCAGCGGGCTGCTGTGCGAGCCGGACGCCGAGCTGCTGGCGGGCGCCGTGCTCGAGCTCGCGGGCTCGCCGCTGCTGCGCGAGCACCTCGCCCGCGGCGCGCTGCGCTCTGTGAGCCTGCGCACCTGGGAGCGCACGCTGCAGCGGCTGGCCGCTGGCTACCGGCGCGCGCTGGCCGACCGCTCGGGCGGCCACGAAGACCGGCGCCTGCCCCTGGGAGTGGGCGACCGCGCCGCGTGAGGCGCCGGCGAGGAGCGATGCCCCGCGTGAGCTGCGAACACCCGCGTCAGACGATCGCCGTCGCACTGCACGGGATCGAGCCGGCGACGTTCGAGCGCTGCGCGGTGATCCGCGACTGGCTCGAGGACCATGGCGTCGACCGCGTCACGCTGCTGGTGATTCCCGCGCGCGACCTGCATCCGGTCGGGGAGCGCTCGCCGGAGATGGTCGAGTGGCTGTGCGAGCGCCGCCGCAGCGGCGACTCGATCGCCCAGCACGGCTTCCAGCACGCCCGCCCGCGCGCGGGCGGCTCGGCGCGAGGGCTGATGGCCCGCGCGCACGGCCGGCGATCGGGCGAGTTCGTGGGGCTGGACGGCGAGGAGACCCGCCGCGCCGTCCACGCCGGCTGGCGCGTGCTCAAGCTCGCCGGCATCGAACCGGACGGCTTCGTCGCCCCCGCCTACGCGTACACCGCCGCGCTGCGTCGGGCGCTGAGCGTCAGGTTCAGCTGGTGGGCGGGGCTGCTGCGGGTGCACCGCGCGCAGCCGCAGCTCGAGTCCGGTGGGGGCGGGCGATCGCCGCTGTCGCCGCGCGCGGCCGATGCGGCGGCCGGCCACCTGGCCCCCGCGTGGAGCCTCGCCGCGACGGGCCCGCTCGGCCGCGTGCTCTCGCCGGCGCTGGTGCGCGCGGGCTCGCTGCTGCCGACCAGCACGCTGCGCCTGGACCTGCATCCCGCCGACCTGCAGAACCCGCGCCACATGATGGCGCTGGAGTGGGTGCTCGGACGCGCGGGATCGCGCCGCGCGGCGATCACCTACCGCGAGCTCGCCGGCGTGACGGGGCCCTCGCGCACCCGTCAGGGCAGCGTGCCGCCGGCGGTGCCGGCGGCGATCATCGACGCGGAGCGGTAGTAGGGGTTCTCCTCTTCCAGGACGGCTTTGGTGTCGAACGCCACCAGGCGGCCGTCGAGGATCACCATCACGCGACTGCAGATGTTCAGCGTCGACATGCGGTGCGCGATGATGAACAGCGTCAGCTCGCCCTTCACCGCGACCAGCGACTCCTGGATGAGCGCCTCGGACTGCGGGTCGAGCGCGCTGGTGGGCTCGTCGAGCACGAGCACCTGTGGTCGCGCGACGAGTGCCCGCGCGAGGCAGATGCGCTGCTGCTGACCGCCGGAGACCGCGTCGGCGCGGGGTCCGACGATCGTGTCGTAGCCGTGCGGCCAGCTGATGATGTCGTCGTGGATGCGCGCGAGGCGGCCCGCGCGTTCGACGGCCTCGTCGTCGAGGTCGCGAAAGAAGCGGATGTTCTCGGCCACGGTCGCGTGCAGCAGACGCGGTTCCTGCGGCACGTAGGAGACCACCCGGTGCCAATCGTCGCGCATGAACTCCCGCACCCCATCGCCATTGACGAGATAGCGGCCGGTTTCGGGCGTGCGCAACTGCAACAGGAGCTGAACCAGCGTCGACTTGCCCGCCCCCGATGGACCGACGATGCCGATCGCTTCGCCGGCGTCCACGCCGAAGTTGATGTCGGTCAGCACCGGGCGCCCGGGGTTGTAGGAGAAGCCGACGCCCTCGAAGGCGAGCGTCTGCACCCTTTGCAGCGCACGCTCGCCGTCGACGGGGATGCTCTCGGCGTACCGTCGCTCGGTGTCCTGCAGGCGTTCGATGAACGGCAGCGACTGCTGCAGGGACTGATAGGAGGCCTGTATCGCCTGGCCGTTCTGCGAGGCGCGGATCAGCAGCAGCACGACCGCCCCGAGCGATCCCGCACGGCCCCTGCCCGTCTCGTACAGGCCGAGCAGACCGACCATGAGCACCAGGTAGATGAGGCTCTGATAGAGGTTGGGGACCAGCCTGCCGACGATCTGGACGCGATAGAAGAGGTCCCTGCAGGTCAGCACCAGACGGAGCATCCGCTGGTGCTGGGCCTCCGTGACGCCGAAGACCTGCGTCTCCTCCGCCAGCCGGTTGGCCTCTGCGATACCGCTCGCGTACACCACCTGGGCCTGGGAGAGTTCGCGGCTGCGCCGAGCTCCGAGCTGTCGCAGCGGGCGCAGCACCGCGAACATCACGACCGCTATCCCGAACACGATGCCGGCGGCGGGCGGGCTGAGCGCCACCGCAGAGCCCATCAGGATCAGGAAGGTGAACGAGGCGATGATCAGGCTCGTCGTCTGCGCCGCGCCCGCGGTCGCCTGGCTGGTCTGGTTGGTCATGATCTCCTGCAGCTGCCCCTCTCGATCACGGGACTGCACGCCCCAGGAGGCGCGCGTGAAGGCCCCGAAGATCCGGTCGCGCAGCCCCGCCTGCACCTGCGAGGCGACTCGTGCCGGGAGGATCGACAGCGGCCACTGCATGATCAGGCGCACGACCGTCAGGGCGAAGCCGATCTCGATGAGCGTCAGGACCGTCGAGTGCACGTAAAACGGCCCGATCTTCGCGTGCACCTTGTGCGCGCCACTGACCAGCGCCGCCGCCACCTGCCCGACGATCGCGAGCGTTCCCGCTTCGGTGAAACCGGTGAGAATCGAGATTATCGAGAGCTCGACGATCAGCCGGCGCTTGTCACCGATAAGCAGCTCCAAGCGCGACCTCATTGAAGCCTGCGGCGATCCGTCGCCCCGCCCCCGTGACCTTCGGAAAGTCATCAGATGCGCTGATCGAGTGGAGCGCCGCCGGCCGACTTGACGTCGCACGCGGCGGATGTTCCCAGGCGCGGATTCCCGTTCCGCGTGGCGGTGGCTGTCATGGCTGCAGAGTCTAACGAGGCGGCGATCCAAAAACCAGCGCCGGGCGCACCCGCTCAGACGCTCAGGATCGCGGCCGCTCGAGATCCCAGCGCGCCTCGTAACCGTGGAACGCGGGATCGGCCAGCAGGTGTCGGATGGCGTAGTTGAGGCTCGCCTCGTAACACCCCAGCGCCTGGCACTTGGAGCTTGCCGTCGGTGCGTCGAGTCGCACCACCTCGGCGGAGCGAAGCGAGGGCATCTCCGGCACGTCGCGCAGGAACGACTGCCAGTAGGCGTCGACGTCGCGCCCGGACGCGGGCTCGCGGCCGTCGACCCAAGCAGGCCAGCCGTGGAACACGCAGTAGGGCAGCTCCGCATAGAGCGTTACCGGCATGCCCGCGCGCAGCAGCATGCGCCCGTAATGGCGCGTGAGCACGTGATCGGCGTGAGCGCCGATGCCCGCGGGCACATACACACGCGACGCGCTCTGCACCTCGCCCACGAGGGCGCGATCGAGCTCGTCGAGACCAACCGCAGACGGCGTCTGACGACGGTACCGCGCGTCGAGCAGCGCCAGGTTCACCGCCTGGCGACCGGCGAGCGCGAGGGCGCGGGCGTCCTCGGCCATGCGCGCACGCGCGCGCTCTGCAGAGTCCCGCGCCCCGATGACCGCCTCCCACACGCCCGCGCGTCCGGCGGGCGGGATTCCGGCGAACACGTTCACCAGATTCAGCTCGCGCTCGCTCGCCAACAGACTCCAACAGTCCAGTACCGCGTCGTCCCAGTGGGGAGAGAGCAGCAGCTCCGGAGCGTGCTGGTCGACCCGCAGGCGCGAGCGAAACCCGTTCTCTTCGCGAGCGCTGCGCCGTCTCTGCGAACGCCGGTACAGACTGCGAGGAAGGCCCGGGAGCCTGCGTAGACGGTGTCTGCTCATCGCGGCGTCACGCGCAGTATACGGGTTCGGCCTCCCACGCCCGGGACGGTACACTCCGGATGCGATGACAGCGTCGACCGAGTCACTTAATGGCGCAACCGCAGAGCGCGGCAGGGTCCCTGACTTCTTCATCGTCGGCCACCACAAGTGTGGCACCACCGCTCTGCACGAAATGCTCAAGCGCCATCCCCAGATCTTCCTGCCGCGCATCAAGGAGCCGAAGTTCTTCGCCAGCGACCTGCGTCCCCGCTTCCAATCACGGCGCGGCCATGTGCTTCCGGAGACGCTCGAGGACTACCTGGCGCTGTTCGCCGAGGCGTCGCCGCAGCAGCGTGCGGGCGAGGCGTCGCCGTCGTACCTCTTCTCTCACACCGCCGCCGGCCTGATCGCTGAGGTGCAGCCGGCGGCGCGCAGCATCGCGATCCTGCGAGAGCCCGCGAGCTTCCTGCGCTCGCTGCATCATCAGCTCCTGAGGAGCCACGTGGAGGTGGAGAAAGACCTGCGCAAGGCCATCTCGCTGGAGGCGGACAGGCACGAGGGCAGGCACGTCCCGCGCCGTTCACATGTTCCACAACTGCTCCAATATTCAGAGCATGTGCGATATGTGGACCAGCTACGTCGATTTCACAACGTGTTCTCACCCGAGCAGGTGCTGGTGCTCATCTACGACGATTTCCGCGATGACAACCAGACGACGGTACGCGAGGTGCTGCGCTTCCTGGAGGTAGACGACGAACTTCCGATCGAGGAGATCAACGTCAAACAGACGACGCGCACGATGCGCTCCCACAAGCTCGACGATGCCCTGACCTCACTCTCGCAGGGACGATCTCCCGTCGTGCGCGCGGCCCGGAGCACAGCCAAGGCCCTGACTCCGCGCGAGCTCCGGCTGGGAGCACTCAAGGCGGCCCGCCGTCGAGCCGTGCTGCAGGACGTCCCACCGCCCGATGAGGAGCTGATGCTGGAGCTGCGCCGCCGCTTCAAGGGCGAGGTCCTCGCGCTCAGCGAGTACCTGGATCGCGATCTGGTCGCGCTGTGGGGATATGACGAGCTTGGCTGAGCAGCGATGAGCGTCGTCGTCTTTCACCGAAACTACAAGCGGTTTCAGGGCGGCCATCTGAAGGTGTTTCACTACTTCGAGCACGTGCGCAGCTCGCCATCGCATCAGGCGCGCATCCGTTTCTCGCCCGACTCGGTCTGGGATGACAGCAACCCCTGGCGGGGAGTCCGCGAGGCGGTGGTCGCACCCGGCGAGCCGGTCCCCGCGGACATGCTGTTCCTCGCCGGCATGGACTGGCTGTGGCTGGAGCCCGAGCAGCGCGCGGCATCGTCGCTGCCGATCGTCAACCTCGTTCAGGGCTTCAGCGCCGCAAGGGGCAAGAACCCGCGACGCGAGTTCGTCGCGCATCCGGCGATCCGGATCTGTGTCAGCCCTGAGATCCAGGACGCGTTGGAGAGCACCGGCTCGGTCGCAGGGCCGATCTTCACGATCCCCATCGGCGTCGACCTGGAGTCGCTGCCGGCGCCGCGTCCGCCCGAGGAGCGAGACATCGACTGCGTCGTGCTGGCCGTCAAGGACCGTCCGCTCGGACGCGGGATCGCCGATGACCTGCGCGCCGCGGGCCACCGGGTGCTGCTGGTCGAGAACGCGATGCCCAGGGAGGAGCTGCTCGCAGCGTGGGCGCGCGCGCGCGTTGCCGTGGATCTGCCGGGCTCCATCGAGGGCGCCTACCTGCCCGCGCTCGAGGGCATGGCGCTCGGCGCGGCCGTGGTCTGCCCGGATTGCGTCGGCAACCGCTCCTTCTGCCGCGACGGCGACACCTGCCTGGTGCCGCCCCGCACGAGGAGGGCGCTGGCGCAGGCCGCGCTCGAGCTGCTGAGCGCATCAGCCGAGGAGCTCGCGCCGATGCTCACCGCGGCTCGCAACGAGGCGATGGCGCGCAGCCTGCAGGCCGAGCGCGAGCGCTTCCTGGAGATCGTTGAGCGCGTCGACGAGCTCTGGGCGGGCGTGTGAGCCTCCGGTATTGCTCGGCCGTGTGAGTCTTCAGGATTCGCCTGCGGGCGTGGAGCCAGCGCCAGGCGCCTGCGGTTCCAGCGAGTCCCCGGCCGCGCGCGCCACCTGGATCTCGAACGGTTCGCTCGCAACGGCCTCGTCTTCGCCGCCGCCTGGGATTTTGACGCGGAAGACCTGCGTGCCGGAGCCGGACAAGGTGTGTTCGATCGAGTATGTCCCCGCCGCGCCCAGCGTGCCGACGGCCACGACGTGAAAGCCGACCCCGCCTGGGTTCTGGCGCTCGACGTACACCGCCTGGCCAGCGTGGGCGGGCGCGAGCGCACCCGTGAACGTCAGCGCTTCGCCGGCCAGGACGCTGGTCGCGGAGACCTCGGCGGTGAGCAGCGGCTTGACGCCCTCGGAGAGCGTCACCGAGCTGGCGCGGGCGCTGCGCACCCTGTACAGGGTGCTCTGCAGCGGTGACTGGGCGGGGAAGGTGTAGTTGCCGGCGGCGTCCGTCGTGACCGTGGCCACCGGCGCGAATGCGCCCTGTCGGGTGCGGGCGAGCAGCGTCAGCGGTTCGTGCGCCGCGCCGGCGACGGTCCCGCTCAGCGTCACCGATCCTCCGTAGTTCAGCGACCCCGGCGAGGCCTGAATCGTCAGCCGCGGGTTCTGGGGATGCGCGATCTGCAGAGAGAGCGGTTCCGAGATGCCGGCGAGGAGCCCCCTGGCGCGCACGACGACCCGGACGTTGATGGCGCCCGGGGCGAAGAACGCGTGGGTGATCGAGTACTCGCCGTTCGCGCCGACTTCGCCGACGGCGATCCGGCGCCAGTTTCCCGCGACGGTGTCGCTCTCGCGCTGCAGGATCACGCGCGCGCCCGCCGCATCCGTGCCCACCGTCCCGGAGAACGTCACCGTGTTGCTCAGCGTGTCGGCAGCGTTGCTCGCGCCCGCACCCGCGCGGCGGCCGGCGACGGCGAGCATCGAGTCATCGGGGGGGCCGGCGATCGTCACCAGCGGGGTGAGCTTCACAGCGACGTGTCCGCTGCGAGCGCCGTTGGCGCGAGCGTAGAACACGCTGTTCGCCTGCAACGCTTCGATCGTGAAGCGGTAGGCGCCGCTGGCTTCGGTCGTGGTCGTGCCGATGGCGCTGAAGCCGCCGATGCCGGCGAGGTGCTGGTAGATCGTGACCGTCTGTTCGGCCGCGGCTTCGGAGGTCGGGCACGTGAGTGAGCCGCTCAGTGTCACCGCTTCACCGGCCGTGGGATCGCCGACCGGGGCGCCGATCTGCAGGGCGCATCTGCCCTCAGCGCCGACGCGCCCTTCGCGCCGCGCCGACGCGGCGCCTGGCGCGAGCAGACCAGCGCCGGCGGCCAGCGCGAGCGCGCTGACGAGCAGGACCGCCCGCGGGCGCCGGCTGCCGTGGCTGAGCGGCGCGCCGGTGGAGATCTGCCGTGCGAAGCTGACCCCGGGGTGGACGCCCATGTGATGGCTATCGGCAGCGCCCGCGAGATGCTTGAGGGCCACCGCTCAGCTCTTGCCGGCAGTGAACATCGACGGTTCGAAGGACTTGACCGCGGGCAGGGCCGCGTAGCCGAGGTGCTTCAGGGCGAACAGATCCTCGATGGTCCGCAGCAGCGAGAAGTGGTTGAACTTTTCCTGGCTCGTGGTCCCCGCCTTCACGTAGGGCGAGAGCAGCAGCGCCCCGACGGCGCCGCCGCCGCGCGGCGCGCCGGTCAGCGTCTTGGAGGGCACGTTGGGGAACAGCGGCTGCCCGCAGCAGGAGCTCGAGTCGGCGAATTCGCCGCTCGAGGGCGCCTGATCGGTGGTGATCACCAGCAGGCCGCCTTCCTTGTAGGCCTTCGAGCCCGTGATCTCGGGAACGACTTCTTTCAGGAACGAGTCGGCCTGCGCGGGGCCGGCCGGCGCGCCTGGCGTGCACGGGGTGGGGTTGGCGTCGTGGCAGCGGTCGGGCGCCAGATAGGCGAAGCTGGGCGTGCTCTTGGCGCTCGCGAGGTCGCCCTTCAACGCCCCCAGCCCGACGTCGTCGGCCGCGCACTGCGGTGAGTCGAGCACCGAGTCGAAGTACACGAACGGGTTGCGGAACGTCGCATACGGGCCGCTGCTGGACGCTTCGTCGGCCGTCGGGTCGGGCTGCCCGAGGGTTGGATGGGCGCACGCGCCGGCCTGCGAGCCGACTTCGTCGATCCCCTGCACATACGCCCGCCACGTGAGGTGCTTGGCGGACAGCTGGCCGGCGAGCGTCTGCGTGGAGGACGGGTAGACGCAGCCGTTGCCGAGCACCTGTTCTTCGGGGCCCTTGCTCGCGGAGGCTATTTCGCTGTAGCTCGGGCAGTTGGCCGCAGTTTCCGCCGTCGGTCCCTGGCCGCTGAGCAGCGCCACCTCGTTCGCGAGCTCGTCGTGGGCGACCGCGTCGTAGCGCACGAGCAGCTCGCCCTTGTGCTCGAGCGTCCCCGACAGATACGGCGCCGTCGAGGACGGCCCGAATACCGACGCGTACGGCGCGTCGGAGAGCATGATCACGAACACGTGCTTGATCGGCGGCAGCTTCTTCGCGGGCTGGCTCGCCGCGGATTCGGAGGAGCCGCCCTGCGAGCCACCGGAGGCGCCGCTTTCGGAGCCGCTTTCGGAGCCGGTGGAGCCGGCGCTCGAGCTCGACTGCGTCTTCGTCGCGGTGTTGCTCGGGGCGGGGGCCGGCGTCGGTTCGGATTCGGAGGCGGGCGGTTCGCTGCTGGATTCCGAGGCAGTCGATTCCGAGGCAGTCGAGGAAGAGGTGGTCGTCGACGATGACCCGGTGGCGGGCAGCACGACCTTCATCGGCGAGCGCGTGGAGGCGAGCGTGTCCTGCACCCGCGAGCCGGCCACGTTGCCGAGCAGCACGCCGAAGCCGAGGAACACCAGGACCAGCAGCGCCGACACGCGCCGCGGCGGCAGCGTCAGGGCGCCTGGCGGTGGTGGCGGAACGTCTCGGTTCGCCGCCGCGAGCACGGGCGCCGCGACGACTGTTGGCGCCGTTGACACAGTTGAGCCCGCCGCCGGCGAGCCGGTGCCGTGCGCGTCGCCACACACGCGTCGCAGCAGCGCTTCCAGCTGCTCGCTGCGCGGCCCCACCCGCGCGCCGCAGGCGAGGCAGTAGCGCTGGTCGCCTGCGAGCGGCGAGCCGCAGTCCGCGCACGTCTGGGGACGCTCGGCGCCGATGTCCGCCGCCTCCTACTGGCCGGAGATCGCCGTGCTGCTTGGCAGGCGCTCCATCAGGGTGGTCCCGCACTGCCAGCAATACAGCGCTCCTCGGCTGTGCGGCGCTGCGCAGCTCGGGCAGCTGCCCGCGACGCCGTCGTGCTCCATCCGCAGCAGGCGCTCCACCTCCGCGAGCTCGGCGTCGCGCTCCTGCAGCAGCGCGGCGCGACGCACGAGCACGTCGAGGCGAAAGTGATCGCGAATCGCCATCTCGTAGGCGAGTCCACCGAGATCCCAGTGCAGCTCTGTCACCTCCTGCGCCAGCGCGTCGCGCCTGCGCTCCAGATCCGTGCGCCCGCCCGTCTTCGGCACGGCGGCCGGCGCCTTGGACGGCTCTGGGAGCGCAGCGGTCGGCGGCGCGGTGGTGGGCGGCGCAGAGACCGGCAGCGCAGCGGCCGGCGGCGCGGCGGCGGCCGGCGGCGCGGCGGCCGGCGCGGGAATCGGGGGCGCAGCTACGAGCCCGTCCGGCACGCCCTCCGAGTCCGGCAGCCCCGACCCGTCGTTGTCGATGGTGTCGCGAAGGATGCCCATGCGCCTAGCCGGTTTCGACCACGTCGGGGAGGTTCTTGGACTTTTCCTCGTAGCTCTTGCCTTTGGCCCCTTTGAGTTTTTCGAGGACGGACGGCGGCGCCGGGTGGCTCTCGCTGGAGCCGACCCCGCCGGAGGAGGAGCCGGCGGCGCCACCGGAGGAGCCCGATTCGCCGTTGGAGACCTTGATCACCTTCGCGCCCGGGAAGCTCTTCTTCAGCCCGCCCAAGGCCTTTTCGGCTTCGGGCTTCTTGTGGTAGACGCCCGAGTAGATCACGTAGCTGCCGGCCGTCAGGCTGCTGAATTCTTCGGACTTCAGCGCGCCCACCGCCTTGGCGCCCTTGGCGCTCGCCGAGGACTTGGCGGCTTCGACGGCGCTCACCGCCGTGCCCGCCTGCGGCAGCGTCTGCAGCTGCACGGTGTAGCCGCTCGTGCCCGACGGCCAGTCACCCGTGAAGGACGCTTCGCCGGAGCCCGTGCTCGTGCCCGAGGACGTCGGCGAGGCGAGCGTGATCACCTGCGTCGGCGCCGCGCCCGGCTTGGAGGAGCCTGCGCGCCCGATCAGGACGCCGACGCCCATCGCCAGCAGCAGCACGCCGACGCCCGCGATCACCGTCAGCGTGTTGCTGCGCTGCGGCGCCCCGCCGGCGGGGGTGGCGCCCACAGGGGGAGGGGACGCGGGCGGCCCGGCGGCGGGCGCCGGAGCGTCGCGGCGCTGCTGTGGCTCGCCGAGCAGCACGCTGCTCATCGGCACGGTTCGCGCGCCGCACTCCAGGCAGTAGCGCTGGTCGGATGCCACCGGTGCGCCGCAGCTCGCGCACTGCGCGGCCGCGCCTGCGTGGGAGGGCGAGGGGCTTGCGATCGGTTCGGTGGACAGGGTGGCTACCTTCGTGTCTGCGCCGCAGGCAAAGCGTCCGAAATGCGGCAGTTGCGCTCTCGCTGCCGCTCACTGTATCGTCGGGCCGCTCGCCCGACCCGGCGTGACGATTTTGTGAAGGCCGGGCGCCTCGCCGGCGCCGCTGCGGGCGGGCGCGGAACGCCGCCTACGCGGCGACGCCGTCGCTGTGGGGCAGCGACGCGCCCGGCTCCGGCGGGCGCATGGGGCACAGCCTCGCGTGCGCGGCCATCTCAAAGTGCTCGACCGGCTCCCATGCGGGCAACGGCACGCGTCCCCACCCCGTGGGCGCGGACGCGTGCTCGAGCTGCACGAGGTCGCCGGCGCGCGCCGCCGCGCACAGCCCGGCGACCAGCGGGACGGCGAGTATCCAGGCGGCGATGACGAGCAGGAGGATCATTGGGCGCTCCGGGTTTCGGTGGCCAATTCCTCACCAAGCATATCAGGTTTATTGCCATCAAGGGGTGCGGACGCGCGATCGGCTCGAATCGGCGAGAATCCGCGTCCGCCAACCGCATCGAAGGGGCGTCAGGCGGTTTTATGCGGATGAGCCACGGGCATGTGGTAGGAGCGTGTGGGCGAAAATGAGCGTCCGGGCGCGCGAGACCAGAACAGAAGGGACTGGATGGACATGAAGGTCAAGCACATGACGATCCTGCCGGCACCGGCCCTGGCGCTGGCGAGCCTCGCCCTGGCATTGCCCCTGGCCTCGCAAGCCGCGACCGCGAAAGAACGGGAAAAAGCCGGCCCGCCGCTGGTGTCCACCGGAGGCGTGGGTCGCGTGAGCGGCACGTCGGCTCCGCTGGAGGGAACCATCGATCCTCGCACGTACGCCACCACCTACTACTTCGAATACGGCCCCACCACCGCCCTCGGCAAGCAAACGGCCTCCGGCAAGTTGGAAGGCGGGCCCACGGCGTTCGAAACGAAGAAAGTCAGCGAGACGGCCACGGGGTTCCTGAACGGCTACTACTACCGCCTGGTCGCCACGAACTCCCTCGGCAACACGGTCGACGGCAAGCTCAAGAAATACTCCGCGAAGCCCACCAAGCCGACCAAGCAGAAAAAGCGGGGCTCATGCTGCCCAAATCCTTTCGAACCGACCCCGCTCGGCGGCACGTTCATCCTCAGCGGCACCCTGACAGGACCTGGCAACGCTGGCCGCAGCATCGTGCTCCAGGCCAGCCCATACCCATATCGCACGCCATTCGCCGACGTCGGCGGTCCGATCCTCACAGGCTCGAACGGCGCCTTCTCCTTCCGCGTGGCCAGGCTCTCGACCAGCACCAGGTTCCGCGTCGCGACCGTCGGCACCCCGATCGTGTACAGCCTCATCCTGAACGAGCAGGTGTCGGTGCGCGTGACCCTGAAGGTGCGTCACAGCAGCCACAGGGGACTCGTCCGCCTGTACGGGACGGTCACGCCCGCGGAGGTCGGGGCGAAAGTGTTCTTCCAGCTCGAAACGAAGGCGAAGGCCCCGAAGGGCGGCAAGGAACGGGCGGCCAAACCCGAAAAGCCCGCGGCGTCCGAAAAGGCCGAAGAAAGAGCCGAAGAAAGGGCCGAAAAGCCCACGTTCCAGTCCAAGTTCAGCACCGTCGTCAAGCGCGACACAAAGGCGTTCTCGCGCTTCAGCGCCGTGGTCACCGTCGCCGATGCCGGCGCCTACCGCGCCTTCGTCGAGATCCCCCCCGGCCCGCTCACGTCAGGCCACAGCCCGAGCATCCAGCTCCAGGCGGCGCCTGCCAAGAAGAGCAAGCACAAGAAGAAGTAGGAGGGCGGGCCCGGCTCAGGGCTCGCTCGAGATCAGCCCTCTGGCCGCGAGCAGCTCCATCACGCGCTCGACCTCTTCCTCGACCGTTTCCTGGAAGCTCCCCAGCACCAGGTCCGGCTCGGCGGGCGCCTCGTAGGGCGCGCCCACGCCGGTGAGGCCCGCGAGCTCGCCCGAGCGGGCGCGCGCGTACAGCCCCTTCGGGTCGCGCTGCTCGCATAGCTCCAGCGGCGCGTCGACGAAGATCTCCAGAAAGCCGAGGTCGTCAGCCGCGTGCAGCGCCGCCGCCGCGCGGCGGTCGGCGGCGTATGGGCTGACGAGGCTGACGAGCGCGATCGTCCCGGACTCCGCCAGCAGCCTCGCCACGTGCGCCGTGCGGCGCACGTTCTCGGTGCGCGCATGCTCGTCGAATCCAAGGTCGCCGTTGAGGCCGTGGCGCAGGTTGTCGCCGTCGAGCAGGAACGCCGGCTGCCCGGCCGCCAGCAGGCGCTCCTCGACCGCCGCCGCGACCGTCGACTTGCCGGCTCCCGGCAGCCCCGTGAACCACAGCGTCGCACCGCCGTGGCCGAGCGTCTGCCAGCGGCGCTCGCGCGTCATGCGCGTGCCCTGCCAGCGCACGTTCGGGCTGCGCTCGGTCTTGGGCTCGGCGGCCGCCGTCGCCTCGGCCCCCTCGACCTCGGTGTCGAGGATCACACCCGCCGCGACCGTGTCGTTGGTCGCCTCGTCGATCACGATCAGGCTGCCGGTGACGCGGTTGCGCCGGTATGAGTCGAACACCAGCGGCGAGCTGAGCTCCATGTGCACGCGCGCGAGATCGTTGAGCTCGAGCGTGCTCGCGCGCTCGTCGCGGCGCAGCGTCTCGACGTCGATGCGGTAGCGGACGTCGACCTTGCCGACCATCGCCGTGCGCGTCGTGTGCTTGACCAGGTAGCGCCGGCGCGGGCTCAGCGGCTGCTCGGACATCCAGCACATCAGGCACTCGAAGCGGTTGGAGACCGTGGGCTGGTTCTGCGCGCGCACGATCGTGCTGCCGCGCCCGACGTCGATGTCGTCGCTCAGGCGCAGCGCCACCGACATCGGCGGGAACGCCTCCGTGACGGGACCGTCGAAGGTGTCGATCGCCGGCGACCGTCGTGCGCTGCCCGCCCGGCAGCACCACCACCTCGTCGCCCTGGCGGATGATCCCGCCGGCCAGCTGTCCCGCGTAGGCGCGGTAGTCGGCCATCTCCAAACCGATCTGATGCCGGCCCACCGAATAACCCACTGCACCGGGAAGCGGACGTCGATCAGGTTGCGGTCGGAGGCGATGTGCACGTGCTCGAGGTGGTACAGCAGCGGCGGGCCCTGATACCACGGCATCGCCTCGGAGCGATCGACGACGTTGTCGCCGAGCAGCGCCGAGATCGGGATGAACGTCACGTCCGGCAGCTCCAGGCGGGCGGCGAACGCGTCGAACTCCTCCACGATCGCGTCGAACACCCCCTCCTCGAAGTTGACGAGGTCCATCTTGTTGACGCACACGACCACGTGCGGGATCCCCAGCAGCGAGCTGATGAACGCGTGGCGCTTGGACTGCGCGAGGACGCCCTTGCGCGCGTCGACCAGCACGATCGCCAGGTCGGCGGTCGAGGCGCCGGTGACCATGTTGCGCGTGTACTGCTCGTGCCCGGGGGTGTCGGCGATGATGAAGCGCCGCTGGGCGGTGGCGAAGTAGCGGTAGGCGACGTCGATCGTGATGCCCTGCTCGCGCTCGGCGCGCAGGCCGTCGGTCAGCAGCGAGAGGTCGAGGACCTGGCCCTTGCGCTCGCTCGCCTGCTCGACGTGCGCGAGCTGATCGGCGAGGACCTGCTTGGAGTCGTACAGCAGCCGGCCGATCAGCGTGCTCTTGCCGTCGTCGACCGACCCGGCGGTCGCGAAGCGCAGCAGATCGGTCGGGCGCTCGGTCAGGCGCTGGAAGACCTCCGCGGCGCTCTCGCCGGGGAGCGAGGCGGTGTGGGCGCCGCCCGCATGGACCTTGCCGTTGCCGTTGATCGCGACTTCGCGCGAGGACCCCGTAGCGCCCATCAGAAGTACCCCTGCCGCTTGCGATCCTCCATCGCCGCCTCGGTGACGCGGTCGTCCGCGCGCGTCTCGCCGCGCTCGGTGATCCGCGTGGCGGCGATCTCCGCGACGACCGCGGCGAGCGTGTCCGCGTCGGACTCGACCGCGCCGGTGCAGCTCATGTCGCCGACCGTGCGGTAGCGCACCCGCGTCGAGAACGGCTGCTCGCCGTCCATCAGCTCCACGAACGGGTTGACCGCGTACAGCATCCCGTCGCGCTCGAACACCTCACGCTCGTGCGCGAAGTAGATCGACGGGACCTCCAACTCCTCCTCGGCTATGTACTGCCACACGTCGAGCTCTGTCCAGTTGGAGATCGGGAACACGCGCGCGTGCTCCCCCTTGCGCAGACGTCCATTGTAGAGGCTCCACACCTCCGGACGCTGCTTGTGCGGCTCCCACTGGCCGAACTCGTCGCGGAAGGACAGGATGCGCTCCTTGGCCCGCGCGCGCTCCTCGTCGCGGCGCGCGCCGCCGAACGCCGCGTCGAAGCCGTGCTCGGCGATCGCGTCCAGCAGCGTGACCGTCTGCAGTTTGTTGCGCGACGCCCGCGGCCCCGTCTCCTCGACCACGCGGCCGCTGTCGATCGAGTCCTGCACGCTGGCCACCACCAGCCGCTCGCCGAGCTCCTGCGCCCTGCGGTCGCGGTACTCGATCGCCTCGGGGAAGTTGTGGCCGGTGTCGACGTGCATCAGCGGGAACGGGAACGGGGCCGGGCGAAACGCCTTCTCGGCCAGCCGCAGCAGCACGATCGAGTCCTTGCCGCCGCTGAACAGCAGCACCGGGCGCTCGAATTCGGCGGCCACCTCGCGCATCACCTGAATCGCCTCGGACTCCAGCGTGCGTAGGTGAGATAGGTGGTAGGTGGCTGGCATCCGTGCGGGTGGCTGGCGTTCAGCCATCGAGGTTAGCCTGCGTCTGGCCTGACGGTTGTGAACTTTAGGGTGCCGGCGCTCTTTGTCAAGCCCTGGCACGCGCGAGCGCGCGCTCGTAGACGTCGAGCATCGCGGCCACGTGGTGCTCGACTGTGAACGCCTGCTCCACCCTGCGACGACCGGCCGCTCCCATCGCCGCGCCGCGATCGGGGCTTTCGGCCATCCGGCGGATGGCGCGCGCCCACGCGGCCGGATCGCGCGGCGCCAGCAGATAGCCCTCGCGCCCGTCCTCGATGATCTCCGGCGGCCCGCCGATCCTCGTCGCGAGCACCGGCACGCGCATAGCCATCGCCTCGATCAGGGCGCGCCCGAACGGCTCCTCGCTGGAGGGAAGCAGCAGCACGTCCAGCGCGCGCACCAGCTCGGGAACGTCTTCGCGCTCCCCCAGCCAGGACACGCGATCCTCGAGGCCGGCGTCCGCGATCCGCGCTCGCAGCTCCGCCACGTAGGCCTCGTTGTCGAAGCGCGTCGCGCGCGCGACGAACTTGGCCGAGCCGATCAGCAGCAGGTGCGCGTCGAGCCCTTCCTCGTGAAGCAGCCGCAGGGCTTCGATCGCCGTGTCCTGCCCCTTCCACGGGCTCAGCTGGGCGACCACGCCCAGGAGGACCTCGCGCGTGCCGGCGACGCCGAGCCCGGCGCGCACGCGGGCGCGATCGATGCGATCGGGATCCCAGCGCTCGAGATCGACGGCGTTGTAGACGACCTCCGTCCGCGCGCTCGGCGCGGCGGCTTGCACGGCGGCGGCCGTGTAGCGCGAGTTGGCCACCACGCTCGTAGCGGTGGCGGCGATCAGGCGCATCGTGGCGGAGCTGACCGCGCTCGCGGGCAGGCAGTCGCGCACGTGGACGACCGTGGCCGCGGGCCGCAGGCGCGCGAGCCCGAGCACGATCCCCGCGCGAATCGAGTTCGCGTGCACCACCTGGGCGCAGTGGCGGCGCGCGGCTCTGTGGACCTGCGCCGCGGCGAGGCTGAGCTCGACCAGCGCCTGCGGCGTGTGCAGCGGATGCAGCCTGAGGCTGCCGGCGGTGCCGGTGATCGGGGTGGTGGGCACCCCGAGCCCCGCCACGGCCTCCTCCAGCCGCCCACCGGGGGTCGCGACCAGCGGATGGACCTCGCCGGGGAGCGCCGCGAGCAGTCCCAGCAGCGAGCGCTCCGCGCCGCTGACCACGCCGGTGTGGTTGACGTACAGGACGTTCACGCGGCGCTCCTCGAGAGCTGCTCGAGCAGCACCGCTTCCAGGCGCTTGACGATCACCGGCCAGGCGAAGCCCTGCGCCCGCGCCGCGCCGGCGCCGCCGAGGCGGCGCGCGAGCTGCTGGTCGAGCAGCAGCCTGGTGATCGCCTCGGCGACCGCAGCCGGATCGGTGGGGTCCACGAGCAGTCCGGTCTCACCGTCGCGCACCGCGTCGAGCGCGCCGCCGACGTTGCCGGCGACGACCGGCTTGCCATAGGCGGCGGCCTCCATGAACACGATCCCGAAGCCCTCTCCGGCGAGGCCGTCGCCGGGCAGGCGGCTGGGCATCGCGAACACATCGGCTCGTCGCAGCCACAGGTTGCGCTCCTCGTCTGCGACCGCGCCGAGAAAGCGAACCGCATCCGCCACGTCGAGCGAGCCGGCGAGCGCTTCGAGCTCCGCGCGCAGCGGCCCGTCTCCAATCACCACCAGCTCCACGTCGGGCACCCGCTCACGCACGAGCGCGAGCGAGCGCAGCAGCACGTCATGGCCCTTGTAGTGGTGCGCCAGGCGGGCAACGGTCACGACGGTGGGTCGCTCGGCGGGCAGCGGCCGCGGGTCCGCCGGCAGGTCGACTCCCGGCGGTATCAGGCGCATCGTCACCTGCGAGGCTCCCATCGCGGCGATCAGGCCGGCCGTGTAGGAGCTGACCGCGATCACCACATCGGCCTCGCGAGCTGCGAATGCCGCGAGCCTCGGTTTGCCGCCGATCTCGTTCGCGTGGAAGTACTGGGCCGTACGCGCGCCCAGCATGCGTCGGATCGCAGCAGCTGCCGGGCTGGCGACCAGGTGCACGCTCAGCGTCACATCGGGGCGAAACCGCAGCGCCTCCAGCAGCGCGAACGCGTTGAGCGGGGCGTTGCGCGCTCCGCGCAGGCGCTCGTCTGTGGGCACGCGCCGAACCTGTAGGCCGGCGCGCGCATCGAACTGCCGCGCGCCGGCACAGTCGAGCGCAACGACCTTCGTCTCGAATCCCTCGATCCCCTCGGCGAAACGATGGGCCATCAGCTGAATGCCCCCGTGGGCCGGCGGATAATCGGGGGTGAGCAGGAGCAGCCGGGGCGTGCGACCGCGAGCGTCCCCGGTCGGCGCAGCGCGTTCACACATTCGCCCAACATAGATCACGGCGCCGCACGCGGGCGCTCGCCCTCTCCCACGGACGCCCGAGGACCGCTGCGCGAGCGTCTACAATCCGCCACGCGGTGAACGGTCGTAGCATCCCCTCAATGGTGGCTGTCTGCCTGCTCGCGGCGACGGGGGCGGGCGCTCTCGCCGGCTGCGCGGCGAGCAAGTCACCCAGCTCGAGCAGTCATTCGGAATCCGGCGGCGAAGATGCGGGCGAACGCAGCGAAGAAGCGGCGAGCAAGCGAGAAGAAGCGGCCGAACTTGCCAAGAATCGCGAACTGCTCGCAGAGATAGAATCCAAAAAACGGGAAGAAGCGGCCGAAGAAAACGCAACCAAGCAGGAACACGCCGCTGTCGCGAAGGCCAAGAAGCGCGAAGCAGAAGCCAAGAAGCGCGAAGTAGAAGCCGATAAGCGAGTAGCCGCCGCGGAAGCCAAGGCGAAGAAGAGCGAAGAAGCCCTGCGAGCCGAAGCCAGGAAGCGCAAGGCAGAGGCCAAGCAGCGCGAAGCGGCGGCTCGCAAGAAAGCAGCTGGGGAAAGCACCACGCAAGCCACCGCCGCCCCGGCAGCCCAGCCATGAGCGACGCAGGAGCATCTGAGGTGAATGCGCGTGCTTGACCCTACAATACGCCGCGTGCTCCGCCCCGCACTCAACCTTGGTGGCCGTCGGCCCTGGGCAATGCTGCTGTGCCTCATCGCCCTCGCCGGCGCCGTGACCATCGCCGGCTGCGGCGGCGGTGGAGGAGGGGGAGCAGGAGAAGGGGCAGGCGCCAATCAGGCGGAAGCGGGCGAAACGGAAACCAGCGCCACCACCGGCGCTGGCGGCGAAGAAGCGGAAGGCCAAAAGCAGGAACAGGCCGCAGAGGCAGCCGCGAAGACGCGCCAGCAGGCGTTCGAAGCGGAATTGAAGAGCAAACGCGCGGCCGCTCAGAAGGCTGCAGAAGCCGAAGAAGCAGAACAGGCGGCAAAGAAGGGCAAGAAAGCCAAGAAAGGCGGCGGGTCCAAGGGCGGCGGGTCGAAAAAGGGCGCCGGCAAGTCCCAGGGAACATCAAAGAGCAAGCAGACCACGACGGGCAAGTCCGGCGGGGCCAAGGAATCGCCAGCCGAAGAAACGGCGCGCAAGCAGTTCGCCAAGGAAGAAGCTGCAGAAGAACGCGCCGCCAAGGCAAAGGGCTGAGAGCCTCTTTCCCAACAGCGGCTAAGCGGTATCGCCGCGCCCCTCCGGCGCCTCACGTCCAACTCGCCGCCGGGTGTGCGGCGTGGCCAACCAGTTCACCACGCTCACGCTCTGGGTGAACGCCGAGCGCGTGAACGGGCCATCGCCCGTGGCGGAGAAGATCTCATAGTCCAGGTCGGCAAGCAGATCCCAGGGCGCGCCCGGAGCGACACCGTAGGGCTCGGCGGCGTCGTACACGTGCTCGAAGATCACGACCGGACGCGCCTGCGAGAGCACCGAGCGGGCGCCTTCGAGCACCGCCAGCTCGGCGCCCTCGACATCGATCTTGACAACGCTGGGTGTGAGCTCGCCGATCTCCGCGTCGAGCGTCGAAACCTCCACGTCGATGTACTCGGGGTCGCCGCGGCTGTCGCTGATCCGCGGATTGCGTCGCAATCCGCTCCAGCCGTCGAGCTGCCGGAAGTGACAGAACTGTGTCACCTCGGCACGAGCGCCCAATGCCCGACGCCGGCAGTCGACCCCTGGGAACGCACGCGCAAGCTCGTCCGCCAGGCGCGGGATCGGCTCGAACGCGACGTGCCTTCCGCGCGGTGCCACGCGCACAGCCTCGCGCAGGACCTGACCTCGATTGGCCCCGATATCCACATACGTGCCATCGCCGCCCAGCGCACATGCGAGCACGGCGCTCACCCCCACCTCCTCGCGCTGCGCCTGCCGGGCCACGGGGTTGACCGCCGCGAGCAGCTCCGGCCGGTTCAGACGGCGCGACGCCGATGCCACCGCCCTATTCAGAAGCCGCATATCACCTTCGGCGGCTCGGTGCGGTCTGACAGCGGGGAATCGGTATGTAGCCGGCTCTGCCACGGGCATCGCAGGCTATCATCCACCTTGGTCTTCGCCTGCCCCATCGTGGCGAGCCAGGCGCTTGGCATCGCGCGCTCCCGCGATCGTTCGCGCGGTAACCGTTGCGATGCTGCGCGGGCTTCGCGTGCGGACCGCCGCCATCAGTGAATGGCGAATCGAGAGCGCAAGGCGCCTGCGCACCGCAGGGTGAACGGGCGCGAACTTGGGCGTGCGCAGCATCAGCATTAGAATCGCGGTCTGCGCTCGCGCCATCTCGATCTGCTTGCGAGGGTCCGTCCACGTTGTCGTGAGCATCGTCGGCGAGACCCTGTACCAGCCGAGACGCTCGCCGATATATACGGCCGCGCTTCCGGCCCTGCACGCGCCTACGGCAACGAAGTAATCCCACGTGTCGGCCCCTGCGGCGATCAGCGCCAGGTCGAGCGCCGCGCGACGCACGAGCATGAACGACGAGGCTGCGACCGCCTTGTCCAGGAGCGCCGCCCGGTATAGGCGCGCGTCCGTGAGAAGTCCCGTCTCGAGATCACGACGGCCGAAGCGCGCGCTCTGCTCACGCGAAAGCCGCTCGTCGTGCTCTCCGTCCGCGCGCATGATGCCGTGGTCGCAGAACGCAAAGCACGCCTCAGGGTGAGAGTCGAGCGCACCGCCGAGACGCTCGAGGAACCGCGGCTCCCAGACGTCGTCGTGGTTCAGTGTGGTGAGAAGCTCGCCGCCGGCCTCACGCATGCCGTGCACCACGCTCCCCGCGGGTCCGAGGTTGTGGGTGTGGCGGACGAACCGCACGGGCAGCCCTGGGGGGACATCGGTGGCGAGCTCGAGCGGCTCATCTGAGCAGTCGTCGATCACGATGATCTCGGTAGGCGCAACGGTCTGCTCCTGTACGCTCTGCAGCGCCTCGGAGAGCATCCGCGGCTGGTTATAGGCAGGAATCACGACCGAGACGCTTGACACGAAGGCGCGATTCTAGATACGTCGACCCACCGGATGCGTCTTGCCCGCGCTGCGCGACGGTATCGTTCGTGCCCGCATGAGCGCCGACGACGACCTCGATCTGTCGCCCACCCGCGCGCAGACGTCCGATGTCAATGCTGAGACTCCGGGCTCGGCGCTGTTCGTGACCCCGCTGTGGGGTAGAGACGGCGGGGTGGCGGCCCACGTCAGGGAGAGCGCGGTAGCGCTCGCTCGCAACGGGGTGGATGTGCACGTGCTCGCCGCGAGGTTTGACTCCGACGATCAGCTACCTGGAGTGAGCCTGTACCAACGCCCGGAGCTCTTGAACACACGTGCGTCGATCGCGACGCGCCTCGGCGAGTTGCCGGCGACCCCGCCCGAGGTGACACACATTCACCAGCTCGACGATCGCGCGATCGTCGAGGCCCTGCGCGTGAGAGCGCCGCTGGTGATCAGCGCACATGGATATCCGGGGTGCGCATCCGGCGTCTACTACTTCGAGCCCGGACACGAGTGCACGCGCGCCCATGGGCCGGGTTGCATCCCGAATCTGCTGGCGCGTGGCTGCGCGCACACGCGCCATCCGAAAACATTGCCGTTGAAGTACGTGGGGGTATCCCGAGGCATGTCGGTCCTCAGGCGCGCCGACCTGGTCGTCTCCTACTCGAGCGCCGTCGATCGCCACCTGGCGGCGAATGGCCTGCCTCGCCGCGCGGTGGTCCCCTATTTTCCGACGCTGACCCCGAAGCCGGGGGCCGGGCCTGCAGATCGCCGACGCGTCGTCTTCGCGGGCAGGCTCGTGCCCTCCAAGGGTGTCGACGTGCTGATCCGCGCGATGGCCGACGTGAACGCCGAGCTCGTGATATGTGGCGATGGCCGTGAGCAGGAGGAGCTGCAATCGCTGGCGCAGCGTCTTGGCGTCGCGAGCCGCATTCAGTTCAAGGGCTGGATGGGCGCGGACGAGCTCGCGGACGAGCTCGCCAACGCCTCCCTGCTGGCGGTGCCCTCGGTGTGGCCGGAGCCGTTTGGGATCGTCGGGATCGAGGCGCTGGCCGCCGGCAGGCCGGCGATCGGCAGCGCGACCGGCGGGATCGTCGACTGGCTCGAGGACGGCGTCTGCGGATTGCGCGTGGCGCCCGGAGACGCAGGCGCGCTCGCGCGCGCCCTCGCGGAGCTGCTCGACGACCCCGACAGGCAGCGGGCGATGGGAGCGGCCGGCAGAGAGGTGGTCGCCGCGCGCTTCTCCTCGGAGCGCCATGTCGCCACCGTGATGGAGGCCTACCGGAGCGCTCGTCGCACGTGGCGGTCTCAGCGCGGCGCGGCCGCGGCAGGCGCTTGAGTCACGGGCGGCGAGGACCGAGCAGGCCCTCGAGGATGCTCATCACGGCCTCCACGCTGCGCGCGACGCCCATCTCCCGTTCGGCGAACGCCCGCCCACGCGCGCCGAGCGTCTCGCGTGCTTGCTCGTCCGCAAGGAGCGCGCCGACGGCGTCGGCGAGGGCCGGCGCGGTCGGCGCGACGACGCGCGCTGCCTCGGCCTCGACCAGCTTCGCCCAGCGGTCGCGGCCGTCGAGCGCGACGACCGGCCTGCCCGAGGAGAGCGATGCGGCCAGCGTGCCCTTGCGCGACGACGGGCCGGCGGCATCCGGAAACAGCAGCACGTCGCAGGAGGCGAGCGCGTTCGACAGAGCCTGAGCCGGGAGCGCTCCCGAGAAGGAGAGCACCGGTGTGAGCGCGCGTGTCCGTGCCGCCGCGAGCCACGCCTCGCCCGCGGAGGAGGAACGACCGGGCGCTCCGAGCAATCTCAGCTCGACATTCCCGCCACGATCGTGCAGCAGGCGCATGGCGTCGAGCACGAGCGAGACCGCCGCTCCCTGGTAGGAGTAGCCGAACAGGCCGATCACCAGACCGGGGCGGTCACGGGGTGGCGCCGCTGCCGGCGGCGGCAGGTTCGAGAACACGGGGCCACCAGGACTCGCCGCTTGGGCAGCCAGGGTGCGGATGCGAGCCACTGCGCCCGAACGTCGGCCGTGACGATGGCCGCGCTGCAAGCACGCATGACGTCGATCAGGACTGCGCGCTGACTCAGGGCCCACGCCTTGCCGCGCCAGCCGCCGTGTGTCCAGGGGTAGGCGAGCTCGTGCATCATCGCCACCAGCGGGATCCGCGAGCTGTGCAACATCGCGAGCGTCGGGTGCACGAACAGGGGAATACCGCGATGCGAGTACGAAAAGACCGAGTAGTGCAGCAGCACCGCGTCCGGCCGGCGCTCGTCGAGCTCGAGCGCGAGCTGCCGCGTCCATGCGCGAATCTCCGACCGCTCCGCGGGCAGCGCCGTTTCACTCCGCTGCAGCCAGTGCAGGGACGGTTCGACGTTCTCGCGGGCAAGCGCATCAGCGAGCAGCCCGGCGTGGTCGCGCACGCCGCACGTGGCCCTCACGGACATCCCCGCGACCGCCAGGCGCAGCGGCCTGTCAGCCATTGAACAGCTCGCCACGGTAGGCCGCCTCGATGGCCTCCGTGAGCGCACCCAGATCGCCGGTCGGCAGGACCACGCCGGTGCGTCCCGGCTCGATCAGGTCCTTCATCCCGGTGTCCTCGCTGACGATCACCGGCACGCCGCACGCAAGCGCCTCCGCGGGCGCGTAGGCGAACCCGTCGTTGTAGGTCGGGTGGACGCACAGCGCGCCGCCGCGCAGAGCCGGGAACGGATCGCCGTGGCCCACCTCGATCCGTGCATCCGCGGCGCACGCACGCTCGACGTGGCGGCGCATCGCTCGCGATTTCCAGCCCCCGACCAGGCGCAGCCGTATGTCTGTGTGGGGCAGAGCGCGGATCGCGTCGATCAGCAGAGGCGCGCCCTTGACGACCGACAGAGTGCCGACGTACACGACGTCGAACGTCGGCGAGCTCCGCGGCGTGGGGTCGGGCTCGTAGCGCGGGTCGGGCGTCAGCGGAAACCTCGCCAGCGCGTCCTCGGCGAATCCCTCCTCGATGAATGACTGCCACACGTAGTCAGAGGAGACGTAGATGCGATCCGATTGCGCGTATTCCCTGACGTTGCGGCTCACGAGGGCTCTCGCCCACGAGCCCTCGATCGGATACTGACGATGGGCGCGCGCGTGTTGACGCGCGACGTGCGCGAAGTGCGAGGTGGCCGACACCAGCGAGACCGACGCGCCTCCTCGCCGCCTGAGCTCGTGGATCTGCTCGAGCGCGGTGCCGTTGAAGGCGATCAGGTGCTCGGCGGCGGGCAACCGGCTTGTGGCGTAGGTATCGAACTCGCGGCTGTAGGCGAGCTCGCGGCGGGCCGCGGCCAGCCGCAGTGGCGGCACCGCGAGCGCGGCGCTGACGGCGCGCCTGTACACCCGCCGGTATCCGCGACGCGTCGCGGGTGCGCGGTCCGAGCCGCAGATGCAAACGGTGGGCGCTCCGCTGCGCGCGAGCGCGTCGACGACCTCGCGCAGGTGGCGCCCGAGACCGCCCTCGCCGAGCGGCGCCGAACACGAGACCACCACCCGGCCGCTCGGAAGCACCTGCTCCTGGGCCTCGGCGACCGCCGCGCGCCAGCTCCCGCTTCCTACCGATGGCTGCGAGCCGGCTTGCGCCTGCTCAATCGACCCGGTCATAGCCCCACAGGGTCACCAGGTCGCGGTCGAGGTACTCGCTGAGCGCCACCACCTCTCCCTTGAAGCGGCTGCGCAACTCCAACATCACGCTCTCATCGAGCGGCTCCGGCTTGGCGTACACGACACGGTGGCGGATGGTGCGTACGACATTGCGACGCAGCCCCTGGGGTGTGAGGGCCTTGACCGCCCTGTTGACGACGCTCGACGCGGGACCGCCCCCTCCCTGCAGCCTGCTCACGAGCCTGTCGACGCGCACCGAGCGCACGCTCACCGTCGGATTGGCGTCCATCACCTCAATCGGAGACTTGTCGTCCACATCCAGATGCCGCAGCACCCGCCGTACGGTTGCCTCGTTGTCGTTGCGGAAATCGTCGTAGATCAACACCAGCACCTGCTCAGACGGGAACACGTCGTGGTAGCGGCGCAGTTGCTCGACATAATGCACATGATCTGAATAGCGACGCACCTGCCTGTCTCCGCGCGTGATCTCCTCGAGCGCCATCGCCTTGCGGAGATCCTTCTCCGTCTCGACGTGTTCCTGCATGAGTTGAAATTGGAGTGAGCGCACGAAGCTCGCCGGCTCTCGCAGAATCGCGATGATCCGTGCAGCGGGTTGCACGCCTGCGATCGCGCCGGCCGCCGTGCGGGACTTCAGATACGACGGCGAGGCCTCTCCGACACGCTGGTCGGGCCGCGCGGCGTCAAACAGCGAGAGGTACTCCTCAAACGTCTGCGGCGGCCTGTCCGCTCGGTTTGGTTCGAACTGAAAACGCAGATCGGCGGCGAAATAGCGGGGCTCCTTGACGTCGGGCATGTAGATCTGCGGGTGACGACGGAGCATCTCGTAAAGGGCCGTCGTTCCACTCTTGTGGTGGCCGACGATGAAGAAGTCGGGGACTCGGCCTTGCGGCGCCCGCGCCGCGGCGGATCGCTCAGCGGGCATTGTCATAGCTCGCAGTATAACCCGACGGTGGCGCTGCGAAGTCGGGACGCTCGTCGGGGCCGGCGATCTGGCGCAGAATCTCGCCGATCACGCTCTCCGGATCGGCCGCGAAGTCCTCATAGCGCACGAACAGCCGTCGATCGCCCGGATGCGTGAGGAAGACGAGTGAAGCAAGCAGATCGGTGAACCACACATACGCGCTTGCGACGACGGCGGAGCTCGAAAACCGCCACGCGCCCGGATTCGTGAACGACGCGACGACACTCTGCGGATCCCGCACGAGGCATATGAGGTACATGTCGATCTCTCGCAGCTCCCGCGCCCGCAGGGGATGGGACGAGGTGTCGACGATGTGGTCGCTCCCGACTCGTGCGCGATCGCGAGATACAGCTGCTGCGGGAGTCGGCTGTCATCCGTGCTGGCCGGCGTCGGCCGGCCGGTCCCTAGATGGTGGAATCAACCATCTAAACGCGTTGCAGGTAGCCCCGGGGGTTCATTGTCAGGAAGAACTTTTCGCAGTCGACGTCCACACGGAACTCCGGATGCGACCCCAGGAACGTTTCCACGGCCTCCCACGGCCCGGGCCCGAATTTGGGATGCGAGGGATGGCCGTTCATGTTGGTGTCCTCGACGATCACGTAGCTGCCGGGGGTCACGAGCGGCCCGTACGCCTCGAGCTCTTCCACGACGTGGTCGCGGCTGTGGTAGGAGTCGAGGATGACCATGACCGTGCCCTCCGCCTCCGCCTTGATGCGATCGACGATCTCCGGAGCGGTCGAGGAGCCTGTGAGGTAGGTGATCCGCGGATGCACGGGTCGACCCTCCTTCTCCCTGATGTCGACGGTGATGACGCGGCCGTGGTCAAGCAGGTCGCAGATCGAGGCCAGGTAGAGGGCGCTCCCACCTTTGTGGGTTCCCGTCTCGATTATCACGTCCGGGCGCAGGCGGGTGATCAGTTCCTGATAGATCCACAGATCGAACGGGCACTTCAGCAGCGGCGTGCCCAGCCACTTGGTGTTCATCCAGGTGCGACCGGGCGAGCCGTGGTACATGCGATGGAAGAGGTTGGTGACGGCCCGCTGCAGCGGCGGGCGGCTCACAACCCACTTTTTGGCGACGAGCACCGCGTTGCCCGATGGCCCGCCCTCCTCGGACTCCGACACAGATCCATTGCTTCCCATCGACACCCTCCTCGTCGTGCGACCACAGGCTTGACAGTCATCGGCCCGGGCGCACTGTGGACAAGCACACGATCGACTGTTTACGAGCGAATCGCGCACCGCCGCCTGCGCTGCGGAGCACCCGCGATTATACTGCCCGCGGTTCAGCGATGCCCCGAATCCGCCCGCAAAGCCTGCCGCGCACGCTGTACCGGCGCATGCGGACACGACGCACCGCTCATGAAGAGAGCCGCTTCAATGCGAGCCTGCGCACGGACGCGCACGCACCCGAGCTGGTGCTCTCCCCCCATTGGGACGACGCCGTGCTGGACTGCTGGAGCCTGCTGTCAAGCGATCGCGAGCTGACTGTCGTGAACGTCTTCGCAGGCACGCCCCCAGCGGGACGTCTGACGCTCTGGGACGCCGTCACCGGCGCGGTCGACTCGGCGCAGCGCACCGCCGAGCGGGCCGCCGAGGACGCCGTGGCCCTCGCGCGCGCGGGACGCACGCCGCTGAACCTGCCCTTCCTCGACGCCCAGTACCGCGCACCGCCGGGCCCGAGCCTGGAAGGGATCGACCGTGCGCTGAGCGCCAGGGTGGACAGCGCCTCGCGCGTGTACGTCCCCGCCGGCCTGGGCTCGCACCCCGATCATGTGCTGGTGCGCCGCTACGGCCGCATGCTGTCGCGAGCGGGCATGCCGGTGACGCTGTACGCCGATCTGCCCTACTGCGTGCAGCACGGCTGGCCGCACTGGGTCGATGGTCGCGAGCCGGAGCCAAATCGCAACATCGACGCGTTCTGGCAGTCCTACCTCGAGGACGTGCCCGAGATGCCGCCGCTGCGCTCGGCGCACATCGAGCGCCTCGACGAGCCGACCGCGTCCGCGAAGCTGGAGGCGATGATCTGCTACCGGACTCAGTTCCCCGCGCTCGACGGCGGTGCCAAGCAGCTCCTGTCAGACCCCGCGATCCACGGCTTCGAGGTTCGCTGGGAGCTCGCGCGCGACGGCGGCGAGCATCCCACACCGCGTGCGAGAGGCTGAGCGTCATGCAGGCCAACGACCCGACCCTGCGGTCGGCGGCGCGCAGATGGCTCGGACGCCGGCGCCGATCGCTGGCTCGCCTGACGTCGCGCTCGGAGCCCAGACGAGCGCCGCTCGGCGCCGATGGCGGACTCGACATGCCGCCGGCCCCTCCGGCCTGCCCGGCAGGCTGGCAAACCGGCCCCCCGGACTTCATCGGCGTCGGCGTCCAGCGCTGCGGGACGACACGGTGGTTCGATCTGATCAGCGCGCATCCTGAGGTGATGCGATCGACGCGCAGGAAGGAGCTTCACTATTTCGACCGCTTCTACGCCGGTGGCTGCACGCCGGCGGAGCTGACTCGCTACCAGGAGTATTTTCCGCGGGGCGCCGGCCACAAGACCGGAGAGTGGACTCCGGTGTATGCCAGCGCTCCCTGGATACCGCAACTGCTTGCCGCCGCCGCCCCGGATGCGCGGCTGCTGGTGCTCCTGCGCGATCCCGTCGAGCGATACCTGTCGGGTCTGCAGCTGGACATCAGCGTGGCGCGCAGACGCGGTGCACCGCTCAGCCGGTACGCGCCGCTCGAGCAGTTCGTGCGAGGCTTCTACCACGCCCAGCTCGCCGGGCTGCTTCGCTACTTCGACCGCTCGCGGGTCCTGATCCTGCAATACGAGCGCTGCACCCGCGATCCTCGATCGGAGCTGCGGCGCACGTACGAGTTCCTGGGTCTGCACGACACCGAGTTCGAGCCCGAGCTCGACGCCCATCCCGAGTACCAGCCCGAGAAGCCGACGCTCGACGCCGCCACGCGAGCGGCATACGTGCAGTCCTATCGCGACGACGTGGTCGAGCTGGTCGGGTCCTTCCCCGAGATCGACGTTCGCCTGTGGCCGAACTTCGCCGATCTCGCAGATCGATGAGCGGCGCCGGCGCTGTTGCGCCTCCCGAAGGGGTGGTGATCCTCGGGATGCACCGCAGCGGGACCTCGTTGATCACCCGCCTCGTGAACCTGCTCGGCCTGTCGGTCTGCCGCGACGAGGACCTGCTCATGGGCGGGACCATGAACCCGCGCGGCCACTGGGAGTCCAAGTCGCTCGTCCGCTTCAACGACCGACTCCTGCGCGAGCTGGGCGGCAGCTGGTTCTGCCCGCCGCTGCTGAGCGCGAAGGAGCTTTCGCCGTTGCTGCGCCGGCACGCCTCAGGCGCGCTCGCGACGCTCCAGGCCGCGCATCCGCAGCGACCGTGGGTGTGGAAGGACCCGCGCACGTGCGTGCTGCTGCCCTTCTGGTCGGCGGTCCTCGAGCAGCGGGTCGCCTACCTGCTCGTGGTGCGCCATCCGTTCGAGGTGAGCGACTCGCTCGCCCGGCGCAACCGGTTCACGCCGCTGTTCAGCCTCGCGCTGTGGGAGCGCTACACGCGTCAAGCGATGCTCGGCGCCGCCGGCCGGGCGGTGATGGTGTGCACATACGACGGCGTGCTGGCCGATCCGGTGGCGTGGTGCGAGCGCGTGGTCGCATTCTTGAGCGACCTGGGGCTGCAGACGCGCGCCGTCGACCGCGTGGCGGTTGGCGCGTTCGCCAGCGACGGCCTGCGCAACAGCCGCCAGGCGTGGACGGACCTGCAACCCGGTCCGCTGATCTCAGCCGAGCAGGTCGAGCTCGCCCGCGCCGCGAGCGCGTTCACCGTCCAGCGATCCTACGTTCCCCCCGCCCTGCCTGCCGAAACACCGCAAACCGCCTCGATCTTCAGCGAGATCGCGGGCCGGAGGGGCCGCAGGCCGCGCCTGGACGGCCTGCCTGCGCATCTCATCAGCACTGAGTCCGAGGCCTCAGACGGAGGGGAGGGCGCCCGGCCACCCGTTTCGGTCATCGTCGTCGGCACAGCCACCGAGGAGACCTCGGCGTCGGTCCTCGCTGCGACGCTGCCAGCTGGCAGCGAGGTGCTGATCGCCGGAGTCGGCCACGCCCCTGACGAGGCATGGACCCGCGTGCAAGGGGTCTCGCTGCGCCGCGTCGACTCCACGCGGCAATCGAGTGAGGCCGAGGCATTGGCGCTCGGCGTTCAGGCGGCCGGCGCCCCGATCGTGCTGCTCGCGGCCGGCAGCGTGCTGCGCTGCGATCAGTGGTACGAGCATGTCACGCAGGCGCTCGCGCAGCCCGCAGTCGCCGCGGTCGGACCGGTGATGCGCTTCAACTCCCGCCCCGACCTGCGCTACTTCGGGCGTGCCTTCACCGACGAGGATCTCGCCTCGGGCTTCCTCGTGGGCCAAGCGTCGCAGACGCTCGTTCCCGCGGCTCTGCTGTCTGCGGCCCACTGCGCATGCGATCGCGCGGTGCTCGCCGCGGCGGGCGGCGTCGACCCGGGCTTCGACTCGGCGAGCGCCGCCGTCGCGGAGCTGAGCCTGCGCCTGTGGCGCATGGGCTTTCGCTGCTGCATCGTCCCGCAGGTCGAGGCGTGGGCCGAGAGCCCCGAGGAAGACCGCGCCGAGAACGCCGCAAGCCTCTACGATCGACTGCGCATCGCAACCCTGCATCTGGGCCCGTCACGCCTGAAGCCGTTCACCGCGCGCGCAAGCCGTCTGCCCTCATTCGAGCTGGCCGCCGAGCGGTTGGCGGCCAGTGACGTGCAGCTCAGGCGCGCCACGATCGAAGCGATGTGCGCGTTCCCCACCGATGGCTACTTCGAGCGGTTCCCGCTGCGCCCGTCTGCTCAGTCGATCTCGTCATAGCCCCACAGGCTCACCAAATCGCGGTCGAGATACTCGCTCAGCGCCACGACCTCTCCCTTGAAGCGGCGGCGCAGCTCGAGCATGAAGCGCTCGTCGGGCGCGGGCGGCTCGCGCAGCACGATCCTGCGCCGGGTGAGCTCGAGCAGCTCGCGCCGCAGCTCGCGCGGCGCGAGCGCCTTGATCGCCCGCTTCGCCGCCACCGTGACCGGCCCCCTGCCCACGGAGACCGCGTGCACCAGATCGTCGAGCTGCTGCGAGCGCACGCTGACCGACGGGTTCGTGTCGAGCACCTCGATCGGCCGCGTGTCGTCGACCTCGAGGAAGCGCAGGACCGTACGCAGGAACGCCTCGTTGTCGCGGCGGAATTCGTCGTAGATCAGCACCAGCACCTGCTCGCGCGGGAACAGCTCGTGGTAGCGGCGCAGCTGCTCGACGTAGCGCACGTGGTCTGAGTACTGGAGCATCTGCGGCCGGTGTGAACGGCGGGGGATGCGCCGGCCTTCGCGCCGTGCGTCCTCGAGGGAGATCGCCTTGCGCAGGTCCTTCACCACCTCGACGTGGTTCTGCAGGAGCTGCAGGTGCAGCGAGCGCAGGAAGCTGGCCGGCTCGCGCAGGATGGCGATGATCTTCGCGTTCGGCTGCACTTCCGCGATGCCGCGCGCGGCGGTGCGCGACCAAAGGTAGGACGAGGACGCCTCGCCGATCCGCTGCCCGGGCTGCGCGCCCTCGAACAGCGCCAGGTACTGCTCGAGCGTCTGCGGCGCGATGCCCGTGCGCCACGGGTTGAAGCGCGGCCGCATGTCGGTGCAGAAGTACCACGGCTCCTTCACCTCGGACATGTAGATCTCGGGGTGGGGGCGCAGCATCTCGTACAGCGCCGTGGTGCCGCTCTTCGCATGTCCGACGATGAAGAAGTCAGGCGCTCTTGGCGGCGAGCGCCTCGCCTCGACCGCGGTCTCACTCGACGCTGTCATAGCCCCACATGCTCACCAGGTCGCGATCCAGGTACTCGCTCAGCGCCACGACCTCTCCCTTGAAGCGACGACGCAGCTCGGCCATGCACTCCTCGTCGGGTGCTCCGGGGTCGGCGTAGACGACACGTGTGACGGCCAGGTTTCGCGCGCTGCGCCGCAGCCCCCGCGGCGTCACGGCCTTCACCGACGCCTTTGCGGCCCGCGAGATCGGGCCGTGGCCCACGGATACCGCGTGTACCAGCTCGTGCAGGCGCTGCGAGCGCACGCGCACGGTCGGGTTGGCATGCGTCGGCTCGATCGGGAAGGTCTCGTCCACCTCCAGAAAACGCAACACCCTGCGCAGGGTCGCCTCGTTGTCATACCGGAAATCGTCGTAGACCAGCACCAGCATCTGCTCTGGTGGAAAGACGGCATCGAAGCGGCGCAACTGCTCGACGAATCGCACATGCTCCGAATACAGGAGCATCTGCGGCCAATACGTATGGCGGGGTATGTCCCGACCTTGACGTCTGGGCTCCTCCAGCTCGATCGCCTTGCGCAGATCGGTCTGCGTCTCGACGTATAGCTGTACGAACTCTAGATGCAGTGAACGCAGGAGGCTCGCGGGCTCTCGCAGGATCGCGATGATACGTGCATCAGGCTGCACGTCGGCGATGCGGCCCGCGGCGCTGCGGGACCACAGGTACCATGGCGAGGCGTCCCCGATGCGCTGCTCTGGCGTCGCGGCGTCGAACCACGCGACGTACTCGTCGAGCGTCGCCGGAGTCCCCCCGGGTCGCGGCGGATCGCGGAAGTACAGCTCGGTCGCGAAGAATCGCGGCTCCTTGCGGTCGGGCAGGTGAATCTGCGGATGGCGACGCAGCATCTCGTACAGCGCCGTGGTGCCGCTCTTGGGTTGACCAACGATGAAGAAGTCGGGGAGCCGCCGGCCGGCGGCGAGCGCGACCGCGGGCTGGGCGCTCGCCGGCGCGCTCGTGCGCGAGCGGGCTGCTTCTCTGCCGTCGGCGCTCATGCCAATGACACGCTCGACGTGCGCGGGCCCGGCGCACCGCTGCTCGGAGAGCGCAGCGCGGCGCGCCCCGGTCCCAGGAACCAGTATGCGGTGATCCCCGCCGTCAGCCATACGTACGGGCCCAGCACCGCGCTCGTCACGGTATCCCCTGACAATCCTGTGACGAGCGAGGCGATGAACACGGCGTACACAGCCGCCAACTCGAGCCGCAGCTCATAGTCACGAACGCGCCGCAGCCCGGGCAGGGCGAGCGTCAGCAGCCTGATGTTGAACGCCAGCCACAGCAGCATCCCGGGGAGACCGAGTTCGTCGAGGATCAGCCCCCAGACGGTGGCCCCGCCGATGCCGTGACCTTCCACCGAGATGCTCTGCTTGCCGCCGAAGCCAGCGGCCGCGCCGACCGTCCCCAGTCCCACGCCGAGCGGCGCGGCTTCGATCCGACCCGGTAGCGCGCGGAATTCGGAGGTCTTTTTGTCTTTCGATTCGACCACGTTGCCGGGGACGATTTCGGCGTAACGGGAGAAGACCCCGCTGCCCTCGAGGGACACCACGACCGCTATCAGTGGCAGCGCCAGCACCATCACAGCCAACAGCGCGACCAGGGACCGGCTGACGCGCTGGCCGCCGCCCAATGCCAGCACGGAGAAGGCCACTATGGCGACTGTCCCACCGATGACCTGCGTGCGGCCGAGCCCGGTCATGACCGCCAGGAACGCCCCCAGGCAGAGCAGCAGGACGGGCCAGCGCCGGCGCAGGGGCCCGATGGCCAACAGGGCGAGCGTGCCGGGCAGTGCCACCATGCCGAGGCCGCCTCCGAATCCGGAGTCGGTCCCGAGCGCCATCGGACGCACCTGGGCCACTCCTTCGACGAGGAACTGCCGGGCGGAGAGACCGGTGCGTTCACGGCGCCCGACGCTTTCGCCCTGTTCGACGGTGCCGTACACCAGTTCCTTGTAGCCGGGACCCCAGCTGGCGACCTGGGCAGGGCCCTCCTTCTCCTGGATGGTGCTCACCACCCCGTTCGCGAGCGCCATCACCCCCAACAGGAGGAACAGCATGCGAAAGCGCACCTTCGAGCGCAGCAGCAGGTACCCGAAGAAGAAGAACGGGACGAACTCGAGCTGCTGCCTGATGCCCCCCAGCGCCTTCAGGAAGCTGGCCGTGTCCGGATTGAAGACCTCGACCAGCACGATCGCGGCGTAGCCCAGCACCCAGGCCGACAGCGGCGGCAGCGTCACGCGTTCTTTGCGCACCACCAGGCGCATGACCGCGCCCAGGCTGATCGCGAAGATCAGCACGTCGCGTATGACCGATATCTCCGCGTGCGCCCCGGTCCCGAGCTTGAGCGGCCCCTCGAGCAAGCCGAGATAGACCGCCACGATCAGAACCGTCACCTCGTAGCGCTCGCTGGTCATGAGCGCCACGACGCAGAGCACGCCCACGGTGAGGGCGAGCAGCAGGAACATGCTGGGATGCGCCACCTCCACGCTGATTGCCAGCCCGAGAGCCAGCGGGATCGCGCCACTGGCGCCGATCAGCAGGAGCTCGCGGATGCGGCGGCTCAGCACATCCGGGTGCGTGCCCCCGAGCGGGCCGAGTGGACGTGCCCGGAAGGCGCTCATCAGCCGATGAGCTTCAGTCGCCGCCTTGGCGCCGTGGGCGCCCAGGCGAAGCCGTAGCGTTCGATGTCCTTCCGGGGGACGCAGTTGGCGACGATCCCCAGCAGTGGCGCACTGACCGTGCTCCCGAGCAGCTGCGCGAGACGCTGTGCGGACACATCGCGCGTGTGCCCGACACGCACGACGAGGACGATGCCGTCCACGACTGGAAGCAGTGGCATCACGTCGCTCACCTCGAGCGGCGGCGGCGCATCGATCAGGATGTAGTCGAACTCGTCTGCGATCGAGCGCAGCATCTCACCCATCTGCGCCCGCGCCAGCAGCGCGGGCGGGTTGGCGACGCTGCCGCCGCCGACGAGCACCGACACCGAGCCGACGTCGCTCGCCTCGACCACCGTGGAGACGCCGCCGAGCGGCTCGGCCGAGTCGTCGACGGCACCGTTGTGCGCAGCCATGGCGACGCTCTGCATCGCCTCCCCTACGGGGATCTTGCCGGTGAGCACGTCCGCCAGCCCATACGGGCCGTTCACGTCCAGCAGCCTGGCCTGGACGGGCCGGCGAAAGTCGGCCTCGATGATCGCCACCCTCTCACCCGCCTCGGCCTGGACGCGGGCGAGGTTGGCAATCAGCGTCGACTTGCCGTCGCCGGCGTCGGCGCTGATGAAGAGGATCGTGCGAGGACCGCCCTCGGGGCGGCGCTCGTGCACGTCCTGCAGCTCGATCGTCGTGTGCAGGCGGCGGAGTGGCTCGAGCAGCGACTTGGCGGGCGCACGCCGTCCGTCCGGGCGAGTGACGGGCGAGCGGACGGTGGGGAGCGTCGCGACGATCCGGGCACCGAAGATCGACTCCATCTGGCCGAGCGAGCGAAGGCGGCGGTCGAACCGGCTCAGAACGTATGCGCCGATCGCCGCCAGGACGATGCCGAGCGCGAAGCCGAAGATCGCGCTTTTTTTCGGCTTCGGCGAGAGCGGCGCCGGGCTGGCCGTGGCGTGGCTGACCTGCTCGGCGCCTGTGAAGGTCGCCAGGGTGGATTCGAGCTGATTGATCTTGCTGGCGAGGCTGGCTGTCTGGAGGGTGATCGAGGTGCTCGCCGTCTTCTTGGCCCCCTTGCCCTTGCCCGTGGCCGCAGAGGCCAGTTCGATCCTGTGCAGCTGCGCGGTCTCGTTCGTGATCTGGGCTTTGATGTTGCGGCGGTAGCTTTCGTGCTGGCGCTTGATGAACGCCTTGGCGTATGCATTTGCCAGCGCCACCGCGGCCTTGGGGGTGCGCGCTTCCGTCGAGATCGTGATGAATTCGCCCTGGCTGCTCGCCTTCGCCTTCGCCTTCCCCCGCGCCGCCAGACGGTCGCCTTCGCCGCGCAGGCGCTTGCGAACGATTTCACCGATGATCCCGGAGTTGATCAGCCCGGCCTGATCGGACAGCGAGCTCTTCGACGCGCCTTTGCCCCCGCCGCCCGCCGCCTGCTGTTCGGCGTTGGCGCCGAGATAGAGCTGCGTCGACGCCGCGTATACGGAGGGCTGACGCTTGTAGTACAGGTAGGTCCCGGCCGCGACCAGGACCCCGACGGCGAGGATCAGCCACTTCCGCTTCCAGAGCGGGGCGAAGATGCTGGCTGCGTCGGTCGTCGTGCTGTTCATCGCTTTTCCATCCGTAGAGGGCCGGCGAACGCCCATCCTAAGAAGTGCTGTGCCGACAGGATACAGTCCCTACAGCCTTCTCCCGCACGCTTGGATGCACCGAGCGCAGCGCGCATCCCGCGCCCGGAGAAGGCGCTCGGCCCCTCGACGGCCTTCCGGCCTGCACGGATCGATAGCATCCCGACCCCACATGAGCCCGGGTCAGCGACGGTAGCGGGTGCGACACTCGCAGAACAGCCGGATCCTGTGCTTTGCGACTCAAGGGGATGGGCATCTCGACGCCGAGCGCCTGCGCTACCTGCTGGAGCCGCTGCAGGCGGAGGCGTACTCCTTCGACCATGATAGGAAGCTGCGCTCGGCCGTCGGCCTGGTGAAAGCCATACGCTCGCGACGCCCGAGCCTCGTGGTGATGGAGGGGACCGGCATCGCCGGGGGCGTTGCGCTGCTCCTCGCCGACGCCCTGCTGGGAGTGCCCTTCGTGGTTTGCAGCGGCGACGCGGTCGGCCCGTACCTGCGCCTGCGCTCGCGCATCGCCGGAGCGCTCGGCGGCCTCTACGAGCGCGCGCTGTGCCGCCGCTGCGCGGGCTACGTCGGATGGACGCCCTATCTGGTCGGTCGCGCCCTCACATTCGGAGCCCCCCGTGGGATGACCGCGCCCGGCTGGAGCCGCGACCGCGCCCGAGACGGCGCCCGGGAGACGGTCAGACGTCGACTCGGCATACCGGCGGACGCGCTCGTCGTCGGGCTCGTCGGCACGCTCAACCACAGAGCGCGCATCGACTATGTATACGGAGCCGAGCTCGTTCGCGCCGTTCGCGCGGTGAAACGCCCCGATCTGGTCGTGTGCATCGTCGGCGACGGCCCGGGCCTGCAGCGGCTGCAGGAGATGGCCGATGAGGATCTGGGAGCTCGGGTGCTGCTGCCGGGTCGCGTGCCGCCGGGAGAGGTGGCCGACTACCTCGCGGCCTTTGACGTCGCAAGCCTTCCGCAGAGCGTCGACGGCGTCGGATCCTTTCGCTACTCGACGAAACTGAGCGAGTACCTCGCCGCCGGGCTGCCCATCATCACCGGCGAGAACCCGGTCGCGTACGACCTGGACGAGGGTTACTTCTGGAGGCTGCCGGGACCGGCTCCGTGGAGCCCCGTCTATGGCAGCGCGCTGGCTCAGCTCATGGAGACGCTCACCGCAGGCGAGATCTCACGGCGACGCGAGGCGGCTGAACACAGGCGGGTCGATCCATTCGACCAGCTCGCCCAACAGCAGCGGATGCGCGAGTTCATCACCGATCTGCTGGGCAGCCGCTCTCGGTGACGGGCAGCCCGCGTAGGGTCAGCTCGACTCGATCTGGGCGGGCCCTGTGGGGACGGCCAAACGCTGGTAGAGCTCGTGGTGCTCGAGGATCATGCGCTCCGCGGGGAAGGCGAGGGCCGACTCGCGCGCGCCACGCCCGAGACTGCTCCTGAGCTCGGGGTCGGCGGCGAGTCGCGTCAGACGCTCGGCGATCAGCTGCGGATCGCTGGTGATCAGATAGCCGTTGCGCCCGTCTTCGATCAGCTCGCGCACGCCGCTGACGGGCGTCGCGAGAACGGGCAGGCCGCTCGCTGCCGCCTCGAAGGTGACCAGCGAGAAGGTCTCATATTCCGAGGGCAGGACGAACGCGTCCGCCGCCTGGTAGACGAGCTGGATGTCGCCTGTGACTCCCAGCCAGCGCAGCCGCTCCCCCACCCCCAGCTGCTCCGCGAGCTCCTGGTAGCGGGTCCGCTCGCCGGCCCCGGCGACCATCAGCGTCCATGCTGGGGCCAGAGCGAGCGCGCGGATGGCGGACTCGAGGCCCTTGCCCTCCCACTCGCTGCCCACGAATGCCGCGAGGAGCGCCCCCTGGGGGATCTGCAGCGAAACGCGCATGGCGCGCGCGTCCTCGCTCCGTGTTCCCGGAGCGAAGCTGTCGGTGTCGATGCCGTTGTAGATTGTGAGAACGCGCCCGGCGAGCTTTGGAAAATGCTCGCGCATCTCCGCGGCGACGCCAGCGGAGACACACACGATGGCGCTGGCATGGGTGCTGTCAAAGCACAGGCGCTCGCCAAGCCGCTTGAGGATGGCGGCCAGTCGCGCCTGTGCACGGAACAGCCGTGTAGAGCGACTCGGATTGACCGGCGCCACCTGGTGGCAGGAGTGCACCGCAATAACGTCAACTCGGTTGAGAACGATCGCGCCGGTCGCCTGCACCACTCCCCTACGCCAGCGACGTACAGCCAGCGAGCCCGCCAGCATGAACCACGGATAGGCCAGCACAAACGGGCGCCCCGGTGCTCGCACTCGGTGAAAGACGACGCCTGAGCCCGCCGGCAGCTCGCAGGTGCGAGCTATCACCGTGACCTGGTGGCCAAGCCGGCGCAGCCCCAGAATGAGGTCTGTCAGCTGGCGCTCCATGCCTCCCACGGCGCCGATGTCGTGCGCGACGATCGTGACGTCCACAGCGGATGGCGTCTGCTGAATGGCACGCTCGGCCTCGCTGTCGGATCGCATCGTGCCCACAGGACCTCCTCGGAAGGGGCTCTAGCCTACCCAAACCACCGTTTCGGCCCGCGCGAGCGCCGCTTCATCTAGGATCCATCGGGGTGCGCACCTATTCGGACCAGATGGCCTCGGCGGGCGCGTCGACTGACGAGATCGTGGAGACGGCGCTCGTCGCAGCCCGACCTGAACCGGGCCTGCGCTGGCTTGACATAGGCTGTGGGCGGGGCGACCTGCTTCGGAGGATCAGGGATGAGTGGCAGCCCGCACAGCTTCACGGCATCGATCCGATCGACTGGCTCGCCCCCGATCTCACCGCCGATGTGGAGTTCCACACCGTGGCGGCCGAGGACGCGGATCAGCTTCCCCTCGTCGACCGCGTGCTGTTGGTGGAGGTGATAGAGCATCTCGAGGCTCCGTGGAGCGCGTTGCGCAAAGCGGCCAGATTGGTGACGCCGGGGGGAAGGATCGTCGTCTCGACGCCCAACCTGTCGACGTTGCGCAACCGCCTCGAGCTCGGCCTGCGCGGACACCTGACCAGCTTTCGTCCCGGCTATGAGCCACACATATCCCCCGCCCTGCCTCACGTGATCGAACGTGTTCTGAAGGAAGAGGGCCTCACCGTGGAGGCAGCGCGCTTCGCGGGGGCTGACGTGATCTCACTGACGAAAGGGCGCGTCTGGCCTGAGGAGATCCGGCGGCGCTACCCCCGGCTCACATCCATCTCGGTCGTGATCGCCGCGACTCGAGCCTCGGAGAACGGTGCGGGCGACGAGCCGTCGTGCGGTGGCGACCGTCAGGCCGACGCGGCCTGACGGCGTGTCCGGTCTTTACCTTCGACGAGCTCCTCGAAATTGCGGAAGAACCTCCCGCGCATGGCGGCGTCGGTGTACTCCTGCAGATAGCGCTCCCGGCCGGCCTCGCCGATCTGCGCGCGCAGGGCGGATGAGAGCAGCAGCGGCTCCAGCGCGTCCGCCAAGGCGTCCGGCTGGCCCGAGCGCGCGAGCACGCCGGTCCGCCGGTCCTCGACGAACTCGGCGGGACCGCCCGAGTCGACCGCGAGCACCGCGACCCCTCTGGCCATTCCCTCCAGGATCACGATCCCAAACGGCTCCGGGTCTGAGGCATTGACGAGAATGTCCATCTGTTCGATGTACGGGCCCGCGTCGGGTACCTCTCCGGTCATCGTGACGGCATCGCTTAGACCCAGCTGGCGAACGAGCGGCTCCAGTGACGCGGCATACTCGGGAGAGAGCCCATAGGAGTCGCCTCCCACGATCACCACGTGCATCCGGTGGCCGCGGTCGCGCAGGATCGCCTGGGCGCGCAGCAGGCGGTCCTGCCCCTTCCAAGGTTGCAGACGCCCCACGAGGCCGACGATGGGCACGTCTGCGGGAAGCTCTAGCGGCGCCTGGGCGCCGTCGGCATTCGGAATCGGCGAGCCGGCGGCGACCACGAACGTGCGTCGCGCCGGAAACAGTCGTGCCTGCGCGCGAGCGGCCGCCTGCGAATAACAGCCAATCGCGGTGGCGGGCAGCGCAGTCGCGCAGCGGTCGATCCAGTCGCGCGCTCGGGATTCCCTGCTGCCACCACACCACCCGGTCGGCCATGCCCGCGAGAATGGCGGCCGGTGAGCCGTAGAGCTGTGTCTTCGCCGCCCAGTTGAGAATCAGATCCGGCTGGCGTTCGCGAAAGAGCCGCGCGAGCCGAACGACCGTCGCGAGCCATCTGTGGAACTGGCGAAGGCGGCCGGCGGGAATCACCTCGACGCGAAACCCGGCTGCGATCAGCTCCTCCGGCCAGGGTCCGGGCTCGAAGAACACGAGCTCCAGCTCGTGCCCGCTCTCGCCGGCGCCGTCGAGCACGCCCTTGAGCATCGCCTCGGCGCCGCCGAGGCGATGCCCCCAGGGCACTGTGATGATCATGCGCACGCTCTTGCGAAACATACACAAGGCGTCACCCCGCCCGCACTGCGCATACTGTGGGCCCGGAGCTCGAGCTCCGCAGGGTACCCTTGGTCAGCGACCGTGGCCGCGCGCCAATACACACCTGTCATGCCCGATACAGAACAAGATCTTGACATCAAGTCAACATCGAACGAGCGCGTCGTGCTCGTTCACGATTATCTGCTGGTGATGCGCGGCGCGGAGCGCACGTTCGCGGCGATCGCGGAGCTGTATGCGAACACGCCGATCTTCACCCTGCTGTACGACGAGCAGGGAACCGACGGCCGCTTTGAGAGCCGCTCGGTCACCACCTCGCCGTTGCAACGCCTGGGTGTGGGCCAGAGCACCTTCAGGCGTCTGCTGCCGCTTTACCCGTGGGCGATCGGGCAGCTCGAGCTGCCGCCGTGCGAGGTCGTGCTCAGCAGCAGCAGCGCCTTCGCCCACGGTGTACGCGCGCCGGCGGGGGCGCTGCACATCTGCTACTGCTACACGCCGTTTCGCTACGCCTGGTATGAGGAAGAGCGTGCGCTGGGCGAGACCTCGCGCCTGCTGCGCCCGTTGCTGCGCTCGCAGCTGCGGCGCATCCGCCGCTGGGACCTGTCGGCGAGCCGCCGCGTCGACGCGTACATCGCGATCTCCGAGCTCAGCCGCGAGCGGATCAAGCGCTACTACGGCCGCGATGCCACGATCATCCATCCGCCGGTGGAGACAGAGCGCTTCTCACCGGGCGAGCCCGGCGACGCGCTGCTGGTCGTCTCGGAGATCGTCCGCCACAAGCGCCTGCATGTGGCGCTCGAGGCCGCCCGCCGCGCGCGCGCCCCGATCCGCGTCGTCGGCTCGGGCCCCGACCACGCCGTCCTCAGCGAGGCCTACCCCGAGGCCGAGTTCCTCGGGCGCGTCGATGACGAGCAGCTCGCACAGCTGTACGCGCAGGCGCGCGCGGTCGTCGTGCCGAGCATGGAGGAGTTCGGCATCACCGCCGTCGAGGCCCAGGCGGCCGGGCGGCCCGTGATCGCCGCGGCGGCGGGAGGGGCGCTGGAGACGGTGCTCGACGGAGAGACCGGGCGCCTGGCCAAGCTGGACGATGTCGACTCCTTCGAGCAGGCGATTCGGAGTATCGAGGAGCTCGACTTCGACCCCGCGCGCGCGGTCGCCAACGCCGCGCGCTTCTCGGTGGCCGCCTTCCAGCGCCACCTGGCCGCAGAGGTGGCTCAAACCCTCCAGGCCAGGGGTGAAACGCCCCGCACACACGCTGCACAGGTCCCGTAGGTGGGGTGCGCGGCGGTGTCCGCCAGACCACTTCACATAGCGTGGCTCGGTCCCGGCCCGGCGACGGATGGGGGTGTCCCCGACGTCGTCACCGAGATGCTCCACGGTCTCGCGGCGCACGGGCACCGGATCGACTGCTTCTCTCCCGGAACGGGCGTGAAGATCCCGGCGCGGCTTGCGGCGGACGCCAACGTCACCTTCACGTGGGGCACGGCGGCATGGCGGTGGGAGCGCTGCGAGGCACGAGCGCGGCGTTTACGCGATGTCGTCATAGCCCCACAGGCTCACCAAATCACGACCGAGGTAGTCGCTCAACGCGGCCACCTCGGGCTTGAAACGGCGGCGTAGCTCGAGTATGAACTGCTCGTCAGGCGGCTGGCGTGAGCCATATACGCGGCTGTGCCAGAAGGTGCGGAAGGCCGGGCTGCGGGTGGGCGCCGGCGTAAGCGCATTCAGCGTTTTCAAGACCGGGCCCGCGGCCGCCGCCTTGCGCCGCGCGATCGACAGCCCAAACCCCAACCGCAGCAACGCCACCGAGCGCACGCCCTCCAGCCGCGTCGTCTCGACGGCATCGATCGGAACCGCCTCGTCGACGTCGAGGAAGCGCAGCACGCCGCGTACGGTCGCCTCGTTGTCGCGGCGAAAGTCGTCGTAGATGAGCACCAGCACCTGCTCCGCCGGGAACACGGCGTGGTAGCGGCGCAGCTGCTCCACATAACGCACGTGCTCTGAGTACAGCAGCGCTGGCGGGGACTGCGAAAAGCGGGGAATGCGCCGACCCTGGCGGCGAGCGTGCTCGAGCTCGATGGCCTTGGCGAAGTCGGTCTCGGTCTCGACGTGATTGTGGACGGCCTGCAGATGGAACGACTGCAGGTAGCTGACCGGCTCGCGCAGAATGGCGACTATGCGAGCCGCCGGTTGGATCTCCGCGATCCGGCTGGCGGCGTCGACAGACCGCAGGTAGGAGGGCGAGGCCTCACCGATGCGCTGCGCGGGGTCGGCTGCGGCAAACAGAGATAGGTATTGCTCGAGCGTGTCCGGGAGCTCGCCCGGTCCCAGGCGCTTGAAGCGCGATCGTAGCTCCTGTGCGAAGAACCTGGGCTCCTTGATCGCCGGCATGTATATCTGCGGGTGCGCTCTCATCATCGTATGCAAAGCGGTCGTGCCGCACTTTTCGTGGCCGACGATGAAGAAATCGGGCAGCCTCGTGGCTTGCTCGACTGCAGCGAGCGATTGCACCTCCTCGGTCATCGCGACATCTTGACAGGTCAAGCGTGCAAGCCGGCAGACATCATCGGGCCGCGGAACGCACAAGCACCGGGGCTTGCGCCAAGCACAAGCCCCATAACGGTGCGGCCACGTGACGGAGCTGGCCGACGAGGCGGCGCTAGGTGGAGCCGTCCGTTGTGCCGGTGGGTGGTTCTGTGAACGCGTCCCCGTGCACGAGCCGTTCAAGCGCCGCCGAGATCTGCTCGCACACGACCTCCGGCGCGAACAGGCGCTGCGCCTCCGCGTGCGCCGTCGCCCTGATCGCGGCCGCGTCCCCTCTCATCCGCTCGAGCATCTTCGCGACCGCCGCCGCAAGCGCACGAGCATCCCCGGGGGCGACCTCGGCGGCGACCGACCTATCCACGCGCTCGATCGCGCCCACCTCGCTCGTCGCCACCACCGGGACGCCCGCCGCCAACGCCTCGGCGACCGTCAGCGCGAACGGCTCATAGCGGCTGGCCTGCACGAGGACGTCGCTTCCAGCGAGCTCCTGCGGGACCGCCGACCACGGCACCGATCCCACGTATTCCGCGTTCTCGGGCGGTAGATCGTCGAGCAGCCGGGTGTAGTCCGACCACAGGCTCGGGCCCCCCACCACGCGGATCCGCGCGGGCACGCCCGATTCGAGCAGCTCCCTCGCCGCGGCGACCAGCGTCTCGACGCCCTTGCGGGCGGCGACCCGTCCGAGCGCGAGCACGACCGGCGGCTCCCCCAGTGGCCGCTCGCTCGGCGTGAACCGCTCGAGGCGTACGGGGTTGGGGACGACGACGGTGGCCGCTACGGGATAGCGGTAGTCGCGCACCAGATGATCGCGGAACACCTCGCTCATGCACACGAGCAGCGTGGCGCGGTGAATCAGCCGGCGCTGCGCTCCCGCCCGCGCGAGCATGATCGCCGCGACGAGCGCGAGCCGGGCAGGTGACTCGCAACGTATGCCCAGGCGCCGCTCCGCGATCAGCGCTTTCAGCTCGCCGGCGCTGTGCGTCCCGGGGTGGAGCACCAGCGGCACGGTCCCCCTCAACCGTGAAGGCACGGCCGGGCTCTCGATGTACGAGAACTGGTAGATCACGTCGTAGGGATCCCGCCGGTGGGCGCTCAGGATCCGCCGGCGCAGGCGCAGGAGGGCGAGCGTGCGAACCAGCAGGCCGCTGGCGAACGCCGTGATGCGGGTGCTGCTGTACCAGCGGTTCCACTGCCACCGAGCCGTGCCCCAGGTGAAGGTGACGTTCGTGTCCTGCGCGAGCCGCTCCGGCCTGCTCTGACCCGTGGAGGGAAAGAAGCAGTCGATCCGGTGCCCGCGCTGGGCGAGCCCGTGCAGCAGCTCGGCGGCGAGCCCCGACGCACCCCCGTCGTCTCGTGGAGCGGGCCCCAGCCATGCTATGTGCAGCGTCCGGTCGGACATCGCGTGCACGATACCGAAGGCCACGCCGACGGCGCTCTGCTCACCCCCGCGGCGATCCGCCCCGGCTGAAACCGGAGTTGGCGATGTAGACATCCACGCGGCGGCTCGCCGCTGGATCAGCGTGGCCGGCTGCCAGCGCGCGAGAGCGTGCGACCGTAGCGGCGCACGTGCAGATGATCCGGGTGGGAGCCGAGGCCGGCTGGCACATACGCACGCGAGGCGCTCGCCACCTTGGCGCCGAGCTCGCGATCGAGCACCGCGTCATCCCGGTGAGGTGAGAGCACCAGCTCGACTGCGTGAGGGTCGCAGTGAAGGGTGGGGTGAAAGCGATTCTCCTCGCGAGCCGCACGCCGTTCGCGCGCGCCCGTAGCGCATTCGAGGAAGCCGTGGGGACTCGTACCCGGCATCGACGAACCGCGCGCACTATAATTGAGCACCGCTTCAGCGCAGGTGGCGCGCGAGGCGCCCGCTACCCATGAGAGCCGATCTCCCTTCTCCTGCGCCGCTCAGTGAACGACCGCAGGTCGTCTACGTGATGGGAACGGCCCGCAGCGGGAGCACGATACTGGGCGTCGCGCTCGGCAACTGCGAGCGCTTCTTCTACGCGGGGGAGCTCGGCGGATGGTTGGTCAAGTCGGGAGTGTCGTGGCTCGCTGGATCGGAGCGCGAGCGCTTCTGGGCTGCAGTGCGCGAGAACGTCGAAGGCGCTGAGGAGCTCTTTGGCGAAGACGCGCGCGAATACTTGGAGGTTTCGCGCGCCCTGTTCCGGATTCGCGCGCTCCGCGCTCGGCGCCGCCTGCGCAAGCGCTATCGAGCTGTCTCCGAGCGCCTTTACCTCGCGGTCGCGCGCGAGTCCGGAGCGACGCACATCGTTGACACCTCCTCGCACCCGTTGCGTGCGCGCGAGCTGCGAGGATTGCGTGACATCGACCTGTACCTGATTTACCTCGTTCGCGATCCCGAGAGCGTCGTCATATCCTTCACCCGTTCGGAGGTGTCGCGCTTCTCCAAGTCCACAGTCCTCACCAATGCGTACGTGTGGCTCACGAATCTCCTGTCGTCGCTCGTCTTTCTCACACATCCACGGGAGCGGCGGCTGTACGTGCGCTATGAGGACTTCGCGGCAGATCCCGAGGGGGTGATCGACCAGATCCTGACTCACATCGACAGTCCCGGCAGCCCGCCCGACTTCACCGCGCTGCGGACGGGCCTTCCCTTTCAGGGCAACCGGCTGCTGCGAAAGGGAGAGGTGATCGCCTTCGCGCGCGACGGCGCCGCGCCCCCCCGCTGGTCGGTCGTGACGAGACTGTTTCAGCTCCCCTGGAAGGTCGTCCTGTCGCGCCTGCGCCCCGCCGCGCGGGCGTCGATCCCCCCTGCCGAGAGGTGAATGCTTCCAAGCGACTCCTTCGGGATGAGGAGTCACGACTTTAGCTTCGCCCTGGCTGATGGTAAACGGTGTAATTCCTAGTCGGCGCGATCGAGGGCGTGGACTCCTCGGTGGCCGCCGAGGTGCCCGTGGGCGACCCGCAGGCCATGGCCACGGCGATCGTCGAGATGCTCGATCGAGTGAGGGCGGACGCCGCCCGCGTCAGAGCCACGGCGCGCGGGGAGGCCGAGCGGCTGTTCGCGCCGGAGGTCGTGTGCGAGCAGATCCAAACCGCGCTCGAGCGGCTCGTGCACGAGGGCGCGTTCACATGAGCTCGGCCAGCCAGTCAGAGCCGCCCGCGCTGATCCGCTCGTAGATCTCCTGCGATTGGCGCAGATGGCGCCTTTCCACGCCGCGTTCCCAGCGGCGCCAGCGCGCCCTATTGACCGCACGCATGGTGGAGCGCAGTCCGGGCACGCCGGAGAGCCGTACGGGCTCCGGCGATCCGGCGCGATGCACGGGGCTGAGCTCGCCGGTGCGAAACCCGGCGCCGTGGTGGTACACGGTGTCCCCGTAGATCGCGAAGTACAGGGGGTCGATGTTCCTGCGATTGGAGCGCAGCACCTGCACCCACGGCGTCTGCGAGAGCTCGAGCCGGCGCAGGAGGTTGCCGCCTACGTCGGAGGTGTAGCCACCTCGCGTGCCGCGCCACGTGTAGCCCGCGCTCCAGTCGCCACACAGGCGACGCCACGTTCCCACGGTCGTCACGCAGAAGCAGGGGTGGGGCTGGGGCTCCTCGACGTTCTCGGCCCGGCGCACAGCCAGCAGCGGCGCCTGCGCCAGGCCGGCGGCGATCAGCGGCATCGGGTCGGCGATGGGAAACGCGTCGCCGTCGAGGAACATCAGCAGATCCTCCGCCGCCGCCTCGTGGCAGATCTCCATCGCCAGGTGATTCAGCTTGGCGGCGTGCATGCCTTTCTGCTCGATCACACGATCGAAGTGGACCCCATGAGACGGGTCGATCTGCTCGAGCGAGGTCCAGATCTGGTGCTCGACGGATATCTGCTCGCGCAGGTATCTCGTCTGAATCTCTATCCACCGCGGGGACCGGTAGTGCACCGTGGCGATGAAGAGCATCGCGGGCATGATACCTGAGGGTTAACGGTCGAATACCCGGCGTTGCGGCGAGAAGCAGCCGCTCGCAGCCCGCCGAGCTCGAGTGCTCAAGTTCGGGCGAAAGCTGTCGATGGGATGGGTGCAGACGTCCCTCTCCCGCGTTGCCGGCCGACATGCTCCTGATCGCCATCCCCATCGCCTGGCTCGCCACCGCGACGCTCGTCATGGCCGTCTGCGTGATGGCGGCGCGCGGCGAGGCAACCGGCGCGCCGGCAAGCGCTCACGGCGTGCGCGAAGCTGTCATCGGCGGGCGCGGGCCGCGCTGCGGCGCCCGCGTACCGCGTCGCGTGCCTACAGTCCGCGGCGTCCGAGGACGTGGGGGACGGTGCGTAGGAGGATCTTGATGTCGGTCCAGAGGGACCAGTTGGCGACGTAGAGGTAGTCGATCGCGACCATCTCCCGCAGAGGCACGCGGGCGGGGCCGAGGATCTGCCACGGGCCGGTCATGCCCGGTGTCAGCTCCAGCCGGCGGCGGTGCCAGCCCTCGATCCGCTGATCCTCGTCCAGCACCAGCGGCCGCGGCCCGACGAGGCTCATCTCGCCCCGCACGATGTTCCACAGCTGCGGCAGCTCATCCAAAGCGCTACGCCGCAACAGCCTGCCGACCCGCGTGACACGCGGATCCTCAGCGATCTTGAACAGCCCCTCCTTCGCCTCGTTGCGGTGGCGCAACGAGTCCTTCAACTCATCCGCGTTGGGCACCATCGTGCGGAACTTCAACATCCGGAAACGATGCCCATGCCTACCGACCCGCTGCTGACGAAAGAACACCGGGCCACCATCCTCGAGCTTCACCGCGACAGCAATCACAGCCAAAAGCGGCGAGACCGCCAACAACCCCACAGTCGCGCCCAACAGGTCAAACGCCCGCTTGAACGCCGCCGAAGAACGCGTCAGATCAAACCGTCTGACGCCCATCACCGTCACACCATGCAGATCATCGAACTCGACCGAGGAGCCCACGACCTCCAACAGCCGCGGCAGCACACTGACCCGCACCCCCACCGCCTTCAGCGTGCGCACGAGATTCAGCATCTCCCCCCCATCGACACTACGCGGCGCGATCACCGCCCGATGCACATCAAGCGTCTGCGCCAAATCACGGATCTCCGCCAGCCGCGATTCAGAAAAGCTATCCGTCGACCACGACCCCACCTTGTCCAGATCCAGATGCGCGACAACCTCAGCCTTGACGCCACCATGCCCCGTCAACTTCGAGCGGATCGTCTCCGCCGAAGCCTCATCCCCAATGAACAAACACCGCTCCGCCGGCACCAGCCGCAACGCCAACATCCGCGACCCAGCCCGCAACAAGATCAACAACCCCCCAAGCGCCAGCCACAAAAACAACGCCTCATGACGATCCAGCTGGCCCTGCACCAACAACCCCCCCGTAAACCACGCCACCAACGCACACAAAGTCGCCAACTGCAACAACTTCGGCGCCTCATCCAACGTCGTCTTACGCAACAACGACTCATCCCGATCATAAAGACCCGTCAACTTCGCACACACCAACAAAATCGGGACCAAAGCCACAGCAGCCCACGTCAACTGCACCGACCGCCGCGAAAGCTCCACCGTCAACACAAACGCCCCAACCACAGCCAACACATCCGCCAACACCAACAACCGACGAAACACCGCATCCCGACGCACACAAACCGCCGGCCCCCGCGCCTCCGCAATCCCAACACCCAAACCACCCAACCGACCACCCAACCACCCACGCCCACCAACAAGCGGCCGCGAGCCGGCCAGCGACGTCGCGGAATCGGCCAGCGACGTTGGAGCCCAGACTACCCCGGCCTCGGCCCCACTCCCCGTATCCACACTCATAGCGCCTCCCGCCTCCTTGCTCGCCACGAATGGACCCCACACGGGAAGTCCATCAACCCCAACGACTGTCGAGACTCCGTGACCCCAACTCAGGACGCATCATAAACATCATCCGGATCTAAAGCAAGACCCCGCACGGAGGCAGCCAGGCCACCCTGCCACGCGACCTCGCGGCCCCTGGGGTCGGACACCTCGCGCACAAATTGGCCCAACTCCACCCACAACGTGAGAAATGCTGTATGATGCCCCGCCTAGAGCCATGCACATCGATCCCTACATAGTCCTCGGCAGCGCCGTGATCGGGTTCCTGGTCGGTATGACGGGCGCCGGCGGAGGCGCGCTGATGACGCCGATGCTGATCCTGCTGTTCGGTGTCACGCCCTCCTCGGCGATCTCGAGCGACCTCGTGGCGGCGGTCGTGATGCGGCCGTTCGGAGCCGCCGTGCACCTGCGCAAAGGGACCGTCAACCGGCGCCTGGTCGGCTGGATGGTGCTCGGCTCGGTGCCGATGGCGTTCCTCGGCGCATACCTGCTGCATCTGATGGCGCACGCCAAGTCCGCCCAGACGAACATCGAGCAGGTGCTCGGCGCCGCGCTGCTGGTCGGCGCGGCGGCGATGGTGCTGCGCTACGCGCTCGACCGCCGCAGCGGCGCTCAGCGCGCGAGCGTCGTCCACGACATCGACGTGCATCCGCTGCGCACGGTGGCGATCGGCATGGTCGGCGGCCTGATCGTGGGCATGACCTCCGTCGGCTCGGGCTCGCTGATGATCATCCTGCTGCTGTTCCTGTACCCGATGCTCGGCGCCAACCAGCTCGTCGGCACCGATCTCAGCCAGGCCGTGCCCCTGACGCTCGCGGCGGCGCTCGGCGCGCTCGCGTTCGGACACGTCGAGTTCGGCGTCACCGCCTCGCTGATCATCGGCAGCGTGCCCGCCGTGCTGGTCGGCTCGCTGCTGTCCTCGAGCGCCCCCGACCGCTACATCAGGCCCGCGATCACGTTCGTGATCTTCGCCTCCGGCCTGAAGTACGTCGGCGTCGGCACGACCGCGCTCGGCTGGACCCTGTGCGCGACGCTGCTCGCCGCGGCCGTGGCGTGGGCCGCCTACAAGCGCCCCTGGCAGACCTCCGGCGGGCTGGTGGATCTGGCGCATGCGGAGATCGCGCCGCAGCCAGAGCTGCTCGACTAGCACACGGATCTGGACCCCCGGGAAGGTGGGTCGCGGCGGTCAGGCCTGGCCGGGTGCTTGAAGGTACACGAGACGATCCTCGAGCACCTGATCGACCGTGACGCGGACAGCGGCGACGAGCGCACCGATGCCCGCGGGTCGGCGTGAGAAGCGGGACGAGAGCGCGATCAGCACGCCGGGGTGATGCCGGCCGGCATTGAGATGCTCAGCGGAGACGCGTGCGAAGTCGGCGACGTTCTCGGTGAGCAGCGTGTATCCGTGCGCGATCGCCGCCGCGAAGAGGTCGGGGTCGGAGCTTCCGGCCAGTCCGAGCTCAGCGACCGTGGCGACGTCGACGTCAACGGCTCGAAGCGCGTCGGCCAGGGCGGCCGGGTACATCTCGTCCAGCAGCAGCTTCAATGCTTCTCGGCCGCGGCCGTCTCGCGGCGATGCAACTCGATGCGGACCGCGACCTCATCCGGGTAGGCAGCGCGGTAGCGCAGCGCAGCCTCGATGTGAGACCGCGTGAGAGCAGAGTCCTCGACCAGCGCTGCAACCGGGTCGGGCTCTGATGCCAGGTCCTCCACCCACATCGCGACCTCCCAGACGTCAGGGCCACCGAGCAGACCGGCGCGTCTGCCCGCCGGTCCATCGCGAAACGTGATCAGCGGATGCTCATCGCGACGCGTCCCCTCCTCTGCATAGCGACGGAGCCGATCCGAGAGCGTCTCGCCAGCGGCGCGCGCCCGTAGACGCAGGCTCTCGGCGAGAGCGTCATCGAGACGCACGGACACGTTCATCGACATGTATGCAATGTAGCACGCAGTCCACACCTTGGACCGGCGCCGGGCTCGTACGCTGTCTGCATGAGCGGTGCGGAGGTGGGACTGGCGATCTCGGTGTTCCTCGCGTGCGCCGTCGAGGCGGTCGAGGCGCTGACGATCGTGCTGGCGGTGGGCACCACGCGCAGCTGGTCCTCGGCGATGAGCGGCGTGGGCGCGGCGACCCTCGCGCTCGTCGCGATCGTGGCGGCGCTCGGGCCGGCGCTGACGGCGCTGCCGATCGACCTGCTGCGCGTCCTCGTCGGCGGCCTGCTGCTGGTCTTCGGCCTGCAGTGGCTGCGCAAGGCGATCCTGCGCTCGGCGGGGCTGAAGGCCAAGCACGACGAGCTGCAGGCCTTTACGCAGGAGACGCAGGCCGCGCGAGCGGCCGGCGAGCGAGGTCCCGGCTTCGACGGCTACGCGTTCACGATCGCGTTCAAAGGCGTGCTGCTGGAGGGTCTTGAGGTGGCGTTCATCGTGCTCACGTTCGGCGCCAACCAGCACCGCATCGCCCTGGCCGCGGCCGCCGCGGGACTCGCCGTGATCCTGGTCATCGCCGCAGGCGCCGCCGCGCGCGCCCCGCTGGCAAGGGTGCCCGAGAACACGATGAAGTTCGCAGTCGGGGTGATGCTCAGCTCGTTCGGCATGTTCTGGGGCGGCGAGGGCGCGGGCGCGAGCTGGCCCGGAGGCGACGCGGCGCTGCTGGCGATCGTGCCGGGCGTGCTGCTGGTCGCGGTCGCGATGGCGTGGACGCTGCGGCGTGCCGTGGACGCGGTGGACGCGGCGACTGCCGGGGAGCTCGTGGCGAGAGCCGCCGAGACCGGCGAGGAGGCGACGGCGACGGCATGACACGAGTGCAGGCGTTCCTCACGGGCGTGTGGGAGTTCGTGGTCGGCGACGACTGGCTGACCGCGCTCGGGGTCGTGCTCGCGCTCGCGCTCACAGCGCTGCTCGCCGCCGCGTCGGTCGCGGCCTGGTGGGTGATGCCACCCGCGGTCGTGGGGCTGCTCGCGCTCTCGATTCGGCGCGCGGCGCGGGAGCGCGCGCGCGGGAGCTGAGCGGCGCCCGCCGGGAGCTGAGCCGCGGCCGCGACCGACGTCCGGTAACGCGCCACGCCGCTACCGGACGCTCAGGAGTGCCCGAAGCGCACGTCGGGCAGGATCCGCCGCGCCCACCCGGGCAGGTACCACGCGCGGGCGCCCATCAGGCGCAGCAGCACGGGGAGCAGCGAGCAGGCGGATGAGCGCCGCGTCGAGCAGCACGGCTACGCCGAGGATGATCCCCATCTCCTTGGGCGGCAGCGGCCCGGAGAGGGCGAACGTGAAGAACACGGCGACCATCACCGCGGCTGCGGCGAAGATCACCCTGCCCGAGTGCGCCATGCCGTTCACCATCGCGTCCCTGGCCTCGCCGCTGCGGTCCCAGTGCTCCTTGGCGGAGGACAGCAGGAACATGGTGTAGTCCATCGAGATCGCGAAGATCATCGCGAAGAAGAACACCGGCCCCCACGCGTCGAGGAAGCCCTGCGGCTGGAAGCCGAGCAGCGAGTGCAGGTCGCCGTCCTGGAAGATCCACTTGGACACGCCGAACGCGGCGCCCGTGGCCAGCAGGTTGGTGAGCACACCGGCCGCCGCGAGCAGTGGCGCCTGCAGGGCAAACAGGAGCAGCAGGAAGCCGAGCGCCAGCACGACCCCGATCACGAGCCAGGTCTTGGCGGCGAGCAGGCTCTGCAGGTCGTGGTTTTCGGCGGCCGCGCCTCCGAGCAGGGCGCCCGCGGGCAGCTCGGCACGCAGCCGCTCGATGGTCGCGCCGACCGCGGGGCTCGACGGGTCCTGGCGGGGGATCGCGGTGACGAGCGCCAGCCCGCCGGCTCCCGGCTGAGTCGGCAGGACCTGGGCGACGCCGGGGTCGCTCTTGGCGATGCGGGCGACCCTCGCGGCCTTCGCGGCGGGTGCCACAATCTGCAGCGGGCCGGTGGCGCCTGGTCCCATTGCCGCCTGGACCTGGTCGTAGCCGATGCGCGAGGAGTCGCCGCTCGGCACCACCTTGATCGACGGCATCGACGTCTTCAGCTGGGTGACGGGGAAGGCGAGCGCGAGCAGCAGCGCCAGCGCGGGGATGCCGTAGCGCAGCGGGTGGCGCCAGAGCCGTTCGGCCCAGGCGGCGAAGCGCGGCGAGCGGTGCTCGCCGGAATGTGCCCAGGGAAGGGCGAGCTTGTCGACCTTGGGACCGAGCCTGGTCAGCACCGCAGGCAGCAGCGTGAGCGTCGCGGCCAGCACGAAGATGACGGCCAGCATGATGCCCAGGCTCATGCTGCGAAACGCGGGGCTCGGGACGAGCATCACCGCGGTCAGCGAGATCAGCACGGTCACACCGCTGAACAGCACGGCCTTGCCGGCCGTGTCCATCGTCACGGCCGTCGCCTCAACCGGGTCCAGCTTCGACCCGAAGAAGGCGCCGCGGAAGCGCATCACGAGAAACAGCGCGTAGTCGATGCCGAGCGCAAGCGCGAACATCAGCGCGAAGTTCATCGCCCAGATCGAGATCGGCGTGATCAGCGTGCCGAGGTACAGCGAGCCGGCGGCCGCGAGCAGCCCGACCATCGTCAGCATCAGCGGCAGCCCGGCGGCGACGAGCGAGCCGAACGCGAGCAGCATGATGCCGAGCGTCACCGGCCAGGAGATGACCTCGGATTTGAGCATCGCAGAGCGGTTGGCGGCGTTGAAGTCAGACCACATGCCGGCTGCGCCGGTGAGGTTGACCACGACCGTGCCCGCGGAGAGCCCGTGCAGCGTGCCCTTCAGTTTGTCCGCGGCGGCGACCATTTCGTTGGGGTCCCGCGCGGCGCCGGCCTGCACGATCGCGGTGTGGCCATCACGCGAGATCGAAACACCGGGAGCAGGCGCAACCACTGTCCTCACGGCGCTGTTCGCGCGCAGAGTCGCTTCGACCCGGGATATGACCGATCTGAACGCCGGCGAGCCGACCGTTTCGGTCGGGGAGTACACGACGGTCATCAACCCATAGCTACCCATCCCGGCGAAATCCTTTTCCACGAGCTTGCGGGCCTGCGCCGACTGCGACCCGCTCGCTTCCCAACCCGCTCCCGAGAGCGCGTTCTCGACGCGCGGCGCGAAGAAGCCGAGCACAATCGCCACCAGCAGCCAGCCGACGAGCACGCGGCGAAAGTGGGTGGCGGTGTAGCGCCCGAGGCGGCCGATCGGCCCGACATGCGTCTGGTGCTCGATCGCAGGCTTGGTGGTCTTGGCGGCCCGGGCCGCGGTGGTGGTGCTCATGAGCTTGCCTCCTGGCGGGGGTAGAGGACCGAACGCAACGAGAACAGGCGGCGCAGCACCAACGAGGCGGGACACGCGCCAAAGAGCACGTACAACCACTGGCTGACGCCGACGAACGCGGTGAGCAGCAGAATCCAGGGAGACACCAGCGCGACGAGCGCCACGCTGAGCAGCGTCATGCCGCCCGCTAGCGCGAACAGCACGCGCTCGAGCGGCCAACGGGAAGCGCCCGCGCCGACCTCCTGTTGCCTCGGGCGGGCACACGCGGTCGCGCTCATCGTTTCGGTCCTCCTTGTAGTAGGGCGTCGAGATCGTCCAGCTGACGGCGCATGCCGCCGCACATCTGCTCGCACAGCACGAACACGCCCTCGTCGGCGATCGCGTAGACGGAGTGGTTGCCCTCCTTGTGGCGGCTCACCATGCCGCTGCGAAGCAGCACACCGAGATGCTTAGAGACATTCTGCTGGGAGGCGCCGGTCGCCCGCTGAAGCGCCCCGACGGTTGCCGGAGCATCCCGCAGGGCGTCGAGCAGGCGGATGCGCATCGGCTCGCCGAGCACACGAAAGCGCTCAGCGATCAACTCCACCAGGGCCGGTGACGGCTGCTGGGGAACGTTGCTGGTGCTGTCCATGCCCGGGAGCATAGCACAACTATACAGGTGTATGCCGGATCAGTGGTTTCCTGCGCCCTCGACGAGCGCCGTCAGCTCGGCGAGCTGCAGCTGCAGTCCGCCGCAGACCTGCTCGCAGAGCTCATAGACGCCGGCGTCGGCGATGCTGTAGATCGAGCTGTTGCCCTCCTTGCGTCGCGCGAGGATGCCGGCCTGCAGCAGCAGCCCGAGGTGCTTGGAGGCGTTCTGTTGACTCGTCCCCAGACGTTCGGTGATCTCGGTGACCGTCAACTCCTCGTCGCGCAGCAGATCCAGGATACGAATCCGGGTCGGGTCGCCGATCACCCGCAGGCGCGCGGCGATCATCTCGGCGAGGTCGACCGGTATGGGGCTGGGAAGGCTCATCGCATGACGCTCCTGCGCACTCCTCTTGTCTTGGCTTTCCAAGGAGGCTCGGCCGAAACCGAACCAGTCATCTAGACCAACATATTACTGTTCAAGCGTATGGTGGACAATGGGCTTGCTTGTCACGTCCCCCCGAACCGCCCCACCCAGACACCCCGTCCTACCGAGCGACGTGGACCGTCACACGCTGGCCCCGGCGAGCGTGGCGCCGACGACACCGAGCGCAACAAGCACCACGAGCAGCGAAAATCCGCGACCGAGCACTTCCGTTGGGACACGCGCCGCAAGGCCAGGGCCGACATACGCACCGGCGACCGCAGCTCCCCCCATCGCGATGGTCACAGGGACATCAAGCCTGCCACCAACGGCGAGATGAGAGACCAGACCGCACAGCGAGACGATCGCGACGATCACGATCGAGGTCGCCATCGCCTCGCGCATCCCGAAGCTCAGCCCGATTGCGAGCACCGGAACGACGACGAAGCCACCGCCGACACCAACGAGTCCGGTGAGCGCGCCGACCCCGAGACCGACCGGGACCAGCACGTGCGCGCGCGCCGGCGGACATCCACGGCCCTTGACCATCGCCGAGCCCGCACGCATCCAGGTGGCGCGTGCCGCCACGAGCATCACGCCGCTGAACAGGAGCAGCAGAACCTCACCCCCGAGCGCACGATTGGCGAGCGTCCCGAGGACGCTCCCCACCGCGGCGGCGAGCGCGAACCAGCCCGCAGACACCCAGCAAACCGCACCTCGGCGTGCCTGACCCACCGCCCCGGCTGTGGCCCCGAGCGAGACTACGGCCAGGCTGACAGTCGTCGCCCCGTGGACGCCGAGCCCGACGGCGTAGACGAGAACCGGCACCGCGAGCACGGCGCCGCCTCCGCCGACCATCCCCACCGCCAGACCGATGAGCAGGCCGAAACCGAGCGCGCTGATCATCGACATGACCCGCAGTACAGCTCGTCGCTACCACTGGACGTTTGTATAGATGTGAGGATAGCGCAGCTGTCGTCACGCTGCACCAAAGCGGCTACTTGGGGCTGTCTCCGCGATGGCTGCGCCGGATGATGTCGATCATCTTCAGGTTGATCACGGCGAAGCGCCACGCCTGCCAGGGCAGGAATGTGCGCAGGAACACGGTGAGCCTCGTCGGCTTGGTGACGTAGCGGGTCTTCTCGTCGTCCATGCCAACTACTCCGGGATCCGGCGCCAGCCGGGCCGGAGGCGCGCCTTGTAGAGGAACAGGTGGTGGAGCAGGATCTTGATCCAGTGGCCGGCGAGCCCGATCTCGCCGAAGGTGCGATCCTGGTCGCGGCCGTGGTCTGGGTATCGCTCGAAGTCGGGCACGATCGGGTAGACCGTCATCGACGCGGCGGTCCCGGTGAAGGGGTTGGCGCCGGCTGAGGCCACGCAGGCGGCGCCCATCTCGGCCATCGAGGCGGTGTGAGTGGGCGCCTTGGCACCGCCGATCATGTCGACGATGCTCCTCGCGACCGCCTTGCCGATCATCGCCGAGGGCATCCCCGTGCGCGGCGGCGCGGGGGCGATGACGGTGCCGCTGGGGCTCTTGCGCGGAACGGAGATCGGGTGCGGGGGCGCGAACGCGATCCCCGCAGCGAAGATGTTGCCGAAGTCCGGGGACTGGTAGGTGCGCGGCCAGTCCGACGCCCGCCAGTCCTGATATGGCTTGGGCGTGTAGTCGGCGTCGACGCGCATGAATTCGTTGGGTAGGAACAGGCGCTCGGTGATCTCGGCGCCGTCGCAATCGAACGCCTTCAGGCCGACGCCCGAGAACGGCGGCAGCAGCATCGCGAAGTCGAACTCCTGCTCGCCCCCGCTGCCGTCGAGCGTCTCATACAGGACGCGGCCGGGCTCGACCCGCTGCACGTGTGCGCGGGTGATCCAGTCGATCCCGCGCTCGGCGAACAGTGAGGCGTTGAAGATGCTGCTGGGAGTGACGTAGCCCGCCCGCTTTAGGTGCATGCCGCCCATGCCGAAGTCCCCGAGCTCATACTCGTTGGTGATCCACGTGATCTCGGCGCGATCGCGCACGCCGCGGGCGCGCAGCTCGAACTCGAGGTTGACGATGTACTCGAACGCCGCGCCCTCGCAGGTGCACGTGCCATGCCCAACGCCGACGAGGAAGCGCCGCCGCTCGCCTTTGCGCATCCGCTCGACCTCCTCGGCAAGCGCCGCAGCCGCCTGCGCGGCGTGCGCGGGAAGGCACACCGACAGGCTGTTTCCGCCGTCAGGGCCCAGCCCCTCGGTCTTGTCGAAGCGCAGCGCCGGGCCGGTCGCGTTGATCAGGAAGTCGTAGGGCACCCTGCTCACCACGCCGTCCGCGGACTCGGCCGTGACGTACGGCGTCAGGTGCTCGCGGTCGCCCTCCGGGTGGATCTCCCTGGCGGCCGCCTGCACGAACTCGATCCCCGCCCGCTCGTATACGGGCGCCAGCGGGAACGTCACCTGCGCGGGCTTCATCAGCCCGACGCCGACCCAGATGTTCGACGGCACCCAGTTGTAGTCGGGCCGCGGAGAAACGACGGTCACGGTGTCGCCGCGTCCGAGCCAGCTGCGGGCGAAGGCGGCGGCGGTGTGCCCCGCGATGCCTGCGCCGAGCACGACCACGCGGCTCATCGCCGCCGCTCCCCGACGGCGCTCAGCGCGATCCGCGCGCTGATCCAACAGCCAGCCTCCCGCCCTGTGCTCGGCATACGCATCCCGACAAACGCTAGGTTCGCCCGATGGCGGCGCCATTCGGATTAACTACGGTTCCGTTGGCGGCTTTTCCCGCCCGCGACGTGCGACGAGCGCGGCGGGCCGCCATGAGAGCTGGCTCGAGCGCTCTACGATCAGACGACGTGAGCCTCGCGCATGCAGAGCAGGAATCGCTTGAAGTCGCCGAGCGAGCGTTCCGGCGCGGGCATCCGCGCTACGCGGACACCGCCGTGCTCGACGAGCTCCGCCGCAGCGACTTCGCCCGCCTGGACGACGGCGGCCACGTCTACCTCGACTACACCGGCGGCGGCCTGTACGCGGACTCGCAGCTGGTCGAGCACATGCGGCTGCTGCGCGAGAACGTGTTCGGCAACCCGCACTCGATCAACCCTACGTCGGCGCTGAGCACCGAGCTGCTCGAGCGGACCCGTGCGCGCGTGCTCGAGTTCTTCGGCGCCAGCGGCGAGGAGTACGAGGCGATCTTCACGCCCAACGCGACCGGCGCGCTGCGCCTGGTCGGCGAGGCCTACCCCTTCCGCGCCGGCGATCGCTTCCTGCTGACGTTCGACAACCACAACTCGGTCAACGGCATCCGCGAGTTCGCCCGTGCGCGCGGCGCGGAGACGACCTACGTGCCGAGCGTCGCCCCCGACCTGCGTGTCGAGGAGAGCCTGCTGGCGCGCTATCTGGCCGACACGGCGGGCGATCACCACAACCTGTTCTCCTACCCCGCGCAGTCGAACTTCTCGGGCGTGCAGCACCCGCTGGAGTGGATCGAGCAGGCTCACGCCCACGGCTGGGACGTGCTGCTGGACGCCGCCGCGTACGTGCCGAGCAGCCGGCTGGACCTCGGTCGCTGGCACCCGGACTTCGTGGCCGCGTCGTTCTACAAGATGTTCGGGTGGCCGACCGGCGTCGGCTGCCTGCTCGCCCGCCGCGACGCGCTCGCCAAGCTCGAGCGCCCGTGGTTCTCCGGCGGCACGATCGTCGCCGCGTTCGTGCAGCGCCAGTACTTCCAGTCCGCTCCGGGCGCCCCCCACTTCGAGGACGGCACGGTCAACTACCTGAGCCTGCCCGCCATCGACATCGGCCTGGACCTGCTGGACCGCGTCGGCGTCGAGACGATCCACACCCGCGTCGCCGAGCTGGGCAGCTGGCTGCTCGAAGCCCTCGGCGCGCTGGAGCACTCCGACGGGTCGCCTGCGTGCACTGTCTACGGACCGCGGTCCTGGCAGCGACGGGGCGCGACGATCGCGTTCAACTTCCTGCACCCGGACGGGCGCATCGTCGACGAGCGCTACGTCAATCGCGTCGCCAGCCGGCACAACGTCTCACTGCGGACCGGCTGCTTCTGCAACCCCGGCGCCGGCGAGGTCGCGTTCACGATCTCGCGCGAGACGCTCGTCGGCGGCGAGTTCAGCGACGGCATGGCCCTCGACGACTACGTGCGCGCGCTCGGCCTGCCCTCCGGCGGCGCCATCCGCGCCTCCCTCGGGCTCGCCTCCAACTTCGCCGACCTGCACCGCTTCACGAGCTTCGCCGCCGAGTTCGTCGACCTCGCGGACGTCCCCGCGGATCTTCCGCCGCGCACCGTCTGCTGAGCGAGCGCGGTCGCCGTGAGCTTCCCACGCAGGCGGCCACTCACCACTATATCGTTGTATGCTATTGTATTTGTATGCGCAGTGAACACGGACCAGGTCGGGTAGTTGCGGCGGATGCAGCGACGGACCGGATCGGACACGATCGACTGGCAAGTCACGTGAAGCGGAAAGAGATGAGCGACCGATGAGCATGACCGCGACAGCCCGCCGCTCCGGCGCGGGCCTCAGGCACGAGGTGGACGTGAACGGCCGCCACACGATCGTCACCGACGAGCCCGAGCGCCTCGGCGGCACCGACTCGGGGCCAGCGCCGCACGAGCTGCTCGCAGCGACGCTCGCGTCGTGCGTGGCGACGATGATCGCGATGTACGCGCAGAACCGCGGCTGGGACCTCGGCGAGACGAACGTCCACGTCGAGTACGACCCCGAGAGCGTGCCGCGGCGCTTTGCGATCGACGTGCACCTCCCGAGCCGCCTGAGCGCCGAGCAGCGGCGCCGGCTCGAGCGCGTCGCCGAGACGTGCCCGGTGCGCCGTGCGCTGGAAGCGGATTTCGTCTTCGAGGAGCGGGTGGTCGCGGGGCAGGAGCCGCGGGCCGCCGCGTAGGCGCTATGCCCGGATCACAGTCCGCGGCGTCCGAGGACGTGGGGGACGGTGCGTAGGAGGATCTTGATGTCGGTCCAGAGGGACCAGTTGGCGACGTAGAGGTAGTCGATCGCGACCATCTCCCGCAGAGGCACGCGGGCGGGGCCGAGGATCTGCCACGGGCCGGTCATGCCCGGTGTCAGCTCCAGCCGGCGGCGGTGCCAGCCCTCGATCCGCTGATCCTCGTCCAGCACCAGCGGCCGCGGCCCGACGAGGCTCATCTCGCCCCGCACGATGTTCCACAGCTGCGGCAGCTCATCCAAAGCGCTACGCCGCAACAGCCTGCCGACCCGCGTGACACGCGGATCCTCAGCGATCTTGAACAGCCCCTCCTTCGCCTCGTTACGGTGGCGCAACGAGTCCTTCAACTCATCCGCGTTGGGCACCATCGTGCGGAACTTCAACATCCGGAAACGATGCCCATGCCTACCGACCCGCTGCTGACGAAAGAACACCGGGCCACCATCCTCGAGCTTCACCGCGACAGCAATCACAGCCAAAAGCGGCGAGACCGCCAACAACCCCACAGTCGCGCCCAACAGGTCAAACGCCCGCTTGAACGCCGCCGAAGAACGCGTCAGATCAAACCGTCTGACGCCCATCACCGTCACACCATGCAGATCATCGAACTCGACCGAGGAGCCCACGACCTCCAACAGCCGCGGCAGCACACTGACCCGCACCCCCACCGCCTTCAGCGTGCGCACGAGATTCAGCATCTCCCCCCCATCGACACTACGCGGCGCGATCACCGCCCGATGCACATCAAGCGTCTGCGCCAAATCACGGATCTCCGCCAGCCGCGATTCAGAAAAGCTATCCGTCGACCACGACCCCACCTTGTCCAGATCCAGATGCGCGACAACCTCAGCCTTGACGCCACCATGCCCCGTCAACTTCGAGCGGATCGTCTCCGCCGAAGCCTCATCCCCAATGAACAAACACCGCTCCGCCGGCACCAGCCGCAACGCCAACATCCGCGACCCAGCCCGCAACAAGATCAACAACCCCCCAAGCGCCAGCCACAAAAACAACGCCTCATGACGATCCAGCTGGCCCTGCACCAACAACCCCCCCGTAAACCACGCCACCAACGCACACAAAGTCGCCAACTGCAACAACTTCGGCGCCTCATCCAACGTCGTCTTACGCAACAACGACTCATCCCGATCATAAAGACCCGTCAACTTCGCACACACCAACAACACCGGCACCTCAGCCACAGCAGCCCACGTCAACTGCACCGACCGCCGCGAAAGCTCCACCGTCAACACAAACGCCCCAACCACAGCCAACACATCCGCCAACACCAACAACCGACGAAACACCGCATCCCGACGCACACAAACCGCCGGCCCCCGCGCCTCCGCAATCCCAACACCCAAACCACCCAACCGACCACCCAACCACCCACGCCCACCAACAAGCGGCACGGACTCCCAGGGAGCCCCCGCTTGCGCCCCGTGACTGGCCTCGGCGCTCATCGCCTCCACCGCCTCCTTGCTAGCCGCCATGGGCCCATATCTTGGGCCCCTTGACTACTGCAGATGTCGAGATCTCGTGATCTTCCTCCAAGAACCAAATTCATCGTAGACGCGCATGGCCCGCAAAGCAAGGTCGCGGGCGCGAGGCGGCTGACACGGACAGGACCGGGAGCGGTCCCGCCCTCACAGCCGTCGCCACGCCCAGGCCTCGGGGCGCGCACACAGAGGCGGGGCAGCGACTCACCCTGCGGGCTGCAAGCAGAAGCGTCCGGGCGACCCATCCGTCGGGCGCAAACGAAAGCGGCCGGGCGACCCCATCCTTGGGGCCACCCGGCCGTCTCGCTCAGCTCGTGCTCGGGACCGCTACCGTCCCCGGTAGGCGACCAGAGTCACCTGCAACTAGCTGATTTCTTTGGCACCCGCGAGAGCGATCGCCTGCACGCTCTTTGCCGGGTTGCTGTTCGTCGGCAGCGCTTCGTAGTCCGTTTCCGCTTTGAACAGTTTCGGTCCTTTTTCGATCATGAACAGGAAGTAGTTTTTCACCAGTTCGACCTGAGCTGCGGTCGGCTGGAGCGCCGGTTCAATGTCGGTGAAGCCCTTCAGCGACAGGTCGTACGTGAAGCCACACAGCGAGTAGGCCTTCTCGGTCGTCGCCGTGCTGACTTCGTTCCACGCATCTGAGGTCGATGCCGGCGGGAATTCCGCGCCGACGCCGTTCACGTACACGTCCTTCTTGCAGTTGGAGGTACCCTCTTTCCCGCCTTTACCGGGCTTTTCAGGGTTCTCGTACTTGCCTTTGGTCGTGCCCAGACCGTTGTTCTGGACCCACGCCCAGAACTCCGCGCCACCTTCGCCGCGGAACGCCGGTTCGCCGTAGGCGTTTGCGAGGTTCACGTAGCCGATCGAGCCTTCATTAGCTGCGACCGTGCTGACGACGCCCCCGCTACCTTTGCCCCTCAGCAGGTTGACGCCTTCTTCGGGCCAGTTGAGGTTTTTGTTTTCTTCAGCCATCTGGTTCCAGGTTTTGCCGTTGGACTGCGCGGCCTGGGTGATCTGGTACAGGTACTTCTTCGTGATGGCGGTCGTGCCTGATCCTTCGAGCCGGACCACGCGCGTGATTTCTTCCGAGCCAGGCACTTCATCGCACCCTGCCGGAAGCAGTGCGTCGCCGTCGTCTTTGATTTCCTTCCACTTCGTGATCGTGTGCGCGAAGATGCCCTCGAGCGTCACGTTGTTCAGCATCAGGCGCCCCGGCGCTTTGCTGTTGCTGCTTTTGGCCGACGTGCATCCTTTAGGCAGGTGGACGATGATCGCGACCGCCGCCTGCAGCGTCGGGATCGACAGCACCGTCGCGCCGCCAGCAGCCGTTTCGATGTTCGATTTCTGTGTGGGGTTCGGCGGCTGATCCGTGCCGACGTACTCCCAGGTGTTGAATTCGGCCGCGTGGCCGTTGCCCCACGCTTCCAGGCCGGCGCCACTGCCCGTGCCCTTGTATTCGGTGACTTCGCCTTTGCCCAGAGCGTTGAACGCCGGGATGAATACTTTCTGCTGCGCGAATTCCTGCAGGGTTGAGCCCTGGCCCTTGATCTGCGTTGTGGCGCTCGCCGTCGCGGCGCCCGGCAGCATGAACGCAAGAGCCGATACCGCAGAAGCGGCACAGGCCGTTGCAAGGCGGCGGGCTGAAAGTCCCGTCATTAGTCGACTACCTCCATGATTGAGCAGTTTTCCGTGCTTAGGAAAGGAAGCGTCCGCTCCCACAAACAGCATCTCAGGCGCGACTTGACGCGAGGTTATCAAGCTGTGACACGGGAAACGCCCCTGATGTTACACAATCGTTGCCAAATTGTGAACTTGCCCTCGCGGCAGGTGCGCCGCGTGGAGCCGTGCCGCGTGACGCGCTCTCACCCAGAGTCCTCGCGTGTCGCAGGCCGGACACGCGAGGGCACCCCGACGCCTCAAGCGTCCCGAGTCGTTCAGCGCCGCTTTGCGGCATGCAGCGTCAGGACCTTGGTGGTCGTCTGCTGTTCGCCCGCGGGATCGTGTGCCGCCACCGTCGCGCGCGCCGCCAGCGTGTGCAGGTGCGCGAGCAGCGCCCGTGCCTTCGCCGACAGATGCAGGGTGATCGTCTCCGCCTGCCCGCCCGCGACGCTGAACGAGCCGGATGCAAGCGTCAGGATCGCCTTCTTGCTCTTCGCCGCGTGCGCACTGGCGCTCACAGCGGTCAGCGTGCGCAGCGTGACCGTGCCGATGCACGTCGACGCACCTGCCGGGCAGCTGACTTTCAGCGACACCGCGCCCGATGCGCTCACCGTCACCGATGACGCGCCCGCGATGACCGCGGTCGGGGAGTGGACTATCGAGGGCTTGACTTCGATTTCGGGTGTCGGCGTCGGCGTCGGCGTCGGTGTCGGTGTCGGCGTCGGTGTCGGCGTCGGCGTCGCCTTCACGGTCAGCGTCGCAGCGCTGCTCTTTTCGGAGCCCACTTCGTTGCTGAACGCCGCCCGGTACTGGTTGCCGCTCTCGCTGGTCGTCGTGCCGGAGACCGTGTACGTGCCAGATGTCGCGCCCGAGATCGGCGTCCAAGGGCCGCCGTTGCTCGAGACTTCCCACTGGACCGTCGGCGCGGGAACGCCTTCTGCCGCCGCCGTGAAGCTCGCGCCTTCGCCTTCGGTAACGGTCGCGCTCGAGGGCGATTTGGTGACCGTGGGAGCGTTCGCCGTGACTTCCAGCTTCACATGCACGCTCTTGACTTTTTCCCCAGTCCCATTGGTGTATTCGACATAGTATTCGTAGCCGTTCTTCGCCGCGGTCGCGCTGACTTCGAGAGTATTCGTGTTGGTGCCTTTGTCGCCCGTCAGTTCGCTTTTGTCTTCTTTGAATTCCACGCCTTTGTCGGTCGAGACGTACCACTTCGGGGTGGGTTTGGGATTTCCGGTTGCCGCCGCGGTGAACTTCGCCACCTGGCCCGCGGGCACTTTTGTGTTTTCGGGCTGTTTCGTGATTTCTATCGGCACCGCTTTTTCTTCCACCACCACGCTGCGCAACACCGTCAAAGTGGGCGTGTCGAGGTTGTCGGTCTTGATTTCCTCGGTGACCTTGTATTTGGCGGGAACCGTGAAGGTGTGCACCCACGCCGGTTTCTGGTACTGGTCGGTCGACTGCGTTTCTTCGGCCGTGGCGTGCGTGCTTTCGTTTTCGAGCTTCCACACGACCGACAGCGCGTCGCCCTGCTTGATGAACGACGAGAGCGTCACCGGCACGCCGGTGGCGACCGGCTGGGTCGTTTCTCTTCCGTTGACCGACACCACGTTCTTTTCGGCCTTCGCTTCCGGGCAGCCCGTGCCGCCGGGGCCGAACTCGATGATCGCGTCGCGGGTGGACTGCTGCGGCTGGCGCTTGGCCGGCCACACGGACAGGTATTCCGGAACCAGCACGAAGATGTCGCCGCCCGAACCGGCGGCTACCTGGATGTGTTCGCCGTCCTTCGGCCCGGGCTCGAGGACGCACTTGTCTTTGCCTTCCGTGCTGAAGCGCTGCCCGCCCGTCCAGCCGATCGGCGCCAGCGTTTCCGCGGAGCGCTCGGAGATCCCATAGAGCTCTTCGGTCTTTTCGCCTTCTTCGTTGCTGATGAAGCTGAGGCCCTCGAGCGTCTTGCCTTCGGGCGCGGCGACCAGGGTGCCTCCGACTTCTTCGTCGATCCCGCCTCCGCCCTGGCCGTCTTCGGTAAAGCCGTGTTCCACCGCGAGTCCTGTTTCGGCGTTGCCGAGATCCGGAACTTTGAAGATGGCGGGGGTCCCTGACGTGCCGGCGGGGAATTCGTCGAGCACCTTTTCTTCTCTCGCGGGTTCTCCCACTGGTTCCTGTTCAAGCAAGCCGTTGGCGAGCAGGTGCTCCGCTGTGCCGGAGCCGGCCACGACCGGCGAGGTCGGCGCGTGGAAGGCGACCGTTCCCGTTTGCGTCTTCAGCACGTTGCCGGTGTCGATGAAGCGCGCTTCGAGTTTGCCGGTTTCGCCGTTCACGCGCTGGGAGACGTAGTGTTCGGCGGGGCTCTGCAATTCTTCGTTGAGGCATTCTTCCCCCGTTTTCACTTCACAGTCATCGTCGTGCGCGAGGACGATCACTTCACCGGTGTGGGGGTCGATGGTGATCCCGCGTGGCTGCAGCAGCGCCACGCCTGGCGTGTTCGAGGTGGGATTGAGCTTTTCAGGGCCGTCGAGCAGCCCGGTCGAGCTCGCCCCGGGTGCCGGTTCCAGTTCTTTTGCGCCGTTGGGGGTGGTCTTGAACGCATACAGGCTCGCAGCCACGCTCTCTTCTTCCTGAGGCACTTCTTCCCCGCGCTTCTCGTTCACGAGGAAGTAGAGACGTCCCCTTTCGGAGTCGACCGCGATCCCCTCGATCCCGTTTTCCTCTTCGTAGTTTTCTTCGGGCGTTTTGTACGTGATGTCGAAGTCCCCGAGAAATTCGCCTTTGTCGTTCAGCTCCTGCAGGCGCAGGAAGCGCTCGACCGTTTCGCCGCCGGCTTCCTTCGGCGGCTTGTATTCTTCGAGCACGAACACGTCGTTCGTTTTCGGTTCGACGCCGATGGCGTGCCACGGGGCGAACTCGAGTTCGACCGCGCCAACCCCGCTTTCTTTGTACACCGTCGGCGTGAGCTTGCCGGGTTCCGTGGCGATTTCGAAATGTTCGATCGTCTGCTTGCCGGGTTCCCCGAAGCGGGCGAGTTCCCCGAACGACGCCTGCGCCACCCCGGCGGTCGCCCACAGCAGGCCGAGCACGAGGCCGACGAACAGAAGCGGTCTCCTACAGGCGACACGTGCGTAACTCATCAGACTCCGATCTCGGGGTTGGCTGCGCGGACTCGGCATACGCCTGTGTCCAGCTCAACGGCTCCCGCCTGGGGCCGTATCGGGTAATCATCGCGGGCGCGCTGCGGCTCAGTGTTGCCGAACTGTGAACGCCGTGTCGACGGCGATCAGCGGCGCCGGCGCCAATCCTCGTCCTGCAGACGGCGCTGCGAGCGGATCGACGAGAGCGTGGCCGGCGCGACACGCACCTCGCGCCGGCCACGGCCGGTTCGCCGCAGGCCCGAGGCGCCGGCGAAGGCAGCCAGCAGCACGATCCCGAGCAGATAGGCGGGCGAGGGCTCGTGGTCGGGCGCGCGATATGCGACCGCCTGGTTGCCCACCGACTCGGTGGCCTCCTCCTGCTCCTCTTCCTTCTGCGCTGCCTCGACGGGCGAGGTGACGGCGGATGTCCCGCTGGGGGGCGTTGGGTTGGCCGGTGCCGGCAGCGGCGGCGGAACGATCGCAGGAAGGAGCACCGGTGGCAGCGTCTGCAGGAAGAAGGGCGGCAGCGGACGGGCTGGACGGGCCGGAGGCGGTGCGGCGGCCGCCAGCGGCGGCGGCACCGGCAGGATCGGCGGCGCCGCGGCGGGCGCTGTCGCCGGGGTCGTCGACGGCGGGGTCGCCGGCGGGGCCACCTGCTGTTCCTGCGCCGGGGGGCGCTTGGCGGGGACGGTGCCGCACGGCCGGCGCACGCTGCCGGCCTGGACCGTCACGGGCAGCGTGGCGGAGAAGACGCCGGCTTTGATCGTCACTTCCGTTTTTCCGGGGTTCAGCGCGCACAGGAGGCCCGACTTCGATTCCCACAGACCCTTCGCCGACTTGTTTTCTTCTTCGAAGATCGGTTGTTCTTTCGAGTTGAACTGGATGGCGTTCGGTTCGGCCGAGCTCAGTTCCTGCTTGACGAACCTCGCGACTTCTTCGTCTGAGGAGGTGAACGAATACTCGGGCTTGATTCCCTCTTCGCAGATCGTCCCGACGCAGTTGGCGGGAATCGGCGTAAACGTGTAGGAGAAGCGTTCGCCTTCGTTCTCGCCGCTGGCCTCGTTCCCCGCCCGCGGCCTGCGCGCGAGGCCGGCGAACGCGGCGACCTGGCTGCGGCGCAGCAGCGTGCCCTGCTGCGCTTCCAGCGCGAGCTCGCCTTCGCGACCGTGTTCGCCTTCGCCGATTGTCGGGATGAGCTCGGCGGTGACCGTGGCGTTCGGCTGCTTCGCCCCGGCTTCATCGTATTTGCCTACCTGGATCAGCAGGAAGCCGCTGGCCCCGATGAATTCTGGGAGTTCGGAGCTCTGCGCGCTGACGTAGCCGAGCGTGCCCGAGCCGTAGGCGGGGATTGCAGACCCTCGCAACTTGAGGCTGAGGTTCTGTTCAGGGGCGTCGAAGATGTAGGCCGAGGCTTTGCCCGAGACCATCGCATGCACGACGGCTCCGTTTTCGCCCCGTTCCTCCTGCGCGTTGAGGTTCGCGTTGCCGACGACGATCGCAGGTTCGCGGTCCGTGCTCGCGTTTTTGAGCTCGTTTTCGAGCCAGCCGAGCTGGCCAGACCCGACGGTGGTGTCGTCGTCGAGCACGATCACCTTCACCTTCACCGTGCCGCCTTCGCCCCCCTTCGAGAACGAGTAGTAGGCGTAGCACGTGCCTGGTTCTTCTTCCGACGCGAACTGCGGGAAGGTCTGCTTGAAGAGGCACTTGCCTTCCTGCTGGACGTCGTCGGCCGCCGTGGCTGCCGCATAGGCGAAGCCCGACCCGCCGGCGCCGAGCACTTCCGCGTAGCGCGCGAGCTCGTCCGCGTACGGAATCCCGAGCGTCGCTTTGACCAGCGTCGCCCCGGTCGTCAGGCGCGGTCCGGTGTAGACGAAGGCCTTCACGCCGGTGTCTTGCGCCTGCTTGATCGCCGTGGACAGCCACGCGTCGGGGCCGATGCGCGCCTTCGCGCGGGCCGCGCACGGTGCGCCGCACTGCGCGCCGCCGCCGATCGCGAGCGCCGTCGTCTTGGATTCCAGTGGCGGCGCTTCCCTGCCCACCCCCTTGGGTGACGTGCTTTCGGCGGACGGATAGGCGTAGCGCGCGATGTCGGCGGTTTCGAGCCCCGCCCCCCCTTCTTCCTTGGGGAAGCCGCCCACGGCCCAGCCCGAGGTGCCGGTCGGCCCGATCAGCACCGCCCAGCTCGGATCCGGTTCATAGCCCTTGTCGTACAGCTTGTAGTTTCCCTCGGGCGGCCCGGCTTCGTCGTGGTTGTGTTCCTCTTCGCTCCAGCCGCTCGCCGTCTGGCGGAACATGAAGGCGGGCGCCCGCGCGAGCGGATAGGGACGGATCAGCGCGGGCGGGAAGCCGGCCGGCGGCGGCGTCTGTTCGTCCGCGCGCGCCGTTTCGGGCACCGCTCCCGAGCCGATGACCCGCAGGGCGCCGCCTTCTCGAAACAGCGCCAGCGCACCCGGCGCGCCGTAGCCCGGATACGGCTGGGCGGTGGCTTCCCAGGGTCCTCCCGCCGCGTTTCGCTCGAACACGCGCGGCACCCCCGCGGCGCTCTCGGCCGAGAAGGCGGCGCCGCCGTCGGGCAGCCCCGCTACAGCCCACGGGATGTCCTGTACTTCGCCGGCGAGCGCCGCCGCGGCCGCGGCGTCGACCTGCCAGCCCGAGCCGCTGTTGACGAGCAGCCCGCCCGTGTAGCTGAAGGAGGTGGTCTGCCCGCTGACGGTGAAGTGCGGAACCCGGTAGGCGACGATCGCCTCCGAGCCCGCGAACGCGACCGAGGTGAAGCTCGCGTCTGTGAAGCTCACGCCTTCGACTTCGGCCGGCAGGCAGGGCTGGGGCACGCCGGCTGCGCACGTCGGTTCCTGCGTCCAGGTCTTGCCGTAGCGCAGGAGCACCCCACCCTGCCCGACCGCGTAGCCGCGGCTGGTGTCTTCGGGATCGAAGGCGATGCCCAGCAGGTCTCCCCGGAAGTTCACCGGCGTGGCCGGGTCTTTTTCCCAGAGGTCGGTCTCGGCGCGCCACAGCCACATCTGCCCGGCCGTGCCGACTGCGTAGATGCGGCTCGGCGTCGGCCATGCGACAGCGCGCAGCTGCGGGGTCTGTCGCACCCCGGCGACGTTGAGCAGGCTTTCGGGCTGCCACCCCACGCCGGACGCGTAGCGCGCGACCTCGCCGTCTTCGCCTACCGCGATCGCTTCGCTGGTGAGTGCTCCGACGGGCGCGCCGGGCTGGGGGGCGATCGCCAGCAGCGGGTGGCGGAACGGCACCGGATAGCTCTGCAGGAGGTCTTCTTCGGGAGACAGCGTCAGGTGCACAGGCAGCCTCTCGCTGCCCAGCCAACCCTCAGTCGGTTCTGAGAACGCGGCGCCGTGGTTGGCCCCGACGCTGCTGGCTTCGCTGGAGCCGAGCGCGAGCACGCGCTTGAATTCTTCGCCTTCAAGGCGCAGGGAGACGCCTTCGTTCAGCCCGGTGACCACACGCTGGCCGAAGGGCTCGGAGAAGTCAGCCCAAGCGAAGCTGCGCGACGGGCCGTTCGGCAGCGACAGCGCTTCGGTCAGGCCGGTCGGCAGCTTTTCGGAGAGCGTGTCGGTGCACGGTTCGGCGCTCGCGACTTGCGCGCACCAGCTCGCGAGCACCGTGCCGCCGTCGGCGGCTTCGGGCTTGAAGAACATGGTCACCGGCGTCAGCGTGTCCGAGCGCGTGCCATCGATCCACACCCCCTGGACGCGCACTCCGCCGCCTTCCTTCTTCGCGCTCACCGTGAGCGGCTGCCCGCCGGCTCCCTCGGCGATCATCGGGGTGCTTTTTCCTTTCGCCAGCGGCACCTGCAGCGCGGCTCCGGCGGGTTCGCCCGGGCTGGGAGAGACGGGCTGCCACACCGCACCGTGCGCGCCTGCTTCACGGCGGAAGAGCGCGAGCGAGCTCGATTCGCCCTGGAGTTTCGCGAGCAGCCAGGCATCCCCATAGCTCGCGGCGATCGCAAGCGCTTCGAAGCCTTTGGCTTCGCGGCTTGCTTTCGGGATTTCGATCGGCTCCGAGGTCCACGTGTGCGTGCTGTCGCTCCAGTGCAGCACGCTGGTGACTTCCTGGGCAGATCCGCTCGAGACGGGTACGACGAGCGCGCCGGCGGACCCGCCTTCTTCGAGCGCCGCGACCATCGGCTCGAGGTGCTTGTCGGGATCGAAGAGGTGCTCGCCTTTTTCGAGCGGCGCTTCGCTCGAGGTTTCGGTGAACGCCTGGCCCGGGTCGCGCACGAGCAGAACCTCGCGCGGTTCGGTGGCGCCCGGGACGCTTCCAAGCAGCGCGCCGCTGCCGTTGGCTGAGATCGACCCGGCGAGCTGGCTTTCGGCGGGCGCGAAGCCGCTCAGCGCCGCGCCGGCGCCGTCGAGCATCGGCGACGCCAGCGTCCATCCCGATTCGGAGGTGTAGCGCACGATCGCCCAGGTGGACTGACCCAAAGCGCCGACCTTGCCGATGCCCCATGTCTCATCCGGCGCCTCTTCCGGGGAGGAACCGAGCATGACCGCTTCGTGCGCCGGAATCGCGGCGTCCGTCTGGGGCGTGACTTCCGCCGCTGCCGTCAGGCCCAGCGCCCGAGGAGTGCCCCCAGGGCGCAGGCTCGCGACGCCGAGCACGAGCGCGGGCACGCCCGCGGCGAGCGCGAGCGCGGCGAGCGCGCGCCGGCGGTGCCGGCTCCCGATCCACCGCGCCGCAGGGCTCACGGCAGCAATCCCGGCAGTCCGCGCGTGCCGGCATAGGGGAACGCCAGGGAGGTCGAGACGGTCGTGTCGTTGCTCTGGTTCAGCGAGACCGTCGGCAGCGGCGCCAGCGGATGGCTCTGAAGCTGGAGCTTCGTCGGCCAGCGTTTCGGGTCCAACCGCAGCTGCAGGCTGCGGTTACCCGCCTGCAGGGTGCGCATCGCGGTGGCCGCCACGACCTGCTTGTCGCGCCTGGCGATCAGCTTCAGGCGCGCCTTGACGGCGAGATGAAAGCTCAATTCGAGCGTGCTCCCGTGCACGATCCTGCTGTGAACGTGGGAGAGCAGGGGAAGCGTGACGCGTCCCGCTTCCAGTTTGGTGGTCTGTTCGTGCGGGACGCTCGGTGCGGCCGTGAGTTCGCCGAGCAGTCCCGAGTCATCCACCGGCAGCGTGTCGGGGGGCGTCACGGGGAGTCCCCGATCCGACGGGCGTTCGGTGATCAACGTTTCGAACGCGGGGTCGGTGTCCCGCGTGAGCCCCGCCGCCATCTGTTCCTGTTCCTGCTGGGTGGAGAGATGGAAGAGCCAGCCCTCGGTGGTGGCCAGCCAGCAGTCGTGCGGGCCGGGGCAGGTCATCGCAAACGCCGCGCCCTTCGCACCGATCCCGGGGTCGTTGGGAAGGCTCTGCTCGTCTTCGCTCGAGATCGCCCCATTGGCGCCCACACGCGCGACTCGCGCGTAGAGGGCGCCGGACGGCTGTTCTGCTTCGAGGTCGCTGGTCGCGGCTGCGTAGTCCTGCGGCGAGTCGAGCCCGATCCAGGCGCTTTCGGTCCCGGGTTCGGCCGCGATCGAGGTCACGGTCTCTTTGGGGAAGGGTTCTTCGCCCGACTCGGGACCCACGATCTGCCGCCAGCCGCCCCCCGCGTAGATCACGACCGTCACCCGTCCGAGCGCCGACCCTTTGGGTGTGCTCGTCTGCGGCCCCGCAGCTCCCCAGAGGAGTTCTCCACCGGCGGACAGGTGCAGGAAGTCGAGCGCGGCCGGCAGCTCGTCGGCTCCGTAGAGGGGCAGTTCGCCTTCGGGCAGCGGTTCGAAGAGCGGCGTCACGCCTTCCGGATCGATCACGTGCACGGGCGCCAGTTCTCCTTCGACTTCGTTGCGGTAGCGTTCGCCGAACCTCACGCTCTCGAACAGGCGGCCTTCGAACGCCTGCATGCTCTCCACGGGGAAGCCTTCGCCCGGATAGGGTTCCTCGCTCAGCGACAGGCCGTTCCAGTGCAGGTGGAACGATCCCGCCTCGACGCTGTCGGACGGTAGCGGTTCGCCTGCGAACCAGCAGTCGCTCGGGCTCAGGCAGGCGCCCGCGTTCATCGCCTGATAAGAGTCCGCTTCGAAGGCCGGGAAGGCGAAGGATTCCACGATGCGCAGCGGTGCGCTCGGGTCTGCGGGGTTCGTGGCGAAGCGGCAGAGCGTGTTGTCCCGCGTCGGCGGCAGTTCCCCGCGAGCGTTCGCCGCCTGGCCGGGGCGTCCGTTCGAGATCGTCCAGAATTCTTCGGTGCTCGTCCAGATCACGCGCCCGTCGCCGGCTCCGCATTCCGTCGAGAGCTCGTGCCAGGAGACGCCGTTGAACTCCCATACGCCCGGGGGGATCGTTTCTGGGTTGCCCGCCGTGATCAGCGCGCCACGGTTGGTCATCCCCGGCGCGAACGCGATGTCGCCGATGCGCCCGAGGCCGACCGGCGCCGGCGCTTCGGACACGCCGGCCGGGGCCGGTGGCGGCGCGGGCTGTTCCAGGCGCCACGAGGCTCCGCCGTCGTCTTCGAGCCCCTGTGCCAGCGCGCCCGCGCACAGCACTGGCGCACCGAGCAGGAGCGCGCTCGTCAGCAGCACGAGCTCGAGGGCGCGCCGCATGCTCACCGGGAGCTCCTCCTGTGCGGGCGCCGTCGCGCCGCGGCATGCCCCTTCGACGCGGCCGCTCTCAGCCTGCGCACGAAGCTCACAGGCAAGCTCACGTGCAGAGCCGCTCGCCCCGGTGCCGTGAACGTGACGCTGACGATTGCCGAGAGGCCGCCCCCGACGCTCGCCAGCGAACGGTAGGCCGGGCCGAGAGTCAGCGTCAGCGCCACGAGACCTTCGGTGCCTTCTCCGAGGGCGGCTCGAGCGGAGGCGACGTCGCGTTTGACGACGCCCACGCTCGGCAGACGCCTGCGCGCGCCGTGGGCCGAGCGTCGCGCCTTGGACGCATGTGCCTCGAGGGGCACGGCACCGCTCGCGCTCGCATCGAGGGTGCCCGCGCCCGGAACCTCCGCATACAGGCGCACGCTGCCGTCGGCCAGCGACACGGAGGTGACGCCGATCTTCCACGCGGGGGTGACCGTCGGGTTCGCCGGAGCGCTGGATATGTACTGCGTGACGACGCCGGGTGTGGGCAGCAGCCGGTGCACGACGAACGCGTCGGACGCATCGTTGCCGTCGCCGTATACGAGGTTGTTGGCGGTGGAGGCGAAGCACAGCGTGTTGCCGTCCTTGGAGAAGGACGGCGAGTAGGCCCCCTGTTCTTCGTGATAGGGATCCCGGCCCGGCGGTTCCGCGATCGGGCGCTCTTCGCTGCGCTCCCCTTCGCCGAGGAAGCCGTGGGTGACACGCGTGAGGGTGTCGTTCGCGAGGTCGACGTCGAACAGCTCGATCATCCCCGGAGCCGCCGCCGGCGCGCTCACGTACGCGGGCGAGCTGAGCGGGTACTGCGTGCGCTTGGTCGTGAACGCGACCTGGCTGCCGTCGGGCGATACGGCGTAATCGACTATTTCAGACGATTTTTCGAGGAATTCCTCTTCGCCCAACGCGCCTCCGCCGATCGCGGTCAGCCGCCGCAACGCCTGCACCCGCGTCAGGCCGCTGGCCATGTTGACGACGTAGAGGTCGTCGGTGCTTTCGGCCCCTTCGAACTGCAATTCGCCGCTGGCCAGTTCGCGAGCACCCGTGACGAAGGCGACGGTCATGCCGTCTTCACTCAGCTGGGGGACGTAGTCCGCCTGCTTGACGTTCGTGCCCCACAGCCCCACCGGTTCCTCGAGGTAGTGTTCGAAACGGACCCGCGCACGGGTCAAGCGGCGAGAGCCTGCCCTTCAGCTTCTGCTCGCCGCTGGCCACGCACAGCGGGTTCGTCGGGTCCGAGCCGCCGGTGACGCGGCGAATCGGAGCGCTCGGCCCCGCGTCGATGTCCCGCCACAGCGGTTCGGCGGCCGACGGTTCGCGCTCGGTCTGTTCGCCGGGCAGCAGCTGGGTCTGCTCTTCGAGCTCCTGGCCCATCCACGCCACGGCGTTGCCTTCCGCGCTGATCGACGCGCCGACCCACACGTTCTCGCCGTCGTCCGGTACCGACGGATTGGGCTGCAGCCTGCGGAAGGGAGGAGCTTCGGCGCCGAGGAAGACCGCTCCGTACTGTTCGGCGCCGTACGTCGGGACGGGCCGGTCTTCGCCGTTGGCCGGACGGCCGGCCACAGGTTCGTATTCGGCGCTCACGAGCGTCGTTTCTTTGGTTTCGAGGTCGCGGACGAGCACCTCTCTCGCGGGGGTGGGCTCGGCTCCGCCCAGCAGGTTGGATTCGGCCGTCGTCACGAACACCACCTTGTTCCCCTGCTTGTCGATCGCCGAGCGCGCGCTCGCGATCGACCCGTATTCGGCTTCCTCGCCCGGTTTGGCGGCGAAGTTGTACGTGGCCGCTTCATCGGATCCGTTGACAGCCGAGACGAGCGTGTACTCCGGTTCGCCTTCACCCGGTTCCATGTCGCGCACATAGACGTCGGGCGAGCTGTTCGTGTCTTCGGGCACGAGCCGTTCGTTGGTCGTGAAGCTCACGTACCGGCCGTTTTCGCTGATCGAGGGCATGGTCGCGTCGCCGGGTGCGACCTGTTCGATCGCGCCCGTGACCAGATCGCGCCGCCAGATCCCCGGTACCCCCGCGAAGGTGCCGACGAAGGCGACGTAGCGCCCGTTGGCGGAGATCACCGGGAAGATGGCTTCGCCGGCCTGGGCGTGCGGGCCTTCCGCCGGCGCGCTCGTCGAGGCGAGCTCGATCGGCCCGAACACGTCCGCCCCCGCCGCGGGCGCTCCCGCCGCCAGCAGCGCGAGCAGCGCGCACGTCGCAAGCGCCACGCGCAGCCTCATCGCACGCTCACCAGCTCTCGCACTACGCCCGCATTGCCGATGTTGGCGCGGACGTGAACCGTGACGACATAGACCCCGGCGTGGGCGTACGTGTGCGAGAGCACCTTCCTGCCGCGGGCGCTCTGGCCGTCGCCGAAGCTGACCGTGACCGCCCTGGCATCGACGCCGGAGAAGGCGTCGCTGACACGCACGGTGACCGTGCTCGCGTTGCGCGAGCGCGCGAGCTTGACGGTCGGGATGCTCCCATCGATCTCGAGCGTCGAGGGAGGACTGAGCGTCGACTGGCCGTCGATGTCGGTCGCGAGCAGCTGCAGCTTGTGGGTGCCGCTGGCGAGCCGGCGGGGATCCAGTCGCAGTTCGTCAGCCCCGGGGCGCACCGCCAGCTTCCTCCCGTCGAGCACGACGTGGTAGGTCAGCGGTCCGTCGGCGCTGTAGGCTGGCGCCCAGCTGACGGTCGCCTGGGACGGTTTGATCCAACTCTTCGGCGCACTCAGGATCACCTGTGCGGGCGGTGCCGTCGCCTCGGCGGCGACGACCGCCGTATCGCCGAGCGCGCCCTGCTCGAATGCGACCAGACCATCGCCCAGACCCGAGCGCCCGACGGCCAGTTCGCCGATCGCTCCGCCCGCGCCGCCGCCGACGAGCCCGGTCTGCACGGCGCCGTCTGGAAAGTCCTCGCGGACGGCGACCGCGGGGGTCCCGCCCGGCTCGGAGCTCACCCAGGCGGAGAGGCCTCCCCCCGCCGGGTTCATCACGCTCGCCGCGGGCTCTTCGGGCCGCGTGAACGGCGGACCGAGCGCGAGCGTGCTCAGCAACCCTTTGTCGGTGCCCTCGACAACGCGCGGGCTGCCGTCGTCGTCGTAGATCAGCCGCAGTTCGCGCTGTTCGTCCATGTCGATGCTCGGCGGCCCGATCTCCGTCCCCGAGCCCGCCGACGCGCCTGGATCCGCCAGCTTGGCACCGGTGAACAACGAGCCGTTTTCCGATTCGCCGTCGGGCAGCGTGTTGACGAAGATCCGCGGCCCCGGCAGCGGCGAGCCCGGGCCACCGGCCTGGCGATAGGCGACCTCCGCCTGGCCGAGCAGCGACATCGCCACGCTCGGCGCGTCCGCTTCGGTGTCGATCGGCGCGCCGTCGAAGCTCGTCGCGCTGACCGGGAGGACGTAGTCGAGGCTCGCGCCGAACAGCCGCCGCGCCCAGATCCGCGCCGCGCCGTTGTCGCTGATTTCCGGCTCCTGCCAGACGACGACGGCGTTGCCCGTGTCGGCGATCGCGATCTGCGGAGCGTTGGCCTGCGTCGGCGGACGCATCGAGGTCCCCGGGTTGCGGTTGATCGCCCCCAGTGCCAGCCAGCGCTCGCCCTCGTAGTGCGCCACGCGCACTTCCTCATCGACGTCGCCGGGGTGCAGCAGCGGGATCTTGCCGGCGCTGTCGATCACCCGGTAGACCACGTCGGCCTGGTCTGTGGAGCTCATCGCGAGATCGGGGCTGGTGCCGGTGGCGTCGCCGATGTCGGGGTCGACGATCACGGGTTCGCCGAATTCCGAGGAGCCCGGGTCGAGCGACGCGCCCAGCAGCTCGTCGACAGGCCGTTCCCTGCCTTCTTCTTTTTCGGTCGCGAAGGGCGTGGCCCAGACGACCACGAGCTGCCCGTCGTCGGAGGCGCCGATGCGTGGCCAGCTCGCCGCGAAGGTCTCGCCGCGATCGACCTGGATCGGCGCCAGCCACTGCCCTTCGACGAAGCGCGAGACGAAGACGTGGGCGACCCCGTTCACCCGCTGCAGGTAGACGACCCCGCCGGTGCCGTCTTCGGCCATGGCGACGCCGCCGAAGCCGACGATTTCGGGGCTGGGGCCGGCGATCGTCACGCCCGGGAGGATCACCGCCGCGGCCGGCTGCACATGCGCCGCTAGCAGCAGCGCCGCGAGCACGAGCGCGAGCGCCGTCCCCGTCCACGACCGCGCCGAGCGAGACCGCTGGGCACTCAACTCGCCCTCACGTTTCCGGTTCGACCAGCGCACCCGGAGCCGGGTTGAAGGCGCAGCGGAAGTTCTCCGCATCCGCGACCGGCTCGGAGCCGGCGAAGCCGCCCTGCTGGTGGTTGCTGTAGACGGTCACGTACTGCAGCGATTCCGGCAGCGGGTCGGGCGGAAGGGGAATCGGATTGGGCTGACCCTCGCGTGGGTTGCCGGTGGCGCCTGCGCTCACCCCCTCAGAGCCCGCGGCGGCCGAGCCGGCTTCGGTCGTCACGAGCGTCGAGGTCATTTCGCGTTCGTCTTTCAAGCCCCGGCTCGGGTCCTGGTTGATGGTCGCGGTCAGCGGATCTTCGGGAAGGCCTTCCGAGGTGTCGATCGTCGACTCGAGCTTGACCCGTGCGGCGGCGCCGAGCAGCTCCGCCGCCGAGGGCAGCCAGCCGCCTTCGGCCTCGCAGGCTTTCGCCGCCCAGATGTAGTTGTTCTTGCCGGCATCGGCCTTGGTCAGCGGATACGGCGCCGAGTCGAGGCACCACGTCCCGATGTCGACGGTGTCCGGAGGGCAGGTGCCGGCGAGTTCCGCCGCGGTCTTGCCATCCACCTTGTCGGCGTTCTTGACCGTGGGAATAGCCGAGGCCGGGAATTTCCTGTTCCTTCCGAGCAGCAGCACGCCGCCGGCGTAGGGCTTGGTGCTGACCGGATGGCCTTCGAACGCGCTAACCACCGCGTGGCGCGCGGCATCGGCCAGGCCGGTCGTGGAGAAGACGAGCGCGACCAAGGCCACGACCATCGCCGGCGAGGGCATGCGTCGCTTCAGGCGGGGCGGGCGGACGCTCATCCTGCTTGCTTGGGGTCGCGCGTGGTGAAGCGTGGCGGCGCGGCGCGGCGCACCTGCTGGAGCTCGTCCAGCGTGATCTCGTGAACGGTGGAGAGCACCGCATCGAGCGCCACGCCAGAGAGGGTCTCCTGCTCGAGCAGCGCGGTGGCGGTCTCCTCGACGGTGCTCCAGTTGCGGTCGAGAATGCTGGCGGCCCGCGCCTCCGCGTCGCCGACCAGCCGCTCGACCTCGTTGTCGATCAGGTTGAGCGTCTCCGGCCCGACCGAGCCGAGATCCTGCAGCGAGGCGCCGAGGAAGACCTCGCCGCTCTTCTCGCCGATCGTGACCAGGCCGAGCGCCTCGGACATGCCGAAGGAGGTGACCATGCTGCGCGCCAGCGCGGTCGCGGCGTGCAGGTCGTCGTTGACGCTCGTGGAGGTGTGCCCGAAGGCGATCCGCTCGCCAGCCAGGCCCGCGGTGATCACGATCAGCTGGCTCTGCAGGTCGGGCTTGGTCATGATCACCTGGTCGCGGTCGGAGAGCATGTGCGCGGCGGTGCCCAGCTGGCGCCCGCGCGCGACGATCGAGAGCTTGCGCGTGGAGGTGGCGTGCCCGAGCGCCTCGGTCACGACCGCGTGCGAGGACTCGTGGATGGCGATCAGCCAGCGCTCCTGCTCAGTGAGGATGTGGTGCTTGGCGGGGCCCGCGACGACCCGGTCGATCGCCTCCTCGAGCGTCTTCTGGTCGATCTGCCCGCGACCGTCGCGCACGCTGAGCAGCGCCGCCTCGTTGATCACGTTCGCGAGCTCCGCGCCGCTGAAGCCGGGCGTCTGGCGTGCGACCTCCTCGAGCGAGGCGTCCGGCGCCAGCGGCCGCTTGCCGCCGTGCAGGCGCAGGATCTCCAGGCGCCCGTGCACGTCGGGCACGTCGATCACCACCTGGCGGTCGAAGCGCCCGGGCCGCAGCAGCGCCGGGTCGAGGATGTCGGGCCGGTTGGTGGCGCCCATCACCACGAGGCCGCCGTCGCCCGCGAAGCCGTCCATCTCGACGAGGATCTGGTTGAGCGTCTGCTCGCGCTCGTCGTTGCCCTGGCCGATGCCCGCGCCGCGCTTGCGCCCGGCGGCATCGAGCTCGTCGATGAAGATGATCGCCGGCGACATCTTCCTGGCCTTGCGGAACAGGTCTCGCACGCGTGCCGCGCCGACGCCGACGAGCGACTCGACGAAGTCAGAGCCCGACACGGTGAAGAACGCCGCGTCCGCTTCGCCCGCGACCGCCTTGGCGAGCAGCGTCTTGCCCGTGCCCGGGGGGCCGACGAGCAGCACGCCCTTGGGCGCGGCGGCGCCCACGGCGAGGTACTTGCTCGGATCGGCCAGGTAGTCGCGGATCTCACGCAGCTCGGCGAGCGCTTCGCCCGCCCCGGCGACGTCCGAGAACGTGACCTTGTGGGTCGTTCCCTTGCCCTTCTTGCGGCCCTTGCCGGTGAACTCCGAGAAGCCGGCGATGCCACCCGCGGCGCCTTCCCCCCCCTGGCGCATGAACAGCGAGAACAGGCACACGAGCAGCAGGATCGGGATCAGGAACTGGACGATGATCGCCTTGGTCGCCTTGCCCGACTGCTGTTCGACCAGCACGGACGCGCCGCTGGCCGAGAGTTCTTTCAGCAGCTGCTGCGTCAGCGCGCCCGAGGCGGGATAGGCTGCCCACAGCCGCTGGTCGATGCCGGCGGCCGGCGGTTCGACGACGGTGCTGACCGTATGCGCGCGCTTGCCGTGCTTGCCCGGGATGGTCGTGATGGTCGTGGTCGACGCCGGCAGCGCCCCGCTCGCCAGGACGCGCGGCGCCTTTACGCTCGTGGTCAGCTCCACGCGACTGTCGTGGTCGAGCACGACGGCTTTCGCTATGTCATGGCGCTGGGCCAGCGTCTGCACGGTGCTGATCGGCACCTCCGCTCCCGAGCTGCCCGGCTTGATCGACCCCAACAGGCTCGCGAAGGCGATCGCCAGCCCGATCGAGGCGAGCAACAGGAACAGCGAGAGGGGATCCCGAAAGAGCAGCCGGCGAGTGCCGGAGGCGAAGTCGCCCAGCGTCACGAGCACCGGATTGCGGCGCTGGGCCAGACCCGAGCGTACGGCAGCCGTGCCCGCCGGCGCGCTACCGGCGCCGTTGCTGGACGGAGAGTCCGCCGGGGGGATCGGGGCTGTGGGCGTCGGGTCGTCGGTCATGTCAGATCGGATCTCCGGATCTCGGGGCGGCTACGCGTGTCGAGGCGACCGCGCAACCGCGATCGAGACGGCGCGCAGGACGGCGGTCGCGAGGACGGCAGTCGCACGCAGCGCCGATCGACGGGCGCCAGCGTCACATCAGACGGCGAAAAATGCAAGGCGTTCACAAAAACGACACATGCATCTCTTTACAAAACATTCACAACACGCCCGCAGCGCGCGCGTTCACAAAAACGAAACACCAGTCAACACCGGGCGCGACACTCTTCCCGCGGGGTGACGTGCATCGCGCCTACCGCATCGATCAGCACCTCCAACTGTTCCCGCCACCTGAGCGTCGACGGCGCTCGAGCCGAACCCACTCCCACAGCAAAGGAGCAACAACCGTGCGCGCGCATCGCACCCTCATCATCAGCTTGACAGTCATGCTCGCCCTCGCCCTGCCGGCGGGCGCCATGCGCCAGACGTCTGATCATCGGCGGCTCGACGTCCGTGCTGCCGCTCGCCCAGAAACTCGCCAGCGCCTACCACAAGGCCTACCCGAAGATCCCCGCGCCCCAGGTCCAGGGCGGCCAGTCCGACATCGGCATCAGCGGCGTCGCCAGCGGCCGCTTCGACATCGGCGACTCCTCGCGCGATCCGCTGCCGGCGACCGACCCCCACGGCCTGGTCTTCACGAAGATCGCCCGCGACGGCGTGTGCGTGATCACCAACAACGCAAACCCGATGTCCAACCTCTCCGAAGAACAGGTCATCAACATCTTCACGGGGAAGACCCGCGACTGGAGCGAAGTCGAAGGCTCCAAGGTCAGCGGCCCGATCGACCTGTTCGACCGCGACGACGCCTCCGGTACCCAGGACGCCTTCCAGCACATCTTCCTCGGCGAAACCCTGAAGATCTCCCCGAGCGCGACCGCAGAGGCCTCCAACGGCCTCGAGCAGAACGCGGTCAGCACGGACAAGCAGGCGATCGGCTTCGTGTCCTTCGCCTACACCACCGGCGTCAACGCGGTCGGCTACCAGGGCGTCGCGTGCAACCTGCACAACGCCAAGTCCGGACAGTACGGCGGCGTGCGTAACTTCTGGATGGTGACCAAGGGCAGGCCCAAAGGCGAAGCCGCGAAGTTCATCAGCTGGGTCACCAGCGGCAACAAGATCACCAAAGAAATCATCAGCTCCAGCTGGATCACCGTCCACTAGCAGCGGCTGCGCCGTCGGCGCATGTCCGCCTGCCGACAGCGCGCCGCGAGAGCCGCGGTCAGGACGGACAGGCGCGCCGAGCTGATGCTCGGCGCGCTGGCGGTCGCCGTGCTGGCGTTGATCGGGCTGATGCTGGTGACGGTGTTGATCAACGCGTGGCCGTCCTTCTCGCACAACGGCCTTAGCTGGTTCGGCCCGGGCGGCGACGTGGACACGCAGTTGCGGGCGATGCGCGCCGGCACACCGCTGCCGGGTCACTCGCTCTGCTACTTTCGCGCCTGGCCGCTGATCTGGGGCACGCTCCTCACGACGTCCGCCGCGGGCGATCGCGCTCGTGGTCTCGACGCTGGCGGCGATCTTCATGACCGAGTTCGCGCCGGCGCCGGTGCGGCGCGTGCTCGAGCCGGTCGTCCGGCTGCTCGCCGGCGTGCCCTCGGTCGTCTACGGGCTGATCGGCATCCTCGCGATCGCGCCGTGGATCAACGAACACCTGATCAGCAACGCGCGCAAGGAATCGGTCGAGCACGTGGTCCAGCTGAACGGCGCCGACCTGATGACCGCGACGCTGATCCTCACGATCATGATCCTGCCGATCATGGTCGCGATCAGCGCGAACGCGCTCGCCGCCGTTCCCGCGTCGTGGCGCGAGGGCTCCGCGGCGCTCGGGGTGAACCGCTGGCGCACGATCTGGCGCGTATCGCTGCGCACCGCCCGGCCCGCGATCGCGCCGCGGCCGGTGCTCGCGACGGCGCGCGCGCTGGGCGAGGCGGTCATGCTCTCGATGGTCTCCGGCGGCCGTGGCCGTTCGACGCCAACCCGCTCGACGGGCTGACGTTCCTCTTCGAGCCGGTGCGCCGCTGGCGGCGACGATCGTCAAAGAATACGGCGGGCAGTCGCGGCGGGCCCGTGGCGACACGATCTACGCGATCGCCGCGGTGCTGCTGGTCTCGGCCGCGCTGCTGTCCTTCACCGCCTGGGCAGTCAAGCAGCCGCTCAAGCGCTACGGGATCGGCGCCTGATGGCCGAGCGTCGCACTCGGCGAGCCCGCGGACGCGCCGGCGATCCTGCGCCCGGGGCGCGAAGGCACCGCCTCGTGGCCGCTCGTCGACCGCTTCTTCTACGTGCTGTGCTGGGTCGTCGGCATCGGCATGTGCGTGGTCGCCGCCGCGATCGTGCTGTTCATGCTCGTCAAGGGCATCTCCTACCTGCAGCCGCACCTGTTCGTCGAACATCCGGCTCCGGCCGGGCCGGGCAGCCAGGCTCAGTCGGGCGGCTTTCTCGACCCGATCGTCGGCACGTTCATCGTCACCGCGATCGGCATCGCGATCGCGGCCCCGGCCGGCGTAGGCCTGGCCACGTGGCTGACCGAGTACGGCCGGCCGGCCTGGCTGGCGCGCGCGGTCGAGTCGGCGATCGAAATGATCGCCGGCGTGCCGAGCATCGTGCTCGCGATCTTCGGGCTGCTGATCTTCTCGCGCCCGTTCCTCGCGCTTCCTCTCCCAGTCGGCCAACGGACGTCGCGACCGCGCAGTCGTTCCTGATCGCGGGCATCATGATCTCGCTGCTCGCGCTGCCGCTTGTCGTTCGGCGCCACGCGCGAGTCGCTCACGCAGCTGCCGCCGCGCCTGCGCGAGGCCTCGTACGCGCTCGGCAAGACGCGCGCCACGACCATCCGCCGCGTGCTGCTGCCATCTCGATCCGTCAGGCTCGGGATGGCGAGCGGCACGGTGCTCGGCATGGGGCGCATCATCGGCGACACCGCGATCCTCACGATCCTGCTCGGCAGCACGCTCAGGAACGAACCGATCGGGCACACACCCCTCTTCAGCACGCTGCGCGGCACGGGCTCCACGCTGACGAGCTACGTCTACAACAACTCGCCGGCCGGCGAAGGCGGCGCCCCGGACAAGGCCTATGCGGCGGCGTTCGTGCTGCTGATGATCGTGCTCGCCCTCAACGCGCTGGTGACCCGTCTGAGTCGCAGGGCGTCTCCCTGGGCACCATTCAATGGACGGCGAAAAATTGAGCCGCGCCGCGACCTGCACGAGGACGAGCGCGCGATGGCGGAGCTCGCCGGCACCGGCTCCTCCCCGCCACCGCCGGTGCGCCGGATCGTCGTCGACCGCGAGCCGCACGTCGCCCCCGCACGCCCCGCCCCCAACGGCAACGGCGCCGCGGGCGCGACCATCGCCGCTCCGCGCTCGCGCACGCGCGAAACCGCCCGCGACGAACGTGCGCGAGCGGATGCGCGATCGAATCGGTGTGGCTGGCATACGGCGAGAACTGGGTCGTGCGAGACGTGAGCCTGCCGGTGCGACAGGGCGAGGTGCTGGCGATGATCGGCGCCTCGGGGTCGGGCAAGACGACGCTGCTGCGCTCGCTGAACCGCCTCACCGAGATCACCGCCGGGGCCGGGCGCGCGCGGGCGGATAACGCTCGAGGGACACGACATCCACGAGCTCGAGGTCAACGCCCTGCGCAGGCGCGTGACGATGGTCTTCCAGCAGCCCAACCCCTTTCCCGATGAGCATCTTCGAGAACGTCGCCTACGCGCTGCGCGAGGCGCCCGGCGGGCGCCGCCGGCGGCGGGCGCGCCGAAGCTCGAGCCGGCGGTGCGCGACGCGCTGCGCCGCGCCGGCCTGCACGACGAGGTCGGCGACGACCTCGACCGCTCGGCGCTGGCGCTCTCGGGCGGTCAGCAGCAGCGCCTGTGCATCGCGCGCGCGCTGGCGGCCGAGCCGGAGGTGCTGCTGCTGGACGAGCCGTGCTCGGCGCTCGACCCGATCTCCACGGCCGATGATCGAGGAGCTGATCATCGGCCTGCGCGAGAGCGTGGCGGTCGTGATCGTCACCCACAACCTGCAGCAGGCGTTCCGCGTGGCCGACCACGTCGCCTTCATGCACCTCGGCGAGCTCGTCGAGTATGGACCCGCAGAGCAGGTCTTCGACCGGCCCTCCGAGCAGCGCACGCGCGACTACATCAGCGGAGCGTTCGGGTGAGGGCAGCGGCGCTCGTGCTCGCCGCGCTGGCCCTCACCGCGTGCGAGTCCTCGCAGGAAGAGAACGCGAAGCTCGAAAAGGTCGCCAGGCGCGAAGCGGCGGAAGCCCGGCGTCACGGGAAGCTCGCGGCGCACGGGCTCTCGATCGCACGCGAGAGCACCAAGGTCAGGGTCATCGCCACGGCCGTCCTGCACAGCTCCGAAGGGGCCGCCGCCGTCGTGACGCTGCGCAACCTGTCGGCCGCGGCGCTGCGCGACGTGCCGATCGAGATCACCGTCGAGAACGCGGGCGGCGACGCGATCTACAGCAACGACACGCCCGGCCTGGCCACCGCGCTCGTATCGGTGGCGCTGCTGCCGGCGCATGGCGACGACCACCTGGATCGACGACCAGGTGCAGGCCGCCGGCGTCCCGGCGGGCGTCAGCGCGAAGATCGGCGAAGGCGAACCGGTCACCGGAGCGATCCCCCGTCTCAGCGTCGAGGGGACGCATCTCATCGAAAGCTCGGCCAGCGGCGTCGAGGCCGAAGGGAAGCTCGTCAACAGCTCGGCCGTCGGCCAGCGCGAACTCGTCCTCTACGCCACCGCGCGGCGGGCCGGCAGGATCGTCGCCGCCGGCCGCGCGCTGATCCCGCAGGCCGAAGCCGGGACCTCGACGAGCTTCCAGGTGTTCTTCATCGGAAGCCCGAAGGGCGCGCAGCTCGAATTCAGCGCCCCGCCCAGCACGTTCGGCTGACCCGCGCGCGCCGCCGCAGGGCCGGGCGGCGTCTCAGCGCCGCCGCCGGCGCTGCTTGAGCGTGATCCCCTCGAGCACGTGCGCGACGGTCTCGCACGCGTCCACGGCGGCCTCCAGCGACTCGAAGATGTCCTTCCAGCGGATCACCACCATCGGGTCGATGCCGCCGGCGAACAGCGACGCGACGCCGTCGCGCTGCAGGCGGTCGCCCTCGTTCTCCAGGCGGTGGATCTCGACCAGGTGCGGGGCCGAGCTCGGTGCCGGTGCGCAGGCAGCGCAGCGCCTGCGCGATCTGCTCGCCGGCGCCCACCAGCACCTCGGTGAACTCCACCGCCTGCTCCATCGGCGCCTCCACGCCGTAGAGCACCAGCTGCGCGGCGACGTGCTCGGAGTGGTCGACGATGTCGTCGAGCGCGGTCGCCAGCGCATAGCCGTCGCCGGCGTCGAACGGCGCTCGCACGCGCCCGCGCCCGGCGAGGCGGTGGATGATGTCGTGGGTGATGCGGTCGCCGTCCTGCTCGCACACCTTCAGGTCCTGCGCCAGCGTGATCCGCTCGGGGTACTCCATCAGCAGGTCGCGCAGCAGCAGCCCGCAGCTTCTGCACGTTGCGCCCCGATTCCTCCACCAGGGCCATCAGGGTGGCGTCGACGCCGCGGCTCAGGAAGCTCATCGCGCGAGGATATTGCTCGGCGCCGCGCGGGGCGGCGAGAGCGAGCGAGCCTTCACGGATTTTTCACGGTTAGATCACGAGTTTGCAACTCCTTCGCAGAAGGCGACTGAGACGCTTTCGCGTCGTGGCGGCCTTCCCGGAGAGCGTGGAGAGCGCAGACGTCCCCTCGGACGCCAGCTCCTCCGACGTGCTCTACGCCGGTGAGCTAGAGATCCGGCTCGGGGAAGGGCTCGTGCTCGCCACCGGACGGGCGGTGATGCTGTCGGTGCGCGAGTTCGAACTGCTCGCGGCGATGGCCAAGCGCCTGGGCGCGATCATCACGCGCGAGGAGCTCTACCGGAACGTTTGGGGCGGCGAGCTGCGCCCGGGAGACCGCTCGGTGGACGTGTACGTGAGCAAGCTGCGAGGCAAGCTCGAGGCGGCGCTGCCGGACCGGCGCTTCATCCACACGCACGCCGGATTCGGCTACCGATTCCAGCCCCAGCCTTCACGAAATGTTCACATGGAGGCCACCGGCGGTTGAAGAGACTGGCTGCGGGCACGCCGGAAGGGCGGAGAGGCGCGTGCCGCAAGCGTCGCCAAACGACAATCCAGCCAGAGGAGACGTAGTGATCAAGAACAAGATGGCCGCGCTCGCAGGTAGCGCGATACTCGTCTGCGGCCTCGCCGCGTGCGGAAGCTCCAGTTCCTCGAGCAGCTCGTCGAGCACCACCACGCCGGCGCCCAGCAGCAGCTCCGCGACGATCTCGGGAGCCGGCTCGACGTTCGCCGCCCCCGTCTACGAACAGTGGGGCTCGTCGCTGTCCAAGACGCTGACCGTCAACTACCAGGCCGTCGGCTCGGGCGCGGGCATCACCTCGCTGGAGAGCAAGACCGTCGACTTCGGCGCCAGCGACCCGCCGCTGAAGGCCGCCGACGAAGCAGCGATCGCCAAGAACGGCAGCCCCGCGGTCCAGATCCCGATGTTCCTGGGCGCGATCACCGTCTCCTACAACCTGCCCGGCGTCAAGGCAGGCCTGAAGCTCGAAGGCAAGACCATCGCCGACATCTACCTCGGCAAGGTCAAGACGTGGAACGACCCCGAGATCAAGGCGCTGAACCCGGGCGTCAGCCTCCCCAGCACGCCGATCACCGTGATCCACCGCTCGGACTCCTCGGGCACGACCGACGGCTTCACGGGCTTCCTCGCCAAGGTCGACCCCGAATGGAAGAGCAAGGTCGGCGAAGGCAAGACCGTGCAGTGGCCGACGGGGACGGGCGAGAAGGGCAACGCCGGCGTCGCCGGCGGCGTCCAGCAGACGGCCGGAGCAATCGGCTACGTCGAGCAGGCATACGCGCTGGAGCACGAATTCACGTATGCATCGGTGAAGAACAAGGCCGGCAACTTCGTCGCGCCGACGCTCGCCTCGACGAGCGCCGCCGCCGAAGGCATCACGGTGCCCGCGAACCTAGGCATCAAAATCAGCGACCCGGCCGGCGCGGGCGCCTACCCGATCACCTCGCAGACGTTCGTCGTCGTCAACAAGGACCTCTGCAAGGCCGGCATCCCGGGCGGCGAAGCGGCTGCCAAGGGCGTCGTCAAGTTCCTGGAATACGGGCTCGGCGAAGGCCAGGCGATCCTCTCCAAGGCCGACTACGCGGCGCTGCCCTCGGCGATCCTCGCCAAGTCCAAGGAAGCGCTCGCGGGTCTGGAGTGCAACGGCACGGCGATCGGCTGACATGACACCGCGGCCGCGTTTGCGCTAGACACGTGGCCGTGGACGCAGCATCGCTTCCCAGTGGTGACCGCTCGGCTCTCGGGCGGTCACCACTGACGCGTTCGGCGCTCGCGCGCCTGCCCGACCGCGCGCTCAAGTACGGGCTGACGGCGCTCGCGGGGCTGATCCTGGCGCTGATCGTCTACTTCTTCATCCGCCTCTTCGGCGAAGCCCGCCCCGCATTCGCCAAGGAAGGCGTGTTCGGGTTGGTGCTCGGCAACGACTGGAACGTCGGCGCCGAACACTTCGGCGCGCTGCCGCTGGTCGTGGGGACGCTGATCACCTCTGCGCTCGCGTTGCTGATCGGCGTGCCCGTGGCCGTCGCCGCGGCCGTATACGCGACAGAGCTGTGCCCGCTGCGCCTGCGCGCGCCGCTGACACTGCTCGTCGAGCTGCTCGCCGCGGTGCCCTCCGTCGTGTACGGGCTGTGGGGCATCTTCTTCCTGGCGCCGAAGCTGCAGGGCGCCGAGCAGTGGCTCGCCGACCGGCTGTCGTTCATCCCGTTCGTCGGCGGCGGCCTCGTGACGATCCCCAACTACTTCATCACCGGGCTCGTGCTCGCGATCATGATCCTGCCGATCGTCAGCGCGATCAGCCGCGAGGTGATGAGCACGGTGCCGGCCGACCACAAGGAGGCGGCGCTTGGCCTGGGAGCCACGCGCTGGGAGATGATCCGCCTCGCCGTGCTGCCCTACTGCCGCTCGGGCATCGTCGGCGGCGCGATGCTCGGCCTCGGCCGCGCGATCGGCGAGACGATCGCCGTGACGATCCTGATCGGCGACGCCCCCAGGCTCGGCGACCACCTGTTCTCCCAGGGCTACAGCCTCGCGGCGGTCATCGCCAACGAGTTCGGCGAAGCCCAGGGCCTGCACCGCTCGGCGCTGTTCGCGGCCGGGCTGGTGCTGTTCGTGCTGACGCTGCTGGTCAATGGCGTCGCGCGGCTGCTGGTCGTGCGCGCGGCGCGCGGAACGCGCACGGGAGCGACCGGCGCACAGGCCGCGGGCGGCATGACCGCGCTCGCCGACACGGCGGCCGGAGCATGAGCGCGCACGGCGCATCCTCGGAGCGGCTGGCGCGCTTCGCCCTGAGCCCGGCGCGCAGGCGCAAGGACCGCCTCGCGCACGGGCTGATCCTCGCCGGCACGGCGATCGCGCTCGTCCCGCTCGTGCTGATCGTCTACTACCTGTTGCGCAAGGGGCTCGGCGCGTGGAGCACGAGCTTCTTCACGACCGACCCCACCGGCAACACGTTCTTCGGGGGCTCGAGCATCGGCGGCATCAAGAGCGCGATCCTCGGCACGATCGAGATCGTCGCGCTCGCCTCCGCGATCGCCGTGCCGATCGGGATCGGCGTCGCGGTGTGGCTGGTCGAGTACGGCCGCCACAGCTGGTTCGCGCACACCGTGCGCTTCTTCGTCGACGTGCTCACCGGCGTGCCGTCGATCGTGTTCGGCCTGTTCGTGTACATCGTGCTGGTCATCGGCACCGGCAGCACCTACGCCGGCTACAAGGGCTCGATCGCCCTATCGCTGCTGATGCTCCCCGTCGTCATCCGCTCGGCCGAGGTGATCCTGCTGCTGGTGCCCGCGGCGCTGCGCGAGTCCGCGCTCGCGCTCGGCGCGCCGCGCTGGCGCGTGATCTTCAGCATCGTGCTGCCCACCGCGCTGCCGGGGATGGTCACCGGCGTGCTCCTGGCGGTGGCCCGCGCCGCCGGCGAGACCGCGCCGCTGCTGTTCACCGCGGCCGCCACGCTGAAGACCAGCTTCAACCTCGGCGGGTTCATGAACTCGCTGCCTGTGCAAATCTACAAGGACGTCACCTCCCCCACGACGGCGGTCGTCAACCGCGCCTGGGGAGCGGCGCTCACCCTGGTCGTGATGATCCTGCTCCTCAACCTCATCGCCCGTCTGATCGCGCGAAGGAGTCGCCTTGCATGACACCCAACCGACCGGGCCCAGAGGTGGCTGACGTGGATCCCGAGAGCCGCGCGGAGCTCGACGCAGAGCAGAACGCGGCCGAGGCGATCTCGCAGCAGGGCCCGCGACGGATCACGGCCGCCGCGACCGTCTCTGCGCCCGCGAGCCGCGTGGCCGGCGTCGAGGCCAAGCCCGGCCTGAGCGTCAGGCTCGAGCGGCTGCGCGCCTTCTACGGCAGCGCCGAACAGGTCAAGGGCGTCGACCTGGAGTTCCGCGCCAACGAGGTCACCGCGATCATCGGGCCGTCGGGCTGCGGCAAGTCGACGATGGTCCGCTGCATCAACCGCATGCACGAGGAGATCCCCGGCGCCCGCGCCGAGGGCCGGGTGCTGCTCGAGGACCTCGACGTGTACGACCCGTCCGTCGACGTCGTCGCCGTGCGCCGCGCCGATCGGGCATGGTCTTCCAGAAGCCCAACCCGTTCCCGACGATGTCGATCTTCGACAACGTCGCCGCCGGACCTGCGGCTGAGCTCGCGCCGCGGCGGCGACCTGCACGCCAAGGTCGAGGCCGCGCTGCGCAGCGCCGGCCTGTGGGAGGAGGTCGCAGATCGTCTCGACGAGCCGGGTGCGGGCCTGTCGGGCGGCCAGCAGCAGCGCCTGTGCATCGCGCGCTCGCTCGCCGTCGACCCCGAGGTGATCCTGATGGACGAGCCCTGCTCGGCGCTCGACCCGATCGCGACGCTGAAGATCGAGGAGCTGATCGATCAGCTCAAGCAGCGCGTGACGATCGTGATCGTCACGCACAACATGCAGCAGGCCGCCCGCGTGGCCGACCGCACGGCGTTCATGCTCGGCGGCGAGCTCGTCGAGGTCGGACCGACCCAGGAGATCTTCACCAAACCCACCGATCCGCGAACCGAGGAATATGTCACCGGAAAGTTCGGCTAGCGACGAGCGCCCGCCCGCGGCGTTCCCCGCCGCCACGGGCACCGAGCGGCCGGTGGGCCCAGCCACGCACGACGAGGCGCACGCGCAGGGACGCGCCCATTTCCAGGCGCAGCTCCGGGAGCTGGAGGCCAACGCGCTCGGCGGCCTGGATCTGATCGTCGAGCAGCTCGACCGCGTGCTCGAGGCGCTGCACCACCAGGATGTCGAGCTCGCGCAGATGGTGATCGCCGACGACGACCGCGTCGACGGGCGCTACCTGGAGGTGCACCAGGGCATCCTCTCGCTGCTGGCGCTGCAGGCGCCCGTGGCGGGCGACCTGCGCCTGGTGGCGGCGCTGCTGCACATGATCAAGCACATCGAGCGCATGGGCGACCAGTGCGTGAACATCGCCAAGCTGATCCCCCTCTCCGGGTACGAGCCGCCGGTGCACCGCGAGATGCTCGACGCGCTCGCCAAGATGGGCGCGTTCGCGCGCTCGGAGGTCGTCCAGTCGAAGGCCGCGTTCGCTGCGCGCGACGTCGGGCTGGCCGAAGACCTGGTGCGCCAGGACCGCGAGATCAATCGCCTGAACCGCGAGATCTTCCGCCTGGCGATCGAGATCGGCGACGATCCCGACACGCGCGAGTGGGCGATGCACATGACGCTCGTCGCCCGCGCGCTCGAGCGGATCGGCGACAACGCCGTCGACATCGGCGAGCAGGTCGCGTTCGTGGTCACCGGCCTGTTCCGGGAGTTCCCCGCCCCCCGCCCGCCGGGCCCGCGCGCGGGCTGAGCCTCCCGCGGCGCCGCGGCCGTCCCGGCGGCCCCGCCCGCCTCCGCGAGGCGCCGGGAGCCCCGCAAATTGCGCTCGCGAGCCCTCGGAGCGGGCGCCCGCAAGCCTGTGAAGATCCTGTGACATCGGCTTGCAGAGCGTGCGCGCGTCGCTTCGATCGCTTACACTGCGCCGCGATGAGCGCAAGCGTGAGCGCCGGAGAGGCGGGGGGCGCATCGGCGGCAGCTGACGGCACGGGCGCCGCCTCGGGATCCCTCCGCATCGCTGTCCTGGATCGCGACAGCGGCTTCATCCAGGTTCTCAGCAAGCGCCTGGACCGGCTTGCCTGGGAGCACCGGGTGCTCGCGAGCCCCGTCCCGGCCGACCAGGTGGTTTCGATGCGCCTGAGCGCGCTGGTGGTCGACCTCGCGGTGCTGGGCCCGCAGGCTTGGGGTTGGCTCGAGCGGCTGTGCGAGGCGCTTCCCGAGCTCGGGATCGTCGTGTGCACCGGCCCGTCGACCGTCGCCCAGCGGGTGCGCGGCCTGCGCCTGGGCGCCGACGACTGGATCACCAAGCCGTGCCACCCCGAGGAAGTGATCGCCCGCGTGCAGAGCGTGGTACGCCGGCGCCGGCGCAGCGCCAGCCGCGCCGAGACCGCGCCGATCGTCGCCGGCGAGGTGGAGATCCGCTCGGACCGCTTCCAGGCGTTCGTCGGCGAGCGCAGCATCGACCTGACCAGGCGCGAGTTCGAGCTGATCGAGCTGCTCGCCGCCGCCGAGGGGCGCGTGCTCGAGCGCGAGGAGATCTACTCGCGGCTGTGGGGCTACACGATGGTGCGCGGGGATCGCTCGGTGGACGTGTTCGTGCGCAAGCTGCGCCAGAAGCTAGAGAAGGCCTCGCCGAGCTGGCGCTACATCCACACCCACTTCGGCATCGGCTATCGCTTCGCGGCGGAATCGGTCGAGGTCGTCGACCCGAGCGCCGTGCCCTCGTCACTCCCCGCCGAGTGGGATGCCAGCGACGGCGACGGCCGCGTCGGCGATCAGGGCGAGCTCGCGGGGCCGCAGGAGTGCGACGAGCTCACCGCTGGCGGGGTCGGCGGGACTCACGTCTAGCCGCACGATCGCCAGGCCCCCCTTCTTGACATCGGCCCGCGCGCCGGTGAGCTCCCCCACCAGACGCGACAGGTCGGGCTCGTGCCCGACCAGCAGCAGGCGTCCGTCCGCCGGCACTGCGGCGATCGCATCGAGCGCCTGCGCGGCGTCGAAGCCGCCCGCGAGCGGCTCGTGCACGGCCATCCGCGCCTGCTGCTCCTCGCTCCATCCCTCCGCCGCGAGCTCCGCCGTCTGGCGCGCGCGCACACGCGGGCTGAACAGCACAGCGTCGAAGGACCCCTGCAGACGCCGGATGGCGAGACCGGCGGCACGCGCCTGCTGGCGCCCCCGCTCGGTCAGGCGGCGCTCGGCGTCCGTGCGTGTGCCATGCGGCTCGGCCTCCGCGTGACGAAGTAGCCATAGCTGACGAGCCATTCCTCTCCGCTGGAGCGTAGCGGGTCGCGGAAATTGCGGTGTTTTCGCGGCTCAGGCGGTGCCTGAGAACGCGTCCGGGACCACCTCGCCGTGCGGGAGCATGACCTCCGCGGCCTCCTCCGGCGTCACGTCTGGGTAGAGGACGCGCAGCAGCGCGATCGCCGCGAAGCCGCCGACGATCTGCGCGGCTATGTATCCCGGCACGGACGATGGCGCGATGCCGGCGAACGTGTTCGAGAACATGCGGCCGATACTGATCGCGGGGTTGGCGAAGCTCGTCGAGCTCGTGAAGAAGTAGGCGGCGCCGATGTACGCGCCGACCGCCGCGGGCGCCGTGGCACCCCGTTTGGTGCGCGTGAGCGAGAAGATCACCAGCATCAGGCCGAGCGTCGCGACGCCCTCGGCGAGCAGGTGCGCACCGGTGGCGCGGTGCTTGGTGGAGATCGTCACGAGCGCCTGCGCGAACATCGCGTTCGCGACGATCGCGCCCGTCACGCAGCCGGCGATCTGGGCGGGCGCGTAGGCGATCGCCTCGCGCCGGCTCATCCCCCCGAAGCTCGCGTCCACGAACGAGACGACGGGGTTGAAGTGCCCGCCGGAGACCGGGCCGAACATGAGGATGATCGCGAACAGTCCCGCGCCGGTGGCCGCGGCGTTCTCGAACAGCTCGAGCCCGACGTCGCCCGGGGACAGGCTCTGGGCGGCGATGCCAGAGCCGATCACGAGCGCGGCGAGGAACGCCGAGCCGACGTACTCCGCGAGCAGGCGTCGCCCCAGCGGCGGGCTCATGTCCCCGTCACGAGCTTGTCGGCGAGCTCGCCCGGTAGTCCTGCCGCGCGGACCTCGGCGGCAACGGCCTCGGCGTCGTAGTCCACACGCTCGATGCTCACCTCCACGCCCTCCGCAGCCGCCCTGAGCACGGCGAAGGCACCCCGCGGGTCGCCGTCCTTGGGCTTGCCGACCGAGCCGCAGTTGACGAACAGCACGCCGCCGTACTCGTGCACCCACGGTTTGTGGGTGTGGCCGAAGACCAGCACCGGATCGGGCTCGGCGGCGGCGAGGCGCTCGTACAGGCGTGCTGGCTTGTCCTCGAACAGGTACTCGTTGACTTTCCGCGGCGAGCCGTGGACCAGGTGCACGTCGACCTCGCCGACCGCAAAGTGCAGGTCGAACGGCAGGCTCCGCATGAAGTGCTTCGCGTCCCGGCTGGTGTGCGCGAGCGTCCAGTCCACCGAGAGCTGCCCGAGCTCGCGGTCGTGCGGGGTGATGTAGGCGCAGCCGCAGTCCTGTTGCTCGCGCGCGATCGCGAAGTCGTAGTTGCCGTAGATAGTGGGGATCTCGCGCTCTGAGATCAACGCGCAGACCTCGTTCGGATGCGGGCCGTAGCCCACCAGATCGCCGCCGCAGAGCACGTTCTCGATGCCGAGCTCGTCGATCCGCGCGAGCGCAGCACGCAGGGCCGGCAGGTTGCCGTGGATGTCGGTGATGAGAGCAGCCGCGTCCGTCATGACGCGGATCGTAATACATCGACAGACGTGATTGTTATTGATATAAGTAGATCGATGTCCATCGATCTGGAGCTGGCCCCCAAGCAGAAGCGCGCCGCCGGCGAGCGCTGCTGCGAGCCCGTCGTGTACCCCGACGTGGCGCGTGAGGACGCGCTGCGGATGGCCGACGTCGCGAAGGCGCTCGGCGACCCGATCCGCCTGCAGCTGGTGGATGTGCTTCGCAAGCACGCAGGCAAGGTCTGCGTCTGCGAGCTGGTGCCGCTGTTCGACATCTCCCAGCCCACGCTCTCCCACCACCTGAAGAAGCTGCGCGACGCCGGGATCGTGGACTCCGAGCGACAGGGCCTGTGGGCCTACTACTACGTGATCCCGGACGCGCTGAAGGAGCTGTCCGCATGGCTGACGTGACGCTGACCGACACGAGCACCGATACCTGCTGCGCCCCCGAGCAGCAGGCCACATGCTGCGAGCCGGGCGCCAAGGCCGACTGCTGCGGCCATGACGAGGGCTGCGGCTGCGACGCCGCGACGACCGCAGAGGCAAGCGACGTGCGCGAGCAGGTGCGCGAGCGCTACGCCGCGGCTGCGCGTGTCGTGGCGCGCCAGACCGCCGGCGAGCCGAGCGCACGGGCTTGCTGCGCGCCGGCGCTCGCAACAGGCGACGCCGCCGGCAGACAGGTGTTCGGCGCAGCGCTGTATGAGTCCGGCGAGGCGGTCGAGGCGCCGGCGGCGGTCGCCGCCTCGCTCGGCTGCGGGGTGCCGACGGCCGTCGCGGACCTGAAGGAGGGAGAGACCGTCCTCGACCTGGGATCCGGGGCGGGCGCCGACGTGCTCATCTCCGCCCGTCGCGTCGGGCCCGCGGGCAGGGCGATCGGGCTGGACATGACCGACGAGATGCTCGCGCTCGCCCGCCGCAACGCCGAGCAAGCGCGCGTCGAGAACGTGGAGTTCCACAAGGGCTACATCGAGGAGATCCCGCTGCCCGACGCGAGCGTCGACGTGGTGATCTCCAACTGCGTGCTGAACCTCTCCGGCGACAAGCCACGGGTGCTACGCGAGGTCGCGCGAGTGCTGCGTCCGGGCGGGCGCTTCGCCATCTCCGACGTGATCGCGGACGAGAACATGGACGATGAGACCCGCGCCGACATGCAGAAGTGGACCGGCTGCATCGCCGGAGCGCTGACCGAGCGGGAGCTCGAGCAGGCGCTCGCCGACGCGGGCCTGGTGGATGTCGAGATCCGCGAGACGCATCGCGTCCACGCGCAAGCAGCGTCGGCGATCGTACGCGCGCGCAAGCCGACCGGAGCGGCCGTATGAGCGCCGCCGCGCACGAGCTTCACCTGCACGACCCGCAGGCGCTCTACCGCCGCTGGGAGGAGAGCCAGTGGAACCCGTGGGAGATCGACCTCTCACGCGACCGCGAGCAGTGGGCGGCGATGGAGGACCGCTCGCTCGTTTCGTTCGTCCTCGGCTCGCTGATGGTCGCCGAGGAGCGCATCACCACGAAGTTCTCCGGACTCGTCGGCGCCGACGGCAGCGAGGAGGAAGTCGCCTACCTGGCCACCCAGCAGGTCGACGAGGCCAGGCACATGCAGTTCTACGCGCGCTTCCAAGACGAGGTCGTCGCCGAGCCCTCCGTGATCGCCGCGCACGTGCAGCGCGCCCGCGAGCAGGTCTCCCCCGCGTTCAGGACGATCTTCGACGACAAGCTCGTCGCAGCCCACGAACGCCTCGTTGCGAATCCCGCCGATCTCGCCGCGAAGGTCGCGTTCGTGACGATCTACCACCTCATCCTCGAGGCGACGCTCGGACTGACGACGTTCGAGTTCGCCACCCGCCTCCTGGAGCGCGAGGGCCTGCTGCCGGGGTTCGTCGCCGGCTACACCAGGATCCACCACGACGAGCACCGCCACATCGGCTACGGCATCTGGTTCCTGCGCAGGTCCGTCGCAGAGGATGGCGCAATGGGCGACGTCGTGCGCGGGACGCTGCGCGAGCTGCTGCCCGCCGTCGCGGAGTCGCTGACGCCGCCCGCCGGAGCCGACGCGTCCGTCCTCGGCGCCTCGACGGAGGAGCTGCGCCGCTTCGCGCTGGACGGCTTGACTCGCCGGCTGAACATCATCGGCGTGCCGATCGACACACTTTGAGAGACGGCGGCTGTGGTGACCGGCGCCAGCCGGGCTGTACGAAGGTGAGAGCGAACGTGTCTCCCGAAAATGAGATAGGTGTCGCCGTCGAGCCGGATTCTTAAGGACTCGGCGAGGCGATCCGGGCTGGGCTCGCCCCGCTTCTGCGGTAGCTTGAGGCCGGTATGAACGACGATCGCGAGCACAACCGAGACGCGCGAGCGGCGGCCATGACCACGCCTGACGGCGGCGCGGACGCGTCGCTCTCGGACCCGTCGCTGTACCTCAACCGCGAGCTCTCCTGGCTTGACTTCAACGACCGCGTGCTGCAGCTCGCCGAGGACGAGCGCGTGCCGCTGCTCGAGCGGGTCAAGTTCTGCGCGATCTACACGACCAACCTCGACGAGTACTACATGGTGCGCGTCGCCGGCCTGCGCGACCAGATCGACGCCGGCGTGGAGAACCCGACCCAGGACGGGCTGATCCCCTCCGAGACGATCGCGCTGATCCGCGAGCGTGTGCTGGAGATGAGCCGGCGGCTGACCGACTGCTTCGAAGGCAGGCTGCGCCCGGCGCTCGCCGGGCACGACGTCCGCGTGGTGGGCGTGAGCGACCTCGACGACGATCGCCGCGCGGAGCTCGCCAGGCACTTTCAGAAGGCGATCTTCCCGGCGCTCACGCCGCTCGCGGTCGCGCCCGGACGCCCGTTCCCCTACATCTCAAACCTGTCGCTCAGCCTCGCCGTGCTCGTGCGCGACCCGATCAGCGAGCAGACGGTGTTCGCGCGCGTGAAGGTCCCCACGGAGATCCTGCCGCGCTTCGTCACGCTCAAGCAGCCCGCGCCCGAGCCCGCGCTGCTGGTGCCGCTCGAGGACGTGATCGCCCACCACCTCGACGCGCTGTTCCCCGGCATGGAGATCGCCGACTACGACGTCTTCCGCGTGACCCGCGACGCCGACCTGGAGGTCTCAGACGACGCCGCCGACCTGCTGCAGGCGGTCGAGGACGAGCTGCGCCGCAGGCGCTTCGGCGAGGTCGTGCGCGTCGAGGTCGGCGCGCACTGCTCCGAGCAGCTGCGCGAGGCGCTCGCCAACCTCCTGGGTGTGCAGGAGGAGGAGGTCTACCCCGTGGACGGCCTGCTGGACATGGGCGCGCTGTGGCAGATCGTGCGGCTCCCCGGCCACGCCGAGCTGCGCGAGGAGCCGCTCACCGGGATCACGCATCCGCGCCTGCTTCGGCGCGAGGGCGAGCGCCCGGACGTGCTCGGCGCGATGCGCGAAGGCGATCTGCTCGTGCACCACCCGTACGTGTCCTTCTCCACGTCGGTCGAGCGCTTCGTCGAGCAGGCCGTCGCCGACCCCAACGTGCTCGCGATCAAGCAGACCGTGTATCGCACCAGCGACGACTCGCCGCTGGTGCCCGCGTTGATCGACGCCACCGAGCGCGGCAAGCAGGCGGTCGCGCTCGTCGAGCTGCAGGCGCGCTTCGACGAGCGCATGAACATCCACTGGGCCAAGGCGTTGGAGGAGGCGGGCGTGCACGTGGTGTATGGCCAGCCTGCGCTGAAGACGCACGCCAAGTGCGTGCTGGTCGTGCGCCGCGAGGGCGACGGCGTGCGCAACTACGTGCACATCGGCACCGGCAACTACCACTCGGCCACCGCGCGGCTGTACACCGACTTCGGCCTGTTCACCACCGACGAGCAGATCGGCGCGGACGTCGCCGACATGTTCAACTACCTCACCGGCTACGGGCGCCCGCTGCATTACCGCAAGGTGCTGATGGCCCCCGACCACCTGCGCGAGGGCATCATCGAGCAGATCGAGCGCACGATCGCCGCCCACTCGCCGGAGCGCCCGGCGCGGATCGCCATGAAGATGAACTCGCTCGTCGACGGCCGCTGCATCCGCGCTCTGTACGCCGCCTCGCAGGCGGGTGTGCGCGTGGACCTGGGCGTGCGCGGCATCTGCTGCCTGCGCCCCGGGCTGCCGGGCATCTCCGAGAACATCAGGGTCGTCTCGATCGTCGGGCGGCTGCTCGAGCACTCGCGCGTCTACGCCTTCGAGCGCGAAGGCGAGCACACCGTCTACATCGCCTCCGCCGACCTGATGCCGCGCAACCTCGACCACCGCGTCGAGCTGGCGGTGCCGATCGAGTCCGCGGAGCTGCGTGCGGAGCTGCTCGACACGCTGCAGCGCGGCTTCGCCGACAACCAGAGCTCGTGGGACCTCGACGGCGAGGGCGTCTGGCACCGGCGCTCGGTGGCGCCCGATGAAGAGCCGCGCAACCTGCAGCTCGAGCTTGCCGAGCTCTACGCCGCCCGCGCCGCCGCCGAGCGGCCCGGCGGCGAGCTCGAGGCGGCGTCGCTGGGGGCGGGCTGAACGGCGCCGGTGGCCGCCACCGGCGACTCAGCTGGCGTGCCTGGCTCGGATCGAAGCCAAACGCCTGTACACATGAAATGTGTACTTTGCTCACGGATTGCGTGTAAACCGCGATCACGGGTCGCCGGGAGCCCGAGCGCAGCCCCGGTGCCCGCCAGAGCTCGCCGCGGGCGCAGGCCTCCCGCTCTAGATGTACGCAATATATGTGTACAATGCTTACATGAGCGGTGTACAAGCGAAGCGCCGCCAGGCCAGCGGCGAGCTGTTCCCGACCGACGAGCCGATCCCCGCGAGCCAGATGATCGGCCGCGCGGAGGACGTGCGCCAAGTGGCCGCGGCGCTGGAGAACGGCACCAATCTGGTGATGGCGGGGCCCAGGCGCACCGGCAAGACGAGCGTCTGCGAGGCGGCCCTTACGCGGGTGCGCGCCCGCGGGCTGTACGTGGCGGCGGTGGACCTGTTCGCGATCGCCGACGACGCGGAGCTCGCCGAGGCTCTGGTGAGGGCGGTGCTGAGCAACCGTCCGGCCTTGCGCAAGCTGCTGCCCAAGGCGCGCCATCTCGGCCGGCAGGCGCTGAGCGTTGCGCAGGGGGCGGCGGTGATGAAGCTGAAGGGCCAGCTCGGGGACGCCGTCGAGCTGGCGCTGACCCCGGGGCTCGCCGCGGAAGACCCGCAGCGGGCGCTCGCGCAGGCGCTGGAGCTTCCACAGCGCGCGGCGCTCGCCGACGGGCGCCGCTGCGTGGTGTTCTTCGACGAGTTCCAGGAGGTTGCCGGTGAGCGGCGTCCCTACGGCGACCCCGATGCGCTGACCAAGCGGATGCGCGCCGTCTTCCAGCGCTCCACACAGGTCTCCTACCTGTTCGCGGGCAGCATCGAGCACGTGATGCGCGATCTCTTCTCGCCACAGGATCGCGCGCTCAGCGGCTTCGGCAGCTTCTACGCGCTGCGTCCGATAGCCGCGGAGGACTGGCGCGCAGGATTGCGCGAGCGCTTCGCCGCCGACGACTGCGAGATCGCAGCCGACGCGCTGGACAGCATCGTCTCGCTCGGGGAGCTGCACCCCCGGGTGACGATGCTGATCGCACAGCAGACACACCTCCTCAGCGTGCTGTTGGACCGTCGCACGATCGACCACGCGCTCGTACTGCAGGGCTACGACGCCGCCTACCACGGCGACAGCGCGCTGCTCGACCAGCTCGTCGAGAAGATCCGCTCGAGCCACCGCCAGGCGCTCAAGATCGCACGCCGCGTCGCCGTCGGAGGCACGCTCACCGAGGGCATGCACCGCGGCGACGCCGACCGCGCGCTCAAGAAGCTGCAGGACGGCGGGCTGATCGAGCGCACCGGCCGCGGCCACTACCGCATCCTCAACCCGCTGCTGCGCAGACGGCTGGTCGAGCAGCGCTCGATCTGAGCGGCCGCGGCGGGCGCGCTCGGCAGTACGGATAGCCGTTCGTCACGTCAAACTCGAACGGCACGGTGGAGAGCGAGCCTCGAAGCTCCACGGCACTCGGCGAAGGCGGGGCGCGCGAAGAATGCACTCGCTAGCACCGTCTCGCCAGCATGCGTCACGACAGCTCAGTCCTCAACCACGCACCGGCCGGCGGACGCATCGACTTCCTTACTGCACGATTCGGGGTTAGTGTCGGTCGTAGATGAGGTCGTGGCTGCCGCCGGTGGCGATGGCGAGTATTTCGCCGGTGAGGTAGGGGCCGGGGGGGCAGGGCTGGCTGGAGTAGGCGGCGCAGATGTGTTGTGGTGTGGCGGTGCCGAAGACTTCGTGGTGGCCGGCACCGAGGTCGCCGTCTTCCCCGGGGCCCCATGTCACGAGTTCGCCGTCCTTCAGCAGAGCGAGGATGTTGGTGGCGCCTTGGCCGGCCGCGAGCTGGCTGACTTCGGTGATGTCTACCTGGACCGGTGTTTTGCTGCAGGGTTCCTTTTCCTGTTCGATGCCGATCTTGCATGTTTCGGGGCCTGCAGCATGGCCTGGGTCGCCGAGCCGGTTGCTGTTGTTGGAGCCCCAGGCCATCACGGACCCGTTTTTCAGGATGGCGTAGCTGGTGTTGTTGGTTGCGTAGACGGTGCTTACTTCGCCTAGGGTCGTCTCGCAGTTGTGCTTGCCGGCGCCGGAGCAGACGGGCACGGGCACATCGCTCTGTTCTGCCGATGACCCGTTGCCGAGCGTGCCGTATTCGTTTGAGCCCCAGGAGTCGACGGCGCCATCCGCGAGGACCGCGAGGCCACCGTGGCCGTCTGCCGCGATCGACGTGACGCCGGTCAGGCCTGTCACGGCTACCGCTGCCGGGCTGTATTCTTCGCGGGCCGCTTTGCTGTCACCGAGCGCGCCTTCCAGGCCGTTGGCGCCCCAGGCCTCCACGGTCCCGTTTTTGAGTAGCGCGTAGCTCGTTTCGTGACCGGCCGCGAGCTCGGAGACTTCTTTGAGCAGGTTTTCGGGGCTGCAGGGTTCTTCGACGACCGCGCACACCGCCACTGGGGTGGGTAGGCCGGCGACCGATGCGGGTTGCCCGCCGCCGAGCTGGCCCATCCTGTCTCTGCCCCACCCGACGACGGTGCCGGTTTCGAGCAGCGCGAGTGTGTAGGCGTAGCCGTCCACGATCTGCGTGACTCCCTGCAGGTAGGGACCCTCGGGGCATTCGCTGACGCCGACTGCGCAGACCTTCACGGGGGTGTCCTGTAGCCCGGAGCGGCCGTCGCCGAGGTCGCCGTCGCGGCCTTCTCCCCAGCTAATTACTTCGCCGTCGGCGAGCAGCGCGGCACTGCCAACGCTGTTGGCTGCCAGGCCCTTGACTTCGGGTAGTTCGCCGAGCACTTCGACCGGGACGTCGCTGTAGCTTCCGGTCCAGCCGCGTCCGAGGTCGCCCTCGTCGAGCCCCCAGGCGAGCAGGTCGCCTAGCGTGTAGGTGTACTCGTCGCCGGGGCCACCGGTGCTGGACCCTACGGGCGTGCTCACCGTCACGGTCTCTGCACCTTCGGCTTCGCCGACGGGGACGTTGGCGGTGATCGATGTCGGCGAGTTGACAGTGAAGGAGGTGCTGGTCGACCCGAACGAAACGCCGGTCACGTCCACGAAGTTCGCGCCGGTGATCTGCACCGGCCGGTAGCCCGCACGGCCGCCGGCGTCCGGCGAGACTTCCGTCACGACAGGCGCCGCGGTGTCGAACTCCTGGTCAGTGCCGTAGGTCGTGCCGTCGCTGTTCGTCGCGACGACCCGGTAGTGGTAGATGGCTTCGGGCCGTAGGCCTACGACGGTGGTGCTGACGGTCTGTGGGGCGGTGCCTGAGCCGGCTGAGCCTTCCGGTGAGGGGGCCGTCGAGCCGTAGCCGGTGCTGGTCCCGTATTCGAAGCGGTAGGTGGTCGGCAGGCCGTTCGCTTCGATCTTGCCGTTGAGGGTCGCGCCGGTGCCGCTCACGGCGCTCGCGGGTTCGGTGTGCGCGTTCGGCGCGAGGCCCGTCAGCTCGAGCGGCCCGTCGGGGGTGCCGTTGCCGGTCGGCCCGTCCCAGCCGATGCCGGCGTTGCAGAGATCTTCATAGCCCGGCGGGGAGGTGCACAAGCCGTTGCTGCCCGAGGTCACGTCAAAAAGGGCCGAGGGGTCGTGGTAGAAGGCGTCCGCGCCCGGCAGCGAGCGCGCGAACACGTCGGCGTGCGCCTCGATCCCGGCCACCAGCGGCGAGCTCACGCTCGTACCGCACACCAGCAGCCAGCCACCTTCCACCGACGCGTAGACCGACACCGGTGTGATGCACGCCCCCACGGCAGCGACGTCGTTGTCGGAGCGTCCCGTGCAGCCGGTGTCGGCCTGCCAGGCCGGCTTCGCTCCGACTCGCGCAGACGCGCAGCCGCTCCCGGTGCCGACGCCGCGTCCGGGTTCGCCCCACACTTCCTCGCTCCAGCCGCGTTCGTTCGCGGCCTTTTTCAGGCTCGTCCCGCCAACCGCGACGACGGACGGCAGCGAAGCGGGATAGTTCGTTGACGCGTCGTTCTCCTGGTAGTTGTCATAGCCGTGATCTCCCGCGGAGGCCATGATCATCACACCCGGATGGTCATAGGCCGGGAACGCCGCTTCGCATTCCGCGTCGCAGCCTTCTTCGGGCAGCCCGTAGCTGTTGGAGACCACGGTCGCGCCCTGCGCCACCGCGGTGTCGACCGCTTCGCCGAGTTCTTTCAACGTCACGGCTTCGTCGATGAGCAGGATGTGGCAGTGCGGGCACGCCGAGGAAACCATGTCCAGGTCGAGCGCGGTCTCGGTTTCCCAGCCCGCGTTCCCGTTGCGGTTGTGAGGCTTTCCGCCCTGGGCGTTCAGGTGGCGAAAGCAGCTGCCCTTCTTCGTGCAGGCTGGTAGCCCGTAGCGTGCCCTGTATTTCGCGAGATCCTTTTCCGCGGCCTTGTAGCTGTAAGCCTCGATCAACGCCACCGTCTGGCCTTCCCCGCCCGAGGCGGGAGTGTCATAGGCCGACTGAAGTTCTTGCGGGTCGATCCCGCCGCCTTCCCCGCCCCCTTCAAGAAGGGTCCCAGTGTCGGGCATCGCGAACCGCACCCGGCCAGCACGAGTGCTCCTCACCGGCTCTGGGTCGACGATCGCGTCGCAGAAGGATTCAGGACACGCCCAGTACGGCGTCGTCGAGGATCTGGCCAGCGAGATGCGGCTCTCCTCATGCACGTCGCGCATCAACGCCCGCAGACTCGCCGCACGCACGTCAGCGCCTGAGGATCTGCTCGTCGCCCTGCCGCGGGAGAGCGTCGACGCCGAAGCGCCGGCAGCTGGCACCCCAATCGCCACCGCCAACAACAGCAGAGCGGCCAGCCGGCGTTGCGAAGCGCAAAGGCGCACCGGCGCCCTTTGTGCGCGTCCTCCGCGTGGTTTCCCCCGAAGCTCCATCTCCGCTCCCCTCCGACAGCTCCAACGAGGCCGCATCCTCCATACCCCGCCGTTTGCGACCAGACAGGCACAACATACTCTCACTGACGGCTCGGCGCAATCGGGTTCGGAACCTGCTCACCTGTAAGTAACAACCGTCCACTGTTACGAGCGCGTGAGCGTGTTTGACGGGCGCCCGGGCAGGTGATATAAGCCGTGTTAGGGAGCCGGCCGTTTTGTGGCCCGGCCCCAGCTTGGAGGCGAACGAGGGAGACCGCAATGGCGCTGCGTGCTGGGTCGACGGTTACGGATGCCGGGCTCCAGGCGCGTGCGCCACGTCGAGCGACGCTCGGTGTGGCGCTGCTCGTCGTCGCTCTCGGCGTGGTGCTCGCCAGCGCGACCCAGGCAGCCAGCGCGCTGACTTGGTCCCCACCGATCCTGGTCGATCCCGCGTTCCCGGTCCACGCGCTCTCGTGTGCTTCGGAATCCTTCTGCGTCGCGGTCGGCGGCTCCGGTGACCACGCGGGCGAAGCCGAGACATACAACGGCAGCTCGTGGAGCACCCCGAGCAAGATCAACACGTCGAGCCCGCTCAACGAAATGGCCGATCCGACCTCAGTGTCATGCACCTCGGAATCCTTCTGCGCGGCCACCGGGCAGTTCGGGCAGGTAGCGACGTTCAACGGCAGCACCTGGACCACACGGGAAGGGCTCTTTGAACCCGGCGGCGCGTTGGAGTCGATGAGCCATGTCTCCTGCCCATCCTCGGAGTTCTGCGTAGCGGTCGGCTATACCCACGCGAAAAATGGCGGGGTCGCGGCAGGGTTCGCACAGACCTTCAATGGCAGCACCTGGAGCACCCCGGTCGAACTCGGCAAGGGCCTCTGGCTCAACTCGGTGTCCTGCGCGTCCTCGTCTTTCTGTGTAGCGATGACGATCTTCGGCGAAGCCGTAACCTTCAACGGTGTCTCCTGGAGCGCACCGGTCACGGTCGGAACCAACGCCTTCCTTGACTCGGTCTCCTGCACCTCGGCATCGTTCTGTGCCGCCGTTGGCCGGAACTTCAGTACGACGTGGGTAGCGACGTACAACGGCAGCTCTTGGAGCACGCCGAAGGAACGCTCGGGAACTTTTACGTCTGTCTCCTGTGCCTCCTCGAGCGACTGCGTCGCGGTCGGTGAACAAGGCAGGACGCTCGCCTTCAACGGCGGCGAATGGATCGAAGGAGGCACCGTTGACGGTGGCGCTGCGATGGACTCGGTGTCATGCCCTTCGGAATCGTTCTGTGCGGCTAGTGACGGTGCCTCCGGCGCGGTTACGTTCAACGGCAGCTCTTGGTCGCCCAAGACCCTGCTCGGCGGCGCCGGCACTGGGGAAGACCTGTCGTGCACGTCGAGCACGTTCTGCACGGGCTTTGACGGTGTCGGGCGCTCTTTCAGCTACGACGGTAGCGAATGGAGCGCCCCGGCGCCGACCCCCGGTGAACCCGCGATCGACGGGCTCTCGTGCGCCTCGGAAACGTTCTGCGTCGCGCTGAGCGGCAGGGGCCGCGACAGTCATGCCTACACGTTCAACGGCAGCTCTTGGAGCTCCCCGGTAACGATCCCGGTCGAAGGACTGAACGAGGTGTCCTGTTCATCGTCGTCCTTCTGCATGGCCGTGAGCTTCTTCGGGGCGGCGTCCACGTTCAACGGCAGCTCGTGGAGCCAAGAAATGAAGGTTCCCCAAGCGTTGTTCGAGTCGGTGTCCTGCACGTCATCCACGTTCTGCGCCGCCGTGGGCGCGGAGGGCCGGGCGGAGACCTGGAACGGCAGCACCTGGAGCGCCGTGCGCCGGATCGACGGGCGCAACACCCGCATCTACGGAGTGTCGTGCGTGTCCTCGTCGTTCTGCGTGGCGGTCGACGAAAAGGGCCACGCCCTGCACTTCAACGGCAGCACCTGGAAGAAGTACAAAGGAAACCTAGAGCCCGAAAAGTTCGCTCTCCGCTCCGTCTCGTGCGTCTCCACCACCTTCTGCGTCGCAGTCGACGAAGGCGGCGAGGCACTCACCTTCAACGGCAGCACTTGGAGCAAACCAGACGCGATCGACACCGAAGGCGGCGAGCTCCGCACGGTCTCCTGCACATCAGAAACCTTCTGCGCCGCCCTCGACGAAACCGGCCACATCGTTATCGCCGAATAGCCAGCCACGCTCCAACACCGCGCAGGCTCTGAGCGAGCGCCCCAGCACAGCCAAGCCCGAGCTCCACGCCCTCAGACGACGCCGCTCCTAGCGACGGCGGACCCTGTAGGGTCGAAACCCTTATTTAGAAGATCGCTCGAAATGACGGTAGGCGTCGTCGAGGCTATCCCGCTTTCGTTCGGCGGCGAACATCTATCCCGGCGCCATGCGGACAAGCAGATCCTGATCGTGCGAGACCTCGACGCACCCACGGACCTCGTGTATACGGCATGGACCACGCCCGAGTTGGTCAAGCAGTGGTGGGGCGGGAGCCGCGGGACGGTCAGGAGTGCCGAGATCGACCTGCGGGTCGGCGGCGAGTGGCGGTACGTACTAGTCGAGAAGGACGGCCTCCAATCAGCCTTTCACGCCGAGTACCGCGAGATCGTTCCGGACGAGCGGATCGTCTCGACAGAGCGCAACGAGGTCGCGGGAGGCGAATCGGTGAGCACGGTGGTGTTCACCAAGGTTGACGGGCGCACGAGGCTCACGCTGCTCATGGAGCTCCCGAGCTCGGAAGCGCGCGATGCGGCTCTCAACTCTGGCATAGAGATGGTCCTGGAGGAGCAAATGAAACTGCTAGAGCAGGTCGCCGCCTCGCTTGGCTGACCAGCCCTGCTCTTACCGCACGACGAGCATATCCCCACGGTCGATCGTCCAACTCGGGGTCAGCCTTGTTCAACGAGGCGGCAACACGGGGCGACCGTGTCGACCACGAAAACGGAATGTGTCACTTGCGCGCTCGTCAGGCCGGCTGGAGCTTGCCTTCAGCCAGCTCCCGGCAGCGCATCCAGCACCGCCTTCAGCTCGTCCACCGACTGGTAGTCGAGCCCCAGCAGGTGGTCGTGGCGGTGGCGCACTACGCCCTGCTCGTCGATCACGATCACCGCGCGCTTGACACCGAGGGCGTTCACGGCGTCGTACTTGCGCGCCACCTCCTTCTCGACGTCCGCCAGCAGCGGCACGTTCAGCGCGTGCTTGGCGACGAACGCCTCGTGCGAGGCGAGGTCCTGCGCGGAGATGCCCACGACGGTCGCGTCCAGCGCCGCGAAGTCGCCGCCGCGGTCGCGATAGGAGCAGAACTGTTTCGTGCAGACGGGGGTGTTGTCACCGGGATAGAACAGCAGCACCACGCGCTCGCCGCGGTGCTCGGAGAGCTTGAACGGGCCGCCCGTGCCCGGGAGCTCGAAGTCGGGCGCCTGCTCGCCCAACCGCGGTTTCTTGGCCATGCTCGTCACCCTAGCGAAGGATGCGCTAGAACCTCACCGGATGCGCGCCCGCAGCCTGATCCGCCTGGGACTCCCGGCGGTGGCGTGCGCGCTGCTGGGCGCTTGCGGCAGCACGGCCGTCACGGCCGACGTGCACACGCCGACCGTGAGCGTCGCCGCGATCCCCTCCGCGACGCGCGCCTCCGCCTCCGAGCTGCTCGACTGGCCCGAGTTCGGGCTCGATCCGCAGCGCAGCGACGTGAGCGAGCTCGCCACCGGCATCACGCGCGCTAACGTCGCGCACCTGCGCCACTTCACCGTCGCGCTGCCGGGCACCGTCGACTCCTCGCCGATCTACCTGCACGGCGTCACCGTCGACGGCGCCGTTCACGACGCGATCGTCGTGACCACCACGTACGGCAGGACGCTCGCGATCGACGCCGACAGCGGCCGGATCCTGTGGACGTTCACGCCGCCCGGCTACAGCAAATGGGCTGGCGGCGCGCAGATCACCGTCGCGAGCCCGCTCGCCGACCCTGATCGGCTGTTCGTGTACGCCGCCTCGCCGAACGGGCTGATCCACAAGCTCTCGCTCGCCGACGGCAGCGAGGACCGCGAAGGCTCCTGGCCCGCGAGGGTCACGCTCGAACCCGTCCACGAGAAGCTCGGCGCCGCCCTCAACATCGACGGCCCCGACATCGTCGTCGCCACCGGCGGCTACCTCGGCGATGCCCCTCCCTACCAGGGCCACGTGGTCCTGATCGACCGCGCCAGCGGCCGCCTGCTCAGCGTCTTCAACACGCTCTGCGCCAACCGCCGCGAACTGCAGGTTCCGAGCACGTGCCCGGCCAGCGACTCCGCGATCCTCTCGCGCGGCGGCGCGGTCGTCGAGCCGGGCGGGCGCATCCTGATCGACACCGGCAACGGCCCGTGGAACGGCACCACGAACTTCGGCGACAGCGTGCTCGAGCTCAATTTCCCCAGCCTGAGCCTGCGCCAAGCCTTCACGCCGACCAACCAGGAAGAACTCAACGACGGCGACATCGACCTCGGCTCGAGCGCCCCCGCGCTGCTCGGCGAAAACCGCGTCGTGCTCGCCGGCAAGGACGGGATCATGCGCGTGCTCGTGCTCTCGCGCCTGGACGGCCACCCTCCGTCCGGCGCGCGCGCCCGCCTGCACCCGCTCGGCGGTGAAGTCCAGCGGCTTTCGATACCTGCAGGCGGAGAGCTGTTCACCGCTCCGGCCGTCTGGCGCCGGGGCGGGCACACGACGGTGTTCGTCGCCGACGAACGCGCGACCGCCGCCTACGTCCTGCGCGGTGGACGGCTGTACCGGGCGTGGGAAGCGCCCAACCCGGGGACGAGCCCGGTCATGGCCGGCGGCCTGCTCTACGTGTACGACCCGTCGGGCGGCGGCATCTACGTGTACCGGCCCTCCTCGCCACGACCGATCGCCAGGCTCACCGGCGAAGGCGGTCACTGGAACAGCCCGATCGTGGTCGACGGGCACGTCGTGGAGCCCGAGGGCAACGCCAACGAACACAAGCTCACGGGCACGTTGGAGATCTTCTCCGCCGGATAGCTAGCCTCACGGGACGATGTCCGAATCGCTCGCCGGCCAGCTGCTGCTCGCCTCGCCCACGCTGCTCGACCCGAACTTCGTGCGCACGGTGGTGCTGATCGGCGTGCACAACAAGGACGGGGCGATGGGCGTGGTGCTCAACCGCCCCTCCACCACCACCGTGGGCGAGGCCGTGCCGCAGCTGCGCGACCTGGGAGCGCTGGACAGGGTGTACGTGGGCGGCCCCGTGCTCTCGAGCTCGGTCGTGTTCCTGGCCGAGTTCCTCGAGCCCTCGCTCGTCGGGGTGCTGGTGCTGGGACGCATCGGCTTTCCTGCGCCCGACGTGAGCGTCGAGCAGCTGACGGCGGGCACGGAGCGCCGGCGGGTGTTCGCCGGGCACGCCGGCTGGGGCCGGGGACAGCTCGACGCGGAGCTCGCCGACGGCGACTGGATCACGCACCCCGCCCAGCCGCAGGACGTCTTCACCGAGGATCCCGAGGAGCTGTGGAGCGACGTGCTCACGCGCATGGGCGGCAGCTACGCGCTGATCGCGCGCATGCCGCTCGATCCGAGCGTCAACTGACGGGGTGGCTACCCTTGGGTGAGCGGTCCCCCACCCGCGCGGCCCTGCGGCCCGCCGATCCCTGGAGTCACCCATGCTGAAGCTCGCTCGCTGGTCGACAACACATCGCAAGTACGTCGTGCTCGGCTGGCTGGCGTTGCTGCTCCTCGTCAACGCCTTCGCGCAGTCCGCCGGCACCTCCTACTCCAACAACTTCACGCTGCCCAACTCCGACGCGCAGCGCGCCGCCGACCTGCTGCAGCGCAGCTTCCCCGCCCAGGCGGGCGACCGCGACACGATCGTCTACGAGGTCAGCTCGGGCAGCGTGCTCGAACCGGCGGTGCGGGCGCGCATGAGCGCGATGTTCGCGCGCGTCGCAAAGCTGACGCACGTCACGACCGTGATCAGCCCCTACGCGGGCGCCGCCGCGGGCAGGTCGATCTCGACGAACCGCAGAATCGCGTTCGCGACGGTCGTGTTCGACGAGAAAGCCAACCTGCTGCCCAAGAGCGCCCCCGAACGCGTCGTGCAGGTGGCCCGCGCCGCCGCGCGGCCGGGCCTGCAGGTGGAGCTCGGCGGGCAGGCGATCGAGGCCACCGAGCAGGTCGGCTTCGGGCTCTCCACAGCGGTCGGGCTGCTGGCGGCGATCGTCGTGCTGCTTCTGACCTTCGGCTCGCTGACGGCGATGGGCCTGCCGATCGTCACGGCCCTGTTCGGGCTCGGCACCGGCCTCGGCGCGATCGCGCTGTTCACGCACGTGGTCGACACGCCCAACTTCTCCTCCGAGCTCGCCGCCATGATCGGGCTGGGCGTAGGCATCGACTACGCGCTGTTCATCCTGACGCGCTTCCGCGAGGCCTATGCCACCCCCGGGCCGACCTTCGCCAACGCGCGCGAGTCGGTCGTGGAGGCGATCGACACCGCCGGCCGTGCGGTCCTGTTCGCCGGCTCGACGGTGGTGATCGCGCTGCTCGGCATGATGCTGCTCGGCGTCGACTTCCTCTACGGCGTGGCGATCTCAGCGTCGATCGGCGTGCTGCTGGTGATGCTCGCCTCGCTGACGCTGCTGCCGGCGCTGCTGACGATCGCCGGCGCGCGCGTGGCCGCGGGCGGCCGGCGGGCGCGCGCCCGCGCTCGGGCCGCCGCACAGGCCGGCGAGAGCGCCACTGCCGCTGCCACCGCCGCGGCCGCGGCCGCGGCCGGCGCCCCCTCCGGCGCGGCCGCAGCAGGCCGCACGTGGCTTCGCTGGAGCGCTTTCGTGCAGCGCCGGCCGAAGACGATCGCGACGGTCGCCGCGCTGTCGATGCTCCTGATCGCCGCACCGGCCACCGCGCTGCGCCTCGGCTCGAGCGACGCGTCCAACGATCCCGCCGGCCAGACCACGCATCGCGCCTACGAGCTACTCGCGCAGGGCTTTGGCGAAGGCTTCAACGGGCCGCTGCTGGTCGTGGCCAAGGTCCCCAACCCGAAGCGCGAAGCAGCCGAAAACGGCGTGCTGCTCCTTGAACCGACGCACGCCGGGAAGACGGCGGTCGAAACGCTCCGCAGCGCGATCGCCGCCACCCCGGGGGTGGTTTCGGTGACGCCGGCAAAGCTCAACCCCGACGGCGAGGTCGCGACGATCACCGTCTACCCGCGCTCCTCGCCGCAGGCGTACGCAACCACCCAGCTGGTCTCGCGCCTGCGCAAACACGTCATACCCCCGATCGCCAAGCGCACGGGAATATCCGTGTACGTCGGCGGCGTGACCGCCGGCGCGGTCGACTTCGCCACGACGCTCGGGCACAAGCTGCCGCTGTTCATCGGCGTCGTGGTGCTGCTGTCGGCGCTGCTGCTGATGATCGTCTTTCGCTCGCTGGTGATACCGCTGCAGGCCGCCGTCATGAACCTGCTGAGCATCGGCGCGTCGCTGGGTGTGATCGTGGCGATCTTCCAGTGGGGCTGGCTGGGCAGCCTGTTCGGCGTCCAGCAGGGCCCGATCGAGTCCTTCATCCCGGTGATGCTGTTTGCGATCGTGTTCGGTCTGTCGATGGACTACGAGGTGTTCCTCGTCTCGCGCATCCACGAGCGCTGGACGCACACGCGCGAAAGCTCCCGCGCTGTCGCCGAGGGGCTCGCGCTGACCGGGCGCGTGGTGACCGCGGCGGCGGCGATCATGGTGTGCGTGTTCCTGTCGTTCATGCTCGGCGAAGACCGCATCATCAAGGAGTTCGGCCTGTCTCTCGCGAGCGCCGTGTTCCTCGACGCGCTGGTCGTGCGCTGCCTGCTGCTGCCCGCGACGCTCGACATCATCGGCAAGATCACCTGGTCGCTGCCCGCGCGGCTGGATCGGCTGCTGCCGCGGCTGAACGTCGAGGGCATCCGCCACCGCGAGCGGGGCGCCGAGCAGCCCGGCCGCGGCGCCACCGCACCGGGCGGCGCTCCCACGCGCGGGCGCGCGAGCGTGGCTACAGAGGGGGCGGAGGGCTGAGGCCAAGCCGGCGGGGGGCGGCGCTCGCCCTCCTGCTCTGCGCCGCCGCGCTCGGTGCCGACGCTCCCGCCGCCGGGGCGGCCGCAGCGCACGCGGCGAGCACCGCGCTGGTCGCTTTCGTGCCGGCCGGCGAGGCGGAGCTCGCCGGCGCCGGCGGCCTGTCGGTGGGAATCATGTCCGCCAGCCAGGGCCGGTACTCGAGCGCGCAGCTGCTGCTCGACATCAGCCAGGGCGCGCGCGTGGCCAGCTCCTTCTATTCCACGCCCAGCCCACCGGCGCTGTCTCCGACGCCGTCCGGCTCCGGCGCCACGATCGCCGGCTGGCGCGCCGCGCGCAGGCGCGCCGAAGCCGCACCGCAGCTTCTGCGTCCGGGACTCCTCGCCAGCCAGATCCCCGGCGGCGCCGGCTACGTGGGAATCGCCGGCGCCACCAACGCGGACGCGGCACTCGCCGCCGGTGTGGACGGACACGTCGCGGCGCTGTCGCTGGGCGCGGCCGCGACGCTGCTCGCGCGCGTGGCCACGCTCCTGCGCAGCGAGCGCCTCGTCGTGGCCGACCTGCCCGGCGGCGCCGCAGGGCGCGCCGACCTGCGCGCGCTCGGCGAGGCGCGCGCGCAGGGCGAGCTGCTGATCGTGATCCAGCGCGTCTCGCGGGCCGGCGGCAACGAGCTGCTGTGGAGCGCCGCCGGCGGCCTTCCCGGCGGCGCCGGCCGCGAGCTGAGCTCGCAGAGCACCAACCAGCGCGGGGTGATCGCCTCATTCGACGTGGCGCCCACGATCCTCACCCATCTAGGCCTCGCGGTCCCCGCCGACATGCGCGGCAAGCCGATCGTGACCGACGGCCCGCTGCGCTCGGCGAGCCTGCGCGCGCTGATGGCCCGCCTTTACGCGCTCGCCGGGCGGCGGCTGAAGGCGCTCGGCTGCCTGCTGTGCGCGTGGGCGCTGCTGCTCGTGCTCGCCGCGCCGCGGGCACGCGCGCGCGCATGGGCGATGCGCACCGGCGCGCTCGGCGTGCTGTGGGCGCCCGTCGTCGTGCTGATCCCGGCGGCGCTCGAGCCGAGCGCAGCGGTGGAGTACCTCACGATCGCGCTCGCGTGCATGGCGCTCGGCGCGCTCACCGACGCGCTCCTGCCCTGGCCGCGCGCGCTTCTGCCCCCCGCGATCGTCGCGATCGTCGCGCTCAGCGCCGACGCGCTCGCGGGCACGCAGCTGCTGATGCGCTCGCTGCTCGGTCCCGACCCGCTGCTCGGCGCGCGCTTCTACGGGATCGGCAACGAGCTCAAGTCGGGTCTGGCGGTGCTCGCGCTGGCGGCCGTCGCCGCCGCGCTGTACCCGTCGACGCGCGGTCGCCGCGCGGCGCTCGCGATGGCGGGCGCGGGCGCGGTGCTGGCCGTCGTGGAGGGATCGGCGCGGATCGGCGCGGGCGTCGGCGGCGCGATCCTCGTCAGCTTCGGATTCGCGCTCGCCGTCGCCATGCTCGTCCCCGGCGCGCTTACGCGCAGGCGGGCGCTGATCGTGCTGGTCAGCCCCGTCGCCGCGCTCGTCGCGCTGGCGGCGATCGACCTCGCCACGGCGCACGGCACCGGCCACTTCACCGGCAGCGTGCTGCACGCGCGCTCCGCCGGCGACGTTCGCGATCTGATCGTGCGGCGCTACCGCGCCGCGTGGGAGGAGCTGCGCAACCACATGATGCCCGTGGCGACCGGCATCGCGCTCGTGTGCGCCGGCGTCGCCGTGCGCTCGCGCACGCGCCTGCTGGCGCCTGTCGGCAGCGACCCGGCCTGGCTCGCGGCGCTCGCCGGCGGCCTCGCCGCGGGCGTCGTCGGCGCGCTCGTCGAGGACTCCGGCCCAGTGCTGCTCGTGGTGGCCGTGTTCGCGCTGGGGTGCGTGCTGAGCTATCTGTGGGGCAGGCCTCGCACCGGCTGCCGACCGGCGGAACGCGCCTAGAGCTCAGTCCCCGCGCGGCGACCACTGGAACGTGCGCGCGGCGACCAGCAGCGCGACAACCCCCCAGCCGGCGATGATCAGCAGGTCGCCGGCCGCGATGCCGGACCCCTGCGTGTGCGTGATCGTGCCTCGCAGCGCCTGCGCGAGGTGGCGGATGGGAAAGACGGTGGCGATGTCGCGCAGGACCCTCGGGATCTGGCTTTCGGGGACGAACACGCCGGAGATGAAGTACAGCGGCAGCACGGTGATGTTGATCGCGGGCGCCGCCGCTTCGGCGTTGGAGATGCGCGTGGAGACCGCGAAGGCGATGCAGGAGAAGGCCGCCGCGCCGACGACGACGGTCGACGACTAGCCCGAGCATCGTCGAGCCCGGGATGCGCACGTTGTAGACGAGCTTGCCCATCAGCAGCAGCAGCGCCGACGAGCGCGGCGGCGACCACGACGCCCACGACGGCGCGACTTCCGATCATGACGCCCGCGGGCAGCGGCGTGCCGCGCAGGCGCTTGAACTCGCCGTTCTCGCGCTGGGTGACGACGTCTGGGTGAGGTTGACGAACGTCGCCGAGATGATCCCGAGGGCCATGATCCCCGGCACGTAGAAGGTGGTGATGGTGATCCGCCGGCCGTCGACGACGGTGGTGCCTTTGAAGATCGTCGCGAAGATCACCAGGAACACGATCGGCATCAGCACCGTGAAGTAGCGCGACTGGGGGTTGCGCCAGAAGCGCGCGAGGTCCGAGCGGAACTGGTGCGCGAACACGGCCCGCGCCGCTCAGAGAGCCTGTCATCGCCCTGCTCCTGCCCTTCGGTGAGCCGCAGGTAGATGTCCTCGAGCGTCGGGCGCCCGACCGTCAGGTCGCCCAGGTCGTCGCCGCGCTCGAGCGCCCAGCCGGCCAGCTCGTGCAGCGAGCGCGCGGGCTCGCGCACGCTCATGTGCACGCGGCGGTCCTCGCGCAAGTGCGCGGCCGCCGCCAGCGCCGCCGGCAGCTGCGAGACCTCGACGCCCGCGGGCAGCGTGAACGCGATGTCGCTGAGCTCGCGGTCGCGCCCGCCGAGCGTCGTCCGGCGTGCCCTCGGCGACGATCTCCCCCGCGACGATCACCGCCACGCGGTCGGCGAGCTTCTGCGCCTCGTCCATGTAGTGGGTCGTCAGGAAGATCGTCTTGCCGAGCTCGCGCAGGTTGGCGATCACCTCCCATGCGTGGTGGCGGGCGCGCCGGATCGAAGCCCGTCGTGGGCTCGTCGAGGAACACCAGCTCCGGATCGCCGATCAGCGCGAGCGCGACGTCGAGGCGCCGCAGCTGCCCGCCCGAGAGCTGGTTGGTGCGCGCGTCGCGCTTGCTCCGCCAGGCCGACGAGCTCGATCGTCTCCGCAGCTCGCCGCGGGTGCGGGTAGTAGCCGGCGTACAGCTCGACCAGCTCGCGCACCGTCAGCTCGGCCGGCATCGTGCACGACTGCAGCACCAGCCCGATCCGCGAGCGCCAGCCGCCGTCGCCCGCCGCGGGATCCTCGCCCAGCACGCTCACCTCGCCGCCGCTGCGCGAGCGATAGCCCTCGAGGATCTCGACGGTCGTCGTCTTGCCGGCGCCGTTGGGGCCGAGAAACGCGAAGACCTCGCCGTGATGCACGTCCAGATCGATTCCGCGGACGACCTCGTGCCCGCCGTAGGACTTGCGCAGTCCCCTGACGGCGATCACCGGCTCGCCGGACCCGGAGCTGCGGCTGCGCATCTCCGAGGAGCCGGTGCCGTTCATGTACGGCACCGTACCGGCCTGCACGTACGCAACATCAGGGATTTTCCGCATGCACGCTCGGTAGAGGCCTGCACGTCCGGGAGCCCGTGCGAATGACGACCAACGCCCGCCCCCTTGCCGACCGGATCGAGCTCGCCGCGCCCGCGCTCGCGGCGCTCGCCGCGCGGGTCGCCGGGCGCCTGCCCGAGCCGCTGCGCCGGCCGCTGCTGCAGTCCGCCTTCGACCGCGCGCGCGACGCGTTCAACCGCGGCGATCTCGAGGTCGTCTTCGCGCTGTTCGCCGACGACGTCGAGTACGGCCCGCCGCCGCCGCTGCACGACGGCGAGCCGCTGCACGGCCGCGCGGCGGTGCTCGACTTCTGGCGCGCCGTCCTCGCCACCTACGACGAGAACACGATCGAGAACCTCTCGCTCGACCAGGCCGCCGGCGGGCGGATCGTGCGCCGGGCACGCCTGCGCCACCGCTCCAGCGCGACCGGCGCGGCGCTCGACTACGTGATCGTGCAGAGCACCGAGCTGGACGCCGGCCGCGTCTCGCGGCAGATCAATGTGCTCGAGCCCGACGAGCGCTGAGTCACGCGCGCGGCCTCACGCCGCGCAGTCCCGGCACGCCCCGTGCAGCACGATCTCGTGCTCTGAGACGGCCAGCGGGACGCGCTTGCTGAGCGTCTCGATCGCGCGCTCGAGGCCCGCGTCCGAGAATGGCATCACCAGGCCGCACTCGTCGCACACCAGATGGTGGTGGTGGGACTCGTGCTCGCACACGCGCTCGTAGCGGACCATCGCCTGGCCGGTCTCCACGCGCTGCACGAGCGCGAGCGCCTCCAGCTCGTCGAGGATCCGGTAGACGCTCGCGCGCGAGACCGGGCGCGAGGAGCGCGCGCGCAGCGCGTCCTCGATCTCGAGCGCCGTCAGCGCGCACTCCTGCCCGGCGAGCAGCTCCAGCAGCGCGCGCCTGGCGCCGCCGCGCTTGCGCCCCGCCGCCGCGAGCGCGAGCTCGGCCCGCTCAACCCAGTCGGCGCCCGCGGCGGCCGTGGTCGTGACCGCGGTGGCCGTGGCGGCGGGAGCGGAGGCGGTGGCGGCCCTGGGGCTCATGTGACGATGGTAGAGGCGTCCTCGAACGCCGGTGCGAACGCCGCGCCGCCGCGCCCGCGCCGGCGCCGGCGTAGGGCCGCCCAGCCGCGCCCGAGCGTGTAGGCGAGCGCGCTGAGGCTGCCGACGAAGAACCCCACCGGGTAGTCGGTCGTATAGGAGAGGGCGATCGCGCTCCACACCATCGCCAGCGCGATCGCAACCGACAGCGCCATCGCCGCGAGCGGCCTGTCGGTCAACAATCGCGCGGCAGCCGGCGGCGCCGATCATCAGGCTGAAGACCAGCAGCGTGCCGACGACCGGCACGGTCATGGTGGCGACCAGCGCGACGACTGTCAGGAAGCACAGCTCCATCCGGAAGCCGCTCACCCCGCGCGCCTCGCCGACCTCGGGCGAGCACCGAGGACAGCATCAGCGGGCGGTACAGCAACAGGATGGCCGCGACGCATACGAGCGCCAGCGCGGCGGTCGGCGCAACCTCGTTGGTCGAGATGCCGAGCACCTCGCCGAACAGCAGCGAGTAGACCTCCGACGCGTTCTCGACGGTGAAGCTCAGGAACAGCGAGCCGAGACCGAGCATCACCACCAGCGCCAGCGCGGTCACCACGTCGTGGCGGCCGCGCCTGCCCAGCACGCCGATGCCGAGCGCGCCGAACAGCGAGAACACCCCCAGGCCGATCAACGTGTTGATCCCGATCAGGCTCGCGCCGGCGGCACCGGCGAAGGAGCCGTTGGGCACGGCGTGGGCGACGAACGCGGAGCCGCGCAGCACCGTGAAGAACCCGACCAGGCCGGCGACCACCGCGACGATGCTCGCCACCTCCCACGCGTTGACCATGAAGCCCGAGAACATCCGTCAGGCCAGACGCGCGTCTGGCCAGCAGCGCCGGCAGCCCGGAGAGCAGGTAGGCGAGGAAGACGAGTGCGACGACGAAGAAGCTCACAGGCCAGCCGGTGCCGACGGGCGGCCAGTAGAAGCTGTCGTAGGCGAGCAGGATTCCGAGCCACATGGACCCCACTCCGAGCAGCGCCGCGACGGCGATCGCGACGCCCGGTCGCCGCGTCAGGCGCAGCGCCGTGGCGGCGGGGCCGACGAGCAGCGCGGTCGCGAGGATCGTGCCGATGGTCATCGCCGTCGAGCGCCACCGCGAGCGCCATCGCGAGCAGGTAGGCGGCGCCGACGAGACGCACGGGGATGCCCCGCGCGGAGGCCATCTCGGCGCTCATCGAGCTGAGCAGCAGCGGCCGGTACAGCAACGCGACGATCGCGAGTGCAACGACGCTCAGCGCGACGACCGCGGGGATCTGCGAGCGCGCGAAGGTGAACACCGAGCCGAACAGGACCGTGTCGACGGCGCCGGTGGTGTTGTGCACGGTCGAGTTCAGGTACAGCAGCAGCGCCGCCAGCCCGAGGAACGCCCCGAGCACGATGCCCGTCGCGAGGTCGCGGCCGCGCGGGCGCTGGATGCCGATCAGCTCCATGACGGCGGCCGCGACGACATCGAACGCGACGACGCCCCACAACAGCCCCACGCCGCCGAGGAACGCCGCGGATCCTCCGGCCGTGCCGATGTCGCCGAGCGCCTCGCCGGCGAACGACTGCCCGCGCATCACCGTGAAGATCCCGACGACGCCGGCCACGATCGCCGCGACGGCGCCGACGACGACGGCCACGCGCACGTCTTCGCTCGAGAAGAACCCCGGCTCGATCACCGGCGCCAGCAGCGCTCCCGTTACGTGGCCGCCCACGAGCGCACTCACGCCGGCGCTCACGAGACGATCTCCACTCCCGGCAGCGCCGCCTCGTGCCCATGCAGGTCCGAGGCGTCGCCTGCGCCGGCGACGACCAGCACGCGCCCGTGCACGTTGAGCACGTCGACGTGGCTGCCGTACAGCTCGCTGAGCACGTCCGCGCGCACGACCTCAGCGGTGGTGCCGCTCGCGGCGCGCCCGGCGGCGATGTAGACGATGCGGTCCATCACCGGCAGCAGCGGGTTCATCTCGTGCGCGCTGATCAGCACCGCGATGCGCTGCTCGGCGGCGATCCGCGCGAGCAGCCCGACGACCTCCTGGCCGGCGCGCAGGTCGAGGTTCGCGAGCGGCTCGTCCAGCAGCAGCAGCTTCGGGCGGGCGATCAGCGCGTGCGCGATCAGCACGCGTTGCTGCTCGCCCCCCGAGAGCAGGCCCACGCGCGCATCGGCGAAGTCCCCGGCATCGACCGCCTGCAGCATCTGCTCGATCAGCGCCCGGCGCGCGCGCGAGGGCCGCGGCACGCCGAAGCGGTGCGCGTCGATGCCGAGGCCGACGAGGTCTCGCGCGCGCAGCGGCATGTCGGGGTCGAGCAGGAACTTCTGGGGAACGTAGCCGATCAGCGGGTTGCGGTGCGAGCGCGGGCGGCCGTCGAGCAGCACGCGCCCGGCGCTCGCCGGCTGCAGGCCGAGGATCGTCCGGAACAGCGTCGTCTTGCCGGAGCCGTTGGCGCCGATCAGCCCTGTGAGCTCGCCCGGATGGATGGAGAAGCTGACATCGTCGCAGGATCTCGCGCCCGCCCAGGCGCACGCCGATCCCCTGCACCGACAGGATCTCCCCGGCGCCGGCGCCCGCGGCGCGAGCGCTCCCGGCATCGGCCCGGCTCGTCACAGCTTCTCCGTCGAGACCTTTTCGGCGACCGCGCGGCGCAGCGCGCGCACCTCGGCGAGCATCCACGACTGGTAGTCGTACCCGGGCGTCGGCATCGTCTCGTATACCCCCACCACCGGCACACCGCTGCGTTTGGCGGCTTCCAGGAACGACTGCGTCAGCGAGTCGGTCACCTGCTGGTTGTACACGAACACCTTCACGCGGTGCTCCGCGAACAGGCCGTCTTGCAGCGTCACGTTCTGCGGCGCGGGGTCGACGCCGTTCATGATGTCGGCCTGCAGGGAGAACGGGGTCAGGTTGACGGTGCCGGCCGCTTCCAGCATGTAGTCGCCGACCGGCTCGGTGGTGGCGACCGGGTGCCCGGGTATTCCGCCGCGAACCGCTCGAGCGCCTGTTTCCACGGAGCCAGCGACTGCTGGAAGGAGGCCGCGCGGGCGCGGAAGTAGGCGGCATGCGCCGGCGCCAGCGCCGACAGGTCGGCGGCGACGGCATTCGCCACCGCCGGCATCGTCTGCGGCTTGTACCAGAGGTGCGGATTGCGCGTGGAGTCCGGCAACCCGAGCAGCTTCTGCACGTCGATCACCCTGCGCCGCGAGTCGCCGACGCGGACTCGATCCGTTCCATGAACGTGTCGTAGCCAACGCCGTTCTGCACGACCAGCCCTGCCGATGCCACCGTCTCGGCAACGCTCGGGCTCGCCTCGAACGTGTGCGGGTCGGTGTTCGGGTTGCTCTCGATCGCGAGCGTGCTCACGTAGCGCCCGCCGACCTGCGCGATCACGTTCGCGTACTCGTTCTCGGCGCCGACCGCGAGGATCCTGCCGCCCGGCCTGGCGCCCGGGAGGCCGCTTCCGCAGCCGGCGGCGAGCAGCGCGAGCGCCGCGAGGATCGCCGCAGTGGCCGCGATGCGGGGACGACTGGTCGGACGCGCGTGCTGCATCTGAGGCTCCTCTGGCGTTGGCTCGGGCGCCGGTCATCGCTGTCACCACAGCCGATCGGCGGCGCCGGGGGCGGCGCCCCGCCAGGCTATCATAAGACTGAGTCTCGTTCTCAGTCTTAGCCATTACGGCCTGGCGTCAGACCGAGGGCCCGGCGTCAGCCGGCGAGCCCCAGCGCCACGCGCAGCTCCTGCAGCCCGATTCCCTCGACGCGCACGAGCTTCTCGCGCGCGCCGGCCCCGCGGATCACGGACACGCTGCGCACGCCCACGCGCGCGCGCCTGGCGATCAGCCGGCAGAGCGCGTCGTTGGCGCGCCCGTCGACCGGCGGTGCGGTCACGCGCACGAGCAGCACGCCGTCGCGCTCGCCCACGACCTCGTTGACGCCCGCGCGCGGCGTCAGGCGCACGGCGACCTCGCAGGCGCTATTCGAGATCGCGTCTGCGTTTGCGGTTGACGAACAGCACCGCACCGACGATCACGATCACGACGATCACGATGCCGCCGGCGATGTAGCGCAGTTTGTGGTGCTTGGGCTGCGCTTTTTCTTCTTTGACGGCTTCCGTGGGCGTCAGCACGCTCACGGGGACGCGCTTGGCCTGCAGGGCCGCGGCGACCGCGGGCTCTTCGTGCTTGTTGTACCTGGCGAGCACGTAGCGCCCGTCCTTGAGCGTCACGCGCAGCGAGCGCAGCCGCTTGTTGATCGTGACGGCCTGGATCTGGCCGCCGGCGAGCTGCTGCTCGTATTCGGCGTAGCTCTCTTTCTGGTAGCTGATCGCGCCCATTGCGCCTGCCGCGAGCGCGGCCGTCAACAGCCATGCGCAGGCCAGCGACACGGCGCACACGGAGATTCTGCTGGTGAGTGAAGCCCTTGTCGATCGGATCATGCGGGGTACCCTACCGTCCGAGACCTCGGCGGCGTCGCGCCGGTGGCGGGCGATCACTTGCGCGCCATTTTGATCGCCTTCTGCCTTTCCAGCTTGGAGAGCACGACCTTGCGCATGCGCACCGCGGAGGGCGTCACCTCGACGGCCTCGTCCTCGCGCACGAACTCGAGCGCTTCGTCGAGCGTCAGTTTGCGGTGGGCGTCCAGGCGCACGAGCACGTCGGAGGTGGAGGAGCGCATGTTCGTCAGGTGCTTCTCCTTGACGGGGTTCACGTCGAGGTCCTCAGCGCGTGAGTTCTCGCCGATGATCATGCCTTCGTAGACCTCCTCGCCGGGACCGACGAACAGCTGGCCGCGCTCCTGCAGGGTGAACAGGGAAAAGGTGACGGTCTCGCCGCGGCGGTCGGCCACGAGCACGCCGCTGGTGCGCGTCAGCAGCTCGCCCGCCCACGGCTCCCAGCGGTCGAACACGTGGTGCATGATCCCGGTGCCGCGCGTCTCGGTGAGGAACTGCGTGCGAAAGCCGATCAGCCCGCGCGCGGGCACGAGGTACTCCATGCGCACCCAGCCGGTGCCGTGGTTGGTGATGTGCTCCACGCGGCCCTTGCGCGCGGCCAGCAGCTGCGTGACGGTGCCGACGTGCTCCTCGGGGACGTCCACCGACAGGCGCTCGACGGGCTCGTTGCGCTTGCCGTCGATCTCGCGCTCGAGCACGTGCGGCTGCCCGACCGTCAGCTCGAAGCCCTCCCTGCGCATCATCTCGACGAGCACCGCCAGCTGCAGCTCGCCGCGCCCCTGGACCTCGAAGGTGTCCGGCCGCTCGGTGGGCTTGACGCGCAGCGACACGTTCCCGACGAGCTCCTGAGCCAAGCGCGACTCGATCTGCCGGGCGGTGATCTTGTCGCCGTCTTTGCCCGCCAGCGGCGAGGTGTTGACGCCGAGCGTGATCGACATGGCGGGCTCGTCGACGGTGATCACGGGCAGCGGGCGCGGGTCGCCGAGGTCGGCGAGCGTCTCGCCGATCGTGACCTCCGCGATCCCCGCCACGGCGATGATCTCCCCCGGGCCCGCCTCGGGCGCGTCGACGCGTTCGAGCGCGTCGGTGACGTACAGCTCGGCCACCGTCGCGCGCTGGATCGAGCCGTCGGCGCGACACCACGCGATCTGCTGGCCCTTGCGGATGTTGCCGTGGCGCACGCGGCAGATCGCCAGGCGCCCGACGTACGGCGAGGCGTCGAGGTTGGTCACGAGCGCCTGCAGCGGGTGCTCGGGGTCGTACGTCGGCGCGGGGATGTGCTCGAGCAGCAGGTCCAGCAGCGGCGCGAGGTTCTCCTCCTCGATCGCATGCCCCGGCTCGTACTGCAGCGAGGCCACGCCGGCCTTGGCGTTGCAGTAGACGATCGGGAACTCGATCTGATGCTCGTCCGCGTCGAGGTCCAGGAACAGCTCGTAGACCTCGTCGACGACCTCCGCCACGCGCGCGTCCGGACGGTCGACCTTGTTGACGACGAGGATCACCGGCAGCTTCGCCTCCAGCGCCTTGCGCAGCACGAAGCGCGTCTGCGGCAGCGGCCCCTCGGAGGCGTCGACGAGCAGCAGCACGCCGTCGACCATCGTCAGCCCGCGCTCGACCTCGCCGCCGAAGTCGGCATGCCCGGGGGTGTCGATGATGTTGAGCTTGACGTCCCTGTAGCGCAGCGAGGTGTTCTTGGCGAGGATCGTGATCCCCTTCTCGCGCTCGAGGTCCATCGAGTCGAGCACGCGCGTGGCCACGTCCTGGCCGACGCGGAAGGCGCCGGACTGCCACAGCATCGCGTCCACGAGCGTCGTCTTGCCGTGGTCGACGTGCGCGACGATCGCCACGTTGCGGATGTCATCTCTTGTTACGAGCACGGCCGACTAGGCTAGCGGCGCGAGCCGCGGGCGCTGGGGCGGATGTGTAAACGCCGCCGCGAACGGGGCTGACGAGCGCCGCGAATGAGGTTAGCGCCCGACCCCCACGGCCCGCAGACCCGTCCGCAGCCCGAAGCGCGCGAGCGCCGCCGGATAGCGCTCGGCGGCGGCGATCGTCTGCTCCAGCGCGGCGGCGAAGCGGCGGATCTCCGACTCCTCGACCGTGAGCGCAGGCAGCGCCTTGATCACGTTCATGTGGTGGCCGGCGACCTGGCAGAAGATCCTGTGCTCGTGGAACAGCGGCACGGTGACCAGCTGCGAGAACAGGCCCGGCTGGCGGCGCTCGACCGCCTCCCACAGCCGCCGCGAGCTGGCGCCGGCGGGCGGCCCGAATTCGATCGCCCACATCAGCCCCAGCCCGCGCACGTCGCGGACGACCTCGAAGCGCTCGACCAGCGGCCTGGTCAGCTCGAGCAGCAGCGTGCCCACGCGCTCGGCGCGGGCGACGAGGCCCTCCTGCTCGATCACGCGCAGCGTCGCCAGCGCGGCGGCCGCTGCGAGGTCGTTGCCGCCGAACGTGGAGCCGTGGCGCACGGCGCGCTCCATGCCGTCGAACACGCTGTCGAACGCCGCGCGCGAGACGAGCACCGCGCCGATCGGCACGAGCCCCCCGGACAGCGCCTTGGCGACGCACACCATGTCGGGCTCGAGGCCCCAGTGCTCGAGCGCGAGGAAGCGTCCCGTGCGGGCGACGCCGGTCTGCACCTCGTCGCAGACGAACAGCGAGCCGGCCTCGCGGCACAGCCGCTGCGCGGCGGGCAGGTAGTCGGCCGGGGGCAGGTTGACCCCCTTGCCCTGGATCGGCTCGACGACGAACGCCGCCACGTCCCCGCGCTCGAGCTCGCGCTCCAGGGCGTCGAGGTCGCCGAGGCCGACCGGGTCGCAGCCGGGCAGCAGCGGCCCGAAGCCCTCGCGGAACTCGACGCCGCCGTTGAGCGACAGCGAGCCGAGCGTCAGCCCGTGGAAAGCGTGCTCGGCGTAGAGGATGCGCGGGCGCCCGGTGGCGGCGCGCGCGATCTTGATCGCCGCCTCGACCGCCTCGGTGCCCGAGTTCGCCGGCACCATCGCAGCGACGCTGCGCGGGGCGCGCGCGAGCAGCTGCTCGGCGAGCACGCCGCTGAGCAGCGTCACGCCCAGCTGCGGCATGTTGCCCGTGCGCGCCGCCAGCACCTGCTCGATCGCCGCGATCGCCTCCGGGTGGTTGCGCCCGATCGCGAACACGCCGTAGCCGCCGAACAGGTCGAGGTAGCGCTCGCCGTCGGCGTCGATCAGGTGCGCGCCCTCACCCCCGCTCCACACCTTGTCGAACCCCAGCGTGCGCAGGATCCGCCCGATCTGCGGGTTCAGGTGGCGATCGTTCAGCGCCAGCTCCTCGCCCGTGCGGGCTTCGAGGATCTGGCGCACGCCGGGCACCGGCTGAGAGGGAGTCGCCATGTGGATGTTGAGCCTAGCTCGCACCCGCGCGGGCAGAGCGCGAGCGGACGGGCGCAACAGCGGCACCCGGCGAGGGACCGATACACGCTCTCCGGGTTCCGAAATGCCGATCGTGCGAACAACGCGAATCGCCTGACACGGACGATCACCTGCTTGCTCCGCGGACAGTTGTCTTAGCCGTGCATGTGTTTGAGCGGGCCGGTCACTGCTCAAGCACGTCTCTGAGACGACCGAAAGCGTGCGATATGCGCCGAGAATCCTGGCTATGCCCAACAGAGCTCGACCGCAGTCGCGTGGTCGACGCGAATGCGCAAGCTCGCACCATACGCATGGTCGGAACCGGCGCGGTCGCCGCCGCACTGCTGGTCGCCGCGCCCTGGTTGGGCTGGTGGACGCTCATCCTGCTCGCGGTGGCGGTGGCGAACTTCGTCAACGTCGAACGCCGGATGCGCACGAGCGCGCGGCCCGAGCGGGTGAGCGCGTGGGCGATCGTGATCACGCTGGCGCTGATCGCCGCCGGCGTGGTGCTCAGCGGCGGGCCCGGCAGCCCGGCGCTGCCGTGGCTGGTGCTGCCGGCGGCGATGACCGCCGCGCGCTTCCGCCCGCAGGTCGTGATCGCAGGACTCGCGCTCACGGTGGTGGTGATCCTCGTGTGCACGCTCGCCGTCGACACCGCCGCGACGATTCGCGCCCCCGAGCCGGTGATCGCGACGCTGGCGCTGCTCGCGGCGGTCGTGTCGATCGTGCTCGCGCTGCAGGCGGCCGAGCTGCACCATCGCGACGAGGCGATCCTCGACCCGCTTACGGGCCTGCTCAACCGCCACGCGCTCGCGCCCCGCTTCGCCGAGCTGTCGGTGCAGGCGCGCGTGACGCGCCAGCCCGTGTGCCTGATGCTGTGCGACATCGACAACTTCAAGGCGGTCAACGACGAGCACGGCCACGACCGCGGCGACGCGGCGCTGCGCGACGTCGCGTACGCGCTGCGCAAGCAGCTGCGCTCGTTCGAGCTCGTCTACCGGCTCGGCGGCGAGGAGTTCCTGGTGGTCCTGCCGGGCGTCGATCTCGCCGAAGGCCTGGAGGTCGCCGAGCGCGTGCGAGCGGCGGTCGAGCGCTCGGCGCCAGCCGGCATCCCGATCACGATCTCGCTTGGCGTCAGCGCCGCCCGTGGTGAGCAGGTCGCCTATGACACGCTGTTCAAGGCCGCGGACACGGCGCTGTACGCGGCCAAGCGCCACGGGCGCAACCGCGTGGCGGCCGCGCCGCAGGCTTCCACAGACGCGACCGCCGAGGACGCCCGCGCGAGCGCCGACGGCGCTGGCCGGCCTTCGCGGATGGGACCGCCGACGCAACCCATTCTCCACGTGTAGGCAGCGCCGCGCGTCGAGCAGCGCGGCCTCAGTCGGTAGTGCGACGATCGGCGAGCGTGAGCAGCGGCTGTAGCCCCGTATCGATCTCCTCAAGCGCATCGGGAAGGCCGTGTGGGCCCGTTCTAGCTAAGTGCGTGCTACCGTGTGATCGTGGTCCGCGTCGGAATGCACGAAGCCAAGAGCCAGCTCTCGCGGCTCGTCGACCTCGCCGAGGGCGGCGAGGAGGTCATCATCCAACGCTCCGGGCGTCCGGCCGCTCGACTGGTCGCGGTGCAGCGCCGTCGTCCCGTCGCGGAGGCCTTCGGGGCGCTGCGCGGCCAGATCGAGCTGGCTGACGATTTCGACGAGCTTCCCGCGGACTTCGCCGAGCACTTCCGCTGAGCCTGCTGCTCGACACGCATGCCGTGCTGTGGCTGCTCGAGGGCGACCCACGCATCGAAGGAGCTCGTGCTGCGATCGAGGACGCACGCACGTCTGTGCTCGTCAGCTCGGTGTGTGTCTGGGAGGCGGCCATCAAGAGCGCGCTGGGCAAGCTGCGGGTCCCCGACAACCTGCCCGAGCGCCTCGACGAGTTCGCTTTCGAGCGCCTGCCGGTCACCGATGTTCACGCGTGGGCGGTGCGAGCGCTCCCGCCGGTTCACAACGACCCCTTCGATCGGCTCCTCGCGGCACAGGCCGTTTGCGAGCGGGCCACGATCGTGTCCGCCGATACGGTCTTCGACGCGTACGGGCTCACGCGCATCTGGTAGCCGTAGGGCCTAGAGGTCACCGGCGCGAATGGCCGCCGACGCCCAACGCTCTTGGAGCCCCGCTATCCCTCCGCACTCGCAGACGGAAGCGCATCCGCATCACCGTCGCCGGGTCGTGGAGACGAGCTTCGCAGCGGCCTCCCACTCCTCCCACGACGGAGTTGGTGGCTCGGACGACGGAAGTGCAGCGGTGCTGCCGTCCGACGGCCACACATGCGTCCTGATGTACTCCCCGAGCCGTCGTATCTGGATACCGTGGTTCACCTGCGCCAGCGCGAGCCCGCTCAGCACGAACGGCAGAACGAGCAGCGACTGCCGGTCCCCCGTCTGCTTGTTCAACGCGAACGCCCCGATTGCGGCGGTCGCTGTCAACGCAACTCCCAGCAGGGCGCTCATCGCTTGTATGTGATGGGTGATCTCGTCGCGGAGCACCTTGTACACCTCAAGCCTGCATTCGGATGGTTCGACGGTCATGAGCGCATCCTATGATCGGGCGCTCCACAGACGCCTGCTTTCGGTGGCCCAGCTCACCACCGGCGACGTCTCATCAGTGCGGGCTACGCGCTGGGCGGGTCGGCCGGCTTGAGGCGCTTGCGGCCCTTCTGGTCCTTGCGCCCCGTGCCGATGCACTCGCGGCAGACGATCCACCTGCTCTCGCCGGACGCCTCGCCGTCCCCCGACCACGGCGTCCACCCCACCCCCTCGCAGGCAGAGCAGCGTGCGTTCTCCGGTATGTGCCGATCGCTTTGCGCCATCGTCAGGAGCATATCCCGCCGTCAGCTGGCGGACACCCGTAGCCGCCGCGGATCACTGCTGGGTGGCGAGCCGCTCATGCACCGATCGCACGGCGCTCGAGCCCTCGCCGACGGCCGCGGCGACCCGCTTCATCGAGCCGCGGCGCACGTCGCCGGCGGCGAACACGCCGGGCGTCGAGGTCTCGAACGGCAGCGGCCCGGGCGTGCCCGCGCTCGGCGGGCCCGGGAGCTGGCGGTCGGTGAGGATGAAGCCGTCCCGGTCGAGCAGCACGCTGCCGTCCAGCCACGCGGTCGCCGGCTGCGCGCCGATGAAGCAGAAAAGGCCCGAGCAGGTGACCGTGCGCTGCTCGCCGGTTGCGGTGTGCACGAGCGTGGCGTGCTCGAGGTGACCCTCGCCGGCCAGCCCCTTCACTTCCACGCGCGTCTGCAGCGTGATCTTCGGGTCGGCCTCGATCCGCTCGATCAGGTAGTGCGACATGCTCTGCGTGAGCTCGTCGCGCCGGATCGCGATCGTGACGGCGCAGTTGCTCTGCGCGAGGTAGATCGCGGCCTGCCCCGCGGAGTTGCCGCCGCCGATCACCAGCACGGGCGCACCGTCGCAGACGCGCGCCTCCAGGTCGGTGGCCGCGTAGTAGACGCCGGCGCCCTCGAAGCGCTCCAAATCATCCACCTCCAGGCGCCGGTAGCGCGCTCCCGAGGCGACGATCACCGCGCGGGTGGCGATCTCGCTGCCGTCCCCGAGGGTGATCACGTGAAAGCTGCCCTCGGAGCGCAGGCCTACGACCTCGCAGGGGGCGTTCAGCCGCGCCCCGAGGCGCAGCGCCTGCACGGCGGCCCGTGAGGTGAGATCGCCGCCGGAGATGCCGTTGGGGAACCCAGCGTAGTTCTCGATACGCGAGCTCGCGCCCGCCTGTCCGCCGACGGCGACGGCGTCCAGGCAGACCGTGCTGAGGCCCTCCGAGGCGCCGTAGACGGCCGCGGCGAGGCCGGCGGGGCCGCTGCCGACGACGACGAGATCGAAGATGTATCCGGGCTTGGGCTGGAAGGTCAGGCCGAGGTGCTCGGCGAGCGTCGCCGCCGAGGCGCGGCGCAGGATGCCAGTCGGCGTGATCGCGACCGGGGTGTCGATCGGGCGCACGCCCATGCTCGTGAGCAGCGCGTCCACGTCCTCGGCGTCCTCGAGGTCGATCCACTCGTACGCCAGGCGCGAGTGTTCGGCGAACGTCCGCATGCTCATCGCCTCGGAGGAGTAGCGCGAGCCGATGATGCGAATCGCCTGCGCGCCCTGCCCGGACCGCAGCGACTCGCGCCGCGCGACAAGCGCGCCGAAGATGACGTCGGCGAGCGCGGGACGCACGCTCATCAAGCGTCGGAACTCGGCCTGCTCGATCACCAGCACGCGGCCCGCCCGCGAGACGCGGCCGGTGAGGAAGCGCCGCTGGCCAGTCAGCAGCCCCAGCTCGCCGATGAAGTTGCCCGGCCCGAACGCGGTGACGAGAACGTCCTCGGCGCCCTCGGAGCGCACGATCTCGACTTCGCCCTCGAGCACCACGAACAGGTCGAACGAAGCCTCTCCAGCCTCGAACAGCAGCTCCCCCACGCCTACTCGCCGCTCGCTCCCGAACGCCGCCAGCTCCTGCACATCGGACGCCGTGAGCTGAGGCGCAGCCAGGGATTCCGGGGTGCCTGGCGTGCTCATCGGCTGAGCGTAGATCATCGCCTGACGCAAGCCCGGTTGCGGGGGGGCCGCCACCTGCGAGCGTGCTCGGGCCCGTGTAACGCCAACCCGCCCGAGGTGACTTAACCAGAGATGCCCATCCCCGACTCCATCGCCGAGTTCATCGACACCCAGGCCAAGCGCTCGCCTGTGTCCTACGCCGACCTGCGCGTGGTCGTCTTCAACGGCACCACCAAGCGCTCGCCCGAGCCGAGCCACACCGACGGGCTGCTAGCGATCACGCTGGGGATCTTCTCGGCGCTCGGCGTGCGCTGCGATGAGGTGCGAACGGTCGACCGCACGATCCCGCCGGGGCTGTGGCCGGACATGCGCGAGCACGGCTACGACGAGGACGAGTTCCCCGACATCTACCGCTCGCTAGTGCAGCCCGCCGACATGCTGATGCTGGCCGGACCCATCTGGCTCGGCGATCAGAGCTCGCAGACGCGCACCATCATCGAGCGGCTTTACGCCTACTCGAGCGAGGTCAACGACCGCGGCCAGTGGGCCTACTACGGCCAGGTCGGCGGCGTGCTGACGACGGGCAACGAGGACGGCGGCAAGCACGTCAGCGCGCAGGTGCTCTACGCGCTGCAGCACATCGGCCTGACGATCCCGCCGCAGTCAGACAGCTACTGGGTGGGCGAGGCGGGCCCCGGCCCCTCCTACCTCGACGAGGTGGGCGGCGGGCAGCACAACGCGTGGACCACGCGCAACACCGTGTTCATGACGTGGAACATGCTGCACCTGGCGCGCATGCTCAAGGACGCCGGCGGGATCCCTGCGTACGGCAACTCCACCCGCGACTGGAACCTCGAGCACGCCGAGCACCCGAACCCGGAGTATCGCTGAGCGCGGCGTTCAGCTTTCTTTCAGGCTTGCGCGTCAGCATTGACGCATGAACCTGCTGGTCGTCGACGACGACCCCTCGGTGCGTGAAGCGCTCGCGCTGGTGCTCGGTCACGACGGCTTCGAGGTGAGCACCGCGGTCGACGGCCGCGAGGCGATCCGGATGCTCGCGCTCGCGCCGCCCGACGCGGTGATCCTCGACGTGCTGATGCCCGGCCTCGACGGCCTGGAGGTGTGCCGGCGGCTGCGCGCGACCGGCGATCGCACGCCCGTGCTGATGCTGACCGCGCGCGCCGAGGTGAGCGAGCGCGTGGCAGGCCTGGAGGCGGGCGCCGACGACTATCTGGTCAAGCCGTTCGCGCGCGAGGAGCTGATCGCGCGGCTGCGGGCGCTGCTGCGCCGCACCGGCTGGGAGGGCGAGGACGAGACGCTGCGCTTCGAGGACCTCGAGCTCGACCCGCTCGCGCACGAGGCGCGCCGTGGCGGGCGCACGCTCGAGCTGACCCGTACGGAGTTTCTGTTGCTGGAAGTGCTGATGCGCCACCCGCGCCAGGTGCTAGCGCGCGCGACGATCTTCGACCGCGTGTGGGGCTATGACTTCGGCCCCGCGTCCAACTCGCTCGAGGTGTACGTCGGCTACCTGCGCCGCAAGACGGAGGCCGCGGGCGAGCCGCGGCTCGTGCACACGGTCCGCGGCGTCGGCTACGTGCTGAGGCCGCCGCGATGACACTCTGGACAGAGAGCGAGCGATGAGCTTCCGCCGCCGCATGGTGCTGCTGGCCGCCGGCGCCGTCGCCACCGCGATCGTGATCGCATCGGTGGTCGTCTACATCGTCACGCGCAACGAGCTACGCGGGCAGCTCGACGCGAGCCTGCGCGCCAAGGTCACCCCCGGACGCCAGCTCGTGAAGATCGAAGCCCACCTCAACCAAGAGGAGCTCGCGCGGCTCGCGCGCGAAGGCAAGCTGCCGGCGCCCGCGTTGACCGCCGGCTTCGGCCCGGCCACAACGGCCAGCGGCGCCGTCTCCGCGCCCGCCAGGACCGGCGGCGGCGCCTCCCAGCCGACAGGCATCGTCGAAACGGGCCGCGCGCCCGTGGAAGGCTCGCAGCGCTCGGTGGAAGTGAGCGGCAGCGCACGGCACGCGGTTCCGGTGCGCTTGCCGGCGGGCGCCGTCAAGCGCGCCGGCGTCGCCCAGGAACGCGCTGGCGAAGTGCCGCCGGAAGCCCTCACACGGGGAACCCTCACCTTCCTGCAGCACATCGCGCACGTGCCCAAGGGGCTACCCCACTTCACGGCGGGGCAGGTAAGGCTCGTGCTGCAGGGCCCCGCGGTGGAAGGGCCCACGGGCTACGCGCAGCTGTCGCTCGCCAACGGCGAAGTGCTCGCCTTCACCGGCCGCAACTCGCTGCTGCCGAGCACCGCGGGCACGCGCGCCGTCGCCTCCGGGCACCGCGACGCCTTCTACAGCGACGTGAACGTTCACGGCACGCCGGTGCGCGTGCTGACCTCGCGCGCTGTCGAGGGGGCGGCCTGGCAGGTGGCGTTGCCGCTCAGCAACCTCAACAACACGCTCGACCGCCTGCGGCTCGTGCTCGCGCTCGTGGTGCTCGGCGGGATCGCTCTGGCGGCCGCGCTCGGGCTGCTCGTCTCGCGCGTCGCGCTCGCGCCCGTGCGGCGGCTCACCGGCGCAGCCGAAGACGTGGCGCGCACGCAGGATCTCGGACACCGCATCGAGAGCGACGAGGACGACGAGCTCGGGCGCCTGTCGGCCAGCTTCAACACGATGCTCGCGGCGCTCGAGCGCGCGCGGCTGGCGCAGCGCCAGCTGATCTCAGACGCCTCGCACGAGCTGCGCACGCCGCTCACGAGCGTGCAGGCAAACCTCGACGCGCTCGCCTCCACGGAGCTGCCCGAGGACGAGCGCGCACGAATCCTCACCGCGGCCCGCGCGCAGCTGCGGGAGCTGACGGTGCTCGTGGGCGACCTCGTCGACCTCTCCAAGAACGAGCTCGAGGAGATCGAGATCGAGGACGTACGGCTCGACCTGGCCGCCGCGGCGGCGATCGAGCGCGCGCGGCTACACGCGCCCGGCTGCCGCTTCGAGCTCGACGCCGAGCCCTGCCTCGTGCGCGCGGCGCCCGCGCGGCTGGACCGCGCGATCGCCAACCTGCTCGACAACGCGTGTAAATGGAACCCGCCCGCCGGGCGGGTGGGCGATGCGATCGAGGTGCGCGTGCGCGACGGCCGCCTGGAGGTACGCGACCACGGCCCCGGGATCGACCCGGAGGACCTTCCGCGCGTGTTCGATCGCTTCTTCCGAGCGCCCGCCGCACGCGGGCGGCCCGGCTCCGGTCTCGGCCTCGCGATCGTCCGCCAGACCGCCGAGACGCACGGCGGCGCCGTGCACGCGATCAACGATCCCGGCGGCGGCGCGCGTCTGATCCTCGAGCTCCCGGTGCTCGCGATGACCGCGTCCGAGCTCGCCACCTCGCGCGCGGAGGAAACCGCGGCCGGCGCCGTTCAGGAAGCTCCTCGGCTTCGTTAAGCCGATTCTCAGGCTGCGCGGGCTTGATGAGCCCATGCCGCCGACGACAAGAGGAGCCCGCATGTCCCGTCCCGCACTCGTTCGATCTCTCGGCCACATCACCGCCGCGCGGCCGCCCACACTCACCGCGGTGGGGATGATCGCCGCGAGCCTGCTGCTGGCCGCCTGCGGCGGCTCCTCGCCGTCCTCGACGTCCTCCGCCGCCAGGGAACAGCAAGCCGAAGTGAAGTTCGCCGACTTCGCCAGGTGTCTGCGCGAACACGGCATCGAAGCCACGACCGCGGGCGGGCCAGGCGGCGAAGGCCACGGGCTGCGCATCAAGGGCACCGCCGGACCCGCAAAGCTGGAAGCCGCGCAGAAGGCCTGCAAGAAGTACCAGCCCGAACCGCAGAAGCTCAACCTCTCCCCGCAGGAAAAGGTGGAACGCGCGGAAGCCGTCGAAAAGTTCGCCAAGTGCATGCGCGAACACGGCATCGAAGTACACGCCTCGAGCTCCGAAGGGCGCGTCTCGATCCAGATCCACGCCAAGCCTGGCGCCGCTCCCAACCCGGCAAGCCCAGCCTTCCAGAAAGCGCAGAGCTCCTGCCAGAAGCTCCTTCCCATCAAGGGCAAGGGCCCGGCCGGCGGCCCACCGAGCAAGCAGCAGGCCCACGCGCCGGGCGGCTCGTCCTCGGAAAGCAGCTTCGCGACCGGCAGCTGAGCCGTGGAACCCTCGCAGGGCTCCTCGGGGCGCAGGCGCCTGCGCTGGCTCGCCGCCGGCGCTGTGGCCGTGGCCGCGGCGGCCGTGCTGGCGGTCGTGCTGCTCGGCTCCGGCTCGAGCGCCCATCACGGCGCGGAAACCGGCGTGCCCGCCGGCGATACGACGGCGAGTGTGACCCGGCGCACGCTGTCTGAAAGCTCGACCGTCAGCGGCACGCTCGGCTACGGCGCGACGCTCGAACTCTACGACCGGCTCGGCGGGACCTTCACGTGGCTGCCGTCCGTCGGCGCCGTGGTCGGCCGCGGCGGCACGCTGTGGCAGATCGACGACCTGCCGGTCGTGCTGATGTACGGCTCGGTGCCCGCGTACCGCACGCTCAAGGAGGGCGTCAGCGACGGCCCGGACGTGACTGAGCTGAACGAGAACCTGATCGACCTCGGCTGCGACCCCTACGGCGCGATCACCGACGACGAAACCTTCGGCGAAGCCACCGCCGCCGCCGTCAAGCGCTGGCAGAAGGCGGACGGGCTGCCCGAAACCGGCGAAGTCGAGCTCGGCCGGGTCGTCTTCACCCCGGATGCGCGGCGCGTGACCGCCGTCAAGGTGACCCTCGGGCAGGACCCGCCCGGCGCCACCTCGCCGGGCAAAGGCAAAGGCTCGCCCGGCCAAGGCAAAGACAAAGACAAAGACAAACCCGCGGAAGAACAGCCCGCGCACGACAAACCCGCCGCCAAATCGCCCGCCAAAGAAAAGGCAGCGGACGAAAAACCCGCCAAAGGCGAAGCCGCCAAAGACGACCCGGGCAAAGAATCGCCCAGCGGAGAATCGGGCGCGGGCGAGGTCGTGCTGACGACCACCTCCACCCAGCAGATCGTCCAGCTGAAGGTGAAGCCCGAACAGCAGCAGCTCGCCCGGCTCGGCGAGACCGTCACCGTGCAGCTGCCCGGTGGCGGCGAGGCTCGCGGCCGCGTCACCGAAGTCGGCACGGTCGCCAGCGAATCCAGCAGCGCGGGCGACGAACCAAAAGGCAGCAGCAGCGAAAGCGGCGAATCCACGATCCCCGTGACGATCGCGCTCGAGCGCCACGTCGCCCACCTCGACGAGGCGCCCGTCAGCGTGGAGCTCGTCAAGAGCATCCGCAGCAACGTGCTGACGGTCCCGGCGACCGCCCTGATCGCCACCGCCGGCGGCGGCTACGCCGTCGAAGCGCTCGCGCAGGACCGGCGGGTGACGGTGCCCGTCACGCCGGGCATGTTCGCGGACGGCTACGTCCAGGTCGAAGGCGCGGGCGTGCGCGAAGGCATGACCGTGATCGAGTCGCAGTGAGCGCCGTGCTGGAGCTGTCGGACGTAGTCAAGCGCTACGACGGCGGCGTGCAGGCGTTGCGCGGTGTCGACCTGACCGTGCAGGACGGGGAGCTGTGCGCGATCGTCGGCCCGTCGGGCTCTGGCAAGTCGACTCTCCTGCACATCATGGGCACGCTGGAAAGGGCCACAAGCGGCCTCGTGCGGATCGCCGGGGCTGACGTCGCGCGCGCCTCCGACCGCGACCTGGCGGCGCTCAGGGCGCGTCGAATCGGCTTCGTCTTCCAGCAGTTCCACCTGCTGGAGGCCGACAGCGCGCTCGAGAACGTGGCCAACGGCCTGCTCTACACCGGCACCCCCGCCCGCGAGCGCCGCCGGGCGGCGGCCGCGGCGCTCGAACGCGTCGGCCTTCGCCACCGCATGCGCCAGACCTCGGCGCTGCTGTCCGGGGGCGAGCGCCAGCGCGTGGCGATCGCGCGCGCGCTCGTCAGCTCGCCGGCGATCGTGCTCGCCGACGAGCCCACCGGCAACCTTGACACGCGCAACGGGCAGGAGATCCTCGAGCTGCTGCGGGCGCTCAACGGGCAGGGCACGACCGTGCTGGTGATCACCCACGACCGCGAGATCGCCGCCACGCTGCCCAGGCGTGTGGAGCTGCGCGACGGCCGCCTGATCCACGATGAGGCCTGACATCGCGCCCAGCCGGCTGCTGGCGGCCGACGTGCTGCGGGTCGCCAGCGTGGGGCTGCGCACGCGCCGCCTGCGCGCCGCGCTGTCGGCGCTCGGCGTCGCGATCGGCATCGCCGCGATGGTCGCCGTGCTCGGGATCTCGGACTCCAGCAAGGCCGGGCTGGTCGCCGAGCTCAACGAACTGGGGACGAACCTGCTCACCGTCACCCCAGGGGAAACGTTCCTCGGCGAAGCGGCCGAGCTGCCCGAAGCAGCAGTCAGGGACGTGCGCAACCTGCGCAGCGTGCGCTCGGCTGCCGCCGTGACCGGCGTATCCGGGGCGACGGCACGGCGCAGCGGCTTCATCGAAGCCGCCGAAACCAACGGCATCAGCGTGCAGGCCGCCGACCCGCAGCTGCTCGCCACGCTCGGCGGCAAGATGGTCCTCGGGCGCTTCCTGAACGCCGGCGACGAACGCTATCCCCTGGTCGTGCTCGGGCTCGTCGCCGCCGAGCGCCTGGGGGTGGACCGTCTGTCAGCCGACGGACGGCCGCTGCAGGTGCTGATCGACAGCAGCTGGTTCACCGTCGCCGGCGTGGTCGGCTCGCTGCCGCTGGCACCGGAAATCGAACGCGCCGCGCTGATCGGCTACCCGGTCGCAAAACGGCTGTTCGGCACCACCCGTCACGCCAGCATGCTGTACGTCCGCGCCGACCCCGAACGGGTGACCGAAGCCGACTCGCTGCTCGGCGCCGCCGCCAACCCCCAGAACCCCGAACAGACGAAGGTCAGCCGGCCGTCCAACGCGCTGCAGGCCCGCGCCGACGCCCAGAGCACCCTGACCGCGGTGTTCCTGGCGCTCGGCGCCGTGGCGCTGCTCGTCGGAGGCGTGGGGATCGCGAACGTGATGGTCATATCCGTGCTCGAGCGCCGCCCCGAGATCGGCCTGCGCCGCGCGCTCGGCGCCCGCGCCGTGCACATCGGTGTGCAGTTCCTCGGCGAGTCCGTGCTGCTGTCGGCGCTCGGCGGAACCCTCGGGATCGGGCTCGGCGCGGGCGCAACCGCCGTCTACGCCGCCAGCCAGGGCTGGATCGTCGTCGTGCCCATGTTGGCCGTCGGCGGCGGCGTCGCGATCGCGTTCCTCCTCGGCGCGCTCGCGGGCCTCTACCCAGCGGTGCGCGCCGCGCGCCTGGCTCCCGCGGCGGCGCTGCGGAGCGTTTGAGGCCTGAGGCGATCCGACATGCAGATGCGGTCAGACAAAGCGCACCTCCGCCTGAACGAGGTGACCGAGAAGCTCATCGAAGAGCGGAGCACTCAACGGGGCACGCCGGGCAGCATCACGCAACTCGAACAGCTTGCGTGCCAGCAAGATCGTCTCTTCGAGGTTCACCGCAAGCGGCCGTTGCCCGTCCGCACGTAGCCGCAACCGCCGCACGCGCTCCCCGTCAACGTCACCCGATTGCTGTGTCGATCGCTCAGCCATCGAGCCCACCGCGTCCGGTGAGCTGAACGCAGACGCGGGCCGCAATCGAGCGCGCTTACACCCCGAAGCTGGGTGGCTCGACCACCAGCTCCTCCGCGTCCGCCGCCTCTTGGGGCTCCGAATCGAGCGGGGCCGGGTCGGCCGGCGCGGGTGCTGGGGGCGCGGCCGTGTGGAGCATCGCGCCGTTGGATCCGGCCACATGCGCCGTCGCGCCGTTGGGCGCATCCGCGTGAGGCATCGCGCCGTTGGACCCGGCCACATGCGCCGTCGCGCCGTTGGGCGTATCCGCGTGAGGCATCCCGCTGTTGGACGTCGCCGCATGTGGCATCGCGCCGTTGGGCCCATCCGAGCGAGGTGTCGCGCCGTTGGACCCTGCCGCATGAGGCGCCGCCTCGTAAGCCGCGTTCGCATAGGGCGCGGGCCCGTGCGACGTGGCCGCGTGAGCGCGGGTGAGCAGCGAGCCGGCCGACTCCATCACCTGGTTGGTGCTCGCCAGCAGCTCCGCGATCGCGCCGTCGATGTCGCGCGCCAGCATGTCGGCGTCGGGCAGCGCCTGGCGGTCGACGTAGACGCCGAAGCACGCCTTGTCGTTGACGGTCAGCAGACCGACGGACACCACGTGGTGGTCGGCCAGCGGCACGACCGGGTAGGCGGCCTGCAGCGGACAGCCGAGCATGTACATCGGCACGGGCGGCCCGGGGATGTTGGATACGACGAGGTTGAACGCGCGCGGACCGGCGATCAAACGCGACAGGGCCTGCTGCACCGTCACGGGGGTGCGCGCCGCGGCCTTCAACACGAGGTCGGCTCCCTCCGGCTCTCCATCGCGCTTGGCGCGGATCATGTCTGCGTGCACCTGATAGAGGCGACCGACCGGGTCGGGCTCGTGGCAGGGGAGCTCTGCGAACACGAACGAGATGTGATTGCCGAGGACGTCCTCGGTATCGCGCACGCTCACCGGCACCATCACCTTCAACGCGAGCGGCTGCTCGCCGCGGCGAATCAGGTACGTGCGCATGCCTCCCGCGACCGCCGCCAGGACCACGTCGTTGATCGTCGTGCCGTATGCGCTCTTGATCGTGCGCAGATCGGCGAGCGGCCGCTGCGTCCAGGCCAGACGGCGCAGCGGCGAGAGCTGTCCGTTGAGCACGCTCGCCGGCGCCGCGCGCAGCAGCTGGCTCACCGCGCGTGTCACCCGCATCGCGCCGGCTGCCGCCTGCTTGGCGACGGGGGCGGGGGAGCTCGCCGCGCTCAGCGACCAGCTGAGCAGGTCCAGCGGCTGACCGAGAAGGTCGATCAGCCCGCGCGCCAGTAGCGTCTCCTCGCCGGGTTCCGGCGCGGGGCTCCAGCCGTCGGGCTCGTACGCAGCCGGCTCGATCGTGGGGTCGAGCAGCAGCGACGCGAGCTGCACCGCCGCGAGGCCGTCGACCATGCAGTGATGGGTCTTGCCGACGATCGCCAGGCGCCCGGTCTCGGCATCCTCGCAGATCCACATCTCCCACAGCGGACGGTCGCGGCGCAGCGGTATCGACATCACCTCGTCGACGAGGTCGTCCAGCGGCCCGGGCGCCCAGTAGACGTGGCGATCGACCGAGAAGGCGCGGTCGTCGGTCCACTCGGGCGCGTACAGGCCGAGCGGAACCTCCGCGAGCTTCTGGCGGTAGCGAGGCGCGTACGCCAGCCGCCGCGCGATGTGATCGCGGATCTCCTTGAAGCTCGGCAGCCGACCCTCCTCGGGAGCCGAGAACACCGCGACCCAGCCCACGTGCATGTGCGCCGTCGACGTCTCCACCGCGAGGAACGACGCGTCCAGCGCGGACAGCCGTTCGCCGCTCATTCCGCCAGCACCAGTCGAGCTCGAGGCCGGGGCGCGTGCGCGCGCGGGCGCTGGGTGATCGTCACGCCCGCCACAGCGCTGACGCGCGGTATCTGCCGGCGTCCCCACTGCGCGGCGAGCGCGAACTCCACCAACCGCACGAAGTACGTCCGCAGCGGTGTCGTCCTGATTCCCGACCCGCGCAGCGCCACGCGGGCGCGACGATCGTCGTAGGCGACGCGCATCGCGAAGTAGGGGAAGTACACCTCGCTGCGTATCAGCGCGCGACGGGCGCGCTCGTCGGTGGCTGCGCGCAGCAGGAACGGGTGCATGACACTCAAATACATTGACGGCTCGATCAGACGGGGCGCCTGGCGTCCGAAGAACTTGACCGCGAGCTCGACGAGCTCCCCCACGGTGCTCACATGCGAGCCCGCGGTGAGGTGAAAGGTCGCGCCCTCCGCCTCCGGCGCCTGGGTGAGCGCGAAGGTCGCGTCGGCCACGTAGTCGACCGGCACGACGTCGACCGGCGCTTCGCGGCGCGCCGGCAGCGCCGCGTAGGAGCCACGCGCAAACGCGCGCAGCGGCCAGTACAGCACGTTGAACGACGTCGTCCAGCCGCTGTTGCGCTCGCCGACGATGATGCTCGGGCGCAGCACCGTGATCGGCAGCTGCCCCCGCGAGCGGGCGACGAGGCACTCGGCCTCGAACTTCGACTGCTCGTAGGTGTTGCGGAACCGCTGGCCCACGTCGAGGTCGTCCTCGCTGAAGCACCCAGCGTGCTCGCCCGCCACGTACGCCGTAGAGATGTAGGAGAAGCGGCGCAGGCCGCCACGGGCTTGGCAGCGCTCGGCGAACTCGAGCATGCGCCGCGTGCCGTCCACGTTGATCGTGCGCGCGACCTGCAGCTCGAGCTCGAAGGACACGGATGCCGCGCCGTGCACGATCTCCTGCACCCGCTCCGCGAGCGCGTCGAGCCCCGCCGTGATGCCCAGGCCGGGGAGCGTGATGTCGCCGCGCACCGCCACGACCCGCTCGGCATACGGGTGACCGGGGCCGAACAGATACAGCAGCGTGCGCTCGATTCGGGCGGCGGCCTCGCCATGGTGCGCGCCCCGCACAAGCGCATACACGCGTCGGTCGGTGCGCTCGAGGTAGCGCGCCAGCAATTGCATGCCGACGAACCCCGTCGCACCTGTCAACAACACCCCATTTGTCTTCCGATCCACGGCCATCTCCGACCTCGGCTTCGAAACCCTGTCCCGCGCAACAGCATGACGCCCGCCTCGGCGGCAGAATCTCGCGTGCCGACGGCCGGTGTATCGCCGGATGCCGGAATCTCCGCAGAATTCGGCCTCAACCCCGTTGCGGGACCGCGGCCTTCGCCTTCACCTACGCTGTCCCCGTGCCCGACGCCGCGTTCGTTCCAGCCGCCGGACGCCACGGCTTGACCGCGCTGTATGACCCTGTCGTCGCGTTGACGATGCGCGAGCGGACGTTTCGCTCGCGCCTGGTGGCGCAGGTTGCGGCCGGGGAGCCGTCCGCGGTGCTGGAGATCGGCTGCGGCACCGGCAGCCTGACCGTCCGCCTCGCGCAGGCGCTCCCCGCGGCGTCCGTCATCGGGCTCGATCCCGACCCCGAGGCGCTCGCGCGCGCACGCGCCAAGGACTCGATGCGGCGGATCGACTGGCGGCAGGGCACCGCCGTCGAGCTGCCGCTGCCGGACGGCTGCGCCGAGCGCGTGGTGGCCTCGCTGCTGCTGCACCACCTGACGGACGCCGAGAAGCGCGACGCGCTCGCTGAGGCGCGACGCGTGCTGCGGCCCGGCGGGCGCCTGCACGTCGCCGACTGGGGAGCGCCGCAGGACGCGATCATGGGCGCCGCGTTCTTCGCGCTGAGGGCGCTCGACGGGTTCGAGCGAACTCGCGCGCACGCGCGTGGAGAGCTGCCGACGATGATCGAGGGCGCCGGCTTCTCAGAGGTCCGCTGCCGGGACCGGCTGCGCACGGGCTGGGGCACGCTGGAGCTGTTGTCAGCTGACGCCTGACGCCCTTCTACAGGCCCGCGGCGCGGCGGTAGCGCAAGACGGCCAGCGGCGCGAACACGACGATGATCGCCAGCGCCCACACGGCCGCGCCCCACACGTCGTTGCCGGCGGGAGCCCCGAGCCACAGCGAGCGCATCGCATCGACGGTGATCGTGAACGGATTGACTTCGCGAACGCCCGCAGCACCGACGGCATCGACCTCGACCGGCACGAACGCCGAGGAGATGAACGTCAGCGGGAAGACGGCGATGAAGCCGACCGAGTTCGCCGCCTCCGCCGAGGACACCAGCATCCCGAGGAACGCGAACACCCACGAGAACGCGTAGCCGAACAGCAGCAGCAACCCGGCGCCGCCGAGCCCGTCGAGCAGGCTCGTGTGGAAGGAGAAGCCGATGATCAGCCCGGTGATGACCAGGATCGTGGCCGACAGCCCGTTCGTCACCACGTCGGCGAGCGTACGCCCCGCGAGCACCGCCGCGCGCGCCATCGGCAGCGAGCGGAAGCGGTCGATCAGGCCCTTGTGCAGATCCTCGTTGAGCCCGAGCGCGGTCACGAAGCCGCCGAAGGCGATGTTCTGGACGATGATGCCCGGGATCAGGAAGTCGGCGTAGCTGAAGCCCGGCGTCTTGATCGCGCCGCCGAACACGTAGCGGAACAGCAGCACGAACATGATCGGCTGCACCGTGAACGCCAGCAGCAGCTCGGGCGCGCGCGGCAGGCGCACCAGGTTGCGCTCGGCGATCACGAGCGTGTCGTTGACCAGGCGTCTCACGCCGCGGCCTGCTCGTCCTCATCGGCTTCGGCCGCGTGCCCGGTGAGCGTCATGAACACGTCGTCGAGCGTCGGGCGGCGCAGCGCGAGGTCCTCCACGCCGATCTCCGCCTCGTCCAGGCGGCGCACCGCCTCGACGATCGCGCCGCCGCGCCGGCGGACGCCCCACGCTCACCAGGTCCGCGCTCGACGAGCGGCGGCTCGTCGGCCATCGACGTCAGCGCCAGCGCCGCGGCGCTCGGCGTGCGCAGCGTCATCCAGGCGGATCTCGAGCCGCTCGCCGCCGACGCGGTCCTTGAGCTCGTCCGGGGTTCCCTCGGCGATCACGCGGCCGTGGTCGATGACCGCGATCTCGCTCGGCCAGCCGGTCGGCCTCGTCGAGGTACTGGGTCGTCAGCAGCACCGTCGTGCCGTCGGCGACGAGTCCCTCGATCGTCTCCCACAGCTGCAGCCGGCTGCGGGGATCGAGGCCGGTGGTCGGCTCGTCGAGGAACAGCACCGGCGGCTTCGCGACCAGGGCCGCCGCCAGGTCCAGGCGACGGCGCATGCCCCCCGAGTAGGTCTTCGTCGGGCGCTTGGCGGCGTCGAGCGAGCTCGAAGCGCTCGAGCAGCTCGTCGCCACGCCGCCTGGCCCGCGCGCGCGACTCCCCGTAGAGGCGCCCGACCATCGTCAGGTTCTCCAGGCCGGTCAGGTTCTCGTCGACGGCCGCGTACTGTCCGGCCAGCCCGATGCGCTCGCGCAGCTGCGCCGGCGTCGTCGACGACGTCGAGGCCCGGCGACCCGCGCGGTGCCCTGCGTCGGGCAGCAGCAGCGTCGTGAGGATGCGGATGATCGTCGTCTTGCCCGCGCCGTTGGGGCCGAGCAGGCCGAGCACGGTGCCCGCGCGCGACCTCGAGGTCGACGCCGACGAGCGCGCGCACCTAGCCGTAGGACTTCACGAGCCCGCTGACGCTGACGACCGCTTCGGTTGACGGCTCGGGCGGCACGGGCTCAATCTAGCGAGGAGCCGGCTTGCGCCATCCTATGCAGCGCTTGGCAACGGATCTCGACGGCAACGCGGCGGGCTACGCCGGGCGCACGGCCTGGGCGCGCAAGCCTGGCGGCGCCGGTGCGCGACTTCCTCGGCACCGAGACCGGCGGCGCGGCGGTGCTGCTGGTGGCGACGATCGCTCGCGCTGGCTTGGGCCAACTCCCCGTGGTCGCATGCGTACGAGGCGCTGTGGCACACGCACGCTGGCCGTCAGGATCGGCGCCAGCGGGATCTCGATGGACCTGCGCCATTGGGTCAACGAGGGGCTGATGACGCTGTTCTTCCTGGTCGTCGGGCTGGAGGCCAAGCGCGAGCTCGACCTCGGCGAGCTGCGCGAGCGCCGGCGGCTGACGATTCCCGCTGATGGCGGCGCTTGGGCGGCATGATCGTCCCGGTCGCGATCTACCTGGCCTTCAACGCCGGCGGCCCCGGCGCTCACGGCTGGGGCGCGGCGATGTCCACCGACACCGCGTTCGCGCTCGGCGCCGCTGGCGCTGCTCGCGCCGCGGGCGGCCGACGCGCATGCGCGTGTTCCTGCTGACGCTCGCGGTCGTCGACGACCTCGGCGCGCTGCTCGTGATCGCGATCGTCTACACGACGCACGTCTCGGTGCTCGCGCTGGTGATCGCGGCGGCGCTGTTCGCGCGCGCTGCTGGCGCTGCGCTACGTGCCGGAATGGCGGCGGCCGCTGTCGCTGGCGGCCGGCGTCGGCCTGTGGGTCGCGATGTTCGAGTCCGGCGTCGACCCCGTCATCTCGGGCCTCGCGGTCGGCCTGGCGACGAGCGCCTATCCGCCCTCGCGCGAGGATCTCGAGCGCGCGACCGTGCTTGCGCGCTCGTTTCGCGAGCAGCCCACACCCGAGCTCGCGCGCTCGGCCCAGCAGGGGGTGATGTCGGCGATCTCGCCAAACGAGCGCCTCCAATATGGCCTGCACCCGTGGACGGGATACGTGATCGTGCCGCTGTTCGCGCTCGCCAACGCCGGCGTGCATGTGACGGGGAGCCTGCTCGAAAGCGCGATCGGCTCCCCGATCACCCTGGGCATCCTCGTCGGCTACGTGGTCGGCAAGCCGCTCGGGGTCGCGGGCGCCTCGTGGCTGGCCTCCAGGCCGGCGATGCGCGGCCCGCGCTCCCCGCTCAGCTCGCCGCTGCTCGCCGCCGGCGGCGCGTTCGCGGGAATCGGCTTCACCGTCTCGCTGCTGATCTCGAGCCTCGCCTTCAGCGGGCAGCGCCTGGAGGAGGCGAAGCTCGGCGCGCTCGGCTCGGTGGTGCTCGCGCCGGCGCTCGCGTGGGGCGTCCTCCAGGTCGTCAGGCGCCTGCCGGCGAACGTGCGCGCGCGCCAGATCGCGGGCACCGCCGAGGACATCCTCGACCTCTCCGCAGGAGGTCGACCCCGAGCGCGATCACATCCGCGGCGACCGAGCATGCGCCGGTGACGCTCGTCGAGTACGGCGACTTCGAGTGCCCCTACTGCGGGCAGGCCGAGCGGGTCGATTCGCGAGCTGCTCGCCTCGCACGGCGAGGACGTGCGCTACGTGTGGCGGCACCTGCCGCTGAACGACGTGCACCCGAACGCGCAGGTCGCCGCCGAGGCCTCCGAGGCCGCCGCCGCCCAGGGCCGCTTCTGGGAGATGCACGACTGCCTGCTCGGCCATCAGGGCGATCTGCGCCCGCTCGCACATCGCCGAATACGCCAAGGAGATCGGGCTCGACGCCGAGCGCCTGCTCGGCGAGCTGCACCGGCGCGAGCACGCCGCGCGGGTCAGCGAAGACGTCGCCAGCGCCGACGAAAGCGGCGTCTCGGGCACGCCCACGTTCTTCATCAACGGGCGCCGCCACTACGGGGCCTACGACATCGACACGCTCAGCGCGGCCGTGAAGACGGCGCGGGGGCGCGCGCTGCTGGGGCGAGGCCTTGAGCGGCCAGGAACTCGCAGATGTAGCGATTGACGAGCTCGGGGTGTTGCTCGGCGATCCAATGGGTTCCGTCCTGCACCGGCCGGAATGTCAGGTTGCGCACGAAGTGCTCGAGGCCGGCATGGGAGGCGGGCCTGACGTACGGGTCTGCCTCCGGGTAGATGACCATCGTCGGGACATCGACGTACAGGGGCGCCACGTCTGGGGAGTAGTTGCCCCGGCCGGGGGTGCCGTCCCGATCCGGCGGCGCGATCCCCTCCACCTCATACCAGTGCAGCGCCGACTCGATCGCCCGCGGAACACGCCATGAGCGCCGGTACGCCTCGCGGTCCTCCTCGGAGAAGAAGGGGTGATCGAGCGCCTGCTCGAGCGCGGCGAAGTCGTTGGCGGCGATCGCCTTGATTGCATCCGGGCGACGGAGACCGAGGAGATACTGGCTGGCCTGGATCTGCTCGTCGTCCTCGCGTTGCGCGCGATCCAGGACGCCAGGGTGGGCACCCCCGAGGCTGACCAGCGCCCGAAGCATCTCCGGATAGTGGAGCGCGAATGACCATGCCACGAGACTCCCCCAGTCGTGGCCGACGAGTACGAAGCGGTCGTAGCCGAGGTGCTCGACGAGGGCGCGCAGATCCTCCACCGCGGGCCACACCCCATAGCTGTGAACGCCCTCCGGCTTGGACGAGAGGTTGTAGCCTCGCTGGTCGGGAGCAACGGCGAGGTGGTCGGCGCTGAACTCACGCAACTGGCGACGGAAGGCATAGTGGAACTGGGGGAAGCCGTGCAGGAAGACGACCAGTGGCCCTGTGCCTGCGTAGGCGTAGTGCAGCTCGATCCCGTTCACAGCTGCGGTCGTGTACTGAATATCCGTGTCGTCGGAATGCACGAGCGCCTCGACGCCTCAAACCGTTGACGCGTCCGCTCGGGCAGCGCCGACGGCGGCATCGGAGGGTTGCCTGCGCGCGGAGTCGTGCAGAATCAGGCAGGTCGAGGTCGCGTGCGCGTAGAGCGTTCCGTCTTCGGCGAGGAGCCGGCTCTGCGCGGTCGCGACCGTGCGCCCTCGATGGACGACGCTCCCCTCGGCCAGCAGGGGTCCGGTTGTCGGCCGGACCGCCCGGACCAGGTTGACCTTGGTCTCGAGGGTGGTGTATCCGCACCCATCGCCGAGCATGGAGTGCACCGCTGCGCCGGCCGCCGAGTCGAGCAGCGTCATCGCGACCCCGCCGTGGACGGTGCCGAGCGGATTGAGGTGCCGTGCGTTCGGTCGATACCGAAATGTGGCAGTCCCTTCGGTTACGTCGACGAGGTCGAAGTCGAGCAACTCTTGAATCGGCGCGGGCGGCGCCGTGCCGTCGCGGATCGCCAGGAGCTGCAGAAGGCCGGTTTGCTCATCCCTCTTGGTCATGGGCGGATCATCCCGCCAGACCGTTGGCGCGCCGTTGGCGTCTCGTCAGCGCATGACGAGCTCGGAATGCAACGCCAGCAGTTGCGGTCCCGGCGCGACTCCGATGGCTTCGCGCAGCCGCACGCGAAACTCGTCGTAGGCGACAAGCGCGGCCGGCCGCTCACCTCGCGCGTCAAGCGCTCGCATCAACAGCGCGGTCGCGCCCTCGCTCAGCGGCTCGGCGGCGACCAGCTCGCGCGCCGCCCTCTCGGCGGCCAGCAGCTCGGTTGCGCCGAGCTCGAGCGCTGCCGCGGCGAACGTCGCCAGGGCGCGCACGTATACGGCGCCCAGCTCCCTGCGGCGCTGCTCGACCCAGGCGCCGTCGTGTCCGGTCAGGAACGTACGGCGCGTGACGTTCATAGCGATTTGGGAGGCAATCCAGGCACGCTCCCATTCCTGGCGTACGACCGCCGACTCGGCGTCGTGGATCGCGCGTGCGGCAACCTCCACGTCAACGGTTGCGTCGTCATCGAGCCTGAGACGCAACGGCCCATCTGCCGGGAGCGAGTCGCGTCCGATCACGGAGCGGAGCTTCGAGAGCAGGGCACGCATTGCCTGGCCCGACGCCGCCGGGCGCTCTTCCCCCCAGATCGCCATCGCGAGCTCCTCCCGCGGGGCAGCACGGTGCCGGTTACAGACGAGCCACGCGAGAGCGATCCGGCCCTGCGCACCCGGCAGCTGACCTGCCCTCTCGGCTCCGTCGGATCTCACGACGAGGCGCCCGCACAGCTGCACGACCACATCAGCGACAATATCCACATGGCAAAGCGAATCGTTTGTGAGTGCGGCTACATCGTCCGGGGCAAGGACGACGAACAGGTCGTGGAGCGCGGGCGCGAGCACATGCAGGCCAACCATCCCGCGATCGCGGCGGTGATCACCGCTGAGGAGCTGCTGGAGATGGCCGAGGAGGAATGAAAAGCGCTTCAGCTTGCATCGTCTTCAGCAAGGCGACGAGCCTCGTTCTCAGCTCCTTGACGGCGAGCCTCGGCGTCCGAGGCCAGCCGGCGCGTCTCGTTCTCAGCCGCCTGGTCGCGCGCCTCACGTTCCGACGCATTCCCACGGACGTCGTTCTCGGCTGTCCGGCGTGATTCGCCTGCCAGCCGAGCACTCTCCTCCGCGCTGTCGCCGGGGATCGGTGAGCCGCGTCGAAGACGCCTGAAGATGCCCGACATGGCATGCCCAGTCTAGGCGCCGACAGACCCCCGCTGTACCCCCGATTAGCCGTGTTAGGTTGAGCCGGTGCCCGATGAGCGCGTTGAGCAGGGGGAGGCCACCCAAGGAGGGCTGGGTCCGCGGACGCGCCAGGTGCTGGCGCTCGAGTTCGGCTCCAGGGCCGAGTTCGACGACCCGCGCCTGGAGTGGCGGAGGCTCTTCTCGGAGCTGCTCGGCACGTTCATGCTCGTGCTCGTCGCCGCCGGTGGCGGGCTCCTTCACGGCAAGGGCCAGATCAGCCTGGCGGCAGCCGTGGTCGCGCCGGGGCTCATGGTCATGGCGATCATCCTCTTCATGGGTGCCGTCTCAGGCGCGCATCTGAACCCCGTGGTATCGCTCGCGTTTGCCCTTCGCGGAGACTTCCCGTGGAAGCGCCTTCCGGGGTACGTCCTCATCCAGCTCCTCGGCGCAACCCTGGCCTGTCTGTTTCTCTACGCGGTGTTCGGCAACGTCGCGCATCTCGGAGCCACGCTGCCGGGCTCCGGCTACGCGAGCTGGCAGGCGCTGCTGATGGAGGTCGCGCTCACCGCGACGTTGGTGAGCGTGATCTTGGGGACCGCCTCCGCGGCCCAGAACGTCGGCGCGATCGCGGCGCTCGGCGTCGGCGGGTACATCGCGCTCGCGGGTCTCTGGTCGGCGCCCGTGAGCGGCACCTCGATGAACCCTGCTCGCTCCTTCGGCCCGGCCCTGGTGAGCGGAGACTTCAGCGGCTATTGGGTATACGTCGTCGGCCCGATCGCGGGCGCGCTGATCGCCGTCGGCAGCGCATATCTCCTGCGCGGAGCGGGTGGAGACCTGACCTCCCGCCTAGCCGGGTCCGGCGCGCTGGATGCGGGCAAGCCCAGCGAAGGAAAGCGCCTCTCGCAGGAGATCGATCGCGAGGAAGCGGGCGGCCGATCTAAGCGAGCTTGAGAGGGATTTCCGCGTAGGGGTCGATGCGGTATACGAGCGACACACGGTGATAGCCGTCGGCGATGTCGGCGCGCAGCTCGGCGCTGACCACGAGCACGGGGCTTAGATGCCTGCCCTCGATCACCTTGATCAGGTCTTTCATGACGCCGGGATCGTCCAACGGCGCGGCGGTCATTCCGGCGGCGCGCAGGATGTCGTTCGCGCGCCGCATCGTGAGGGACGCGCTGCGTAGCCGTTTGACGGTCTTGCGCACGGCTTCCGCGTCCAGCTTGAGCGACAGGTAGGCCTCGGCGGCATCGTAATCGTGATCGGCGACGTCGTCGAGCCATTTGATCTTCTCAACAGGTCCGGCTCCGAGTGTCTCGGCTCTTGCTTTGGCCATCGGACACGATCATGCCAGACGGCATGCCGTGCGCTCATGTTCGAAGGGGCGGGCGGGAAGCGCGTCGGGCCGAGCGCGTGCGCCGATTCTCCGGCAACGGACAGCAGCCGCGCTACCCTGAGGCGATGCTCATTCAGCCAGATCGCGCGGCCGAGCGCCGACGCGCGAAGCTGGAGGAGCGCCGGCGCCATGCCGCTGCGCCGGCCAAGGCCCGGCGCAGGTGACGAGCTTCTTCGTTGCCGGCCTCGAGTCGAACGGAGCGCGCGCCGAGGAGGCCTACAGCGAGCTCCGCGAGCGCTCGCTGCTCGCGGCCGGCTGCCCTGCGCGATCGCGGCGGATCTTCAAGCTGAGCTGTCGCTTCGATGGGCAGGACCGGGAGATCGAGGTCGGCAGGCCCCTGTCCAAGGGCGGCGATGTCGTGGTCGCGATTCTCGACCATGGGCGCTTCGAGGACTTCTGCGTGCATACCGACGGGGACGGCGAGGGCGCGCCCGCGCGCGTCGGTCACCCCGTCTACTCGGTGACGGAGTTCTCGTGAGCGCAGAGGACGGCGCAGGCGACGCCGAGATCCGACGCGCTCGGCACTGCACAACAAGGAGCTGACAGACATGGCCTCGAGCAGCAAGAAGAAGACCACGATGGCAAAGCTCACGCGCGAAAGCCGGCTGCGCGAGCGTCGGCTGGACAAGCAGGCCAAGAAGGACGCGCGGAAGCTGGCGCCGGCACACCAGTCGGACTTGCCCGGCGACACAATCGACACGGTCAGTGAGTCATCCCCGGCAGGTGCCGGGGAGCCTGCGCCGGAACCCAGCTTGACGCCGCTATCGCGGCGCTGACACCCCGGGCGGCTGCATGATCCCGCTAGGTCTTGCCGCGCCTGGTGAAGCCGGCGAGCAGAGGGATGAGCGCCTGCGCGTTGGGGGATCCCCAGCCCGTTACCGGGTCCCATCCGGGAGCGGCCTGGTAACCGTTGGACCGACAGTAATGTCGTGAAATGCCTTGTGGTAGCTGGAGCTGCGGCCGATGCGGTAGATGGCGGGGTTGACGAAGCCGAGGTCGTGATGGGCGTACTGGTCGGCCAACGCCATGAGCCCACCCCACAGCGGCGCGGAGTCGCTGGTGCCGCCCGCCGCTGTGAGCGATGCCTGTCCGCCCTCGGTGACGACCCGCGCCCAGCCGCCTTCTTCAGCGTCAGCGGCCACGTCGGGCACGCCCCTCGTCTTCGAGATCCCCGGGACGCCATCCTGGTAGGCGGGACGGGCAAAGAGGTGGCTGAAGCCGCCCCCGACTCCGTGCTCGGGATGGCCGACCAGGCGGTCTCGCCGATGTAGGCGCCGGTCGGAACGATTCGCCGCGAGTCTGGTGCCGCCGACGGCCAGCACGAGCGGGTCGGAGGCCGGAAGGCTGACCTCCTTGACCGGCGTGCCCCCGAACCGAGGGTCGCTGAACCCGCCGTTGTCGCCGGAACTGGCGACGACCGTGACCTGGTGAGCGGCCGCTGCAAGCAGTATCGAGTGCATCTCGGCGGCCTGAGCCGTGGTGAAGTAGTGCTCGCCCAGCGCTCGCGCTGATCGACGCCACGTCGGTGTCCCGGAGACGGCCAGCCGCAGCCCGGCGAGCAAGTCCGCGGTCGCGTTCGCGACGCTGTGCAGGACGTTGGCGGGCAACAGGACCACCCGAAGCGTCGCGGCAGGAGCGACCGCGTGCACGATCTCGGTGTCGTTGACCTCCTCGAGCGACGCCCGAAAGGGCGCGGCTGAGCCGGCGAGGCTGGTAACGACCTCGATCCGCGCGGCGGGCAGCCGGAACGTGCTGTCGAAGCTCTCCAGGTCCCGGCGGATATCGCTGGCTTCCGCGTGTGGGCCTGTGGCAGGGACCAGCACCGTCACCGTCTCGCCACGGCCGTCGATCCCCCTGTCCTGCAACGGCTGGATGCCGTACGCGACCAGGATCTGGTGCGGCGTGTAGCACGGATTCCCTTCGCAGTAGAGAGGGCCGCTCGACGGCACGTACGCGGACGGCGCGGCGCCCGACGTCACGGCCGTGACCGTCGCCGGGCCGCTCGCGCCGCCCCGCGTCGCCGCGGTCAGGCTGTGCGAGCTTCCCCGCAGCCCACCACCATCACCCCGCTCATGAGGGTTGCGACGGCGAGCAGTCGCGCTCGCAGTGGCGCTCGCCATGAGCCGGTCAGCCGCGCTGGACCGATGCTGTCGTGCGTCAGGTCTCCTTCAGATGTCCGTCGGGGCGTGCCTGTCGGTTATACCCGACGGGCGGCGCGCGCTGCAGGACAGCGAGCGCCCAGCCGCAATGTCCGCCTCCGTCGCGGGCAACCCGTGCGGGACACTCCCACCGTGCAAGGGCGGAACCCAACGGCAAGAGCTACCGACCCACCCTGGTCGCGCCCGGCGCTGATCGCGATCACGGCGCTGGCGGCCGCGCTGATGCTGATCGACGTCACCCGCAGCGGCTACGGCAACACCTACTACGCCACCGGCGCGCTCGCCGCCAGCCACAGCTGGAGCGCGCTGCTCACCAACGCTGCCGATCTCGGCGAATACGTGAGCCTCGACAAGGGCCCGCTACCGGATTGGCTGATGGGCATCTCCGGCCGCGTGTTCGGCTTCGGCAGCTTCAGCGTGATGGTCCCCGACGCGCTGTACGGGATCGCGACGGTGGTGGTGCTGTACGACGCGGTGCGGCGCGCGCTCGGCCGCGAGATCGCGATCCTCGCGGCGCTGTTCATGGCGCTCACGCCGGTGGCCGTGCTGGTGGCTCGCTACAACGCCCCCGACGGGCTGCTGCTGCTGCTGCTCGTGTGCGCGGCCTGGAGCCTGACCGTGGCGGCGCAGTCGGGGCGCCTGCGCGAGCTGCTGCTCTGCGCGGCGTTCGTGGGCCTGGCGTTCAACACGAAGATGCTCGAGGCCTACCTCCCGCTTCCGGCGTTCGCGCTCGCGTTCCTGCTCTCAGGGCGCCGGCCGCTGCGCCGTCGGCTGGGCGAGCTGGCGCTCGCGGGCGCGCTTGCGCTGCTCGTCAGCCTGACGTGGTTCGCGAGCATGATGCTGATACCGGCGGGTGAGCGCCCCTACGTCGGCGACTCGACCGACAACTCGTGGTTCCAGCTGATCCTCGAAGGCAACGGCATCCAGCGTGTGACCGGCAACGCGGGAGCCTTTGGCCGCAACCTCGACAGCAACCTGCTGTACCTGTTCGGCCACCGCGTCGCCGGTCAGATCGCGTGGCTGCTTGCGCTCGCCCTGGTCGGACTCGTCCTCGGCCTGCTCACGATGCGCAGCTCGCGGCGCGAGAGCTTCGCCTTCGGCGCATACGCGCTGTGGGGCGCCTGGGCGGTGATGGGCTGCGTGGTGCTCAGCGTCTCGGCGGGCGCGCGCCATGCGTACTACACGTCGATCCTCGCGCCGGCCGTGGCGACGCTCGCGGCGGCGGCGCTCGTAACGCTGTGGCGCTCGGCCCGCGACTCGCCGCTCGCCGCCGCCGGTCTGGCGATCGCCGTCGGCGGCACGGCGCTGATCGGCTTCGCCGTGCTCGCGGACTCGGCCGACTTCCTGCCGTGGCTGAGATGGGTCGTGCTCGCCTGTGGCCTCGTGGCGGGCGCGGCCGTCCTCGCGCCGCATGCGCACAACGCGTTCCGGCGTCCCGCGACGACGACGCTGGCGGCCGCCGGCGCGGCTGTCGCGCTATTCGCCGGCCCCGCCTCCTACTCCGTGGCGACCGTCACTCGCGAGCACACCGGCTATGACCCGACCGCGGGACCGTCGCTCAGCGCGAACGGGCACGCCGCCGCCCCGGCGGGCTCACACACGGCGGCGCCCGCGGCAAGCCTGGGGTTCGCGCAGAGCCTCGAGTCGCTCACCGCATACCTGCTGGCCCATCGCGGCCACGCTCGCTTCCTGGTCGCGGCCACCGATGCCAAAACCGCCGACCCGATCGCGCTCGGGACCGGGCAGCCGGTGATCACCGTCGGCGGCTACACCGGAGCCGACCCGGCGCCGACATCCGGCCAGCTCGAGCGGCTGATCGGCTCCGGCCGCTTGCGCTACGTTCTGCTCGACGCCACACGTGTGATGCCCACCTCGCCGGCCCAGAGAGCCAACTCAGCGCCCGCTTGGGCGGAACGCCACTGCTCGCGCGTGGGGGACGCATCGATCGTTCCGTCCGGCGTCGAGGGCGCCACGCAGCCCGGCGCGCGGATCGCGCCGCAGCTGACCCTGTTCGCGTGCGGTTGACGCCGATGATGAGCGAGCCCCACCGCCCGCCGAACCTGATCCTGCTGATCACAGACCAGCAGCGCCAGCCCCAGCACTGGCCCGAGGACCCCGCGTGGCTCGCGCAGCTGACTCCGAGCGACGCCGAGCTGCGGCGGACCGGCATGACGTTCACGCACGCGTTCACCGCAACCGCGATGTGCTCGCCGAGCCGCGCGAGCCTGATGACAGGCAAACGTCCCTCGCGCCACGGCGTCACGCTGACCCTGACCGAGGGCGACCTCACCTTGACGCCCGCCCTGCCCGCCGACCTCGACGCGCTGGCGCGCTGAGCGTGCGGCGCATGCGACGCTCCGCCAAGGACGTGCTCTCGCGACGCGTGCTGCCGAGCGCGGTGATCGCCCTGTCCAGGATCGACTGGCCTGCGCGCCTCGGCGCCGCGGCGCGCAGGGCGCTCGGGCGGCGGGGCCGCGTGGAGCTGTTCTTCGCCTTCGACGATCCGTGCAGCGCGATTGCCGTCATCGACCTCGCCGAGCGGGTGTCCGGCCGCGACGTGCTGCTGGCGCTCGACCCGGTCGTCGAGCGCGGGATCCCCGGCGACCCCGCGGTGGAGCGCAAGCGTCGCTACGCGATCGACGACGCGCGGCGCCTGGCCCGGCGGCTGGGCCTCGTGCTCGCCCGCACGGAGCCGTTGTCCGCCGAGGACACGCGATTCTTGGCCCGCTGGGCCGCGTCGGCGCCGCAGGGCCCATCGCTGGAGCGCTTCTGCGTGAACGCGCTGCGGCAGCTGTGGCTCGCGAGCGACGGCCCCGTCGATCCGGGCATGTATGCGGCTGCGTGGCGCGAGGAGTTTGGAAGCCCGCCCCCGGCCATGCCCGACGAGCGCGCGATCCGCCGCAACGAGCGCCTGATGAAGCGTCGCGGCCCCTACGACACTCCGGCGGCGTGGGTGCACGGACAGTGGTTCTTCGCGCACGACCGGCTCGTGCAGATCGGCGAGCGCCTCGACGATCTTGGCTGGACGGCCGCGTGATGGCGAGCGCGCGGCTGGACTTCTTCTTCTCGTTCCGCAGCCCATACTCCTACCTCGCGGCGCCGCGCGCGTTTGCGCTGCCCGAGCGATTCGACGTCGAGGTGAGCTTCCGCGGCGTGATCCCGATGGTCATGCGGGGACAGTCGGTACCCCGCGCGAAGAGCCTGCACACCCTCCGCGACGTCGCGCGTGAGGCGCGACGCCTCGGCATGCCCTTCGGCCCCGTCCACGACCCTCTCGGCGAGGGCGCCCTGCGCTGCCTGCTCGTTGGCGAGCACGCCATCGATGTGGGCCGCGAGCGCGAGTTCGTGCTGAGCGCGAGTCGCGCGATCTGGTCGCAGGCGGTCGACGTCTCACGCGACGAGGGCCTGCGGCCGATCTGCGAGCAGGCCGGCCTGGGCTGGCGGGCGTGCGAGGATGCCCTGCACGACGAGCGCCTGCGCGCACGCGTCGAGGCGAACACCGCCGCGCTGAGCGATCTCGGGCATTGGGGCGTGCCCGTGCTCGTCTTCGCAGGCGAGCTGTTCTGGGGGCAGGACCGGATCGAGGACCTCGAGGTCGCGCTCGCCGACGCGGGCCTGAAATCGGGAGATGCCCCCGTCAAAGCTCCGTAGTAATTGCGCAGGCGCGCCCGCCCGCGCTGTGAGAGGCTGGACTGCGATGACCGACCAGGCGCTGGGGCATACGATCGCCGCCGGGCCGTCGGGGGGCACCCCGCCGAACATGGCCGACTACGAGCAGGCGCGGGCGCGCTTCTCGTGGGAGCAGGCGCGGGCGGAGCTGGCGGGCCTGCCGGGCGGCGGCTTGAACATCGCGCACGAGGCGGTCGACCGCCATCTGGACGAGGGGCTGGGAGAGAAGACGGCGCTGCGCGTCCTGGGCAGGCATGGCGGCGCGCGCGAGCTCACGTATGCGCAGCTGGCGCGCGAGACCGATCGCTTCGCGGGTGTGCTGAGCGCGCTGGGAGTTGGGCGCGGCGAGCGCGTGTTCGTGCTTGCGGGGCGGATCCCCGAGCTGTACGTGGCGGCGCTGGGCACGCTCAAGCACGGCAGCGTGTTCTCGCCGCTGTTTTCGGCGTTCGGGCCGGAGCCGATCGAGCAGCGACTGGCGCTCGGCGACGGGCGTGCGCTGGTGACGACGCCGGCGCTGTACAGGCGCAAGGTGGCGCAGCTGCGCGAGCGCCTGCCGGGCCTAGCGCACGTGCTGCTGGTCGGGAGAGGAGGCGGAGATCGCCGAGATCCCCGACGTGCTGGACCTGAGCCGCCTGATGAGCGAGGCCGGCGACGAGCACGAGATCGCGGCGACCGAGCCGGAGGAGATGGCGCTGCTGCACTTCACCAGCGGCACCACGGGCAAGCCGAAGGGCGCGATCCACGTGCACGAGGCGGTGGTGGCGCATCGCGCGACGGGGCGCATGGTGCTCGACCTGCACCCCGACGACGTGTTCTGGTGCACGGCGGACCCGGGCTGGGTGACGGGCACCTCCTACGGGATCGTCGCGCCGCTGACGCTCGGCGTGACCAGCATCGTCGACGAAGCCGAATTCGACGCCGACCGCTGGTATCGGATCCTTCAGGACGAGCGGGTGAGCGTGTGGTACACGGCGCCGACGGCGCTGCGGATGCTGATGCGGATCGGCGCGGAGGTCGCGCACGAGTACGACCTGAGCGCGCTGCGGTTCATCGCGAGCGTCGGCGAGCCGCTGAACCCGGAGGTGGTGCTGTGGGGCGAGGAGGCGTTCGGGATGCCGATCCACGACAACTGGTGGCAGACCGAGACCGGCGGGATCATGATCGCCAACTACCGCTCGATGGACGTCCGCCCCGGTTCGATGGGCCGTCCGCTGCCGGGGATCGAGGCGGCGGTGGCGCGGCGCGACGCGGAGGGCCGGCCGGTGCCCGCGGGCGACGGCGGCCTGGAGCTGGTGAGCTCGCCGGAGGAGCAGGGCGAGCTGGTGCTGCGCCCGGGCTGGCCGTCGATGTTCCGCGGCTACCTGGGCGAGCAGGAGCGCTACGAGCGCTGCTTCGCGGGCGGCTGGTATCTGACGGGCGACCTCGTGCGCCGCGACGAGGATGGCTACTTCTGGTTCGTGGGGCGCGGCGATGACGTGATCAAGTCGGCCGGGCACCTGATCGGCCCGTTCGAGGTGGAGAGCGCGCTGCTGGAGCACCCGGCGGTGGCCGAAGCGGGCGTGATCGGCAAGCCCGATCCGGTGGCGGGGGAGATCGTGAAGGCGTTCGTCGCGCTGGCGCCGGGCCACGAGCCGAGCGAGGAGCTGCGCCGCGAGCTGCTGGGCTTCGCCCGCCAGCGTCTGGGCGCGGCGGTCGCGCCGCGCGAGATCGAGTTCGCTGGCGAGCGTGCCGCACAACCGCAGCGGCAAGATCATGCGCCGCCTGCTGAAGGCGCGCGAGCTGGGCCTGCCGGAGGGCGACATCTCGACGCTGGAGCCGGACTCGTGAGCGCCGCGGCGCCGCTTCGAGCGCGAGCACGCGCTGCACCTGCTGCGCCAGATGCTGCGGGTGCGCCGCTTCGAGGAGAAGTGCGTGGAGCTGTACAGCGCGGCGAAGATCCGCGGCTTCCTGCACCTGTACATCGGCGAGGAGGCCGTCGCCGTCGGGCGTGATGCAGGCGCTCGGGCCCGAGGACGCGATCGTGGCCACCTACCGCGAGCACGGGCACGCGCTCGTGCGCGGCCTGTCGGCCGGCTCGATCATGGCCGAGATGTACGGCAAGGTGGAGGGCTGCTCGCGCGGGCGCGGCGGGTCGATGCACCTGTTCGACGCCGACCACCCGCTTCTACGGCGGCAACGCGATCGTCGGCGGCGGGCTGCCGCTGGCGCGTCGGCCTGGCGCTCGCCGACAAGCTGCAGGGACGCGAGCGCGTGACCGCGTGCTTCTTCGGCGACGGCGCGGTGGCGGAGGGCGAGTTCCACGAGTCGATGAACCTCGCCGCGCTGTGGCGGCTGCCGGTGCTGTTCTGCTGCGAGAACAACCTGTACGCGATGGGCACCGCGCTCGATCGCTACGAGTCCGAGACGCGAGCTTTCGCTGAAGGCGGCCAGCTACGGGATGCCCGCGTGGCGGTCGACGGCATGGACGTGATCGCCGTGGAGGACGCCGCGCGCAAGGCCGTCGCCGAGGCCCGCGGCGGGAGCCGTGCTTCCTGGAGCTGCGCACCTACCGCTTCCGCGCGCACTCGATGTACGACCCCGACCTGTATCGCGACAAGGACGAGATCGAGCACTGGCGCGAGCGCGACCCGATCCCCGCGCTGACCAGGGCGTCTCCAGGAGGGCGACATGCTCAGCGACGACGATCTGGCCGGGTTGGAGCGCGCCGTCGCGCAGGAGATCGAGGACGCGATCGCCTTCGCGGAGGCGGGCACGCTCGAGCCGGTGGAGGACCTGGAGCGCTTCGTGTACTGCGGAGCGACCCGGCGCATGAGCGACCGAGCGAACGTCACGCTCACCTACCGCGAGGCGGTGCGCGCAGGCGATCCGCGAGGCGCTGCTCGCCGACGAGCGGGTGTTCCTGATGGGCGAGGACGTCGGCGCCTACGGCGGCTGCTTCGCCGTCACCAAGGGCCTGCTGGACGAGTTCGGCCCCGAGCGCATCCGCGACACGCCGCTGTCGGAGTCGGCGTTCGTCGGCGCCGGGATCGGCGCGGCGATGGGCGGCATGCGCCCGATCGTCGAGGTGATGACGGTCAACTTCAGCCTGCTCGCGCTCGATCAGATCATGAACAACGCGGCCACCATCACGCACATGTCCGGCGGCCAGTTCTCCATCCCGCTGGTGATCCGCATGACGACCGGCGCGGGGCGCCAGGTGGCGGCGCAGCACTCGCACAGCCTCGAGGGCTGGTTCGCGCACATCCCCGGCCTGCGGCTGCTCGCGCCGGCGACGCTCGACGACGCCCGCGGGATGCTCGCGCCGGCGCTCGAGGACCCCAACCCGGTGCTGATCTTCGAGCACGGCGGGCTCTACAACCTGGAGGGCGAGCTGCCCGCGGACGCGGGCGCGGTCGACATCGAGCGCGCCGCCGTGCGCCGGCCGGGCTCGGACGTGACGCTGATCGCCTACGGCGGGACGCTGCCGACCGCGCTGCAGGCCGCCGAGGAGCTGGCGCAGGACGGCGTCGAGGCGGAGGTGATCGACCTGCGGGTGCTGCGCCCGCTCGACGACGCGACCGTGATGGCGTCGGTCGCCCGGACCCACCGGGCGGTTATCGTCGACGAGGGCTGGCGCTCGGGCAGCCTCTCTGCGGAGGTCAGCGCGCGGATCATGGAGCAGGCGTTCTACGAGCTCGACGCGCCCGTCGCCCGCGTGTGCACCGCCGAGGTGCCGATGCCCTACGCCCAGCACCTCGAGCAGGCGGCGCTGCCGCAGGCGAGCACCGTGGTCGCGGCGGTCAGGGGCATGGTGGGCGCGCGTGGCTGAGTTCCGGATGCCCTCGCTGGGCGCCGACATGGACTCCGGCACGCTGCTCGAATGGCGCGTGAAGCCCGGCGACGCGGTCAAACGCGGCGACATCGTCGCGGTCGTCGACACGAGCAAGGCAGAGATCGAAGTCGAGATCTTCGAGGACGGCGTGATCGACGAGCTGCTCGTCGAGGAGGGCACCAAGGTGCCGGTGGGGACCGCGCTCGCGACCGTCCGCGGAGCGGAGGCCGGTGCGCCGTCAGCGGCGCAAGCAGGCACGCCCTCCGTCCCAGGGCCCTCCGCGCCCGCCAAGACGCAGCCGGCGGCGGCCACACCGCCCGCCCCAACGCCCGCTGAACCGGTCGCGACGACTCGAACGCCGCCAGACGCAACGCCGCCCGCATCCACCCCACCCTCCGTGTCCCCTCCACCCGCGTCCTCGGCGCCGCCGCATGAGCACCACCTGCGCGTGTCGCCACTGGCGCGGCGCGCGGCCGAGGAGCTCGGCGTCGACCTGAGCGCGGTCGCGGGCAGCGGCCCGGGCGGGGCGATCACGAAGGACGATGTCGAGCGCGCGGCCGCCGGCGGACCTGCGGCCGCGACGACACCGCCGTCGAGCACCGCCGCACCCGCGGCGGGCGCCCCACCGACCTCTGCCCCTTCGCCGCCGGCCTCCGCCCCTTCGCCGCCGGCCTCCGCCCCCTCGCCGCCAGCCTCTCCGCCCGCCGAGCCGGCCGACCGCGCGGCGGCGATGCGCCTGGCGATCGGCGCGCTGATGGCGCGCTCCAAGCGGGAGATACCGCACTACTACCTGCAGACGCAGATCGACATGAGCACGGCGCTCGCGTGGCTGGCGGAGGAGAACCTGCGACGGCCGCTGACGGAGCGGCTGCTGCCGTCGGCGCTGCTGCTGAGCGCGACGGCGAAGGCGACGGCGGCGACGCCGGCGCTGAACGGCTTCTGGGTCGACGAGGCGTTTCGCCCGGCCGACGGGGTTCATCTGGGAGTGGCGATCTCGCTGCGCGGCGGCGGCCTGGTCGCCCCGGCGCTGCACGACGCCGATCGCATGACGCTGGACGAGCTGATGGCCGGCCTGCGCGACCTGGTGGCGCGCGCGAGGGCGGGCAGGCTGCGCGGCTCGGAGATGTCCGACCCGACGATCACGGTGACGAACCTGGGCGAGCAGGGCGTCGATCTGGTGCACGGCGTGATCTACCCGCCGCAGGTGGCGCTGGTCGGCTTCGGCGCGGTCCGCGAGCGCCCGTGGGCCGTTGACGGGATGATCGGCGCGCGGCCGATCGTCACCGCGACGCTGGCGGCGGACCACCGCGCAAGCGACGGGCATGCCGGAGGCCGCTTTCTGACCCTGATCGACCGCGAGCTGCAGAAGCCGGAGGAGCTATGAACGAGCAGGAGCTGCACGACGTCGTGATCCGAGCGCTGACGGAGGTCGCCCCCGACGTCGACCCGGCCGCGATCGATCGCGAGACGAGCCTCGCCGACCAGCTGGACCTCGACTCGATCGACTTCCTCAACGTGCTCGTGAGCGTGCACGAGCAGACGGGCATCGAGATCCCCGAGCGCGACTACCCGAAGCTCTCGACGCTCGACGACGCGATCGCGTATCTGCTCGCGGCACAGCGCGGGGACGCCGGGTCGGGCGCGTAACCTCTCGATGCGATGACACCCCTGGCCGACCTCCTCGAGCGGCTGCGACTGCGCCGCCAGCCGCCGGGGCGGGCGGCCGCGGCGGTGGGCGTGCCGGCGGTGGCGCCCGACGTGGCCGCGGAGCTCGCGCCGCTGTTCGGCCGGCTCGAGCAGATCGACGCGGAGGCGGCCGCGATCGTCCAGAAGGGCCGCTCGCAGGCGACGGCGATCGAGCGCGACGCCCAGGCGCAGGCCGAGCTGATCCTGCAGCACGCGGCCGGCGAGGCGACGCTCGAGGCCGAGCGCCTGCGCCATGAGCGGCGCGAGCAGGCCGAGCACCGGGCGCAGGCGGTCCTCGCGGAGGCCCGCGCCGAGGCGGAGCGCGTGCGCGAGCGCGCCGCGCGACGGACGCCGGGCGTCGTCGAGGACGTGCTGGGGCTGCTCGTGCGGGGGGCCGGTTGAACGCCGAGTGGATCGCCGGCACGGTGCGCGGCAGGCTGCTGCTGGAGCGCCGGCTGGGAGAGGAGCCCGCCCGCGGCGTGGCTGCGCAGAGCTCGTTCGAGGCGGCCCAGCGCCTGCTGCTGGCGAGCCCCTACGGCCGCGACCTCGGCGCCGTCCAGGAGCTCGCGCCCGCGCAGCGCGCCGTCGCCGCGACCGCGCTCTGGCACCTGCGCATCCTCGCCGGCTGGCTGCCGCCGGACGGCGCCGTGCTGCTGCGCGCGCTCGCCGCCTGGTACGAGCTCGCGAACATCGAGCACCACATCGCGTGGATCCTCACCGGCGCCAACCCGCCGCCGCCGTTCGCGCTCGGCGGCCTGGCTACCGTGTGGCCGCGCGTCGAGCCCGCGCGCAGCCTCGCCGAGGTGCGCGCGGCGCTCGCCGCCTCGCCGTGGGGCGAGCCCGCGAGCGAAGAGCCCGCTGCCGTGCACCTGGCGCTGCGCGCCGGCTGGGCGCGGCGTGTGATCGACCACGCGGGCGCGGCGCGCGAGTGGGCGCAGGCGGCGGTGGCGCTGCTGGTGGCACGCGAGCTGCTGCTCGGCGGGAACGAGGATCCGCGCCGGCTGCTGGCGCTGCCGGGGGTGAGCGCGAGCTGGCTGTCGGCGTCGAGCGTGCCGGAGCTCGCCGCGCTGCTGCCGGCGAGAATCGCCTGGTCGCTGCGCGAGGTGGAGCGCCCGCAGGATCTGTGGCGCGCGGAGCTGCGCTGGTGGCGGCGCGTCGAGGACGACGCGCAGGCGCTGCTGCGCAGCCCGATCGGCTCGCCGGCGCTCGTCGCCGGGATCGTCGCGCTGCTCACCGCCGACGCGCGGCGCGTGGGCCAGGCGCTGGCGATCGCGGCGCTCGGCGGCGCGGCGCGGATACAGGAGAGCGTGGATGGCGAGATCTGAGACGCTCGTCCCCGCGCGCATGCGCCGGGTCGCGATCGTGGCGGCCAGGCCGCGGCTGCGCGACGCGCTCGCCGAGGTGGCGGACGCCGGCACGGTCGAGCTCAGCGGCGCGCTCGCGCCGGCCGCCGGCGAGGCGGTCGAGGCGCTGCGGCGCCTGGAACGCACCGCGGGCAGGCTCGAGGAGGCCTCGCGGCCGCGCCTGCGACGGCGCGCGCCGGACGTGGCCGAGCTCGAGCGCAGCGGCGCCCGCGAGCTGCTCGCCGGCGAGGTCGCGCTGCGCCAGCGCGCCGAGCGGGCGATCGCGCACGACGGCTTCGCGCTGCTCGCCGGCTGGACCCCCCAGCACGAGCTGGGCGCGCTGCGCGAGCGCCTGTCCCGCGTCGGCGCGGGCCTCGTCGAGCTGGCCCTGCCTCGCACCGAGACGCCGCCGACGCTGCTCGTGCCCGCGCGCCTGGCGCGCCCGTTCAGGCTGCTGGTCGAAACCTACGGCGCCGTCCCCTACGGCGACGTCGACCCGACGCCGTTCGCGGCGCCGATCTTCTTCCTCATGTTCGGGATGATGTTCGGCGACGCCGGCGACGGGCTGGCGCTGATCGCCGCCGCGCTGCTGCTGCGCCGCTCCCGCCACCCCCGCCTGGCGAGCGCGCGGCGGCTGTGGCCGTTCCCCGCGATGGCGGGCGCCTGCGCGGTCGTCTTCGGCCTGCTCTACGGCGAGTTCTTCGGGCCGACCGGGATCGTGCCCGTGCTGTGGCTGAAGCCGCTCGATCACCCGACGACGCTGCTGCTGATCGGCGCGGCGATCGGGATCGTGCTGCTGCTCGGCGCGCACGCGCTCGGCGTGGCCAACCGCCTGCGCGAGCACGGGCCGCGCGCGGCGCTGCTGGCGCCGTCCGGCGTCGCCGGCCTGCTGGTGCTGCTCGGCGGCGTGCTGCTGGTGGCGGGGCTCGCCTACGCGCCGGCGCTCGCGCTGGCGGGCGCCGCCGTCGTCACGGCGGGCGCGCTGGCGCTGTACGCGGGCTTTCGCGCCGAGTCCCCGAGCGGCGCGCTGGGGGTGCTGCAGCGGCTGATCGAGCTGTTCGACGCGCTGCTGCGCACCGGCTCGAACGTGCTGTCGTTCACGCGTCTGGCGGCGTTCGGCCTGATGCACGCGGCGATCGGCGAGGTCGTCGTCGACGGCACGCGCGCGCTGGCGGGGAGCCCGGCGGGCTACGTGGCGGCGGCGCTGCTGTTCGCGCTCGGCAGCGCACTGGCGTTCGCGCTGGAGACCCTCGTCGTGGGGGTGCAGGCGCTGCGCCTCGAGTACTACGAGCTCTTCTCGCGCGTGTTCGTCGAGGAGGGACGTCCGTTCCGACCCTGGAGCATCCCGCTCCTGGCTGATGAGGAGGCACCATGACGCTGTTCGTACTGCTCGGCCTGCCGATCGCGACGGTGGGCGCGCTGTTCTGCCAGATGGTCGTGCGCAGGGACGTCGCGCGCGGCGCGCGCCGGCTGATCGCCGTCAACGGGCTGCTCGGTCTCGGCTCGCTGGCCGTCCTCGGGCTGCTCGCGCTCGGGGTCGCCGAGCCGGCGAGCGCGGCCACGGTGACATCCTCCGGTGGCCAGAGCGGCGCCTTCATCGGCGCCGGGATCGCGGTCGGGGCGTCGACGATCGGGGCTGGTGTGGCCGTCGCCTACACCGGCTCGGCGGCGCTCGCCGCGATTGCCGAGAAGCCGGAGATGTTCGGCCGCTCGATGGTCGTGGTCGGGCTCGCTGAGGGGATCGCGATCTACGGGCTGATCATCGCCGTGATCCTGATCGGCAAGGTATGAGCACGGTCGTGGCGATCGGCGAGGAGCAGCGGGTGCGCGGCTTCGCGCTGGCCGGCGTCGGCGTTGTGCCCGCCGCCGACGAGACCGCGGCGCGCGGCGCGTGGGCGGCGCTGGCCGACGACGTCGGTTTGGTGATCCTCACGCCCGCGGCCGCGCACGGGCTGCGCGATGAGCTCGCGGACGCCACGCGTCGGCTGTGGGTGGAGCTGCCAGGATGAGACGCGCCGCCTCCCCGCCGCCGGACTCCCCCTCATCGCCGGCCGCGGCACCCGCCGAGCGGGACGCCTGGGGGCCGGTGCGCGACGCGGCGCTGGCCGATGCGCACGCCGAAGCCGAGCGCCTGCTCGTCGAGGCGCGCGAGCGCGCCGCCGCCACCCTGACCGCGGCCCGCGAGCACGCGGCGGCGCTGCGCGAGGACACGCTCGCCGGCGCGCGCGAGGCAGCTGAGGAGGACGCGCGGCGGGTGCTGGCCGGCGCGCGGGCCGGCGCGCACGAGCTGCTGCTGTCGGTGGGCCGGGAGGTGTACGCGACGGTCGCCCGCGACGTCGCCCGCCAGGCGGCGAGCCGCCGCGAGGACTACCGGGCGCTCACCGAGCGGCTGGTCGAGGACGCGCGGCGGCGCCTGGGGGCGGACGTCGAGATCGCCGACGCGCCCGACGGCGGGATCATCGCCCGCGCTCCGGGCCGTCAGCTCGACTACTCGCTTTCGACCAGGGTCAGGCGCTGCCTGGCGCAGCTGGACGACGAGGTGGCGGCGCTGTGGAGCTGAGCGCGGGCACGATCGCGCGGGTGAACGGGCCGATCGTCGAGGTCGCGGGCGCGCGCGGGCTGCGCGTCGCCGAACTGGTGAGCGTCGGCCCGCAGCGGCTGGCGGGAGAGGTGCTGTCGCTGGCCGGCGAGAGCGCGACGGTGCAGGTGTACGAGGAGACCTCCGGCTTGCGACCGCGCGCGGCGGTCAGCGCCACCGGGCGCCCGCTGAGCGCCGAGCTGGGCCCGGGCCTGCTCGGCGGCGTCTTCGACGGCATGCTGCGGCGCCTTCAGGACGCCGGGCCCTGGCTCACGCCGGGGACGCTCGCGAGCGCGCTCGACCCCGAGCGGCGCTGGCGCTTCACGCCGAGCGCTCGCACTGGCGATCGCGTGCAGCCGGGCCAGCTGCTGGGCACGGTGCCGGAGACAGACGCGATCGCCTACCGCGCGCTCGTCCCACCCGGGATCGCAGGCAAGGTGGAGTCGATCGCGTCCGAGGGCGAGCTGACCGTCGGCGAGACGATCGCGACGGTCGACGGGCACGAGATCGCGCTGGCGCACGCGTGGCCCGTGCGCCGCCCGCGGCCGGCCGCCGCGCGCCTGCCCTCCGGGCGCCCGCTGATCACCGGGCAGCGCGCCGTCGACCTGCTGTTCCCGCTGTGCCAGGGCAGCACCGCGGGGGTGCCCGGCGGCTTCGGCACCGGCAAGACGCTGCTGCTGCAGCAGATCGCCAAGTGGTGCGACGCCGACGTGATCGTGTACGTCGGCTGCGGCGAGCGCGGCAACGAGCTGGCGGACCTGCTGGAGGAGCTTCGCCGAGCTCGAGGACCCGCGCAGCGGCGAGCGCCTGATGCGAGCGCACGGTCGTCGATCGCCAACACCTCCAACATGCCGATGATGGCGCGCGAGGCCAGCATCTACACGGGCGTCACCGTCGCCGAGCACTTCCGCGACATGGGCTATGACGCGGTGGTGATCGCCGACTCGACCTCGCGCTGGGCGGAGGCGCTGCGCGAGTTCGCGTCGCGCACCGGCGAGCTGCCCGCCGAGGAGGGCTACCCGCCCGAGCCTGTCCTCGGCGCTCGCCGCGTTCTACGAGCGCGCCGGGCGCTTCCGGACGCTGGCGGGAGATGAGGCGTCGGTGACGATCCTCGGCGCCGTCTCGCCTGCCGGGCGGGGACATGGCGGAGCCGGTCACGGCGCACACGCGGCGCTTCGTGCGCTCCGTGTGGTCGCTCGACCGCGAGCTCGCCTACGCGCGCCACTACCCGGCGATCAGCTGGACCGACTCCTTCTCGCGCGACGCGGAGGCGATCGCCGACTTCGAGGCCGACGCGGGCGACGCCGACTGGGCCCGGCGGCGCCACGAGGCGCTGCAGCTGCTGCTCGACGCCGGGCGCATCGAGTCGGTGGCCCAGCTGACAGGCGTCGAGAGCCTGCCCGCGGCCGAGCGCGTGATCATGATCTCGGCGCGGCTGCTGCGCGAGGGCGTGCTCCAGCAGAGCGCGCTGAGCGTCAACGACCGCTACTGCGCCCCCGCCAAGCAGGCCGCGCTGCTCGCGCTGGTGCTCGACGTGCACGCGGCGCTGCTGGGCGCGATCGAGCGGGGCGCGCCGATCGAGCGCGTGCAGGAGCTCGACCTCTCAGACGTCGCGCGCGTGCGCGACGAGTGCCCGCCCGAGGAGGTCGATCCGATCCAGCGGCTGGGCGCCGAGCTGCAGAGCCGCATCGGGCAGCTGCGATGAGCGCCGCGGGCGCGCCGGGCGAGGGCCGGGAGCAGACGTCGGCCGACGGGGGCCGCGAGCCCGAGCTCGCGCAACTGCCGCCGCAGCCGATCGAGTACAGCTCGACCGCCTCGCTGCGCGGACCGCTGATGATCGTCGAGGGCGTGCGCGACGTCGGCTGGGACGAGGTCGCCGAGATCCGCCTGGCCGACGGCGAGGTGCGCCACGGCGTGGTGCTCGACATCCACCTCGATCACGCGGTCGTGGAGGTGCTGGAGGGCACGGCGGGCATGGGGCTGGACGCGGTGCGCACGGCGTTCGGCGGCGCGCCGATGAGCGTGCCCGTCAGCGAGGAGTGGCTCGGCCGCGTGTGCGACGGGCGCGGCGACCCGCTCGACGGAGGCCCGCCGATCCTCGGCAGCCGTCGCCGCGAGATCGCTGGCACGCCGATCAACCCCGCCGTGCGCATCCCCCCCAGCGAGCCGATCATCACCGGCGTCAGCGCGATCGACGGGCTGGCGACGCTCGTGCGCGGCCAGAAGCTGCCGATCTTCTCGGTCGGCGGGCTGCCGCACCTGGAGCTCGCCGCCCAGATCGCCGCCCAGGCGCACGTCGCCGGCGAGCCGTTCGCGGTGGTGTTCGCGGCGATGGGCGTGACCCACGCCGACGCGGCGGCGCTGCGCGCGACGCTCGAGGCGCGCGCGGCCGAGCGCGAGGCGGTGCTGTTCCTGAACACCGCCGACGACCCGGTGGTCGAGCGCCTGACGACGCCGAAGCTGGCGCTGACGGTCGCCGAGCACCTCGCGTTCGAGTGCGACCGGCACGTGCTCGTGGTGATGGCCGACATGACCAGCTACTGCGGAGGCGCTGCGCGAGGTGTCGGCCGCCCGCGGCGAGGTCCCGGCACGGCGCGGCTACCCCGGCTACCTGTACAGCGACCTCGCCTCGCTGTACGAGCGCTGCGGGCGCATGCGCGGCAAGCGCGGGTCGGTGACGCTCGTGCCGGTGCTGACGATGCCCGCCGGCGACATCACCCATCCGGTGCCCGACCTGACCGGCTACATCACCGAGGGGCAGCTGCTGCTCGACGCGGATATGCACGCGCGCGGCGTGTACCCGCCGCTGGACGTGCTGGGCTCGCTCTCGCGCCTGATGCGCCGCGGCACCGGCGCGCAGCTGACGCGCGAGGACCATCCCGAGCTCTCCGACCAGCTCTACGCGCTGACCGCGCGCGCGGTGCAGGCGGCGGAGCTCGCCGAGATCGTGGGCGCCGACGCGCTGCCCGCCGCCGACCAGCGTCTGCTGGACTTCCGCACGGCGCTCGAGCGCGAGTTCCTCAGCCAGGGCCGCCAGGAGGCGCGCACGCTCGAGCAGACGCTCGAACGCGGCTGGCGGGTCGCGTCGCGGCTGCCGGCCGCGGAGCTGACGATGGTCAGCCGCCAGACGCTCGCCGCGCGCTACCGACCGCAGGAGGACGATGCCGAGCACGGGTACATCGGGTAAGGCGGCGCGGCTGGCGCTGCGCCGCCAGCTGGCCGTCGCGCGCCGCGGCGCCGAGCTGCTCTCGCGCAAGCGCCAGGCGCTGCTGGCGGAGCAGCGCCGGCTGCGCGGCGAGGCGGCGGCGAGCGGCGAGGAGTGGACGCGGGCGATCGCCGAGGCCGAGCGCTGGCTGGCGCGCGCGGCGCTGCTCGACGGCGCCGATCAGACCGCGCGCATCGCCTCCTACGCGCAGCGCCCGCCGCGGCTGACGGTCGCGTGGGAGCCGCTGATGGGCATCGTGCGGCCGCGCATCGCCGCGCTCGAGCAGGGCCCGCCGCCGGATGTCGCCGCGCTCGGCGGCAGCTCGGCCCTGCACTACGCGACACTCGCCTACCGCCGGGCGACCGCGGCCGCCGCAGAGCAGGCCGCGGCGCAGATCGCGCTGGAGCGGGTCGCCCGCGAGCTCGCGAGCGTCGCCCGCCGGGCGCGCGCGATCGAGCGGCGCTGGATCCCGCGTCACGAGGCCGAGCTCGCCGCGCTGGAGCTCAGCCTCGAGGAGGCCGAACGCGAGGAGGCCGCCCGCCTGCGCCTGCTCACCCGCCGCCGCGCGGCCTCGTAGTCCGAGACAGGTTGCCGCTTCTTCACCCATCGATTGTGCTGAGGAAGGTCAGCGGCTCGACCCGGCGTGTCGCCAGATAGCGACGCAGCAGTGGGTCGATCACATACCAGTTCGCCTGGCCGGCGCGTTCGACGACACCGATGTCGCGTAGAGCACCCAGTGCGCGCGACGCCTGCTGTGGCTTGAGTCCCTGGTAGAGCTCGGCGCCGGCCGCGACACGGATCGCCATCCGCTCGCCGTAGCGTGCGCCCCCACGGATGCGGTCCAGCTGCTGCTGATAGCGCAACTGCTCGGTAGCGAGCGCGCGATCGAGTGCCGCGACCACCATCGCGTTGTTTATCGCATGGCGACCCGTGGCTTATCACTCATAGCGTGATATGCCATCACGTTCTACGTGATACTTGCGGCCCCTGAGGGAACGCGGTCAAGCGGGAGCGACGGGGGTCTGTCCCGGACTTTGCCCCCCGACGACTGCGGCATCGACGTTTGGGCCGCGCCGCCGCCAACTCCGGGTTCGTAACGCCCGGCGCCCCACCGGGGCTTCGCGCTCTTGCTTTTCGTCCGTTGCGGCGGTGTCGGGTGGCTATTGCGAGACGCCGGCTAAGGTCGGAAAGCGCTACTAGCGCGCCGAGTGGCGGCCTATTGGAAGCCCGCTGATCCGCTGAATGTGCCTTTCTTGACTGCTTCCGCGGCTTTCCGGCCTATTCTCTCACCGCAGGTCGCTCCACCGGTATAGCTCTCCGTGGCCATCCCTGTGGGCGTCAGCGACGAGTAGGAGCCGGTCGTCAGGTCGCCCGAGAATGCGATGTCCGGTGTTTCTGTCAGGGGCATACTCAGCGTCCCTTTTGAGGTTTTCGCTTTCGGCGTCCAGTTGTATGTCGCGGCCCCGGTTGCTGTTTCGCCCACTGTTTTCAGCTCCGAGCACGAGACGGGACCGGCTGTTTTCAACGTCGCGGTATACGTCACTGTGGTGAACGGCTCGTCCGCGCACCCGGTCAGGGTTCCCTTGATCTTCATCGTCTGGGCTGTCGCTGTGTCTCTCAGGCCCGGTGAGAGCGTGACCGTCCCGCTGTTGGCGGTGCATATCGTTTTCGCGATCGTGTAGCTGATCGATGCGGTGCCGGTCTGGCCGTCTGTGCTTTTCGCGGTCACAGTGTAGGTGCGTGGCCCCAGGGTCGAGGTTTCGAGCACGCCCGAGGTGCCAGACCCGCCGTTGGAGTCCATGCACGATTCGATCCCGGGCCCTTCTTCGCCTTCCGTGCACGAGAATCTGGTCGTGACGGCCGCGCCCTGCTGATAGGTGCCTCCGCTCGCTGGAGATTCGATCGATGCTTCCGGTGGAGCCACGGTCGGAATCTCACTGACCGTATCTTCGGCGTGGTTCATGACCCAGACGTGGGTTCCATCGGAAGACACGCCGTTAGGGTCGCTGCCGACGGGGGTCGTGTGGATGACGGTGCCGTTCGACGCTTCGATCTCACTGACCGTATTTTCGAGGTAGTTCGTGACCCAGACGTGGGTTCCGTCCGAAGACACGGCAGCAGGGTTGCTGCCGAGGTGGATCGTGTGGATGACGGTGCCGCTGTACGCTTCGATCTCACTGACCGTGCCTTCGTAGTAGTTCGTGACCCAGACGTGGGTTCCATCGGAAGACACGCCGTTAGGGTCGCTGCCGACGGGGATCGTGTGGATGACGGTGCCGTTCGACACTTCGATCTCACTGACCGTATCTTCGCCCCAGTTCGTGACCCAGACGTGGGTGCCATCCGAGGACACGCCTGTGGGGAAGTCGCCGACGTGGATCCTGCGGATGACGGTGCCGCTGGACGCTTCGATCTCACTGACCGTACCGAATTCGACTTGGTTCGTGACCCAGACGTGGGTGCCATCCGAGGACACGCCTGTGGGGAAGTCGCCGACGTGGATCCTGCGGATGACGGTGCCGTTCGACACTTCGATCTCACTGACCGTATCTTCGCCGGCGTTCGTGACCCAGACGTGAGTGCCATCCGAGGACACGCCCAATGGTTCGCTGCCGACGTGGATCGTGCGGATGACGGTGCCGTTCGACGCTTCGATCTCACTGACCGTATCTTCGCCCTGGTTCGTGACCCAGACGTGGGTTCCATCCGAGGACACGCCATAGGGGTAGCTGCCGACGTGGATCGTGCGGATGACCCGTGTGGCTGCCGAGGACACGCCGACGCAGCATGCCGCTACGGCTACCGCCGCGACCAGCACCCCGGTCAGTCGGAATGCACCTGCTCGCGAGAAGCCATCCAGCGGTCTCATAGGGACCCTCCCGCGCTACCTGTTGTAGGGGCCTGAGACTGGCTTCGTGCCGGTCAGGGCCGAGAATCGTGCCTCGGATCGTATCAGGGGCCATGCCATGATTAGCACGAGTGCTGTCGTAGGCCCTGGTATCCGCCGGCACATCGTTCGGGGGGCGACGATGTACTACCCGACGCGCCCGCGACGCCAGCCTGATCCACAAAGGCCGCCGAGCGAGAGTGCCGCTTTCGGCCAACAACGAGTGCGTCAGCCGTTTCCTGCGGCGATCGACGGGGATAGCGAACGGGTGTTCGTCCCCGAGCGGTGGAATACTGCTACATATGGCGACGCTGCACACGAAGGAAGGCCGCCCGCTCCGCCAGTCGGGCCACGACCGTTGCTCCCGCTCTGGCACGCACGTCGCCCGGCTCAGGGGCAAGAAGGCGGGCCCGGACGGCAAGTGCGTCGGCACGATCGTCGGGAACCGCCTCGTTTACCGCTTTACGGACAGCGCGACGGTCGGCTCCGTGTTCGCGCGTCGCGCCAGCGCCGGGACCGCATCGCCACGGGCCGCCGGTGCCGCCGTCTCCGGCGACGAGCCCCCGATTCCCGACTAGGGCCGGCGCTCGCTCGGTGGCCGACGCAGGACAGGGAGCCGGCGGGAACAACGCCCACACGGGAGGTATACCTCGCAAGCAGCGTTGGCTAGCGCTGTGGTCACTCGCGCGCCTCGCGAGGTGGCGAGCTCGGCGCGAAGAAGGCCGCAACTGGCCGAAGACGCTGGCGCTCGGCCCTTGGCGGTGGGCGAGGGCTCGCTTGCGGGACCGCACATACTACGTGTTCGCTGTGGTGTGGGCTGGGCTGATCTTCGTGCCGTTCCCGAGCGACTGGAACCCGTTTGCGAAGAAGGAAGAAGCGGAGACGTTCCTGCGGACCCTGTGGCAGGTGGACGCGGCCGCGCTCGCGCTCTCGCTCGCCATCATCGTATTCGCGGTACAGGCGCTCCGCAGCGCGAACCAGGAACGCTACGGGGCTCTACGCCGCTTCATCAGCGCGAGTCGCCTGCGGGAGGGATACGAGCAGGGCGTCGTCGCGCTGCTAATCACGGGCGTGGTCCTGCTGGGCGCGGGGCACGGCGGCGTCGCGGGCTGGGCCGGCATGGTGGCCGTGCTCGCCTGCTTCACCTCCATCTTCATCCTTCCGCCCTTGCTCAGCTCAGCGCTGAACACGACCCACAAGGGCTTCCTGCGCGAGGAGCGCAAGGACCGCTTGACGGGCGCGGTGAGCGAGCAGGTTGACCGGGAAGTGGAGGCGCTCCACGGGGCCGCCCTGCTGAGGGAGTTCGCTGCGAAGGAGCCGGTGAAGCTGGACCCGTATGTGGTCGGCGGCCGCGACCCGGCGATGAACGCCGTCCTCGCCGGCACCGCGGGCTCGGTAGCCGATATCAACCTGCGCCGGCTTGCCCGCCTCGCGCGACGCACACGGGACGCGGGCGGCGTGACCCTGGCCACCAGGCTCTACGGCTTCGTGGGAGCCGACACCCAGCTGCTCCTCCTGCCCGCAGCCGCTGACGACCGCGACACGAGGGCAGCGGTGAGCGTCGTGAAGGTGAAGCCGGGACGTTGGCGCGACGAGACGCTTCGCCGGTACCTGAAGGACCTAGAGGAGGAAGCCATCGGCACGATCCGCGGGGGCGCGCCCGGCACCTTTGAAATCCATCGGGGACGCGTACGTGGACACGCTCATGGAGTTCCCCCGCTCCTGGGAACGCTACGGCCACGAGTACAGCGTCGCTGTCGCCCGCGGCAACGAACTCTTCCCAGTCGGCCCCGTGGACACGATCCGGCAACAGTTCTATACGAACATCGTGGAGGCCCTGCGAGGCCCGAGCGACGAGGTGCTGTCGCGCGCGGCTTACCTCCCGATCAACGTTTGCACGAGCGCGCTCGCCTACCGCGCCGACGGTCTGCTCGCGCAGATGATCGGGCTCAGCACCTCGTTCGTCGCGGCAGGCTGGGCGCACGGCGGCGACAAGGGCAAGCTGCTCGCTCGCCAGATGCCACGGCACCTCGTTGAGTTCACCCGCTACTACCTGCGGCCGCGCTTGGAGGAGGGCGAGATCTTGGACTGCCTCCGCGTCGGCGGCTACGTCCGCATCGTGTACGAACAGTTCGGCACGATCTTGAAGCTCGCAGTGGACCGCGGCGACGTGGACTACATCCGCCGCGTTGACGGCGACTGGGACACGCTCCTGAAGTACGTGAACGTGGACGCGTACTCGTCGCACCCCAGCGTGTTGAGCCGCCTGCAGGAGGAAGCCGAGCAGGGCGAGCCCGGAGCAGCCGAGCGATTGGAGGAGGCCAGGGACAGCGCGCAGCTCGCCGAACTCATCCAAGGACTCAGCGACCTCCGGACGGTCCTCCGCTTCGGCCTCGCCCTCTGGACGTGGAGACAGCAGCCGAAAGCATGGCGGGACTCCTTCACACACTTCACCGCCCAGCTCGGCGGACTCCCCGGGCTCACGAACGCAACAACAAAAGCGATAGTCGCCGAGTTTGCGGACCGGGCCGGAGCGCCGTGGTCAGACTGGATCCTCGCCACACTTCAGGAGGGCCGCGTGCACACCGTCGGCACCGCCACGGCCGCGGTGGACACATTCATCGCCGCCGCACTGCGCGCAGTGCGCCCCGACGAGTCGGCGCCGGAGCTGCGCCCAGCGGAATGGATGGTCGCCTACCTCGACCACGCCCGCGACGTACTCGGCGTGGCCGTCACCGACGCGCGCAACGACGATCTCCCCGACGTAGCGGAGCGCACGACGAGGGTGCGCGAAGCCCTGGAGGCCGGCGCGGAGGCGTGGCGGCAACAGGAACGACAGAGCATGATTGCAACACCGCTCGCGCCGGAGAAAGTCTCGGCGTTCCGCGAGCAGACCCGCGAGGCCCTAGCGAAGTCGCGGATTGTGCCCGACCTCCTCCGGTTGGCCGGCGCGATCACGCAGATGGATGCGCCGCCCGACGACCCGCCGGTGATCCAGTGGGAGCAAGCGAAGGCATTCTTCACAGCCGACGGCCGGTTCGTCGGGCTGGACATGATCGCGCGCGACATTGGCATGGATGTCGCTCATTCGGAGTTGCGCACCCTGATCGAACCGATGTCGGGTGCGGAACCCCGGATGCTCATCGCCGACGACGCAGGCGCGGAGAACACCGCCGCGTTCGTAGAGCAGCTGCGTCCGATCGTCGCGAGCGCGGTGCAGGCGGCGCCAGCGACCGCAGTGGTCGTGCTCGTTCCGCTTGAGTGGGAGCTCGCGCAAGCGATGGGCCTCGCGTTCCTCGGGAGCGGCGCCGCGCCACCGGAGGAGTGGGGCGTTTCAGAGGGCACCGCGCACAACTACTCCGGCGTCTTCGAGGGAGCAGCCGCGTACCACTTTCCCGAGGTGCCCGCAGAGTTGCTGTACGTCGTGGACCTCTCGCGTTACGTGACCGTCGAGAAGTGGGAACTCACCGACGATGCAGCTGTGACGGTCGCCGAGGTAACCGAGGCCGACGCACGCAAGCGTGCCGAGAACGACCCCGGCAGGGCCGAAGTCGGTGAGGAGGAGATCGTGCGGCGGTGGCGCGAGATCGCGCTGGTCACGGTTGATCCGGGCCTGCGGATCAGCGGGGAGCGGGACGCCTCGGCGCTCACTGCGGTCAGGCTGCCCACCTCGTTGCAACACGACTAAAGGGCCGCGCCACGGCCTATAGGTCTGGGGTAGCGCGAGGCCGTCCCGCGGGGGCCAGGGTCGCCAGAGCCCGTGTTTCCTGGGCTCGCCTGCGAGCTTTGGGGTACGGTCGGCGCCGACGTGCGGTGTCGCCCGTGATCCCTATCCCCGCGTGGATTGCTCCGCGGCGCTCCTGTTATCGCTCGGCTTCGAGCGCCGCCGCCAGCTCGGCGAGCGTCACGTCGAGCGCGCCGAGGATGCGCATAACGCTGTCCTAGTGCGGCGCCGTCTGCGCGTGTTCGATCTTCGCCAAGGTCGAGACGGAGAGGCTGGCGTGCCACGCCACATGCTCCTGCGAGAGCCCGCGATCCTCGCGTAGGCGTTTCAACTCGGCTCCAAGCCCCGGATCGGGATTGGCGCTGCGGGGCATGGCTCGACCCTCTCACGTCCGGGTCGTCCGCACCAGACCACCAAGCGCCGCGCCGCGCTCGAGGAGCGCCTGCGACGGATGCGCGACCTCTACGAACTCGGCGACCTACACCGCGCCGAGTACGTCGCCCGCCGCGAGGCCATCAACGCCGAACTATCGGCGCTCACGCCCGCGCCGATCCCCGACCTCGACCAAGCACAGGCCGTGCTCGAAGACTTCACGATCTTCTGGACCCGGGAGGCCGACCCCACCGCCAAGCGACAGTTCCTCGGCCTCATCTTCGAGAACGTCTGGCTCGACCAAGACCGCGTCGTCGCCGTCCAGCCCAAGCCCTCGTTCCTGCCGTTCTTCCAACGCGACCGCCGCCCCACGACAGGGACACCGGCGGGGGTAAAGTACGGGAGCGACGGGGGTCGGACCCTCGATTGTCACCCCGTGGATCGAGATTCGGCTGCATGTGTTCGGCTAGGCGACCTTGAGGTATTCGCGCAGCGCCTTTCGAACCACCGAAGAGGTCGTCTCGTGATCGCGCTCGGCGCGCAGCGCCAGTGCCTGACGCAACTCTGGCTCAAGGCGCACCGACTCGACACTGGCAGCCGCCGAACCGATAGGGGGCCGCCCTCCGACGTGGAGCAGACGCTACGTCGACTGGCTTGCCGCGAATGCCGAGGAGGGCTACGCCCGTCGATCGGCTCGTCGGTGATAGGTACGCCGCCAGCTGTCCTGCCCTGCGTCGGTGTTCGTCCAGCACCCCGCCCTCACTCAACAGCCGGTAGCGCTCCGCGATCGTTGCCTCATCAATTACACCACCCCATTCAACACCCGACCCACAAATCCGACATTAATCAAGTCGCCAGTCGTTGCCGCCGCTCACCACCACAACGATAGACCTCCTCAACGTATCCTCGGCGCGTCCACGACGGCTGCCGTGAGATGCGCTCAAGGTTGTCGTAGTCGGAAGCTAGCTCACTGACGACCACTTGCTCCACCCCGCGGAAGGTGCCTACCTCTTGGTTGCAACTCACAAAGACACCTGAGAGGTTGTCATTCATCCAGGAAAGGTATCCCCGCGCCGTGGCTTCGCTCATCTCCGGCATGCTGTCCTGATTGAAGACGACGTCTGCTTCCATCTCGGTTTCGGTGATTGATGCCGGAGGAGCGATCCGGATCGGTCCGCTGGTGTTCCGCTCACCATAGAGCGACACGTGGCCGATGCCGTAAGTCATGCCCAGGAAGTAGGCCTGGAACGCATTCATCAGGGGCAGGTCGATGATCGTGTAGGTCCCTGGCTGACCCTGTAGCAGCCGCATGTACCACATCGCGACTCCGCCAAAACCTCCCCCGATCTCGATGATTCGGGCACCGTCCGCTGAAGCCCAGGGAACGTTGGTCGTGACCACCTCGCGCAAGCGAACGGCCGCATGCAGATGTCTTCCCGTCTCTCGGGTTATCAGGCGGTCGCCGATCATGATCCCGTACGGCGCACCGACGCGCGGGTAGTCAAGCGATATGCCCAAACATGCCTCGATCCGGGCCGGCACACCGTCGACACCTTCGACAAACGCTCGCCCGACCACTCCTTGCTCAGGGTTCTCGGTACGCAACGCACCGACTGCCTCAGCCAGCGACACGAGGCTGTCGTACGTCATCAACGACCACGACCACCGCGCCGCCGGGTCCTCATAGTCAACGGGGGTGGCGATCCCCGCCAGAAAGGGACGACGGAACATCCAGCACAGCTGCTCGTTGACGGTGGCGGGGTTCCCCTCGGTCAGTGCCGCGTCGAGCGCGGCATGGTTCACGGCTACCTTGTCGGCCCAGATCGGTGAGAGCTCGTCGTAGGTGTCGCGAGCCAATCGGTAGGCCTCGATGATGCGCGCGGCTAGCTCTAGCGCATCGCTCGCAGGAGCTAGCGGCTCAGTCAACGTTAGCGGCCGGTGCGGGATCGCCACTGTCGACTCGAACAGCCACTGCGGTCGTCCGAGCATCTTGAGAAACCAAGGGGGACCAAGGCGCCCCATTACCCGAAGACCGCTCGACACCATCGCGGTGGCTCCCGGAACGGCCGGTGCGCGTGCTCGCGCAATCGCGTTCCAAACCCGTGGTCTCCATCCCCGTTGCACATGATGGGCCCGCGGTTCGCCCGGTGGCCTCGGCGATAGCTCCTTCACCATCGGTACTATATCGATCACGTGGCGATTTTGCCTCAGCAAACTCCCTAGCGGATCCACCCAACGCCACGTGCCAGCACGGCGAGCGGCTTGGACGAGCCTAACTCAAGCTCCGCGACCCACGGTCGGTACCCATCGCGACAGGCAGCCGTTGTCTCAGCCTCAGGCCGGACGAGCACAAGGGCTGATTTGCCATCAAAAACTCCTAGCTTCCACCCACAATCTACGGTTCCAAGCCTTCACCCAGGAAGAGGCGGCGACGAACCGTATACTGATGGTGTGTAGACCGCTCGGGAGCCCGAAGATCTCGCATGCTCCCCCCGCGTAGCCTGGACCGGTCGCGATGTAGCCGCCTCCCTTGTTAGGGATCTGGTACGTCAGGTTTCTCGCGAACTGCCCGACGACCTGCCCCGTGGAGACATCGGGACCGTAGTTTTCGTTGAGTTCAGGGCTCGCGGTGGCGAGCCCCAGCGGGAAGGTGGTCAATGCTTGCCACTGGCTGTGACCTTCGGCAAACGCCGTTGCGGCCGCTTGAGGTTGCGGCCCATAGCTCGCTTCCGCGCTGCTCTGCGCCACGAGTTGGCTGCCTCCTATGAAGATCGCTGCCCGCGCCTTGCCGCCAACCCCCTCCCTCCAGAGTGCTTGATATCTGACCACGACTAGTCCGTTTTCAGGGACGAGCACCGTAACTTCATCGGGTGTTCCCATTGTGCCGAACGCCACGTTTTCCCGCGTTTCTTCGGCGGGAATATAGACATGGCCGGAACAGCGTCCTAGAGCCAAAGGGCGGACATCGAACTGCGTTGGTTCAATGGAGTATGAGCTGCCGACGCGCTTCATAATGACGCGTCGTACTTGAATCTTGCCCGCCGCGGTCGACGGGGGGTGTTCTTCGGCGGCCAGGGCAGTGCTCTGTTCACTGCCGGGGTTCAGGCTCACTGTCGCTGCTGCATTCCAGGTCGCCGGGGTCAGTTCGAAGGCGATGCACCTGAATTTGCCTTCCGCCGGCTTGCTCGATGGTTCCAGGTTTTCGAGCTTAGCGGCGGCCGTCACGGAACGCATGAGACCCCCGGAGATGATTGGATCAGGCAGCCACGCCACTCCGCCGACCATCGCTTCTGAGCCAAGCATCCCGGCGGCAGTGCACGTTGCTGCAAAGCTCCAATCCGAATTCTTCACTACGCCTGCTTGGAGGAAGTCCTCGTAGCCCAGATCGGTGCTGTCGATCTTAGACCAGCCTTCATTGATGCGGGTGGGACCGTTGGAAACGTCTTCGGTCGCGGCCAACTCGGGGATCTGTAGTCGTGCTGTGCTTGTCATCTACTGCCTCCTAATATTCAGTCTCTGCATCTACTTCGCTCCAAGTGAAGTTGTCTTCTACCCACCTCTTAGTGGCGCCACTCCACGTATGCGTAAGACCATGTTCGTTGGCAAAGTTCTCGTAAGTAGTGCCGGCGACCTTGCCGTAGATGTTCCAGACTTCTTCGCTGTCGGCATAGACGATAAAGCCCTTGAGCCAACCGGCTTCGCCAAGAAGTTGCGCCTGTTCCAAATCTTCAAGCAGCTGCGAGGCCTGCAGGGCTTCGGTTTCGGAACCTTCGATCTTGAAGCCGACCTCAGTGATCCACCAGTTGTTGACGCCTGCTCCTTTGTGTAGCTTCGCGGCCTCTCGGGAAGTAATGACGGAAAGGAATCCGTAATCGGCTTCGGAATTCACATCGACGGGTTTGCCATAGGGATGGCTTGTCCACCCGGTGATCGCATGAGCGCCGCCTTCCTTGAGAGAAGTCTGCGTCGAAAGGATGTCCGCCACCCATCCTTCGCCGTTGCGCACCTCAGAGAATTCACCCGTGCCCACCCCTTCAGCGTCGACCTTTTGGTAGGTACCGTAAGCGGCAACCAGGAGGGTCACGCCAGTGATGCCTTCTTCGGCGACCTTCTTGTACGTTTCATAGACGCAGTCGGCGTAGTCCGAGGCATTGCTCCCGGGGTACTGTTTTCCTCCGCTTTCTGGTTTAGCGCCCTTGAGGTAGGGCTCATTTATCAGCTCAAAGGTCGTGACGGTCGGATGTTCTTCCGTGACCTTCTTGATAATCGCCGCGGCCTTTTCGGCGTACGTCGCGGGAGTGACGTTGTGCAGCAGCGTTTCGTCATTGACGTTGATGAGGACGAGGGGAACCAGTATCCCCGCAGCTAGCGCTTCCCCGACATGGGCGCTTACGGTCATGGGGCTTGCGGTGTATTCAAAGTCCAGGAACGGCGATCCCCTCTCCACGATGACCTTGTGTGACACCCACGTTGCCGAGTGTCCCCGATCGGGGGTGGCCCCCCCGCTGTCGATGCCGAATAGAAGCTTACGTTTTGTGCCCACCACGGCTTTGCCAGCTCCGTAGAAGCCGACTGGCCCTTCTTCTGCGGCAGCTTCCCAGGCGCCTTCTCGAACTTCGTAGAGCTTGCTCTTTTCTTCGGAGTTGACTCGTACATTTGTCGAGCCACGGGCTCCGTGGACGCTGTAATGCAACGCACCGCCGATGGGCTGCACGGCCAACCAATACTTCGCGTTCTTGAGGATCGGGACCCCGAGCCCCGTGACAGCAATCCATGCGTTTTCGCCCGGTGTCACGCTGTAAACGCCTTCCTGAACCACATGGTTGCTCGGCAGGCCCGCGTTATCGGTAAAGACGCCTAGCCGCACGCTGGTGACGCCCGTGTTGGCGACGCCGTTGGTGCGGAACTGAAGTTCTTCCAGCAGACCAGTTTCGCTCGCGGTAAAGGCAAAGGCTGCCGCATGACCGCTGGCTAGCGCCTTTCCAGAGGTGAAGCCGGTTTCGGAGTTGCCAAGTAGGAGCGTCATCTAGGTCACGGTCGTGCGCTGGCTTCTGTTGCCGTTTCGGCAGCCGGCCGTTCGCTGACGTGCTTCGCGTAGCTGTGCTTCAGCGGAAGCTTGTGCGACGGCATCTCTCCCCGTTTGCTCACCAGCCAGGTGAGGCTCCCGGCGATGAACGCTGCGCCCAGCGCTGCAGCCACGGTGATCGCATCGTCAAGCGCGGCCGAGGATGCGAGCGGAGAGCCAGTAGAGGCTGCGGACGCCAGCACTGTCGCCCACATCAGGAAAGCCACGCAAAGTGAAGTCGCGAACAACGCAACACGCGAAGCACGGGGTAGCGCTTGATCAACTTCTGGCATCGATCCACCGACAGGCTGCCGTCCTCCATGATCGCCCACGCCGCCGCACCTCGATCGATGCGACCGTCGACAGGGTTCAGTCAGACTACCAGAACCTTTTTAGGTTCGCTCGCTGGGCCGGTGTCCGCATCGATCCCGTGCCGCACATCGACACACGTCGCGCACAAAACCCGCTCGTGCACGACCCGGGCGCCTCCACGACCCAGGCAGTAGCTGCATCTGCGCACCGATACGAACCTCACCCGCGACGATGCTGAGCCACTCGCCGAGATGTTCCGTACTCGCCCACGAGGTGCTGAGCGGCCAGGTCGCCCCGAGACGCGGCAGGCCGCCACCTTGATGGAACTCCCACCACCTGCTAGGCGACAAGCCATGCGCGATCGCGCTCAACCACGCACGGGTTTCCTCGAGCGCGCATACCCCCCCATGAGGCTGAGGCGTACGACCTCGGGGCCACGATACCGCTCCCGAAGCCCGGCATTCGCCGGGTACTTCAAGGTGATCGACCAGGCCAGGCCAAAACCCCCGAAGCCGATCGGAAACGCGGGGTGACAAAAGCGGGAGCGACGGGGGTCGGTCCCGCGACCTCAACTTGGCCTATGCCCCCGCGAGTGCCGCCTGGCGGTCGTCGTAGATCTCGCCGCGCTCGGCCTTCTCGACCAGCGACACGGGCGGCTCGAAGCGCTCGCCGTAGCGCTCGGCGAGCTCCCGCGCGCGCGCCACGAACCCGGGTAGCCCGCCGTCGTAGCCATTGATGTACTGCAGCACCCCGCCGGTCCAGCCGGGGAAGCCGATCCCGAAGATGGAGCCGATGTTGGCGTCGGCGACGGACTCGATCACGCCCTCGTCGAGGCACTTGACCGCCTCGATCGCCTCCGACGAACAGCATGCGCTCCTCGAGGTCCTTCAGCGAGATCGACGACGGGTCGTCGACCGGCGGGAACGCCTCGCGCAGGCCGCTCCACAGCGCGCCGCGGCTTGCCGTCCTCGTTGTATTCGTAGAACCCCTTGCCGGCGAGGCGCCCGCCGCGGTCGAACTCGTCGAGCATGCGGTCGATCACCTGCAGCGAGGGATGGCCCTCCCACGCGAGGCCCTCCGCTTCGGCGGCGGCCTGGTACTGCAGGCGGATCTTGCGCATCAGCTTGAGGTTCAGCTCGTCGGAGAGCTGCAGCACCGGCGCGGGGTAGCCGGCCTGCGAGGAGGCCTGCTCGATCGACGGCGCGGGCACGCCCTCGGTCAGCATCGCGATGCCCTCGTTGATGAACGTCGCCGATCACGCGGCTGGTGAAGAACCCGCGGCTAGTCGTTGACGACGATCGGGGTCTTGCGGATCGCTCGCGCGAAGTCGAGCGCGCGGTAGAGCGTCTCCTCGCTGGTCTTCTCGCCCTTGATGATCTCCAGCAGCGGCATCTTGTCGACGGGGCTGAAGAAGTGCAGCCCGATGAAGTCGGCCGGGCGCGTGACGCCCTCGGCGAGCCGGTGATCGGCAGCGTCGAGGTGTTCGAGCCCGAGCAGCGCGTCCGGTCGGCGAGGTGCGGCTCGATCTCGGCGAACACCTGCGCCTTGACCGCCGGGTCCTCGAACACCGCCTCGATCACGAGGTCGGCGCCGGCGGCGTCCGCCGCGTCGGCGGTCGGCGTGATCCGCGCCAGCAGCTGCGTCGGCCTGCTCCTCGCTCGAGCGCCCGCGCGAGACGGCCTTCTCGACGAGCTTCTGCGAGTAGCCCTTGCCGCGCTCGGCCGCCTCGAGCGAGACGTCCTTGAGCACGACCTCGATGCCCGCTTTGGCGCACACGTACGCGATCGCCGCGCCCATCATGCCCGCGCCGAGCACGACGACCTTCTTCGGCACGAAGCGCTCGAGGCCCTCCGGCCTGCCGCGGTCGCCGTTGACCTGCTGCAGGTCGAAGAAGAACGCCTGGATCATGTTCTTGGCGACCTGGCCGGTCGCGAGGTCGGTGAAGTAGCGGCCCTCGATCTCGATCGCGCTGTCGAAGTCGACCTGCGCGCCCTCGACCGCCGCGGCCATGATGTGGTGCGGTGCGGGGTAGTTGGCGCCCTTCAGCTGCTTGCGCAGGTTGGCAGGGAACGCCGGCAGGTTCTGCGCGAGCTTGGGGTTCGACGGCGTGCCGCCGGGCATCTTGTAGCCCTTGAGCGTCCCACGGCTGGGCGACCTCCTCCCCACTCGCCGCCTGCGCCTCGATCCACGCCTTGGCGGCCGGCACGAGCTCCTCGCGGCTGGCCGACGACCTCGTCGACGAGCCCCATCTCCATGCGCCTGCTGCGGGCGCAGCTCCTGGCCCTGCATCAGCAGCTTCATCAGCGCGTCGACGATCCCGAACATGCGCACCGTGCGCACCACGCCGCCGCCGCCCGGCAGCAGGCCGAGCTTGACCTCCGGGAAGCCGAGCTTGGCCTTGGGGTCGTCGACGATCACGCGGTGGTGGGCTGCCAGCGCGATCTCCAGGCCGCCGCCGAGCGCGGCGCCGTTGATCGCCGCCACGACCGGCTTGCCGAGCGTCTCCAGCCGGCGCAGCTGGCTCTTGACCTCGCGGATGCCGGCGGCGAACTCGCCCGCCTGCTCGCGCGTGACGCGCTTGAGGTCGTTGAGGTCCCCGCCCGCGAAGAACGTCTTCTTGGCGGAGGTGATGACGACGCCCTTGATCTCGTCCTTCTCTGCCTCCAGGCGCTCGACGGTCGCGCCCATCGAGGCGATGTACGCGGCGTTCATCGTGTTGGCCGACTGGTTGGGGTCGTCGAGCGTGAGGACGACGATGCCGTCCGCGCCGCGCTCGTAGGCGATGGTGGTGGACTCGGCCATCTAGATCGCCTCCACCACGGTCGCGATGCCCATGCCGCCGCCGACGCACAGCGTCGCCAGGCCGTAGCGCCCGCCGGTGCGGTGCAGCTCGTCGACGAGCGTGCCGATGATCATGCCGCCGGTCGCGCCCAGCGGGTGGCCCATGGCGATCGCGCCGCCGTTGACGTTGACCTTCTCCAGGTCGAGCCCCATGTCCCTGACGAAGCGCAGCACGACGGCCGCGAACGCCTCGTTGATCTCGACGAGGTCGAGGTCCTCGACCGTGAGGCCGGCCTTGGTCGAGCGCCTTCCTGGACGCCGGCGCGGGGCCGGTGAGCATGATCGTCGGGTCAGCACCGGAGACCGCCGTCGCGAGGATGCGCGCGCGGGGCTCCATCCCCAGCTCCGAGCCGGTCTGCTCGTTGCCGATCGCCAGCAGCGAGGCGCCGTCGACGATCCCCGAGGAGTTGCCGGGCGTGTGGACGTGGTCGATCTTCTCGACCCAGTGGTACTTCTGCAGCGCCACCGCGTCAAAGCCGCCCATCTCGCCCATCGCCTGCGAACGAGGGCTTGAGCTTGCCGAGCGTCTCCACGGTCGTGCCCGGACGGATGAACTCCTCGTGGTCGAGCACGACGTTGTCGTTGAGGTCCTTGACGGGCACCACCGAGCCCGCGAAGCGCCCCTCCGCCTCGGCGGCGGCGGCGCGCTCCTGCGAGCGCGCGGCGTAGGCGTCGACGTCCTCGCGGCGGAACTCCTCGATCGTCGCGATCAGGTCTGCGCCGACGCCCTGCGGGATGAAGGAGGTGTCGTAGTTGGTCTCCGGGTCCATCGCCCAGGCGCCGCCGTCGGTGCCCATCGGCACGCGCGACATCGACTCGACGCCGCCGGCGAACACGAGGTCCTCCCAACCGGAGGCGACCTTCTGGGCGGCGATGTTGACGGCCTCCAGGCCCGAGGCGCAGAAGCGGTTGAGCTGCACGCCGGCGACCGTGTCCGGCAGGCCGGCCTTCAGCGCGGCGGTCTTGGCGATGTCGGCGCCCTGGTCGCCGACCGGCGTCACGCACCCGAGCACCACGTCGTCGACGCGGTTGGGGTCGAGCCGCTCGTTGCGGATCAGCATCTCGTGCATCAGCCCGACGACCAGGTCGACCGGCTTGGTGGCGTGCAGTGAGCCGTTGATCTTGCCCTTGCCGCGCGGTGTGCGAATGGCGTCGAACACCAGCGCCTCGGTACCTGCCATGGTGGAGCTCCTCTGATCGTTTGGGGCCGCTGCGCGGCAGCATAACATTCATTCGCGAACGCAAGTTTGGATACGATCGCCCGACGATGCCCGCGACCACCCGCCGCAGCCAGGCCGAGCGCAGCTCGACCACGCGCCAGGCGCTGCTCGACGCGACGATCGCGTCGCTGGTCGAGGACGGATACGCCAACACGACCACCAGCCGCGTCGCCGAGCGCGCGGGCGTCTCCCGCGGCGCCCACCTGCATCACTTCCAGACACGCCAGGCGCTGGTGGCGGCGGCGATCGAGCACCTCAGCCGCCTGCGCACGGACGAACTGCTCGAAGCCGCCGACGCGCTGCCGGCCGGACGCGAGCGCGTGGCGGAGGGCCTTGACCTGCTCTGGAGCAACTACGCGAGCCCCAAGTTCCAGGCGGCGCTCGACCTGTGGGCCAGCGCGCGCACCGACCCGGAGCTGCGCGCGCACCTCACCGACGTCGAACGCGATCTCGACCGCCAGACGCTCGAGCTGGCCAGGCGCCTGTTCCCCGACTCGGCCGGCCGCCCCGACTTCGAGCGCCTGATCGAGATGTCGCTGGCGGCAATGCGCGGCCTGGCCCTGCTGGACACGCTGCACCCCGGCGACGAGCGCAACCCCAAGCAGTGGGAGTTCTGCCGAGCGAGGCTCGTGCAGATGTTCGAGCAGGAGGGCTGAGTACGCTCAGCGGTAGGTCACGATGCGGACATGCTCGTACGTGAGCACGTCGTCCGGCCGCCCGATCTGCGGCGTGGTGCTGAGGATGACCGGCACGACCGTCACGTCGATCGTCCCTCCGGCCTGCTCCGCAGCCTCGATCGCACGCCTGACGGCGTCCGTGGCGACGACGATCTTGCGCGCCGGCGTCAGCGGATGCGCAGGCCGCGGGTCGAACGGGAGACGCGGCCTGACGTCGCAGTGCCCGACGTCGCCGAGGCAGCCGCCGTGCCCGAAGATGTGGAAGCTGCCCGCGTACGCCGAGTCCTCGTAGGGCGTCTGCTCGTCGGCGTCGGTCTTGTTGAGGAAGACGCGGCCCTCGTAGGTCGCGCCGGAGTGGTCGAGACCGTGGAACTCGATATCCGCTCGCGAGAACTCGCGATCGAGCCCGGCAACGCTCATCCCGCTCGCGGTGACGCTGTTCGGCACCGCTAGGACCCTCCCGCCGGCTCCGGGGCCGCCGGCACCGGGCTGGCCGCGGCCACCGGGGCGCCGTTCGCAGCCGTGTCAGGAGTGGCGGCCACGGCCGAGCTCGCGTAGTCGTAGCCGAGCGCGCGAACGTCGAGCACCTGCGCGACGGTGAGCCCCCACGGGGCGAGCACCTTTTCGCCGTAGTTGGGAGGGATGTTGTCCACCCCGTGCTTGAGCTGCCACTCGTACCAGATGCGGTCGATCATCACGTGATGCGCCCAGAAGATCGGGTCGAACGCGGCGGTCGCGATGTTTCCCATGTCGCCGCCGACCTGTTCGTCGTTGGGATCGGTCCCGCCCACCCAGCCGTGGATGAAGTCGTGCACGTCCTGCAGCCGCGTCGAGAAGTCTTCGAACGTGGAGGCGTTCTCGATCAGATCGTTGATCGCGGGCTGCGGCTTTTCGCCGGGCTCGGGGGTCGGGGCATCGGCGTGCGGGAGCAGCTTGGGGCTCCCGGGAAAGCGCCGCGTCTGTCGCGCGGGCCCTTCGGGCGTTTCCGGCATCGGGCCGCTCGCGAGCACGTTCGCCTTCCCGTTGACCTCGCTCGCACCATACGCGCCCGGAACCCCTTCCTCGTGTGACAGCTGCGAGGTCCAATCCCACCAGGGAGGGATCGCCGCGGGGTTTTGTTCGCGGACCACGTGTTCGAAGTAGTTCAGGTACGCGCGGTGCCACGGCAGGAACAGGTCGTACGGGTACTGCCGTTCGGGCGGCGGCCCCGTCTTGGCGTGGTGCCAGCAGTCGAAGTTGTTGTAGCCGTGGTAGCCCGCCCAGTAGATCCAGCTTCGGTTGTCGCCGGCTTTGAAGCCCTGCATCTTCGAGTACGCGTCCCTGAGCGCTTCGAGGTCGGCCTGCTCCACGCTCGGGCGGAGCACGATGGCGCTGACGGCTTGGCTCGGCGCGCTCATCGCGAGCTCGCGAGGGATCGCCGCCTTGGAGCGGCCGAGCCGCGACCGACGGCTGCGGCACTGAGAATGACGACACGCCCGCTCACCGGCGCTATTCCACATGACGGGAGGGCGCCTGTCAAGCGCAGAGGGCGTGGCTATTGCTCCTGCGGAAAACCCCGAGCCAGCCCACGGTCTTCCACCGAAGAACCCTGAGCCCGTCGTTGCTTGACTGCGATGCGTGACCGACCTCGCACCCGCCGCCTCCGATGATCGCGAGCAGGCGCTCGAGCGCATCAAGAAGCGCCGCGACTTCAACGCGCATCTGTTCGCCTATCTCGTCATCAACGCTGGCATCTGGGCCGTCTGGGCGCTCACCGGCGGCGGCTACGCGTGGCCGGCCTGGGTCAGCGGCGGCTGGGCTGTCGCCCTCGTGCTCAACGCGTGGGACGTGTACATGCGGCGCCCGATCACCGAGGCCGACGTCGCGCGCGAGATCCACCGTCTGCATCCCGAGCGTTGAGCTGAGCCGCGGAGAGCGAAGGCGAGCCGTGCACCCGGTTCACCTCTCACGTCGTAGATAGCGGCTCGGTCACAGAATCGGCGCTCGCGACACTCTTGTGGTGATGGACGATGCCGATGCCTTCTCAGAGCTCTATCGACACGAGGGAGAATCCGTGCTGATCTTCCTCACCCGGCGCACCTGGGACGGTGAGACGGCTCTGGAGCTGACCGCGGAGACGTTCGCGGTGGCGCTGCGGTCCTGGCGCAAGCTCGGTGGGCTGGGCCCCGAGCAGCAGCGCGCGTGGCTGTTCACGGTCGCGCGGCGCCAGCTCTCCCGCTACCTGCGCAAGGCGACGGTCGAGCGCAGGGCCGTGCAGCGCCTGGGCATGCAGACCCCGCAGGTCGACCACGAGGATCTGCTGCTGATCGAGCGTCGCGCCGGCCTGCCCGAGCTGCGCCGAGCAGTCGAGCTCGAGCTCGCCAGGCTCAGCTCCGCCCAGCGCGAGGCGTTGCGCCTGCGCGTGGTCGAGGAGCGCAGCTACCGGGAGATCTCGCTGCAGCTGGGCGTCTCAGAGCAGACGGTACGCGCGCGCGTGTCGCGAGGCCTGCGTGCCCTCGGACGCGCGCTCGAGCCCTATCACGCCGCCCAGGAGGGCCGCATGGTGGACCGCGGCGCCGCGCGGGAGGGCGCGTCGTGAACGAGCGTCCGAGAGCTCTTGAGCGGCTCGGGGACGAGCTGGACCGCGCCGCCCGTGCCCTGCTGACCGACGCGGACGGCTCCCGCGGCGTGCTGCGTCGAGCTCCGGCCGGCCGCCTGAGCGCGGTGGCGGTGTCGATCGTGCTGCTGCTGTTGGCCGCTGCCGCGACGGCGGCGGTGCTGCTGATCCAGCAGGGCTCGCCGCTGCCGGCGCCGCACGCGCAGGATCTGCGCTCGAGCGGCATCCCGCTGCCGGGCAGCGCGCATCTGGCCGGCCTCGATGCGCCCGACCCGGAAAGCTCGAACCCGCCGTGGGACCTGCGCCTGTCGCGAACGAGCACCGGCGAGACATGCACGGCGGTCGGGCAGGTATTCGACGGGCGCTTCGGGATCGTCGGGCTCGACCGCGTCTTCAGGGCCCTGCCACTCGGCTCGGTGGACAGCTGTGGCATCGACGGCGGCGACGGGCCGGTCCTCGTCGGCGCCAAGGGCTTCGTGGGCGACACCCCACGCCAAACGCGCACGGTGCTCAGCGGGATCGCCGGCGCCGGTGCGCGATCGGTGACCGCGTATGCCACCGGCGCTCCACGACGGCTGAGGCTGGGGCCCGAGGGCAGCTTCATGACGGTGTATTCAGGGGAACCGGAAGCGGTGCGCCCCCGGGTGTCGATCGTGATGCGAGACGGACGCACCCACACGATCGCGCTCGAGCAGTCCGGCGCCTTCGAAGCACCCGATCCCGAAGGCGGCGGCGCGTGGGCAGCAAGCACCGAACCCGACCTGGAAGCGAACGCATTCCCCGACGAGGACTGCGTGCAGGTGACCCGCGAGCCCAGCCAGAGCGAACCAAGTCACGTCACATTGTCGCTGACACCTGAGATCTGCGGGCGTCTCAGCACGAGCCCGCTGTTCGTGCAGATGCGCCGCTTCGTTCCCGGGGAAGACTCGGCGCCCTTCCCCTGGGGCGACTCGCAATCGCGGACGATCGTCTACGGCATCGCAGCGCCGCGCGTGGCCAGCATCGAGCTCACCGGCGCGGGCGCCGCACGGACACTCGCGATCGACCGCCAGGGCGGAGCCTTCATGGCGGTCCTGGACGGGCATGTCGACCCGCGCTCGCTCACGCTCACCGCCACGCTGCACGGCGGAGCCGTCCTCGCCTATCGACACCCCACCGGCCTGCTCGCCTACCGGAGCAACACGCCGATCGGGGTCCAGCCGGTCCCCGCCTACCGGGCGCCGCTCCCGGCCAGGTCCGCGCTGCCGCCGCCGTTCGAGCTGCCGATCGCCTCCACCCTCACCGAAACGCTGCGCGCCGCAGACCCGGCGGGCGGGCCCGAGTGGGTGCTGCGCAGCTGGCAGGGAAACCCCAACAGGAGCGTGAGCGGGGTCGGCGACGAACGCTACGAGTGCGCCGAGCTCGGCGTGCTCTGGCACGGCACCCTCGTCGAACCGAGCGCGAGGCCGTCGGATCGCAGCCTGCCGCTGAGCGCCGAAGGCGGTCGCTGCAACTCGGCCAAGGACCTCGAGCGCATGCGCTACATGCTGGCGCTCGAAAGCTTCCTCAACGACCCCTACGAATACACGCCCCGCCCGGCGCGCGCGGTGCTCAGCGGCATGCTGCCGCCCGGCGCGCGGGACGCCGTGCTGCTCGGCGCGGGACCCGCGCGAGCGCTTCCCCTCGACGCGAACGGCGGCTTCTTGGTGGTGCTGCCCGGCCGCTACTGGAACGCGCGTCCGCGGATCTCCTACCTCCTCCACGGCCACCGCGTCGGCAAGCTCCCCGGCGGGCCGGGACCGCAGGCCTACCAGCGCGGCACCGAAGCGCCGGTCCCGCAGGTCCGCGCCCCCGACCCCGACGGGGCGGCGCCGTGGGGGTTCGCCGCGACCCGCGACTGCTCCACCGCCGTCGGGCGCATCGTCGCGGGGCGTCTGGCGAGCATCGACCTGTCCGACGGCGTACTGAAAGCGGGGGCCGAATTCACCGGCTCGCGCTCGAGCTGTGCAACCCATCCCGAAGCGTACGAGCCCGCCGCCGAGCTGCGCGAACCGGTCGAATTCGATCAGCAGCAGGTCGGCACCGGCGAAGACCCCTTCCGAGGCGAACGGGAACCGCTGCGCCGGCCTGAAGTCGAACGGCGCACGCTCCCCGGTCGCACGATCGTCACCGGCGTCGCGCGACCGGACGTCGTCTCGATCACGCTCAGCACCCCGAGCGACGTGCGCACCCTGCGCCCAGCCGGTCCGTTGCACGCGATACTCGGCGTCTACGACGGCTATTTCCTGCGCGGCAGGCTCACCGCGACCGTGCGATTGCGCGACGGACGCGTGCGAACCGAGCAGATCGCGAGCTTCGGCCCCGGCTCCTTCGAGCCCGAACCGCTCGCGGTGCGCCTGAGCGACGCGAGGCAGACGCTCGCCTCGCTGCGCGCACAGGCGCGCGCACGTGCACGCTCGCGCTCACACGGCTCGCGGGGCGGCGAGGTGATCGCGCCGTTCGAAGCGCGCATCCACGAGATGGAACGCCGAGTCGCCTACGAACGCGCGCACCCCGGCCTGCTCCCAGTCGAATAGGCGCAACGTGCCGGCGGCATAGCAGTGGCGCGGTCACAAACGGACGCGCTCGATCGTTATGGATGACGTGGCCGGCGGCGCGGAGGATTCGACCGACGGGGAGCTGCTTGAGCGCACCCGCGGCGGGGATCGCGAGGCGTTCGGCGTGCTCTACGAACGCCGTCACGAGCTCGTGCTGGCGTACCTGCTCAAGCGCACACGCAACCCGGAGGTGGCGATGGACCTGATGGCGGAGACGTTCGCGGCGGCGCTCCTCGCGCTGGCGGACAGGCCGCCCGCGATCGTCGGCTCGGCGTCGCCGTGGCTGCTGACGATCGCGCGCAACGCGCTGATCGACAGCCACCGGCGTGGCAGGGTCGAGAGCGCCGCACGCGCGCGGCTGGCGCTCGAGCCGCTGCAGATCGAAGACAGCGACATCGATCGGGTGCTGCGCGTCGCCGCCGAGACCGACCTGCTGATCCGCCTCTCGCAGGAGCTGCCCGCCGATCAGTTCGACGCGCTTCGCGCACGCGTGCTCGACGAACGCGGCTACGGCGAGATCGCACGCGAGCTCGAGTGCTCCGCGGCGGTCGTGCGCAAGCGAGTCAGCCGCGCGATCGCGACCCTGCGAGCCGCGAACGAGCCGAGCACGTGAGCGACTTCCACAGCGACCACCGCCAGCAGCTCGAAGCCGCCGCGCAGGCGCTGTTCGCCGCCCCCGCCGCGAGGCCGCGGCGTAGGCGTCGGCGTCCGCGCCACGTGCCGCTGCTGGCGGCGGTCGCCCTGACCGCGCTGCTGCTGGCGGCGGCGGCGCTCGCGGCGACCCAGATCATCGGCTTCGGCGCCCCCGTGACGGCGCCGCGCGCGCCCGGGCGGGAACGCCCGTCGGTGTCGAGCGGCATCGGCATACCGCTGGCGGGCGCCAATGGCGCGCCCGCCGCGGCGCAGGAGCTGGCGCTGTCCGTGCCCGACCCCCGCGGCGGCCTGCCGTGGGGGATGCGGATCGTGCGCACCACGCGGGGACTGGTGTGTCTGCAGATCGGGCGGCAGCTCGACGGGCGCCTGGGCATCCTCGGCGAGGACGGCGAGTTCGACGACGACGGGCTGTTCCATGAACTGCCGGCGACGGCACTCGATCCCGGCACGTGCATCCCACCGACCGTGTGGACGATCCTCAGCGACGCCGGCGTGCCGGCCGCCGGAGCGATCCAGGGCCTGCCATCGTCGTGCCTGGCTCCGTGGTTGCACGCCTGGCGCTCCGGCCCGAAGCCGTGCCCCGCGGGTGATGAGCGCCTGGTCGGCTTCGGGGTGCTCGGCCCTCACGCCGTCAGCGTCTCCTACATGGCCGACGGCCACCTGCACACGGTCGCCACCGCCGGCAGCCTCGGCGCCTACCTGATCGTCCTGCCCGTACCGCCCGAGCTCCAGCACAACGCCCCCGCGCTCGGTGGCAAAGAGGGCCTGCTCGGCGGCTTCCCGATCGGCGCCGGACGCGGGGAAGTCGTCTCGCGGCTGCTGTTCCGCTTCGACGGCCGTCTTTGCCAGACGGGCTTCGACCGCCAGCGCGGCGGACCGCCGCAGTGCACGAAGTCGATCGCGCGCACACCTGTGTTCGTCCCCGAGATCCCGCGCGGGTTGCGCGCGCCGGTCGCGCTGCAGGCGCGCAGCGTGCCCGGAGGGTACGACCTGGAGGTCACGTTCGCCGCACCAGCCCCTGTATTCAACGCGAGCACCGCCTACGGCATCGAGGTGACCAGGCCGAGCGGAGTGGCGTGCGGCCGCGGCGGCCTGTGGGGGCAGTCGATCGAACGCGACGTCGCCCGCGGCCAGATCCTGCACGTCAGCGAATTCGTCCCCCAGCCATCCGGCTGTCACGGGATCGTGCGCGGCCGCGTGATCCTCGCCAGCCAGCTGCTGCTCGGCGGGTTCTTCGGGCCCGGCGACGACGCGGCGACGATCGGGCGCTTCTCGTTTGCGCTGCCGTGAGCTCCGAGCGCCTTGACACTGGCCGGTGAATCGGGGAGCGCGCTCAGGCCTTGCGCTGTGTCGGTCGCGCGCGCGGCACTACGCGTGAAGGCGGCGATGCGCGGGTGTCCCCTGCAGGGCTTACGAGCTGGCGCTCGAGATCCGTGAACGCGTCGATGATCTCCGGAGCCTCGTACGCGCGGTTGCGTCGGCCGATCGTGATCTGGCGCAGGATGCCCGCCTGAACGAGCCGTTGTATGGCTGCGTCGGCGGGCTTGAAGGTGCGCCCGAGCAGGGCTGCGGCGCTCTCGGCCGTGAGCACGGGGGCTCCGGGAAGGCGGCGCAGCAGGAGGTCCGTTGCGGAGTTGGCTCGTACCGGGCTGACGCGCTCGCGCCAGCGTGCCTCCAGGCTCGCGGCACGCGACTCGAATCGAGTGGCGTCGAGGACCGAGCGCATGCAGGCGCCCGCGAAGGTAGACACCCACGCATTCACACCCGCGATTGCGTCGGGGGATCTGGGTGAGCCCACGTACCGGAACCGCGTGAGCCCATTGATGTAATCCCGCGCCAGCGTGGCAAGCACGAGCGACACCGGCGGCAGGACGCGCGGCGCCAGGCCTCTGCGCCGCAACACGAGGTGGATGATCGCGCGGCCGGTGCGGCCGTTCCCGTCCACGAACGGGTGAATCGTCTCGAACTGCGCGTGGGCGATCGCCGCCTGCGCCACCGCGGGCAGGTCGTCGCCGTTGCAGAAGGCGCATAGGTCGTCCATGAGATCTGCCACGTACTCGTGTGGGGGAGGCACGTACGCCGCTGCGCACGGGTTGTAGTCGCTGCCACCGATCCAGTTCTGGACGTGGCGCAAGCCGCCGGCGTGCGGCTCCAAGCGAGTGCCCGTGAGAAGGCGTCGATGAATTTCGAGGAGCAGATCCACCGTGATCTCATCCCCCGACCCGCTCCGTTGGACGCCGTAGAGCATCGCGTCGATGTTCCCGAGCACCTCCGTGGCCGTCAGGTCCGGTGCTTGCTCGCGCATCGAACGACCGGCCTCGGCACGCAGGAGCCGCCTGGCGCCGATCTCGAGCCCCTCGATGCGCGAGGATGCCACGGACTCGGCGCGCAGCAGGATCCGCGCCAGCGCCTCGGTGTCGACGAGCGCGGTCGCCTCGGCGTTCAACCGCGTGATCGCCGCCTCCGCATCGGCGACGTCGGCGGCGACGTCGCCATCGAGCGCGAAGCGGCGGCCGCTGAGCCGGTCTGGCAGATAGGCCGCGTACTCGCATGAGCGGCGGTCTCCACGCGAAAGGCCGCCAGCGGCCACCTCGCTGCGCCAGCGGCGCTTCAAAAGCTTCGACATGGAATCTCCTTGTTGGAGCTTAGTATATAACCTCCAATAAGATCGCCCGACCGCCTTGGCCTGACCGGCGCGGTGCAAACGCGATGGTCAAGTGCGCGGCGGCGGCCTCCGCGGCGGTCTGGCACACTCCGGGCGCCGTGCCGGGAACGAACCCTGACATCACGCCCGCGCTGAGCGTTCAGCGGCTGGCGGGCACGTTCCCTGGCGATCTGGGCATCGAGCTCACCGAGATCACCGACGCACACGTTCGTGGGCGCATGTGCGTCGACAAGCGGCATCTCCATCCGGAAGGCTACGTCCACGGCGGCGCCTGGGTGGCGTTCGCCGACACGGTTGCGGCGTGGGGAACGCTGCGCAACCTCCCGCAGGGCCAGGGGTTCACGACCGTCGAGCTCAAGATCAACGTGCTGGCGTCAGCGAGCGCGGGGGACGAGCTGACGGCCGTAGGCGAGCCGCTGCACGTCGGCTCGCGCACCCAGGTCTGGCAGGTACGGGTGTTCCGCGGCGAGCGCGTGGCGGCGAACTTCGTGTGCACCCAGATCGTGCTCTGAGCCGCTCCGCATCCAGCCTCATCTGGCCGGGGTGTCGCCTGCTGGCGCGCCCCCGACCAGCTCACCCGTCGCGGCGGACATCTGCGCCAGCAGCAGCTCGCTGTCGCGAAAGTCGATCCGGTCGGTCTGATCGCGGACCTGGCAGACGAATGCAAGCTGGGCGAGCGCCGCCTGGGCGTCCTTGACATACCCGGAGATCTCGTCGAACAGGATGCGGACCTGACCCGATCCGGCGCAGTGCGAGGACTCGATCCTGCCGTTCATCTCGAGCGCTTTGATCACGGTGAGGTCCTGGCCCAGACGGTTGACCGAATCGACGATCTTGCCGAAGCGCTCCTTCGCTTCGGCAAGCAGCCCCTTGACGTCGTGGATGCTCACCAGGAGCCCTTGGACGAATTTGGTGAAGCTCTCCGCCACGGCTGAGGAGTCGCGTCCCCCGGCGTCGTGCTCGCCCTCAAGCTCGTCGGCGCTCGCCAGCTCGCCGACGAAGTCGGCGACCATGTCGGCCTGCAGCTTCGCGCCGGCGATGCCGAAGTTCAGCGGCGCCAGCAGCCCGAGCGTGGCTTCGATCTCGGTCTTGATCTCGCCGATCAGCTGCACGGTGCGAGAGGTCTGCATGCGCATGTGGTGGGAGACCGTGCTCAACGTGACGCCGGCCGGGCCGAGGCGGGTCGAGGCGATCGTCGCGTTGAGCGAGAAGAGGTTGATCGCGTCGGCGAGCGACAGCATCAGCGTGAGGCTGTCGCGCAGATCGCCGTTGAGCCGCTCGTAGTGGTTGGCGTTGCCCAGCAGCTCGGTCAGGAACGACGACAGCGACGCGCCGCTGCGTCCGATCTCCAGCAGCGCCGTGTCGTGGCGGGAGTGGTGCCCGGCGAGCACTGACGTGGCGGGCGTGGCTCTCGCGGCCAGGATGTCGGTGCGAGAGAGCACCTCGCTCAGGAACATCTGGCACATGAACGCGTCGTAGTCGGCGAAGCCGAGCTGCTCGAGCGTCGCTCCAAGCGCTTCCCCGGATGCCTGCATGGCCGCCTTGCGCTCGACTCCGGCCGCGCCTTCGATCTCGATCTCGATCGCCCGCAGGCGCTCGTAGAGGGGAGCGACCACGCCGAGATAGTCGGATGTCGGCTTCATGCGGACCGAGAGATAGTCGCTTCCGGCGGGATACACGAGCGCGAGCACCCAGTAGTAGCGACCGTCTTTGGCCAGGTTCTTGACGTACGCCGCCGTGGGCTTTCCCTCCGCGAGGCGGTCCCACAGCAGCTTGAACACGGCTCGCGGCATGTCCGGGTGGCGAACGATGTTGTGGTTGCGCCCGACCATCTCCTCGAGCGAGTAGTCGGCGATTCGCGAGAAGACGGAGTTGCCGAACTTCACGTGACCCTTGGCGTCGGTTGCCGAGAAGAACAGCTCGTCGATCGTGAAGCGTCGCTCACCGGCTCCGGGAACCGGCTTGTGCCTGCCTTCCGGCGGTTGGGGCTCCAGGTCGCACTGCTCTGCCGTCGGCCCGTCGGGCTCGCGGTCGGTCGCGCGCTCACCATGTGGCGGGATCTCGACTGCGGAAAAACGCGGACCGGCGAAGGCTGACATCTCACCTATGCATCGGACGCTGAGCGCGGTTGCATAAGCGTGAGCATTCGACGAGCGTGTGCAGCGCTCGAGCACCGCCAATGCGCCGATCGAGCACCGCCGGTTAACGGTGAAACCCGGCAGCCAGCTCCGACGGCTTGTGAGTAGATTCCCGCATAATTGCGGGTAATATTCCGCAACGGCTTGTGCTGCGTTTGCCCTGGTGTGACGAGGATCGGCGTGATTCTCCCGTTCTCGTGCCGCCTACTTGCGCTTGGCCTGGTGCTCGATCATTTTCCCGAAGGTGTCTTCCAGCTCGGCGGTCATGTTCTGCTTGAACAGCGCGAGCAGCACCTCGAAGGCGAGGGGCCTGAGCGAGTTGACGGCGTCGGTGAGCTCCTGCCACCGATCGTCGGGCTGGCCGGCTCGCTCGAAGGGCTGCCAGAGCTCCCTGAGGTAGAGCTTTGCGTACGCCCGGGCGATCGACTCGCAGTCGCGGTTGATCCGCTCGACGAGGGTGAGCGCGGCGTGCAGCGAGATCCCCATGGCCATCACCTGCTCGGCTGCGGCGAGCAGCGCCGGACTCGGCACTTCGAAGCGGCCCTCGCCCAGCGGGATCAGCAGCTTCATCTTGCGGACTCGCGCGATGTCCTTCGCGTCGATCTCGCCGAAGCGCTCGGTCAGCTCCTCGTCGGTGATCAGCTCGGGGGTCTCGGGCTCGAAGGGCGCTGTCACGGCGCTGCGCAGCCCGAGCAGGCGCTGAGCCAGCCCGTCCGTTCCGCCGAGGAGCCGCTCGATCGCGGCCAGGTTGAAGCCGTCGGCCTGCAGGTCGAGGATCAGGCGCAGCCTCGCGACGTGGTCGGCGTTGTAGTAGCCCACCCGCGCTCGCACCTGCGGCGGGGGCAGCAGCCCTCGCGAGTGGTGGTTTCGGATGTTGCGCACCGACATCCCCACCTCTGCCGCCAGCTGCTCGACCGTGAGGTCGTAGCCCGACGACGAGGCGCCGTCCGCGCGATCCGCACCCTCGATCGTGTCGCTCTTGGCTTGCGCCATATGCCCGCCCAGGATACCATCAGATGATGTGCCCTCATTTGAGGTAGCATAGATCGTGGTTATGGTTGCTTCGCAAGCCAGCGGCCCGGGTCGCGTCGGGTGGAGGCGCCGTGTGCTGCATTCGAGCCTGCTCGAGGCGCTGGCGTATCCGCACGGCGTGGACCGCTATGTCGAGCTCGTGCGCCCGCTGTTGCTGCGGCGCGATGTGCGGGCCGAGGTGGTCGCGGTGCGTCACCAGACGCCCAAGAGTGTGACGCTCACGCTTCGCGCGAACGACAACTGGCGCGGTGCGAGCGCGGGCCAGTTCGTGGGCGTGAGCGTGCAGATCGACGGCACCTGGCACACGCGGCCCTACTCGCCGGCAGGCTCTGAGCTCGCCGCGCGCGGCGAGCTGGAGCTGACCGTCTCCACACACCCCGAGGGCAGGGTCTCGCGCCACCTGCGCGAGCGAGCGCGGCCGGGCATGATCGTCGGCCTCACCCAGGCGCAGGGGCAGTTCGTGCTTCCCGACCCCCGCCCCGACCGGGTGCTGCTGATCAGCGGCGGCAGCGGCATCACGCCGGTGATGGCGATGCTGCGCACGCTCTGCGACGAGGGCTTCGCGGGCGAGATCGGCTTCCTGAACTACGCGCGCTCGCGCCAGCTGGCGCTGTATCGCGACGCCCTCGATCAACTGGCGGCGCGCCACGAGCGTGTCCGCGTCCTGCGCGGCTTCACGCGCGCACGCGGTCGAGCCGGCGCCGGACGGTTCAGCCGCGAGCACGTGCGCGCGGTGCTCTCCGAGCATGCCGGCGCCGCCACGTTCGTGTGCGGCCCGCCGGCGCTGATCGACTCGGTCCGCGCCGTGTGGGCGCAGGACGGTCTGCACGAGCCGGCCGTCGAGACGTTCACACCGCCGGCTCAGGCGTTCGACGCCGCCGGCGCGCAGGGCGTGGTTCGCTTCGTGCGCAGCGAACGCGAGGCAGCCAACAGCGGCCTGCCGCTGCTGGAGCAGGCGGAGGACGCCGGGCTCGCGCCGGAGCACGGCTGCCGCATGGGCATCTGCAACACGTGCAGCACCCGCAAGCGCGCGGGCACGGTGCGCAACATCTTCACCGGCGCCACGTCGAGCGCCGAGGAGGAGCAGATCAGGATCTGCGTGTCGGTGCCCGTCGGCGACGTCGCGCTCGACCTGTAGAACACATCCCAGAGAAGGAGCAACTCATGCCGAGCCCCGCACCCGAACTGTCCAAGAAGCAGCTCGAAGCCTTCGGCCGCGAACTGGACGCCGTCCGCGCGCGGGTCGTCGCGGACCTGGGCGAGCGCGACGTGCATTACATCGACAAGGTCATCCGCGCCCAGCGCGGCCTGGAGGTCGCCGGCCGCGGCCTGCTGTTCTTCGGGCTGCTGCCGCCGGCCTGGATCGGCGGGACGGCCGCGCTGTCGCTGTCGAAGATCCTCGACAACATGGAGATCGGCCACAACGTCATGCACGGCCAGTACGACTGGACAGGGGACGAGCGGCTGAACGGCAAGACGTTCGAGTGGGACACCGCCTGCCCCAGCGACCAGTGGCGCCATTCGCACAACTACATGCACCACACCCACACGAACATCGTCGGCAAGGACCGCGACATCGGCTACGGCATCCTGCGCATGTCAGAGCAGCAGCCGTGGCATCCCTACTACCTCGGCAACCCCCTCTACGCGGCGCTGCTGGCGACGTTCTTCCAGTACGGCGTCGCGCTGCACGACCTCGAGGTCGAGCGCATCGCCGGCGGCGAGGAGGACCCGCAGGAGAGGCACGACAAGCTGCGAGGCGTCTGGCGCAAGGTCAGGGGCCAGACGCTCAAGGACTACGTCCTGTTCCCGCTGCTGTCCGGCCCGTCGTTCCCGTTCGTGCTCGCAGGCAACGCGACGGCGAACCTCGCGCGCAACCTGTGGGCGTTCACGATCATCTTCTGCGGCCACTTCCCCGAGGGCACCCACGAGTTCACCGAGGAGGAGACCGAGGATGAGACGCGCGGCGAGTGGTACTACCGCCAGCTGCTCGGCTCGGCGAACCTCACCGGCGGCAGGGCCTTCCACGTCCTCGCAGGCAACCTCAGCCATCAGATCGAGCACCACCTGTTCCCTGACCTTCCCGCCCACCGCTACGCGGAGCTCGCCGTCGAAGTCCGCGAGATCTGCGAGCGCTATGGCATGCCCTACAACACCGGCCCGCTGCACAGGCAGTTCGGCAGTGTCGTGCGCAAGATCGTCAAGCTCGCGCTGCCGCCGCTGCCCGGTCGCGGCGGGTCCCCGCCCGAGCCCGAGCAGCCCGCCCGCGAGGCGCCGCCACGAGCGTCGGCCGCCAAGGCGGGACAGCGCGAGCTGGCGGCCGCGGCCTGAGCGCATGGGCGACGCCCTCGAGCAGCTGCTGACCCGCGGGAGCGCGATCCCGATCCCGCGCCTGCCGCTCGTGGGCGACCCGCTGCGACGCATCAGGGTGCCGCGCGAGCTCCACTCGGTCACAGCGCGCGCCGCCGAGGAGGCCGGCGTGCAGGCGCTGGGCATGACCGCGGGCGGCATCGAGCGCATCTGGGCGGCGGCTGAGCGCCTCTACCGCAGCGGCTTCTACCCCGCGATCGCGCTGTGCGTGCGCCGCCACGGCCAGGTGGTGATCGACCGCGCGATCGGCCACGCCCGCGGCAACGGGCCGGCCGATCGCGATGACACGCCGCGCACGGCGGCCACCCCGCAGACCCCGTTCGTGATCTTCTCGGCGTCAAAGGCGATGACGACGGTCGTGACGCACCTGCTCGAGCAGCGCGGGCTGCTGCACGTCGGCGACCGCGTGTGCGAGTACATCCCCGAGTACGCGACCCACGGCAAGGAGGCCATCACGATCGAGCACCTGCTCTCACACCGGGCAGGAGTGCCCAACCTGCCGGCCGACGCGTTCGACCTGGACCGCATCGGCGACCGGCAGTTCCTGCTGGAGATGCTCTGCGCGGCCAAGCCCAGCTCGCGTCCCGGCAAGCTGCTCTCCTACCACGCCGTGTCGGGCGGCTTCGTGATCGCGGAGATCGTCCGACGCGTGACCGGCAGGGACCTGCGCACCGTGCTGCGCCAGGAGCTCCTGCAGCCGCTCGGCTTTCGCTGGGGCAACTACGGCGTCAGGCCGAGGGACGTGGGAAGGGTCGCGTTGAGCTACCCCACCGGGCCGCCGGGGCTGCCGCCGCTGTCCACCGTGCTGGAGCGCGCGCTCGGGCTGCCGGCGGATGAGATCACCGCCCTCTCCAACGACCCGCGCTTCCTGACAGGCGTGGTGCCGTCCGGCAACGTCGTCACGACCGCGAACGAGCTATCGCGCTTCTTCGAGCTGCTCCGCGCCGGCGGCGAGCTCGACGGGGTGCGCATCCTCGAGCCGCGCACGATCCGCCGCGCCGTCTCCGAGCGCTCGTTCCGCGAGATCGACTTCAGCCTCGTGGCTCCCCTGCGCCACGCCAGCGGGTTCATGCTGGGAGCGAACGCGTTCAGCCTGTTCGGCCCCGACACCGACCACGCCTTCGGCCACCTGGGCTTCACCAACGTGCTCGGCTGGGCCGACCCCGAGCGCGCGCTCTCGGTCGGCCTCGTGACCAGCGGCAAGCCGCTGCTGCACCCCGCGCTGGGCGACCTGTGGCTGCTCACCCGCGCGATCGGCCAGGAGGCGCCGAAGGTGGCGCGCACGGGCATCTGGTTCACAGACGGATGACGAGGCGGCGACCGTTCTGAACGCCGTCGCTCATGCGGGCGCGTCGCGGAAGTAGTGGCCCTGGTCGAGATCGTCGATCAGCCCGGGCTGGGTCGGCTGCCACCCCAGCAGCTCGCGGGTCAGCGCGCTCGAGGCGGGGGCGTCGAGCGCGAGGAAGCTCCCCAGCCAGCCGAAGTGCTCGCCTGCGTCCTCTGGCGAGATGGAGAGCACCGGCAGGTCCAGGTGCCGGCCGATGACCTCAGCGATGTCGCGGATCGGCACGCCCTCATCGGCGACCGCGTGCAGCGCCGACCCCGCCGGCGCCTGCTCGAGCGCCAGGCGGAACAGGCGCGCGGAATCGAGTCGGTGCACTGCGGGCCAGCGGCTGGACCCGTCGCCGATGTAGCCGGAGACGCCCTTCTCTCGGGCGACGGCGACCAGGACCGCGATGAAGCCGTGATCTCCGTCGCCGTGATTCGTGGGAGGCAGGCGCACGACCGACGAGCGCACGCCGCGCGAGGCGAGCGCGAGCACCCACCGGGCGGTGGCCAGCCGAGTCGCCGGACCGGCGGCCATCGCGGCGAGGGCCGGGTCGGGATCACGCCCGTCGCGCTCGGTGGCCACCCGACCCGGCGCCAGCCCGAGCAGCCCCGAGGCGAGGACGAACGGTCGATCCGAGCCCGCGAGCGCCTCGCCGAGGGTCTCGACGGCGCGGCGATCGGCGTCGGCGGCGCCCTGGAAGTCCCCTGAGAAGGCGAGCTCGTGCTTGAACGCCAGATGGATCACGCCGTCGGACGCGCCAGCCGCATCCCGCAGGACGTCGAGGTCATCGAGCGTGCCGCGCTGCACCTGCGCGCCGGCGGCGGCCAGGAGCTCGGCTGAGGCATCGGAGCGGGCGAGCCCGATGACCTGATGGCCCGCGCCGAGGAGCTCGGGAACGACGGCGGAGCCGATCCAGCCGGACGCGCCGGTGACGAAAACACGCATGAGAAACCTCCAGGTTGTAGACCGTGCTCGCCACCTTGGTGCACGAGAGCGGCCCGATGTCAGTTGCTGTCATCAGCCTAGCACAAGTGATGTCAGCGGCAGTCATCGAGTACGATCAGGGCGTGGGTCGATGGGAGCCAAACGCACGCGGCCGGCTGCTGCAGGCGGCGCTGAAGCTCTACGGCGAGCAGGGGTTCGAGCAGACCACCGTTGCCGAGATCGCCAGGGAGGCGGGGCTGACGGAGCGCACGTTCTTCCGGCACTTCGCCGACAAGCGCGAGGTTCTGTTCGCGGGCGCCGGCCAGCTGCAGGAGCTCCTGGTGAGCACCGTCGCCGGCGCGCCCGACTCCGCAGCGCCGATCGACGCGGTGGCCGCGGCCCTCGAGGCCGCCTGCGCCCAGTTCGAGGAGATCCGCGACACCGCCCGACAGCGCCAGGCGATCATCGCCGCAAGCGCAGAGCTGCAGGAGCGCGAGCTGATCAAGCTCGCCTCGCTCGCCTCGGCGCTCGCCGACGAGCTGCGCCGGCGCGGCGTCAAGGACCCGGCCGCGAACCTTGCCGCCGAGGCGGGGATCGCCGTGTTCAAGATCGCGTTCGAACGCTGGGTCGAGGAGGCCAACGGGCAGGACCTGTCGCGCCTCATCCGCGAGTCCTTCGACGAGCTGGCAGCCGTGACCGCGGGGCGATGATCACCACGTGACGCCGGAGGCTCCCGCTTTCACCCGCCTGACCGCGGGAACAGCATGTCGAAGCCGTAGACACTCGCGTTTGCCCCGAAATGCTCCACGTAGAACTCCGTCCACACGGTTCGTCCCCGGTAGCGTTCGGTGATCCGGTACACACGCTCGCCATCTTCTATGCGCGTCGGCTTCAGGCGGGCTCCGTAGCGGCGCATTAGGTGCGCTATGACGCCGCTCCCGAAGATGTGGGTGCCGTCCGCAAGGTGCCAGCCGCTGTGCGGCGAGATCACGATCATCCGGACCCGTCCGTTCTCCAGAGCGAGGTCGAATATCCCGTGCGGGGTGTTCGGGCTGATCTTGCCAGGCGGCAGGTTCTCGTAAGACATGGACATGGCCTTGCGTTCTCTGAGCGGACGCCCAAGGCGCGTGATCACCTGCGCGCGAGTCATGCCCAGGGTCACTCCAGCCGCGCCGCGACCGATGACGACCACACCGCCGTAGACGCCTTTCGTAACCGGAGGCGTCGCGAATGCCGTCACGCAACCGAGAAGCGCGACCAGCACACCGATGACGAAGGCCCGCATCCCTTCCGAACCTAGCTGGCGTGCCAGGCGTTCGCAACGCTCATGTGGGCGGCTGGTCGATGCGCAGCAGATTGCCGGACGGGTCACGCACGGCGCAGTCCCGCGTTCCCCACGGCTGGTCGGTCGGCTCCTGCACGATCTCGGCGCCCGAGGCGCGCAGCGTCTCGTAGCTGGCGTCGAGGTCGTCGGTGTGGAAGTGGACGCCGTTGAGGGCGCCCTTGGCGAGCAGGGCGGCGAGCGCGTCGCGATCGGCGGGGCTGCCGTTCAGGTAGTTGGTGAGGACGATCGAGACGCCGGGTTGGGAGGCCGCGCCGACGGTGATCCAGCGGAAGTCGTCGCGGGCGACGTCGTTGCGCAGCTCGAGGCCGAGCGTGTCGCGGTAGAAGGCCAGCGCGAGGTCGGGGTCATGGACCAGGACGAAACAGGTGGAGAGAGTGAGGTTCATGCCGCCAACACTAGGGAGCCAGCGGCCCGCGCGTTTCTCCGATCCTGCTCGGCCTGCGGCTCGGGCGGGTGAGGTCCCTGGCGACGCAGCCGGGCACGCTCGCGAGCGCGCTGTGGTCACCGGCCCGGTAGGCGGTCGGCGTCTCGCCGACCAGCTCGGTGAAGCGTGCGCTGAACGAGCCGAGCGACGAGCACCCGACCGCCATGCACACCTCGGTGACCGACATGTCGCCGCGGCGCAGCAGCGCCTTCGCGCGCTCGATTCGCCGCGTCATCAGGTAGGCGTAGGGCGTCTCGCCGTACGCCGCGCGGAACTGCCGCGAGAAGTGTGCGCTCGACATCAACGCGGCGCGGGCGAGCGCGGCGACGTCGAGCGGGCGCGCGTACTCGCGGTCCATCAGATCGCGGGCCCGGCGCAGATGCGCGAGGTTTGCCAGCTCCTCCAGCGTCACGGTGGGAGCGTAGCGGCGCCTACCCGGAGGCCGAGCGAACGCTTGCGTGCCGCTTGCCGCTTCGAGGTGCGGCGGGGCTCTGAGCCGGCCAGATGAACGTGAGCGGCCCTGCGAGCTATGACGCCGTGATCGTGGGTGGCCGCTGCGCAGGCGCAACGCTCGCTGCGCAGTTGGCGCGCGCGGGCTGGAGCGTCGTGATCGTCGACCGCGACCAGCTCGGGAGCGACACGCTTTCCACCCACCTCGTCTTCCCGAACACGCTGGCTCGGCTCGAGCAGCTGGGCGTCCTTGCGCGTCTGTCGGCCAGCCATGAGCTGCGCCCCGTGCTGTTCCGGATGAGGCTGCTGGGACGCGAGTTCGGCGGCGCGTTCACCCCCGTCGCCGGCTACGACCGCTGCATGGCGATCCGCCGCCCCGTGCTGGACCGCGCTCTCGCGGAGGAGGCGCTCGCCGCCGGCGCGGACGGCCGCTACGGCGAGCGGGTGAAGGGCCTGATCGGCGAGGGAGCGGAGGGCGATCCGGTCGCGGGCGTCGTGCTCGAGAGCGGCGAGGAGATTCGGGGACGCTGGGTATTCGGCGCGGATGGGCGCGCCTCCACCGTGGCGCGGCTGCTCGGGCTCGAGAAGGCCGACGTCCTCACCGGCGAGATGTCGATGCTGCTCTCCTACTGGCGCGATCTGCCGGCGACCGACTATGCCACGCTCGCGATCGCCGACCAGTCAGGCGTGAGCAGATGGCCCTGCGAGGATGGCGTCGATCTGCTCGTCAGCTTCGGAGGACCGGAGCACTCGCGCGGCAACCCCGTCGCGCGGGAGACCGCGCACCTCGACTGCCTGCGCAGCTTCGCCGCCACGATCGATGCCGAGTCGCTGGACGGCGCGGAGCGCATCAGTGAGATTCGGGCTGCGCCGGAGACGATGCTGCGCGGCTTCTACAAGCAGGCCGCAGGACCGGGATGGGCGCTCGTCGGCGACGCCGGGCACTTCAAGCATCCAGGCAGCGCGCAGGGCATCTCCGACGCGATCGAGCAGGCGATCCATCTCTCGCACGAACTGACAGGCGGCCACCACGAGCCCGGGTCCTACGCCCGCTGGCGCGACCGGCGGGCCGCGGGCTTCTACGAGTGGTCGTTCACCTTCGGGCGCCTGCCACACGAGGAGACGGCCGGCCCGATAGCCAACGGGCTCGAGACCGACCCCGCTGCAGCACAGGACTTCCTCGACACCTTCACCCGTCGGGTCCATCCCAGCGAAGCGCTCAGTCCACAGCGATCGGAGACCTGGTTCAGAGCACGCACTGGATCCTGACAAGCTCCAGAGCGGGCGTGAATGTGGGCCTCGCCCGGACGCGCTCTGGCGCTAGCCTGAGAAGCTCCTTGAACGCCTCCCAACAGACGACCGCGCGAGGGCGCCCGATCGATGCGAGGAGCCTCGGGGTCCCGCTCGCCGCGGGCGCCGGCCTGTTCCTGACGACCCTGCTCGCGTTCCTTGCGATCGGGGCGGCACTGCCCGTTCTGCCCTCCTACGTGCACGGCCCGCTGCGCTCGGACGATCTCGCTGTGGGGATCGTCGTGGGCGCCTTTGCCGTCACCTCCGTTGTCTGCCGCCCGCTGGCCGGGCGCCAAGCCGATGCCCGCGGACGCCGAGCGGTGCTCGTGGCCGGCTCGCTGGCGATGGCGCTCGGCGGGGCGCTCTACCTGGTGGCCGGCAGCATCGCGGCGCTGCTCGCCGCGCGCCTGGCGGTGGGGGCGGGCGAGGGCGCCCTCTACACCGCCGGGGCCACGTGGGCGGTCGATCTCGCGCCGGAGCACCGCCGCGGCTTCGCGCTGGGCATGTTCGGGCTGGCGGTCTGGGGCGGGCTCTCGCTCGGCCCGGTCGCCGGCGAGCTGCTGCGGGCGCACGCCGGCTACAGCGCTGTGTGGGTGCTGACGGCGGCGCTGCCGCTCGCGGGCGCGGCAATCGCCGTGCGCCTGCCCGAGCCCGCCGGGGGGGACCGCGACCGGGCCCCTCGGGGGGCGCGACCGGCGCTCCTCCCGCGCGCCGCGCGGCGGCCGGGCATAGCGCTGGCGCTCGCCAACGTCGGCTACGCGGCCCTTGCCGGGTTCGTCGTTCTGAAGCTCTCCGCGCTGGGAGTGGGCGGCGGGGCGAGCGTGTTCACCGCCTTCGCCGTCGCCGTGTTCGCCAGCCGGCTGGCGCTCGGACGGGTTCCCGACCGCGCGGGCGCCCGCGCCACCGCCACCGCAGCGGCGCTGATCGAGGCGCTCGGCCTGGGGATCATCGCGCTCGCCCACTCGCTGACGGCTGCGCTCGCCGGCGGCCTGGTGATGGGGGTGGGCTTCTCGATGCTGTTTCCGGCGCTGGCGCTGATGGTCGTCGGCGAGGTGGAGAACGATCGACGCGGCGCCGCCATGGGCGCCTTCACCGCGTTCTTCGACGTCGGCGTAGGCCTCGGCGGGCCCCTGGCTGGCGCGACGGCGGCGCTCGCCGGCTACCCGGCGGTCTTTGCGCTGGCCTGCGCCGCCGCGCTCGCCGCAGCCGGGCTGTCATCTCTGCCCGCCGAGCGCCCGCGTCGATCGGCCGACCGTCACGCCGCCCGCGGGCCGATCCCGCAGGCCGCGTCCCGCGCCTCCATCGAACCGGCAGCGGCGTGCCCTCCAAGCTGTCCTTGAGCTCAAAGCCGCAACATCAGAGAGGCTGCTTGCTATGGTCGGCCTCGTTCAGCCGAGGAGGCTCGCCACGTGGGATCCGTTCGCAATCATCGCCCGTCTTCGCCAAGCCCTGACCGTCGGGCGTCGTCGGCAGACGGCCTGGTCCCGCTGATTGGCCGTTTCTTTCCCGCTCCTGTGGCGGCGAAGGTCCCAGAGGTCATCTTCGTCTTCTGGGTGGTGAAGATCCTGACGACGGCAGGCGGGGAGGCCACGTCGGACTACCTGAAGACGTTCGGCAACTTCGAGGGCGGCGGGATCGAGGTGCTCGTGATCGTCGTGGGGCTGGCGCTGCAGTTCGAAACGCGCCGCTACCGAGCCTTTGCTTACTGGGCCCTCGCGTATGCGATCGCGATCACAGGGACCGGCGTCGCCGATTTCCTGCATCTCGATGCCCATATCCCCTATGCGGGGACGACCCTGCTGTGGGCGGTGATCCTGGCCGCGATCTTCTGGCTGTGGCAGCGCAGTGAGGGCACACTGTCGATCCACAGCATCACGACCCAGCGACGTGAGGCCTACTACTGGGCGACGGTGTTCGCGACCTTTGCCCTTGGGACCGCGCTCGGAGACTACACCGCGACCTCCCTCAACCTGGGCTACCTGGACTCGGGCATCCTCTTCGGCGTCGTCATCCTGATCCCGGCCCTGGCGCGATGGCAGCTCGGCCTGAACGGCATCGCCGCGTTCTGGATGTCCTACGTCGTCACGCGGCCGCTCGGCGCGTCGTTCGCCGACTACATCAGCAAGCCCCACAACCTCAGCGGGATCAACTTCGGCGACGGCTCCACGGCGATCGTGTTCGCCGTCGCCGTCCTCCTCCTCGTCTCCTACCTCGCCGTCGCCCGCCCGGACATCCAGACGCCGCTGGAAGCCCCCGCGCCACAGACACGATCGACGCCCCTGCTGCCCGACTTCCTCCACGCAGGCGAACCCGAGATCGAGGTGGACTAGCTCCTCGGCGCGTGAGCGCCGCCAGTCGGCGAGGCGTCCAAGACGCAGCGTCCCGTCTTCACATGGGCGCCGTTCGCGTCGATTAACCGGCTGTGACCGCTCGACGGCTGTCCCTGCTCGCATGCGCCGCGGTGGCCTCGTATGCGCTGGTCGTGCCCGCGGCAGGTTTCGGACGGGCGACGCCGGCGGTCTCGACGGCATCCGCCCGGGCGGATGCCGCGCGCGCGCCGAGCGTGAAGCCGACCGCCGGCGACTGGGACGCCACGGCGCAGCGCACGGTCGTGGGCGAAGGGCTGATGAGCGAAGAGGCCGGCTCGGGCTTCCTCGGCGCCGGGCCGTTGAGCGCGCAGGCCGACAGCCAGGCATTGGCAGCGCTGGCCGCGCGCGAGGGGACGGCGCCGGTGAGCGTCGGCGCCGGCGGGCCGATCACGGTGGTGCGCTTCGATGCGCTGCTGGTCGAGCAGCTCGGCCTGGGCGAAGTCGCCGTGCACATCCAGCAGGTGGCGCAGGCCGCCGGCCTGCAGCCGCCCGGCTACTTCGGCAGCGAGGTGGTCGCGCGCTATCTGGAACTGCGCTATGAGCACCCGGTCGGCACGCAGTCGCTCGACCTCTACCCGTGGAGCCCGATCACGCGCGCCGAAGCCGCGTACTCGTTCGCGCTGGCGCTCGGCTCGGCGCCGGGCTCCGAGCAGTGGGCGATCGAATCGGCGCGCGAAACGCTGTCCGCGTTCTCGCTGCCGCACTACGACGCCGACCAGCTCGAGGTGCTGCGCATCGCCGCGTCGAAGATCGGCATGCCGTACGTGTGGGGCGGGACCACCGACAACACCGCCGACGGCCTCGAACACGGCGGCTATGACTGCTCGGGCTTCGCCTGGCGCGTGTACAAGGTCTCCGGGCTGCCGTGGGGCAGGCAGATCCTCGGGCGCACCGCCGCCGAACAGGCCGGCGAAATCCCCAAGAGCGCGCGCATCCACCGCGAAGACGTCCAGCCGGGCGATCTCCTGTTCTTCGGCTCCGCGCACTTCAACGCGAAGGCCACCGAGGCCAACGTCATCCACGAGGGGCTCGCGCTCTCGAGCCAGTGGGCCATCCACTCCTCCGGCCAGGGCGTGTACGTGCTGCCGCTCACCTCCGGCTGGCTCGCCCAGAGCTTCACCTGGGCGCGGCGGGTGCTTTAGGCACTCCCACGCGAACCGCCAGCGCGAGGCGCCGTAGGGTTCGCGGGCGTAGCGCTGCTGTCGGCGATGGCTGCGCACACCGAGCGGCTGCGCTGCGGCATCATCGTCACCGGCGTCACCTACCGCTGGCCCGCCGTGCTCGCCAACATGGCCGTCACCATCGACCACGTGTCCGGCGGCCGCGTCGAGCTGGGCATGGGCGGCGCGTGGTACGAGCTCGAGCACGACCAGTACGGGATCCCGTTCCCGCCGCTCGGGCAGCGCCTTGAGATGCTCGGTGAGGCCGCCGCGGTCGTGAAGTCGCTGTGGACGCGGGAGACCACCACCTTCGACGGGCGCCACTACCAGCTGCGCGACGCGCGTTGCGAGCCCAAGCCGCTGCAGTCGCTGCACCTCCCGCTCTGGATTGGAGGCGCGGGCGAGCACGTGACGCTGCGCCACGTGGCAGCCCACGCGGACGGGTGGAACACGTTCCTGATGCCCATGGACGAGTACAGGCGCAAGCTCGACGCGCTGGACGCACACTGCGCCGAGGTGGGTCGCGAGCGCTCCGAGATCCGCCTGCAGCTGGTCGCGCGAGTGGTGCTCGGCGCCGACGAGCGCGAGGCGGAGGAGCAGCTGCGCATACGCGCCGAGGGGTTGGGCATGGAGGTCGATGCGCTGCGCGAGGGGATGTTCGCCGGCACCCCCGAGCAGCTCGTCGAGCACCTCACGCCGTATGCGCAGGTCGGCGTCAAGGATTTCCTCGTGATGGCGCGCCCGCCGATGGACCGACGCACGCTCGAGCTGCTCGCGCGCGAGGTCGCGCCCGCAATGCGCGGCTGACCCGCGGGTTCGCGGCGTGCTATCGCTCAGGCGCGGTGCCGAGATGTCCGCGGCTACGTCGCAGAAGTCCCGAACTCGGGTAGTAGACCGCCACGGTCTGCTACTTGCCCAAGCGGCGCAGCGTCTCGCGGTGCTCCTCGGCGAACCGGCGACGCTGCTCGGCGCGCTCACGATCGGTGCCGGGGAGACCGCGCGCGAGATCCGGACGCTTGGCAGGCGGCGGCGCCACCTTCGGGGCCCGTTGCGGGGGAGCGCAACGACCTTGGCCGCTCAAGACGACAGGCTCATCTATTTCGTGATTCCGGGTAGCTTGGGCAGCGCCTCTTCGAGCGCTTTCGGGGCAACTTCCTGCTCGAAAAGTCGCTCCCGCACCTGCTCCTCGAGAAGAGTTGAAGTATCACTGTTGCGCAGAATCGTGCCGAGATCACCTCCACCACCCACGAGATTCCGCATGATGCCGACATACCAAGCCGTTGAGATTACGGCGTATTTCTCCAAGCGCTCCTTCATAGCCCGGTCCTGCAGTCGATCGACAGCGACCTTCGCGAAGACATCATCTCCGTTGCGGAGCCTCAGCAGATGGGCACATACCGCGACGACAAAGAAACGTGCGCCTCGCCGCAAAATCGCGGAGACGGCCTCATTGGGCTGAAGCTCACTCTTATACTTCTCGATCGCGGCTTGGGCAGCCTGACCAAGCTTCCATCCCCAGAGCACATCAGAACCGATCGTGTCATTCGGAAACACCTTATCCCTGAGTGCCGTAAACAAGCGCGCCTTATCCTTGTAGGCCTCTACCGGAAGCCCTCGCATAGCTGCAACGAACTGGGCCGCGAGGGGAAACTCGAGCAGTCGCCGCTTGCCATACGGACCAAAATCGTCTTTATTCGGAAGGGTCTCAAGCTCGCCTCGGCGCAGCGCGTAGAACCACGGCTCCTTGAGTTCTTTAAGTTCTTTTTGAAGTCGCTTCTGAAGCGTGTCTCGGGCACTCAGATCCCACAGCTTAATTGGCGTCTGAGAGTTGGTGAAACGAATGATGCTGTCCACGAGATTCGGGTTTGCCGCGACGATTCTGGCAAGGACAGCCACATTCTTAGCAGCAGCGTCACTCGCTTCACCAATCGACACCGTCGTCTGACAGCCATTCACCACACTAAAGTCGGTCATGTCCACCCGACTCTCCTCGTCGCTCACGTTGAAAGAACGCGCAACGATCGTGATGCCATTGTTGTACGCCCAGAAGCTGGACCGTTCGTCTGGATCTTCGAGTGTTTCTCGAATGCCGGCGTTCACTGACCCCTTGCGCGTCCCCAAGAAGAGCCTCACGTTTTGATCGAACAGACGGTTCCCGTGCTCGGCATAAAGACGCTTCAAGGAGATTCCGGGCACGGACGCAACGAGCGATTCCCCGAAAGCGCCATCGTGCTCGAAATGACCGTTCGGGAGATCCAAGTGGCCTTTCGCGACCCTCCCAGCAGCACCCTTGAAATCCTCGTGAATCAACTCAAGGTCAGTCAGACGGATAATCGAAGCCGACACGGACGCCCGCAGATTCTTCCGATTGAAGTTACGAACGAGGCGGTCAAGCTCGCTGCTCTGGGATCCGGGATAAACAAACTGGAGCTGAACGGAGTAGTTTTCGTCGACTACCCGCTGACGAAATTCCTCCGCAGCCTCGGCGAGATCGTCGCGCCCAGCGTCCCGCAGGCCCTGAGGATCCTCAAGCTCGACGATCGTGTTGAGGAGCAACGTCAACTCGGCTGGCTTGGGATGCCGCGACGAGTCCTTTAGATACTTCGATTGTCCGATGACGACTCGTTCGGACTCGTCGTCAACGAGGAAGAAGTCAAGACCTCGGTCGTTCCCGCCGTCGTAGGACATTGCCTCGCTTGCTTCGACCCCATCGAGGCGGAAGGCCTCCGAGACGTACCACCAGATAAAGGCCCGCGGCTCCGGAAGCGCAAGCTTCCTCGCAATATCAGCGACCTCGGAGCGCATCTCCTGCTCGAACTTTCGGGACACGGACGGAAGCTATCAAGCTGGGCGCATCGCCGCTAAAGGCACGGTCTCCGTCGCGCCAGATGGGAATGCCGCAATGCCGCAAACCTTCTCCAGCAACTCGAAGGATGTGAGGCGCACCCACGCGCCGACGCCGACCGTTCCGCACCATCTCGACGCGGCCTCGGTCCTCTTGCGGTCCGTTGCGCCCGCCGCTGCGGTCCCTCTGCGGCCCCAACCCCCGCGAACGTCCCCGAACACCCGCGAATACCGCCCTGCCACCCCCAGCGTTTTTGCGGCTTCCGCCCGTATTGGCGGCTATTCGCGGACCTGCGGAATATCGGGGCGCCGAGATTCGAACTCGGGACCTCACCGACCCGAATCGGGGGTGATTTGCCCTAGTTTCCCGCGGAAATGCCTGGAAACAAGCGGTTTTGCAGATGATCGGCTGGTCTGGTGGAACCTCGGATTTGGGGGCGATTTGGGAGGGTTTAGGCACTGGGATCGGCTTACTGCCCAAACGCCTCGCGGCCCTGCAAATGGATCATTTGGACGCTGCCGCGAGATGTCTTCCGAGGAATCCGGGAGGGCACCGCACCGATATCACGGGGGACGCCGGGCGATTTGGCCGCCCGTGCGATCGTCGCGTCCGGAGTCGCAGTGTCTGGCTCAGTTGCTCGCGGCGGGTGGCGTCAGTCGCGGGTCCGGACCTCGGCGGCGTCGAGGCGGCGCATGAGCATGCTCGCGAACGCGAGCGTCTCGAGGGCCTCCTCCGCGTCGAGCGCCTTGAACAGCTCGTGGGCATCAGGGTTGCGGATCCCGCGCACGGCGCCCATGAACAGGAACCGGAAGCCGGCCTGGATGCTCTTCCCGGTTTCGGTCGACAGGTCGCCGAGGACGATCGGCGGGTCGGAGTCCGCGAAGGCCTCCCCCATGAGCTTGCTGCCGTCGAGATCGAGTCCGGTCATCGCCTTGACGCGATTGTTGATCGCCTTGAACGCCTCGAAGATCGCGACCTCTGGGTGGCCGCTCTCGAGGTAGCGGTCGGCGACCTCTCGGACGTCGGCGTGGAGCGCGGCGATGCGCGCGTCCTGCCCGAGCGGCGTGAGCGCCCCGACCACGTCGGCAGTCCGCTCGCCGATCACCAGCCGGCCGTCGTGCACGCGCCAGCCCTGCGCCGCCAGCAGCGCGCTGATCCGCTTTCGGACCTCCGGCCGCGGCGGAGTGTGGTACCGGCCTTCGAGCCATCCTCCGATGAACTCCCGGAGCGCTCGGCGTGCCGCCGAGCCACCGTCGTGCAGCGCCTCGAAGATCCCGAGCACGTACTCCCACTTGCTGCCCGTGACCTCGGCGGGGATGAACTGCTCGGGGATCCCCGACTCGCGCAGGTACCGCGGTAGCTGAGATCCGGTGTAGGTGTCGCCGATCGCACGCGCGATCTCCTCGAGCGTCATCCCTGTGATCGGCCGGTCGTCGTCCTCGTCGGGGTCCGGCAGCGGCCGGTGAATTTCCCGGCCGCGGGCACGATCGCGTCCGTCGAGCGTTAGGCGGATGTCGTGGATCTGCTGCAACCACTGCTGCGCCTCCGTGACCGGATTGAGCACGCGGACGCCCGGGTTGAACGGGTCTGTCCACTCGAGGTAGCCGGCAGCGCGAGCGAGCAGCAGCTCCTGTGCGAAGGTCCTGCAGTCGTGGTCCCAGTCGATCGTTCGGCCCTGGCTGGCCGCCTGCATCAGTTGCCAGCCGCTCGATAGCTGCCCGGACTGCTCGCCCTCGTACTCGTCGATCAGGTGAAGGAGCTGGAGATCATCCCAACGCATCGCCACAGCTTCTCAAGAGCGGCCGATGCTGAGTTGCTTGGTGGTCAGGATGCGTGTACGGCACCGATACTTGGGGGGTCTACTCGGAGCGACAAGCAGGATCGGAGCCTGTGCGGATCGTCGTGTCGCGAACAGGGCCCGCCACATCGCCAGGCTGCGACCGCCCCGAACGCTCGCGAGCTGAAGTTCGCACGTGGTCTTGTCGATACCGGGCGCAGTATGGGCGATCGAGGCGAGCCTCATTCTGGCGTTGCTGGGCGTAGCGCGCACCGCGAGTCCGAGCGCCAGCGCGCGCGCAGGGAACTGAGCTCGTCGTCACGATCGAGGTTCCTCGCGATGCTGCTGGGACCCTCAGCTGAGGAGAAGCGGCGGGTGGCTGAGGAGAAGCGCTGGGCGAGTGGAGCTCATGGTGAGGAGCTTGTCGCTGAGTCCCTCGCCCGTAGGTGCCCCGGGGTTCCGGTGCTTCACGATCGCCAGATGCCGCATAGCCGGGCGAATATCGATCACATCGCCGTCGCGGCCTCCGGGGTGTACGTCATCGATGCCAAGCGTTATCGAGGAAAGATCGAGGTTTGCAAGCCGCTTTTCGGATCGCCGAAGCTGAAGATCGCCGGCCACGACCGGACCAAGTTGCTCGACGGGCTGGGGAGACAGGTAGCCGCCGTACAAGCGGCACTGGAGGATCTCGCAACCGATGTCCAGGTTCAAGGATGCTTCTGCTTCGTGGCTCCAGAGGTGCTCCTCGCCGATAGCGGCTTGCCCGTTCTCAGGACTCTCAAGATCAGCGGCTACCCGCTCTACTACCCGCGAAGGCTTGCCAAGCAGCTCAACCGGCCGGGACCGTTGAGCCCAGAGCAGACCCGCACAATCCAGGCCGGGCTCGCTGACCGGCTCCCGCCGGCATAATCGGAACTCCCATTTGATGGCGCGCGCGGGCGTCGTCAGGAGGCACAGCGAGGCCGACCAATCACAGGCCCGCGCACTTTCGACCGCGAAGGCAGCGCGTATAGGGTTGTACAACTCTTGGTCGAGCGGCGCGTTCCATCGGACCGGAGGCCTATCCCGATCTCTCCAGGCGATGGTCGCCTCCATGGCTGTGCGCCTCCGCCACTTCGATCGTTAGGCTCGCGGTCTGTGAGCGAACAGGATCATTTCGACGCGCTATTCGCGCAGCTAGAACAACCTCATCGCGAGCGATCAGCTGGCGTGCACAGGCTGTTGTCGGCAGTGACATCGCGATCGAGTGCGCTGCGCTCGACCGGCGCGCCGAGAACGGCGAGGTTCGATTGACGTGAGCTTCGGAGCGTTCGCGACGCCGCCGATTGCGGACCTGATCGAGGCCGCTGGCGCAGACGGCAAGCTGAGCTTGCTCGTAGGCGCGGGTGCGTCGATGGAGGCGGGGCTGCCTAGCTGGGATGCGCTGCTCGACCGGCTGCTGCTGCGGGGAGGCGCATCGAGCGGACTGCTCAAGGCGATCGTGCCAGGTATGTCGCCGACGGTCGAGCAGGTCTCGCAGCGGGAGCGCTGGCTGGTCGACGCCGCACGCGACGGACCGCTCGGCAAGGCGGCACTCGCTGAGGCTCTCGCAGGATCGGCGCTCGATGATTGGATCAGGGAAGCTCTGTTCGAGCCTGCGTCTGGCCCGCAGGACTACTACCCCGGGCCGATCTCCCGCCAGATCCCAATCCTGCGTGACGCGACGGGTGATGATCTGCGAGTGATGACGCTCAACTACGACGACCTCATCGAGCAGGCATTCCGGGACCATCCCGGAGCCCCGGAGCCATATGCGATCAGCGATGAGGATCACCATGTCCCGCCCGGCAAGTGCGGCGTCTTCCACCTGCATGGCTACATGGGCCGGGACAATCGTCCGCGGGGGGAGATCATCCTCTCGGAGGCCGACTACATGCAGATGCAGCGCGGCACCTCATGGCAGGAGGCGCTCGTGCAGAGCGCGCTCAGGGAGTCGACGCTGGTCTTCGTCGGCACGAGCTTGCTCGACCCGAACGTGATCCGCTATCTACACGGCGTCAAGCCACCCACCGGCGTGCAGCCGGCACGGTTTGCCATTTTCGTTCGCCAGGACACCTATCCCGAGGACGTGCCCGCGGACTTCCGTGCCGCGCGAGAGCAGGGACTGGCCAGGCGTTGGGAGGCCCTGGGCGTCACCGCTGTTTTCGTCGATCACTACACCGACGTGGCCCAACTGCTCGCGGAGATCGCCCGCCGCCGCACACTTGATGCCGGCGAGTACGTGCCGCTACCAGGACGCGCGCGGGAATGGGTCGAGACCGTCGAGACGGAGATCCTGGGCTGGAACGACGACGCTCGCTTCATCGAGAGCCAGCGGGAGATCAACAGACTGCTGGCGAGCGCGCTCGAACGCGCGGTCTCAGAAGCACAGCGCCTGATGGACGGCGCGCCCTGGACCGAGACGCTCCAACTCGCACTGTGGCTGGTCGATCAAAGCGGGACCAAGCTGACCAACTGGGTCATGACCGACCGGCTTCATCTTCAGCGCCAGACCATCGAACCTGTGGCGATTGACGAGTACGCGCGATGGGTCGCCGTGCGCTCCTACTGTCTCGGGACGCCGCTTGCCGAGTCACGCAACGTATACGCCTCGCGGTGGCGGTTCATCCGGGGAACCCCGCTGATCCTGCGCTCAGAGCACCATGAGCGGATCCCGGTGGGTTGCCTGACGACCGCCTCTCTCGCGACTCGCGAGGACACCCAGCTCGATCGGATGAGCGGCGAGGTGCTCGCCGCGTTCAACGACGCCCTGTCGGACACCGTCCTTACACTGCTGGACGAGCCATTCTCCGAGACAACGTGACAACGTGACTTTCCGTCCGGAGCACGCTATATACAAGTAGGAGCGATGACTGAGCACGATAAGATCGAGCACACGCTGCCGAACGGCGACATCCTGATCGTCGACTCGACGCGTCAAGACCCGAAGGTCACACAGGCGTTCGCGAAAGCGAAGGACGACCTGCGCGAGCAAGCCCGCGAGACCTACCAGCGCCTGCGCGAGTCCGCCGCATCCGCCAGCGCCTGACCGAAGCAACGCGCGGGAGCATGGATTGATCCCGCTGCAACAGCAAGAGCTGAGGCGGACCGTGTTTTGTGTGGCCAGGACCGCCTAGACTTAGTCTCGGAGGTCACGTGATGCCAGAGCCAGCCGCGACCGATGATCACATCGAGCGGGCAAACGCCCAGTTCTGGAATCCGCCCTCACTGGAGGAGCTGATGGCCGACGTTGCGCCGCTCGAGGCGGACGAGCATTTCGACATCCCCGACGCGACCGACGAGGAGTGGGATGTGTTCGTGGCGACGCTCGACGAGTGATCCTAGTCGTCGCCTTCGAGCGGCGCCTGCACGTCCGGCGTCGCTGATAGACGCATAGTGCTCGTCCAGGGCGCCGATCTCCTCATCGAGCCGGTACGTACCGGACAGCGACGCGAGCAGGCCGGCAAGCGAGACGCGATAGTCGCTGCCCGGCAGCTTTACGTAGGTCGCTCTCGATCCAGTTGAGGATGGTGCTGACCGGGAGCCATAGACCGAATCACCAGGTCACAGCGGCTGTGCCCACCGTGGCTCAACCAGCGACTCTCAGAGTCGTCGCGAATCCGAAAGAAATTCAAAAGGCAATGGGTCACGCCAACCCAATAACAGGACCATGACCAGCCTCCGAAGCCCGCCGTAAGCGAAAACCCCCCGACAAATCGAGGGGTCCTCCCACCGACGTCTATGAAGCTCCCAAAATCGGGGCGCCGAGATTCGAACTCGGGACCTCACCGACCCGAACGGTGCGCGCTACCAGGCTGCGCCACGCCCCGACGCCGCCCCAGTATTCCATACGCGCGCAGATCGCCCGCGTCCCAGCGATCCCCGCTACGCTCGCCCGATGCCCGCCCCCACCGCCGACGTCCTCGCCGAGATCGACCGCCTGCTCGAGCCTGAGCGCTTCGACGACTACTGCGTCAACGGCCTGCAGGTGCCTGGAGCGGACCACGTGCAGACGATCGCCACCGGCGTCTCCGCGCACGCCGAGCTGTTCGAGCTGGCCGCCCGCGAACGCGCGGAGCTGCTGCTCGTCCACCACGGCCTCTTCTGGGGCCCCGGCGTCCGCACCGTCGACGCCGTCCTCAAGCGCCGCCTGCAGCTCCTGTTCGACGCCGGCATCGCCCTCGCCGCCTACCACCTGCCGCTCGACGCCCACCCCGAGCTCGGCAACAACGCGCTGCTCGCCCGCGCGCTCGGCGCCACCGCCCTGGATCCCTTCGCCCTGCACCATGGCCAGCCGATCGGCTTCATCGCCACCCTGCCCGGCGACAGCGAGCCCGACGCCCCTGGCGCCGGTGCTGGCGATGCCGCCGGCGACGGCATCCCCGCCGAGGAGCTGTTCGCCCGTGTGCGCGCCGTCACCGACCGCGAGCCGCTGGTGCTCGACGGCGGCCCGCCGCGCGTGCGGCGCGTGGCGATCGTGTCCGGCGCCGGCGCCGACTACACCGCCGACGCAGCCGCCGCCGGCGCCGACGCGCTGCTCACGGGCGAGCTTGCCGAGCGCTCGCTGGCGCAGGCGCGCGAGTCGCGCGTGCACGTCATCGGCGCCGGGCACCACGCCACCGAGACGCTCGGCGTCAGGACGCTCGGCGAGCACCTCGCCGAGCGCTTCGCGCTGCGCCACGTGTTCCTCGACGTGCCCAACCCCGTCTGACGCTCCGACCGCACGCCACCCCGCCCGGCGGGGCCGGGCCGCCAAGCGCCGCTGCACCCGGCGTCTGGCGGTTCGCACATCTGGCCGTTTCGCGGGACGGGAACCGATATACGCTCCACCTATCCAATCTGTGCGCCAGCGTCTAACATCACAGCTCCATTTCGCCTGAGCATTGAGGAAGGAGTCCAGATGGAGGCAACGGCCGCCGCGACGACCACCGGGTCGCGCACGATCGCCGACCTGGTCGCGCACTCGGCCGCCGCGCACGCCGAGCACGTCGCCGTGCGCTACAAGCGCGACGGCGCGTGGCACGACGTGACCTACGCGCAGCTCGCCGACGTCGTCCAGGAGATCGGCCTCGGGCTGATCGACCTGGGCATCGAGCCGGGCGAGCGCGTGTGCATCCTCGCCAACACCCGCCCCGAGTGGTCCTACGTGGACATGGCCGCCACCTCCGCCGGCGCGGTCGTCGTGCCGATCTACCAGACCAACTCTCCCGAGGAGTGCCTGTGGGTGATCTCCGACTCGGGCGCATGCGCGATCGTGTGCGAGGACGACGAGCAGCTCGCGAAGATCGCCGCGATCCGCGACCAGCTGCCCGAACCTGCGCACCGTGATCGTCGATCGACCCGCCGGCCGGCGAGCCTCGCCGCTCGATGCCGATCACGCTCGAAGCAGGTGCGCGAGCGCGGCCGCGCCGGCGCTCGCCGCAGGAGCTCGAGGCTCGCAGCGCGGCCGTGCGCCCGGAGGACCCGTTCACGTTCATCTACACCTCCGGCACCACCGGCCCGCCCAAGGGCTGCGTGCTCACGCACGGCAACTACCGCGCGATCATCGACATGGTCAGCGACGCCGGCGAGATCCAGAGCGACGAGGTCATCTACCTGTACCTGCCGCTCGCGCACTCCTATCGCGCTGCTGATCCAGCTGGCGGTGTTCGACCTCGGCGGCACGCTCGCGTACTTCGGCGGCGACACCAAGCAGATCGTCCCCGAGCTGCTCGAGGTCAAACCCACGTACCTGCCGTCGGTGCCGCGCGTGTTCGAGAAGATCTACACGCTCGCGCACGGCGCGCATCGAGGCCCAGCCGCCGGAGGAGCGCGAGCGCGCGCAGCAGGCGATCGCGCTGGGGCATGAAGGTGCGCGACATGATCACCCGCGGCGAACCCGTGCCCGCTGGAGCTGCAGGGGCCGTTCGACGAGGCCGACGAGAAGCTGTTCAAGAACGTGCGCGCGATCTTCGGCGGCAACGTGCGCCACGCCACCAGCGGCGCCGCGCCGATCGCGCGCGAGATCCTCGAGTTCTTCTGGGCGTGCGGCGTGCCCGTGCTGGAGGGCTACGGCATGACCGAGACCGCCACCGCCGCGACCGTCTCGCACGGTCGAGAACCACCGCTTCGGCACCGTCGGGCGCGCACTGCCGGGCGTCGAGCTGAAGATCGCCGACGACGGCGAGATCCTGATCAAGGGCCCCAACATCTTCGCACGGCTACCACAACCACGCGCCCACCAGCTTCGGCGCCGTCGAGGACGGCTGGCTGCACACCGGCGACCTCGGCTCGATCGACGAGGACGGCTACCTGTCGATCACCGGGCGCAAGAAGGACATCATCATCACCGCCGGCGGCAAGAACCTCACGCCGGCGAACATCGAGAACGACCTCAAGCAGTGCCGCTGGATCTCCCAGGCGGTCATGCACGGCGACCAGCGCCCCTACCCGGTCGTGCTGATCACGCTCGACGAGGAAGAGATCCCGAGCTTCGCGCGCGAGCACGGCCTGCCCGAGGACATCCCGTCGCTCTCGCGCGAGCCCGCCGATGCGCGCGCTGATCCAGAAGGAGATCGACCGCGCCAACGCCAAATACGCGCAGGTCGAGCAGGTCAAGAAGTTCGCGATCCTCGACCACGACCTCTCCCAGGCGACCGGCGAGCTGACGCCGACGCTGAAGGTCAAGCGCAACGTCGTCAACGAACGCTACGCGGAGCTGTTCGACTCGCTTTACGCCAGCTGACCCGCGGCGGACAGCGCACCTGCGAACATGGGGGGCGATGCGCACCGACCCAACCGATAACGGCGGGCTGTTCGTCGGCCGGCGGCCGGGCACCGCGCCCGTGCGCTTCCGCACGCTGCCCGAGCGCGGCAGCGACCTGCGCCAGCGCGTCGACGGCTCCATCGCCAGCTTCATGCTCGCTGCGATCACGCTGCTGTGCCTGCTGTGCTGGGGTCCCATCCCGCTCGCGTGCCTGTGGCTCGGCTCGCAGGCCAACTACCTGTCCGGCAGCGTCAGCCTGGGCATCCTGGTCGTCGTTCATCGCGCTGTTCGCGCTGCTGTTCGGCGCGCTGTCGCTGATGAAGCGCATCGACGGCGCGTGGATCCTCGTGCGCCGCGCCGCCGGCCACGACCAGCGCACGGGCGTCGCTCGGCCGGATCTTCGCCGCCACCGCCGCCGTCTGCGCGCTCGGCTTCCTGCTGTGGTTCCTGGTCATCCACGGACCCGGAACCGAGCCTCGTCGTACGCGGCGGGGGCCAGTGACGGCCGCGCGCCAGCTCCACACGCGCACACCGCCGAGCCGCGCCCGACGCTCGCTGCTAGAACGACGCCATCGCCATGGGCCTGCTCGACTACTACCGCCAGTTCGAAGGAATGTCCGAGGAGGAGGTAAACGAAGGACTGCGCGAGGAGGCTGCCGAGCGCAAGCGCAAAGCGCTCACGCGCGTGGCAGACGCTCGACCTGTCGCTCACCACCTGGCCCGAGCTGCCCCACCCGCGGATCGTCAGCGCGATCACGTTCGTCGCCCGCCGCGGGCTGCACCGCTACCCGCATCTGGGCGGCTCGGACCTGCGCGCGCGTGCTGGCCGAGCGCCACGGCGTCGACCCCGAGCGCCTGATCCTCGGCAACGGCGCCGCCGATCTGCTCAGCGCCGCCACGCGAGCGCTGATCGAGCCCGGGCAGCAGCTGCTCACGCCCTGGCCGTCCTACCCTCTGTATCCGATCATGGCGCGCCGCGCGCACGGCCGCGCCGTGCGCGTCGGCGGGCATGCGAACGGCGGCACCGGCGACGGCGGGAGCGCCGATGACGGCAGGAGCGCCGGCGTCGGCGCGAGCGCCCGCGTGGACGCGCTGCTGGAGGCCGCCGCGCGCGAGCCGGACGTGCGCGCGATCGCGCTCGCCAGCCCCAACGACCCCACCGGCGAGCTGCTGCCGGCAGCCGAGCTGCAGCGCCTGTTGGAGGAGCTGCCCGCGAACGTCGCCGTGCTGCTCGACGAGGCGCTCGTCGAGTTCGCCGACGCGCAGCCGGCCAGCGCGTCGCTGCAGCTGCTGGAGCAGCATCCGCGCCTGCTCGTGTTCCGCAGCTTCTCCAAGGCGTGGGGCCTCGCCGGCCTGCGCATCGGCTACGCCATCGGCGGCCCCGGCTCCGGCGAGCTGCTCGCCGAGCTCGCCCCCGACCTCGGCGTGTCCGAGATCTCCCAGGCGGGCGCGTTCGAGGCGCTGCACAGCTGCTCGGAGCTGATCGAGCGGCGCGTGCGCGTCATCTGCGAGGAGCGCCCGCGCCTGACCGCCGCGCTGCGCCGCCTCGGCTTCGAGGTCGCCGACAGCCAGGCCAACTTCGTGTGGGCCGCCCACCCCGCGCTCCCCGGCGGCGAGCTCGCCGCGCGCCTCGCGCGCGCCGGCGTGCTGGTGGCCGCCGGCGACGCGCTCGGCGAGCCTCGCCACGTGCGCATCGCCATCCACTCCGCCGCCGCCACCGACCGGCTGCTGAGCGCCGTCGACAAGGCGCTGTAGGGGACGGAGGCCGCGTGCGAGGGGCCCTGGAGACGAGGCCCACGACTTAAGCCGAGGACCAGGTCGCCAACCTCTAGCCGAGAGGCAAGGTCGCATGCGACCTTGCCAGGGGCCGCACATGTGCGGCCCCTGCGGACAGTGCATGGCGCTTGCTCGCAGCCGAAAGTGGGAGCCGCGCGACTGCTCCATGGAGCTACCCGCAGCTACGATGCAAGGAAGCGTTCGATGTCCGCAGTCTCGCGGGCGAGCGCCGGAGCGGGCGTGGGCCGCGCGAACCACGCCGGCTCGGGACGGCCCTTCTTGATGGACCAAGTACCAGTTGCTGCTCCGCGATTGAGTACGACGGGTTTGAGCATCCCACCGCCCCTCAGGATGTGATGGTCATCCTCGGCGACGACGAATGGCTCGCGAGTGCGGTAGCCGAGCATGAGCGTGTCGAAGGCGGCGAGCAGCAGACAGGGCGGTGTGTCATCGGCGGGCAACAGGTCAACGTCGCTCGGCGGTCCGGCGGCTTCGAGCGCCCGGCGCGCCTGTGTGATGGGCAGCGAGGACCACTTCGCGAGGTCGGTTGCGTCGCAAGGGCCGTAGCCTGCGCGGTAGCGGGCGCCAAGGATCGCGAGTGCCTCGTCGAGGTCGACCGCCGGGGGCGGATCGGCCGCGTGCAGCAGGCCGGCAGTGTCGGTGACGATGAGCCCCTGCGTCGAGAGCCACGGAACGAATGTGTTGATCGGACCCTGCTCGAGCGACGGGTGGCCGCGCTCGACCAGCGCGCGCAGCAGCGACGGCCGGTCGCGGGGACGCTCGCCGCAGAGCTCAACGACGTCCCCGCGCATGGCGTTTACCTCCTCCACAATGCCGAAGCGCGCGAAGCGCGCGCCGAACACGCGGGCATTTCGCCTGGCGAATAGCGCGTGCAGCCAGGGGCGATCGGACGCCGCAATCAGGTGCACCGTGCCGCGGACCGTCCACGTGCGCAGGAGCGGCGCGGCGCGGACGGCGCTTCGGGTGAGGCCGGGCACGCGCGAGCGCAGTGCAAGAGCCGCGGCGCGCAGATCCTGAGCCTGGACGCCGATTACAGCCAACGCCGCTTCCTCGGCGCTCTTGCACGCCGTTGCCGGCGTCAGCCGCTGCGCCGCCAGACGGCCAGCACGCAGTCGCTCGTCAGCGTCCATCCGACAATCCTCGCATTCAGGCCGCGGATCATCGCCACCCTAGTAGGGCCAACTCTACAGGCAGGGCCACTCCTGCCGTGCCGAGGATCATGGCTGGGACCGCCGCGCGGCTCACTGCCGCCGCCGACCAAGAGCGGGAGCACCCGGCCCGACGCGCCAAGCTCTCGCTTGGGACGAATCTCGACAGCGCCGACTCAGCCTCGGTACACGCCTGCTTTCGCCTGGCGAAACGACAGCGCTTCCATCGCCGTCGTTCTGCTTCTGGCGGCCTGTGTCCGCTTGGGACGGCGGCTAAACGCTCGGGCCCCGACCACGCGATCACGCCCTGCTTCATCGGGCGTAAGCGAGCGTGTCCGCGTCGGCGCCGAAACGACTGGAGCTCGTCCATCTGAGCAGTCTCGGTGGTCTTCGCGTGCGGCCGGCGCGTGCCCAGCCTCGTGGTAGCTTGACGGCCGTGCCGCCTGCCAGCCGTTCCCGGTACCGAGCGCGATGGGTACCGGTGGTGGCGCTCGCCTTCATCGTCATTGTGGTGCTGGTCATCGCGGTGAGCGGCGGCTCGTCGCCGACCACCGGTTATGACGTCTCCTATCCGCAGTGCTCGGGTTCCTACCCGTCGAACCCGCTGTTCGGGATCGTCGGTGTCAATGGCGGGCTGGCGAACCAAGCAAACCCGTGTATCAGCGGCGAGCTGCACTGGGCCCGCGACGCGCCGGGGCAGAAGCGGCCGAAGCAGCCGCCCCTGTCGCTGTACATCGACACCGGTAACCCTGGCGGTCATCACGTTGCGGACTGGCCTAGCGTCGGCACCGCGCCGGCCTACGGTGCTTGTAACGGCCTGCTGACCAACGCCTGCTCGTACATCTTCGGCGAGGAGCGCGCCGCCCACTCCTACCGGCTCGTCGCCGCGCTCGACCCCGTCGCGGCCAAGACCGCGCCATGGTGGCTGGACGTCGAGCTGATGGCGAGCTGGGCCGGGATCTACCAGCTCAACATCGCCGCGCTGCAGGGCTTCATCGCCGGCCTGCACAACGCCGGCGCGACCGGACCGATCGGGATCTATTCCACCAGCGCCCAGTGGGAGGAGATCACGGGGCTGACGGCGCAGACAACACCGACGGCCTTCAACGGCCAGCTGCCCGATTGGGTGGCCGGAACCAACGCAACACTCACGCAGGCGCGGCGGAACTGCACGAGCGGTGGCTTCACCGGCGTGGCACCGAACCTCGCGCAGTACCGGATCGGCCGGCGCGACGCCGACCTGCGCTGTACCGGCACACGCTGACCACATCCCTGACGCGCCCGATGTCAGGATCACGATCGCGTTGCCACGAACCCGATCGCCCGCATGATCGGTTGGCGCGGAAAGCAGGCGCCCCCCGCGTAGCCAACGAGACGCCTGAGTTGGACGATTTCCAAGCGTGCGGCCCGAGGGGCTCCTCACGCTCGCTTCCGCCAGGCGAAGTGGTGGCGTCGCCTTGCCTGATCGGCTAAAGCGAGCACGCGGCTCGCTAAGCAGCATCGGCTGTCAGCGGGTGCCCGAAGCGCCAAAATTAGGAGAGTCGGTCCCGCGCGAAAGCGGACAGTCTCCCCGTCCAGACGCTTCCTTCGTGGCCGAGCGAACGTCCGGCCATGGGCTGTACGGGCGCACGCTTGGGACGCGGAACAGCGGTCTCGGCGACATTGGCTCGCGCTGCCGCTGGCGGGCGCAAGCAAGGGCGACGGGCTGAGTTGGGCGTCCTGCGCTGTCTCACCGGCCTGGAAGCCAGCGGTCGCGCGCGATCGATGACCGACAGAACCTCCGGCCCGCCGCAGCCGTGATGCCAACCGCACGCATACGCCACCCGTTATAGCGAGCAGTCTGGCTTTGGGCTGGCCGGTCAGTGCTAGACATCCGCGAACGGTCCTGAGTATCGGAACGTGCCGGTGATCGACCGGGGGCAGTCCGTTAGAGTCCGCACCTGAAATTGATCGCCCCATCCGGGATCGGGAGCGGCGATTCCGAGCCCGGACGCAGCCACAAAACCGAAGCGACCATAGAAGCGCCGATCACCAAGCAGCGCGATCAGCGGTTCGCCCAAGGCGTCAGCGGCGCCGATGATGGCATGCATCAACGCCTGACCGGTTCCCTGGCGCTGGTAGTCCGGCAGAACGCTGATCGGTGCCAGCCCGAGCGCGCTCATCTCACCGACCCATCCGCGAGTGCACACGACGTGGCCGACGATCCGATCGTCGCGTACCGCCACCATCGAGAGTGTCGGAATCCATCCCACGTCCCGCCGCAACGCCCGGACCAGGAGCGTCTCCGGCGGCTCCTGATCGCCTCGCGGTCGACCAAACGCAGCTGAGACCACCGCATCGACCGTACCCCGATCTTCGACCGTCTCGCGTCGAATGACCACAAGCCGCCTTCTAGCACAACAGCTTCTGCTCCGTCTGCCTGTGGCACCCTCCGCTGCGATGGTCGCTCGGCGCCCGATCCCAAGGCGCGGCCTCGTTAGCCTGAGGCCCCGGACGAATTGAAAGCACGATTCTCACCGTACGCCGTCCGCCTCCCCGCTCCTCGCCAAAAGCAGGAACGTCGTCGGCTCGCGACGAGACGCATGCTCGGGATGAGCAGCGAAAGCCGGGCCCGCGCCCTGGTTGGTCGTTCCTTGCCGCCGAGAGCAGAAGCCGGCTCCAGCCGCAAGTAGACGGCATTGCGCCCAGGCGTGCGCCGCTCGACATGTGAGCCCGACCGGTTGGGCCGGTCCGCGCGTAAAAACAGCCGATGACGCCCAGGAGATTCCACGGATGCGCGCGAGCCACGGGGATGAGACGGTCCGCGTATGACGCGCATCACCTCATCCGCGGACACGCCTCACGTGCTGATCGCGGGCGGCGGGTTCGCGGCGGTGGAGGCGATGCTCGCGCTGCGCGCGCTGGCGGAGAATCACGTGCACATGACGCTGGTGTCGACGTCGCCTGCGCTCGCTTACAGGCCGGCAGCGACCATGGAGTCCTTCGAGGACGGGCCGCCACGCGCCTACGACCTGCAGGCGATCGCGGCGGACGTGGGCGCGTCGTTTCGCATGGATCGCGTGGAGGCGGTCGCATCGGGCGCGCACAGGGTGCGATTCGCATCCTTCACCCACCTCGACTACGACGCGCTGGTGCTCGCGGTGGGCGCCCGCGCGAGCATCGGCATACCGGGCGCGCTGACGTTTCACGACCAGCAGCAGGTGCACAACGTCCGCCGCCTCGTTCGGCGAGCTGCCGTCGGGGGAGCTGCGCCGGATCGTGTTCGCCGTGCCGGGCGGCTGCTCGTGGCCGCTGCCCGTGTACGAGCTGGCGCTGCTGACGGCCACCCGCCTGGCAGAGCTGGGCCTGACCGGCGAGGTTCTGCTGGTGAGCCCCGAGCTCACGCCGCTGAGCGTGTTCGGCGCGCAGGCCTCGAGCCTCGTCGCGCATCTGCTCGCCGAGCGGGGCGTGCGCTTCATCGGCGAGTCCCAGCCGCAGAGCGTCGACCGCAGCGGCGCGCTCGTGCTCGCGTCGGGAGAGACGCTGCAAGCCGACCGCGTGATCGCGGCACCGACGCTCAGAGGCCCGAGCATCGTCGGGTTGCCCGCGGACCGCTGGGGCTTCGTGACCACCGACGCGCTCGGCGGCGTCGTCGGCGTGCCCGACGTGTACGCCGCCGGCGACATGACGAGCTTCCCCATCAAGCAGGGCGGCCTCGCCGCCCAGCAGGCCGACGTGATCGCGCAGCGCATCGCCTCCAGTCACGGGCTCTCCGTCGCGGAAGCCCGCGTGCGTCGCATCCTGCGCGCGCGCCTGGTCGGCGGCGAGCACCCGGTCTACCTGCGAACCGAGCTCGACGAGTTCGGCCAGGCCACCGCCTCGACCGTCCACGGTCATCTCGACGACTCCGGCGATGGCGCCGCCGTCGAGAAGGTCTTCGGGCGCTACCTCAGCCCGTACCTGCAGGGACGCCAGCCTGCGCTCGCGCCGGCCACCGCGGGCGGCTGAAACCGAGGCCAGAGCCCGTCCCGCTCTGACCCGGGACGCGGCTGACGCGGCTGAGCGTCAGCCGGTCGAGCCGGCCTGGCGCAGCAGCGCGCCGGTGGTGCCCTCGAGGATTTTGCGCCACGCGCTCACCGACTCGGGCTCGTCGTCGAAGTGCGCCACCACTTTGCGCACGCGCTTGGCCGAGATCTCCAGGCCGTGGCGCTCGGCGATCTCCTCGAAGCGCTCGTACTCGCCGACCAGCCGCTTGGTCACCGACTCAAAGCCGTGCCGCGCGATCTCCACGCGCGAGGTGAAGCTCATCATCGAGGTCTGGAACATCAGCTCGTCGTTCGGCTCCGGCTCGATCAGCACGATGTCCACGCCCGGGTAGCGCTCCTCCCAGCCCTTTGCCAGTTCGTGCAGCCGCTGGTGCGCGACGAGCTTGAACACCTGGTAGCCGATCTGCGCGAAGCCCATGTCCGCCACCCGCTGCGGGCGCCTGCCGCGCAGCGTCTCGACGGTGCCCGAGAAGTCGTTGACGAACGGCACGATCGGGTTGATCACCACCACCAGCTTCGCGCCCGCCTGGATCGCCAGATCGAGGTTCGTCGTGGAGACGATCCCCCCGTCGATCAGGTCGCGGTCGTGCACGCGTACGGGCGCGTACACCATCGGCAACGCCCCCGACGCGCGCACCGCCGTGGAGATCGGCACGTCGTTGGCGCCGTCGACGCCGAGCACCACCCGCTCGCAAGTGTCGAGGTCGGTGGCCGTCAGGTACAGCTCCGCCGCCAGCTCGCCGAAGTCGTCGCTGCGCCCGGGCTCGCTGAGCACCTCGTGCAGGTAGCGCTCGATCCCCTCGCCCGTGTACAGGCCCGACGGCAGGCCGTCGGCGAGCCCCATCATCACGTCCATCAGCGACACGCCGCCCGGCTGTGAGATCACCTGGCGAGCGGTCGAGATCGCCCGCAGCGGCATCAGCGCGGCCTTGCGCGCGAACTCCCGCAGGTTCAGGCGCAGCAGATCGCCGATGTCGATGTCTTTGAAGGGCGGCTTGCCCTGGCGCGTGACCACCCGCATCATCTCCTCGGGGGTCACGCCGTTGGCGCACAGCGCGGCGATGAACGAGCCCGCGGAGGTGCCCACGTAGACGTCGAAGTTGTTGACCGTGCTGTTTACCGCCAACAGGTCCAGCGCGCGCAGCGCGCCGATCTCATACACCCCTCCCGTGAACCCGCCGCCGCCCAGCACCAGCGCCGTCTTGTCGCGACGGGGCCGGCGGCGGCGCTCGGTGGATGCCGGCCGCCCGACGCCGCGGGCCGCCATGCGCCCGCTCCGCGGCTTCGCCTTGGCTGCATGTTCCAGCTTGACAACCTTGCCCATGCAAGCAACATTCTATGGCTACGTGCTTCGACCTTCTGCGGGGAAGCTCGAATTCTTCTGTGCGGACTTCTACTCGCCGCAGTCATCGCGCCAGCCGCCGCGAACGCCCAGGACGGGCTGGCCGAACTGCAGGGCGACCTCAGCCACCAGCTCGCGCTCGCCGGCCCCGCGGACGGCGCCTACGTATACGACCTGACCGCCAAACAGGCCGTGTTCTCCGAGCGGGCCACCACCATGCGCCCGCCGGCGTCGGTGGAGAAGCTGTACACGGCGACCACCGCGCTCGAGGAGATGGGCGCCTCCACCCGCCTGGCCACCACCGTCCTCGGCGTCGGCCACATGGCGCCCGGCGGCGTGTGGGAAGGCAGCCTCTACCTGCGGGGCGGCGGCGATCCCACGTTCGGCAGCACCGCGTTCATCCACAGCCACTACGGCGGCGTCGGCGCGAGCGTCTCCGCACTCGTCTCCCAGCTCGTGCGCACCGACGGCATCCGCCGCATCACCGGCGGAGTCGAGGGCGACGAGTCCTACCTCGACTCGCTGCGCGGCGAGCCCTCCAGCGACTACGCGTGGGACCCGTTCCTCGAAGGCACGCTCAGCGCGCTCGCGTTCAACCGCGGCGAAACCGGCCACGAAAGAGGCCCGCACGCGCCCGCGGCATACGCCGCGCGCGAGCTGTGGGCGGCGCTGAAGGCCGACGGCGTCAGCATCGCGGGCTCCCACGGAGCCGCCGCCACCCCCGCCGGTGCCGTCCAGCTCGCGCAGGCGCAGTCGCCGACCGTCGCGCAACTGCTCGGCCTGATGCTGCCGCCTTCGGACAACTTCTTCGCAGAGACGCTCGTCAAGGACCTCGGCGCGCGCTACGGCGGCGCCGGCACCACCGCCGCAGGGGCCGCCGTGGTGGCCAAGACGGTCGCCTCGCTGCTCGGAATCCACCCGCACGTCGTCGACGGCTCCGGCCTCTCAGAAGACGACAGGACCTCCCCCTACCAGGTGGCCGACCTGCTGGTGGAGCTCGCCCCCACGCCCATCGGGGCCGTGCTGCGCAACAGCCTCGCCGTCGCCGGGCGCAGCGGCACGCTCGAACTGCGCATGCGCCACACCAGCGCGGAAGGCAACTGCCAGGGCAAGACGGGGACGCTCACAGGCGTCTCCAACCTCGTCGGCTACTGTCGCGCCGCCGACGGGCACACGCTCGCGTTCGCGATCTTCAACGATGGCATCCCCACCGAAACCGCGCACACCTTCCAGGACAACATCGCGATCACCGTCGCCGACTACTGATCGCCGCAGTACCTGCTCACGGCCAGCAGCTGCACGCGTATGCCGTGGGCGCCATGGGTGGCGGACACGTTCGCTTCCGCCTTGCACGCGCTCGGGAAGCGCGCGCCGGACAGTTCCAGCTTGCAGCGCCAGCGCGCGAGCCTGGTCGTCGAGGTGAGCGTCTTCCCGCCTTCGATCTGGCCGGTGCACACGGTGCTCGAGCTGTAGCCGCCGCGCAGCCTGGCCGCTGCTCGCTTGTGGATGAGCGCGGCCAGCGCCGCCGCCGCTTCAGAGCTCGTTATCGCCGCCGTGTGCGTGTCGGCGAGCGCGAGCGGCTGGGCGCCGAGAAGCGCGAGCGATACCACGGGTAGAGCCACGAGCGAACGTATACGGGCACTCTACCCCGCCATGTCGCAGCGGTCTCTGCGCATCGCCGCGCTCTTCGCGGCTCACCTCGCTGTTGCCGCGTCGCCGTGCCTGCGCTACGCGGCTCAGCGTTCTTCCTGTTCGCGTTCGGCTTCGGAGGCCTGTTCCTGTTCGCGTTCGGCTTCGGAGGCCTGTTCCTGTTCGCGTTCGGCTTCGGGTTCCTGCTGTTCGGCTGCTGGCTGTTCCTGGGCCTGTTCGGCCTGTTCCTGTGCGCCTTGCGACTGCTGCGCTTCTTCGACGCCTTCTCGCAGTTCCCGGCGTTCTTCGGGGCTGGTTTCGCGGTCGACCAGTTCCTTCAGTTCGGCGTCGCTTGATTCGGCTTCGCCTGATCCGGCTTCGCCGGGTTCGCCTTCGCGCGGGCTGACCTGGCGCACGAGCGCACCCAGGACGCCGCCGTGCGCTTCCGCCGTCGGCGAGCCGCCTTCGGCGCCAGCGCAACCCGACAGCGCGCACATCACAAGGATCCCGACGACCGCGAGGGCGCACAGCCTGCTGCGAGGTTGGGGCATGGGAATCGCTTCGGCGCAAACGGCGCACCGCTTGAGCGTGCGCGCCGGTTCTTGGCATGGCTACTGCCCGAGCAGCGCCAGCAGCCCGGCTTCGTCGAGCACGCTCACGCCCAGGCGCTCGGCCTTCTCGAGCTTGGACCCGGGGCTCTCGCCCGCGACCACGTAGTCGGTCTTCTTGGACACCGAGCTCGTCACGCGCCCGCCCGCCGCGAGGATGCGCTCGGTGGCAGCCTCGCGGGAGAGCTCAGGCAGCGTGCCTGTGAGCACGAGCGTGCGGTCCGCCAGCGGGCCTTCAGAGGGCGCCGGCCCCTCTTCGTGAAAGCGCAGCCCGATTCGGCGCAGGTCCTCGATCAGCTCGCGCATGCGCTCGTCGTCGAGCTGCGTGCGGATCGAGCTGGCCATCTTCTCGCCGATGCCCGGCGTCTGCGCGATCTCCTCGGGCGAGGCGTCCAGCAGCTTGTCGATGTCGCGGAAGCGCTGCGCGAGGTTGCGCCCGGTCACCTCCCCCACCTCCTCGATGCCCAGCGCGAACAGAACGCGCGCGAACGGGCGCTGCTTGGAGGCCTCGATCGCCGCCAGCAAGTTCCTCGCGGACAGCTCACCGAAGCCCTCCAGCTCCACCAGCTGCTCCTCCGTCAACCGGTAGAAGTCTGCGGCCGTGCCCACCAGCCCGCGCTCCTGCAGCAGCGCCACCTGCTTCTCGCCGAGGCCGTCGATGTCCATGGCGCCACGTGAGACGAAGTGCTTGAGCAGCTGCCACGCGCGCGCCGGGCATGTGGCGGTTGGGGCACTGGGTGAACACGCTGTCCTGCGGCTTGATCGTCGGCGTGTCGCAGAACGGGCAGCGCTCGGGGGGGTGCGGGATCGGCGGGCGGCGCTTGCGCTCGGCCATGTGCGGCGCGGGCGAGACCACCTGCGGGATGACGTCGCCGGCGCGCAGCACGATCACCTCCTCGCCCGCGCGCAGGTCCTTGCGCACGATGTCCTCCTCGTTGTGCAGGGTGGCCAGCTTGATCGTCACCCCGCCCACTTCCACCGGCTCCAGCACCGCGTACGGGCGCAGGTCGCCGAACTTGCCCACGTTCCACATCACCGCCTCGAGCTTGGTGACGGCTGTGGTGGGCGGGAACTTCCACGCGACCGCCCAGCGCGGGTCGCGTCCGACCGAGCCGAGCCGGCGCTGGAGCTCGAGGTCGTCGACCTTGACGACCACGCCGTCGATCTCGAAGTCGAGCTCGCCCCTGCGCCGCTCCCACTCCAGGCACTGGGCGATCACCTCGTCCTCGCTGCCCAGCACCCTGATGTCGCGGTTGACGCGGAAGTCGTGCTCGCGCAGCCACCGCAGCGCCTGCGAGTGCTGCGTGAACGACAGACCCTCGGCGACTCCAACCTGGTAGCACCAGATAGACAGCGGCCGCTTGGCAGCGTCCGCGGGATCGAGCTGACGGATGGTGCCGGCGGCGGAGTTGCGCGGGTTCATGAACGTCGATTCCCCCGCTTCCGCGCGGCGCTCGTTGAGCGCGGTGAAGTCCTTCAGCGACATGTACACCTCGCCGCGCACCTCCAGCAGCGCCGGCGCGTCGCGGACGCGCAGCGGGATCGCGCCGATCGTGCGCAGGTTGTGCGTCACGTCCTCCCCCACCTCGCCGTTGCCGCGCGTGGCCCCGCGCTCGAGCACCCCGTCGCGGTACACCAGGCTGATCGCGAGCCCGTCGATCTTGGGCTCGACCACGAACGTCGAACGCCGGATCGGAGATCCCCTCGCGCGCCAGGTGGTTGCGCATCCGCTCCACCCACGCGCGCAGCTCCTCCGCGCGAGCGCACGTTGCCGAGCGACAGCATCGGCTCGAGGTGTCGCACCTTCTCCAGGCGTCCGACCGGCTCGCCGCCCACCCGCTGCGTGGGCGAGTCCGGCGTCACCAGCTCCGGACGCTCGCGCTCGATCGCGCGCAGCTCGTCGAGCAGGCGATCGTACGCGTCGTCGCCGATCTCCGGATCGTCGAGGACGTAGTAGCGGTAGGCGTGGTGCTCGAGCTGCTCGCGCAGCTCCCGCGCGCGCGCCGCCACCTGCGGCGGGGCGCCGTCGTTTGCGGCCGTCACCGCGGCGCCGGTCGCGCCCGCCCCCGCGTCCGCCGCGCTCACGACTCCGCGTCGTGTGCAACCGGGGCCAGCATCGCCTCCAGGTCGAAGCGCCTGAGCGCCTCGAGGCTCGGCCGGTCGGTCAGGTCGAAGTGGATCGGCGTGACCGCGATCCGGCCAGCCGCGATCGCCGCCAGGTCGGTGCCCGGCTCGTCGTGGAAGCCGGGGTCCGAGCCGTAGATCCAGTAGCGGCGGCGGTGCTCCTCCTCGCGCTCGAGTTTCAGCTCGTCGCGGTAGATGCGCTTGCCGAGGCTCGTCACCTCCACGCCGCTGGGCTCGCCCGCGGGCACGTTGACGTTGAGCAGCGTGCGCGCCGGCAGCGGCACCTCCTCGATGCGGTCCACCAGCCGCGCGGCGAACGCCGCGGCGATCTCGAAGCCGAAGCCGCCGTCGAAGCGGTAGTCGAGCGCGCGCCGCGCGCGACTGCTGCGAGATCGGCGAGCGCCGGCAACCCCAGCACGACGCCCTCGAGCGCCGCCGCGACGGTGCCCGAGTAGGTGATGTCATCGCCCAGGTTGGCGCCGTGGTTGATGCCCGACGACGACCAGCTCGCGCGTCGAAGTCCTCGACCAGCCCAAGGCTCGCGAGGCGCACGCAGTCGACGGGCGTGCCGTCGGTCGCGTAGCCGACCGTGCCATCCGAGAACGGCACCTCCTGCACCCACAGCGGCCTGCGCGTCGTGATCGAGCGCGCCATCGCCGAGCGGTTGCCGTCGGGCGCGATCACCGCCAGGCGCACGCCCTCGACGCTCCACCAGCGCGCGGCGCATCGCCTGCAGGCCATCCGCCTCGATCCCGTCGTCGTTGGTCAGCAGCACGTTGCAGCATCGGCATGTCCAGCATAGGCGGCCGCTGCGGTCCCCTCGCGTGAAGATCAGGCGTCGCCGTAGGACACGCTCGCCAGCGCCAACCCCCGCGCGGGCGCCGTCCGGCCGGCCTGCGAGCGCGGCCTGCCCTGCAGCAGCTCCGCGAATTCCTCCAGCGTGCGCGTGCCGGCGGCGACCTCGAGCATGGTGCCGACGAGCACGCGGTTCATGTGGCGCAGGAACATGTCCGCCTCGATCCAGAACTCGAGCAGGTCGCCGTGCTCGCGCCACTGCGCTGAGAGGACCGTGCAGCTCGAAGTGCGCGTGCTCGGTTTCGGTTGGCGTGAAGGCGGTGAAGTCGTGCTTGCCGAGCAGCGCGCTCGCGCACGCGTGAAGCGCATCCCTGTCGATCGCCGCGGTGCACCAGTACGCGCGCTGGCGCTCGAACACCGAGCGCGTCCGCCGCGCGAGCACGCGATAGCAGTAGGTGCGGCTGGTGGCGTCGCGGCGCGCGTTGAAGCCCTCCGGCGCGGGCTCTGCGGCGAGCACCGCGACGTCGCTGTCGAGCAGCCCGTTCAGACGCAGAGGGTCTAGCGCCTCGTGCGCGTAGCTGGCCACCTGCCCCCACGCGTGCACGCCCGCGTCGGTGCGCCCGGCGACCGTCAGCGTCAGCGGCCGCCCGTCGTGCCCGCGCTCGCCGAGCACCGTGCGCAGCGCACGCTCGAGCTCCTCCTGCACCGTGCGCCTGTCCGGCTGGCGCGCCCAGCCGGCGAAGTCCGTGCCGTCGTACTCGATCGTGAGCTTGGTGACCATCCCTGCGACGCGCGGCGCGACGCGCGCAACCTCAGACGAGCTCGATGAAGACCATCTCCGTCGCGTCGCTGCGGCGCGGTCCGAGCTTGAGGATGCGCGTGTAGCCGCCGGGGCGCTGCGCGTAGCGCGGCGCCACCTCCGCGAACAGCTTGTGCACTGCGAACTTGTCCTGCGAGAGCGTCGACAGCGCCTGACGGCGAGCGTGCAGGTCGCCGCGCTTGGCCAGCGTGATCAGCTTCTCGATCTCCGGCTTGACCGCCTTGGCCTTCGCCGCCGTCGTTTCGATCCGCTCGTGCTCGATGATCTCCTTGCTCAGGTTCATGAGCAGCGCCTTGCGGTGCGCGGAGTCGCGGCTGAGCTTGTTGCGGGTCTTCTGATGGCGCATGAGACGAGAAGTCTAGGGCGTCCCTAGTCCTGACGCAGGTTCAGGCCTCTTGCGTGCAGGGTTTCGATGACCTCGTCGATCGACTTCTTGCCGAAGTTGGGGATCGCGTTGAGCTCCGCCTCGGACTTGGAGATGAGGTCGCCGACCGTCTGGATGCCCGCGCGCTTGAGGCAGTTGTACGAGCGCACGCCCAGCTCGAGCTCCTCGATCAGGATGCCCCACTCCTCGCCCTGCAGCGCCGCCTGCGAGCCGCCGCCGACCGCCAGGCCATGGCCGTCGAGCTGTCCGCCGGGGGCCGCCCGCAGCTCCTGGATGCGGTCGGCGTCGGTGAAGATCGCCAGCTGGGAGATCAGCAGCTCGGCCGCCTCGCGCAGCGCCGCCTGCGGGTCGATCGAGCCGTCGGTCTCGATGTCGAGCGTGAGCTTGTCGAAGTCGGTCTTCTGCCCCACGCGCGCCTGCTCGACCGCGTAGGCGACGCGCCGCACGGGCGAGAAGATCGAGTCGATCGGGATCACGCCGATCGGCTGGTCGGCCGACTTGTTCTCCTCGGCCGGCCGGTAGCCGCGGCCGCGGCCGATCGTCAGTGTACAGCTCGAGCTTGCGTCTTCTTCTCGAGCGTCGCGATGTGCAGGTCGGGGTTGAGGATCTCGACGCCCGCCGGCAGGTCGATGTCCTTGGCGGTGATCTCGCCCGGCCGGTCACGACCAGCGGCGCCTCGACCTCGCTCGCGTCGCGAGTGCATCCGGCAGACGATGCCCTTGAGGTTGAGGACGATGTCGGTCACGTCCTCCTTGACGCCCTGGATCGTGGAGAACTCGTGCGCGACGCCCTCGATGCGCACGCTCGTCACGGCGGCGCCGGCGAGCGAGGAGAGCAGGACGCGCCGCAGCGAGTTGCCGAACGTGTGGCCGAAGCCGCGGTCGAGCGGCTCGATCGTGAACGTGCCGCGGTTCTGCTCCACGGACTCGCTGGTGATCCGGGGGATTTGGAAGTCGAGCATCGAGAGTCCTAACGTCGTTTGGTGTCGCACCGGCGCCAGTGATGGCGCCGGCTCTGAGCGCCGCCGCCCGAATGGGCGCCGCCGCGGGCAAAAGTCCTTCTACTTCGAGTACAGCTCGACGATGAGCTGCTCCTGCACCGGCGCGGCGATCTCGCGCCGCTCCGGCTTGCGCAGCACCTTGGCCGTCAGCGACGTCGTGGTCGGCCTGCAGCCACGCGGGCATCTGTCCGGTCAGCTCGGTCGCGTCTCTGACCACCTGCGTCGCCGGCGTGCTCGGCCTTGATCGTGATCACGTCGCTCGGGCCGCACCTGGTAGCTGCGGGATGTCGACCCGCCGGCCGTTGACCGTCCAGTGGCCGTGGCGGATCAGCTGGCGCGCCTGCCGGCGCGAGGCGGCGAAGCCGAGCCGCACCAGCACGTTGTCGAGCCGGCACTCCAGCAGCGCGAGCAGGTTCTCGCCGGTGATGCCCGGCTGGCGCGACGCCTTCACGTAGTAGCCGTGGAACTGCTTCTCGAGCACGCCGTAGTAGCGGCGCGCCTTCTGCTTCTCGCGCAGCTGCACGCGGTACTCGCTCTGCTTCATGCGCCCGCGGCCGTGCTCGCCCGGCGGGTAGGAGCGGCGCTCGACGCCGCACTTGTCGGTGAGGCAGCGCTCGCCCTTGAGGAACAGCTTCTGTCCCTCGCGGCGGCACTGCTTGCACTGCGGGCTGGTGTCGCCTGGCCATCGCTAGACCCTCCGCCGCTTGCGCGGGCGGCAGCCGTTGTGCGGCATGCGGCGTCACGTCTTTGACGCCGGTGACCTCGAGGCCGGCGGCCTGCAGCGAGCGGATCGCCGTCTCGCGGCCGGAGCCCGGGCCCTTGACGAAGACCTCGACCTTCTGCAGCCCGTGCTCGATGCCCTTGCGCGCGGCCGCGTCGGCGGTCACCTGCGCGGCGAACGGCGTCGACTTGCGCGAGCCCTTGAAGCCGGCGCCGCCGGCGGACTCCCAGGCGATCACGTTGCCCTCGTTGTCGGTGAGCGTGACGATCGTGTTGTTGAACGAGGTCTTGATGTGCGCCTGGCCGATCGGGATGTTCTTGCGAACCTTGCGCCGCGCCGCCTGTGGCGCGTTTGCGGCTTGACGCTAGGCTCCGGGCATTACTTCTTGCCCGCCTGCTTCTTGCCCGCGCACCTGCAGGCTCTTGGGGCCCTTGCGCGTGCGCGCGTTGGTCTTGGTGCTTCTGCCCGCGCACCGGCAGCCCGCGCCGGTGGCGCAGGCCGCGGTAGCAGCCGATCTCCTGCAGGCGCTTGATGTTCTGCGAGCGCTCGCGCCGCAGGTCGCCCTCGACGGTGAGCGCCGCCGTCGATCGCGTCGCGCAGCTGCACGACCTCTTCTTCGGTGAGGTCGCGGACCTTGGTGTCGGGGTCGATCGCCGACCTGCGCGAGGATGCTTGTTGGAGGTCGAGCGGCCGATCCCGTAGATGTAGGTCAGCCCGATCTCGACCCGCTTCTTCAGCGGGATGTTGACGCCCGGCGATACGTGCCATCCGCTACCCCTGCCTCTGCTTGTGGCGCGGGTTCTGCAGATCACCTGCACCACCCCGTGGCGGCGGATGATCTTGCACTTCTCGCACATCGGCTTGACCGACGGTCTTACCTTCATGATCCCTTTCGGCTGGCTGGGTTCCGGCGACCTCCGGGCTCTGGCTGCCGTGTGCGGCCGCCGCTACCCGGGTCGAGGACATGCCCTCGCGCAGCGCAAACCGCGTCGCGCAAGCGCAGGACTCCACATGGTAGCAAGCTCGAGCCTGCGCTCGCGATCGCCCTCGTCCAGCGCACTCGTCCGCGCGGGCCTCGGGCGGCAGGTGCCACGGGGTCAGGATACGCGGCCCGGACGGCGGTCACGGCGACCGTGAACTCGAAGTGCGCCGCCAGCGAGCCGTCCTGCGAGTAGATCGCCCAGCCGTCGCCGCCGACGCGCACGCCGGGGCGCCGGCGGTGATCATCGGCTCGATCGCGAGCACCATGCCCTCCTCCAGCAGCGCGCCCTTGCCCGGCTTCCGTAGTTGGGGATCTGCGGGTCCTCGTGCATCTCGCGCCCGACGCCGTGGCCGACGAGCGAGCGCACCACCGAGAACCCGGCGCCCTCGACGACGAGCTGGACCGCGTGCGAGACGTCGCCCAGCGCGGTTGCCCACGCGGCACTGCGCGACGCCCGCGTGCAGCGACTCCTCGGTGCGGTCGAGCAGGTTGTGGGCCTCCGGCGCTGACCTCGCTCGACGACGAACGTGCGCGCCGCGTCGGCGACCTAGCCGTCGAGCGTGACGCCGACGTCGATCGAGAGGATGTCGCCGCCGCTTCAGGCGGTACTGGCCCGGGATGCCGTGCACGACCATCTCGTTGGGCGAGGCGCAGATCGAGCCGGGGAAGCCGCGGTAGCCCATGAAGGTCGGCGTGCCGCCGCTGGCAGCGGATGAACTCCTCGGCGAGCCGTCGAGCTCGAGCGGTGCTGACGCCGGGCCGGATGTTGCCGGCGAGCAGGTCGAGGCAGCGGCGAGGATCGCGCCCGCCGCGGCGATGCTTGTCGATCTCCTCGGGGACTTGCTGATGATCACGCCAGGGAGCTTAGCTTGCGCTACAGGTTCTCCTCCGAGCGCAGCGTGGCGACGTCGCGCGGATGTGCGCGTGGACCTCGTCGGGGGTGCGCCGCCGTCGAAGCGGCGCAGCAGCGCCGCGTGGTCGTAGTAGGCGATCAGCGGCTCGGTCTGGCGCGTGGTAGACCTCCAGGCGGTTGCGGACGATGTCCTCGTTGTCGTCGTCGCGCTGGATCAGGCGCGCGCCGTCCTGGTCGCACACGTCCTCGAGCTTGGGCGGGTCGAAGACCACATGGTAGCTGTGGCCGCGGTTCTTCACGCACACCCTGCGCCCGGCCAGGCGGCGCACGAGCTCGTCGTCGGGCACCTCGATCAGCAGCACGGCCGTCAGCGCGCCGTTCGGCGCCGTCGAGCATCTCGTCGAGGGCGTCGGCCTGGCCGCGTGCGGGGAAAGCCGTCGAGCATGAAGCCGTCGCGCGCGTCTCCGTCGGCGACGCGCTCGCTGATCATGCCGACGATCACGTCGTCGGGCACCAGCTCGCCGGCGTCCATGTAGCGCTTCGCCTCCATGCCGAGCTCGGTGCCGTCCGCGACGGCGGCGCGCAGGATGTCGCCGGTGGAGATGTGCGGCAGCCGGAAGTCGCCGGCGCATGCGCTCGGCCTGCGTGCCCTTGCCCGGCGCCCGGGGGGCCCAGCAGAATGAGTTGCCGCCATGTCGAGGAGCCGCAGCCGACCCGGCCATCGCGCTACTTGAGGAAGCCCTCGTAGTGGCGCATGAGCAGCTGCGCCTCCATCTGCTTCATGGTGTCGAGCGCGACGCCGACCACGATCAGGATGGACGTGCCGCCGAAGTCGAAGTCGGTGGGTCTGCGCGAACAGGATCGCCGGCAGCGCGGCCACGGCGGCGAGGAACAGCGCGCCGGGGAGCGTGAGCCGCGTGAGGATGCGGTCGAGGAACTCGGCCGTCGGGCGCCCGGGCCGCACGCCCGGCATGAAGCCGCCGTACTTCTTGAGGTTGTCGGCCTGGTCGACGGGGTTGAACGTGACCGCCGTGTAGAAGTACGTGAAGAGGATGATGAGCAGCGACTCGCCGATGATGTAGTGCCAGCCGTTGGGCCCGAAGAAGTCCGACAGCGATCTGCCCCAGCGGGTTTCACGAGCGATCCGACCGTCGGCGGGAAGGCCATGATCGACGGCGGCGAAGATGACCGGGATGACGCCGGCCATGTTCACCTTGAGCGGCAGAAGGTCTCGTGCCGCCCATCATGCGCCGCCCGACGACGCGCTTGGCGTACTGCACGGGGATGCGCCGCTGGCCGTCGTGATCGAACACGATCGCCGACGATCACCGCCGAGCGACGATGAACGGCGATCATCACCTTGAACACCTGCGTCCTGGGTCGTCGACCAGGCTCTGGTGCGCCGCCGGGCAGGCGCGAGACGATCGATGAAGATCAGCAGCGAGATGCCGTTGCCGATGCCCCGCTGCGGTGATCAGCTCGCCGATCCACATGAGCAGCACGCGCCGGCGGTGAGGCGATGACGATCAGGAAGATGTGCGGCACGTCGAAGTTGGTGATCACGGTTTCGCCGGCCGCGCCTGCAGGCTGTGGAACAGGAACACGTAGCCGATCGACTGCGCGAACGCGAGGCCGACGGTCAGGTAGCGCGTGTACTGGGTGATGCGCTCCTGGCCCGACCTCGCCTTCCTTGGGGAGCTTCTCGAGCGAGGGCACGACGACCTGCAGCAGCTGCAGGATGATCGACGAGGTGATGTACGGCATGATGCCCAGCGCGAAGACGCCAGTCTGGACAGGCCGCCGCCGGAGAACAGGTTCAGGAAGCTCGAGGATGCCGCCGCCGCCGAACGATTCTGGATGTTGTTCACCGCCGTCAGGTTCGACGCCCGGCACCGGCACGTGGGCGCCGAAGCGGTAGATGAGCAGCATCGCCGCCGTGAAGAGGAGCTTCTTGCGGATGTCCGCGACCTGGAAGGCGTTGAGGATCGTCGAGAGCATGGGCGGAGCGCCCGATTCTAGCTCTGGAGGAGCTGGCAGGTGCCGCCGGCCGCCTCGATGCGCTCGCGCGCGCTTGCGCTGAACGCGTGGGCGTGCACGGTCAGCGCCTTCGAGAGCTCGCCCTTGGCGAGCACCTTCACGGGCACGCCCTTGCGCGTGGCAAGGCCGTTGGCCTGCATCAGCTCGAGCGTGACCTCCGTGCCGGCGTCGAAGCGGCTCTCCAGCGCGGAGATGTTCACGGGCTGGGTGTGCGTGCGGAAGGGCTCGAACGGCATCGACTTCTTCATGTGCGGCCCGCGCAGCTTTCGCATGCGCATGTGGATCGGCATCTGGCCGCCCTCGAAGGCGGCCCTGCTCTTGGAGCCTGCGCGCGAGCCGGCGCCCTTCTGGCCGCGGCCGGAGGTCTTGCCGGTGCCCGAGCCTTCGCCGCGGCCGATGCGCTTGCGCGGGCGGCGGCTGCCCGGGGCGGGCGCGAGGCTGTGCAGCCCGACGAGCTCCTCGGTGTCTTGCTTGCCCGGGCTCACTTGCCCTCCTTGACCTCGACCAGGTGGCGCACGGCGTGCAGCATGCCGCGCGTCTGCTCGCAGTCCTTGACCTCGACCGTGTGGCCGATGCGGCGCAGGCCGAGCGAGCGCAGCGTGTCGAGCTGTTTGCTGTTGGAGCCGTTGCTGGAGCGGCGCTGGGTGACGCTCAGCGCGGCCATCACGCCGAAGCTCCGTCGCCGGCGACCGTCTCGGCGGGCGCGGCGGACTCCGCGTCCGTGGCTGTGGCCGCCGCCGCTGTCTCCGTCTCGGCGTCGAGCGCCTGCGGGGCGCCGTTCAGCGACTCCCCGCCGAGGCCCAGGACCTGGTTGATGCTCAGCCCGCGCAGCTTTCCGACCTCCTCCGGCGTGCGCAGACCGCGCAGGCCGGCCACGGTCGCCTTGACGAGGTTGATCGGGTTCTGCGTGCCGAGGCTCTTGGAGAGGATGTCGTGGATGCCCGCGAGCTCGAGCACCGCCCGCACGCCCCCGCCGGCGATCACGCCGGTACCGGGCGAGGCCGGCTTCAGCAGTACGCGCCCGGAGCCGAAGATGCCGGTCGTCTGATGGGTGATCGTGCTGCCGTGCTTGGGCACGCGGAAGAGGTCCTTCTTGGCACGCTCGACGCCCTTCTGGATCGCCAGCGGCACCTCGTTGGCCTTGCCGTAGCCGACGCCCACCACTTCGCGTTCGTCGCCGACCACGACCAGCGCGGTGAACGAGAAGCGCCGGCCGCCCTTGACGACCTTGGCCACGCGGTTGATCTCCACCACGCGCTCCTGGAGATCCAGGCCGGCGGCGTTGACTGAGCGATCTATCGAGATGGACATGGGCAGGAGAGGGTAGCGGGCCTTACGCGGCTAGACGGTGATGCCGGCCTCGCGGATGGCCTCGGCGAACGCGCGCACGTGGCCGTGGTACTGGTAGCCGCCGCGATCGAACACCGCTTCAGAGATGCCCGCGGCCTTCGCGCGCTCGGCGAGCAGCTCCCCCGCGCGCTTGGTGCGCTCGGCTTTGGACAGCTTGCTCAGCTCAGGCTCGAACCAGTTGACGGCTGCGAGCGTGCGCGCCGACACGTCATCCACGAGCTGCGCGCAGATCCCGCGGTTGGAGCGGAACACCGAGATCCGCGGGCGCGTCGCCGTGCCCGAGATCTTCGCGCGCACCCTGCGCCGACGTTTGAGCCTGCGCGTCTCCTTGGTGAGGACGCTCATGCGCGCTTGCCCACCTTGCGAGCGACGTGCTCGCCCTCGTAGCGGATGCCCTTGCCCTTGTAGGGCTCGGGCGGGCGCTGCTTGCGGATGATCGCCGCCGTCTCGCCTACGAGCTGCTTGGAGATGCCCTTCACGACCACGCGCGTGGGCTGCGGCACTTCGAACTCGATTCCGCTCGGCGCGGGGATCGGCACCGGGTGCGAGTAGCCGACCGCCAGCTCCAGGTTCTTGCCCTTCAGCTGCGCGCGATATCCCACCCCCTGGATCTCCAGCCGCTTCTCGTAGCCGCTCGTCACGCCCTGCACCATGTTCGCCACCAGCGTGCGCGTCAGCCCGTGCAGCGCGCGGTGTTCGCCGCGGTCGGTCGGCCGCGTCACCACCAGCTGCTCGCCTTCCTGGCTCACCGTGATGTCCCGGTGGATGCGCTCGCTGAGCTCGCCTTTGGGCCCCTTCACGCTCACCGACTCCGGCTCGATCGACACGGTCACGCCGGCCGGCACGGGGATGGGCTGTCTACCAATTCTCGACATCGTCTCAGCTCACCACACCTGCGCCAGGACCTCGCCGCCGATGCCCGCTGCGCGGGCGTCGTGGCCGGTCATCACGCCGTGGGAGGTCGACACGATCGCGGTCCCCATACCCCCGAGCACCTTCGGTATGTGCTTCGCGTCGACGTACGTGCGCCTGCCCGGGCGCGAGACGCGCCGCAGGCCCGAGATCGCCGAGCGCCTGTCCTCGGTGTACTTCAGTCGGATCTGGATCAGCTGCCCGGCGCCACCGTCGGGCGCGGCGATCACCGACCACGATTCGATGTAGCCCTGCTCGTCGAGGATCCTCGCGAGCTCGCCCTTCAGCTTCGACGCCGGCACGTCGACGGTCTCGTGCGCAGCGTGGATCGCGTTGCGCACGCGCGTCAGGAAGTCGGCTATCGGATCGGTCATCGACATGCGTTCAGCTCTCTGTTCTCGTTCTGCCTCTACCAGGAGGACTTGGTCATCCCCGGGATCTGACCATTGTGGGCGAGGTCGCGAAGGCAGATGCGACACACCCCGAACTTCTTGTACACCGCGCGCGGCCTACCGCAGCGGGTGCAGCGAGTATATGCACGCGTCTTGAACTTCGGGGTGCGCGCCTGCTTGACGCGCTGCGAGGTCTTGGCCATCAGTCGCCGCTCTCCTTCTCCGTGGTCTGCGCATCCCCGTCGTCGGGGGCGTCGTTCTGCTCGGCCGCCGCCTCGAGCTCCGCCGCCGCCTCGAGCTCCGCCGCCGCCTCGGGCTCGACCGCCGCCTCGGGCTCCGCCTCTGGCTGGGACTCGGCAACGTCCTGCGCCTCTGGCTCATCGGCCGCCTGGGGCTCGGGCTCGGCGGCGATCTCGCCGACTATCTCCGCTTCGGCTGCGGCCTCGTCGGCCACCGCCTCGACCTCCTCGGCCACGCCCTCGGCCTCGTCGACCGTGTCGGGCACGGCTGCGGCCTTGAGCTTCGCGGCCGCCTTGGCCTTGGTCTTGGACTCAGCCTTGGGCTCGGGTGCCGGTTCGGCGGCAGCTTTTGCCGCGGCTGCGGCGCTCGCAGCCTCTGCCTCCTCGTGCGCGCGGGCGGCGGCCTCGTCGGCCTCGGGGTCATAGCCCTTGGGCCGCCCCTGGGGGGAGAACGGCATGCCGAGCGCGGCGAGCAGCGCGTACGCCTCGATGTCGCTGGCGGCGGAGGTGGTGATGGTGATGTCCAGTCCGCGCACCTGGTCGATCTTGTCGTAGTCGACCTCGGGGAAGATGATCTGCTCTTTGACGCCCAGCGAGTAGTTGCCGCGGCCGTCGAACGAGCGCGCGTTCAACCCGCGGAAGTCGCGGATGCGCGGGATCGCGATCGAGATCAGCCTGTCGAGGAACTCGTAGCCACGCTCGCCGCGCAGCGTCACCGCGACGCCCACGGGCATACCCTCGCGCAGTTTGAACGCCGCGATCGACTTGCGCGCGCGGCGCACGCTCGGCTGCTGACCCGCGATCCTCGCCAGCTGGTCGCTCGCCGCTTTGAGCATTTTGGAGTCCTGCTTGGCCAGACCCACCCCCATGTTCACGGTGATCTTCTCGATCCGCGGCGCCTGCATCACCGACGAGTAGCCGAAGCGAGCGATCAGCGCGGGGCGGATCTCCTCGAGGTAGCGGGTCTTCAGGCGCGCCGTGGGGGCGCTGTCGGTCATCGTCGCCATGCCGATCACTCCAGCCTCGCGCCGGAGCTCTTGGCCACACGCACGCGCTCGCCGCTCTCGCCGCGCTCGATCCCCACGCGCGTCGGCTTGCCTTTCGCGTCGAGCAGCATCACGTTGGAGACGTGGATCGGGCCCTCCAGCTCGATCACGCCGCCGAGCTGAGCCGCGGTGGACCGACCGGATTCCTTGGGGCGCGTGTGTCGCTTGACCATGTTCAGGTGCTCCACGTACACCCGTTCCTTGGCCGGTTCCACGCGCAGGACGCGGCCCGTCTTGCCGCGGTCCTTGCCCGAGATCACCTGCACGCGATCGCCGGAGCGGATCTTCAGCGAGCGGCGCTTCGGGCGGGCGGCTGGACGGGCCATCACAGCACCTCCGGCGCCAGCGAGACGATCTTCATGAAGTTGCGCTCGCGCAGTTCGCGCGCCACCGGGCCGAACACGCGCGTGCCGCGCGGGTTGTTCTGGTCGTCGATGATCACCGCCGCGTTCTCGTCGAACGCGATGTACGTGCCGTCGTCGCGGCCGATCGGCTTCTTCGTGCGCACGACCACCGCCGTCACCACCTCGCCCTTCTTGACGGCGCCCTGCGGGTTCGCCTGCTTGACCGTGGCGGTGATCACGTCGCCGACGAACGCGTAGCGGCGCTTGGATCCGCCCTTCACGCGGATGCACAGGATCTCGCGCGCGCCCGAGTTGTCCGCGACGCGCAGCCTCGTCTCGTTCTGGATCATCGTGCACGCTCCAGCACATCGACCAGCGCCCAGCGCTTGGTGCGCGACAGCGGCCTGCTCTCTATCACGCGCACCACGTCCCCCTCGTGGGCGTCGTTGTTCTCGTCGTGCGCGTGCACCGTGTTGGAGCTGCGCACGATCTTCTCGTAGCGGCGATGACGGCGCGCGACGTCGATGCGCACGGTGATGGTCTTCTCCGCCTTGTCGGAGACCACCACGCCCTGGCGCACCATGCGCGTGCCCTCCTCGTGCGGGTGCACCGGCGCGATCGGCTCGGGGGCCGGCGCCGCCGCGCGGCGCTCCTTCGCCTTCGCGCGTTCCTGCAGGCGGCGCGCGCGACGGCGAACGGCCTTCGTCTTGCGCTCCGCCAGCCGCTCGGCGTGGCGCTCCTCGGGAGTGCGGCTCGGACGCGCCTCCGCGTGCTTGGAGCGCGCTTTGCGACGGCGCTCCTTCGAGGAGATCTGCTCCACCGGCTCAGCCGGAGGCGCCGGCGCGGCGGGAGCCGCATCGCCCTCGGCGCCGGCCTCGGCCTCTGCCTCGGGAGCCTGCTCGACCTCGCTCGCGTCGGCCTCGGCTGACTCGCCGCCCGAGGCTTCGGCGGTCGCGTCGGCCTGGACCGGCTCGCCGGCCGCGGCCTCTGGCGCCGCGTCCTGCTCGGTCTCCGGTGTGTCGTTGTCTGGTTCGTCAGCCATGTCGTCCGTTCGTCCTGGTTTGTGTCGCTCAGTTGCCGTGACCGGGCTCAGCCGTGAGCTCCCGCTCGCGCGCGACGGTCAGCGCACGCGCGAGATCGCGCTTGGCGTGCCCGATCCCGGCCGTGTTGTCGAGTTCGCCGGTCGCGTTTGAGAAGCGCAGGCCGAACACCTCTTTGCGCATCTCCGCCAGGTGTTTGACCAGTTCGCGGTCGTCCAGGTCTCGCAGCTCGCTCGCCTTCATCGTCAGTCCTCACGCAGCACGAACTTGGACTTGACCGGGAGCTTGTGCGCCGCCAGCCGGATCGCTTCGCGGGCCAGCGGCTCGGACACGCCGGCGAGCTCGAACATCACCCGGCCGGGCTTGACCACAGCGACCCAGCCTTCGGGCGAGCCCTTGCCGGAGCCCATGCGGGTCTCCGCGGGCTTCTTGGTGATCGGCTTGTCCGGGAACACGTTGATCCACACCTTGCCGCCACGCTTGATCTTGCGGGTCATCGCGACACGCGCCGCCTCGATCTGGCGGTTGGTCAGCCAGCCGCACTCGAGCGACTTCAGGCCGTACTCGCCGAACTGCACGTGCAGCTGGCCACGCGAGTTGCCGCGGCGACGTCCGCGATGCTGCTTTCGGTGCTTTACGCGCTTGGGTGACAGCATCAGCGTCCACCCCCGCCGCCCGGCCCGCCGCCCGGACGCGGACCACGCCCGCCGCCGCCGCCGCGCCCGCCGCCGGGACCGCCGGGACCGCGTCCGCCGCCGCCACGCCCGCCGGGACCGCCGCCACGGGAACCGGACCCACCCGCCCCTCCTGGCCCGCGACCCCGGCCACGACCCTCGCGGCCCTCGCGGCCGCCGCCGCGACCGTCGCGCTCGGAGCTCGGCGGCGCGGGAGCGGTCATGTCGGTGAGGTCTGCGCCGGTGTAGCCCTCGGGCATGATCTCGCCCTTGTTGACCCAGCACTTGACGCCGATCCGCCCGAACGTGGTGCGCGCCTCGTAGAAGCCGTAGTCGATGTCGGCGCGCATCGTGTGCAGCGGCACGCGACCGTCGGAGTAGCTCTCGGTGCGCGCCATCTCGGCGCCGCCCAGGCGCCCGGCGACCTGCACCTTCACGCCCTTCGCGCCCGAGCGCATCGCGCTCGTCAGCGCGCGCTTCATCGCGCGGCGGAACGCCACGCGGTTCTGCAGCTGCTCGGCGATCGACTGCGCCACGAGCTTCGCGTCGAGCTCCGGGCGCTTGATCTCCAGGATGTTGACCTTGATCTGCTTTTTGGTCATGCGGTGCAGGTCGCGGCGCAGCGCGTCGACTTCCGTCCCCGACTTGCCGATCACGATGCCCGGCCGCGCGGTGTGGATGTTGACCTCCAGCTCGTTCGCGTCCTTGCGGATCGTGATGTCCGAAAGTCCCGCGTGCGCGAGCTTCTCGACGATGTGCTGGCGCACGCGCACGTCCTCGGCCAGGTACTCGGCGAAGTTTTTCTCGTTGAACCAGTTCGACTTCCAGTCGTGGATGTAGCCCACGCGCATCGCCTCTGGATGAACCTTCTGTCCCATTTCTCGTCTCTCAGCTATCTCTCTTGGTGGTCTGCGGCTCGGGGCGCGGGGTCAGCGTTATCGTCAGGTGGCTCGTGCGCTTGCGGATCGGCGTCGCGCGTCCCATCGCGCGCGGGCGGAAGCGCTTGATCGTCGGTCCTTCGTCGGCGTACGCCTCACGGACGATCAGATCGTCCTCGAGCAGTTCGTGGTTGCTCTCCGCGTTCGCCACCGCCGACTCGAGCAGCTTGCTCCAGTCGCGCGCCACCTCACGAGGCGTGAACGCGAGGATAGCGCGTGCCTCCTGCACGGACTTGCCGCGCAGGTGCCCGCACACCATGCGCGCCTTGCGCGCGGAGGTGCGCACGTAGCGCGCGTGCGCTGCCACAACCCGCCGGCGGGAGGGTTTTGCCGCCTCTTTGCGAGCGCGCGGGGTGGCGGCCGGCTTGGCGGCTTTCTCCGCGGCCGGCGCTTTGGTCGATGCCGGTTTCTGCTCAGCGGCCGGCTTCTTCTCGGTCGCCGGTTTCTTGGCGGCGGCTGGTTTCTTCTCCGCAGCCGGCCGTTTCTCGGCAGCGGGCTGTTTCTCCGCCGCGGGCTTTTTCTCCGCAGTCGGTTTTTTCGCGGCAGCGGCTTTCTTCTCCGCAGCGGGCTTTTTCTCAGCAGCGGGTTTCTTGGCGGCCGGCGCTTTTGCGGCGCCCGGCTCGGCCGGCGCCTGGCCGTCCTTCTCGTCCTCGGCGCTCATCTACCTGACCTTCCCCGAGCCCGCGTGCCCGCGGAACACGCGCGTGGGCGCGAACTCGCCGAGCTTGTGACCGACCATCGACTCGCTGACGTACACCGGCACGTGTTTCTTGCCGTCGTGCACCGCGATCGTGTGCCCGACCATCTCCGGGAAGATCGTCGACGCGCGCGACCACGTGCGCAGCATTTTTTTGTTGTTCGCCGCGTTCAGCGCTTCGATGCGCTTCATCAGGCGCTCTTCCACCCACGGCCCCTTCTTGCTCGAGCGACTCATCGGCTACTTGCCCCTTCCCCCGCCGTCTGCCGCGCACGATGTAGCGGCTGGAGGTCTTGTTCTTCTTGCGCGTGCGATAGCCGAGCGTCGGCACGCCCCACGGCGTGACCGGGTGGCGCCCGGCAGTCGTCGAGCCCTCGCCGCCGCCGTGCGGGTGGTCGACCGGGTTCATCGCCACGCCGCGGGTCTGCGGGCGTACGCCCATGTGGCGCTTGCGTCCCGCCTTGCCGACCTTCACGTTCTGGTGCTCGGCGTTGCCGATCGTGCCGACCGTCGCCCTGCACTCGGCGCGCACCATGCGCATCTCGCCCGAGGGCAGGCGCAGGGTCGCCATGTCGCCGTCCTTGGCCATCAGCTGCGCCGAGGCTCCCGCCGAGCGCGCCATCTGGCCGCCGCGTCCGGGGGACAGCTCGATGTTGTGCACGACCGTGCCCACCGGCATGCGCGCCAGCTCCATGCAGTTGCCAACGGCGATGTCCGCGTTCTCGCCCGAGGACACCACCATCCCCACAGTCAGCCGCTGCGGCGCGAGGATGTAGCGCTTCTCGCCGTCCACGTAGTGCAGCAACGCGATGTACGCGGAGCGGTTGGGGTCGTACTCGATCGCCGCAACGCGCGCGTCGACGCCGTCCTTGCGCCGCTTGAAGTCGATCCGCCGGTACGCGCGCTTGGCGCCGCCGCCGCGGTGGCGGGCGGTCTTGCGCCCGAACATGTTGCGCCCGCCGCTCTTCTTCAGCCCTTCGACGAGCGTCTTCTCCGGCTTGGACTTGGTGATCTCCGCGAAGTCCGGGTAGGACACGAAGCGTCGGCCGGGGCTTGTCGGGCGTGGCTTGCGTATAGGCATGTCTAGTTCCTAGGCGTCGAGCGCCGCTAGTCCTTGGAATATGGGGATGGACTCGCCCGCGCGCACCTGCACGATCGCCTTCTTCCACTCGCGCGTGGCGCCCTTGGCGGTGCTGCCGCGGCGCTTGGGCTTGGACTTGACGCTCATCGTGCGCACATCGACCACGTGCACACCGAACAGCGCCTCCACGGCCTGGCGGATCTGCGTCTTGTGCGCGTCGCGATGCACGCGGAAGGTGTAGCGGTCGGCGGCAGAGAGCACGTAGCTCTTCTCCGAGACCACCGGGCGGATGATCACCTGCGTGTGCTCCATCAGGCCTTCGCCTCCTCACGCTTGCGCGGCGGGCCGGTGCGCGCGGTGAGCGCCTGCAGCGCGGGCTCGGAGATGACGAGCGTGGCCGCGCCCAGCAGATCGGCGACGCCCACGTCCTCGGCGGTCAGCACGGCCACGCGCGCGAGGTTGCGGAAGGACAGCGCCGCGTCGGACTCCTCCGGCATGAGCACCACGAGCGTCGGGCTGACCTGGCCGGTGGGAAGCTCCCAGTCTTCGAGCAGGTCGAGCGCCTGACGCGTCTTGGGCGCGGTGAACGCGCTGGCGTCGAGGACCGCGAGCGAGCCGCGCCCTGCGTGCAGCGAAAGCGCGCTGCGCAGCGCCGCGCGCTGCTCCTTGCGGTTGACCTTGAACGTGTATGAGCGCGGCTGCGGTCCGAACACGGTGCCGCCGCCCGTCCACACCGGCGAGCGGCTGGAGCCGGCGCGCGCACGGCCAGTGCCCTTCTGACGCCATGGCTTGGCGCCGCCGCCCGAGACCTTGCCGCGGGTTTTCGTGGCCGCCGTCCCGCGCCTGCGCGCGGCCTGCTCGGCGCGTACGCTCTGGTGCACCAGCGGACCGGCGAAGCGGGCGCCGAACGCAGACTCGTCGAGCTTGACCTTCTTCGCAGCTGCAGCGCCAAGGACGGGGGCGTCAGGCATCGGTCCTCACCTCCACCACCGCGCCTGTCGGACCGGGCACCGAGCCGCGCACCATCAGCAGGTTGTCCTTGGCGTCGATGCGCACGACCTCGAGGCCCTTCTGGGTGACCCGCTTGTTGCCCATCTGCCCCGGGCCGCGGATGCCCTTCATCACGCGCGCTGGCCACGCCGACGCGCCGATCGAGCCGGGGGCGCGGACGTTGTGCGAGCCGTGGGACTTGGGGCCGCTGGCGAAGTTGTGGCGCTTGATCGTGCCCTGGAAGCCCTTGCCCTTGGAGGTCCCCGAGATCTTCACGCGCGCGCCCACCTCGAAGGAGTCGACCGTCACCGAGGCGCCGAGCGCCAGCTCGCGCGGGTGGGTGCGGTCCAGATCCCGGAACTCCACGAGCGTGCGCATCGGCGGCGCGTCGGCCTTCTTCAGGTGTCCGAGCTCGGGCTTTGAGAGGTGCTTCTCCTTGGTCTGGCCGAACGCCAGCTGCACGGCGTCATAGCCGTCGCGCTCGCTCGTGCGAATCGCCGTCACCGGGCAGGGTCCGGCCTCGAGCACGGTCACGCGCGCGACGCTGCCGTCCTCCTGGAAGAGCTGGGTCATGCCGAGCTTCTTGGCGAGGATCGCGGGCATCGTCTATTACGTGGCGAGGCGGATCTCGATGTCGACGCCGGCCGGGAGATGGTCGAGGCGCTGCAGCGAGTCGACCGTCTTTGGGCGTCGGCTGGTGGATGTCGATCAGGCGCTTGTGCGTGCGGATCTCGAAGTGCTCGCGCGAGTCCTTGTCCTTGAACGGCGAGCGGATCACGCAGTACACGTTCTTCTCCGTCGGCAGCGGCACCGGCCCGGACACGCTCGCGCCGGTGCGCGTGGCCGTCTCGACGATCTCCCTCGCCGCCGACTCGATGGCGGAGGTGTCGTAAGCCTTCAGGCGGATGCGGATCTTGTTTTGGTTGGGCGCTGCCATGGGATCTGTTCAGTGCTGCTTTCGTGTGTCGTGTCGATGGTCGTCTCGGTGCTGGTGCTTCTGCCTGCGCTAGCTGCCGTGCCTCACCGGCGGGAAGATCTCCCTCCGAGCCCGTGCCGGACGGCGAGCGCGGGCGGGTCATCCTGCGGGTACCCGCCCCCGTCGCCGCCACACCCTTGCGGTGGGCTTGATTAGTCGTATCGGACTGCCAATGTGCGCGTCGCCCCGACGGTGTTCGGATGGACGCGCGTGTGCTACTCGATGATCTCGCTGACCACGCCCGAGCCGACCGTGCGGCCGCCCTCTCGGATGGCGAAACGCAGGCCCTGGTCCATGGCGATCGGCTGGATCAGCTCGATCTCCATCTGCACGTTGTCGCCGGGCATGACCATCTCGACGCCGTCGGGCAGCTTGGCCACGCCGGTGACGTCGGTCGTGCGGAAGTAGAACTGAGGCCGGTAGCCCGTGAAGAAGGGGGTGTGACGACCGCCCTCCTCCTTCTTGAGCACGTAGACCTCGGACTTGAACTTGGTGTGCGGGGTGATGGACCCCGGCTTGCACAGCACCTGGCCGCGCTCGATCTCCTCGCGCTTGGTGCCACGCAGCAGACATCCCACGTTGTCGCCCGCGCGACCCTCGTCGAGGATCTTGCGGAACATCTCGACGCCGGTGACGACCGTCGAGGTGGAGTCGTGCACACCGACGATCTCGACCGTGTCGCCGGTTTTGACGATGCCCTGCTCGACGCGCCCCGTCGCGACGGTGCCGCGGCCGGTGATCGAGAACACGTCCTCGACCGGCATCAGGAACGGCTTGTCGAGCTCGCGCACCGGCTCGGGGATGTAGTCGTCCAGCGCCGCCGCGAGGTCCAGGATCTTCTGCTTGTACGCCTCGTCGCCTTCGAGCGCCTTCAGCGCCGAGCCGGTGATGAACGGGATGTCGTCGCCCGGGAAGTCGTACTCGGAGAGCAGCTCGCGGACCTCGACCTCGACCAGCTCCAGCAGCTCCTCGTCGTCGACCATGTCGGCCTTGTTGAGGAACACGACGATGTAGGGCACGCCCACCTGGCGGGCGAGCAGGATGTGCTCGCGCGTCTGCGGCATCGGGCCGTCGGCGGCGGAGACGACCAGGATCGCGCCGTCCATCTGCGCGGCGCCGGTGATCATGTTCTTGACGTAGTCGGCGTGACCGGGGCAGTCCACGTGCGCGTAGTGGCGGTTCTCGGTCTGGTACTCGACGTGGGAGGTGGCGATGGTGATCCCGCGTTCCTTCTCCTCGGGCGCGTTGTCGATTTCCGCGAAGCTGCGGGCTTCGGCGCCTCCCTTCTCCGCCAGCACCGTGGTGATGGCAGCGGTCAGCGTCGTCTTGCCATGGTCGATGTGACCGATGGTCCCGACGTTGACGTGCGGCTTGTCGCGCTCGAACTTCTCCTTCGCCACTTTTTGTTCGCTCCTGTATCGACTTGTATGCCCGCCTCTGTGGAGGCGAACCTCAGAAATCTATCTAAATGCGTTGCTGCGTGACTGCTCGCTGCTTTGCCTCGGCGCTAGAAGGGAAATCCGGCCGCGTCCGAGGCGCCTAGGCCGGAACCGGTTCGCCGGTTCGTTGTTCGACGATCTTCTCGGCGATGTTCGGCGGAACCTCCTGGTAGGCGTCGAACTGCATCGTGTACGTGGCGCGTCCCTGCGTGTTCGAGCGCAGGTCGGTCGCGTACCCGAACATCTCGCTCAGCGGCACCCTGGCGCTGACAGCGAGCGCGTTGCCGCGGCGCTCCTGCCCTTCGACGTGGCCGCGCCGACGGCTGAGGTCGCCGATCACGTCGCCGAGGAAGTCCTCCGGCACGACGACCTCGACCGCGAAGATCGGCTCCAGCAGCACCGGCTTGGCGCGTTTGGCCGCCTCTTTGATCGCATAGCGAGCCCGCCACTTTGAAGGCGATCTCCGAGGAGTCCACGTCGTGGTACTTGCCGTCGACCAGCGTCACGCGCACGTCCACCATCGGGTAGCCGGCCTTGACGCCGTTCTCCAGCGCCTCCTCGATGCCCTTCTTCACCGCGGGGATGTACTCGGAGGGAATCGCGCCGCCCTTGATCTTGTTGACGAATTCGAAGCCCTCGCCGGGCGCGGGCTCGAGGTCGATGTAGACGACGCCGAACTGGCCCGAGCCGCCGGTCTGGCGCACGAACTTGCCCTCGACCTTCTCGACGTTGCCGCGCACCGTCTCGCGGTAGGAGACCTGCGGGCGACCGACGTTCGCCTCGACGCCGAACTCGCGCTTCATGCGGTCGACCAGCACCTCCAGGTGCAGCTCGCCCATGCCCGAGATCTCCGTCTGGCCGGTCTCCTCGTTGGTGCGCACCTGGAACGTCGGATCCTCCTCTGCGAGGCGTCCGAGCGCGGTCGACATCTTCTCCTGGTCGACCTTGGTCTTGGGCTCGACGGCGACCTTGATGACGGGCTCGGGGAAGACGATGTTCTCGAGGTGGATCGGGTGGTCGGGGGCGGCGAGCGTGTCGCCGGTGATCGACCTGCTTGATGCCGACCGCCGCGGCGATGTCGCCCGCGTAGACCTCGGTGACCTCCTCGCGCTCGTTGGCGTGCATCATCAGGATGCGTCCGATGCGCTCGGTGCGCCCGGTGCCGACGTTCAGCACCCGCGCGCCCGCCTCCAGTTGCCCGGAGTAGACGCGGAAGTACGTCAGCTTGCCGACGTAGGGGTCGGCCGCGATCTTGAACGCGAGCGCGGCGAACGGCTCGGAGTCGTCGGCCTTGCGCACGACCTCGCGCTCCTGCTCCTCGCCCTTGATCAGTTCGGTGCCCACGACCGGCGGCACGTCCAGCGGCGAGGGCAGGTAGTCGATGACCGCGTCCAGCAGCGGCTGCACGCCCTTGTTCTTGAACGACGAGCCGCACAGCACCGGCGTCAGCTTGGTCGACAGCGTGGCCGTGCGGATCGCCTGCTTGAGCGTCTCCGCGGGGACCTCCGCCTCCTCGAGCAGCAGCTCGAGCAGCGTCGTCGTCGTAGTGGGAGACCTCCTCGAGCAGGTGTTCGCGCGCGGCCTGCGCGGCTTCGGCGAGGTTCTCGGGGATCTCGATCTCGTCCTGTTCCTTGCCGAGGTCGTCCTTGTAGACGATCGCCTTCATCGCGACGAGGTCGACACGCCGAGGAAGTCGCCCTCGGCGCCGATCGGCAGCTGGATCGGCACCGGGTGCGCGCCGAGGCGGTCGATCATCGTCTGCACGCCCTTGTCGAAGTCGGCGCCGATGCGGTCCATCTTGTTGATGTAGGCGATCCGCGGCACGTGGTACTTGTCGGCCTGGCGCCAGACCGTCTCGGACTGCGGCTCGACGCCGGCGACGGAGTCGAACAGCGCGATCGCGCCGTCGAGCACGCGCAGCGAGCGCTCGACCTCGACCGTGAAGTCGACGTGGCCGGGCGTGTCGATGATGTTGATCCGATGGTCCTTCCACTGCGCGGTGGTCGCGGCGGAGGTGATCGTGATGCCGCGCTCCTGCTCCTGCTCCATCCAGTCCATCACCGCCGCGCCCTCGTGGACCTCGCCGATCTTGTACGTGCGCCCGGTGTAGTAGAGGATGCGCTCGGTCGTCGTCGTCTTGCCGGCGTCGATGTGCGCCATGATCCCGATGTTGCGGGTGTTTTGGAGTGAGAACTTACGTGGCATCGCTCAGTGTGGGGGGTTGTGGGGAGGCGGTTTCGCGGGCAAAAAAATAGGCCCCTCGGGCCCACGCGCGCAGCTGGTCTTGAATGGACCGGTCCGCGTCGTTATCTGCTCGAGGTCTCCATCTTGATTGCCGAGTCCGCGGGGAGCACGCGCGTGCGCTGCGTCCACCCGCGACGCGGTCCCGACTATAGCAGAGGGATTCTGCGCGTTAGACGGGCTTCCTGCCGGCGGCGGCGGGTGCGTCGGGCCGCTCCTCGCGCGCCCCGCACGCCTCCTCCGAAGGCGCGTCCTCGACCATCGCGGCGAGGCGCTCGAGCACGCGCGTGCTGGCGCGCAGCTCCTCCGCGTCGAAGCCGGCGAGCGCGTGCTCCCAGCGCTGCTGCCAGGCTGCGCGCTTGGCCTCGATCTTGCGCGCACCCTGGCGCGTGAGCCGCGAGAGCACGACCCGCCGGTCGCTCTGCGAGCGCACGCGCTCCACGTGCCCCTGCTCGGCGAGGTGGTCGAGCATCTGCGTGACGGTCGCCGGCGTCAGCCTGGCGGCGGCCGCGAGCTCGCCCGCCGGCAGATCGCCGCGCTCGTGCAGCTCGCTGAGCAGCTCGAACTGGGCGTGGCTGAGCTCGCCGCCCGCCAGATGCGTGTCGCGCCCGCGCAGCCGGTTGAGGCTGCGAAAGACGCGACGGAAGGCCACGCCGAGCTCGGTCAGCTGCTCGGTGCGCGTCGCCGGCGTGGCCGGCTCGCGCTCTGCAGGCGCGGGCGGGAGCGGCTCGCGCGGTGACCTGACTGCGGCGGGCGTGCGCATCGCTTGCTCGCTATGCGCCGAGCGGCTCGACGGCCGCCTCCTGGGCGGGCGCGCCCTGCGCGCGCGACCCCGGGCGCTCGGCGCGCAGCAGCATCAGGCACGGGATCAGCGACAGCACGGCGATGCCGATGCCCCACCAGTAGGTGGTGTCGAACGCGTGCGCGAGGTGCACAGGCGTGTGGACGCTGCCGGAGGCCCGCTGCAGCACGACGGCGAGCACAGCGGTGCCGATCGCGCCGCCGAGGCGCTGCAGCACGTTCATCTGCGGCGTGGCGTCGGAGAGCTGCTCGGGGCGCATCGCGGCGAACGCGGCGGTCATCGCCGGCATGAACGACAGCCCGATGCTGGTGCCGCGAACGAGCAGCACCGCCGACAGCAGCACGATCGAGGTGTGCGCGCCGACGAACGCGAGCGGGACCGTGCTCAGCGCGAGCACCGACACGCCGAAGATCGCTATGCGCCCGCCGCCGAAGCGCTCTGTCAGGCGACCGGCGATCGGCATCGCGATCAGCGCGCCAAGCCCCTGCGGACCGTTGAGCAGGCCGGTGTCGATCACGTTCTGCCCACGAACCGTCTGGTAGTAGAGCGGCACGAGGATCATCGCCCCGAACAGCGCCGCGCCGAGGCCGAAGGTGGTGAAGGACGCGCCGGCGAACACCCTGTTCTTGTAGAGCCTGATGTCCAGCAACGGGCGCTCGACGCGCAGCGCGTGCAGGCAGAAGGCGATCGTCAGCATCACGCCGGCGATGACCGGGACGAGCACCGTCGCCGAGCCGGCGGCCGCGCCACTGCCGAGTTCGCTGATGCCGAAAATGACCGCCGCGGCGCCTGTCGGCAGCAGCGCCAGCCCCAGCCAGTCGAGCGGACCGGCCTCGCCGGAGTCGGTGCTCGGCAGCATCCGCCAGCCGAGCACGAACGCGATCACGCCGATCGGGGCGTTGACGAAGAAGATCCACGACCAGTGCAGGTTCTGCAGGATCAGACCACCGACGACCGGTCCGAGGATCGGCGCGAGCATCGCCGGCATCGAGACGACGCCCATCACGCGCCCCATGCGCTTCGGCCCAGCCACCTGAGCCATGATCAGCTGGGCCACCGGCATGATCATGCCGCCGCCCACGCCCTGCATGACCCTGAACACGACGAGCGAGACGAGCGAGTCCGACAGGCCGCACGCGACCGAGCCTGCGGTGAACAGCACCAGTGAGACCAGGTACACGCGCTTGGCGCCGAAGCGCCGTGCCATCCAGCCGGTCACCGGGATCACCGCTCCCAGCGCCAGCAGGTAGCCCGTCACGACCCACTGCACCTGCGCGATCGGGCTGTGCAGGTCGCGCCCGAGCGTGTGCAGCGCGACGTTGACGATCGTCGTGTCGAGGATCGACATGATCATCCCCAGGATCACCACGCCGGAGATCACCCACACGTGGCGCTCGATCTTCAGCTCATCGGAGGCCGCGGCTGCGGCAGGTGTCGCCCCAGAAGCCATTCGGTACCGAAAGTTTAGGTACCGAACCTTTCTTCTTCAAGGGCGGCGAGAACTTCGCCGGCTGCGCGAAGAGCTCGCGCACCGCGGTCGGCACGAGCGCCGGCGCGTCGACGCCTGTCTCAGTAGCCGCGCCCGGCGTAGACGGCGCTGGCGAGGTGCGCGAGCGAGAGCACGCCGCCTGAGAGCGCGTCGAGCTGGCAGGCGACGCTGACCTGCAGCAGCATCGGTTCGACGTTCGGCCGCGGCGATCCGTAGGCCGTCATGAAGTCGCCTTCGGTGCCCGGCTGGCCGGCGCAGCTCGGCCCCGACTGTCCAGCTTCGATCGCAGTGTTCGGGCCGCCTTCTTCGCCGCCGGGGCCGATGAGCGCGGGGCATTTCTGCGATTCCCTATCCGGCGTCTCCACGTCGTAGACGGCCTCGCCTTCGAAGTAGTTTCCGCGCCGCGGGTTTTTCGATGTGACGAGCCCGAGGCCGCCCGGAGTCGAGTTCGCCTTGCGGGCGGCGGCCTGGGCTGCCGCAAGCAGCGGCTTGCCCACGTACGACGGGGCCGCGAAGACGGCGACGGAGACGACGAACGCGTACTTGCCCGGCTCCTGCCCCGACCAGGCGCAGGTGGTGTTGTGAGGGCCGACATTGGTGACGGACGGGCCTTTGAGAGCTCCAAGCTGAAATCCGATGACGGTGCCCTCGAAGGCCTCGCAGCTGGGGACCGGCCGCAGTTTCTTGTGAGGCTTCGTCGGTCCTGGCAGTTTCGTCGGCCTGGCGGCGGCGCCGGCAGGGACAATGCCGGCGCTGCCCGCACCGAGCAGGAGCGCTAGAGCGAAGCCGCGTGTGAAGAGCCGCCGTTGCACGAGGGCGAACCTATCAGGCGCTGAGTGTGCGCGCACCATGTATGCGCGGCCGCGGCGTGGCGCCCGGAGCGGCGTGCTCAGCACGCGAGCGAGCGAGGACAAAGGTCCGCGCCGGCCATCGGTCCGCTCACCAGCGGTAGTGGGCGAAGGCCTTGTTGGCCTGGGCCATGCGGTAGATGTCGTCCTTGCGCTTGTACGCGCCGCCCTGCTGGGACTGCGCGTCCATCAGCTCGTTGGCGAGCCGCTGCGCCATCGTCTTCTCGCGGCGCTGGCGGGCGAACTCGACGAGCCAGCGCACGGCGAGCGTGCGGGCGCGCCTGGCGGGGACCTCCACGGGGACCTGGTAGGTGGCGCCGCCGACGCGACGCGAGCGGACCTCGAGGGTGGGCGTGAGCGCCTTGATGGAGGCGTCGAGCATCTCCACGGGGTCTTTGTCGCTGCGCTCGGCGAGCAGCGCGAGCGCGTCATAGACGATGCGCTCGGCGGTGGACTTCTTGCCGTCGAGCATGACCTTGTTGATCACCTGCTGGACCAGCTTGGAGCGGTGGATGGGGTCCGCCTCGACGGGGCGGATCTGGGCGGCTGCGCGGCGGGGCATCGGCTACTTTTTCTTCACGCCGTACTGCGAGCGCGCCTTTTTGCGGTCGCTGACGCCGGCGGCGTCGAGCGTGCCGCGCACGACCTTGTAGCGCACACCGGGCAGGTCCTTGACGCGGCCGCCGCGCACGAGCACCACCGAGTGCTCCTGCAGGTTGTGTCCCTCTCCGGGAATGTAGGCGGTGACCTCGATCGATCCGGAGATGCGCACACGCGCGACCTTGCGCAGCGCGGAGTTAGGCTTCTTCGGGGTGGTCGTGTACACGCGCGTGCACACGCCGCGCCGCTGGGGCGCGGCGACCTTCTTCTTGCGGCCCTTGCCGGACTTCAAGCCAGGGGTGGCGATCTTCTTCTTGGGGGTCACGCGGCCCTTGCGAACCAGCTGGGAGGTCGTCGGCATCGTGCGGATGCTAGCAGCGCTGGGCGCCCACGGCCACACCGGGTTCGCGCATGCTGCGCAACGGCGCGTGCTAGGCGGCCTGCGGCACGCCGACGGCGCGCACCGGCGCCGGCATCAGCGCAGCGGCGACCACCACGAGCACGAACGCGAGCGCCTGCAGCAGCACACCGGCGGTGCTGCCCGCGACGGGGTCGCCGAAGACGACGATCCCGCCGGCGATGCCGGCGATGTTGGCGGCGGTGCCGGTGACCGCGATCACGGGGACGGCTTCGCCGTCCTGCAGCCCGCGGGCGGACGCGTAGAAGGCGACCACCGACGCGGCCACCGCCACGGCCAGCCACGGGCTGAGCGCGAGGCCGACGAGGCCGTGCGCGGCGGTGATGCCGGTGAGCGCCTTGATGGCCGTGTCGGAGACGCCGAACAGGATGCCCGAGGCAGCCCCCAGCATGACGCCATGATGCTCGGCGCGCCCGCCCATGCGCGGGCCCATCAAGAGCAGGCCGCCGAGCCCGAACAGGCCGGCCTCGAAGGAGATCATGGCGGCCTGCGAGAAGTGCGAGTGCGCGCCGTGCATCGCGGGCAGCGTGACGCCCAGCAGCACGAGCCCGGCGGCGGTCAGGAACAGGCCTAGCCACTGGCGCCGGCCGACGCTGAAGCCGAACATCCGCTCTGCCATGACGGCGATGAACACCATGCCGGCGGCGAGCGAGACCTGGATGACCGACATCGGCGCCAGCGACAGCGCCGCGACGTGCAGCCCCCAGCTGCCGGTCGCGATCAGCATTCCCAGCGCGAACCACTTCGAGGAGTACAGATGCCTGACCGAGCGCAGCGGGTGCAGCACCTGCACCTTGGGGACGGAGTTGGCTCCCCTGTACTTGTAGAAGAAGCCCAGGTTCGCCACGAAGGCGCAGGCGAGCGCGAGGAGTATGCCTAGGTCCATGTTCATGATCGGGAGGGCGACGGACGGATCATCGACGGGGGGCACCGAGTGCTTTACTGCGCCCGGGGAAACTCAACGTAACGTCCGACCTCAGCAGCGTACCTGGCCCGACCTGTATGCGAGCTAAAGAGCATCTCAGCGACGCCGAGGAGCGCGAGCCGCCCCTGTTGATGGTCGACATCGATGGCGTGGTGTCTCTGTTCGGCGGCTGGGAGCGCGGCGGACGGGAGGCGGACGGCGAGGCGGGCGGGCGGTCTCCCGAGGGGTCCTTCCATTCGATCGACGGCATGCCCCACTTCCTTTCGTCCACCGCCGCCGCTCACCTGCTCGATCTGGCGAGCATGTTCGAGCTGGTGTGGGCCAGCGGCTGGGAGGAGCGCGCCAACGAGCATCTGCCGCACCTGCTGGGGCTGCCGCGGGATCTGCCGTTCCTGCGCTTCCAGCGCGCGGTCGGACGCTCGAACGCCCACTGGAAGCTCGATGCGATCGACACGTTCGCCGGCGGGCGGGCGCTGGCGTGGCTGGACGACGCGCTCAACGACGCATGTCACGAGTGGGCGCTCGCGCGCGCGGCGCCGACGCTGCTCGTGCAGACCGACCCCAGGCGCGGGCTCACCGCGAGCGAGGCCACGCGGCTGGCGGACTGGGCGCGGGCTCTGCGGCCGCGCCCAGCCGCACCGTAGTTACTACTCCTCCCCGAGGGCCTCGTCGGGTAGCTCGAGCTCGGCGAGCTCCTCCGCGAAGCCGGGGTCGGTGCCGCCGGCGCCGATCTTCTCCAGCGACGCGAGGTCGGCGTCGAACTCCTGCCCGTAGCCGCCGCTGAAGCCGTCGCCTGCGAGGCCGAGCTCGGCCGCGATCTCGTCCTGGTCGAGCAGGCCGACGTCGTCGATCGCCCGCGGCAGCGGTTCTGAGGGCTCGATCTCGATCCGCCGGTAGCGCTTCAGGCCGGTGGCGGCCGGGATCAGCTTGCCGATGATGACGTTCTCCTTGAGCCCGTTCAGGCGGTCGATCTTGCCTTCCAGGGCGGCGTCGGTGAGGACCTTGGTCGTCTCCTGGAAGGAGGCGGCGGACAGGAACGAGTCGGTGTTGAGCGACGCCTTGGTGATGCCGAGGATGATGTCCTCGAACTGCGCCGTCTCGCCGCCGGCCTGGTTGACTGCCTCGTTGGCCTTGGCGAATTCGAAGCGATCGACGAACTGCCCGGGCAGGTAGTCGGTGTCGCCCTTCTGGTCCACGCGCACCTTCTTGAGCATCTGCCGGACGATCAGCTCGATGTGCTTGTCGTTGATGTCCACGCCCTGGGACTTGTAGACCTCCTGGACCTCCTTGACGAGGTACTGCTCGGTCTCGGTGCGTCCGCGGATGGCGAGCAGCTCGTGCGGGTAGACCGAGCCCTCGTTGAGCTGCCTGCCGGCTTTGATCTTCTCGCCGCTTGAGACGAACAGCCGCGTGCGCCGCGGGAAGGAGTGACGGTGCTCCTCGCCGGCGTCGTCGGTGATGACGACCGTCAGCGCTTTGTCGGTCTCCTCGATCGACACCACGCCGTCCTGCTCGGCGATCTTGGCCAGGCCCTTGGGCTGGCGCGCCTCGAACAGCTCGACGACACGCGGCAGGCCGTGCGTGATGTCCGCGCCGGCGACGCCGCCGGTGTGGAACGTGCGCATCGTCAGCTGCGTGCCGGGCTCGCCGATCGACTGCGCGGCGATGATGCCGACCGCGTCGCCGATCTGGGCGAGCGCGCCGGTGGCCATCGCGCGGCCGTAGCAGGCCTGGCAGACGCCGCTGGGCGCCTCGCACTTGAGCACCGAGCGCACCGGCACGGTGACCTCGACGCCCTTGTCGCGGTCGTCGGCGAACGAGCCGACGATGTCCTCCAGCTCGGCGAGGCCGATTTCGGTGCCCTGCTCGGCGAGCATGCGGCCCCGCTTGGTGGTGATGTCGCGCGCGGCGATCCGCCCGACGAGCCCGTCGTTGGGCTCCCCGCCGGCCTTGTATGCGGGCATCTCGATGTACTCCTCGGTGCCGCAGTCGGCCTCGCGGATGATCACGTCCTGGGCGACGTCGACCAGGCGCCGCGTCAGGTAGCCCGAGTCGGCGGTGCGCAGCGCGGTGTCGGCGAGGCCCTTGCGGGCGCCGTGCGTGGAGATGAAGTACTCGAGCACCGACAGGCCCTCCATGAAGTTGGCCTTGATCGGGCGCTCGATGATCTCGCCCTTCGGGTTGGCCATCAGGCCGCGCATGCCGGCCAGCTGGCGGATCTGCTTGAAGGAGCCGCGGGCGCCCGAGTTGGCCATCATGAAGATGGGGTTGAGCGGTGTCGAGGTTCGCGACCATCGCCTCGGCGACCTCGTCGGTGGCCGCGTTCCACTGCTCGACGACCGCCTCGTGGCGCTCCTCCTGGGTGATCAGCCCGTCGTCGTACTGGCTGGTGATGTCGCCGACGAGCTTGTCGTAGCTTGTCGAGGATCTCCTGCTTCTGCGGCGGCACGACGACGTCGTTCTTGGAGATCGTGATCCCGGCCTGCGTGGCGTACTTGAAGCCGAGGTCCTTGAACGCGTCGAGCACCAGCGAGATCGTGGTCGCGCCGTAGGTCTGCACGAGCATCGTCGATCAGCCGCGTCGTGTCGCGCTTCTTCATCGACTGGTTGACGAACACGTACTTGGACGCGTCGAACTCGTCGCCCAGCGCCTCCGCGAGCGCGCGCTCGATGCGGTCGTTGTAGATGATCCGCCCGACCGTCGTGAGCACGTGACCGCCCTCGCGCCCGTAGCGGGCGGAACTCGGCGATGTCGTGCAGCTTGACGACGTTGCCCTCGTAGGACAGCTCCGCCTCCTGCGCCGTGCGGAACACGTGCGGGCGCGGCTCGTAGGTGGCGCGATCGATCTTCGCGAGCTCCTCGGCTTCCGGGCCGTAGGTCAGGTAGTAGGCGCCGAGGATCATGTCCTGGGTGGGCTCGCGAGCGGCGCGCCGTGCGCCGGGGACAGGATGTTGTTGGAGGAGAGCATCAGGATGCGCGCCTCGGCCTGCGCCTCTGCCGACAGCGGCAGGTGCACCGCCATCTGGTCGCCGTCGAAGTCGGCGTTGAACGCGTGGCACACCAGCGGGTGGACCTGGATCGCCTTGCCCTCGACGAGCAGCGGCTCGAACGCCTGGATGCCCAGACGGTGCAGCGTGGGCGCGCGGTTGAGCAGCACCGGGTGCTCGTGGATGACCTCCTCGAGCACGTCCCACACCTCGGCGATCATCGAGTCGACCATCTTCTTGGCCGCCTTGATGTTCTGCGCGGACTTGCGCTCGACCAGGCGCGCCATGATGAACGGCTTGAACAGCTCGAGCGCCATGATCTTGGGCAGCCCGCACTGGTGCAGCTTCAGGTAGGGGCCGGCGACGATCACCGAGCGGCCCGAGTAGTCCACGCGCTTGCCGAGCAGGTTCTGGCGGAAGCGGCCCTGCTTGCCCTTGAGCATGTCGGACAGCGACTTCAGCGGCCGGTTGCCCGGGCCGGTGACGGGACGCCCGCGGCGGCCGTTGTCGAACAGCGCGTCGACGGCCTCCTGCAGCATGCGCTTCTCGTTGTTGACGATGATCTCCGGCGCGCCGAGGTCGAGCAGCCGCTTGAGGCGGTTGTTGCGGTTGATGACGCGGCGGTAGAGGTCGTTGAGGTCGGAGGTGGCGAAGCGGCCGCCGTCGAGCTGCACCATCGGGCGCAGCTCCGGCGGGATCACGGGCACGGCGTCGAGGACCATCATCTCGGGCTTGTTGCCCGACTGGATGAACGCCGAGACGACCTTCAGGCGCTTGACCGCGCGCGCCTGCTTCTGGCCCTTGCCGGTCTTGACCTGGTCCTCGAGCTCGACGCGTTCGGCCTCGAGGTCGACCTGCTGGAGCAGGTCGCGGATCGCCTCGGCGCCCATGCCGCCGCGGAAGTACTCGCCGAAGCCGTACGGGCGAGCCGAAGCGCTCCTTGAGCTCGCGGAAGGTCGTCTCGTCGTGCTCGATCTGCTTGGGCTCCATCGTCTTGAACAGCTCCCACACGCTGCGCATCCGCTCGGCCGCGTCCTCGATGTAGGCTTCGGTGTCGGCGATGTCGGCGTCGAACGCCTTCGTCAGCTCCTTGACCTGCTTCTCGCGCTCCTCGTCGGACGAGCTTGGACGAGGTTGATGTCGAGCGAGTCGGCCCACAGGTGGTCTTCGTCGTTGAAGTTGGTCTGTCTTGCCGGTCTGCAGGTACTTCTCGCGGCGCGCCAGCGACTCGCGCAGCTCGAGCACGCGCTCCTCGCGCTCGGCGGCGTAGCGCGTCGAGGACCTTGTTGACCTCCTTCTCCAGCGAGTCGAGGTCCTTGGCGCGCGCCTCGTCGTCGACCCACGTGACGATCGAGGCCGCGAAGTAGAGGACCTTCTCGAGCTCCTTGGGGGCCATGTCGAGCAGGTAGCCGATGCGGCTGGGCACGCCCTTGAAGAACCAGATGTGGCTGACCGGCGCGGCGAGGTCGACGTGGCCCATGCGCTCGCGGCGGACCTTCGAGCGCGTGACCTCCACGCCGCAGCGCTCGCAGACGATGCCCTTGTAGCGCACGCGCTTGTACTTGCCGCAGTAGCACTCCCAGTCCTTGGTGGGACCGAAGATGCGCTCGCAGAACAGGCCGTCCTTCTCAGGCTTGAGCGTGCGGTAGTTGATCGTCTCGGGCTTGGTGACCTCGCCCGAGCTCCAGCTGCGGATCTGCTTGGAGGAGGCGAGGCTGATCTCGATGGCGTCGAAGTTGTTGATGTCGATCATCTGGGTGTCGCTTTCGCTCGCGGGTGAATCGGTGGTCGATCTCCTCGGGTCGGCCCCGGAGCTCGTCGACCGGCCCGAGGCTGCTCCGAGGTCGATCGTCCTCCGTCTCCTCGACGTCCATCGAGCTCCTCGACCGCGACGACGTCGTCGACCGGCTCCTCAGCGTCCGCGTCGAGCGTCGTCGGCGACCGCGGCCTCACCGGCGTCGGCGACGACCGCCTCATCCGCCGGCTCGTCGCCGTTCTCGCCGGCGAGCGCCGCTGACCGCCCGAGAGGTCGATGCCGAGCTCCTCGGCCGCGCGCAGCAGGTCGTCGTCCTCGTCGCGCATCTCGAGCGCGCTGGCCCTCCTCGGAGACGACGTTGACGTCGAGCGCCAGCGACTGCATCTCCTTGAGCAGCACCTTGAAGGACTCGGGGATCGACGGCTCGGCGATGTTCTCGCCCTTGACGATCGCCTCGTAGGCCTTCACGCGCCCGACGGTGTCGTCGGACTTGATCGTGAGCATCTCCTGCAGCGTGTAGGCGGCGCCGAACGCCTCCAGCGCCCAGACCTCCATCTCGCCGAAGCGCTGGCCGCCGAACTGCGCCTTGCCGCCCAGCGGCTGCTGGGTGACCAGCGAGTACGGGCCGGTGGAGCGCGCGTGGATCTTGTCGTCGACGAGGTGCAGGAGCTTCAGGATGTACATGTAGCCGACCGTCACCTGTTCGTCGAACGGCTCGCCGGTGCGGCCGTTGAACAGCGTCATCTTGCCCGACGCCTGCTCGCCGACCCGACGGGACTTGTCGACGTCCATGCGGATGCGGCCTTCGTGCGCGTCCTGCCACTTGACGAGCGCGTTGTCGACGTCCTGCGACGGTGGCGCCGTCGAACACGGGCGTGGCCACGTACACGCGACGGGGCCGGCGTCGCGTTGGCTTCCTTGTAGGCGTCGGTGCCGTCGTCGTACCAGCCCTGCGCGGCGGCCCAGCCGAGGTGGGTCTCGAGGATCTGGCCGACGTTCATGCGGCTCGGCACGCCCAGCGGGTTGAGGATCACGTCGACCGGCGTGCCGTCCTCGAGGAACGGCATGTCCTCTCGGTCGACGATCTTGGAGATCACGCCCTTGTTGCCGTGGCGGCCGGCGAGCTTGTCGCCCTCGGAGATCTTGCGCTTCTTGGCGACGAACACGCGCACGAGGTCGTTGACGCCCGGCGGCAGGTCGTCGCCGTGCGTCGCGGCTGAAGGTCTTGACGTCGATCACCACGCCGCCCTCGCCGTGCGGCACCTTCAGCGAGGTGTCGCGCACCTCGCGCGCCTTCTCCTTGAAGATCGCGCGGATCAGCTTCTCCTCGGCGGTCAGCTCGGTCTCGCCCTTGGGCGTGACCTTGCCGACGAGCAGGTCGCCGGAGATGACCTCGGCGCCGATGCGCACGATGCCGCGGTCGTCGAGGTTGCGCAGCGACTCCTCCGAGCGGTTGGGGATGTCGCGCGTGATCTCCTCGTCGCCGAGCTTGGTCGTGCGGGCGTCGATCTCGTACTCCTCGATGTGGATCGAGGTCAGCTCGTCGTCCTGCACGAGGCGCTTGGACAGGATGATCGCGTCCTCGAAGTTGTAGCCCTCCCAGGACATGAACGCGACCATCAGGTTCTTGCCGAGCGCCATCTCGCCCTTGTCGGTGGAGGAGCCGTCGGCGAGCACGTCGCCGGCCTTGACCTTGCTGGCCGGCGTCGACCAGCGGCTTCTGGTGGATGAGCGTGCCCTGGTTGGAGCGCATGAACTTCTGCAGCTCGTACTCGTCCTTCTTGCCGTCCTTGGGCAGTCGACGACGATCTGGTTGGCGTCGATGTAGTCGACCGTGCCGGCGTTCTTGGCCAGCAGCACGTCGCCGGTGTCGAGCGCCGCGCGGCGCTCCATGCCGGTGCCCACCAGCGGCGCGTCGGTCTTCAGCAGCGGCACCGCCTGGCGCTGCATGTTCGAGCCCATCAGCGCGCGGTTGGCGTCGTCGTGCTCGAGGAACGGGATCATCGCGGTGGCCACCGACCAGATCTGCTCGGGCGAGACGTCGATGAGGTCGACGTCCTTCGGGCCGACGGTCACGTACTGGCCCGCCTGCGTGCGGCAGAGGATTCGCTGCCCTTGAGCTTGCCCGTCTTCTCGTCACCGGCGTGTTCGCCTGGGCGATCAGCAGCTCCTCTTCCTGGGTGGCGTCGAGGTGGCACGACCTCCTCGGTGACGACGCCGTCCTTGACCACGCGGTAGGGCGTGGTACGAACCCGTACTCGGAGACCTCCGCGAACGAGGACAGCGAGCCGATCAGGCCGATGTTCGGACCCTCGGGGGTCTCGATCGGGCACATGCGCCCGTAGTGGGTGGGGTGCACGTCGCGCACCTCGATCGGCGCGCGCTCGCGCGTCAGGCCGCCGGCGCCCAGCGCCGACAGGCGACGACGGTGCGTGAGCCCGGCGAGCGAGTTCGTCTGGTCCATGAACTGCGACAGCTGCGAGGAGCCGAAGAACTCCTTCAGCGCCGCCACCACCGGGCGGATGTTGATGATCGTCTGCGGCGTGATCGTGTCGGCGTCCTCGGTCGTCAGCCGCTCGCGCACGACCCGCTCCATGCGGTAGAGGCCGATGCGGAATGCCTCCTGGATCAGCTCGCCGACGGTGCGCAGGCGGCGGTTGCCGAAGTGCTCGTACTCGTCGAGGTGCTCGGCGATGGGCTCGCGCGGCATGCTCGGTGGCCTCGGCGGCGTAGTCCTTGATCTCGACCTCGCCGTCCTCGGGCACGCCGAGGCGCTTGGGCAGCGAGACGAGCTCGCGGACGAGCGCGAGGATGTCGTCGTGGGTGAGCGTGCGCGTGTCGATGTCGCACGTCGCAGGCCGCAGACGCGAGTTGAGCTTGTAGCGCCCGACGCGCGTGAGGTCGTAGCGCTTGGGGTCGAAGAACAGCTGGTTGAGCAGCGCCTTGGCGTTGTCGACGCTCGGCGGCTCGCCGGGGCGCTGCTTCTTGAACAGCTCGATCAGCGCGCCCTCTTCGGTGCGCGTGTCCTCGGTGTCGGGCTCGATCGTGTTGCGGATGTAGAGCGAGTTCGTCGAACAGCCGCAGGATCTCCTCGTCGCGAGGCGTAGCCCATCGCCCGCAGCAGCACCGTGACCGGCAGCTTGCGCTTGCGGTCGATGCGCACGTAGACCTTGCCCTTCTTGTCGATCTCGAGCTCGAGCCACGAGCCGCGCGGCGGGCATCAGGTTGGCGATGAAGACCTGCTTCTCGCGGTCCTTCGGCTCCATCAGGTAGGCGCCGGGCGAGCGCACCAGCTGCGTGACGACCACGCGCTCGGTGCCGTTGATGACGAACGTGCCGCGCTCGGTCATCCACGGGAAAGTCGCCCATGAACACCGACTGCTCGCGGATCTCGCCGGTCTCGCGGTTGATGAACGCGACGGTCACGGTGAGCGGGCGCGCGTAGGTCAGGTCCTTCTCGCGGCACTGCTCGAGCGAGCGCCGACGGGCTCGTCGAACGTGAACTCGCCGAACTGCGACGGCGAGATTGCCGGTGTAGTCCTCGATCGGCGAGATGTCGTCGATCGTCTCGCGCAGACCGCCGTTCTGTGGGTCGGTCAGCCACGCGAACGAGCGGCGCTGGATGTCGATCAGGTTGGGAACGTCGACGGTCTTTTGCAGGCGCGCGAAGCTTCTGCGCGTCCGGAGAGCATCTACAGCAGCCAAGAAATGACTCCTTCGGAGGGCGATACACGGGCAGAGGAGGGCGCCGAAGCGCGACTAAGAAAGATAGCACAGGCTATCCGTACCCTGAAGGGCGGCCAGCGCTCACGGACCCCGCCCTTCGAGAAATTCGCGTATGTGGCGCGACCTCGGCGCTTCGGACGGCTGCGACTATCGGCTAGCGAATGGCACTTTACCGGAAAACGCGCGGATTTGTTAGCGATGGCTAGAGACGTGCGGCGCGGTGCGCCGAGGCGTCGACGCTAGCGATAGCGGTTGGTGATGGCGATGAGCCTGCGAACGCGTCGCACAACAAAAAGACTGGCGGCCGCGGCAACGACGACGCCCGGCACAAGCGCGAAGGCAAAGAGGATCGGGATCGCGGCCCAGAGGAACCAAAGGATTAGGCAGGTGATTAGCCCTGCAACCACGATCCGCTGCCAGCTCGGCAGCCGTGCGAAAGTACCGAGAGCACGCTCATACGTGAGTTGCTCCTATGTCAAGGGATGTCCGCAATTTGCGGGTTACGACCCACCGCGGCAGCTTGTAGTCGCCGAGACGCGCGGCGTGCGTCAATGTATGTGCGTGACTGGCGAGGAGTGGCTGAGACGTACTTTCGACCCGGCGCTGCGTATGAGCAGGCCACCCTACGAGGAGCTGCGTACTGAGCTCCGGGCGCTCTCGGGATCCGGCGTGCTCTCCGAGGACGAGGCTTCGCGCGCACTCGAACAGCTAGATCAGGACGAGCACGACATGAGCATGATCGTCCGCAGAAGGACTGAACGGGCTTTCGCCGAGGCGAGGGGTGATGCTGCCACTCAGGACTGTCTTCAAGGGGTATTGACGCCGGAGCATTCGCTAGGCGAGATAAATGAAGTCACGGTCGTGCTCATGCGCATCGAGCTCTGGACATCGCGGCTGATCGTGCGAGTGGAAGCTCTGCAGAACGAGCTCACCGACGCCTTGGACGCCGCATTCGACAGCGAATACAAGGCTTACGACAAAAGTTGGGTTGAGCACCGCGCCGCTGCAGAAGCCGACGATCTGCAACCGCCGAAGCAGCCGAGCGTCTCGCGACTCAGCGGATTGCCGCTATCCGTGGCGGACGACGTGGGCACTCGCTACCACGCGATCGGCACAGCAACTGGCGGTTCTGAGCATCGCTGGCGTTCCGAGTGGCGGCTTGAACCGGGGGTGCCTTCCTCGGCGAGCGTGCTGAGGATTGCGCTCGAGGATCGAGAGCCCGCAAGGGAGTGCCTCGAACTCGCCCTGCCTTCGCGGACATGAGGTTGATGATCGGCCTGGTTGGCGCGCTGTTACCCGGATCGCGACATAGCCACCGGCAGCTTCGCGGGGGCGGTTGCCACGCTCCTATTAGGTCACGCCGATGGTCCCGGGCGACGGCGGACGACACAACGGACGACGGTCAGGCCGACGCGAGCCGGCCTCGCGCGCGCTGGCATCCCCACGCGCCGTGTCCCCGTCAAGCGAAGCCGTCAGCCTTTGCCGGTCGCCGCGAAGTCGCGGCCGGCAAAGGCTGACGGCGAAGCCTCACTTCAGCTCGACGGTCCCCCCGGCCTCCTCCAGTTCCTGCTTGAGCTTGTCGGCCTCCTCGCGTTCGACGCCCTCCTTGACCGGCTTGGGGGCCTCGTCGACGAGCGCCTTGGCCTCTTTGAGGCCGAGGCCGGTCGCGGCGCGCACGACCTTGATCACCTGGATCTTCTTGTCGCCGGAGGCGGCGAGGATCACGTCGACCGTGCTGCTGACTTCTTCGTCGGCGCCGCCGTCGCCGCCACCGCCGGCTGCCGGCGCCGCCGCGGGAGCGGCCATCGCGGCGGCCGACACGCCGAACTCCTCCTCGAGCGCCTTGATGCGCTCGGCGAGCTCGAGCACCGAGATGCCCTTCAGCTCCTCGATCCAATCCTGTGTGCTGGTTGCCATGTGACTCAGTCCTCCTTGGTCGTCTCGGCGTCCTCGGGCTGGCTCTCAGCCGAGACGTCCGCTTGATTGTCGTCTGCTTGCGCCGGCTCGTCTGCCTCCGGCTCAGTCTGTGTCTGCGCCTCGGCAGCCGGCTCAGCCGCAGCCTCGGGCTCGGACGCCGGCTCTGCCTCAGCGGCTCGGCTCGGTCTCGGCCGCCGGCTCGGTCTCGCTCTCGGCCGCCGCCTCGGCCTCGGCCTCGGCCTCGGCCGCGGGAGCGGCGGGCGCCTCGCCGGCCGGGATCTCGCCGGACTCCTTCTTGTCGCGCACCTGGCCGAGCGCGACGGCCAGACCGCCGAGCAGCCCGCCGAGGGTGCGCACGAGGCCGCCGATGGGCGAGGCGACGACGCCGACGAGCTGGCCGTAGAGCACCTCGCGCGAGGGCAGGCGCGAGAGTGAGCGGATCTGCTCGACGTCGAGCGGTGCGCCGTCCATGAGCCCGCCCTTGAACGGCAGCAGCTGGGTGGCGCGCGCGTAGTCGGCGACGGCCTTGGCGGCGGTGGCGGCGTCGCCGCGCACGAACGTGAGGGCGGTGGGCCCGGACAGGAAGTCCTTGAGCGACTCGGCTCCGGCCTGGTCGGCGGCGCGTTCGGTGAGCGAGTTCTTGACGACCTTGAAGCGTCGCGTCGGACTCGCGCAGCTTGGTGCGCAGCTCGGCGACCTGCGCGACGGTGATGCCGCGGTAGTCGACGGCGAAGATCGCGTCGGACTCGTCTATGTGGCTCGCGATCTCGGCGATCGCGACGGCCTTCTGGTCTCGGTTCATGGGGCTCCTGTCCCGGGCTTCCGCCACGCGCGAGCGGTGGCTGCCGGGGGTCTCTGGTGGCCTGAGTGGGCAATGATAGGCACATTTTTCGCGGCCGAAAGCCGCGGATAATGGCGCGCTAGGCGGCGATGGTAGCCGCGGGCGCCTCCTCGATGATTTCGCGTGTCTTCGACGGGTCGACCTTCACGCCCGGCCCCATTGTGGAGGCGAGCGTGATCGAGCGCAGGTAGCGACCTTTGGCGGCGGACGGCTTGGCGCGGACGAGCTCTTCGATGACGGCGGCGTAGTTCTCGAGCAGCTTCTGCTCGTCGAAGCTGACCTTGCCGATGACGAGATGCACGATCGCGCTGCGGTCGGTGCGGTACTCCACCTTGCCTGACTTGGACTCCTGGACGGCTTTGCCCACGTCCATGGTCACGGTGCCGACTTTCGGGTTGGGCATCTTGCCGGAGGGGCCGAGGATGCGCCCGAGCTGGCCGACGACGGACATCATGTCGGGGGTGGCGATGGCGACGTCGAAGTCGTCGAAGCCCTCCTGGATGCGCTTGGCGAGATCCTGCGCGCCGACGACGTCGGCACCGGCCTCCTCGGCCTCCTTGGCCTTGTCGCCCTGGGCGAACACCGCGACCTTGACGTCCTTGCCGAGGCCGTTGGGCAGCGCGATGGTGCCGCGCAGCTGCTCGTCGGCGTGGCGCACGTTCAGTCCGGTGCGCACGTGCACCTCGACGGTCTCGTCGAACTTGGCGCCGCCGAGCTCGCGCACGAGCGCGACCGCCTCCGAGGGCTGGTACTCGCGCTCGCGCTCGACCTTGGCGCGGCGCTCGGCGAAGGCTTTGCCGTGACGTCTCACGATGCCACCTCCACACCCATCGAACGCGCGGTGCCGGCGATGATCTTGGCGGCCTGGTCGACGTCGTGGGCGTTGAGGTCGTCGAGCTTGCGCTGGGCGATCTCGCGCAGCTGGTCCTGGGTGATGGTGCCCACCTTCACGCGGTTGGGCTCGCCGGAGCCCTTGTTGATCCTGATCGCCTGGCGGATGAGCACGGCGGCGGGCGGCGTCTTTGTGACGAACGTGAACGAGCGGTCCTCGTAGACGGTGATCACGACGGGGATCACGGTGCCGGTTTCGCTCTGCGTCTGCGCGTTGAAGGCCTTGCAGAACTCCATGATGTTGATCCCGTGCTGGCCCAGCGCGGGGCCGACCGGCGGGGCGGGGCTCGCCTGCCCGGCGTTGGCCTGCAGCTTGATTGTCGTGAGTACCTTCTTGGCCATCGTGCGTCCTCGGGCTTCCTAGAGCTTCTTTACCTGATCAAACTGCACTTCGACTGGAGTCTCGCGGCCGAAGATTGATACCAGCACCTTGAGCCGGGCGGCGTCCTCGTTGATCTCGGAGATCTCGCCGGAGAAGTCCGACAGGGGCCCGGAGACGACCTTGACGGACTCGCCGATGCTGAACTGGGCGCGCGCGCGGGTGGCGGTGGCGACCTCCTTGTGCAGCAGCCGGTCGACCTCAGCCTGGGTGAGCGCGACGGGCTCCTGCGAGGCGCCGACGAAGCCGGTGACCCCGGGCGTGCCCTTGACGACTCCCCAGGAGTCCTCGTTGAGCTCCATGTTGACGAGCACGTAGCCGGGCATCGTGCGCTTCTCGACGGTGACCTTCTGGTTGTCCTTCATCTCGGACACGGCTTCGGTGGGCACGACGACCGAGCGCACAGCGCGCTGCTGCCCGAGCGAGACGACGCGGTGCTCGAGGTTGTGCTTGACCTTGTTCTCGTGGCCGGAATAGGTGTTGACGACGTACCAGCGAAACATTCAGGCTCCTACATGAAGATGGGGTGGGGGGCATGCGCCCGTCCTCTGATCCCGAGGATCAAGCGAGACAAGGACGCAGCGAGCGCGGCGTGCTTCGCACGCGAGCGAGGGAGGACGCAGTATCGCGCAGGTCATCGGGTCAGAGGATGAATTCGACGATTTCCTTGGCGACATAGTCGGCCAGGCCGAGGTACAGACCGGCGATGGCGACGAAGCCGATGACGACGGCGGTCGCCTGTGTGACCTGACGGCGATCGGGCCACTGCACGCGCTGGAGCTCTGCCCAGCTGGCGCGCAGGAAGCCGATCGCGCGGTTGCCGCCGCGCAGGGGAGCGCCGGAAGGGCGCGCGAGCTCGCCGCCACCGCCACCGCCGCCGGCGCCACCTCCGCCGCCTCCACCCGGCCCGGAAGGGCCCTGCGGCTCCTGTAGCGCGTCCTCGGCCTCGAGCTCGAGCTCGGCCTCGTCGGCCCCCGGCGCGACGGGCACGCCACGGGCTCCGCGCACGAGCGCGGCGTCGAACTCGTCGACCTCGGAGCCCGCGTGGTCGAGCGTGCCGGGCAGGTCCGCCCGCTCGATGGTGCCGGGCGCCGGCGCGTGCGCGGACGTCCGCTCGACGGCACCGTCGGAGGTATCGCGCCGGCGGACGGCCGCGGGCCCGCCGCGTGCGCGACGCTGCTTTGCACGTTTGCGATCACGAGCCACGGCAGCGCTCCCGCGCTAACGGGTCTCCCGGTGGCTGGTGTGCTTGCGACACCAGCGGCAGTACTTGCGCAGGGTGATCCGATCCGGGTTGTTGCGCTTGCTCTTGTTCGTCTGGTAGTTGCGATGCTTGCACTCCTCGCAGGCGAGGGTGACAGCGATTCGGACGTCTCCGCGGGCCATGGTCAGAAATCCCTGCGTCGTTGTGGACAAGCGGCTCCGGGCGAAGAAAAACCCCGCCCAGGCGCGAGGTCCAAGCAGTCTAGCGCGCTTGCGCCGCCAAGGCCAGCGCGTCGCGGCGAGCTTGACGTGGAAGGCGCGAACCGCGAAGCTCGACACGCCAAAGTCAGCCCACCCATAGAAGGAGACAAGCGCGATGCCCCTGCCCGAGCAGATCCCCGTGAGCGCCCATGACGAGACGTTCGCCGGCGTCTCCTACCACATCCGCGGCGAACTGGTGCCGGAGCTGCAGATCGACATCTCGGGCCAGCAGGTGATGTTCGAGCACCACACGCTGCTGTGGAAGGAGACGCAGCTGAACGTCGAGCTGAAGAAGCTGCCGGGGGCGATCAAGCGCAAGATCGCGGGCCTTGAGTTCTTCGTGACGCGCACGTCGGGCTCGGGGCGGATCGCCTTCTCGCGCGACTCGGCCGGCCAATGCGTGCCGATGCACCTGAGCCAGGGGGAAGGCCTGGATGTGCGCGAGCACCAGTTCCTGGCGGCGACCGACAACCTGGACTACAGCTTCGAACGGATCAAGGGCGTGCAGAACATGCTGCTGGGCGGCTCGGGCATCTTCATGGACAAGTTCCGCGCGACCAACGGCGACGCGCTGGTGTGGCTGCACGGGCACGGCAACGTGTTCCTGGTGACCCTCGGCGAGGGCGAGCAGCTGGACGTGGAGGCGGGCGCGTGGCTGTACAAGGACCCGACCGTCAGCCTCGAGGCGGTCACGATGGGCCTGAAGACGGGCATCATGGGCGGCGGCGGCAAGCTCACGTGGAACCGCTTCACCGGCCCCGGGCGCCTGGCGATCCAGACGATGTTCATCGCGCCGCTGGAGGGCGAGGGAGCGGTACCCGCGAACGCGCAGGCGGCGACCGCGGGCGGGCTCGCGGGCGCGCTGATCGGCGGCCTGACGCGCGGGTGACCGACGCGCGGGTGAGCTACTCGTAGAGCGTGAGCGTCGCCAGGATCACGTAGAGGGCGACCAGCGCCCAGCCCTCGAATTCGGCGGCCTCGCCGTCGCCGGTGACCTGCCACAGCGCGAGCGCGGTGAGCGCCAGCGCGCCGATGTACACGGGCGCGAGCGCGAACGTGAGCGTCGTGTTCAGCGCGAAGGACACGAGCACGAGCAGCGGGAACAGGAACGCCGCGATCTGCGCGACCGAGTTTTTGACGACGGAGATCGCGAGGTCCGAGCGCCGCTTCCACGCGAGCACCAGGCCGGCCGTGTTCTCGACGGCGTTGCCTGCGATCGCGACGATCACCAGGCCGGCGAACGCCTGGGAGATGTGCATGATCGTGATCGCGGGCTGGAGGCCGTTGACGAACCAGTCGGACACGAACGCGGAAGCGCTGCCGGCGACGATCAGCAGCACGAGCGTCAGCCCGAGCGACAGCCGCGGCGCACGTGGAGCCTGTTCTGCCGTCGTGGATGCCGCGTCCGAGCTGCCCTCGAATGCGTCCCCGCCGGGCGCGCTGTCGGAGCGCAGGTACGGCACCACCCACGTCGTGTAGACGACGAGCAGGCAGATGGCGCCGACGACGGAGATGCCCTGGACGTGGTGGCTGGCGGGATCGTGCGCGGCGAGCGACAGACCGAGCAGCACGATGATGAACACCGTCACCTGCAGCAGCGTGGCGGTGTCCCTGGGCAGGCGCTTGGAGAAGCGCATCAGCCCGTCGGGCGCGCGGCGGGCGCCCACGACGATCACCAGGCCGAGCACCAGCAGCGCGTTGGCGAGCACCGAGCCGATGATCGCCGTCTGCGCGACCACCAGCTCGCCCTTCTGCAGCGCGAAGATCACCACGAACAGCTCCGGCAGGTTGCCGAGCGTCGACTGCATCATGCCGGTGACGCCCGGCCCGAAGCGCTCGCCGAGCTGCTCTGTGGCGAACGACACCACCCACGCCAGCCCCGCCAGCGCCAGCGTCGCGGCGGCAAAGCGCGGCACCGCCGCCCACGAGCCGTAGTCGGCCACGCCGGCGAGCGCGGCGAGCACGGCGATCGTCAGCAGGGCTGAGCGCTCGAGGGGGGTCATGCCGGCCATGACGCGCCAGCGACAATAACCGGCGCACGCGACACGCCCGCGGGCGCAGCGCGGCCGCCGGGGCTCGCGGGACGGGTAGGCCGCCGGGCGCCCTGCGCCGCTACGCTGCGATGTCGATGCGCCTGGCCACCTTCCTGCCCCCGGGCTCCGACGCTCCCCGCGCGGGCGAGGTGCGCGGCGAGGCGGGCGCCGAGCGCGTGTGCGGGTACGCGCTGGAGGAGCTGACGGTGCGCGATCGGCTGTCCGACCCCGAGGCGGTGCCCGTCGAGGGGCACTCGTGGGCGCTCGCGGAGGTGACGCTGCTGGCGCCCGTGCCCGAGCCGCGCGCGATCTTCGGGATCGGCCTGAACTACGCCGACCACGTGCGCGAGACCGGCGGCGAGGCGCCCGCGCAGCCGCTCGTGTTCATGAAGCTGCCCTCCTCCGCCGCGCCGCCCAACGCCCCCGTGCACTGTCCGCAGGCGGTCAGGCGCCTGGACTACGAGGGCGAGCTCGCCGTGATCATGGGGCCCGGGCGCTCGGTCGCCGGCTACGCGGTAGCCGACGACGTCACCGCGCGCGACCTGCAGGGCCGCGAGCCGCAGTGGACGCGCGCCAAGGGCGCCGACGGCTTCTGCCCGTACGGCCCGTGGATCACCACCGCCGACGAGGTCCCCGATCCGCACGCGCTGGCGCTGCGCACGTGGGTCAACGGGCAGCTGCGCCAGGACTCAAACACGTCCAACCTGATCTTCTCCGTGCCCGAGCTGATCGAGTTCATCTCCGAGACGTGCACGCTGCACGCCGGCGACGTGATCCTCACCGGCACCCCCTCCGGCGTCGGCATCGGACAGGATCCGCCGGCGTTCCTGGCCAGCGGCGACGTCGTGCGCATCGAGATCGAGCGCCTCGGCGCGATCGAGCACGCGATCGCCTGAGCGCCGCGCCCAGTCGCTCAGTGACTCTCGAGCACGCGGTCGATCATGCCGTACTCGAGCGCCTGCTCGGCGGTGAAGAAGCGGTCGCGCTCCATGTCGCGCCGCACTTCCTCCTTGGGCCTGCCCGTGTGCTCCGCGTAGATCTCGTCGATCCGCTCGCGCACCTTGAGGATCTCGCGCGCGTGGATCTCGATGTCCGTCGACTGCCCTTCGAAGCCGGCCGACGGCTGGTGAATGAGGATCCGCGAGTTGGGTAGCGCCGCGCGCTTGCCTTTCGCGCCGGCCGCCAGCAGCAGCGAGCCCATCGACATCGCCACGCCCACGCACATCGTCGCGATGTCCGGCTTGACGAACTGCATCGTGTCGTACACCGCCAGCCCCGCGTAGATCGAGCCGCCCGGCGAGTTGATGTACAGCGAGATGTCCTTTTCCGGGTCCTCGCTCTCCAGGTGCAGCAGCTGCGCCACCACCAGGTTCGCCACCTGGTCGTCGATCGGCGTGCCCAGGAAGATGATGCGCTCATTGAGCAGGCGCGAGTAGATGTCGAACTCGCGCTCGCCACGCGCGGTGCGCTCGATGACCATGGGGATCAGTGGCATGGCCACCACCCTAGCGCTCGCGGCTGCGGGCCAGCGGGCGCGCGCTCGCGCCGACGCTCAGGCGCGCCGCTGCGACACGCGTAGACCGAGGCCGCCGAACAGGAACAGGAAGGAAGCGGCCTCGACGGGCATCGACGAATGAATGAACAGGCTGATGAAGCCGCAGCCGGAGATCACGAGCAAGGCGATCCCGAGGCGATCGAGGCGCTGGCTGGGTGCTGATCGATGCGTGGCCTTCATATTTCGATGCTATCCCCGTCCATGGCGTGAGCGGCACAGCTCGCGCTACGGCGAGCACGCCGACCGTTGCCGTCCACCCTCGCTTAGCAAGCGTTTATGCCCGCGCGTGTGCGGCCTTTAGGACGCATGTGCACAATGTCCATAGCCGGACATTCGCAGCCACTTGGGAGGACACGATGAGACGCAGACTGAAGAACAGGCTCATGATCGGCGTCGCCGTCGTCGCAGTGCTCGCCGGCCTGACCACCGCGGTGGTCATGGCCGCCCAGCCTGCCTCCCACCACCGCAAGGGCGGCGCGCTTGCGACCGCCGCCGCATATCTGGGCGTCAGCCCTGCGCAGCTGACCGACGAGCTGCGCTCCGGGAAGTCCCTGGCGGAGATCGCGGACGCGACCGGCCGCAAGTCCGAAGCGGGCCTCGTCGAAGCGCTCGAGTCGGCCGCCAAGGAAAAGCTGGCCGTGGCCACCGCCAGCCTGCCCAGTCGGGTCAAGGCCGAGGTCGACCGCGTGGGCCTTCCCGCCGGTGGGCGAGCGGGCTGGCGGCTGGGCGGCCGCGGCCGGGCGCTGTCGGCGGCGGCCGGCTACCTCGGTGTGAGCACCAGCCAGCTACGCGCCGACCTGCGTTCCGGAAAGACGCTCGCCCAGGTCGCAGACGCGACCGCCGGCAAGTCCCACACGGGTCTCATCGAAGCGCTCGTCGCCTCTCGCAAGGCGACCCTCGCAAGCCGCGTGAAGGCGGGCACGATCACACAGGCGCAGGCCAACCTCGCCCTCCCCCACCTGCTCGCGCGCGTCACCGCCCAGGTCGACCACGTTCACGCCCAGCACCGCTCGCGCGCGAGCGCCGGCGCGCCGTAGCCGACGGTCGCTGCCCCGCCCACCTCACAGATTGACCGACCGCATGCCCTGCTCGTCGTAGCGCGCGCCCGTCGCCGTGGGGACCGTCTCGGCGATCCGCTCGACGTCCTCCGCGCTCAGCTGCACGTCCGCCGCCGCGAGGTTCTCTTCGAGGTAGGACACGCGCTTGGTCCCCGGGATCGGCACGATGTGCTCGCCGCGGTGCAGCACCCACGCCAGCGCCAGCTGCCCCGGCGTGAGCCCTTTCTCGCTCGCCAGCTCGCGCACGATCTCCGCCAGCTTGCGGTTCTCCAGCAGGTTCTCGCCCGTGAAGCGCGGGCCGTAGCGGCGGAAGTCGCCCTCGTCGAGCTCCTCCGGCGAGCTGAAGCGCCCCGACAGGAAGCCGCGCCCCAGCGGCGAGTACGCCACCAGCGCGATCCCCAGCTCATCCAGCGTCGGCATGATCTCCGGCTCCACGTCGCGCGTCCACAGCGAGTACTCGCTCTGCACCGCCGTGATCGGGTGCACCGCGTGCCCGCGGCGGATCGTCTGCGCGCTCGCCTCCGACAACCCGAGATGGCGGACCTTGCCGGCGGCCACCAGCTCCGCCATCGCGCCAACCGTGTCCTCGATCGGCGTCTTCGGGTCCACGCGGTGCTGGTAGTACAGGTCGATGTGATCGACGCCCAGCCGCTGCAGCGACGCGTCGCACGCCGCGCGCACGTACTCCGGGCTGCCGTCGATCGAGCGGACCGGCGTCCCGTCCGCGCCCCGCTCGATCCTGATCCCGAACTTCGTCGCCAGGAACACCTGCTCGCGGCGGTCTTTGATCGCGCGGCCGACCAGGCGCTCGTTGGTGTGCGGCCCGTACATGTCCGACGTGTCCAGGAAGTTGCAGCCGAGCTCCAGCGCGCGGTCGATCGTGCGCATCGCCTCGTCTTCGTCGGCCGCGCCGTAGAACGCCGACATGCCCATGCAGCCGAGGCCGATCGCAGATACCTCCGGTCCCTCCGGTCCGAGCGTGCGAGTGATCATGTTCAGCTCCTCTCCTGCGTGTGCCCGTCAGGGTATCGGTCGGTGGTCGTCAAGCGAGGTGGTTCCCGGACATAATGGCAACAGCCGTGTTCCCGCTGAACCTCCCCAACGTGCTGACGGTGCTGCGGATCATGCTCGTGCCCGCGCTCGTCGTCGCGCTGCTCGGCAACACGCCCGACGGCGACGTCATCGCTGCCATCGTCTTCGCGCTCGCCTCGCTCACCGACTTCATCGACGGCTATCTCGCCCGTGCGCGCGACTCCATCACCACCTTCGGCAAGCTCATGGACCCGCTCGCCGACAAGCTGCTGATCGTCGCCGCGCTCATCTCGCTCGTCTCCCTGCACCGCCTCGCCGCGTGGATCGCCATGGTCATCATCACGCGCGAGCTCGCCGTCACCGTGCTGCGCCTCGCCGCCACGCAGGCCGGCGTCGTGATGGCAGCCAGCATGTTCGGCAAGGTCAAGACGTGCCTGCAGATCCTCGCCATCCTCGCGGTCATCGCCGTCCACGGCCAGCCCGTGTGGGTGACCGCGCTGCTGTACCTGACCGTGCTCGTCACCGTGCTCTCCGGGCTCGACTACTTCTTCGGCCTGCGCCGGCGCATGCAGCAGGCCGGCGCGCCCGCCGACGGCTGAAGCGCGCTACGCGCCGGCGCCCGCGTTCAGCCACTCCTCGAGCGTCGTCTGGTGGGCGCTCGGCACGCCCGAGTCGATCTCCGCGCGCAGCTCCGAAAGCAGGCCGTGGCGCTCGGCGACCACGTTGTGCTGGTGGATCGTCTCCAGGTTCTCCTGGCGGGCCGCAACGAAGCTCGCGCCGTCCAGGTTCGCGAACGTGTTCACCACGCCGGCGATCATCTCGCGCACGCAGTCCTCGACGAAGCGCGGCCGGCGATGGGCCTTTTCCACCACCTCGACCTCGTCCGAGCGCTTCATCAGCTCGTAGATCTCCGACGACATGCTCGCCTCCGCGATCGCCAGCAGGCTCGCCGCGTCGATCTCCGCCGCGCGCTCCTGCGTGCAGCCGATCTCGAGCGTCGCCAGCCCGCGCTGGTTGTGCGTGGCCACCGGCACGCTCTCGAGGATCGCGTCGATCTGCTCCGCCGAGAAGTCCTGCGCGACCAGGCGCTCGCGTGCGCGCGCCGCCACCAGCTCCTGCGCGCACGGGCACGCCGTCATGCCGGTCGCCGACACGCCGACCGTGCCGCGCGTGCTGTGCTCGAACGCCACCGCGCGCCCGTGCAGCGTGTAGATCTCCTGCGTCTGGATGCCCGACACCGGCGCCAGCTTGTGCTCGGGATAGCGCGCCGCGATCCTCACCTCCGCGCGCTCGGCATCCTGGCGCGCGCGCACCAGCTCCGCGATGTGCCGCGCGAGCGTCTCCGCGCGGAACGGAGACTCGCTGAGCACCACCTCGCCGATCGCCTCGTTGACGACCTCGTCGAAGCGCGACATGTGCGCGCCCTTCTGGTCGCGGCTGAGGTCCACGAAGCAGTCCAGCCGCGCCAGGAACAGCTCGTCGTGGATGCGCACCACCTTCTCGACGCCGCGTCACGCCCACGCGCGAGAGCGCCACCGCGACGCCCGGCTCGCGCGCCTGGACATCGTCGCCCGCGCCCCGGGTGGGAGACAGCGTGGAGGTCGGCCGTGTAGCCCGCACCGCGGCCAAGCCTAGCGCGCGACCGGCCCGCCGCCGGCGCGCGACCGCAAGCCAACCCCATGGCGGCGAATTTCTGGTATCAATCGCCACGCAGCCGATCGAGTCCGCTCACGGAATGTGGGAAGGGGGGGACTCGACAGCAGGCGAGACGCAACGAGACGAACCAATTGCAACGCAACGCACGGGAGGCTTAGCGGAGAGCTGGGGAGGTCGTAGCGGAGCATCCGCTGCGATGGGGTCGGATTGGGTCGTTGGGAGGACCAGTTGAGCGAGAGGCTTGAGGGTCTGTTGGGGACCGCGGACACAGCCGTGGTCGAGCTGGAGGAGCTGCAGGGGATCATCGCCGAGTCCCAGGACCGGGGCTTCATCACGGCGGACGCGTTGGCGGGCGCGCTGGAGGAGGCCGAGCTCTCCAGCCAGCAGGCGCACGACCTGCTCGGATACCTGGAGGAGCACGGGATCGACGTGCTCGCCCCGGGGGAATCCGCGCCCGAGCTGCACGCGCACGCGGCCGGGACGGGCGCCCGCGACGGTGGCGACGACGATTCGCTGGGCGCCGCCGAGCCCGACCACGCGCTCGCGGTCGTCGGCGAGCCCGACGAGGAGCACGAGCAGGCCGGCGAGCTACAGACTCGCTTTGAGGAGCTCGCCCTGAAGGGCGCGGGGCGGCGCCCCGACCTCGACCTGGCGGTCGAGCCGAGCCTCGACTCGCTGCGCCTGTACCTGCGCTCGATCGGGCGCGTGCCGCTGCTCAGCGCCGAAGAGGAGGTCGCGCTGGCCAAGCGCATCGAGCGCGGCGACATCGCCGCCAAGCAGCACATGGTCGAGGCCAACCTGCGCCTGGTGGTGTCGATCGCCAAGGGCTACGTCGGTCGCGGCCTGACGCTGCTCGACCTGATCCAGGAGGGCTCGCTGGGGCTGATCCGCGCGGTCGAGAAGTTCGACTACCGCCGCGGCTACAAGTTCTCCACGTACGCCACCTGGTGGATCCGCCAGGCGGTCACGCGCTCGCTCGCCGACAAGGGCCGCACGATCCGCATCCCCGTGCACATGGTCGAGCGCCTCAACAAGCTCATCCACGCTGAAAGGCGGCTGATCCAGCAGCTCGGGCGCGAGCCGAGCCCCGCGGAGCTCGCCGCCGAGCTCGACTGCACCGTGCGCGAGGTGCGCGACATCATGCGCATCACCCAGCAGCCGATCTCGCTCGAGAAGCCCGTCGGCGAGGAGGACGACTCCGCGCTCGCCGACTTCGTCGAGGACGTGTCCGCCGCATCGCCGTTCGAGATCGCCTCCGAGGCCCTGCGCCGCGAGAACGTCACCCGCGTGCTCGCGTCGCTGCCGCGGCGCGAGCGCGAGGTCATCGAGATGCGCTACGGCATCGTCGGCGGGCGCTCGCGCACGCTCGAGGAGGTCGGGCGCGCGTTCAACATCACCCGCGAGCGCGTCCGCCAGATCGAGAACAGGACGCTGAAGAAGCTGCAAACGCTCCCCGAAGCCCAGCAGCTGCGCGAGGCGTCCTAAACTGGCGCAGCCACGCACGGCGGCCGATCAGGCCGCCGTGTAGCTTCTACACTTCCTCACCCCCGGCGGGGTTCCCGAGCGGTCAAAGGGGACGCGCTGTAAACGCGTTGGCTCTGCCTTCGGAGGTTCGAATCCTCCCCCCGCCATCCTCCAGCCGCGCGCGCGAAGCGCACGGCGTGGCGGCTACTCCTCGGCGCAGGCCGGGTCCAGGTGCGCGGCGTGCGTGCCCGGCGGCACCCCCAGCTGCACGCCCACGAGCAGCAGCAGGTTGAGCAGCTGCTGGCGCTCGTCGTCGCCGATCAGCGCGCACAGATGGCGCTCGAAGCTCATCGCCAGCTCGAGCGCGCGCTCGAGCAGCTGACGCCCTTCGGGGGTGAGGTACAGCGCGCGCTTGCGACGGTCGCGCGCGTTGGGCCGGCGTTCGAGCAGCTGGCGGGCCTCGAGCGCGTCCACGAACGCGACCATGCGGCTGGGCGGGATCTGCAGGCGCTCGCCGGCCGCCTGCTGGGAGATGCCCTCGGCGACGCCAACCGCGCGCAACAGCGCGAACTCGCGCGGTTCGAGCGCAAGCGGCGCGAGCGTTTCGCGGAAGCGCCGCGCGACCGCGTACCCGACGGAGGACAGCGAGAAGCCGACGGAGCGGAACGGCGCGTCCGAGCCGGGCGACGGCGGCAGGCGCGCGGGCATGTCCGCGGGCACGTCGCGGCGCGGGATCGACGACATGTCGGCAGTCGCCGCCGGCGGGGCGGCATCGGCATCGGCATCCCCCAGCTCCGCGGACACCTTCATCACACGATCATACTCCAACGGAACTACTTATGATATAGATTGTTCTGATCGGAACCATTACACGCGTGAAGGTTTGTGCGCTCGAACACAAGGTCCCCGTCCCCGAGCGCGACGGCCCCTGACCCGAGCGCGCGCGATGAGCTCCAGACCGGCCGCCGGTCACAGTCGTACTTGATATCCATGGCGGGCACGCCTGCCGGCGAGGAAAGGACGCTGACAATGGCACGGATAACGCGCTGGGTCCTTGCGCACAAACGCATCGTCGTGGCCTTCTGGCTCGTGCTGACGCTCGTCGGCATGGCCTCGGCGGGGACGGCGAGCAAAGCGCTGAAGCAGAAGTTCACGGTGCCGGGCAGGGAAGGCTTCCTCGCCAACCAGCAGATCGCGCGCGACTTCCACCGAACGGGTGGCAACGGCGCGCCGCTGCTGGCGGTGGTGACGCTCCCCGCGAGGACCTCGGTCGAATCCCCCGCGGTACAGCGGGAACTGCGCGCGGTGGAAGCGCGCATGGCGCGCACGCTCCCGGGCGCGCGCCTGGCGGGCTACGCGAGCACGCGCAGCAGCGCGTTCCTCTCCGGCGACCGGCGCACGACGTTCGTGATCGCCTACCCGCCGCCCGACCCGACGCAGGCCTTCGAAGACAACCCCAAGGCCGCGGAAAGGGCGGGCGCGGCATTCCGGGGCGTGACGATCGCGGGCGCCCCGGTGCACCTGACTGGCTTCGACGCGCTGGCGGTGCAGAGCGGCGGCGGCAACGGGCCGGGCGTGCTGCTGGAGGCGCTGCTGGGCGGCCTCGGGGCGCTGCTGGTGCTGGCGTTCGTGTTCGGCTCGTTCCTGGCGCTCGTGCCGATCATGATGGCGATCGTCTCGATCATGACCACGTTCCTGGTGGTGTGGGGCCTGACGGCGATCACCGAAGTCTCGCCGATCGTCCAGTACCTGATCGCGCTGATCGGCCTGGGCGTGTCGATCGACTACTCGCTGCTGGTGGTCGTGCGCTGGCGCGAGGAGCGCGCGCATGGCCTCGGCGGCGACGCGGCGATCGAACGGGCGATGCAGACGGCGGGCCGCGCGGTGGTGTTCAGCGGCACGACCGTGGCGATCGGCCTGCTGGCGCTGATCGCGCTGCCGCTGCCGTTCCTGCGCTCGGTGGGCTACGGCGGCATGCTGATCCCGCTGATCAGCGTGATCGTGGCGATGACGCTGCTGCCGGTCGTGCTCGCGAAGCTCGGCGCGCGCCTGGACTGGCCGCACATCCGCGACGACGACAACGCGAGCCGCTCGTGGACGGCGTGGGCGGGGCTGGTGGTGCGCCGCCGCTGGGTGGCGGCGCTCGGCGCGGCGCTGGTGCTCGCCGCGCTGGTGCTCGCGGCGAGCGACCTGCAGCTGGGCATCTCCAACGTGAACACGATCGCCAAGCAGGGCCAGGCCAAGCAGGGGCTGGTCGCGCTGGAGCGCTCGGGCATCGGCGCGGGCGTGCTGCTGCCGAACGAGGTGCTCGTCGACGGCTCCACCTCGCCGGAAGGCGTCGCGCGGGCGCTGGCGGCGGTGCCGGGCGTGCACGGCGCTGTCGCGCCCGACTCGCCGCAGTGGCGGGCGAAGGGGGCGGCTGTGGTGGACGCGTTCACGAGCGCCGACGCATCGACGGCGAGCGCGCGCAGCACGCTGACGCGCGTGCAGGCGGCGGCGCACTCCAGCGGTCCCGGCGTGCGCGTCGGCGGGCTGCCCGCCCAGAACCGCGACTTCATCGACGCCGTGTACGGCAACTTCCCGCTGATGATCGCGCTGATCGCGCTGATCACGTTCGTGCTGCTCGCGCGCGCGTTCCGCTCGCTGCTGCTGCCGCTGAAGGCGGTGATCCTGAACGTGATCAGCGTCGGCGCGGCGTGGGGCGTGCTCGAGCTGGTGTGGCAGAACGGCCACGGCTCGAGCCTCATCTGGGGGATCTCGGCGACGGGCTCGATCACGTCGTGGATCCCGCTGATGGTGTTCGCGTTCCTGTTCGGCCTGTCGATGGACTACGAGGTGTTCATCCTGGCGCGCATGCGCGAGGAGTACGACGCGACCGGCGAGACCGACACGGCGGTGGTGCGCGGCATCGGGCGCACGGGCCGGCTGGTGACCAGCGCCGCGCTGATCCTGTTCCTGGCGTTCGTGTCGCTGGCGTCGGGGCCGGAGACGGAAATCAAAGTGCTCGCGACGGGCCTCGCGGCGGGCATCCTGCTCGACGCGACGGTGATCCGCGCGCTGCTCGTGCCGGCGGTGGTGTCGCTGTTCGGCAGCTGGAACTGGTGGCTGCCGCATATGCCCGCGCGGCTGCTGCGCGTCGAGCCCTCGCCCTCGCCCCGCCCGGTCGCCGGCAAGCCCGCGACCGAGGTGGCGCTGTGAACGCGAACCCGGCGATGGGCGAGAACGGCATCGAGGTCGAGGGGCTGATCCGCGACTTCAAGGGTGGCGTGCGCGCGGTCGACGGTATCGACCTGCGCGTGGCGCCGGGCGAGATCTACGGCTTCCTGGGCCCCAACGGCGCTGGCAAGTCGACGACGGTGCTGGTGCTGACGACGCTGCTGCCGCCGACTGCCGGCAGCGCGCGGGTGGCGGGGCTGGACGTGGTGCGCCAAGGGCCGGCGGTGCGCCGTGCGATCGGGGCGTCGCTGCAGGAGTCGGCGCTGGACCCGTTCCTGACGGGCCGCGAGCACATGCGCCTGCAGAGCGCGCTGCACGGACTCGGCAAGGCCGACGGCGAACGGCGCGGCGCCGAGCTGCTCGAGCGCGTGGGGCTGACGAACGCGGCCGACCGCAAGGTGGGCGGCTACTCGGGCGGGATGAAGCGCCGCCTTGACCTGGGTCTCGCGCTGGTGCACGGCCCGCGGCTGCTGTTCCTGGACGAGCCGACGACCGGCCTTGACCCGCAGAGCCGCGCGGCGCTGTGGGATGAGGTGCGCAGGCTGGCGAACGACGGCATGACGGTGTTCCTGACGACGCAGTACCTGGAGGAGGCGGACGTGCTGGCGGACCGCGTGGGGATCATCGACCGCGGCAGGATCGTGGCGGAGGGCACGCCGGCGGAGCTGAAGGCGTCGATCGGGCGCCCGAGCGTGGAGGTGATCCCGCACGATCCCGGCGAGCGCGAGCGCGCGGCGACGGTCCTGGGACGCTTTGGCGAGCGGGCGGCGGCGTCGAGCAGCGGCGTCGCGGTGCGCCTGGCGGAGGGCATCGGCGACGTAGCGGAGATCGTGCGCGCGCTGGACGCAGAGGGTCTTGCGATCGCGGACCTGCGGCTGCACACGCCGACGCTCGATGACGTGTTCCTGGCGAAGACGGGGCGCTCGCTGGAGGGCGCGGGCGACGGCGAGGACGCGCAGGACGAGCAACCGGATCCTGTGTCGGCGCACGCGTGAGCGAGCACGCGACGCAGATCGGCGTGCTGGCGCGGCGCTCGATGCGCAAGACGCTGCGCCAGCCCTTCCAGCTGTTTCCGATCGTGTTCTTCCCGTTGATCCTGCTGGCGGTGAACGCGAGCGGGCTGAAGGCGGCGACGTACCTGAAGGGGTTCCCGACGCACTCCTACATCTCCTTCGCGATCGCGGTCGCGTTCATCCAGGGCGGGATGTTCTCGCTGATCAACACCGGCACGAACCTGGCGGAGGACATCGAGAGCGGCTTCTTCAACCGCCTGGCGCTGACGCCGCTGCGGCGGGTGTCGCTGATCGCGGGCCTGCTCGTGGGGGTGGCGGCGCTGGGGGTGCTGCAGTCGGCGGTGTACATGCTGATGGGCGCGGTGGCGGGCGCACACCTGGACGCGGGCTTGGGCGGCGTGCCTGTGATCCTCACGCTGGGCGCGCTGACGGCGGTGGGCTTCGGCGCGCTGGGCTGCGCGGCGGCGCTGCAGACAGGCTCGGGCGAGGCGGTGCAGGGCCTGTTCCCGCTGTTCTTCGTGTTCATCTTCCTGTCGTCGAGCAGCCTGCCGCGCAACCTGCTGAAGACCGGCTGGTTTCACACGGTGGCGAACGTCAACCCGATCTCGTATCTGATCGAGGGCTTTCGCAGCCTGTACATATACGGGTGGGACGGCACGGCGCTGTGGCGCGGCTTCGCGGTGGCGGTGGGCCTGACGCTGGTGGCGCTGCTCGCCGTCACGGGCGCCTTGCGCACGAGGCTGCAGCGGACATGATCCTGGGCTCGCATAGCGGCGCCGGACCTGCGTCCTCGGTCGCTCGCGTGCGTAGCACGCCACGCTCCCTGCGTCCTTGCCCGGCTTGCCCTGCGAGCCCAGGATGCGCTGCATGAACAGTCACGGTGGCCTGTGGCGCGTGGCGCGCACGATCGCCTGGCGCAGCCTGCACACGTACGTGCGCAGGCCGGACCTGTTCGTGCCGTCGCTGGTGTTCCCGCTGGTGTTCCTGGCGAGCTTCGCGGGCGGCCTGTCGGCGCTGGGGACGCTGCGCGGCCTCGACTTCCCGGCTGGCTACACGGCGTTCCAGTTCGTGTTCGTGCTGTGCCAGGCGGCGATGTTCGGCGGGCTGTTCACGGGCTTCACGCTGGCGTTCGACTTCGAAAGCGGCTTCGCGCGGCGGCTGATGCTGGCGGCGGAGGATCGCCGCGGGATCGCGCTGGGCTACGCGCTGGTGGCGCTGACGCGCGCGGCGATCACGCTGAGCGTGGTGAGCGCGGTGGCGCTGGCGGCGGGGATGCGCATCACGGGCGACGGCGTGGACGTGTTCGGTCTGTACGGGCTGGCGCTGCTGCTGACGCTGGTGGGCTACGGCTGGGCGGCGGGCGTGGCGTTCCGCTTCCGCTCGATCCAGGCGGGCCCGCTGATGCAGACGCCGGTGTTCCTGCTGCTGTTCCTGGCGCCGGTGTACGTGCCGCTGAGCCTGCTGAAAGGCTGGATCCATGCGGTCGCGAGCGTCAACCCGGCGACGGCGTTCCTGGATGCGGGCCGCGGCCTGATATCCGGCGTGCACGACCACACGGCGCTGGCGTTCGCGTGCGCGCTCGGCTCGATCGTGCTGTTCGGGATGTGGATGCTGAGCGGGCTGCGCAGCGCCGAGAACGCGCCCTGATCGCGAGCCCGGGAAGCATCGCCGCACCGGCGGCCGGCTCCGTGCGCGACCGCGCGCCGGGAGGGCCCGGGGCGCGGCTCAGGATCCCTGCAGCCGGCGGGCGAGCTCGTCGGCGTCGCGCGTGCTGACGAGCACGCGGTGCAGCACGGTGCCGTTGTCGACGGCGAACGACAGGCCGGGAACGTGGCGGCGCACGACGAACGCTTCGTCGAGGCGGATCGTGCGGGCGACATAGCAGAGCCAGGGCACGCGCAGGCCGACTTTGATGCCCGAGCTCATGGCCTCGCGCACGGGGTCGGCGACGACGTGCACGTCGCCGATGTCGGCACGCGCGACGCGGATGCTGCGCATCAGCCCGAGCAGCTTCTCCCACAGCGAGAGCCGCACCTCGACGTACTCGTCGGTGACGTTGATTCGCATCGGCTCGACAGCGTATAGCGCCGATCGCGCGGGCTCGCGAGCCTGCTCAGCGCGTCGCGCCGAGTCGGCCGCCGCGCGCGCCTCGTGGCGACAGCGTCGATGCCTGGCCGCGCACGGTCTACCGCGCAGCGTTCGCCGCATGCTGACCGACACTTGTCTACATGATACCTTCGTGTTTCTGTCTTGTATCCAACGGCATTGGGTAGCCAACTATCTATGACAGTTGTCTGTGGAACTTTCGTCTGCGCAGCGCGAGAGTTGGAACGGTGGAAACTGTCCGTAAGCAATTTGCCGCGAACCTGCGGCATCACCGCGATCGGGCAGGCCTCTCGCAGGAGGCGCTTGCGGACATCTGCAACCTGCACCGCACCGAGATCAGCCTGCTGGAGCGCTGCAAGCGCTCGCCGCGTCTTGAGACGATCGTGATCCTCTCCCGCGGCCTGCAGTTGGAGTCGCCTGGCGAGCTGCTCGAGGGGATCGGCTGAGCGAGCCCGGCCGCGGCCAACCTTCGACATCGACGAGCACCTCATCGGGTGCGGCGAGCCACCTACTTCATGCGGCGGCTGGGAGCGGGAGCGCTGGTGTGTTGTCCTGCTGGTCGGGTGTCTTTGTCGCGATGTCTGCGAGCATGTGCTCGGGGTCGAGGACGACGATCAGTCGGTCGTCGAGCTTGGCGACGGCTTGGAAGAAGTCGGGGCTGCCTGCGGGCAGTGGATCGATTTGGCTCTCGTCGAAGGTGGTTACCTCGGAGACGGCGTCGACGATTACGCCGGCGACGTCTGTTGAGGATTCGATGATCATGATCCTGCTGTCAGTGTTGTCGTGCTCGGCTGCTCCGAGGCGGGCGGCGAGGTCGCAGACGGGGACGGTCCGGCCGCGGAGGTTGATCACGCCGCGCACCCATGCGATGCGGGAACTGATCGAGCGCGGCTTTGCGTAGCGAATGATCTCGCGTACCCTGGCGATTGGGAGCGCGTACTCATCGCCGGCCAGTGAGCACACGACAACTTGTCCGCCGTGCGCGTCTGCGAGGTCCGTGCTCATTGTGTTCCTCCGTTGTCCGGTCCGTGGAGAGCCGCTGAGTCCGGGATCCGCCCGGACGGCTCGGTCAAGGAGGTCTATCGGCCGCCGCGCGTGAGGACTTGAGAGCACGGAGCGATGGACCAGCTCAAACGGCAAATGACATTTGGGGACAGATAAGTGCCGTTGTGTCCGAACCCGCTGCTAGAAACCACGCGTCGAAGCTAATGAGCTTCGAAGATAACGATGCTCTGTTATGCCTCGACCTTGGAGGGTTTTCTGATGGCGACACTCGCTGAGCTGTTCCGTATCAACGAGACCAATCTTGGGCTGCGCAGGCAGTTCATGCGGCTGACGAAGGAGGACGTGGCGGTCCTGAAGGAGCTCGACTCGTGGGCGGCGGAGACGGCGGCGCCGTTGGCGAAGGAGTTCTATGACTTTCAGTTCTCGTTCGAGCCGACGCGCAAGTTCTTCGCCGCCTACGCGGAGGGTGCGGGTCGCTCGCTGGAGGTGCAGCGCCAGGGGCTGGAGAAGGCGCAGGCGGGCTATTTCCGCCTGATCTTCCAGGAGGCGGCGCGGGGCGGCAAGTTCGGCGTGGAGTACTTTGAGCAGCGTCTGCGGGTCGGCAAGCTGCACAACGAGATCAACCTTCCGATCAAGTGGTATCTGGGTAGCTATCCGACGTATTTCGATCTCGTTCGCGAGTATTTGACGCGTAGCTTCCCTGAGCGCGCCGACTTTCGTGCTGATGCAGAGCGCGCGATCCTGGTGGTGATGAGCGCGGACATGCAGGCGATCGTTGACGCGTTCTACTTCGACACGTTCGAGGCGATGGGCGTCGATCTGTCGAAGATCGTCGTCGAGAGCCAGGATCTCGACCTGTCCGATAAGAGCAGCGAGCTGAAGGGTCTCGTGCAGGCGCAGCTGCGGGGGATCGTCAAGGCCCTGGAGACGCTGCGCGACGCGTCCGGGCAGATGACCTCCTCGGCCGAGGAGACGAGCAAGGCGATCGCGGAGATCGCCAACGCCGTCGGCGACGTCGCGCAGGGCGCCGAGCGCCAGGTGCGCATGATCGACGAGGCGAAGGGCGCCGCGGAAAGCGCCGCGCAGGCGGCCGCCGAGGCGCAGACGCTCTCCACGGACGGGCTCGGCGCCGCCGAGAAGGTGACCAACGCGATGGTCTCCGTGCGCGACTCCTCCGCGCAGGTCAGCGAGACGATGAAGGGCCTGGCCGCGAAGTCCGAGCAGATCGGCGGCATCGTCGAGACGATCACCGGGATCGCCTCGCAGACGAACCTGCTCGCTTTGAATGCCGCGATCGAGGCGGCACGCGCGGGCGAGCAGGGCCGCGGCTTCGCGGTCGTGGCCGAGGAGGTACGCAAGCTCGCAGAGGAATCCCAGGGCGCCGCGCAGCAGATCTCCGAGCTCAACGCCGACATCCAGGGCGAGACGCAGAAGGCGGTCACCGTCGTGCAGGAGAGCGTCAGCCTCACCGAGGACGGCTCCGCGGTCGTCGAGCAGGCGCGCGAAGCGTTCACCGCGATCGGCGGCAGCGTCAGCGACATCAACGAGCGTCTCGAGCAGCTCGCGACCTCGACCGCCGAGGTCGCGTCCGTCGCCGAGCAATCCTCCGCCTCCGCACAACAAGTCTCCGCCTCCACCCAGCAAACCAGCGCCTCGACCGAGCAGGTCGCAAGCTCAGCCAGGCAGGTCGCCGGCACCGCCCAAGACCTCGAGGACCTCGTCAGCGGCTTCAACCTCGAGGCACTCGCCGTCTAAAGACAACGGCGGGGGCCCAGCGCCGGACCCATTTCACGACGGACTGGAGCTCGAGCGTTCTGGATGGGAGACAGGAGACCCGCCGGATGCCACCGATACGATTGCGCACGGCACAAGCCCTATGAGCAGAACCTCTCCCCAAGCAGCCTTGCAATGAGCTCGCGCTCACGCGACAGCGCGGCGGGCGAGGCCGTCCAGCGCCGCGCCGTCTACCAGATGAAGGCCGAGTTCTTCCGCATCCTCGGCCACCCCGTGCGAGTCCGCATCCTCGAGCTCCTCAAAGACGGCGAGCGCACCGTCGGCGACCTACAGAACGAGCTGCAAATGGACTCAAGCGGAACCTCACAACACCTCGGCGCGCTTCGCAAGCACGGCATCCTCGAAGGCCGCCGCGAAGGCACCAGTGTCTACTACACCGTCCGCGACCCCCGCATCTTCCAACTCCTGGAAGTCTCCAGACAGATTCTAACCTCAAGCCTCACAGAGTCCCAAGCAGTCCTCGGCGAGCTCACCAGCCCCAGCTAGAACGCTCGTCCCACACACGACCACCGCGACGCGGCTAGCGACCAGGAAACCCCCCGCTCGGCGCGTTGCCAAGGCGGTGCGGCGCCGCCACCTAGCCGCAGATGCTGGCCGGCCTGACAGCTACTGGTACGCCAGGCCACCTCGGCGCTAGGATGCGAGGCGCCAGGCCGACGTAGCTCAGCTGGTAGAGCACCTCCATGGTAAGGAGGGGGTCTCGGGTTCGAGTCCCGACGTCGGCTCTGCGCTCGTGCGCGGGAGCCGGATCGCGCGCCGGGCTGCGCGATCCGCGGCCGGGCATCGTCTCGTGCACGCACAGCGGCGTTGCGCGCGCCGGGCTTGTCTATCGGCAGCCTCGCGCCGATAACGGGCTTGGTGAGCCCCTCGCTCGACAAGCTGCGCATGAACAAACGGCTGATGGCGTACACCGCGGCGGCGATGTACGGCGGCGCGGCGTTCGACGGCTCGATCGAGGGCTTCCTCCCCGGCGACCCCAGCTTCGCGATCGTCCCCGTGCTCGTCTCGATCGCCGCGACCGCGGTGCTCGTTCTGGTCGGGCCGCGGCTGCCCCGCCCGGCGTTGGCGGCGCTCGGGCCGATCGGCGTGGCGATGATCGCGTACGCGCTGAGCGCCACCGTCGGCGCGGGCGACGGCGCGATCCTGTACGTGTGGCCGGTGCTGTGGATGACGTTCTTCTTCGGGCGCCGCGGCGCGATCTCGATCGTCGCGTGCGTCGGCGTGGCCCACGCGCTCACGCTGCTGTCACTGCCCGCCACCAGCAGCTACCCCGGCCGCTGGGTCGACGTGATGGTGTCCGTGTCGGTCGTGGCGGTGGTCGTGCTGACGCTCGTGCGCCGCAACGACCTGCTGCTGACGCACCTGGCTGACGAGGCGCGAACGGACGCCCTCACCGGGCTGCTCAACCGGCGCGGCTTCGAGGAGCGCGCCTCCTTCGAGCTCGCGCACTCCCGCCGCGAGGACCGCTCGATCGCGGCGATCGCGTTCGACATCGACTACTTCAAGCGCATCAACGACGAGTTCGGACACGAGGTCGGCGACCGGGTCCTCGAACGCATGGGCGCGCTGCTTGCGGCGCAGTCCAGGGACATCGACGTGGCGGCGCGCTTCGGCGGAGACGAGTTCGTCGTGCTGCTGCCTGCCAGCACCAGCTCCGACGCGGAGGTGTACGCGCAGCGCGTGCGCGGCGCGCTCGCGGCCGAGCACCCCGGCGGGCTGCCGGCCGTGCGGGTGAGCGCGGGGATCGTCGCCGCGGTCGCGCCACACGACGTCGAGACGATCCTGCAGGGCGCCGACACCGCCCTGTACAACGCCAAGCGCGCCGGGCGCGATCGCACGGTGGTCTCCGAGGACCGCTACGAGATCCGCGCGCGCGCCCTCCGCTGAGCTGCCAGATCCCCGCCCGCGGCCTCCGCTGCGGCCCCGATGAGCCGCTGACGATACGTCCACGCCTGTTTCGTAGGGGTCACGCCCCGGCCCGCGCGAACCGACCCCTGTTACATGCCCAGCACAAGCGAGCAGCCGGCGCGGGGGATGCCGGGCGTCGAGCCGCGCGACGAGCACGGTCTTCGCGTGTGGACGCCGATCGCGATGTGGCTGGCGGGCGGCTGCACGATCGCGGTGGCGACGCTGCTGCCGGGCGGTGGCACCCTGCACGTTGTGCAGCTGCGCGCGCTGGCCGGTGCGGGCCTGTGCGCGGCGACCTTCACGTTCCTCGTGTTCCGCCCCGCGTCCAATCGTGCGCTGTACGTGCTGACGAACATCTTCACGGCGCTCGGATCGGTGTCGGTGTGGCTGGCGTGCCTGTGGTCCGGAGGCGCGAGCAGCGGGTTCATCGAGATGTACTTCTTCACGGTGCTGTATGCGGCGTACTTCTTCCGCATCAGGCACGCGGCCTGCCAGCTCGTGCTCGTGACCGTGCTGGCGGCATCTCCCGCGGTCTACGACACGTCGCTGCAGGGAACGCAGTTCCCCGGCCATCTGCTCGTGCTGCTGGCGGCGCTGTGGGGGATGGCGCTGGTGATCGGCTACCGCAAGCGAAGTCTGCTGCTCGCCGAGCTGAAGTCCCGCGAGCAGGCGCTGTCGGACCCGCTGACGGGGCTTCACAACTTGCGCAGCCTGCGTGAGCGCGCGAGCGCGCACCCGCCGACGGCCGGCACCGGGGTGCTGATCATCGACGTCGACGAGTTCAAGGCCGTCAACACGGCCTACGGCCACACGGGCGCCGACGAGCTGCTGAGCAGGGTCGGCAGCGAGCTGCTGGAGCTGACCGACGAGCGCGACTGCGTGGCGCGCATCGGCGGCGACGAGTTCGCGGTGCTCGTGTCGCGCACGAGCAGGATCGAGCTCGAAGCGCTCGCCACGCGATGCGCGCAGGCCGTCCAGATCGCAGCTGCGCGCACCGGCGTCTCAGACCGCGTGGTCTCGGGCAGCGTCGGCTGCGCGATGTGTCCCGAGGACGGGCGCACCCTCTCCGAGCTGCTGACGGCCGCCGACAGGGAGATGTTCGGCGCGAAGGCGCGCAAACGCCGCGCCGGCGAGGCTCAGGCGGCGCGAGCGAGAGCGACGGCTACGCCCCCGGCAGAGGCGCATGTGGCGCCCGAGTCGAGCGCCGTCGCGGGACCGCCGCTGAGGCTGGTCGGCGGACAGCCGGCGGGCGGGCGCGAGACGGACGCAGGGCGCGATCGCAAAGGCCGCTGGTGGCGCTCGCTGCCGGAGCAGACGCGCGTCGGGGCGGCCTCGTGGGCGGGCGCGGCGGTGACGACGCTGATCGTGATCCTGATGCCGGACGCCGACCACGCGCACCTGTCGCTCGCGCTGGCGTTGATCGCCTTCGCGATGGCCGTCAGCGCGCTGATCCTCGCGCTCGGGCCGCCGCTGGGCGCGATCGTGTACGCCGCCACCGACGCGCTCGCGGTGATCGGCATCGCGCTGGGCGTGTACCTGACGGGGGGCACCACCAGCCCGCTGCTTCCGCTGGTGTTCCTCGCGGTCGCCTTCGCCGCCTACTTCTACGCCCCGCGGGGCGCCATGCTGAGGGTGGCGGGAGCGGTGGCGGTGTGCGCGAGCCCGTTCCTGTACGCGAGCGGCGACGCCCGCCTGCAGTTCGTGGTGCCCTTCGTCGCACTGGTCGCGACCGCGGGCGTGCTGTCGATCATCATCCTCTACAACAAGCGCGAGCTCGCGCAGGCGGCGCGCGTGGCGCGCGAGATGGCGGCGCACGACCCGCTCACGGGCCTGCCCAACAGGCGCGCGTTCCGCGAGCGCGTAAGCCGTGCGCTGGAGCTTGCGCGCGCGCGCAGCGACTCCCCCACGCTGTCGATCGCGATGATCGACCTCGACAACTTCAAGCGCGTCAACGACACCTTCGGACACGCCGCCGGCGACCTCGTGCTGCTGGCGATCGCGCGCGCGCTGAACGTCGCCACGCGACCGGGGGACTGCGTGGCGCGCATCGGCGGCGACGAGTTCGCGCTGCTCGCGCGCGGCGTCGACGCCGCCGCCAGCCACGCGCTCGGCGTGCGCTGCGTGCGCGCCGTCGAGGCGGCCGTCAAGCGCGCCGGCTACGCCGACTGCGGCGTGTCGGCGACCGTCGGCTACGCGCTTTACCCCCACCACGGCACGACGCTGGACATGCTCGCCGCGGCCGCCGACTCGGCGCTGATGGACGCCAAGCGCAAAGGCAAGCGCCAGGTCAGCTGCGCCGTCGAGGAGTCGACGGCCTAGCGTCGATCGACGGTTGGCGTACATTTACGCGCTATGCCCGACCTGCATTTCGCGGCGCCGTCCGGGGAGCTCGGCGGCTACCTGGCGCTGCCCGTGGGCGCGGGCCCGCATCCGGGGGTGGTCGTGATCCAGGACGCGCTGGGGCTCTCAGACGACATCCGCGAGCAGGCCGACCGGCTGGCGGCGGCCGGCTACCTGGCGTTGGCCCCCGACCTGTACTCCGGTCGCGGCATCCGCTGCGTGGTGGCGACGATGCGCGCGTCGCGCTCGGGCAAGGGGCCCGCGTTCGCGGACATCGACGCGGCGCGCGCGTGGCTGCTCGCGCGCGAGGACTGCACGGGGCGGATCGGCATCATCGGCTTCTGCATGGGCGGCGGCTTCGCGCTGCTGTGCGCGCCGACCGGCGACTACGCGGCGGCGTCCGTCAACTACGGCGAGGTCCCCGCCGACGCCGCCGAACGGCTGCGGGGCGCGTGCCCGGTGGTCGCGAGCTACGGCGCCCGCGACCGTGGCCTGCGCGGCCGCGCCGAGCGCCTCGAGCAGGCGCTGAGCGCCGCGGGCGTCGAGCACGACGTCAAGGAGTACCCCGACGCCGGCCACAGCTTTCTGAACCGCTTCAACGCCGGCCCCGCGCTCACGCCGCTGCTGCACGTCGCCGGCCTCGGCTACCACCACCCCTCCGCCGAGGACGCTTGGCGGCGGATCCTCGCTTTCTTCGGCGAGCATCTCGGCGAGCGCTGAGTTCACGCCAAGCGAACACTTCCACCGGCGGCCCGGATAGCCGGCCACGTGGTTAGGCTGGGCGCTGACAATGGCAACCGCAGCCTCGACCCCCGCCAGCAGCCAGAGCGAGACGACCCGCAACCACGCGGCTCTGATCTGGAGCGTGGCGGACCTTCTGCGCGGCGACTACAAGCAGTCCGAGTACGGCAAGGTGATCCTGCCGCTGACCGTCATCCGCCGTCTCGACTGCGTGCTCGAGCCCACCAAGCAGGCGGTGCTGAAGAAGCACAAGCAGCTCGCCGGCAGGATCGACAACGTCGAGCCGGTCCTGCAGGCGGTGGCCGAAGAGCAGTTCTACAACACGAGCCCGCTGACGTTCACGAAGCTCCTCGACGACCCCAACACGATCGCCGAAGCCCTAAACCTCTACATCGGCGGCTTCTCCGAGGCCGCAAAGGACATCATCGACAAGTTCGACTTCGGCATCCAGATCGACCGGCTGCGCAGGGCCAACATCCTTTACCAGGTCATCGGCAAGTTCGCCGACGTCGATCTGCACCCCGAAGTGGTGTCGAACATCGAGATGGGCTACCTGTACGAGGAGCTGATCCGCAAATTCTCGGAGCTCTCCAACGAGACCGCCGGGGAGCACTTCACCCCGCGCGAGGTGATCCGGCTGATGGTGAACCTGCTGTTCATCGACGACGCCGACGATGTGCTCACCAAGCGCGGCATCGTCAAGACGCTGTACGACCCCGCATGCGGCACCGGCGGCATGCTGTCGGTCGCCGAGGATCACCTGCGCGCCCTCAACCCGCGGGCTCGGCTCGAGGTCTTCGGACAGGAGCTCAACGCCGAGACCTACGCGATCTGCCGCTCGGACATGATGTTGAAGGGCCAGGACGCGTCGCACATCGCATACGGCAACTCCTTCTCCGAAGACCACCACGAGGGCGAGCGCTTCGACTATCTCCTTGCGAATCCGCCGTTTGGCGTGGAGTGGAAGAAGGTCGAGGACGAGGTCCGCAAGGAGGCGGAAACCAAAGGCTTCAACGGCCGTTTTGGCGCGGGGCTGCCGCGCATCAACGACGGCTCATTTCTGTTCCTGCAGCACATGATCTCCAAGATGAAGCGGCCCGAGGAAGGTGGATCGCGCGTGGCCATCGTATTCAACGGCTCGCCGCTGTTCACAGGTGCCGCCGGGTCGGGCGAGTCGGAGATCCGCCGCTGGATCATCGAGAACGACTGGCTCGAGGCCGTCGTGGCGCTCCCCGACCAGCTCTTCTACAACACGGGCATCTCCACCTACTTCTGGGTCGTGACCAACCGCAAGGCACCCGAGCGCCGCGGCAAGGTGCAGCTGGTCGATGCGCGCGAGTACTTCGAGAAGATGCGCAAGTCCCTCGGCGAAAAGCGCAAGGAGATCTCCGACGCACAGATCGACGAGATCACGCGGCTGTACGGCGACTTCACAGAGGGCGAGAAGGTCAAGATCTTCCCCAACGAGGCGTTCGGCTTCCTGCGGATCACGGTCGAGCGGCCACTGAAGCTGCGGTGGGAGGTGACGGACGAGACGATCGCGACTGCGTGCGCGGCCAAGCCGATCCAGAAGTTGCCGGAGGACACGCAGTCGGCGCTCAGGGAACTTCTCGACGAGGAACGTGGTGCGCGCTTTGCCATGCAGCGGGCGGCGGTCGCGACGTTCAAGGCGGCGGTCGGCGTTCTCGAGCTTGGAGCGCCAGCGCAGAAGGCCCTGTGGTCCGCGCTGGCCGTCCGCGACGAGAACGCCCCGATCATCACCGACCGCAAGGGCCACCCCGAGCCTGATCCAGAGCTGCGCGACAGCGAGAACGTTCCCCTACCTCCCGTGCCGGTGTCCTTCGTTGAAGATCCAACAGGGCGATTCACCACGCTGGAGTATCGGACTGCGGTCGATGACTACATGCGGAACGAGGTGCTGCCCTACGCGGCCGATGCATGGGTCGACCACGACCGGACCAAGATTGGATATGAGATCCCGTTGACCCGCCACTTCTACAAGTACGTGCCACCACGGCCGTTGGAGGAGATCGACGCAGAGCTCAAGGCGCTGGAGAATGAGATCCAGCGGCTGTTGGCCGAGGTCTCAGAGTGATTTGGGCCGACGGCTATTGTCGCTTCCAGCAGGTACGTTTTGGACGCCTGTTTGCCCCACTGACAAGGCCAGTCCCTGAAGATGCAGCCATGGTAACCGCCTATACCGACGGGCAGGTGACCCTACGCTCTAACCGGCGACTGGATGGATATCACGAGGCGCGCAACATGTCTGGTCATCAGGGAGTCGAGCCCGGCGACCTGGTGGTCCACGGCCTCGACATCTTGCGAGGCTCGGTCGGCGTATCCGATTCCCGTGGGGCAATTTCGTCGGTCTGCACTGTATGCGCACCCAAGATCGAGTGCGATGCGCGGTATTTCGCGTATGTAATTCGCGCCCAGTCCTTCAGCGGCTTGCCGCGCGCTTTGGCGCGAGGCATCCGCGAGGGAGGTGCTGACTTCCGGAGGTGGGAGACACTCGCGGAACTGCCGCTCCCACTACCGCCAATAGTCGCTCAGAAGGCGATCGCCGACTATCTCGACCGCGAGACGGCGCGAATCAGTGGCCTAATCGCAGCAAAGGGACGTATGGTCGATCTGCTGGAGGAACGGTGGCGTTCGCTTACAGAGACGACCATGTCAACGCTGACGGCCAAATACGGAGCAATCCCGCTGCGCCATCTCGTGCTGTGCCTTGACGGCAAGCGCGTGCCGTTGAACGGAGAGGAGCGCGCTAAGCGCCACGGTGTTTACCCATACTATGGCGCAAGCGGAATAGTCGACCGGATCGATGACTGGCTATTCGACGAGGAGCTAGTCCTGCTGGGCGAGGACGGTGCCCAGTTGGGTGATCGGACGTACCCAATCGCCCAAGTGGTGCGCGGCAAGATCTGGGTCAACAACCACGCTCACGTCTTGCGGCCTATCCATGTCGATCCGGCGTTTCTCAGTCTTCATCTTAATACCTTTGACCGCATTGGGTTCATGAGTGGCGGCACAAGAGAGAAGATCACGCACGATGACATGAATCGCATTCCGGTTCCACACATCAAGGTCGAGCAGCAGCGCGAAATTGCGCGACAGCTCTCTATGGTTCGTAGCGCGAACGACAGCGCGGTCTCTGTACTCGCCCGCCAGAGCGACATCCTGCAGGAGCGCCGCGAAGCGCTCATTACTCAAGCTGTGATCGGACAGCTCGACATTCCCGAAGCCGCATGAGCTCCGTCAACGAGCAACTCCTCGAGGATGAGATAAGTGGCCACCTTGTCTCGACCGGCGGCTACGGCGTATGCAAGCTTGGTACCGACCAGCACTTGCGACCGGACTTCGACGCAACGCTCGGCCTCGACACGCGCGAGCTCTTCGCCTTCATCGAAGAGACTCAGCGCGTACGGTGGGAAACGCTGGTCAAGGCCCACGGCGGTGACGACGCGCTCGCCCGACAAAGGTTCGTTTACCGCCTCGCCCAGCAGCTCGACGAGCGTGGAACGGTCGACGTACTTCGGCATGGCATCCACGATCAGAACGTCGAGATCCGGCTCTCCTACCGCAAACCCGCGTTCGGGCTTGCGCCGGAGCTGGTCGCTCATTACGACGCCAACCGCCTGACCGTCACCCGTCAGCTTCCGTTCGACCCCGACTCGAACAAGACCGTCGACCTCTGCCTTTTCCTCAACGGCATCCCGGTAGCCACAGCAGAGCTGAAGAACCACCTCACCGGGCAGAACCTCGAGCACGCGATCGAGCAGTACCGCAGCGACCGCGATCCCAGGAACGTCACGCTCGGGCGCCGTGCGCTCGTGCACTTCGCCGTCGACCCGGATGCGGTCGCCATGACCACCAAGCTCGACGGGAAGTCCACACAATTCCTTCCGTTCAATCTCGGATACAACCTCGGCAAGGGCAACCCGCCGAACCCCAACGGCCACAAGACCTCCTACCTGTGGGAGCGCGTCTGGACCAAGGACGCCTGGCTCGACATCCTGCATCGCTTCATCCACGTCGAGCGCCCCGAGAAGGGCTCGGTCAGCGCGCGGCGCGCGGCCGAGAGGGTGATCTTCCCCCGCTACCACCAGTGGGACGCCGTGCGAAAGCTCGAGGGGGACGCCGCCGCGAACGGCGCCGGGCACTCCTACCTGATCCAGCACTCGGCCGGATCGGGCAAGTCCAACACGATCGCCTGGACGGCGCATCGCCTTTCGACGCTGCACACCGCGGAAGACCAGAAGGTCTTCGACAAGGTCGTGGTCATCACCGACCGCGTGATCCTCGACAAACAGCTGCAGGAGACGATCTTCCAGTTTGAGCACGCTCGCGGCGTGGTCGTGAAGATCGACGAGGACTCCACCCAGCTCGCCGAGGCGCTGGCAGGCGAGCAGGCTCGCATCATCATCACCACCCTGCAGAAGTTCCCGTTCGTGATCGGCAAGATCGGAGCGGTCCCGGCCCGCAACTACGCGGTCGTCATCGACGAGGCGCACTCGTCCCAGACGGGAGAGGCGGCCAAGGACCTGCGGCTGGCGCTCGGGGCGGCCGAAGAGGTGGAGCTCACCGCAGCCGAGGCCGAGGATGCCAGCCTGCTCTCGGCGGCGATCGATCCCGTCGAGGAGGCCCTCGCCCGATCTGTCGACGCGCGCAGCGGCCGCCAATCCAACCTCTCCTACTTCGCGTTCACCGCCACCCCCAAGGGGCGGACGCTGGAGATGTTCGGGCGGCTGAACCCCCAGACCGGCAAGCACGAACCGTTCCACCTCTACTCGATGCGCCAGGCGATCGAGGAGGGCTTCATCATGGACGTGCTCGCCAACTACACGACCTACCAGACCTTCTGGAAGATCGAGAAGGCAACGGAGGAAGACCCCGAGTACGACGCCAAGAAGGCGCGGCGGGCGATCGCGCGGTTCGTGAGCCTGCACCCCCACCACCTCGCGCAGAAGGCAGAGATCATCGTCGAGCACTTCCGGGCGCACACCGCGAAGGAGATGCGCGGGCTCGCCAAGGCGATGGTGGTGACCTCCTCCCGCCTGCACGCGGTCCGCTACAAGCAGAACATCGACAAGTACATCAACGCCAAGGGCTACACCGAGATCAAGACGCTCGTCGCGTTCTCCGGCAAGATCGACGACGGCACGGGCCAGCCGCTGACGGAGAGCAACATGAACGGCTTCCCCGAGAGCCGTACGGCCGAGGAATTCGCGACCCCCGACTACGGCGTGCTGATCGTCGCCGAGAAGTTCCAGACCGGATTCGACCAGCCTCTACTCCACACGATGTACGTCGACAAGCCGCTGGTCGGACTGGCGGCAGTCCAGACCCTCTCACGCCTGAACCGCATCCACCCGCTGAAGGAGAGCACCTTCGTGCTCGACTTCCGCAACGACACCGAAGAGATCGTCGAAGCGTTCGAGCAGTTCCACGGCTGCACCGTCGCGCCGCCGACCGACCCCAACATCCTCTGGGACACCCGGCGTCGCCTCGATGACTTCGACGTTCTGCGAGCAGAGGAGATCGAGGCCGCGATGCCAGCGCTGCTCGGCGCCGGAGCGTCGGATGAGAAGCGCTCGGCGGAGACCTACGCCGCCCTCGGGCCGGCGAAGGGACGCTTCGAGCAGATGGACGATGAGAAGCGCCTGGAGTTCCGCGACGCCCTGACGCGCTTCGTGCGGACCTACTCGTTCGTCTCCCAAATCGCCGCCTTCACGGACCCTTCGCTTGAGCGCGACTACGTCTACTGCCGCGCGCTCTCGCTCTACCTCCGCGACACCGGCACCGTCGAGCGGCTCGACCTCGGCACCGAGGTCGAGCTCACGCACCTTCGCCACCAGATGACGTTCAGCGGCGCGCTGTCGCTGACTGCGGAGATCGGCGAGGTGCGCTCGTTCTTCGGGGAGGGCAAGGGAGGCCAACAGGAGCTAGACCTGGAGCACCTATCCAGCATCGTGGAGGTCCTCAACGAACGCTTCGGGACCGACCTGACCGACGTCGACAAGCTGCTGCTCGACCAGTTCGAGGAGAGCTGGGTCGAAGACGGCGAGCTATCGGATCAGGCGAAGAACAACAGCATCGACAACTTCCGCCTGGTCTTCGACCGCAAGTTCCTCCAGACGATCATCACCCGCGTCGACGCCAACGATGAGATCTACAAGAAGATCCTCGACGACGAGGACTTCCGGGCGACTCTTGGAGAGTTCTACCTGCGCAAGGTGTACGAGCGGCTGCGCGAGGGTGGCTAAAGGAGACGCCATCGACAAGTGGGGCATGTGTGTGAGTCTCCCCGCACTCTCCCAGCTCGACCGCAGCCGCCGCTACGATCGGTCACGGTTCTAGCTCCAGCGATCCCCGTAAGGAGGCTCCGATCGAGACCCCCCCAAAAAAAAAAGCAGGGCGCGGAGCTTGGCGCAGATGACCCGCGGATCGCGCGCGCCATCTTCACGTTGCACGAGACGGCCGCATATCTGGGGATCTCAAAGTCGACCGTGCATTGGTGGGCTCGTCCTCCGGGCGCCAAGCATCCCCTCATCACCTGCTTCCCGCCACGTGGCCGCCAGGCCACCGTCCCGTTCATCGGCTTCGCCGAGGCATTCGTGCTCTCGAGCTTCAGACGGGCCGGGGTGCCGCTGCAGCGGATCCGCCCGGCGGTCGAGGTTCTCGCCAAGGAAATCGGCGTCGAACACGCCCTCGCCTCCAAGCGCCTCTACACAGACGGAGCCGAGGTGCTCTTCGACTACGCAAGCAAGCACGGCGAGCGCGAGGTAATGGACCTAGTGGTCGTCCGTACCCAGCAGCGCCAGTTCTCCGAGGTCGTCAAGGGATACCTGAAGCGCATCCATTACGGAGGCGACGGCTGGGCGGATGCGGTGCAACTGCCCACGTATGAGAACGCCGAGGTGGTAGTCGACCCCAAGGTCGCGTTTGGACTCCCGCTGGTCGTTCACGGCGGAGCCCGGGTCGAGGATCTCGTCGACCGATTCCAGGCCGGCGATTCAGTCGCAGACATCGCCGCGGATTTCAGCGTTCCTCCCGATCAGGTCGAGGATGTGATCCGAGTCGCAACTCGGGCAGCGGCCTGAGTCGTCCCGCCGCCGCTCAGGGGTCGGCCTGCGCGTCGTTCGACCCCACCGCCCGCATCAGCGGCAGCGTCGCCACCGCGAAGTCGCTGCTCACCGCCGCCACCTCGTCCGGGACCGCGGACAGGTTGACGTTCATCGAGTAGCCCATCGGCGCGTCCACCGGGCGGAAGAAGTCGTCGAAGTGGCTCGCCACGATCGTGCGCGGCTGCAGGCGCGGCAGGATGCGCGCCCAGTAGTCGCGTGTGAAGCCACGCCCCGCGATGCCCGCCAGGAACATGTCCACGCCGCTGTGGCGCAGCGCCTCGTCGATCAGGTTGGCGCTGCCCTGGTGGTAGAACGTCATGCCCGCCACCTCGATGTGGATGCCCCATACCTGGCCGCACCTGTAAGCCGACGGCGACAGCGCGTCCAGGTGCTCGCACGTCAGCTCGCCGTCGAACGGCACCGCCAGGCCCAGCAGCAGCTTCGAGTGCGCGCTCGGCACGAACGTCACCGTGAACGGCCCCAGCTCGTAGCGGCGGTCAGGCTCGACCGCCACCGCGCGCTCGCCCTCGCCGTGCAGGCGCATCAGGCTCACCAGCGAGCTCGAGCCGTACGCCGAGCACTCGCAACGGCGCGCCAGCGCCGGCACGTCCACCGCGTGGTCGAAGTGCGTGTGGCCCACCAGCACGCCCAGCACGTCGCCCGACGGTCTCAGGAAACGCTCGTGCATCGCCCGGTCCGCCAGCGCCGGCTCCCTGCGCAGCACGCTCGACAACGGCACGCGCGACACGTACGGATCCACATAGATCGTCTGGCCCTCGTAGCTCAGCCGGTAGCCAGCCACGCCCAGCCATTCCAGCTCCAACCCCCGCGCCAGCTCCAGCGGCCTCGCCGCCAGCTCGCGCATCGCGTCCGCGTCGTCGCGCTCGCGCTCGCCGCGGTTGGCCGCAAAGCGCGCGAAGCTCGCCAGCTGGTGGGCGATATCGGGCACCGCGGCGATGCTACAGAGCGTGCGCGGCGGTGCTAGCGGCGTGCCGCGCCGAGAAGGCGTTCCGTGTAGCTGACGCACAACGTCTCCACACGTGCCTGCGGCATGCCAACACGCAGCGCGCGCGCCGCCATCTCGGTACCGCGTGAGCCACGCCGGCCGAACAGCTCCTCGAGGTAGCTCACAGCGTCGACCGTCACCGGTCCCGCCACGCCGTCTCGGCACAGCGTCGCTAGCGTCGCTCCCACAGCGGCGGGCGCGGTCGTCTGCATCAAGCGAACGACATCCGCCGCGTCCTTGTCGTCGATGCGCGTCGCCTTGCCGCTCGCGACGCGGTCGTGCAGCTTGTGCGCCTTCGCCGCCAGCAGCGCGGCCGGCCCCGCGACCTCCACTTCCACCGAGCGAGCGTCTGCGGGATCGAGGGCCGAGACCGTCATCGTGCTGTGGTCGACAAGCACCCCCTCGAGCCCGACCGCGCGCCGCGCAGCGAGCTTGCCGTGCACTCCAAGGCGGGCTCCTCTCCGGCCACCGCCTGACGCGACCGCCTCGGGGACGATGAGGTCAACGGGGATCAGGACAGCCGCCCCACCGACGTTCCCGCGCGCCATCCAGATGCCCGGCTCGACGTGGCCACCCACGTCCGCCAGCTCGAAGCCCGCTGCACGCATCGCGGCCTCGAGCTCCGGCTCGTCAGCCAGCAGGGACGGGTCCAGCGTCAGGTCTCCGTCGGTCGTGTACGGTGCGATCGCGAGATCAGCGTCGCCAGTGCGCAGGTAGACCGCCTGTGCTCCGGCGACGATGAATGCGGCGCCATGAGGCGCCAGAGCCACCAGAGCATCGAGCAGGACGCGGCGAGCCTCCACATAGCTAGGGTCGACGCCCCGCGCGCCCGGCCTATCGACGGCATCAGTCATGCTGCGGCCTCCGTTGCTGCAGCCTGCGCTGCCTCGAGCTCCGTCACCGAGCCGTACCGCCAGCTCGATCCGTTGTCCGCCATCCACGCCAGCAGCGCCTCGCCCTCGGCGGGCATCCGTCCGGTACCAGTGAGGCAATCGACGACAACCTGCGACGGCGCCGCGTACATCAGGCCGCCATCCTCCGTCGTCCGCTCCCACACGACGGGGTCGAATGGCCGAAGCAGCACGATGTTGCCGCCATCGTCCGCGGGCAGCAGGCCGAGGGCCTCGACGAGCGGCGACGCTTCGTCGCAGTACACGAGCAGCAAAGCGGCGGCGGCAACTGGAGCGAGACGGCCAGCGGCAAACGAGCCCGTCACCGCCACCTCACCGCGCCGTCCGCTCGTCGCGAGCTGCGCAAGAGCCTGAGCGGCTCCCGCCGGAGCGAGGTAGGTCGTCGCTCGATTGCTCCGCAGCACGTCATACGACTGCGCCCACCAACGCAGCAGCGCCGGCACGTCGACGGACTCGACCGCGCCTCGACGCGAGCGCTCGATCAGCGCCTCGCGGTCGAGCGTGTCGAGCAGACGCGAGACGTACCCCGGGGTGAGCCGGGCGGCGCTCGCGAGCTCGCGCACGCCGTACGGAGGTCGAACGTCAGCCAGCATGCGGACGAGCCGAGCCGCCTTTGGGCCGCGTACCTGCGCTCGTCCCCGCGGTGCCGGCTGCGGGTTGCGCGTGGCCCCCTTGGCCTTCACGTAGACAGCGGGGTTGTCGAGCCTGACGAGCGCGTTGCCCGTCAGGTCGATGAAGTTCATGCCCTCCGCCTCGAGCAGCTCCTCGGTCCTCGGACTCAGCCAAGGCGCGACCACGAGCACCGGGACGTTGTCCGCGATGCCGCGCAGCACGCGGGACAGCCTGCCCAGCAGTCGCTCGATGTCGCGCGGCGCGAACGACCGGCCGACCTCGACAGCGAACGTCGTGGTCGTGCCGTCGGGGGCGCGAACGTCAATCGCGCCGTCGAGCGGCCGGCGCTCACCCCCGCCTTGGGCGACGCTGCGGTTCGCGGGTTCAACGGTCCACGCCTCGGGCAGCAGCTTGCGAAGCTCGAGAACCGCTGCATCGAACAGCTCTGTTTCCTCAACAGCTGGGTTTGCGGACATCGCAAACGCAATATAACACCGGTAGATATCCTCTTTTGCATTGTTTGCTGCATGCGCAAACAATAAGTTTTAGGAAACAGGCCCAGTAAATTCTGCGCCCCCACCCCACACGACCCAACGGCGCCCCAGCGCGCCAGGAGCTACATTCCGGCCATGAAGCTCGAGACGGGCTGGAGCGAGTTCGACGCCGACGGCGCGCGCCTGCGCGGGCATCTCGCCCGAACGGCGTCGAGCACCGACCCGCTGCCCGTCGCGATCGTGATCCAGGAGGTGTGGGGGGTCGACGCCCACATACGCGACATCACCGATCGGCTCGCCGCCTGCGGCTACTTCGCGTTCGCTCCCGATCTGCACTCGCGCGATCGCCCCCCTGAGCTCGCACCCGAGCGAATCGAGGCGGCCAAGGCGTTCCTCGACACGCTGCCGCCCGGCGGCTGGGGCGACGAGCACGTCCGCGACGAGGCGCTCTCCCGCCGTCCCGACGGCGCCGCCATCGGTGAGACGCTCGGCTCGCTGTTCGCCGGTGTGCAAAGGGAGAGCCACGTGCCCGACCTCGAGGCCGCCGTCGCGTATGTGCGCGAGCGCGACGACACGACCGCCGCGGTCGTCTCCATCGGCTTCTGCATGGGCGGCGGCCTCTCAGCGCAGCTCGCCGCCAGCGGCGCCGGCCTCGCCGCCGCCGCGTGCTTCTACGGGATGCCGCCCGCGCGCGAGCAGGCGCAGCGGATCTCGTGTCCGCTGCTTGGGCTCTACGGCGGCGAGGACGAGCGCATCAACAGCCAGCTGCCCGCGTTCGTCGAGGCCATGCGCGAGCTCGGCAAGCCGTTCGAGCACCACATCTACGACGGCGCGCCGCACGCCTTCTTCAACGACACGCGCCCCTCCTACCGCGTCGGCGCCGCTCGAGACGCGTGGGCGCGGACGCTCACGCTCTTCGCCCAGCACGTCTGAGCCGCACGCCGCGTCACGCTCGCTCGCGCGACTCGCTTCGCTCGAGATAGCGCGCCAGGCCATGAAAGCTCTGCTCCGGCGGCGTCGCCTGCTCGTACGCCGCCGCCGTCTCTGCGGTGCTCGACGCCTTCACCTGCGCGCGGATCGCCGACGCGAACGCCGCCTCATCGCCCGCCTGCGCCAACCGCTGCATGCGCTCCAGCTGCTCGCGCAGCGCCGCCACGTGGGCGTCCACGTCGTCGTACGAGCCGAAGTGCGTCAGCGCCAGGCTGCGCGGGCGCCACCCCTCGATCAGCTCCAGCGACGCGCGCCACGCGCGCACGTCGATGTCCGGCGGCGGCGTCGGCGCCAGCACGCACGCGCCGTCGATCCGCACGCCCGTCACGTCGCCCGTGAACGCGTAGCCGCTCGGCTCGTGCAGGTAGGACACGTGGTGGGAGGCGTGGCCCGGCGTGTACGCCACCTGAAACGGCCCCAGCCGCTCGCCGCCACGCAGCACCCGCACGCGCTCCGCCGCCACCGGCAGCACCTCGCCCCACAGGCGCTGCATGTCCGCGCCGTACAGGCGCGTCGCGCTCGCCAGCAGCTTCGTCGGGTCGATCAAATGCCGCGCGCCGCGCTCGTGCACCCACACCTCCGCCTCCGGAAAGCGCCGCAGCAGCGAGCCCGTCGCCCCCGCGTGGTCCAGGTGGATGTGCGTCAGCGCCAGCACCCGCGGCGGGTCGCGCTCGAGCGCCGGCAGCAGCTCCGCCAGGCAGCTGCTCGGCCCCGGGTCCACCAGCACCTCACCCACCCGCCACGCGCCGATCACCCGTGCGCGCCCCAGGTGGCGCAGGTCGATCAGCTCCGGCTCGGCGGCGGTGGCGGCGTCCGTGGCGCGTGCGTCGTCGTCCGTCTCAGCGGCCGGGACGTTGGCGGCGTCATCGGACATCAGCGACCACCCGAACGTCTCTTCGCGGCGCCACCGGCGCCCTGCGTCCTCGGCGCCACCGTCACCAGCGCCGCGCTGCTCGGCGCCATGTCCACCGTGATCACCCCGTCCGTGTTCGCCACATGCGGCAGCGTCGCCGGCTGGCTCCACGAGCCGTTCGCCGCCACCGGCTCGCCTCCCAGCTCGACACCCGACATCGCTTCCGGCGACGGCGCCGTCAGCGCCAGGATCGTCGCGCCGTGGTAGCCGTCGCTCACGTGCAGGCGCATCGCCGTCGGGCGTGAGCCCGGCGGATCGTCGTCCACCAGCACGAACTGCAACGCCCCGCCCGACGCCTCGAACGACGTCGCTTCCACGTTCGGGCGCCTCGCCGGGCCCGGGCTCACGATCGTATGCAGCGGGCGCTCGCCCAGCAGCGCTCTCGCCAGCAGCAGCGCGTACCACTCCGGCTGCGCCACCAGCGCGCCCGTCGCCAGCGCTTCCGCGCTCGGCGCGCACACCGGCGTATAGCCTTCGCAGTTGGTCGGGTTGCCCTCCAGGTTGATCCCCGACGCGCCCATGCTCATCGCCTGTGTCAAGTAGCTCACCGCCCACAGCGCCGACGCGAACGTGTTGCTGATGCCCTCCACCCCGCCACACGACACCGTGTTCGTCTCATCGAGGCGGAACGGCACTTCCGCCTCCCGCGCGATCAACAGGTAGCGACGCAGCGAGCGTTCCTCCAGCATGCGCGTCTGGGGGCTCAGGAGCTGCGCGATGCTCGGCGGCGGGTGCCCGGCGCAGCCCAGCGGATAGTGGTGTCCCGTCAGCAGCACCGGACGCTGATAGATCGCGTCGCCCAGCCCCCACTTTTCGTATGCGCTCGACCCCGACGTATCCGGGCCCGCCAGCGGGATGCCGGGCGCCAGCGCTTCGATCGCGCCGCGATACGCCGTCACCTGTTCGTTGTACTGCACCGGCGTCCACGGTTCCGGGCGCAGCCCATGCCGCGCGTAGGAGTCCGGCTCGTTGCCGATCTCGATCGCTTCCAGCCATTCCCCCAGCGCCGCCTTCGCCGCCGCCGCCTCGCGCGCCGCCGCCGCCGGTTCGAAGTGACCCAGCCCCAGCGTCAGCAGCACATGCCACCCGCTCTGCGCCGCCAGGCTACCCAGCTCGCCCAGGCTCCCCGCTTCCAGCACGCCCAGCGCCCACGCCGGTCGCGGCGTCTGCGCGTCGCGCCACGCGATCTGTTCGTCCGCCGTCACGCCGCCGAAGCGCAGCACACCCCCGCCCAGCGAGCGCAGCATCGTCACCAGGTCGCCGCCGCCCGCGTAGCTCGCGATCCGCGCCAGGCTCCCCACCTCGAACGACAGGCCCAGAAAGCTCTGCGGCACCGCAGTCCCCGGTTCGCTCGTTTCCGCGGACACCGACACCGGGATCGGCCTGTCCTTCAGCGGGATCGACCTGCGTCTCGCGTGTCCGCGCCCCGCGGCCACAGCCGTCGCCGCGACGGCCAGCGCCACGACCAGCGCCACGGCCAGCGCCGCGAGCACACGCGCGCCAGCACGGTACCGATGCACGCCGCTAGCCCTCAGAGCCGACCGCGAACCAGTCCGAATTGAGCCCCGGCGTCCCTTCGCACACATCGCGCACCATCTCCAGCACCGCGTGGCGGCCGATGTCCACACGTTCGTCGTGCGTCATCGACACCGGCGCGTCGCTCTCCACGTTCGCCCAGATCTCCGCACCCACTTTCGAGAACCGCGCGCCGTCGCGGTTGGGGCCGAGCGCCTGCAGGAGCAGCTCCAGCGCGTCCGCCGGCGGCGAGAAGCCCGAATGGCGTGTGATCCTGAACCGCACGCCGCAAGGCTACCGCCTGGCCTGCGCGCGGCGCTCCGGTCGCTCCCGCAAGGGTTGATCCGTGTGACCAGGCGTCGATCTATAGTCACTGACCTTGCCGAGAACCTGCATCAGCGGCCGGGAGCTCGTCGCGGCGCGTCTGCCGCCGCTCGCGACCGCCCGCAGATAGGCGCCGTCGTCGGCGCGGATCCTTGCCGCAGTTCTCCGACCCGCACCTCGCTGCGCTCGCAGTGCTCGCGCTGGCCGTCGGTCTCGCCGTGTGGGCGCCGCGCCGGCACCCCGGCCGCTGGACCGTGGCCGCAGCGCGCGCGCTCGCGCTGCTGATCTTCGCCGGCTGGGCCGGCGAGTACCTCGCCGACGTCGTGCTCGGCACGTGGAGCATCCGCTACAGCCTGCCGCTGCAGCTCACCGACGCCATATCGATGAGCGCCATCCTCGCGCTGCTCACGCGCCGCATGCTGCTCGTCGAGCTCGCCTACTTCTGGTCGCTCACCGCCTCGCTGCAGGCGATGATCACGCCCGACCTCGCCCAGAACTTCCCCAGCGTCTACTACTTCACCTACTTCCTCTACCACATAGGCGCCATCGCCGCCGGATGCTTCCTCGTGCTCGGCTGCCGCCTGTACCCGCGGCCGGGAGCCATCTGGCGCGTCTACGCCGCCACGTTCGCCTTCACCGTCATCGCCGCGCTCGGCGATCTCATCACCGGCGGCAACTACATGTTCCTCAGCGAAAAGCCCGAATACAGCTCGCTGCTCAACGTCATGGGGCCGTGGCCGTGGTACATCGCCGTCACCGCCGTGCTCGCGCTCGCGCTGTTCGTGCTCGTCAAACTGCTCACCGACTGGGCGCGGCGGCACGACCCCGCCGCGGCATAGCGCTCACGCCCGCGCCAGCGCCACCACCTTCTCGACCGCTTCCGTCAGCGCCTGCGGCACGCGGTCTCGCTGCACGTGCGAGAAGCGCTGCCACGCGCGTGTCGGCTTGTGCCGGTGGCCGCGCAGGCCCGCCACGCCCTCGAAGTCGGGGCTCAGCACCACCGTCCGCTCCGACCCCGCCAGCTGCGCTATCTCCTCGTTGACCGTCCGCTGCGCCTGGCTCGGGCGCCTGCCCGGCGGCGCGTCGCGGTCGTGCACCGCCACGCACGGCACCCGCGCCGCGTGGCAGATGCGGATGAACAGCCGCATGTTCGGCTTGCCGCCGCAGTCCACGATCGTGATCGCCTCGCCGTCCACGTCGTAGCCCAGCGCGTTGAACACGAACGGGAACGTCAGCTTCTCCGTGCGCCCCTCCACCAGCAGCACCGCGCGCGCCAGCAGCAGCTCGCCGCGCTCGGCGTCGATCTCGCTGATCGCGCGAAAGCTCTCGTCCGCCCCCAGCGGCTCCGGCTGGAACACCGCCGTGCCCGTGCGCGGGCTGTGCTCCACCAGCGCCAGCTCGTCCAGCCGCCCCACGTTCAGGAACACCGGCTCATGCGTCGAGTACAGCACCTGGTTGCCGTTCTCCGCGAAGCGCCGCAACAGGCGGTACAGGTAGCGCTGGGCCTGTGGGCGCAGGAACAGCTCCGGCTCCTCGATCAGCAGCACCACGCCGCGCTCGCGCGCCTCGCACAGGCGGTCCAGTCCCGCCACCAGCGCCGCCGCCGGCGCCGCCGAGGACGCGCCGTCGCCGGGCGCCAGGTACTCGCGCGCCACGCGCGCCGCGCTCGGCGCGAGCGTGGGAGTCGCCACCAGCTCGCCCGAGCGCAGCGACGCCGGCAGGAACAGCACCGGCACCTCCCTGCCGCTGCCCGTCGACGAGCCCGACGGGCTCGTCTCCAGCGCGATCTCGTCGCCGTCGCCCAGCGTCGCGCTCAGGTGGATCGTCCCCGCGCCGCCCGCGCTCACGTCCGCCGGCACCGGCGCCGGCGCCCCGCGCTGCAGCAGCGTCCACACCGCCGCCAGCACGTTGGACTTGCCCACGCTCGGCCCGCCCACCAGCGCGAACACCGCGCCCGGCGCAAACGTCACCGACCGCGCCGAGCGAAAGCCCCGAATCCGCACCTCACGAACGCCGAATCGCCGGTCGGCCATCGGCACACCCTATGAGCAGCGCGGGCGGCGCCATCCTCTGCGCGCCCCGCAGCGCCTCGCGTCCGTCAACCGCGCTTCTTCCGCTCCGATGCGCCGCGCTCGGGCGTGATCGCGCTCGCCGGCAGCCGCACGATCACGCAACCCACCCGCGAGTTTTCTTCGATCGTGGATTCAACGTGCGTGCTGTGCGTCAGGCTCGCCCCTCCCGGCACCTCCAACGAGCCACACGGCCCCGCGTGCGCACCGTTCCACGCCTCGACGCTGACGGCCGGGTAGCTGCCGGGTGGCAGCGGGATGGTGACCATGCTGTCGATGTCGCCCGCGCTGTCCGCGCCCAGCTGGTTCTGGTACAGCGGCGTCCCGAGAGTGTCGTATTTGCCGCCGTCGCCTTCCCGCCTGTATTCGCGCGCATCGATCTCAAACCAGTACTGGCTGCTCTCGGGTATGCCGCTCGCCTTCACGCGCGCCGTCAGCACCAGCTGCCCCGAGGACTGGCTGAGGACGACGTCGATGCTCGGAGCCTTCGCGACCGCCGGCCCCACCAGCGCCAGATACGCCGTCACCCCGATTCCCACGATCAGCAGCACCGCGCCCACCCTTGGCAGCAGGGGGCCGAGCACCCTGCCGTCGATGTTGAACGCGACGATCAGCGCGCCGATCGCCACCGCCACGCCCACCGAGCCGAATCCGACCAGCACCCACGTGCGGTGGTTGATCGCCATCGCCGACACACCGCCGTTGGTGACGCCCACCACCGTCAGCGCCACCTGGAGCACGCCAGCGCCGCCCAGAAGCTGCTTGACCTGCGGTGAAACGTTCACCGCCGTCAAGATAGACCTCGATCGCCGGCGCCGAGCGCGAACTCCCCGCGCGCCACGATCACCGCCGCGCCGGCCACCTCCACGCGCTCGATCGCATCCGCCGAGCCCACCGCCCGCGCGCGCAGCAGCGACGGGCGCCCCACCTCCGCGCCCTGGCGGATCTCGATCTCATCGCCGAACGCGATCCGCCCGTGGCGCGCCAGGTGCACCGCCAGCGGCCCCGCCGCCGAGCCCGTCGCCGGGTCCTCGGAGATGCCCAGCCCCGGCGCGAAGTTGCGCGTCTTCCAACGCGCGCCCGCGCCCGCGAAACAGCTCACGCCCAGCTCCCCCAGCGCCGCCAGCGCGCGCACGTCCGGCTCCAGCGCCGCCACCGCGTCCTCGTCCTCGAGCGCCACCAGCACCTGCCGCGGGCCATTCACGTACACCTCCACCGGCAGACACGAGCGCTCCACGCCCAGCGCCTCCAGCAGCTGCGCCTCGCGCTCGAAGCGCCGCCACGTCGGGATCGGCTGGCGCATCGACGCGTACGCGATTCGCGCTCCAGCCCGCGCATCTGCCCGCTCACCATCGCGCCCGTCCTCGCCGGCTCCCGCACTCCGCACCGCAACCGGCACCACGCCCGCGCCCGTCTCCAGCGTCACCTGCTCGCGCCCGCGCTCGGCGCCCACCACGATCGCCGCGCCCAGCACCGGGTGCCCCGCGAACGGCAGCTCCGCCGCCGGCGTGAAGATGCGGATGCGCGCGTCGCCGCCGCGCTCCGGAGCCAGCACGAACACCGTCTCTGACAGGTTCAGCTCGCGCGCCAGCGGCTGCATCTGCTGCGGAGAGAGCTCGCGCGCGTCGGGAAACACCGCCAGCTGGTTGCCCTGCAGCGGCGTGTCCGTGAACACGTCCAGCAGGAGGTAGCGATGGGCGCCGTTCATGCCCCCTACCGGATCTCAGCCGGCATCTTCCACCGCCGCTCGCACGCCGTCCACACTACCGGCCGGCACAGCCGCTCCAATCGACCTCGAATCGCGCGTGCTAGGGTCGGCCCTCGGACGGCGACGCTGGGGGTTTGAGTCATGTGCGGCAGGCTTTCGACGGCAGTGACGATGTGCATCGCGCTTGCCGGTCTCGCCGCGGCGCCATCGCTCGCAGGAGCGCACTCCAGCGCGAAACCCAGCCACTTCCGCATGCTGGCGTTCAAGCCGTGCAACAATATTCTCGTCGCCGGAGACTTCCTCGACGATCTCGAGGAAATCTCACCGAAGTCAGTCACCTCGGCTCCCGGCCTGACCGCCGATGTCAGCACCTGCAAATACGCCTCGACCACGGAGAGCCCGGCCGCCGGCGAACACACGTTCACGAACGGGGAAATCGGCGTCGAATGCCTGGCCAACGGCATCAAACTCGTCGAAGAAAAGGGCACCGCCGCCCCCGAGGGAGGGTGCTATCGCATCGACAACGCGTCGGTGCTGTTCGCCTACGGGCGGTCGGTGGAAAAGCTCGCGTCCAAGCTGCAAAAGGGGGCGAAGGCGTCGAGATGGCCGGCGAACTTCGGAAGGCACGTCCTCAAAGGAGTCGGCAACAGAGCCGAATTCGGCTACGACGAGGCGACCGGAGATGGCTATGGGTATCTCCAGGTGGACAACGCGACGCTGTTCGTCGAAACGTCCGAAGGCGCCAACCCACCGCTGATCAGGCTTCTCGAGGACGCCGCCTCCCTGCTCTGACCAGGCGCCGGGCCTGCAGCCGGAGCCTGACCGCAGTAGCGCCGCCCGCTCGTCGGCGAAACCCCTGCGCCCGCTTCGGAATACTACGGTTGCCGCGCCGGCCTCGCGCCGGTGAGGATGTCTCCCATGGAGGCGCAGAGGGAGATGCAGGTGGTGTCGTGCTCGAAGTGCGGGGGTGTGATCGCCAGGCACGAGCCGCTCGTGATCGTCGACGGCGAGCGGGCCCGCCGCAGCACCCTCGCCATCGAGTCGCACCCGCCCGCCAAGGGAGCCGCCGTCTACCACCCCGAATGCTACGAGCGCGTCGCCGGGCGGCTGCCCTCGAGCGCCGGCCAGCGGGTGTTCACGGAGGCGCTCTGCGCGGTGGACGGGGGCGAGGGAAGCTTCGCCGCCGTCGAGCAGGCCGCCGAGCTGGTCGGGCCCGGCGGGAGCCTCACCGTCCTGATCGTCACCTCGCTGCGCACCGGCACCGGCCAGATGTCCGGCGACAGCGCCACCGAGATGGTCGACCGCGCGAACATGCTCGCCGACCAAGCCGGCGTCTCCTGCAGGATCGAGGTCGACCCCGCCGGGCCGGTGCACGAGACCGTCGCCGATTGGGCCAGCGCCCACGATCTGCTCGCCATCGGCGCGCCGCCCAAGTCGCTGCTCGCCGGCATGCTGTTCAGCGGCGTCACCGACACCGCCATCCGCTCGCTCTCCACGCCGCTGCTCATCGCGCGGCCCGTGCGTGCCGCCGCGCGCTTCGGCGAGCGCATGCTCGTCGCCAGCGACGGCCTGGGCGGCTCCGACGAGCTGGTGGCCTTCGCCAGCCGCGTCGCCGGCGACGCGCGCTCGGCGCTCACGCTCATCCACGCGCTCGGGCGCCACTCGATCGCCCGCAGATCCCGCATCGACGCACAGGCGCAGAGCATCCAGCCCGCCGGCATCGACGGCGATCCCGCCGTCATCGAGTCCGGCAGCGCCGACGACGCCATCATCGCCGCCTGCACACGGCTCGGCGCCTCGCTCGTGGTGATGAGCAGCCGCCGACGCTCCGGCCTCAGCGTGCTCGGCAGCGTCAGCCGGCGCGTCGTCCACCACGGGGACTGCTCCGTGCTGCTCGTGCCGCCCGACTGGCTCGCGCGGGACACCGCGCAAACGACGGAGCACGCGTGAGGCGGCGGCGATGGGCGCGCACCTGTCAGCTCTCGACGCCACGTTCCTCGAGCTCGAGGAGGTCGACGACAGCGCGCACATGCACATCGGCGCCGTCATGGTCTTCGACGCGCCGCCCGCCGGACGAGCCCCCTCGCGCGAGCAGCTGCGCGAGCATCTCGCCGAGCGCCTGACGCAGCTCCCGCGCTATCGGCAGCGCCTGTCGCAACCGCGCACCGGCGGACTGTCCTGGCCCGAATGGGAGGACGACCCCGACTACGACCTCGCCCGGCACCTCACCCGCGCGGCGCTGCCCGCGCCGGGGGGTCGCCAGGAGCTCGCCGAATGGTCATCGGAGTTCTTCTCAAAGCGTCTTGACCGTCGCCGGCCGCTGTGGGAGATGGCGATCGTCGAAGGGCTCGCCGACGGTCGCTGGGCGCTCGCCCACAAGACGCACCACTGCCTCGTCGACGGCGTCGGATCGGTCGACGTCGCCGACGTGCTGTTCGACTCCGAGCCGGACGCTCAGGAGCCGCCGGCGGGCGCTCGCATCACCCGCCGCACGCGGCCCTCCGCCCACGCCGGGTCCGCCGCGCCCGGCGCCGACCACGCCAGCGAAGGCACGCTGCGCTCCATCGCGCGAGCCGCCGAGGCGCGGCTGGGGGTCGACACGATCGTCAACGCCGCGCGGTTCGGGGCGCACAACACGCTGCACCCGCGCGAGGCGCTCGGCAGAGCGCGCTCGGCGATCGAGATGATCGTGCGCGAGGAGCTCAAAGGCGCGCCGCACACCAGCCTCAACGAGCCGATCGGCACCCGGCGGCGCCTGGAGGTCGTGCGCGTGCCGCTCGCGGACCTCAAGTCGATCAGGAGCGCGCTCGGCGGCACCGTCAACGATGTCGTGCTCACCGCCACCGCCAGCGGCCTGCGGGCGCTGCTGCAATCGCGCGGCGAGCCGCTGCCCGCTCAGGGCCTGCGCGCGATGGTGCCCATGAACGTGCGCGACGCCAGCGAGCGCCTGAAGCTCGGCAACCGCGTCTCCTCGCTGTTCGTCGAGCTGCCCGTCGCGCCCGCCGAGCTCGCCGTCCGCCACCGCGAGACGGTCGCGCGCTCGGAGGCGCTGAAGAGCACCGGGCAGGCGCAGGGCAGCGCCGCCGTCATCGAGATCGCGGGGCTGGCGCCGCCCGTGCTGCACGCGACGCTCGCGCGCAGCCTCTATGCCACGAGGCTCTTCAACCTCACAATCACCAACGTGCCCGGCGCGCCCAGCACGCTGTACGCGTTCGGCGCGCCGCTGCGCGAGATCCACCCGCTGGTGCCGCTCGCCGCCGAGCACGCCATCGGCGTCGCCGCGCTCAGCTATGACGGCAACGTGTTCTTCGGCGTCGTCGCCGACCCCGACCGGGTTCCCGACCTGACGGTCTTCCTCAGCGCCATGCGCTCCTCGATCGAGGAGCTGCTCGCCGCCACCCACCACCACGACACGGCGAGCACTGGCGGCGCCGCCGCTGCACCGCGCTCGCATCGATGAGCCACACGCCGACGATGGCCCCGGCCGAGGTCGAGGTGCCCATGCTCGACCCCGAGCGCCTGCGGGGCGTGCTCCGCGGCGAAGCGCTCGCACAGTTCGAGCACACGCTCACCCGAGGACGCGAGCTGCTCTCATCGCGAACCTTCTGGAACGTCAACTCGACCGCCCAGGGCGGGGGCGTGGCCGAGATGCTGCGCTCGCTCATCGGCTACGCGCGCGGCGGCGGCGGCGATGCGCGCTGGGTGGTGATCGCCGGCGACCCCGAGTTCTTCCAGATCACCAAGCGCATCCACAACATGCTGCACGGACACGGCGACGAACGCCCGCTCGGCGAAGCCGAGCGGGCCGCCTACGAGCGCTGCGCGCAGGCCAACGCCGAGCAGCTCGCGCAGCGCGTGCGCCCCGGCGACGTCGTGCTGCTGCACGATCCGCAGACCGCCGGCATGATCCCGCGGATGCTCGAGACGGGCGCGGCCGTCATCTGGCGCTCGCACGTGGGCATCGACCAAGCCAACGATCTCGCGCGCGAGGCCTGGCGCTTCCTGATGCCCTACGTCGAGCGCGCCCACGCCTACGTCTTCTCCGAGCCCGACTACCTGTGGGAGGGGCTGGACCCCGACAAGCTGACCGTGATCGCGCCCTCGATCGACGCCTTCTCGCCCAAGAACCACGCCATGGCGTTCACCAGCGTCACCGCCGTGCTGCGCGCCGCCGGGCTCGCCGCCGACCGCTACCAGCACCACGCCCGGGCGCTGTTCGAGCGCCTCGACGGCAGCGTCGGGCACGTGCGCTCCAAGGCCCAGCTCGTCGAGGAGCAGCAGCTGTGGCTAGGCGTGCCGCTGCTCGCGCAGGTCTCGCGCTGGGACCGCCTCAAGGACCCCGCCGGCGTGCTCGCCGGGTTCGCCGAGCACGTCCACGCCGAGGACGACGACCCGCACCTGGTGCTCGCCGGCCCCGACGTCACCGCCGTCGCCGACGACCCCGAGGGCAAGGAGGTCTACGAGGAGGTCTTCGCGATCTGGTCGCAGCTGCCGCGACGAATCCGCCGGCGCGTGCACCTCGCGCTGCTGCCGATGGCCGACGCCGACGAGAACGCCGTGATCGTCAACGCCCTGCAGCGGCGCGCCGACGTCGTCGCCCAGAAGAGCATCGCCGAGGGCTTCGGCCTGACCGTCTCCGAGGCGATGTGGAAGGGGCGCCCCGTCGTCGCCTCCGCGATCGGCGGCATCCGCGAGCAGATCGAGGACGGGCGCACCGGCCTGCTGGTCGAGCCCGGCGACCTGCAGGGCTTCGGCCAGCGCGTCAGCGGGCTGCTCGCGGACCCGCACAGGGCCGAGCGCATGGGCGAAGCCGCGCAGACGCGCGTGCGCGAGATGTTCCTCGGGCCGCGCCACCTCGGCCAGTACGTCGACCTGCTCGAGTGGGTCATCGCCAGGCGCTCGTGAGGCGAGCGCAATGCGCGCTGGCGCCGATCGGGCCGAGCCGCGTGTCGCACGTGGCACGGTGCCCCGGCCTGTAGCCTGCAGCCATGAATTACCCCGAACGCATGACCACGCTGGGCTGGGTCGTCTCGATCGCCGTCGTCGTGCTGCTGGTCGCGCTGATCGTGGCGCTCGCCGTCTGGGCGATGGAGGGCAGGCACCTGCCTGTGGCCGAACCGCCCGAACCCACCCAGCGGACGCCGCATGAGGCGATCGCGCACCGCTACGCGGCCGGCGAGATCGACGAGCATGAGTACCGCCGCGTGCGCGACGTGCTGTGGGAGAAGCCACAGCCCCCGGCGGCCGCCGAGAGCGGCGAGCCCGTCGGCCGCGACTCCGGCTGAGCCGGGACGAAGCTGCTGCCGATGTGGTGGAGGCGGGGTGGGCTGAGCGCGAGGCAGCGGATACTGGCCGCCGTCCTCACGGCACTCGTAATCGCCGCTGCCACCTACCGGTTGGTTGTCTTCGGCGATTTCAACCGGATTCACGGCGGCGGCGCCTCAACCAGTGTGACCATCACCGGTGAAAGCGAGTACCTACGCCCAAACATCGCCGAAGTCGACCAAAGCGCGAGAAGCAACGCACGAACAGAAGGCAAGCTCCGCCACCTAAGCTGCCAGGAAGTCCCGGGCGACACCTGGAGCTGTACGCTGCAGTTCGTCGGAGGGGCGACCGTCGTCTATCGCGGCGTGTGGGATGCCACCCGAGGGACAGTCGCCTGGTCGGCGGTGGAACGCAAGATGACTCTCCATGTCACGGTCCCTCTACGCCAGTAGCTGGCTACTCGCGCGCGATATGAGCAGCTGCTCGCTGATCTGGATGGCGGCGAGTGGTCATGTCACGTGCGAATCGCCGGCCGCGATGTTTGCTCGTCACAGAACAGGGGCCTCATCCGACTCCTGTACATGACCGAGCCATCCCGTCAGGACTTCCTGTGGCGTTGAGCGCCGATGAGGTCGCGGAGCTCTATGACCGTCATGCGGAGGCGATCCTGGCGTTCCTGGTCCGCCGCACCTGGGATCCGGAGCTAGCGGTGGACATCCTGGCCGAGACGTTCGCTGTGGCGCTCGTGGGCCGTCATCGCTTCCGTGGCCGTCACGGCGAAGCTGCTCGAGCGTGGCTGTATGGCATCGCCCGTCACGAGCTGGCCGACCATTTCCGGCGAGACGGCGCGCAGCGACGTGCTCTCGCGCGTCTTGGCATCGAGCGCCGCCCGTTGACCGACGTCGAGTACGAGCGCATCGAGGAGCTCGCTGGATCCAGCGAGCTGCGCGACCGCGTTACGGACGAGCTGGACGCTCTGCCGGTCGACCAGCGCGAAGCGGTCCGTCTGCGCGTGGTCGAGGAACAGGGCTACGAGACGCTCGCGCGCACGCTCGACATCAGCCAGGACACCGCCCGCGCGCGCGTCAGCCGCGGGCTACAGGCGCTGCGCGCTGCCATCGACGCCGCAACCGTCCAGAGCCCACTCGATCTCCAGAGGAGCACCGATCATGCCTGATACCACCGGCCGGTTCGAGCATCTACAGATCCTGCAGGAGGTGCGCGACGAGCTGATCGCCGCCGCGCACAGGCAAGAGGCCAGCCCTCGCGCTGCGGCCGGCGTGCGTTCGTGGCTGTCGCGTCGCGTGAACGCGGGTGTGATGGCGATGGTGCTTGTGTTGTCGGGCGGCGCGATCGCGGTGGCCGCCACAGGCGTGCTGAGCGGTAGCCCGGTAAAAGAGCAGGGAAGGCTGAGCCCGAACGCTGGCATCGGCGTCCCCGCCCCCGGAGGGTCGCGTTTGCTGGCGCTGCGCGCAGCCGATCCGCATGGCGGCCTGCCGTGGGGCATGCGACTCGTGCACACCACCCGTGGAGAGATCTGCGTGCAGATCGGCCGCCTCGACGACGATCAGCTCGGGCAGCTCGGTATCGACGGCGCATTCCACGACGACGGGCGCTTTCATCCGCTCGCGCCGGACATCCTCCCCGAATACAGCGACAGCGGCGACGTCAGCTGCAACGCTGCCGCGCCGATCGCGATCGGCAGTTGGCCCAGCGGAGACCGAAACGCGGCCCCGAACGGGCCGGGACTCACCAGCTTCAAGCCGACAGCCAAGGATCTGCGGTTGATCTCATGGGGGCTGCTGGGACCACACGCCGTGAGCATCACCTTTCACACCGCCGCTGGCGTGCGGACCCGTCCGGTGGCGCCCGGGACCGGCGCCTACCTGATCGTAAGCGCAGTCAGCCGCGTACCCCGCTCGATCGGCGGTGGCGGGGAACTCCTGGGATGGACCTCGGGACACGAGGTCGCCGCCTGGTTCCGCGACCCCGGCGGGGTAGGCGGCTCTGTGATCGCGGCGACCTTTCGCTTCGGCTCGTTCACCTGCTCGATCGGCCACGGCGCGCCGGTGGCAACAAGCTGCCCGAGGCCCCGCCCGACGCCCGAGAACCGCTTTGCACCGACCCGCAGCCTGAACGAGCCGGTGCAAGTCACGCTCAGAGCACAGTCGCATGGCAGTCTGCAGCGCGGCCTATCTGGTCGATCCCTGCTACCGCGCTGAGATCGAGTTCAAGGCGCCCTACGCAGTCACCAGCGCCGGCAGCGAATACTTCGTGCAGGCCAGATCGAGCTGCAATCACGCCCGCGCCAGCAGCTGGTCGTTCTTTCAGGACATCCGACAGGGCGAAACGGTGCGCACGCAATCATCAGGGCTGTTCAACTGCACCTCCGACGAATTCAAGGTCCAATACGTCAACGACAGCCTCCCGACACCAGCACGCGGCCCACACCACGAATCGGTGATCGTAGGGACCGCCACCCTGCGCGCACCTGCCGGCGGCTCGCAGAGCGGGTGGCCCGCGGCGTCGCAGCCCCGCCGCCCGGCGGGTGCGGCTCGCATCGGCTCGGCCACGAGTCAACCCGAAGGCACACCCGCGCCGCGCCAGCGCACGCGTCAGCCCGTGGTGATCACGTCGGGGAGTGCCAGGGACCGTTCCTCGTAGGCTCTGCCTTTGAGTCCCTTCGGCGTGTGGAGCGCAGGCACGGAAGGCGACCCTGTGGTGATCGCCTCGGGGTGTGCAGGGGACCGTTCTTCGTGGAGCCCGGGCACGGAAGCCGATTCTGTGGAGATCACGTCGGGGAGTGCAAGGGACCGTTCCTCGTAGGCTCTGCCTTTGAGTCCCTTCGGCGTGTGGCGCGCAGGCACGGAAGAGGGCTCTCGGGCTCCGAAGATGACCACCGCAGCGCCGGCAACGACAGCCGCAATCAGAAGCACGGTGAGCGCGGCGGCGATCGGCGGCTTGCGGCACGCTCGAAAGTTTCCGGACGTTGCCCGTGTCACGCCCCGCGCGGTTGCCCAAGAGGCGGCAAACGATCGGGGATCGGATGCGCCGCCGCCGAGGACATCTTCAAGTGCCACGCCCTCCGCCTGCGCGTCCTCGAGATCAGCGGCGAGATCTTCGGCCATCTCGTCGGCGACCGCATCCGGGACGCCGAGCCGCCTCCACTCCCGCCGGCACTCCTGGACGAACCGGATCATCGCTGCACCTCCGCATCGTTCGAAGCCAACACCGAATCGACCGCATCACGCGCCGCTCGCCACTCAGACACCCCGGCCACGAGCGCACGATGCCCAAGGCGCGAGGTCCGGTAGTACTTCCGCGGCGGCCCTCCATCGCTCGCCGCCCGATACGTCTCGAGCAGACCATCGCGCTCCAAGCGACCGAGTAGCGGGTAGATCGAACCCTCGCCGACGATCGATAGCCCGCGCGAACGCAGCCGCTTGGTCATCTCGTAGCCGTAGGCTGGCGCCTCATCGATCACGGCCAACAGGCAAAGGTCCAGCACGCCCCTGAGCAACTGCGTTCGGCGCTGTCCAGAAGTTGCCATGTGTCGCAAGGTAGCAGAAATATGCCTTGCGCCGCAAGGTATGCGCTTTCCGGCGTGGCCGAGATCCGAGCGCCGCGCGCGGTGACCAGCAGACGCCTGCTTTGGCCCGGTTAGACCACGAGACGAACGCGCTCAAACGCGCGCGCCGGCCTCCGCGCACTGCGCGTCGGCGGCCCCGACTGCGGCGGTCGCGGCGCGCACCTCGGCCGGCACCAGCGCGCTGGGCGCGGGCCGCCCGCGCAACAGCGCCATAGCCGCCAGCGCGCCCGCCACGCTGAATCCCGCCGCCACCGCGAACGCCAGCCGGAAGCCGCCGCTCAGCGCCGAGGTGCTCGACGCGCCGGCCAGCAGATCCGCGTGCGTGCGCGACGCCGCGATCGTGCTCAGGATCGCCAGCCCGAGCGCGCCGCCGATCAGGCGCGAGGTGTTCAGCATGCCGGAGGCCAGCCCGCTCTCCCTGGCGGGAACGCCCGCCACCGCCGCGATCGTCGCCGGCACCAGCGACAAGCCCAGGCCCATCGCCGCCAGCAGCCCGCCCGGGAGCACGTCGGCGGTGTAGCTGCCGCCGCTGCGCACGCCCGTCAACAGGTACAGGCCGAGCGCCGCGCACAGCATGCCCACACTCAGCACGCGGCGCTCGCCGAAGGCCGCGACGAGCCGCGGCGCGAGCGTGCTCGTGGCGACGATCGCGAGCGTCATCGGCAGGAAGCGCAGGCCCGTCTGCAGCGGGTCGTAGTGGAGCACCTGTTGCAGGTAGAGCGAAAGGAAGAACCAGATCGCGAACACCGCCGCGTACAGCAGGAACACGATCAGGTTCGCCGCGCGCAGGCGCGCCATGCCGAACACGCGCAGCGGCATCAGCGGCTCGCGCGCCACCCTGCCCTCGACGTACGCGAACGCCGCCAGCAGCACCGCGCCGAGCGCCAGCGGCGCCAGCACCCCCGGGGCGCCCCATCCGAGCGTGTCCGTGCGCACGATCGCGTACACCAGCGCCGTCAGCGCGCCCGTCACCAGCAGCGCGCCGGCGACATCGAAGTGCCGGTTGGCCGCCGACGCGCGCCCGGCGGGGATCATGCCGCGGCCGAACGCGATCACCGCCAGGCCGATCGGCACGTTCACAAGGAAGATCGACGGCCAGCCGAACGCCTGCGTCAGCACTCCCCCGAGCAGCACGCCCAGCGAGCCGCCCACGCCGCCCATCGCGCCCCACACGCCCAGAGCGCGGCTGCGCGCTCGGCCCTCCTCGAACGACGTCGCGATGATCGCCAGGCTCGCCGGCGAGATCACCGCGCCGCCGACGCCCTGCAGCGCGCGGGCGCCGATCAACAGCGTTCGCGAGTCCGCCAGCGCGCACGCCAGCGACGCCAACGCGAACAGTCCCGTCCCCGCCAGGAACACGCGCCGGCGGCCCAGCAGGTCCGCCGCGCGCCCGCCCAGCAGCAGGAAGCCCGCGAACGTCAGCGTGTACGCGTTCACCACCCACTGCAGCCCCGTCGTCGAGAAGCGCAGCCCGCCGCGGATCGACGGCAGCGCCACGTTCACGATCGACACGTCCAGGATCACCATCAGCTGCGCCAGGCACACCAGCACCAGCAGCGCGCCCGCGCGCCCGGGCACCGCCGCGCTCTCAGCCGCCGCCCCGTCGTGACGCGCCGCCACGCCCTGGGCTGCTGGGGAACTCTCGCTCGAGGTGGCTGCCATCGCGTCGACCTTTCCCTGTATAAGTACGACGATCATCGTAGCAAGTGTTCGATAGTCGTCGTACAATGACCCCATGAGCCTGCACCACCCCGCCCGCGAGGATCTCGAGCTGCCCGCCGTCCTGCACGCGCTCAGCGACCCCCAGCGGCTGCGCATCGTGCGCGAGCTCAGCCTCGACCCCGCGCCGCGGCCGTGCGGCAGCTTCGGGCTCGACGTCAGCAAGTCCACCTCCACGCACCACTTCCGCGTGCTGCGCGAGGCCGGCGTCATCGCCCAGCAGCCGCTCGGCACCTCAAAGCTCACCTCGCTGCGCCGCGAGGACCTCGACGAGCGCTTCCCCGGCCTGCTCGACGCCGTGCTCGCGTCCGCCGCCGTTCCCGCGTAGACGACCGGCGCCGCCCAGGCGCGTGAGGCCCCCGCGAGCCGCTCCGCCGCGCGCGGCGTTCCCCGGTACGCTCGAAGCAAGCGGAGCGACAGCGGAGGGAGCGGCGATGAGCGAGGCGGTGCAGACCAGGACCGAAGTGGTGCAGATGCAGGTGAACGACGGGGTGGCGCTGTTGACGCTCAACCGGCCCGAGCGCCTGAACGCGTGGACGGCGGAGATGGAGCACGAGTACTTCGCGCTGCTCGAGCAGTGCGGACGCGAGCCGGACGTGCGCGCGATCGTCGTCACCGGCGCCGGCAGGGGCTTCTGCGCGGGCGCGGACATGCAGGAGCTGCAGGCGATCGGCGACGGCACGCTGTCGGGCTCCGAGCACGAGCGCGAGCGCCGCGCGCAGACGTTCCCGCTGTCGATCCCCAAGCCGATCATCGCCGCGATCAACGGCGCCTGCGCGGGGATCGGCCTCGTGCAGGCGCTGATGTGCGACCTGCGCTTCGCCGCCGAGGGCGCCAAGCTGACGACCGCGTTCGCGCGCCGCGGGCTGGTCGCAGAGCACGGCATCTCGTGGATGCTGCCGCGGCTCCTCGGCCCCGCGAAGGCGCTCGACCTGCTGCTCTCCGGGCGCGTGGTGTTCGCCGAGGAGGCGCACGAGCTGGGTCTCGTCAACCGCGTGCTTGCGCCAGACAGGCTGTTGGAGACAACGCTCGAGTACGCCCGCGAGCTCGTCGTCAACTGCTCGCCCGCGAGCATGGCCACGATGAAGCGCCAGGTCTACGCCGACCTCGAACGCACGCTGTCCGACGCGCTCGCGCACGCCGACAGGCTGATGCTCGCGTCGTTCACCGAGCCCGACTTCGTCGAGGGGGTCACCAGCTTCATCGAGCGGCGCGACCCGCGCTTCGCCGCGCTCGAGGCTTCTTAGGCGGACAGCGCCACGGCGGCAAGCACGGCCGCGGCGTGCGAGCCGTGCGGCGAGAGCTTGAATTCGCCGAGGCCTTCGTCCTGATTGCACGTCATCGTGGTCTTCGTGGCCTGGCAGGAGAGCTGTTCGGGGAACGTCAGCAGCTGGTTGGTGGGCAGCGTTTCGCCGCGGCGGGTCAGGCTCGCGTGGACGGACCTCGCGTGACCGGTCGGCTGCAGGCGGTACGCGCGCCGCGTGGCCAGCAGCTCGCACACGACGGCGTTCGGTTTCGGCGTCCACTCGCAGCGCACGTCGCCGCTGGGCGTCGAGAAGTAGCAAGGCCGGGTGGCGGAGCTGGGGGTGCTGCAGGCGAAGTGCTCGGCCGCGCGAGCGCGGGCTGGCGCGGCACCGGCCGCCGTCGCGAACGTCGCGCCCGCCAGCGCGCTCACGACTGCGAGCGCAGCCAGCGTCATCGCGTACGTCGCCGCAACCCGCGCGCGCGCCGCCGCCCGCCCCATCCGCCTATGCCTCGGTGACGCGCGGCGCGTAGCGGTGATGGAGCATCAGCGCGTTGCCGTCGGGGTCGGAGAAGAACGCCATGTGACAGACGCCCGTGTCGAACGTGTCGCCCGCGAACTCCACGCCGCGCTCGGCCAGCGTGGCGCGCGCGGCCTCCACGTCCTCGACGTGCAGCGCGAGCGCGTTGCGGTTGGGGTGGTACTCCAGGCCGAACTTCTCGGCGACGATCACGCTCAGCGTCACCGTACCCGTCTCGAACTCCGCGAAGTTGCGCTCCGGGTAGTACACGGAGCGCCGCAGGCCGAGCGTCGTGCCATAGAACTCGACCGCCGCGTCGAGGTCCTTCGTCGGCACCGCCACGAAGTCCACACCGGTCACGATCTCGCCGTCGGGCGTCACGTCGGTGATCGTACACCCGCCACGGGCGTGCCTACACCCGCCGCAGCCGCACCCCGCCCAGCTCGATCGCCTCTGCCCCGCCGGGCAGCTCGTGCGGGAGCTCGAGCGCTATCTCCACGATCCCTTCCTCGCGCTCGCCCGCCGCCTGCTCGAAGCGAACCTGGCCGCCGTCCAGCCGCAACAGCGGCCCATCGGCCCCGTCCGCGTGCGCCTCGTTCGCGTCGCCGCCGACGCCCACGCCCAGCACCTCGCCCCAGCGCGCGGCCACGGCCGCGGGATCGGCGACCGCGACCGTGATCCCCGCCAGGCGCCCGGGCGCGCCGGATCCCGTCCGCCCGGTCCACTGCGGCCCGCCCCAGCGCCACGAGCCATACGGCTTGGAGCGGTCCAGCGAGACGATCGCCCCGCGCATGTCCGCAGGGTGCAGGTGCGTGCCGGAGATGTCCGGCAGGTCGATCTGCCAGACCACGCGCACGCCCGCGGCGAGCGCGCGCGAGCGCGCCCCCTCGAGATCCTCGAGGTCGAAGATCACCATGTAGCCGCCATCGCCGCCGTGGCGCGCCAGGTAGCGGCCGGCCGCGGTGTCCGCCCGCGTCGGCGAGATCACCTCCAGAAAGCAGTCCCCCAGCGCGAACACCGTGTTCGCGAGCCCGAACTCGCCGACCCCGGGGTCGCGGAACGGCTCCTGCAGCTCGAGCGCCGTGCGCAGCTGCGAGGCCACCGGCTCCAGCTCGCCAGCCACCAGCACCGCCTGGCGCAGCCTGACGCGTGATCCCTCTCCGCCCACGGGCCAAGGCTACCCGGCCGCGGCGACCGGCGCCTGCGCCGCCCGCCGCTCGGCGTGGACGGCCACGAACGCGTCGACCACGCGCGGGTCGCGCGGGGGTCGGCGCGTATTGCGGCTGTCGGAAGTTGTGTGTTAAGTAAATTGGCTGTGCCGTTGATGTCATTTATGTAAACGTGGACGCCGGCCTGCGAGCATTCATGCAGCGGAGTTGAATGCGGTCAAGCCCACGGGGGCGCCATCCGATACAGCGGCCATGCGCGCCTCACCGCTACCGCTTGCGTCGGTGCTGCGATCGGGCGAGCGCCGCCTGCTGGGCGCAGTGACGGCGCTCCTGATCGCGCTCGTCGCGACGACCGCCGCCCGCGCGGTGCTGGGCGTCGGCGGCCATCAGTTCGGCGAAGTGATCCGCGACTGGGTGACCTCGGCCGTCTACATCCTCGTCGGCGTGATCGTGTGCTGGCGCGCGGTGCGCACCAACGAGGCGCGGCGCTCGTGGATGTGGTTCGCGTTCGGCATCTCGATCTACGGCCTCGGCAACGTGCTGTGGGCGGCGTGGATCGAACACCTCCCCAACCCGCCGATCCCGTCGATCTGCGACGGCATGTGGCTGACGCTGTACCCGTGCTGCTACGTCGGCATCGTCGGGCTCGCCCGCGTGAAAGAGCGGCGCGTGCCCGCGCGAATCTGGCTGGACGGCGTGGTCGCCGGCCTCGGCGTGGCGGCGATCGGCGCGGCGATCGTGCTGCGCCCGGTACTCGCGTCGGTGTCGGGCAACACCGCGGCGGTGGTCACGGAGATGGCCTACCCGATCTGCGACCTGCTGCTGGCGGCGCTGGTCGTCGGCGTGCTCGCGCTGCGCGGCTGGCGCCTTGACCGCATGTGGGCGATGCTGGGCGCCGGCTTCCTGGCACTGGCGACGGCCGACTGCATGTACGCGCTGCAGGTCGCCGGCGGAGCGTCGGCGCCGAGCAGCGCGACGAACCTCGCATACGACGTCGGCGTGCTGCTCCTCGCGCTCGCGGCGTGGCAGCCGGGGGCGGCGGTGGAGACCGACAGCGTGCCGAGCACCGCGGTGCTCGGGATCCCCGCGGCGTTCACGCTCAGCGCGCTGGGGCTGTTGATCTACGACCACTTCAGCCGGCTGGACCCGCTGGCGCTCGCGCTGGCGTTCGCGACGATGCTCGCGGCGTTCGCGCGCACGGGGCTGGCCTTCCGCGACGTGCGCGCGCTCGCGGAAACGCGCCGGCAGGCGCTCACCGACGAGCTCACCTCGATGCCCAACCGCCGCCATTTCCTGCGCTGCCTGCACGACGCGATCCTCGCCAGCAGGGCGAGCGGCACGAGCGTGGCGCTGCTGCTGTTCGACCTCGATCGCTTCAAGGAGCTCAACGACACGCTCGGCCACGACGCCGGCGACCAGCTGCTGTGCCAGGTGGGCGAGCGCCTGCACACGGTGCTGCGCGCCAGCGACACCGCCGCGCGGCTGGGCGGCGACGAGTTCGGCGTGCTGCTGAGCGGTCCGTGCGACGCCGTGCAGGCGGAGGTGGTCGCGGACAAGATCCTCGACGCGATCGCCATGCCGTTCCCGATCAAGGGCCTGAACCTGCGCGTCACCGCGAGCATCGGCATCGCGCTGTTCCCCGAGCACGCCAGCGACGACGAACAGCTGATGCAGCACGCGGACGTCGCGATGTACGAGGCCAAGAGCACGCAGTCCGGGCGCGCACGCTACGCCAGCGAGCGCGACAAGCACTCGCTCGAGCGCCTGACGCTCGCGGGCGAGCTCTCGCGCGCGCTCGAGAACGACGAGATCCAGGCGTACTTCCAGCCCAAGGCCGACGCCAGCAGCGGCAGGATCGTCGGCGTCGAGGCGCTAGTGCGCTGGCTGCACCCGGAGCGCGGCATGATCCCGCCGGACCAGTTCGTGGCGGTCGCCGAGCAGGCGGGGCTGGGCCGCGCGCTGACGCGCAGGATGCTCGAGCTCGCGCTGACGCAGGCCAGGGCCTGGCGCGACGCCGGGCTGGACCTGCACGTCGCGGTCAACACCACCGTCGGCGACCTGCTCGACGCGCACTTCCCCGACGAAGTCGCGGCCACGCTCGCCGACCACGGCCTGCCGCCGGAGGTGCTCGTGCTGGAGGTCACCGAGAACATGGTGCTGTCGGACCCCGTGCGCATCGGCGACATCCTCGCGCAGCTCGGCGAGCTCGGCCTGAGCCTGTCGCTCGACGACTTCGGCACCGGCTACTCATCGCTCACGCACCTGAAGTCGCTGCCCGTCGGCGAGGTCAAGATCGATCGCTCGTTCGTCGGGCGCATGACCTCCGACCCGGTCGACGCGGCGATCGTCGAGGCGACGATCCAGCTCGCGCACAGCATCGGCAGCCGCGTGGTCGCCGAGGGCATCGAGGACCAAGCGACGTGGAGCTCGCTCGTGGCCAACCGCTGCGAGCTCGTCCAGGGCTACGCGCTCTCGCGGCCGCTGCCCGCGGCGGAGCTCGAGGAGCTGCTGCGCGCCGAGCCCGTCCCGACGGCGCCCGCGCACATCGAAGCTTCCGCCGGCGCCGGACGCACCCGCGACGGCCAGGGCAACGTGAACGGCAACGGCGCGGATGCGCCCGGCGCACACGGCCGCGGACGCCCGCACGCGCGCCCCCACGAGGCGCTGCGCGACCTGGCCGAGCTCACACGCTCGCACCCGATGATGGACGCGGTGATCGACGAGATCGACGGGCGCATGATCCGCGTGGGGTCGCGCTGGCTGGCGGACTTCGCCTCCTGCAACTACCTGGGCTTCGACCTCGACCGCGAGATCATCGACGCGGTGCCCGCGTACCTGGACACGTGGGGCACGCACCCGAGCTGGTCGCGCCTGCTGGGCAGCCCGGCCTTGTACGAGCAGATCGAGGAGCGCCTGACGGCGCTGCTGGGCAGCCCCGACTCGCTGGTGCTGCCGACGATCACGCACATCCACATGTCGGTGATCCCGGTGCTGGCCGACGGGGGGACGATCCTGCTGGACTCGCGCTCGCACAAGACGATCTTCGACGGCTGCCAGATGGCCAAGACGCGCGGCGCGCGCGTGGAGCGCTTCCACTTCGAAGACCCGGGGCACCTGGACGAGCTGCTGCGGGCGCAGCCGGCGGGCGTGAGGCTGGTGTGCATGGACGGGGTCAACAGCATGACCGGCAACGCACCCGACCTGCGCGCGTTCGCGCGCGTCGCGCGCGAGCACGGGGCGCTGCTGTACGTGGACGACGCGCATGGCTTCGGCGTGATCGGCGAGCGCGGCCCCGGCGAGCGCTGCCCGTACGGGATGCGCGGCAACAGCATCGTGCGCCACTGCGGCGAGACCTACGAGAGCCTGGTGCTGGTGGGCGGCTTCTCCAAGGCCTACTCGTCGCTGCTGGCGTTCATCGCGTGCTCGACGCAGACCAAGGAGCTGCTGAAGGTGGCGGCGCCCCCATACCTGTACTCGGGGCCCTCGCCGGTGGCCTCGCTGGCGAGCACGCTGGCGGGCTTCGACGTCAACGAGCGCCGCGGCGAGCAGCTGCGCGGGATGGTCTACCGGCACACCCGCCGCGTGCTCGACTGCCTGGAGCGGCTGGAGGTGCACACGCCCAACCGCTCGGGCCTGCCGATCGTTGAGATCCCGCTGCGCGAGCACACGCGCATCGACGCGGTGGGACGCATGCTGTTCGAGCGCGGCGTGTACGTGACGCTCGCGGCCTACCCGCTGGTGCCGCGCGAGGAGGTCGGCTTTCGCGTGCAGCTGACGGCGGCGAACACAGACGCGGAGGTCGACACGCTGATCGCAGCGCTCGGCGAGCTCGCGCAGATGGGGGAGCTGTGCCCGGCGGAGTCGGAGATCGCCACCGCGGATGCGCCGGGCAGCGCGCAAGGCGCGCGTGCGCACGCGACGCGCGCGCACGCGACGTGATCGCCCGCTACCGCGCGCTGTTCGCCGTGCCGGGCTTCGCACGGCTGCTGGTCAGCTCGGTGCTCGGGCGGCTGCCGTCGGGCATGTTCTCGCTGGCGCTGGTGCTGTTCGTGCGCGCGCACACAGGCTCGTTCCTAGCGGCTGGCGTGACGGTGGGGGCGTTCGCGCTGGCGGGCGCGCTCGTGGGCCCGCTGCTGGGCGCGCTGGTCGATCGCGCCGGGCAGACGCGCGTGCTGCTGCCGGCGGCCGGCGCGCAGGCGGCGCTGCTGGGCGCGCTCGTGCTGGCGGCGCACGCGGGCGCGCCGGTGAGCGCGATCGTCGCGCTGGCTGCGCTCGCGGGCGCGGCGCAGCCGCCGATCGCGGGCTGCATCCGCGCGCTGTGGGGAGAGGTGGCGGGCGACGGCGAGGCACTGGAGACGGCGTACGCGCTGGACGCAACCACGCAGGAGGTGATCTGGACGCTCGGCCCGCTGCTGGTGGGCTCGACGGCGGTGCTCGCCTCGCCGGCGGCAGCGGTGCTTGCGTGCGCGGCGATCACGGTGTGCGGCACGGCGTTCTTCGCCGCGTCGAAGCTCTCGAGCGGCTGGCGCGCGCCGGTGCGCGAGCGCGCGCGCGGCGGCGCGCTGGCGAGCCCGGGGCTGCGCGCGCTGCTGGCGACGGTGCTGCTGTCGGGCGTGGTGATCGGCGCGGTCGAGGTGGGGCTGCCGGCGCTCGCGGTGGCGCACGGCGCGCGCTGGTCGGCGGGCCCGCTGCTGGCGCTGTTCAGCGTCGGCAGCATGGCCGGAGGCCTCGCTTACTCGGCGGCGAGCTGGCGCGGGGCGGTCGGGCTGCGCTACGTGGCGCTGCTGGCGGCGATGGCGGCGGGCGTGGCGCCGCTGATCGCCGCGCACGCGCTCGCCGCGGCGTACCCGCTGAGCGTGCTCGCGGGACTGGGCGTCGCGCCGATGCTCTCCTGCCAGTTCTCGCTCGTGGGAGCGCTCGCGCCGGCGGGCGCGGCGACGGAGGCGTTCACGTGGCACAGGGGCGCGACGATCGCGGGCATGGCCGCCGGGTCCTCGCTCGCGGGCTCGCTCGTGGACGTCCACGGCGCGGGCGGCGCGTTCGCGCTGGGATGTACGGGCGTGGTGCTCGCCTGTGCGCTGGCGGTGATGTGGCGCGGGCGGATCGACCCGGCGCAGGACGCTTTCTCAGGACTTATCGAGCTTCGTCAATAGAGGGCGATCGGGCGGCTTATCGGGATGCCGTCGCGAGCGGCGACCCATCGCGGACTGCAAGCCACCCGACACGGTTCCCCATCGCCGCCCTGAACGCGGCCTTCGACCTACCCTGCCGCCTGCACCCCCGCGAGCGCCTCCGCATACGGGATGTTGAAGTCGACCGCTGCCACGCGCCCGCCGCGCACTGTCCACACGGTCGCGCTCCTGCGCGTGATCTCCGGCTCGCCCGGCGCGGGCTGGCCGCTGACGCAGTGCAGCACCACCACGCGCTCGCCGTCGTCGATCACGTCCTCGATCTCGTCGTGGTAGCTGGCCCAGTCCTCCAGCCACCCCCGCCACGCGTCGCGCAGCCCCTCCAGGCCCCAGTACGTCACCGGCTCATGCCCCGGCAGTCGCATCGTGCAGCGCACCGACGGGTCGAACACGTCCGCCAGCCGATCGCGCCACCAGTCGGTCGTCTCGTCGTCGTTGACCGCCGGCGCCAGATCGAAGCCCGAGCCGGGGTGCATCGAGCGCACCAGCTCCACGTTCTCAGACGACAAAGCCACGCCCCCGGAAGCTCACCCGCCGCAGGATGCCCGCCGCGACGGACGGATCCGAGCGCCGGCGGATAATCGCGCGATGCGCGCGTGGGCCGCACGAGCGGTCGAGCGGGTCGTGCCCGAGGAGAATCCCTCCGGGGTCGTCTACGGGATCCTCGTCATCGGCGCGCTGCTCGCCGCCGAGAGCGGGCGCCACGAGAGCCACCTCGACACCGTCGCCTCGACCGCCATCGCCGCTCTGCTCTACTGGCTCGCCCACGCCTACGCCGAGCTGCTCGGGCGGCGCCTGGCCCAGCAGGAGCGCCTCACCGCCCGCGCGCTCGCCCGCGCGCTCGGCCACGACTGGGCGATCATGCGCGGCGCCGCGCTGCCGCTGGCCGTGCTCGCGATCGGATGGGCCGCCGGCGCCGCGCTGCAGACGTCCGTCACCGCCGCGCTGTGGAGCGCCATCGCCAGCCTCGTCGCGTTCGAGCTGCTCGCCGGCGCGCGCTCCCGCGCCACCCCTCGCGAGCTCGCGCTCGAGGGCTGCGTCGGCGCCGCCATGGGGATCGCGATCCTCGCTCTGAAGATCGTCCTGCACTGAGCCGGACAATCGTCTCGCGCTGATCGTCCGAAAGGCTCGATCAACGGCGCGCGTTCCTGTAGACAGAAGATTACTGACATGGCATGATCTACCGGCCGGGCACATGACAGCAGTCGACTGGTTCGAAAGGTCGCGTCGAGGGGAGGGCATATGGCATCAGGACGTAGAACGTCGCCCGGCGCGCGCGGGGCGCGTGCAATAACGGGCGGGAGCGCGAGCATGAACAAGAGCTCCGCGCTGACCAAGACCCCGCGAATCGCGCCCATGTACAAGCGCCTGCCGCACGGGCCCCACCGCCTGGAGCGCAACGAGGTCGTTTTGCACCAGCGCGCCCGCATCCACGGCGCGATGGTCGAGGCGATCGCCCACAACGGCTACGAGGCGACCAGCGTCACGCAGGTGATCGGGCTGGCCGGCGTCTCGCGCCGCTCCTTCTACGAGCAGTTCGCCAACAAGGAAGAGTGCTTCCTCGCCACCTTCGACCTGATCGTGCGGCGCGAGCTCAAGCAGATCAGGATCGCGTACCTCGAAGCCGACGGCCCGCTGCCCGAGCGCGCGCGGGCGGTCTTCGCGCGGTTCGCCGAGATGGCCGGCGAGGATCGCAACGCGGCCCTGCTCGTCGTGCTCGAGGCGCAGCGGGTCGGCCCCGCCGGCGTGCTGCGGCTGCGCAAAGCGGCCGGCATCTGCGAGCAGCTGCTCGCGCGCAGCTTCGCCGAATCGCCCGGCGCGACGGCGCTGCCCGCGCCGATCGTCAGGGCCATCGCCGGCGGCCTGCACGGGATCGCGTCCGCGTTCCTGCGCGACGAGGACATCGGCGCGAGCGTCGACCTCGCCGAGGAGATGCTCGCCTGGCTGATGCTCTTCCAGAGTCCCGCCGCCGAGCGCTTGAGCGAGCGCATGGCCGCCGGGCTGGCAGCGCGCGTGCGCGAGATCTCATCCGCTTATGGCCACCGCCTCGGCGGCGCCGAAGCCCCCGGCCGCGACGAGCGCGCGCGCCTGCTGCAGGCCGTCCTGCGGCTCGTCGCGCGCGAGGACTATCGCGTGCTCAGCGCGCCCCAGATCGCCGACGAGGCGAACGTCTCCATCGACGACTCCTGCGAGCTGTTCGCCGACAAGGAAGAGTGCTTCCTCGCCGCGCTCGACATGATCGGCGACGAGCTGCTGGCGATCGCCGCCGATCCCCGCCTCGTCTCCGACGACTGGCCGCACGCTGTGCGCCGGGTGCTCGCCTCGCTCATGCGCTACCTCGCAGACCGCCCCCTGCGCGCCCGCGCGCTCGCCCAGGAGGCGCTGTTCGCCGGCGACGAGGCGCTCGAGCACACGCTCGAGCTGCTCCACAGCACCGCCACGCTGCTCACCGAGGGCGCGCCCGCCGACGCGCCCAGCAGCCTCACCACCGAGGCCATCGCCGGCGCGATCTGGCACACGCTGCGCTGCCAGGTCACCAGCGGACGGATCGAGCTGCTCGCCGCCCTCCCCGACCACCTCGCCTACGTCGTGCTCGCGCCGTTCATCGGCGCCGACGCCGCCGTCGAGATCGTCACCGCAGCCCCCGTCGAGATCGCCACCCACCAGCGCCCTCCCACTAGCGGCGCTTGCGGCCCACGCGCTCCGCAAAGTGCGTGAGCACGACGCCCACCAGCACTGAGATCACAACCACGATGATCAGTGGAGCGTCACCTGATCCGACGATCCAGTCGACCTTCACCTGTTTCAGGTTGACCACCGCGAACGCGATGAAGATCGCCGCCAGGATCAGCGGCCCGGCGGCGCGCACGCGCTCGCTCGTACGGCGGCGCTCGCGCTTCGGCTTACCGCCCGGGCCCGGGCCGGGGATCTGTGCGGATGGAGCGGACATCGCCTCGCCGTTGATCGTACCGACTCGACCGAGCCGCGAGGGAAGCGCCCTGCGCATGGCGAATACCATGGGTGTGATGCAGCGACACCTCATCGCGGCGCTCGCCGCCCTCGCTCTCGGCGCAAGCGCCGGCGCTGCCCTTGGCGGCTGCGGCGGCTCGCAGACGAAGACCGTCACCGTCGTCGGCAGCCCCGCCGTCACGCACAGCACGCCCGCCACCACCCAGAGCACCACCACAGCGACCACATCCACCGCCGCCGCCACCGCGCCCACCAGCACCGCCGGCGGCACCGCCGCGCCCGCCGGCACCCACACCGCGCCCGAGCCCGAATTCGCCCAGCAGGAAAGCCACGCCGAAGGGCTCACCGGCGCGCTCGCCGCGCTCAAAGCCAGGGGCTACACGCCCAGCGAAACCGCTCAGTACCACCCCAGCCAAACGCTGCGCGTGCTCATCGGCACGCGCAGCGGCTCCAGCGACGGCTACGACCAGCAGGCGTTCTTCTTCGTCGGCTCCCGCTACATCGGCACCGACACCAAGGAACCGAGCGCCACCGTCGACGTCCTCTCCCAGAGCGACACCGAAATCACGCTCGGCTATCCGCTGTACCGCAGCGGCGACCCCCTCGCCAACCCCAGCGGCGGCCGCGCGACCGTCCGCTTCCAGCTCGACAACGGCAAGCTGACGGCGGTCGACCCGATCCCGCCCGCCAGCTCGGCGACCGGCACCAGCCGCCGATAGCGCAGCCCGGGGCCCAGGGCCAGCGGGTCGATCCGCCGCTGCGAGGCTCAAGCCACGAGGGCTTTTCGCCGATCGCACCCGCATGGATCGCGAGTCCGACCCTGCCTGCGCACATCAGGGTGCACAGGCGCGAGAAGACGACGGGCGGCACATCTCCTGCTCGATGACGATCGTCGCCCTGAAGCTGGTGCGAGCCGCCGGCGGCGAGGCGGCGGTCGCCGAGCTGCTCGCGCAGGCGGGCAGCACGCGCGAGGCCGTCTACCTGGAGACACTCGACAACTGGATCTCCCAGGATGAGGCCAGCGCGCTGCTCGCCGCGGGCGTGCGCGTCACCGGCGACCCGCTGTTCGCGCGCCGCGTCGGCGAGGAGATGGTCGGCCAGCACGCCGGCAAGCAGGTCGCCACCGTGCTGCGCTCGCTGGGCTCCGTCGAGGCGGTCCTGCAGGCCGTCGCGCAGACCGCCGCCAAGCTCAGCGCCGCCACCGAGATGCAGGCCATCGAGGTCGGCCCCGGGCGCGCCCTCGTCAGAGCGGCCGCGCGCGAGGGCTTCACGCGCCTGCCCGTCAACTGCGACTGGACGACCGGCCTGCTCGCGGGCACGCCGATCATCTTCGGCATGCCGCTCGCGCGCGTGCACGAGAGCGAATGCCAGGCGCGCGGCGGCGCCCAATGCATGTACACCGTCACGTGGGACGCCGAGCAGGCCGCCGTCGCCGCCGACCCGCAGCAGCGCGTAACCGCCATGGAGGCGCAGCTGCAGGCCATGGCCGAGCGGCTGCACGGCGTCTACGCGATCACCGGCGACCTCGTCTGCACCGAGGACGTCGAGACGGTGCTGCGCCGCACCGTCGAGCGCGCCGCCGACGCCGTGCGAGCGCCCGGCCACATCCTCGCCGTGCGCCCCCACGCGGACGCCGAGCTGCAGGTCTACAGCCGCGGCATCGAGCTCGAGCGCGCGCACGCACTCGCCCGCGCCACGCTCGCCGGCGACCCCGCGCTCGGCGACTCCGCGCTCGTCGTCGAGGTCGTCTCCAGCAGGCGCAGCTACGGCCAGCTGATCGCCTGCTATCCCAACGCCGTCGAGTTCCTCCCCCAGGACCGCGAGATGCTCAGCCTGTACGCCAGGCACGCCGCCGCCGTCCTCGACATGACGCTCGCGCTGCAGGAGTCCGCGCACCGCCACGAGCAGGTCAGCGCGCTGCTCGCGCTCTCGCACGCGCTCGCCAAGGCCGGCACCAGCCGCCAGGTCGCCGAGCGCCTCGCCGCCGCCGCCCCCAACGTCATCGACTGCGACCGCATGGCCGTGTGGCTGTGGAACGAGCACGAGCGCCACCTGCGCACGCTCGCCGCCTGGGGACGCACGCCCGCGCAGGCCACCGACCTGCCGGACGTCACGATCGCGCCCGACGACACGCCGCACCTGCGGCGCATGCTCGCCGAGCCCGAGCCGCACTTCTTCGACCAGGGCACCGACGATCCGTTCATCGGGCAGCTGATGCGCACGCTCAACGTCGTCGCGCTGACCGTCGTGCCGATCGTCGCGCGCGGCGTGTTCCTGGGGATCCTCACCGTGTCCGTCGCCGAGCGGCCCGAGCGGCTGCGCCCCGACAGCGACCTGCTCGCGCGCCTCACCGGCGTCGCCGCGCTCGCCGCGCCCGCCATCCAGAACGGCCAGCTGGTCGACCAGCTGCGCCACAAGGCCAGCCACGACGGGCTCACCGGGCTGCTCAACCGGGTCGGCTTCCGCCAGCAGATCGACCGCGCGCTCGCCACCGTCGGCACCGGCGAGGGCCGCGTGGGCCTGCTATTCGTCGACCTCAACCGCTTCAAGGAGGTCAACGACCTTCACGGCCACGACGTCGGCGACGAGCTGATCCGCCAAGCCGGCGCGCGCCTGAGCGCGATCTGCCGCGAAGAAGACGACGTCGCCCGTCTGGGCGGCGACGAGTTCGCGATCATCCTCGCCGAGGTCGACCGCGACGAGCAGGTGCGCGCCGCCGAACGACGCGTGCGCGACGCATTCCAGAAGCCGTTCGCCGTGGCCGGCCTCACGCTGTCGGTCGGCGCGAGCGTCGGCGGCGGCGTCTGGCCCGACGACGGCCACACCGTCAAGGAGCTCGTGCGCCACGCCGACGCGGCCATGTACGAGGACAAGGCGCACAGCCGTGGCGTCGCAGGCCCTATCTTGGTGCACACACAACCGCACACGTGAGAAAGGGACCCCACCGATGAGCGTCAAGATCGAAGGCCGCGCCGAGGAGCTGCTCAAGGCCAACAACTTCTGCCACGTCGCAACGCTGCGCGCCGACGGCTCCGTGCACGGCGTGCCCGTATGGGTGGACGTGCAGGACGGGCGCCCCGTGCTCAACACCGCCGAGGGCCGCGCGTGGCCGCGCAACCTCGAACGCGACCCCCGCGTCACACTCACCGTGCAGAACGCCGAGAACCCGTATGAGTACGTCGAGGTTCGCGGGCGCGTCGCCGAGCGCACGCACGAGGGCGCCGACGCGCACATCGACGCGCTCGCCAAGAAGTACATGGGCGTGGACGAGTACCCGCTGCGCCAGCCCGGCGAACAGCGCGTGATCATCCGCGTCGAGCCCGAGCACGTGCACGCGTTCGGCGCCTGAGCGCGCTCACGCGCGCCCGCCAACGCATTCGAGCGCGGCCCGGCACCGCGCTGGCGTGCTGCCCGCCGCCGCGCTCACGCCCGCCGCAGCAGCCGCCGCCACAGCGACGGCGGGCGCGGCTGCGTGCGCAGCCACTCGTCCCTGAGCACCAGCTGACCGCGCCTGCGCGCCGCCAGCACGCACTCGGTGTGCGCGTGGCGGCGCCGGCGGGTGTCGCCTTCGGGCGCGATCAGCATATGCTCGCTCAGAGCGGGTAGAGAATGACCACAGATCGGACAGCGATACGTCGCCGGCTTGCGATTCGCAGCGCGGCGCACCGTCCACCATGGGGCGCGCGGAAGGCTGGGCACGGCTCCATTGTCGCGCCGCTCGCCGCCACCGTCGCCGCGACCGTCGTCGTCGGGGTGGGCGTCGGGCTGGCGCTGGCGCGCTCCGAGCGCGAGCGCCGCCGTGCGCGCCAGCACGACCAGCGCCAGCTCGAGCTGCAGCTCGAGCGCCAGCTCGCGCTCGCGCCGGGCGAGCGGCTCGCTGACGGCCTGCGCCGCATCGCGCTCGGCCAGGTCGACCTCGCGCTCGAACTGCTCGGCGCCGACCAGCACGGCGCGAGCACAGACGGCGCGGGCGCCGCGCGCCCGCCGGACGAGACCGCGGTGCACGAGACGCGCAAGGCGCTCAAGCGCCTGCGCGCGCTGCTGCGGCTGCTCGAGGGCGAGCTCGGGCCGGCGACGTTCGCGCGCGAGAACGCCGTGCTGCGCGACGTCGCCCGCAGCCTCTCCGGCGCGCGCGACGCCGCCGTCATGCTCGCCACGCTCGACGCGCTCATCGAGCGCCACCCGCGCGCGCTCGGACGCCGGCGCGGCGTGCTCGAGCTGCGCCGGCGCGTGCGCGCCGAGCACGCGCGCATGGAGCGCCTCACGCTCGCCGACCCCGCCGTGCGCGCCGCCGTGCTCGGCGACCTGTACGCGTTCCGCCTGCGCGCCGCCGCGTGGAGCCTGTCCGAACGCGACGGCATCCGGCTGATCGAAGCGGACCTCGCGCGGCTGTACCGGCAGGGGCGCACGCGCTACCTGCGCGTCGTGCGCCGCCGGGGCGACCGCATGCTGACGATGCACGAATGGCGCAAACGCGTCAAGGACCTGCGCTACGCCGCCGAAATGCTCGAGCGCCGCGACGTCGACGGCTCGCGCACCTCGGGCGGATCGGGCAGCTCGGGCTCGGGCAAGCCGGGCGGCTCAGGCAAGTCGGGCGGCTCGCGCAAGTCGGGCGACGCCGACGGGGAGCTGCGTCGCCTGGTCCGCCGCGCGGACGCGCTCGGGGAACTGCTCGGCGAGGAGCACGACCTCGCGGTCCTCGCCGAGCACCTGCGCGCCGGCGCGCGCGGCGAGGGCGCGAACGAGACCTGGGACGCTGGGCGGCGCACGCGCGACGCGCTGCTCGAGCGCATCTCAAGGCGCCGGCGCGCGCAGCGCAAGCGCGCGCTGCGCGACGGCAAGCGGCTCTACCGCGAGGACCCAGACGCGTTCATCCGCCGCGTGCGCGCCGCCTACGCGCGCCAGGAGCGGCGGCTCAGCTGACGCTGAGGACCGTCAGCGTGCGCCTGCCCTTGGGCAGCGCCACCGTCACCTGCTCGCCCGGCGCGCACCCCATCAGCGCCAGCGCCACCGGCGATTCCGCCGACAGGCGCCCCTCGCGCGGGGCCGCGTCGTGGGAGCCGACGATGCGCCACGTCTGCTCGGCGCCGTCCTCGTCGCGCACCACCACCGTCGAGCCGAACGACACCGCCTCGCCCGCGCCTTCCGGCGCCTCCTGCACGACCACCGCGCCCGAGATCTTCTCGCGCAGGCGCTGGATCTTCGTCTCCAGGTGCGCCTGGTCGTTCTTCGCGTCGTGGTACTCGCTGTTCTCCTTCAAATCGCCCCATTCGCGCGCCGTCTTGATGCGCTCGGCGATCTCCCTGCGCCCGTCGCCCTCCAGCGTCGCCAGCTCCGCCTCCATCGCCTGCAGGCCGGCCGCCGTCGTCAGGTTCGTCGCCTCGGTCACAGCCACACAGCGTACTCTCACCGGCACGCACGCCGGCCCCTCTTAGAAATATGAGCTCGCCGGAATCGACAGCAGCGCGTAGATCTGCACGATCGCCGCCTGGTAGAGCAGCTGCACCGACGGCGGCGTGCCGGCGACGAACACGTAGTCGCGCAGACGCAGGTGCTGCCACGCGTAGTTGACGTAGCTCTGTGCGATCGACTGCCCCGGCGGGTCGTGCGTGACCGAGTCCAGGTACAGCAGGTTGCGGAAGTACACGGCCACGAAGAACGGGTTTTCAGAGCCCAGCCGTTCGGGCGTGAAGTATTCGAGCGCCGCCTTGGCGGTCTGGCGGGCCTGATAGAGGTAGGCGGAGTTGCCCGTCGCCTGGTAGAGCAGCGTGCCCGCGCCGATCATCGCTCCCTGGTTGTAGCTCCACAGCATCGGTTCGACGGTGCCTTTGCGGCTGATGTGGTCCGCGTACAGGTTGGCCGGCTGCTGCAGGCACGTGCGCACCCATTCGTAGGCCCTCTCCGCGAACGCCAGGTACTGCACGTTGTGCGTTTCTTTGTACAGCAGCGTCGCCAGCTCCGCCGCCGGCGCCGTCGTCACCGTGTTGCGTTCGCCCGCGCTCGCCGCGTTCGAGAACGGGATGCCGCCGGGACACGCCAGGTCCGGCGCTTCCTGCCATCCGGCCATCTCGAACGCCATGATCCCTTCCGCGCTGCCCAGCAGCGGCGCCCGGTGCGTCAGCTGGTACATGCGCACCAGCTCGATCCCCACCCAGTCGTTGTCGTCGTAATACTTCGTCCCGCCCGGCCCCGCCGGCGGCGCCACCGTGCCGTCGAACGCCGCCAGCGTGCTCGTGTACGTGCCTTCCGAGGCGTCCGAGTTGTCCGTGTCCAGGTAGTCGTTCAGGCCCGTCAGGCGCGCGTCCAGTTCCTTGGCCAGCGACACGCCCAGGTGCGGGATGTACGCCACGCTCACCGTCGCCGCCAGCGCCTGCGAGAACGGCCACAGGTAGGAGAACGGTTCGCCTTCGTACAGGCCCGAGCCCGCGATGTAGAAGTGCTTCTGCATCGCTTCGAACGCCACCAGCGCCCGCGCCGGGTTGCCGTGCAGCAACGGCTTCTTCGGCTTCTTCGCCTTCGTCGGCGCCGCGTGGGCCGCCGGGGCGCTCGACGTCGACGGCGCCGAGCCGCCGGGCGCCGCCGCGCCGCCGCTGGAGCTCGCGCTGTGGGCGGAGGACCCCGCGCGCGCGTATTCCGAGCGCTTCGGCGTGTACGCCGGGCGCGTCGCGCCCGCCGGGTACGGAGAGGCCGCCCAGGCGCCGCTCACGGGCAGCGCCAGCGACAGCAGCGCCAGCGACAGCAGCGCCAGCAGCGAGGCGCACAGGCCTCGCAGCGTACGCGGATGATCGGCGTGGGGAATCATCGCTCGAAACGACACAACAGGCGACCGGCACGTTCGATTTGGTATGACGCAGTGCTCGTGTCGAGGCGGCTCGCCGCACCCCGCCGGCCGGTCACGTCCTGCGCAATTGTCCCACAGGCCATGCCGAGAGGGTGAAGCGTGAACCACGACTTGCAGTTCGACTACACGACGGTCGGCCATGTCACGATCGACGTGCTCGACGACGGCTCGCGCCGCGCCGGCGGCACCGCCTTCTACAGCGCGCTGCAGGCCGCGCGGCTGGGGCTGCGCGCGCGGATCCTCACGCGCGGCGTGCCCGCCGAGATCGAGGAGCTGCTCGCGCCCTACCGCAGCGAGCTGCAGCTGAGCGTGCAGCCGGCGCCTTGCACCACCACGCTGCGCACGTTCGGCTCCGGCGCCGAGCGCAGCCAGCGGGTGCTCGCGTGGGCGGGCCCGATCGAGGGTCCGCCGGCGCTCGACACCGCGATCCTGCACCTCGCGCCGGTCGCGCGCGAGACTCCCGGGGACCGGCGCGGGCGCGAGCGGGGGCATCGGGGTGCGGCGCCCGGTGAGCGCGTGCCGTTCGTCGGGCTGACGCCGCAGGGGCTCGTGCGCGAGTGGGACCGGCCGGACGGCCGGATCGCGAACGTCGCGCCGGCGGGCGCCGCCGCGCGGGCCGCCGCGGAGCTCGCCGCCGGCTGCGACGCGATCGTCGTCAGCGAGCACGAGCGCGCGAGCTGCGCGAGCCTGATCGAGACCGCGACGGCGGCCGGCGCGGTCGTGGCCGTGACCGCCGGAGCGGGCCCCAACACGATCCTCACGCCCGGCGGCGATGCGCTCGAGCTGAGCGTCCCCCCGCTCGAGAAGCCCGTCGACGACCTCGGTGCCGGCGACGTGTTCGCGGCGGCGTTCTTCATCTCGCTCAGCGAGGGGCGCTCCCCGTTGGACGCCGCCGCCTTCGCCAACGCGGCCGCCGCGGTGCGCATGTGCGGGTGCGGCGCGGGCGCAATCGGCGGGCGCCAGGAGATCGAAGCGCGGCTCAGCGCCGTGGGGGGTGGTGGCTGCTGAGACGTGGCGCCGGGGGCGTGCGCGTATGTCTCTTTGCGTGACCCTTCTCCCAAGTAATCGTTACAAGGTTGAATGATTACGTCAATGTAGGTTCAGCAAAACGGAGACCCTACGCGGAGGCGTGGTCGATCAGCGCCGACAGCTCCGCCGCAGCGATCGCCTCGCCCTGCCCGCACGCGCGCGCGGCGAGCAGCAGGCTGCCGCCGACGGGCTTCATCTCCACGGTGCCGACGCGCGCGTCCGGCGCACAAGCGTGGATCGCACGCGTCAGCGGCTCCACGAACACCGGCCCGGCCTTGAACGCGCTGCCGATCAGGCCCACCGGGAACTCGCCCCGCAGGCCCGTCTGGCGGATCACCGCCACGATCTGCTCGCCGAGCTGCGCCGCGCCGCGCTCGTACAGCTCGCGTGCCACCGCGTCGCCGTCCGCGGCCAGCCTGCCCGTTTCGATCGCCACCTTCGCGATCTCGTCCTTTTTCAGTGGCGGTTTCGCATACACGCGCGCCACCACCGCTTCGATGCTCCGCTCGCCGAAGAACGACGGCACGGCCTCGCTCAGCGCCGTCGCCGGTCCCGACGCCTCGCGGTCGCGCAGCGCCGCCTTGATCGACTGCACGCCCAGCCAGTAGCCCGATCCCTCGTCGCCGAGCAGGTGGCCCCAGCCCCCCGCCCTCCACGCGCGCGTCTGCGCGCCCGCCCCGCCGACGCCGAACACGTTCGAGCCCGTGCCCGCGATCGCCGCCACGCCCGGCCCGCCTTCGGTCGCGCTCGCCCACGCCGCGACCACGTCGTTGACCACGATCCACGCGTCCGTGCGCGCCTCGCGCACGTGGCGCGCAATGCTGTCGGTGTCGGTCCCCGCGATCGCCAGCACCGCCGCGCCCAGCTCGCCCGCGTCGATGCCCGCCCGGCGCATCGCCTCCTCCGCGGCGCTCAGCAGCGCATGCACAGCCGCGTCGGCGCCCACCGCGTCCTCGTTGCTCGGACCCGCCTCGCCGACGTGCAGCATGCGCTCACGCAGGTCGAGCACCGCCGCCAGCGTCTTCGTCGCGCCGCCGTCCACGCCCATCACGAAGCGCGCGTCCGTGCGCGGCTGCGCCGATCTCAGCACCGCTGGCAGCTCGACGAGCGACTCGCGCCTCATCAAGGCATCCTCTCAGGATTCCCGCCGCCGAGCCCGGCCACGCCCGTGGGACGAGCCCGGCGCCCTGGGGTTAGGATCGCGCGTCATGGGAGCGGAGGCGATGGCAACACAGGCGATGTTCCCGCACGCGCGCACGCGCGCCGGGATGTACGAGTCCTTCTACCTGCGCGCCGTCTCCCCCGAGGAGCCCGTCGGGATCTGGATCCGTCACACCGTCCACAAGGCTCCCGGGCGCGCGCCGCGCGGATCGGTGTGGTGCACCGTGTTCGACGCCAGCCGCGGGCGCCCGTTCATGCACAAGCTCAGCGGCCAGCAGCTGCGTGCCCCCGCCGACGGCTGGATCGCGATCGGCGAGAGCGCGATGGGCCCGGGGCGCGCCGACGGAGCATGCGGGGACGCGCGCTGGTCGCTGCGCTTCAGCTCCGAGGCCTCGGAGCTGCGCCACCTGTCCCCCGCGTGGCTGTACCGCGCGCCGCTGCCACGCACCAAGCTCACCAGCCCCGCGCCCGCCGCCAGCTTCGACGGTGTGCTCGATCTCGCCGGCCGCGACGCGATCGAGCTGCGCAGCTGGCCCGGCATGATCGGACACAACTGGGGCTCCGAGCACGCGGAGCGGTGGATCTGGCTGCACGCGCTCGCATTCGAGGAGGAGCCGCGCGCGTGGCTGGACGTCGCGCTCGGGCGCCTGAAGCTCGCCGGGCGGATGACGCCGTGGGTGGCCAACGGCGCGCTGTGCCTCGACGTCAGGCGCCACCGCATCGGCGGGCTCGCCGCGCGCCCCACGCGCGTCGCCGCGGACGCGCGCGGCTGCTCGCTGGAGCTCGCCGGCGACGGCGGCATGCGACTGAGCGCGAGCGTTGAGGTTCCCGGCGAGTCCGCCGCCGGCTGGCGCTACGCCGACCCCGACGGCGGGGAGTCGCCCACCGGGCAGCACGACGTCGTCAACTGCTCCGTCGCCCGCGTCGAGCTGACCGTCACTCCGCCGGGCGGCGGACCCGCCACGACGCTGCGCTGCGCGCACATGGGCGCGTATGAGCTGGGCATGAGAGAGCGCGACCACGGCGTGCCGATCGCGCCGTTCGCCGACGGCTGACGCGGCCAGCCGGCGGCTGAGCGCCCGGCCGGCGGTGAGCGCCCAAGATAGAGACTGGGCCGGCGAGGGGAAGCCGGCCCAGTCTCATGGAGGGTCTGAGAAGCGGCGTGAAGCCGCTCCCCAGGGAGGGAGAGAAACGTCAGGTGGGTCTACGCTGCCCGCTCACCGCGGTCGACGATCGAAACCTTCGACCGTGTTCACGAACAATGTTCATGAACCTTATCAAGATTATCGAGATTGTCAAGAGTGGCCCGGCGATCGCCTGCGAAGCGAGCGCGGAGAGGCCCATTCGGGGGCGTCGCGCCGCGTCGTCAGCGTGTCCACGCTCCGCTGTGGCGCTCATGCCGGGGGCTCGGGCCGCCGATCTCGATAGTCGAAATGGACACCTCGATGGCGAAGGACGGCCAGGCCGTCGCGATGGGCGCGGAAGCGCTGCTGCGCGAGCACCCCGACGCGCTCGTGTGCGGGCTCGCCGGCAACGGGTTGATCGTGCCGGTGCCGCAGTCGGTGGGCCTCTGGGGCCAGGGCCTGATCGAGGGCCGCGCGCTGGTCGACAACGTCGTCGCCGCCGACCGCGCGACCGTCGTCAGGGTGTGGCTGCGCGCCCAGGAGGAGGGGGCCGCGTCCGACCGGGTGCGCCTGCTGCGCAAGCCCTCGACGTGGACGACGCTGCACTTCATCGACCTGCGCGAAGTGCACGGCGTGCTGCTGGGCGTGATCATCCCCAGCGACGAGCACGCCGACGGCACGGGCGAGGCGGCCGCGCTCGCGCCGGCGCCGCCGCGATTCTGCTCGCTGCTGGAGGACGAGGGCGCGCGCGTGCTCGGCTGCGACCAGTCCTTCACGGAGATGTTCGGCTACAGCGAGGCGGAGCTGCTCGGCAACTCGGTGCTCGACCAGATCCACCCCGACGACCAGGGGCGCGCGGTGGAGGGCTGGCTGGCGGTGCTCTCCAGCGGCCACGACCAGCAGACGCGCCTGCGCCGCAGGCGCAAGGACGGGACGTGGATGTGGGTCGACACGACGCTGCGCAACTTCCTCAACCACCCGGGACGCAACCACGTGCTCGTCGAGATCATCGACATCTCCGCCGAGATGCACGCCCAGGAGGTGCTGGCCGAACGCGAGGAGCTGCTGCGCCGCCTCACCGCCGCGATGCCCGTCGGCCTGCTGCACGTGGACACCGATCGCAACGTCGTGTACAACAACGCGCGCCTGCTCGAGATCCTCTACGGCTCGGAGGCGCCGAGCGAGCACGGCGAGCCGCAGGCCCCCGACGGCGAGCCGCGCGCGCCGGAGGGCGAGCGCCACGCGCCGGAGACCTCCGCGTCGGCGCTGCTGCACACGGTCACCGAGGAGAGCATGGTGGAGCTCGACGCGGCGCTGGAGCAGGTTCTGCGCGAGGGCGTCGACCGCGACATCGAGGTCGGCATCACGCTGCCGTCGGGGGTCTGGCGGCGGGCGCTGATGAGCCTGCGAGCGCTGCTGCGCCCCAACGGCGAGGTCAGCGGCGCGATCACGTGCGTGCTCGACGTCACCGACAGCGCCCGCGCGCGCCAGGAGCTCGAGCGGCGCGCCACCTTCGACCAGCTCACGCACTGCCACAACCGCTCGTCGGTGCTCGCCACGCTCGAGCGCGAGCTAGCGCGGGAGGACTCGACCTGCACGGGCGTCGTGTACGTCGACCTCGACCAGTTCAAGCCCGTCAACGACAGGCTCGGGCACGCCGCCGGCGACGAGCTGTTGACGCTCGTGGCCGAGCGCCTGAAACTCGCCAGCCGCGACAGCGACGTCGTCGGGCGCCTCGGCGGCGACGAGTTCCTGGTCGTGCTGCGCGACATCCCCGGACCGGATATGGCGATGCGCGCGGCCGACCGCATCTGCGAGGCGCTGTGCGGCACCTTCGAGCTCTCCTGCGGAAGCGCCGAGCTGCGCGCGAGCGTCGGCGTCGCGTGCGTCGGCGAGAGCGCGATCAGCTGCGAAGAGCTCGTCAGGCGCGCCGACGCCGCGATGTACCAGTCCAAGGCGCACGGGCAGTGCCTGCCCGTGCTTGCGCCGAGCGCGTAGGGCAAGACCGAACGACAACGGGGCGTGAAGGACGGGACCGCTGGCCGGCCCCATCCCCCACGCCCCGGTGGGAGCTACACGGCGCGTAGCAGGGCTACGCTACGTTACTCACGCTTATTCCGACGGCGGGACGAACGTGAGCTGACCGCCCTTGATTTCGAGATCGGTTACAGACATGTCGATCCGACCATTCGTGTATTCGAGCCAGCCATAGCGCGGGTTCGGCACCATTTTGCCTTCGACTTCGATTTCTTTTTCGGTGATGAGTTTGCCGCTTGCTTCATTCTGAGATTCACACCCGTGCGAGCTTGTGCTGTACGGATGGACGTAGCTGACGATCCCCTTGAATTTGTTCGTCGTCACGATGTTGAGGCGCTCCTTGACATCGCCGGGGTACTCTTCTTTGAGCTTCTTGCTCTTTTCCCATTTTTCGATGGGTTCTTCATTTTCTTGTTCGTATTCTGCGGCGTCCCAGAATTTTTCTTTTTCTTCAGATTTCGCCGGCACGAACTGCGCGGGGATTTCGACCACACACTCCCCGATGCCCTTGACCAGCACCGTGGCGGTTTTTTCGATTTTGAACCCGCCGTCGGTGTTGCCGAGCTCGGCAGCTTCGTTGGACTCGAAGTTGATGGCGAGCTTGAAATTCGTGCCCTTCCAGTTGATCGTGTCGCTGCCCGCGAAGCTGGTGACACAATCCTTGAAGGTGACTTCGGTCAGCAGGCTCGACGATTCTTCTTCCACCGCCGTACCGGTCACTTTGGGTGCGTCTTTGCACGGCTTTTCGTAATTGGGTTTCTTCTTTTCTTCAACGGTTTCAACCACGCCGAACTTGAAGCTGCCGAGCTCGAGCCCGGTCACTTCCGCTTCGCCTTCTTTGTTCTTGACCACCTTGGCGGGTTCAGTCGGCGAGATGTGCCTGCCGACGATGCTGGCCGCGAAGTGGCCGAACACCAGTTTTGGTTTGGCGAATGCCGAGCCCGCGAGAGCGCCAAACGCGCACACCGCCACGGCAAGCCCAAGTACGATCCTGACGCGTCTCATTCTCCTAAGTCCTCGCTTTCGCCTTTGGGAGGCTGATTGAGCTAGATCCGACCGCTTGTAAACGACTGTTCGACCGCATGTAAACGGCTTGTTGCTACCCGTGGGTCGCGCGGGGTCCCCTCCTGCGCCACCCCCCAGATAGAGGCTGGAAGCATATCACCAAACGCGGCCGCTTGACAGCAGCAAAACGCACCGGCTGGACACACCCGGCGTAGCAGCACATGATGGCCGATTTTTTCGTGCTCGGCCCCATTGGAGCCCGGTCCGCCGGCGAGGGCGATCCGGGGGTTTGGCTGGCGAGCCAGTTTAGCGCATCGCGCACGCGCCGGCAGCGTCGCCGCGGCACCCTGGTGGCCACAGCGGCTCGGCGGCCGCATCGAGTGGCCGTGTGATCTCATGTCATTCGCAGTTTTCCGGCGTAGCCCGACTTAGCCGGATCTTAGGGACAGTTGCCAAGCTTTCGGGGAAGCGGAGAGGCTGCATGGAGATGCTCGACACACACCGGATGAGCCCGAGCGGCGGGTCAAGCGAGCCGAGATGAGGCGCATGCGCAAACGCAACGTGATGCTCGCGCTCGCGATCGCGGCGGTCGCGGCCGGTGCGATCGTCGCCGTCTCGAGCTCCGGCGGCAACGGCCACGCGGCCCGCGCACTCAACAGGAGCGAGACGTCCCGCGCGGGCGCTCGCAGCGAGGCCCAGGCGGCAGCCGCCTATCTCGGGCTGACGAAGGCGCAGCTGCGCAAGCAGCTGCAGTCGGGACGCACGCTCGCGCAGATCGCCGCCACCGGCGGCAGGTCGAAGAGCGGACTCGTCGAAGCGCTCCTGAGCACGCGCGCCGCGCAGCTCAGCGCCGCGGTTCGCGCCAGGAGGCTTTCCCCCGCGAGCGAGCGCAGGCGGCTCGCCCGGCTGCGCAAACGGCTCGAGGCCCAGCTCGAACGGGCGCCCGGCTACTCCGCCCTGCCCGCGGTCGCCCGCTACCTGGGCCTGAGCCTCGCGCAACTGCACGCAGACCTGCACGCCGGGCGCAGCCTCGCACAGATCGCGGCCGCGACGCCCGGCAAGTCGGAAGCTGGGCTCATCGACGCGCGCGTCAGCGCCCGGGAAGCCAACCTCAAGGCCGCCCTCGCCGCCGGGAAGATCAGCCGCGCCACCGAGAGCGCGCTCGCCTCCAGCCTGCGCCAGCGGATCACCGCCGAAGTGCAGCGCAAGCCGACGCCCTAACGCGGACGGCGAGACCAGACGCTCAAGGGCGTGCAAGCGAGCTTGCATCCGCTGAAAATGCGTGCAACCGGCACTGCACGCATAAAGCGCCTCCAAGGGGTCGCCGATGGGGCTGCTGTAAAGGACACGCCTGTGTCCGCGATCCCAAAAGGGGGCCCGAAGTGTTTATGCGTAAAGGCAAGCGAACCTTCGCTAGCCGCAAGCGAAAGATAGCCGGCCTGTGCGCGTTCGTGCTCGCGGGTCTGATGGGCCTGGGCGCGTATGCGTTCACGGCAAGCAACACCATCCCGGCGCAGGCCGCCGGTGGTGGCGCCGCAGCAGTCAGCGGCTACACCGAGACGGGCGCCAGCTACACCTGGTCGCTCAACGGCGAATACATCACCAAGGCGGAAATCTACCTCGAAAACGCCACTGAACTCAAACCGAGCGACGTCGCGGTCGCGCTGAGCACCGGGTCCACGCCGGCAGCCGAAGAATGGGTCGACTGTCCGCACGGCCCGGGCGGTGGCGCGTACAAAGAAATCTCGAAAAAACAGTGGGAGGTCGAATGCGTGTTCCTCGCCGGAACCGGCGCCCACAAGAACGCGACCGAATTTGAAACCTACAAATTCGCGAGCAAAGGCGTCCCGAACGCCGAAGGCAATGAGCTGACGGTCTCCGCAGTCAGTGAAGGCGTAGCGATCGTCGAATAACGCAGCAGAAGCTGGACACAGTTTGGGGCGGCCGGTGCGCCGGCCGCCCCAACTGCCAAGACCACCAAGAGGCGCCCGCCAACTCCAAGCCATGCGACGCCACCCACTCAAAAAGTTTCTCGCCACCGCCCTGGGACTGATCGTCCTGGGGTCCTTGTGGTTCTACTTCGCCCCGACCTCGCTCGGCGGCTCCACGAGCTACGTCGTCACCCACGGCATCAGCATGGAGCCGCGCTTCCACACCGGCGACCTCGCGATCGTGCGCAGCAAGCCCAGCTACCACATCGGGGAAATCGTCGCCTACGACAACAAGATGCTGCACGTGGTGGCGCTGCACCGCATCATCGGGCGCGAAGGCGAACGCTACATCTTCAAGGGTGACAACAACGATTTCGTCGACCCCGAACACCCGCGCGCAAGCCAGCTGATAGGCGCGCTGTGGATACACATCCACGGCGGCGGCACCACCCTGCAGTCGTTCAGCTCGCCCGCACGCGCGGGGCTGCTGATCGCGCTCGGCATGCTGCTCCTCACCGGCGGCGTGTTCGCACGCCGCCGCAGGCGCAGGAAGAGGGAGAGGCGTGCCGGCCTCGCCAGCCCACGTGCGCCGCGGACCCTGCCGCGGACGCTGCCGCTGAGCCCGTCCGCGCCCGCCGCCGCGATCGCGGCGATCGGCGTCCTCGTGCTGCTGCCCTTCCTGGTGCTCGCGCTGCTCGCGTTCACCCGCGCGCCCTCAACGCGCCGCACCGTCAAGATCCCCTACACGCAGAGCGGAAACATCTCCTACTCCGCGGACACGACGCCCAACCCCGTCTACCCCGACGGCGTCGCGAGCACCGGCGAGCCGCTCTTCACGCATCTGGTGAACGACGTCAACCTCCGGTTCCACTACACGTTCGCGACCAACGCCAGACACTCGCTCGCGGGCAGGGGCTCGTTCCTGCTGCAGATGGTCGCAAGCGACGGCTGGCACCGAACGCTGGCGCTCGGATCACCCACCTACTTCAAGGGCGATCACGCGACCATCACCAGCACGCTCGATCTCGGCTCGCTGGTCGAACTGATGCACAACATCGAAGCCACCACACACGTGGACAGCGGGTACACCTTCACGCTGGTGCCCACCGTCACAGCCAGTGGCAACGTCGAGAACGTGCCGCTCAGCACCACGTTCTCGCCCACGATCCAGTTCTCGCTGGACAGCGGCGAGGTCAGCCTCGAGGGCGTGGAAAGCTTCACCTCCCCAAGCAACAAGTTGCTCACCGGCGCTGGCACGGGCGGCTCCGATCCGCTGAAGCCGAGCGTGTCCGGCTCGGCCACCGGCTCGCAGCTCGAGCCGGGCACCCTCGCGCTGGGACCGCTGCACATGTCGGTCTCCACCGCGCGAACGCTGGCGCTCAGCGCGATCGGCGTCATCCTCGCAGCCCTGCTCGCGGCCCTCGCGCTGATCCGGCCGATGCTCGCGCTCATGGCACCGCGGCGTCGCGACGAGGCGGCGAGCATCCTGGCGCGATATGGGGGGCTGATCATCCCGGTCGCGCACATCACGCCGCTGCGCGGGGTCCCGGTGATCGACGTCGCGGACATGGACGCGCTGGCGCGGATAGCCGAGCACTACGACCGCTCGATCCTGCACGAGAGCACAGCCGAGGGCGACGCCTTCTGGGTAGCCGACGAGAGCGGGCAGTTCCGCTACGCGCTCGGCGCGCCCGCCCTCAACGCGTACGAGCCCGCCTTCAACGCGTACGAGCCGGCCGCGAGCGATGAGGCGGCGACGCAGAGTCATGACGTGCCCGCCTGGAGCGCACCGCAGGAGCCCGCTTGGAGCGCACCGCAGGAGCCCGCCTGGAGTGCCCCGCAGGAGCCCGCCCAACCGAGCCCAGCCGTGGAGAATGGCTGGGCGACGTACGACGAGCAGGACACGGTCGTGCTCGAGGTCGAGGATCTGCGCGCGGCGGCCGCGAGCGCCGGTGTGGGCATCGCACCGGCGACGGCCGGCGTCGCGTACTTCACCGGCCTCGAGTGGACCGCCAACAGCTGAGCGGTCCGCCGCCTCAGCCGCGCGAGTCCGCCGCCGTCAGCGCCGCCGCCTGCGCGGCCAGCCGCGCGTAGGCCTCGGGCCGGCGGGTGGCGAGGAACGGGAACAGCTCGAGCCAGTCGTGGCGCTGGTCGAGGTCGAGGTCGGCCACCAGCACGGCCGGCTCCTCCCGGGGCGCCTGCACGAGCATGCGCCCGTACGGGTCGCAGATGAACGACGAGCCGTAGAAGCGCAGCGGCGGCTCCTCGCCGACGCGGTTGACCGCCACCATGAACACGCCGTTGGCGATCGCGTTGCCGACGATCACCTTCTCCCACAGCGGCTGCGTGTCGAAGTCCGGGTGCTCGGGCTCGGAGCCGATCGCCGTCGGGTACACCAGCACGTCCGCCCCCTCCAGGCTGTACGCGCGCGCGACCTCCGGGAACCACTGGTCCCAGCAGGTCGGCAGGCCGAGCTGCGCCTCGCCGACGGCCAGCAGCGGGAACGCGTCCCCGTCGCCGGGCCCGGGACGGAAGTAGCGGTCCTCGTGGTAGCCGGCGGTCACGGGAATGTGCAGCTTGCGCGTGCGCGCGGCCAGCTCGCCGTCCGGGCGCACGAGGATCGCCGTGTTGTAGCCGAGCCCGTCCTCGCCGTCGGCGCGCTCGTACAGCGAGGCGTGGACGTGCACGCCGAGCTCGCGCGCCATCCGCGCGGCGAAGCGGTGGCTGGGGCCGCCGGGGAGCTCCTCCGGCGCCACCCCCGCCGCCAGCGGGCCGCCCGGATCGACGGCGAAGTAGCGGCTGAGCGTCAGCTCCTGCAGGCACACCAGCTGCGCGCCCTCGCTCGCGGCCAGCCCGATCGCGGCCGCGAGCGCCGCCTCGTGCTCCTCGGGGTCCGGGTGCCAGCGCTCCTGCACGGCGGCGATCCGCAGCGGCGCGCGGCGCGGCGGGCGCTTGCGTGCCGGCGAGGCGTGCGGGGCGGGCGCGGCGATCAGGCGGATCTCCTCCACGCCACGGACTGTAGGCCGTCCTGCGCGCAGCCGGTGGGTAGCGGTGCGGGCGGTCGCTCGGGCGAGCGTGCCGCAGCCCGGTCGGGTGGACCGGGGTAGGTAGTTTGCACGGAGGCGGGTGTGCGGAGCGCGACGGATGGCAGGCGAGCCGCACGCCAGCAGAATGACCGCACGCGATGAACTTCATAGACACCCAGGACTTCTCACGTCAAGAGCTCGAAGAGCTGTTGGGGCTGATCCGGCTGCTGAAGGACGCCGACCGCGACGCGGCCGTGCCGCAGCTGCTCAGCCACCGCTCGCTCGGGATGATCTTCGAGGAGCCCTCGACGCGCACGCGCGTGTCCTTCGAGGTCGCGATGGCCAAGCTCGGCGGCCACGCGCTGTACCTGAAGCCCGGCGAGATCCACCTCGGCGGGCGCGAGTCGCTGTACGACACCGCGAAGGTGCTCTCGCGCATGTGCGACGTGATCGAGGCGCGCACGCTCAAGCACGACACGGTGCTCGCCCTCGCACAGGCCGCCGAGGTGCCCGTGATCAACGGCCTCACCGACTTCAACCACCCGACGCAGGTCGTCTGCGACCTGCTGACCATGAGCGAGCACCTGCCCGATGGCCGGCGCCTGGAGGACTGCACGGTGGCGTTCGTCGGCGACCGCACCAACGTGTGCAGCTCGCTGATGTTCATCGCCACGCAGTTCGGCATGCGCTTCGTCCACGCCGCCCCCGCCGCATATCAGGCGCCACAGGAGTGGGTCACGATCGCACAGGCCAACGCGCATGCCTCCGGCGGCTCGGTGTCCGTCACCGCGGACGTCGAGCACGCCGTCGCCGCCGCCGACTTCGTCTACACCGACCTGTGGTGGTGGGTCGACCAGGAGGACGAGATCCCCGAGCGCAGGGCGGCGTTCATGCCGCGCTACCAGGTCAACGCCGCGCTGATGGCGCACGCCCCCGCTCACGCGAAGTTCATGCACTGCCTGCCCGCCTCGCGCGGCGTCGAGGTCACCGACGAGGTGATCGACGGGCCGCAGTCGATCGTCTTCGACCAGGCCGAGAACCGCCTGCACACCGAGAAGGGAATCCTCGTGTGGCTCACCTACCCGACGCTCACGCACCCGAGCGAGGAGCAGCTGCGTCTGCACGACGAGCGCGTCCGCTCCTACATCCACGAGCTGGGATGGGATCGGGCCTCCCGCGCGCCGCTCGAGGACTCCACCGCCGGCGCGCAGCAGCCCGCAACCACAGACCACCCATAAGGAGCGCCGAGATGGCCAGCGAGACGACCCAGACGCAGTCCGCCGCGCCGAACGAGGAGCGGGTGCAGCGCCGGCGCGTGATGGGCATCTTCGACGTGACCCTGTTCACGGTCTCGGCGATGCTCGTGGTCGAAACGCTCACCGCGTCGGCCGCGATCGGCACCGACACGATCGCCTGGTGGATCGTCGCGATCCTCTTCTTCCTGATCCCCTACGGGCTGATCACCGCGGAGCTCGCGACCGCCTATCCCACCCAGGGCGGGATCTACGTGTGGGTGAAGCATGCCCTGGGCGCTCGCTGGGCGGCGCGCACGACCTACTGGTACTGGGTGAACGTGGCGCTGTGGATGCCCTCGGTCTTCGTCCTGTTCGCCGGCGTCTTCTTCCAGCTCTTCGACCACCACCTCGCGGAATGGCCCGCGGGCAAGTGGTGGCAGGTGCTGATGGCGATCGCGATGGTGTGGCTGGTCGTATGGGTGGGGATCATGCGCCTGGAGATCGGCAAGTGGGTCAACGACCTCGGCGCGATCCTGAAGGTCATCATCATCTTCTCGCTGGGCGTGGGGGGCATCGTCTTCGCGATCCGCCACGGCGCGGCGAACACGATCGACGGCTCGAGCTTCGTGCCGTCCTTCAGCCTCGCCAAGAAGTTCCTGCCTGTGATCATCTTCCTGCTGCTGGGCTTCGAGCTCGTGTCGAGCATGGCGGGCGAGGTCCAGGGGCCCGAGAAGAAGATACCCCGCGCGGTGTTCACCTCGGGCGCCGTGATCGCGTTCCTGTACATGTTCGCCACGATCGGCATCCTGCTGGCGCTCTCCCTGTCCAAGCTGACCCTCGTGGAAGGCCTGGTCGAAACGTTCAAGGCGATCTTCGGCAGCAAGGGCGTCGGCGATGTGATCGTCTACGCCCTCGGGATCGCCGCGCTGTACACCTACTTCACGAACATGACCACGTGGACGATGGGCGCCAACCGCTCGGCGGTCGAGGCAGCCGCCGAAGGAGAGCTGCCGAAGGTGCTCGGGCGCGAACACCCGACCCGCCGGACCCCCGTCGGCGCGCTGATCGCCACCGGCCTGATCTCGACGCTCGTGCTGGTTGTCACCGCGTTGTTCATCAACAAGGAGAACTCGCTGTTCTTCGGCATCTTCGCCGCCTCCTCGGTGATCTTCCTGCTGCCCTACCTGCTGATGTTCCCCTCGGTGGCGTTCCTGCGCTACAGGGACCCCGACCGGCCGCGGCCGTTTCGGATCCCGGGCGGAGACCGCCTGGTCATCGCCCTCGCGGTGATCACGTGCGTGTTCATCGCCGCCGGGGTCGTGCTGTTCCTGTGGCCCGAAATCCCGAGCGCGCCGAAGGAATGGTCATACACGGGCCCGCTGGTGGGGATCGTCGCGGTCACGCTGCTCGTCGGCGAGGTGATGCTGTGGCGGATGTCGCACCCGCCGGGCCGCCACCTCGACCTGCTCCACCGCGGCCGCCACCCGCGCGCGCACACACACAAGCCGAGCGTCAGTGGCCAGCGCCCGTGAGCGCCACTCTCGCATCCACCCCCGCCGCCGACGGCTACCGCATGCCGGGCGAGTTCGAGGCGCACAGCGGCTGCTGGATGGCGTGGCCGGAGCGCCCGGACAACTGGCGGCTGGGGGCCAAGCCCGCGCAGGAGGCCTACGCGGCGGTGGCCGAGGCGATCAACGTCTCCGAGCCGGTCACGATGGCGGTCTCCGACGCCCAGTTCGAGCACTGCCGCTCGGTGCTCTCCCCCGCGATCCGCGTGGTGGAGATCTCGACCGACGACGCGTGGATGCGCGACATGGGCCCGAGCTTCCTCGTCGACGACGCCGGCGGGCGGCGCGGCGTGGACTGGCGCTTCAACGCTTGGGGCGGGCTCGACGGCGGCCTGTACTTCCCGTGGGACCGCGACGACCGCGTGGCCGAGAAGGTCCTGGAGATCGAAGGCGCCGAGCGCTACCGCGCGCCGATCGTGCTCGAGGGCGGCTCGATCCACGTGGACGGCGAGGGCACGGTGATGGCCACCGAAGAGTGCCTGCTGAACGCCAACCGCAACCCCGAGCTCTCGCGCGAGCAGATCGAGCGCGCGCTGTTCGAGCACCTCGGCGCCGAGAAGATGATCTGGCTCGGCCGCGGCGTCTACAACGACGAGACCGACGGGCACGTCGACAACCTCGCGTGCTTCGCGCGGCCCGGGGTCGTGCTGCTCACCCACACCGACGACGAGTCCGACCCGCAGCACGCGATCTCGCGCGACGCGCTGGAGCGCCTGCGGGCTGCGACGGACGCGCGCGGGCGCTCGATCGAGGTCATCCGCCTGCCCTCGCCGGGCCCGCTCACGATCGACGAGCAGGAGGCGAGGGGGGTCGATGCGGTCGCCGGCAGCCTGCCGCGCCGCGCCGGCGACCGCCTGGCCGGGTCCTACATCAACTTCTACCTCGCCAGCTCGCGGATCGTCTTCCCGCTGCTCGACGAGCGCTACGACGAGGTGGCCGCGCAGGTGCTGCGCGAGTGCTTCCCCGAGCGCGAGATCGTCGGCGTCCCGGCGCGCGAGATCCTGCTCGGAGGCGGCAACATCCACTGCATCACCCAGCAGGTCCCGGCCCTCGCGCGCGCGTAGAAAGCCGCAGCTGCGCCAGTGGCGAGCCCGGATGGCGCGGAGACCCTCCCGATCTAGCCTCCGAATGAATACCGACAAGGAGAACGCGTGATGTTCGACAACGTGCTCGTGGGAGTGGATGGCCGGCCCACCGGCCGCGACGCCATCGCGCTCGCCACCAAGCTGATGACCCCCGACGGCAGGCTGACGCTCGTGCACGTGCACCACGGCGAGGTGGCGGAGGAGCGCAGGGACACGCGCGAGCTGCTCGAGCGCGAGCGCACCGAGTCGGGCGTCGAGGCGGAGCTGGTGAGCGCCGTCGCGACGAGCCCCGGCCACGGCCTGCACCAGCAGGCCGAAGAGCGCGGCGCCGACCTGCTGGTGGTCGGCTCCTGCAGCCGCGGCCTGCTCGGCCGCGCGATGCTCGGCGACGACACGCGCGCGTCTCTCAACGGCTCTCCCTGCGCGGTGGCGATCGCCCCGCGCGGCTACGCCGAGCATCCCGCGCCGCTCGAGAACGTCGGCGTCGCCTACAACGGCTCGCCGCAGGGCGCGCTCGCGCTCGCCGCCGCACGCGAGCTGGCGGCGCGCACCCGCGCGAACATTCACGCCCTGGAAGTCGTCGCGATCCCGTCGGTCGCCTACACGGGCATCGTCGCGACGGGCGTCGGCGAGACGATCGACAAGATGCTCGAGGAGGCGAGCGCCCGCATGCGGGCGCTGCCCGGCGTCGACGGCCGCGCCGTGTATGGCCTCGCCGGCGAGGAGCTCGCGGCGTTCGGCGAGGAACTGGACCTGCTGGTGGTCGGCTCGCGCGGCTACGGGCCGGTGCGCCGCCTCGTGCTCGGCAGCACCTCCAGCTACCTGCAGCGCCACGCGCGCTGCCCGCTGCTCGTGCTGCCCCGCCGGGCGACGGTCGGCGAGAACGCCGCTGCGGCGGGCGAGGAGCCCGAGCGCGACGGCGAGCCGCTCGCGAGCACCGCACGCGCCTGAGACCCGCTCGAGAGATGGCTGCGCGGCAACCCTTCCAGCACCAGCCGCAGCCGGCGCCGACCCGGCCGCGCCCGTTCTGCAGCCTCAGATGGTCTCGGGAATCATTTCGATCGCTCCGCACGGACACTCTGCCACGCAGATTCCGCAGCCCTTGCAGTAGTCCAGATCGAACGCATATCCGTCGGCCTCGTCGACCTTGAGCACGGCGTTGTCGGGGCACACGCCGTAGCAGTTGTCGCAGCCGAAGCAGTTGCCGCAGCTCAGACAGCGGCGCGCCTCGAACAGCGCGTTGCTCTCGTCGAGGCCCTGGGTGACCTCTTCGAAGCTCGACTGGCGGCGGATCAGATCCAGGTGGGGGGCGACGGTCTGCGGCGCGTCGGCGTAGTACCAGGTGTTGAGCTTCTCGAAGCTCGCGAGCTCGGGCTCGGACGCGTGCACGAACTCGGTCTCGCGCAGCCACGCGTCGATGTTGCGCGCGGCCTGCTTGCCGTGGCCGACGCCGACGGTGACGGTGCGCTCGGCGGGCACCATGTCGCCGCCCGCGAAGATGCCCGCGTGGCCGGTCATCATCCGCTCGTCGACCTTGACGACGCCGTCCTCGATCTCGAGGCCGGGCACGCCGTCGAGCAGCGACAGGTCCGCTTCCTGGCCGAGCGCCAGCACCAGCGAGTCCGCCTCGAGCTCCTCCGTCTCGCCGGTGGGCTGCGGGAAGCCGCTGTCGTCGAGCGCCATCTTCTCCAGCACGAGCCGCCCCTCGTCGGCGTGCTTGATCGTGGACAGCCACTTCATCATCACGCCCTCCTCGAGCGCCTCCTCGACCTCGAAGTCGTGGGCGGGCATGCGCTCGCGCGTGCGGCGGTAGACGACGATCGCCTCCTCCGCGCCCAGGCGCCTGGCGGTGCGCGCGGCGTCCATCGCGGTGTTGCCGCCGCCGTAGACGACCACGCGCCGGCCGAGCAGCGGGCGCTCCTCGCCCTCCATGCTGCGCAGCAGCGTGACCGCGTCGAGGACGTGCGCGGCCTCGCCGGCGGGGATGTACGCGCGCTTGCCGATGTGCGCGCCGACGGCCAGGAATGCCGCGTCGAAGGGACCGTCGCGCATCGCGTCGAGGATGTCGTGACCTTGCTGTCGCACTCGAGCGTCACGCCGAGCTCGAGGATGCGCCGCACCTCCGCGTCGAGCACGTCGCGCGGCAGACGGTACTTGGGGATGCCGAAGCGCATCATGCCGCCGGCCAGCGGGCCGGCGTCGCGGATCGTGACCGCGTGCCCGCGGCGCGCCAGCTGATAGGCGGCCGAGAGGCCGGACGGGCCGGCGCCGACGACCAGCACGCGCCTGCCGCTGGGCTCGGACTCGACCTGGAGCTTCCAGCCGTGGCGGATCGCCTCGTCGCCGAGGAAGCGCTCGACGCCGTGGATGCCGACGGTCTCGTCGAGCTGCGCGCGGTTGCAGGCGGTCTCGCACGGGTGGTAGCAGACGCGCCCCATGACGGCGGGCAGCGGGTTGTCCTTGACGAGCTCTCGCCACGCCGCCTCGTAGTCGCCGGCCTCGGCGTGGTAGAGCCACTGCTGGATGTTCTCGCCGGCGGGGCAGCCATGGTTGCACGGCGGCATGCGGTGCACGTACAGCGGGCGCTCCTCACGCCAGGAGCCGGTCTTGTTGGCGAGGCTCGAGCCGACGTCCAGCGTGATCGCGAACGGCTTTTCCATCAGCCTCGCCCGCCCTCGGTCGCGGCGACGGAGAGGATCGGCATGGGGCTGGCGTCGCCGAGCAGCCCGAAGCGGCGGATGTTGCGGTCGGCGCCGGCCTGGATGCGCGCGATCACGTCGGTGCGCGGCTCGGGCGCGAACAGGTGCGCGAAGCGCCGCTGCGGGCGCAGGTAATCCTCGACGGGCACCTGGCGGCGGATCTTCGAGACGCCGGTGAGGACGCCGTCGCGCGCCTCGAACACGGGAAAGATGCCGGACTCCTTGGCCAGGCGCGCGATGCGGATGGTGTCCTTGGAGGCGCTGCCCCAGCCGAGCGGGCAGGGCACGAACACGTGCAGGTAGCGCGCGCCGCGGATCTCCATGGCGGTCTGCACCTTGGCCTCGAGGTCGCGCAGCTCGGCGACGGTGGCGGTGGCAACGTAGGGGATCTCGTGCGCCATCGCGATCAGCGGCGCGCTCTTGCCCTGGCCGAACACGTTGCCCGGCTGGGGCCCGACGGCCTGCGTGGTGGCGGTGCGCGCGGCGGGCGGCGTGGAGCCGGAGCGCTGCACGCCGGTGTTCATGTATGCCTCGTTGTCGTAGCAGATGTACAGCACGTCGTCGTTGCGCTCGAACATCCCCGACAGGCACGCCATGCCGATGTCGACGGTGCCGCCGTCTCCCCCCTGCGCCGACGACGCGCACGTCCTCGCGCCCTTTCGCGCGCAGCGCGGCGGCGATGCCGGTGGCGACGGCCGGCGCGTTTCCGAACAGCGAGTGAATCCACGGGATCTGCCAGGAGGTCTCCGGATAGGGCGTGGAGAACACCTCCAGGCAGCCGGTGGCGTTGGCGGCGATCATCTGGCCGTCGGTGGCGCGCATGGCGGCGTCGAGCGCGTAGCGCGCGCCGAGCGCCTCGCCGCAGCCCTGGCAGGCGCGGTGCCCGCAGGTGAGCGAGTTGGTGCGCTCATCGCCGGCCTGCACGGAGCGCTGCTCGGGGTCGAGCAGGCGGTTGCCGACGGCGAAGCTGCCGGTCTGGTAGAAGCGGATCGCGGGCGCCTTCATGCCGGTCGGGTCCCCATCGCTGGCGCGCTCATCACACCGGCCCCGCGGCGACGGTGCCGAGGTCGCGCAGGATGTTCTCGGCGTGCGCGCCGGAGGCGCGCGAGGCGCGCATGCGCTCGAGCTCGCGGTTGACCACGTCCCAGTCCATGTCGAGGAACGTCAGCTGCTCGAGCCGGTCGGCGGCCGCGTCGAGGAACAGCCCGCGCAGCGATGCCTTGGTGATCGGCCGCCCGCCGAGTCCGGCGATGGTGGTGTAGCCGTGCAGGTGGATGCCGCTGAGCGCCATGCGCACGTTGGCGGAGACGATTCCGCCGACGCCGACGGCTAGCGCCTTCTCGAGCACGAGCACGCGCTGCGCGTGCGCGACCGCGGCGCGCACCGCCTCCAGCGGGAACGGGCGGAACGACGTGATCCCCACGACGCCGATCTTGACGCCCTCCTCGCGCAGCTCGTCGACGGTGTCCTTGATCGTGCCGAGCACGGAGCCGAGCGCGAGCACGATCGTCTCGGCGTCCTCTGTGCGGTAGGCGCGGATCAGCCCACCGGAGTCGCGGCCGAAGGCGCCCTTGAAGTCGGCGGCGATCTCCGGGATCAGCTCGAGCGCCTGCATCTGCTTGGCGTGCGCGAGGTACTTGACCTCCATGAACGCCTCGGGCCCGACCATCGCGCCGATCGAGATCGGCTCGTCGGGGTCGAGCACCTGGCGCGGCTGGAAGCGGCGGCAGGAACGCGTCGACCTGCTCCTGCGCGGGCATCTCGACGCGCTCGACGGCGTGCGTGAGGATGAAGCCGTCCATGCACACCATCACCGGGCGTGGAGAGCTCCTCGGCGAGGCGGAAGGCCTGGATGTGCAGGTCGAGCGCCTCCTGGTTGGTCTCGGCGTACAGCTGGATCCAGCCGGAGTCGCGCTGGGACATCGCGTCGCTGTGGTCGTTCCAGATGTTGATGGGCGCGCCGATCGCGCGGTTGGCGACGGTCATCACGATCGGCAGCCCGAGGCCGGAGGCGTTGTAGAGCGCCTCGGCCATGTACAGCAGGCCCTGGCTGGCGGTGGCGGTGTACGCGCGCGCGCCGGTGGCGGAGGCGCCGATGGCGACGGACATGGCGGCGAACTCGGACTCGACGTTGACGAACTCGCACGGCGCTAGCTCGCCGCTCTTGACGAGCTGCGCAGAGGTCCTCGACGATGTGCGTCTGGGGAGATGATCGGGTAGGCGCAGATGACCTCCGGCCGGCACAGCGCGACCGCCTCGGCGACGGCGCGCGAGCCCTCAAGCTGGCGCGGCACCGCTCAGCTCCCGCAGCTCGTCGGTGACCCATTCGCACGGCCGCCTGCGCGGCGGCGACGTTGCCCTCGGCGACGGCACCGGCGCCGGCGAAGCGCTCGCGGACGGCGCGCGCGAGCGCGTCGAGCGAGATCGCGCCTGTGAGCGCCGCGAAGCCGCCGAGCAGCGCGGCGTTGGCGACCGCGCGCCCGGTGTGCTGGCGCGCGAGCTCGGAGGCCGGCACCGTCAGCAGCCGCTCGCGGCGGAAGTCCCGCATGAGCTCGCCGAGGCCGAGCTCGTCGAAGCTGCGGGCGGTGTTGATGAGGATGTAGCCGTCGGGCCTCGAGACCCGCGAACACGTCCACCTGGTGCAGCAGCGTGGGGTCCTGCACGATCAGCGCGTCGGGCTCCATCACCGGCTCGCGCGTGCGGATCTCGTGATCGTCGATGCGGCAGAAGGCGACCACCGGCGCGCCCATGCGCTCGGAGCCGAAGCTCGGGAACGCCTGCGCGTAGAGGCCCTCGTCGAACGCCGCCAGCGAGAGCATCTCCGCGGCGGTGACGACGCCCTGGCCGCCGCGCCCGTGGATGCGCACCTCGAGCATGCGCTAGCCCTCGGCGCGCGCGGCGCCGACCACGCGAGCGGCCCGCTCGTCGCGCGCGCTGGCCAGCAGCAGGCGCTGCTCGGCTGCTGCGACGAGCCGCCGCGTGCGGTCGACGACGTCGACGCTGACGGAGATCGCGTCGATGCCGGCGCCCACGAGCAGCTCGGCGTACTCGGGGTGCACGGATGGGGCCTGGCCGCAGATGGAGGTGCGCAGCCCGAGCCGGCGGGCGCTGGGGATCAGCTGGCGCAGGTAGGAGGTGACGGCGGGGCTGCGCTCGTCGAAGGTCTCGGCGAGCACCTCGTTGTCGCGGTCGGCGCCGAGCAGCAGCTGGGTGAGGTCGTTGGAGCCGATGGAGATCCCCGCGATCCCGAGCGCGGCGTAGTCGGCGAGGTTGAACAGCACGGAGGGCACCTCGGCCATCACCCACAGCTCGAAGCCGGGGCGGTCGAGCAGGCCCGACTGCGCGATCAGCTGGCGGCAGGCGCGCAGCTCGCGCGTGGTGCGCACGAACGGCAGCATCACGTGCAGGTTCTGCAGGCCGGCGTCCCACACCTGGCGCAGCGCGGCGAGCTCGAGCGCGAAGACGTCGGGCTCGCGCGTGTAGCGCAGCGCGCCGCGGTAGCCGATCATGGGGTTGGACTCGTGGGGCTCGAAGCGCTCGCCGCCGCGCAGGCCGGAGAACTCGTTGGTGCGGAAGTCGATCGTGCGGTAGGTGACCGGCCGCGGCGCGAAGCCGGCTGCGAACGTGGTCAGCCCGTCGGCCATGCGCGCGACGAAGTCCTCCCCGCGCCCCTCCTCGAGCAGCGTGCGGGGATGGTCGCCGCCGAGCGCCTCGAGCACCATCATCTCCGCGCGCAGCAGCCCCACCCCATCGACCGGCAGGTCCTTGACGCGCTCCACCTGCGAGGGCTCTGAGAGGTTCAGGAGGATCTGCGTGGCGGTCACCGCGGCGCTCGGGCTGGTGACGGCGGCGCCGGTGACCGTCGCGCCGAGGACGGGCCCGCCGGGGGACGCCTGCGCGGGCCCGGAGGCGCCGGCGGCTGCGCCATCCGGGCGGGCGCCCTCGTAAACGAGGCCGCGGGTTGCGTCGACGGTGACGATCTCGCCGTCGCGCAGCTTGCGCGTGGCTTCGCCGGTGCCGACGACGCAGGGGATGCCGAGCTCGCGCGAGACGATCGCCGCGTGGCAGGTCATGCCGCCGGAGTCGGTGACGATGGCGGCGGCGCGGCGCATCAGCGGCAGCCAGTCGGGGGAGGTCATGTGCGTGACGAGCACGTCGCCGTCGTTCAGCGTGGCGGCGTCGTCGAGCGACTTGAGCACGCGCGCGGCGCCGCTGGCGCTGCCGGGCGCGCCGCCGAGCCCGCGCAGCAGCACGAGCGGCGGCTCGGCCGCCTCGCCCGCGCCGGGCTTCGCGGCGCCGGCGCCGGCGCCCACGGCAGCGTCGTCGTGCAGCGTGGTGATGGGGCGGCTCTGCAGCATCCACAGCGCGCCGTCGGGGTCGAATGCCCACTCGGTGTCCTGCGGGAACTGGTAGTGCTCCTCGATGCGCCGGCCGAGCTCGGCGACGGCGACGACCTCCTGGTCGGCGAGCACCGGGCTGAGCGCCTCCTGCTCGGAGAGCGCGCGCTGGCGCGTGCCGCCGTCGGGGGCGTACTCGATGACGAGGTCCTTGTGGTGGACCTCGCGGCGGCGGATGGCGAGCGTGGCCTTCTCGACGATGTAGCGGTCGGGCGAGACCGAGCCGGAGACGACGGCCTCGCCGAGCCCGAAGGAGCCCTCGATGACGAGCTCGTCGCGCTGCCCGGTAGCGGGGTTGACGGTGAACATGACGCCCGCGCGCGTGGACTCGATCTGGCGCTGCACGACGACGGCGATGTCCATGTCGGCCTGCCCGAAGCCGTTGACGCCGCGGTAGTAGATGGTGCGCGCGCCGAACAGCGAGCGCCAGCAGCGGCGCACGGCGTCGATCACGGCGTCGGCGCCGCGGATGTTGAGGAACGTCTCGTTCATGCCGGCGAAGGAGGTCGCGGCGGTGTCCTCGGCGGTCGCGGAGGAGCGCACGGCAACCGGGAGGTTGGGATCCCGGGCTCCATCGTTGCCGGCCGCGTGCGCGGCGGCGGCGTCCGCCAGCTGCGCGTAGCGCGAGCGGATCTCGCCGGCGAGCGGCTCGGGCATGGGGGTCTGGTCGAACATCTCGCGCGCGGCGTCGCTTGCGGCCTGCAGCGCGGCGGTGTCCTCGACGTCGACGGCGTCCAGCAGCTCGGTGAGGCGCTCGCGCAGCCCCGTCTGCGCGAGGAACGCGGCGTACGCGGGCGCGCCGACGACGAATCCGGGCGGCACGGGCAGCCCGGCGTGGGTGAGCTCGCCGAGGTTCGCGCCCTTGCCGCCCGCGTAGGCGACGTCGGCGCGGCGCAGGCTCGCGAACGGGCGCGTGGGCTCGCCGCTGGCGACGGCAGCATCGCCCGACACGGCGGCGAAATCGGAGGTCACGGCGGCGACATCGGACTCGGCGGCGGTGCTCATCGGCTCACGGCTCCTCGGCTCGTTCGTGTGTACTGCGCAGTGTGACAACAGTCAAGCGCCGGGGGCGCGCATCGGCCAGCGCACTACCCCGTGAACGCGGTCAGTAGTTCTCACTGGCGCCGCTGCTGCGCGACCGGCATGCGCGCTTCTCCGGATTGGTCGGCATCGCTACTCCGGATTGGTCGGCGATCAGTAGTTATCACCACCCCGGCATGAGGCTGAGCACCCATGACGCGGCCGGCGATCGTGCCTAGCCTGCGTGTTGCCTGAGGTTGAGGTCCCCAGCCCCAGGCGACTACTGCAAAGGCACGAGCAACAGGAGAGCGCGAGATGCCCACTCGAGTCGCCATCAACGGTTTCGGCCGCGTCGGACGCGGCGTGCTTCGCATCGCCCACGAGCGAGGCTCGGGCCTCGCTGATGTACTGGGCTCGGAGCTGGAGATCGTCGCGATCAACGATCTCACCGATGCGGCCACGCTCGCGCACCTGCTGCGCCACGACTCCGTCTACGGCGCCTTCCCGGGGACGGTCGAGCCCGCCGGCGGGGAGATCGTGATCGGCGGACGGCGCGTGCGCACGCTGGCCGAGCCGGAGGTCGCCGAGCTGCCGTGGCGGGAGCTCGGCGTCGACGTGGTGATCGAGTCGACCGGGCGCTACCGCACGCGCGCCGCGGCCGCCGAGCACCTGGCGGCGGGCGCGCGCAAGGTGATCGTCTCCGCCCCCGCCAAGGGCGCCGAGCCGCTGGACGCGACGGTCGTGATCGGCGTGAACTTCGAGTCGGTGTACGACGCCGAGCGCCATCACATCCTCAGCAACGCGTCGTGCACCACCAACTGCCTGGCGCCCGTCGCGAAGGTGCTGCACGAGGCGGTCGGGCATCCGCCACGGCCAGATGAGCACCGTGCACTCCTACACCGCCGACCAGAACCTGCTCGACGGCCCGCACAAGGACCTGCGCCGGGCGCGCGCGGCGGCGCTGAACCTCGTGCCGACCTCCACGGGCGCGGCGAAGGCGCTCGGCCTGGTGATCCCCGAGCTCGACGGACGGCTCGGCGGGATCGCGATCCGCGTGCCCACGCCGACGGGCTCGATCGTCGACCTGACGGTGGAGACGGAGCGCGCGACGAGCGTCGAGGAGGTCAACGGCGCGTTCCGCGACGCCGCCGAGCACGGCCCGCTGCACGGCATCCTCTCCTACAGCGAGGAGCCGATCGTCTCCAGCGACATCGTCGGCTCCCCGTACTCGGCGATCTTCGACGCGCAGCTGACGAGCGTGATGGACGCCACGCAGGTGAAGGTGGTGGCGTGGTACGACAACGAGTGGGGCTACTGCAGCCGGCTGGTGGATCTCGCCGCCAGGGCAATGGCGCCGGTGCCGGTGGCGGCGTAGCGGGGCGAGCGCATGCGGATCGTCTCAGAGGAGCAGCTCGCGCAGGCGCTGCAGGTGCTCCCGGCGTCCGAGCCGCGGGTGGTCGCGAGCGGCAACCACGCCACGCCGCGGCGCCTGCTGGGCGTGCTGGACGCGGCGCGCGAGCGCTACCGGCTGTTCATGCTCGCGGCGCAGGCGCCGCTGCCCGCGCGTGAGGGCGTGATCTTCGAGACGCCATTCGTGGGGCCCGGCATGCGCGACGCGGGCGAGCGGCTGGACTACCTGCCGATGCGCCTGTCGCTGGTGCCGCGGCTGTTCGCCACGTTGCGTCCCCCCGACGTCGTGCTGCTGCACACCTCCACCCCGCGCGCGGGCAACGTGTCGCTGGGGATCGAGGTGAACGTGCTCGTGGCGGCCGTCGAACGGGTTCGCGCGCGCGGCGGCCTGGTGGTGGCGCAGCTGAACCCGCGGATGCCGTACACGCTCGGCGACGGCGAGCTGTACGAGGGCCTGATCGACCTGGCGATCGAGGTCGAGGAAGACCTGGACTCGCCGTCGCGCATGCCCACGCATGAGCACAGCGACCGCATCGCGGAGCTGGTGGCGGGCCTCGTCGAGGACGGCGCGACGCTGCAGATGGGCATCGGCCAGGTGCCGGACGCGACGCTGCTGGCGCTCGAGGGCCGGCGCGATCTGGCGATCTGGTCGGAGATGATCAGCGACGGCGTGATGGCGCTCGACCGCGCCGGTGCGCTGACGCGCCGGCGCGAGATCGTGTGCTCGTTCCTGTTCGGCTCGCCCGAGCTCTACAACTGGGTCGACGCGAACCCGAGGCTGCGGATGACGCGCACGGAGACCACCAACGACCCCTCGCGCATCGCCGCGCACCCGGCGATGGTGTCGGTGAACACGGCGATGCAGATCGATCTCTCAGACCAGGCGGGCGCCAGCCACATCGCCGGGCGCCTGTACTCGGGCTTCGGCGGCCAGCCCGACTTCGTCACCGGCGCGCTGCACTCCGCCGGCGGGCACGCGATCATCGCGCTGCGCTCCTGGCACGAGCGCAGCGACAGCTCGACGATCGTCCCGCGGCTGACCCAGCCGGTCACCTCCTTCCAGCACTCGGCGGTGATCACCGAGCAGGGTTGCGCGCACCTGTTCGGGCGCAGCCAGCGCGCGCAGGCGCAGCTGCTGATCGAGGACGCCGCCCACCCGGACGCCCGCGAGGAGCTGCGCGAGGCAGCGGCGGAGCTCGGCCTGGGAGCACGGGGCGCGGCCGTGTAAGGAGAGCCGGCTCACCAGGGTGGTCGGAGCCCTCGGAACATCAGGAATCGGGAAACGTCAGCGCGTTCGGTGACTCACGGAGTTGTGCCGAGAAAGCGCCGCCTCGTCCGCGCACGCGCGCGCAGACCGGCCCGAGACGCGGGGCCGGTGATGCCCCGCTCAGCCTCGACGGCCGGCGCAGGCTGGTCCGCCGATCCGATCACCGCGGCCCGGTCACCAACGAAGTCGGGGCTTGCTTCGATGACAGCAAGCAACCCGCGCACCACCTCCGGGTCGAAGTGCGACCCCGCGCACCTTTCGAGCTCGGCGACGGCCTCTGACAAAGGCATGGCTTTGCGATAGGACCTGGTCGTCGTCATCGCGTCGAACGCGTCGCAAGCCGACACGATGCGAGCCTCCAGGGGAATCGCGTAGCCGCTGAGGCCGTCCGGATACCCGGTCCCGTCCCAGCGCTCGTGGGATGCGCGGACGATGTGCCCTATGTCGCGCATGAAGCCACCGATCCTTTCGAGCATCTTCTGACCCTCGATCGTGTGCGACTTGATGATCGCCCACTCCCGTTCGTCGAGCTTGCCGGCCTTGTTGATGATCTCCTTGGGCATGGCGATCTTGCCCACGTCGTGAAGGAGAGCCCCGAACTCGACGTTGCGCTTCGTGTCGGCGTCGAGTCCCAGCACGTCAGCCACGCTTAGGGCCAGCCGGAGGACGCCCTTGCAGTGCTCGCCGGTGTAGGTGTCGTCGGCCTCGACCACGTCCCCCAGCAGTAGCGCGGTGCCCTGATATGCGTCGTTGAGCTCGGCCAGCTGATGCAGGCGGTCGCGCCGCTCACTCGAGAAGACGCTGAGCACCCAGAAGAGCGGGGCTATGAGCATCACGGTCCATTGGCCGTGAACCGAGGATGCGGCAAGGGCGATTGCGAGCCCAACGGGCGTGAGCGCGAGATCGATGGCGTAGATCGGCCTGACCTCCTCCAGCAGCTGCTTGACCGTGATCGCGTCGTGGTGTCGCTCTCGCACTGCGTTGACGGCAAAGTCGCACGCGAGCTGCGCCCCGAGAGCCAGCAGCAGGACGCCCCAGCGACCATCGGGGCTGTGGTCGTCGGCGAGCAGCAGCACGAATGAAGGACCCCACGCGAACCAGCTGTTGCCGGCTACGGCCAGGAGCCAGCTCGGCGACATCCGCCCACTGGCGACTCTCGGGGCCATGTCCAGCGCGAGCGCCAAAGCCACCAGCAGCGGTACCAGGGAGACGGGAACGGCGAACAGCATCGGCACGAAGATCGCCTGCGTGGGAACGGTGAACCCTGCCCCGACGTCGAAGCGAATGTGCCCGGCAACCGCTATGCCCGCGACGTAGAGCACGACGATGCCCGGCGAGAAGCGCTGATGCACGCCGCCGATCAGCGGCAGCGCGAGTGCCGCCACGATGAAGCAGGCGCCGATGGTCAGCTCGCCGCGGCGCGCGGACGCGCGCATCGGCTGTGCGCGCTGCGCGTCGGCGAGTCGTGTGCGTTCGGCTTCGTTGATGGCATGAACGGACATAGACGTACTACGTTCACATCGTCAAGCCAGGCGCTTGGACTTAGGCCTTTTCCGCCGCGACAGCGCCAACGCCCATTCGCTCGATCGACGTCTCGAACACGCGTCCATTGCCCTACGGGGGCAGGGGCGTTCTGCCGATACCGCCAGTACAGCAATATCAACCCCCATAGCTGAAAAAGGCAAACCCGCCGCGAGGCGGGGACGCAAAGCCAGAGGTCTCAACCGAGATGGCTCGGCCGCCAGTGGAACGTCACGGAGGACATCATGTTCCCATCGTCTCGACCCACGGCATCAATAATCAGGCGCCAGCTGGGCTGGACGGCAGGCGCCGTCATTGCCCTGCTAAGCCTTGCGGTACCTGCGGCTCTTGCCAAGAAGAGCTCGACAGTCACCCCGGCTGAATCGCAAGCCGCCACTTCAACGGCCCAGTCGCCGGCGATCTGTGAAGGGCAGCTCTTCAGCCAGCCGTTCCTGTCCTACGGCGACAGCAACTTCTACACCCTCGTGCCAGGTGGGGAATTCAACAGCGCGTCGGAAGGCTGGACGCTGAGCGGCGGGGCGAGCGTCATCAGCACGACGCGCCCTGACGGAAGCACGGGCGGCGCGCTCAACCTTCCGAGCGGCTCGAAGGCGGTCAGCCCGCCGATGTGCGTCACGCTCGCCTACCCGAGCGCCAGGGCATGGGTGAACGCGGCCAATGGCACCAAGGGGATCATCGTGTCGGTCTCCTATGCGGGCACCGCCAGCGCGATCTCGCCCCGGGAAGTCGAAACCATCAAGGCGAAGCACGGCACGTGGACGATCGGGGAATTCGGCGTCGAACCGGGGCTGGCAGGCGACGAAGAAGCGCCGCGCGAAGTCAGGTTCATCTTCGAAGGCGGCAAGAAGGGCGAAACTCAGCTCTTTGACGTCTACGTCGACCCGCGCATGCGGTAGCGGCGGCTTGCGATCGGTGGGGCGGCTGCCTCCGTGGCCTCCCCACCGTCGCCACCTGCGCCTCACACCGTCGAGACGCGCGCGTTCGGCACGCCATCGACGTTCGTCGCGTACCACACGAACGCGTCCTCGAGCGAGGGCGCGGCGATCTGCATCGCGCGGGTGGCGAGCCCCGCGAGCAGCTCGCGTGCGGTGCGCTCGATCTCCGGCTCCTCGCCGAACGGCACGTGCGTGTGTCTGCCGTGCAGCGAGGCCGCCGGCCAGCGCGCCTTCAGCCGCCGGTAGGCGTCCTGCCACGGCTCGGCGTCGACCTGCAGGATGCGCATGCCGGTGCTGGCGGTCAGCTGCGCGGGCGTGCCGGCGGCGATCAGCCGCCCGAAGATCATCAGCGCGACGCGGTCGCACAGCTCCGCCTCGGCCATCGCGTGGGTGGTGACGAGCACCGTCGTGCCGGCCCGTGCGAGGCCCTTGATCAAGCTCCAGAAGCTCCGGCGTGCGTGCGGGTCCACGCCGCTGGTGGGCTCGTCGAGGAACACCAGGCGCGGGTCGTGCAGCACCGCCGCCGCCAGCGCCGCGCGCTGTCGCACCCCCGTCGGCAGGTCGGACACGCGCGCGGCGCGCATATCGCTCGTGAGCTCCAGCTGCTCGCACACCGCCTCCACGCGGGCGCCGTCCACGCCGCCGTACACGCCTGTGTAGAAGCGCAGGTTCTCGTTCACCGTCAGCTCCGCGTAGAGCGAGAAGCTCTGCGACATGTAGCCGATCTGCGCGCGGATGCGCTCGCGTTCGCGCTCGAGGTCGAGCCCGAGCACGGTGGCCGAGCCGGCGCTCGGCGCGTACAGCCCGCACAGCAGCCGGATGAGCGTGGTCTTGCCGGCGCCGTTCGGTCCGAGCAGCCCGAACACCTCGCCGGCTGCCACCTCGAGATCGACGTCCTCGACGGCAGTGAACGTCCCGAAGCGGCGCGTCAGCCCGCACGTGGCGATCGCGTTCATGCGGTCACGGCGACGAACGCCTCCTCCAGGCTCGCGTGCTCGCCGCGCAGCTCCTCTGGGGCCCCCCGCGCGAGGACGCGACCGTGGTCGAGGTAGACGACCGACTCGCAGCGCTCGACCTCGTCGAAGTACGCGCTCGCCAGCAGGATCGTGCAGCCGTCCAGGTGCAGCTGCTCGATGAGCTCCCAGAAGTCGCGGCGCGACACGGGATCCACGCCGGTGGTCGGCTCGTCGAGCAGCAGGATCGGCGGCCGGTGCAGCAGCGAGCAGACGAGCGTCAGCTTCTGGCGCATCCCGCCCGAGAGCGCTCCCGCCCGGCGGGAGCGGTACGCGCTCAGCCCCGCGAACGCGAGCAGCTCGTCGGCGCGCTCGGCCAGCAGCTCGCCGTCCAGCCCGTACACGGCGCCCAGGAACGCGACGTTCTCCTGCACCGTCAGCTCGCCGTACAGGTGAAAGCCCTGCTGGGCGAAGCCGAGGCGCATCTGCCCGGCGACGCCCGGCTTCACGCTGCCGGCGTCGGGGCGGTACAGGCCGGCGATGCAGCGCAGCAGCGTCGTCTTGCCCGCGCCATCGGGACCGACCAGGCCGACGAGGCTCCCAGCGTCGACGGCGAGGTCGACGCCCCGCAGCGCCTGCGTGCGCCCGAGGCGCTTGTGCAGCGCGCTGACGAGGATCTCAGGCAAGCTGCTTTGAGAACCGGCTCGTCGCCAGCCCCACGAAGAGGATCGCCATTCCGAGCAGCACCCCGGCCTGCAGCCACAGTTCGGAGATGCCGCTGGCCTTCAGGAAGATGCCGCGCACGATCGGGAGGAAGTAGGTCAGCGGCAGCGTGTAGCTGATCCAGCGCACCCCCCACGGGATCGAGGCGAGCGGAAACACGAACCCGGACAGCAGGATCTGGGGGATGATGATGAACAGCGCCGTCTGCAGCGCCTGCTGCTGGTTCTGGGCGACGGTCGAGACGAGCAGCCCGATCGCAAGCGTCGAGGCGAGGAACAGCGCCGTCAGCACCAGCAGCAGCGGCACGCTGCCGCGCAGCGGGACACCGAACACGAGCTGCCCGACCGCGAGGATCAGCACCAGGTCCAGGAACGCGATCCCGAGGTAGGGAATGATCTTGCCGAGCATCAGCTCGAGCCGGGACAGCGGCGTGATCATCAGCTGCTCGAGCGTCCCGCGCTCGCGCTCGCGCACAACCCCCAGCGAGGTGATCATCACCCCCACCTGCACGAGCAGCAGGCCGATCAGGCCCGGCACCATGTAGTCGGCCGAGCGCAGCGTCGGGTTGTAGAGCGTCACCGTCGGCAGCTCGCGGGCGGCGCTCGCCCCCGGGGAGAGGCGCCCAAGCTCGCGCAGCGCGGTCGACGCGGCGAGCAGCTGGCTGCCGTCGATCAGCGCGCCCAGCGGCCGCCCCGCCGCGTCCACGGGGATCGCAACCACGGCGCTGCCTCGCTTGAGATCCCTACGCGCCGCCGCTTCGTCCGGCGCGACGGCGCGCGCGACCGTGAACGCGCCGCCCGCGGCGAGCGCCCGGCGCACGGCGGGCGAATCGTGGCCGACCAGCTCGGCCTGGATGTGTTTGACATCGAACGACGCCGCGTAGCCGAACACGAGCAGCAGCACCACCGGCATGCCGACGATCAACCCGAGCGTCCTGCGATCGCGCCGCAGCTGCACGAGCTCCTTGCGCACCAGCGCCCACAGCCGCCGCCGCGAGGCGCGCGTACGTGCACGCAGCGCCGGACGCTCAGCCTCGCCGGGCGAATCCTTCACGCTGGCAGCCCGTCGGTGAGGTGGACGATCGATCGCGCAAGCGCGGCCAACTGTAGCGCCGGGCCGCCTCGCCGGCGCGTGAGCCCCAAGGGCCAAGGCGTCGCGGCCGTCTCCGACGCAACCGCCCTCGCCTTCTGCAAAGTACGGACGCGCGATCCGCTGCCCTCCCCGATGGATCGCCGCGGCGCGGCGGCGAGGATGTCTGTATGGCGAGCGCGGTCAAGAGCGATGCCCAGCCGCAGGCGCCCGCCTCCTCGCTGCGCCCGAGCGTGATCGAGGTCCACGACCTCACGAGGCGCTTCGGCGAGTTCACCGCCGTCGACGCGATCAGCTTCGACGTGCGCGAGGGCGAGGTGTTCGCGTTCCTCGGCCCCAACGGCGCGGGCAAGTCGACGACGATCAACATGCTGTGCACGCTCGCCCGCCCGACCGCCGGGCAGGTCACGGTCGCGGGCTTCGACGTCGCCGCGCGGCCGAAGGCGGTACGGCGCAACATCGGCCTGGTCTTCCAGGACCAGACGCTCGACGACAGGCTCACCGCGCAGGAGAACCTCCGCTTCCACGCCGTGCTCTACCGCGTGCCCAGCAGCGAGGTCGACTCGCGCATCACGCGCGTGCTCGAGCTCGTGGACCTCAGCGACCGGCGCTACGACCTCGTGTCGGAGTTCTCCGGCGGGATGGCGCGCCGCCTGGAGATCGCCCGCGCGCTGATGCACGTCCCCCGGGTGCTGTTCCTCGACGAGCCGACGATCGGGCTTGACCCGCAGACGCGCGCGCTGATGTGGGAGGACGTGCTGCGGCTGCGCGAGGAGGCAAACGTCACGATGTTCCTCACCACGCACTACATGGACGAGGCCGAGTACGCCGATCGCATCGCGATCATCGACCACGGCAAGATCGTCGCCCTCGACACGCCGCAGGCGCTGAAGGCGGCAGATCGGCGCCGACACGGTCGAGCTGGGGACCACCGACGACGCGGCCGCGATTGCGGCGCTGGCGCGCGCCGGCTACCGCGTCGAGGCCGTGGCCGGCGACAGCGCGCGTGTTCGTCGAGAACGGCGAGAGCGCCGTGCCGGCGCTGATCGAGGCCGCCGGCGTGCCCGTGCGGAACGTGCACGTGCACCGACCCACGCTCGATGACGTGTTCCTGCACTACACCGGCCGCGAGATCCGCGAGGACCACGCCGAGGCGATGCCCGGCGCGCGTGCGCGCGTGGCACGGCAGGAGGCGCTGACGATGGCCAGCACCGCACCTTCCGTCGCAGCTACGCGAGGGCCCCGACACGGTCCTGCGCGACGAGCTCCGCACGATCGGGATGGTGTGGGTGCGCGAGCTGATCCGCTTCGTGCGCACCCGGACGCGCATCCTCAGCGGGCTGATCCAGCCGGTGCTGTTCCTGTTCGTCCTCGGCTACGGCATGAGCGGGCTGGTCGGCACGCACCGCGGGCTTCGACTTCAAGAAGTTCATGTTCCCCGGGATCGTGGCCATGAGCGTCGTCACGACCGCGATCTTCTCCGGCATGTCGATCGTGTGGGACCGCGAATTCGGCTTCCTGCGCGAGATGCTCGTCGCGCCCGGTCAGCCGCGCGTCGCTGGCGCTCGGCAAGACGGCGGGCGGCGCGACCGTCGCGGCGGTGCAGGGCACGATCATGCTCGCGCTCGCGCCGCTCATCGGCGTGCACCTAACCGTCGTGCTGGTGGTCGAGATCATCGGCCTCGAGCTGCTGATGGCGGTCGCCCTGACGGCCTTCGGCGTGTTCGTCGCCAGCCACATCGAACGGATGGAAGGCTTTCAGGTGGTCATGCAGATGCTGCTGTTCCCGATGCTCTTCCTGTCGGGCGCGCTGTTCCCGCTGAACGGCGCTGCCCGGCTGGCTGACGGTCCTCACCCGCATCAACCCGCTCACCTATGCGGTCGCGCCGCTGCGCCAGGTCGTGTTCGCGGCGCAGCACATGCCGCCCGAAGCCCGCAGCGCGCTTCCCCGCGACCGTGGAGCTCTTCGGCCACACGCTCTCGATCGGCACCGAGATCGGGATCGTGGTGGTCTTCGCCGCGATCTTCATCGCGCTCGCCATCCGCGGGTTCTCGCGCACCGAATGAGGCGTGCGGATCGGAGCCGCGCGAATCGATCGCCGCGGCCGATCCTGAGATCGACCGCGCGCGATTCACCGGGGCGCCGATGGGCGCCCCCTACGTCCTACAGCGGCTGGACGTTGCCAGCCTTGGGTCCCTTGTCGCCGGCCTCGGCGTCGTAGGAGACCTTCGCGCCTTCGGTCAGCGAGCGATAGCCCTCGCCGACGATCGCGCTGTGATGGACGAACAGGTCCTTCGACTGGTCATCGGGGGTGATGAAGCCGAAGCCCTTGTCGTCGCTGAACCACTTGACGGTTCCGGTAGCCATTTGCATTTCCTCCTGCGTTTGTAGTGCTGCGAACGCGGAGATTGCTGAGCAAAGGCTACGAGCGCTGGCACTGCGATGTCGGGCGAATCACCCGACCTGATGCGTTCACGGTAGCAGCAGTCCACCGGGAGCGCTCGGTCATTCGACGTGGACGAGCGTCCCGATCGGCGTGTACGGCCACACCTGCCCGGCGGTGGCGGGCGGCATCTCGACGCAGCCGAGGCTCTGCGGGAAGCCGTACTGCGAGCGTTCGAAGCCGTGCAGGGCGTCGCCGCCGTTGAAGTAGCTGATCCACGGAACGCCCGGATCTTCGTAGTGGCTGCCGTCCGGGTTCGTGCCGCTCATCGTCCCCGAGGCGATGTGCTCGTAGACCGGGAACGTGCCCAGCTCGGTCGGCGCCGACGCGATGCCCGTGTTCACGGGTGTGGTCAGCCGGATCGACCCGTCGTTCCAGAGCTCGAGGCGCTGCGCGCTCTCGCTCACCATCACGTAGGTGTAGCTCGCCGTCGTCCGCTGGCCGGCGAGCTCCGCATGGATCAGCGCATGCCACACCGCCGGACCGACGATCCCGTCGGTTGTGAGCTCGTGCGCGCTCTCGAACGCCATCACCGCCCCGCGCATCACCACGTTGCTGGCGCCCCGCTGCCACTCCGCGGCCAGCGGCGCGGGGATGTTGCCGTAGCGCCATGAGAAGCCCCCGGCCGGCGGGTCGACTGCGGCGCGCTCCTGCGCCGCCGCCGTCATCGCGACCCGGTGCGCGGGGCTGAAGCTCAGCGGCAGGTACCCGAGCTGCGCGAGGAGCTGCTGCGCGCGCAGGGGCGAGCCTTCCGGCACCGTCCAGCCGGCGACGCTCGAGCTTGCGTCGCCGCGCCCGTCGAGCAGCCGCACGGCGCGGGGCAGCTCGAGCGTGACGGGAGTGTCCAGGCCGAAGCCGTAGCCGCTGGGCGTGAAGGCGATCGTGTGGCTGTCGAGCGTGCGCCAGCGACCGGAGGCGGCTGGCCGCAGGCGCGGCAGCCCGCCGCCCAGCGCCGCGGAGACCGGTTCGGAGAAGGTCAGGTAGATCTTGGCGGTCGGCGAGATCCGCGCGCCGGGGCTCGGGCTGAGCACCGCGCTCGCCCCGGCTCCCGCCGGGAACCAGCTCACCAGCGCCGGCGCCGGCAGCGTCTCCCATCTGCGTGGCGCGGCCGCGACTTCGATCGAGCCGGCTTCGCCGCTGCGCGCGAGGGTGATCTGGCTACGCGCCTGCGCGAGCACGTGGCGTCGCAGATGTTCGGGAGCCCCGTACGCGACCGTGCGCACCGGCTGATCGAAAGCCACCTGCAGCGGCGCGCCGGCCGCGAGCGTCACGTAGCGCTCCGCCGGCAGCGCGCTCGGGGTGCGCAGCGCCAGCCGCTCGGTATCGCTGCGACCGGCGAGCCACGCGATCCAGCCGGGGCGGCGCAGCACGACTTCGACGGAGACCGGCTCGCCCGGGGCGAGCGCCACCTGCGGCCACAGCCGACCGTCGCTCACGGCCACCGGGATCGCGCGCCCGTGCGGCCCGATCACGCTCACGCTTTCGATCGTGCCTCGCGTCAGCGGCAGATCGACGCGCGCGAGCGCCGCCGCGTCGGCGACGACATGCGGGCGCGACCACACGAACGCGAGCGCGACGAAGGCGAGCGCCGCCAGCGACAGCGCCACGCCCAGCCCCGCCAGCACGCGCGGCCACGGGCGGCGCCGTCGCGCCGACGCCGGCGAGCCGACGCTGCGGGAGCTGCGCTCATGGCTGCGGCGGAATCTGCCCAGTCTCACGACAAGCCTCCAGGTGACGCTGCGACGAATGCTACGACGCGGCCTGCGTCGGCTGCGCGGCGAGCGTGACGGTGAGCGTCAGGCGCCTGGAGTCGCGCACGATCGTCAGCGCCACCTTCTCGCCCGCGTGCGCAGCGGCGAGCGCGTCGATCAGGCCGCTGGCGCCGCGGATCGCCGTGCCGTCGAACGCGACGATCAGATCGCCGGCGCGGATCCCCGCGCTCGCGGCGGGCGTGCCGGACTGCACCGCTTCGACCAGGGCCCCCTGTTCGGTCGGCGTGGTCGTCGTGGCGGTGCTCACGCCCAGGTAGGCGTGGGTGACATGTTCGCCGCGCTCGAGCCGGGAGAGCTCGGCCCTGGCCAGATCGATCGGGACCGCGAAGCCGACGCCGGTGCTCGTGTCGGAGCTCGAGCGGCCGAATTCGTTCGTGCCGGTCGCGATCTGGTCGGCGATCGCGATCACCTGCGCGTGGGCGTTGATCAGCGGACCGCCGGAGTTGCCGGGGTTCAGCGCCGCGTCGGTCTGCACCGCGTGGGGGATCACGAACCCGTCCGGCGCCTCGATCGTGCGTTCGAGGGCTGAGACGACGCCGGTGCTGAGACTGCGGTCGAACCCGAGCGGGTCGCCGATCACGCCGACGGGATCGCCGACCGCCAGCGCCGCCGAGCTGCCGAGCGTCAGCGGGTGCAGCGTCAGCCCCGCGGGACTCACGCGAAGCACCGCGACGTCGGAGGAGTCGTCGAGGCCAAGCACCTTCGCGCCCCGCGTGAGGCCGTTCTGGAAGGTCACCACGATCGAGCTCGCGCCCGCGACGACGTGCGCCGCGGTCAGGATGCGGCCCTGACCGTCGAGCACGAAGCCCGCTCCCGCCTCCGTCTCCGACTCCTGGGTGGGCCCGAACGGCGTGTTCGCGGTGGTCGTTGTCTGCGCGGCCACGTCGACGGTGCCCGGCGCCGCCTGCGCGTATGCCGCGGCCCAGTTCACGGCGGAGGAGCCACTCGCCGCCAGGCTCTGCGGCGCCGACTCGTAGACCGTTGTCGTATGCGTCACCCGCGTTGTCGCGCCCGTGTGCAGAACCCCGGTGGCGAGCGCGAGCGCGAGCACCAGCACCGCCCCGGCGACGGCGACAGCGACGGCGATCAGCACGAGCGCCCTGGCGTCGAGCGCTGCTGCGGGCCGATCGTCCTCCCTACCGCTCTGAGCGCTCGGCAACAACATCACAGCCAGAACCTAGGCGAGCGCGGCGCGCCCGCCATCGGTGTCGCGCCGCGGGCCGAGACGGGCGAACTACGCAGGCGTTCTGCCGTGCTCGAGCGCCCGCGCACGGCGCCGGGACGGCGGCCGATGCCAGTAGTCTCGCCTGCCTGAGCGCGCCGATCGTCTACCCACTCCCGCAGTACCGCGCGCTGCTCGCAGCCGAGTCGATCGAGCGCCCGGTGCCCGCTCTGGGCGGCTGCGAGCTCGCCCGCTTCACCAACGGCGAGCTGTACGTGCGTATCGACGGTCCGGTCACGGATCGGGCTTGCGCGATATGGGGCTCGCTGGCGCCGCCCGACGAGCAGCTCCTGTCGTTGCTGGCGCTCGCCCACACGCTCAGGCGCGAGGGGGCGCGAGAGCTCGTCGCGCTGCTGCCCTATCTGGGATACGCGCGACAGGACCGTGCCGAGCGCGGCCAGAGCCTGGGCGCCGCCTGGGCCGGCGATCTGCTGCAGGCAGTCGGCGTCGAACGGGTGCTCACGCTCGACGCCCACAGCCGCACCGCGGCGGCATGCTTTCCGATGCGCGTGGACTCGCTGTCGCCGGCGCCGCTGTTCGCCGAGGTGCTCCTGCAACGTGGGCTGACCGACGTCGGCGTCGTGGCTCCGGACGAGGGCGCGCGAGAGAGATCCGAGGCGCTGATCCGCGCGGCGGGCATCCGCACCCCGCTTGCCCATCTGCGCAAGCGCCGTGACGCGAGCGGCGTCACCCACAGCACGCTCGCCGGCGCGATCCCCACGCGGGTGGTGATCGTGGATGACATCCTCGACACCGGCGGCACGCTCGTCTCGGCATGCGCCGCGCTGCGGCGCGCGGGCGCGCAGGAGATCTACGTGCTCGTCACGCACGGGCTGTTCACCGGCGATCGCTGGCGCGAGCTGCCCGCGCTCGGCGTGCGGCGGATCTTCACCACCGACAGCATCCCCACGGCCGGGGAGCACGCGGGGAACCTCGTCGAGGTGCTCCCCGTCGCAGGGCTGATGCTCGACGCGTTCGCGGCGATCGCCGGGTAGGGCTCAGCGCTGCGCGGCGCGCTCGCGCTGCAGCCGGCGAACCTGCTCGAGCAGCCTGCGACTCTCGGTGCGCGGCGGCGCCGTGCGCGGCTCGGACAGCTCGCCGCCCGGCTGGCCCGGGATGGGTACGCGGCTGCCTCGGTGCACGTGACCGATGGCTCTCTTGACCGGCGATTTCGCCGACACGCCCATCCCCTCCTGGCTTGCGAACTGGACGAGGTCAAATGTTCGGGCTCGCGGGCTGATCGGACATCCGCGGGAGTCCCCGGCCGCGCTCAGTGGTTTGCCACATCGCGCGCCGTTCGCGCGGCGTGCGGCCGCTGCGTCCTCATCACCCACGCGCTCAGCACCTCGCGCCCCCACGGATCGCCGAAGTGAACACGCGCCGCGAGCGTCATGCGGGGCTGGCGCCGGCTGCTGTCGGTGAGGTAGACAGCCCACTGCACGGGGCGGTTGTAGCGCTCGTAGTAGGAGCCGAGTCGCGGCAGCGAGCCGTCGGCCAGGGGACGGTCACCGTGGCGGACGAGGAAGAAGCGGATCGCAGGCTCCATCGGCTGCGTGCCGACGTCGAGCGCTCCGAGGTCATAGGCGATCGTCTGGCCCGGCCCTATCAGGCGCTCGATGCCAGCCGCGACCGCGCGGATCGGCCGATACTCGTACTGGTGGGAGTCCAGCTTGGCGCTCGCCGCCACCGCGTCGCCCACCGCGACCAGCCCGCCGAGACCCGCCAGCGAGGCGATGGCGACGGCGGCTTGCGCCAGCCACGATGGCAGCGTCCCGCGCCGGCGAACGCGCAGCGCATGCAGCACCAGTCTGGAAATCGTGGCCAGCCCCAGCCACAGCGCCCACGCGAGGATCAGCCACACCCACAACCCGAGCTCGGAGCCCCACCACATGGTGTAGCCGAGCGTTTCCGCCAGCAGCTGCGTCGACGGGTTGGACGCCGCCTCGAGGCCGATCGCGGCGCACAGCCCGAGACCGATCGCAGCGGCGGCCGCGAGGTCCCAGCGCCGCCCGGCGGCTCCGATCAGCCCGACCAGCGCAAGCGCCGCGAGCAGCGCGATCGTCGAGTCGACGCGCGTGCCGCTCGGGGTCTCGCGAACGTCGTACTTGCGCTCCCACTCCGACCCGGGCACATACAGCCACCACGGGCGCACCCCGACCGAGCGCACGACCGCATGCCAGCCGACCGTCGCGCCGAGCGTCGGCCCGCGGTGCTCGGCCGTGCGCACGATCATCGTCAGGTTCCCCGGGCTGTGCTCGATCTGATCGATCGCCGGCGCGGTCCAGCACGCGGCGGCGAGCACCAGCGCCGCGAGCGCCCACGGCCAGATCCGCTCGGGCCGCCGCGCCGGCGGCGGCGCCTGTGCCTGCGGCTGCGATTGCTTCACGGGTGGCAGCAACTGCGCCTGCGGCTGCGATCGCTGCGCCGGCGGCGGCGCCTGCGGCTGCGTCTCGTGCTCGGGGGAGCGCGCGCAGCGGCGGCGGCGCAGCGCGCCGATGAGCAGTCCCCCAAGCCCCACCGCGAGCACCACCGCGGTGGGCGCCGCATACATCAGGTGCGTCTGCGTGACGAAGCTCGCGACGAGGACGGTGGCGGGCAGCAGGCGGCGTTCGCCGCAGGCGAGCGACCAGCCGAGGAAGACCAGCAGCAGGAACGGGAACAGGCCGGCGGCCGGGTTCCACACGTCGTGCAGCGCCTCCGTCGGCAGCGACTGGCACATCAGCGCGATCCCGATCGCGGTCGCGAACATCAGGATCAGCCCGCCGCGACGGCGCGCGAGCACGACAACGCCGATGATCGCGAGCGTGTTCACGGCGCCCATCGTCACCGCGAGGCTCGTGACGCTGCCGAAGCGCGCCGGCAGGGCGAGCAGCCAGTAGAGCATCGGGCCGGGGCTGTGCATGAGCTGGCCGTGTACGACCAGGCCGGCCTCGGAATACTGGCCGACCAGCGGCGTGTGCGAGCTCAGCACGTCCCAGCCGCGCGTGGCGATGATGCCGTCGTCCCCCGCCGGCACCCAATCCGCCCGCACGGCCCTGACGGTCGAGTTGATGACGGGCCTCGCCGCGGCGAGGCCCGCGGCGATCGCCGGCACACGAGCCCACAGCGCATGCGCCGCGCGCGCGGCGAGCGTGCGCGGATCGAGCTTCGGCACGGCCAGCGTTCCGGCGGCTAGCCGCTGGAATCGAGCGTCACGAGCGCCGCGCTGCTCGCGGGCATGCTCAGCGCGAGCGAGCCGGGCCTGCCGGACACGTATGGCAGCGGCGCCACCGAGCTCCACGTGCCTTCGCTGCTGACGGCGGCCCCGCCGAGCGTGACGCCGGAGGTGGCCGTCAAGCCGGGCGCCGTCAGTCGCAGGATCGGGCCCGCACCGAAGCTGGATGGCAGACGCAGTCGCACGAGCAGTCGATGCGCGCCGGGCGGGGCGAAGTCGACCAGCACGAGCTGCAGGCCCCCGCCGGGGGTGACGAACGCGGCCGCCGTAAGCGTGCTTTCGCCGCCGAGGACCTGCGCGTGAACCGGCCTGTCGCCGAGCAGGCGGTCGGCGAGCAGCAGCGCGTACCACTCCGGGTTGGCGTGCAGCGCGCCACTGGCGAGTTCCTGCGCGCCGTCCGCCACCAGCGGGCTGTAGCTGAGCGGTTCGGCGATCAGGTCGTGGAAGTCGATCCCGGCGACGCCGCTGGCCATCGCGCGGGTCAAGTAGTCCACCGCCCACAGCGCCGAAGCGAACACGTTGCTCACGCCGGGCTCCCCGCGGCAGGAGACGTTGTTGGTCTCGTCCAGGCGCAGCGGGATCTTGCGCGAGACCGCCAGCGCCGACAGCTGCGTCAGGATCGCCGTCTCGTTCGCGCGCATCGGCGGACCCAGCAGGTCGCTCAGCCTCGGCGCGTACGCCTCGCATTTGGTCAGCGGGTAGTAGTGGGCGGTGAGCAGCGCCGGGTGCTCGTCGGCCGCCAGTTCGCCAAGCCACGCCAGCAGCAGTTCGCCGCTGGAGGCGTCGGGACCCACAATCGGGACGCCGGGCGCGGCCGCCGCGATCGCCGCCCGGTACGCGCCAGCTTCGCTCAGGTAATCGGCGAACGACCACGGCGAGGTGCGCAGCCCGTCCGCCACGAAGCGGTCGGGCTCGTTGCCGATCGCGATCCCCTCGAGGCTCGTGCCGAGCAGCGACTGCGCGACCTGCGCCTCCTGCGCGGCGGCCGCCGGTTCGTAGTGGCCGAAGGTGACGCCCAGCAGCACCCGCCAGCCGGTCGCGTGCGCCAATGCGGCAACGCCTTCGAGGTCCTGCGGCGTGATCGTCGCGTGCGCCCACGCGGGCGGCGCTCCTTCCTGCGACCACGCCGCTTCGGTGTCGACGCTGATGCCGCCGAAGCGCATCACCCCCGGCCCGAGCGAGCGCATCAGGTTGACCAGATCGCCGCTGTGGGCGTAGCCGGCGATCGCGGGCAGGCTGCCTACCTCGAACGACAGGCCGAGGAAGTCCTGGGGCACGATCGGGCCGATCGTCGCGCTCGGATCGACCGACACGCTCACCTTCACGCTGGCGGGAGGCTTGTGCGGGCGCCGCTTGCCGGTGCCGGACGGGAGCCTCGCGCTGCCGGTGGCGGACGGGCGCCTCGCGCTGGACGCCGCGCGCGTCGCCGGCACAGCAGCGGCCGCCGGGCACGCAAACGGCGCGAGCGCCATCCCGACCACTGTCACGAGCATGGCGAGGGCGGCGCGCACACGGCTACGGTAACGCCCCGCCGGGTCGGCCCGCCGCCCTGCGGTGTCGGGCGCTCACGGCATCGGGGCGACCGGCTCGCCTCGCACGATCGCCTGCGGCGCCCGATCGACCATCCACTCGATCCGCTCCGCAGCGCACACGGTGACCAGGCGCGCGAAGCCCGCCGCCAGCCGCACGGGACGCCCTCCGTGCGAGGAGTGGGCGTCGCTGCCCAGCAGGTGCACGAGACCCTCGCCGGCCAACCTCGGCACGAGCTCCCCGAGCGTCACGTCGGCGACGAACTCGGCCGTCCACTGGATCAGGCAGCCGGCGGCCGCGAGCCCCCTCAGGCGCTCCTCGAAGTCGGCCCCCGCGTGACGCTCGGGGTGCGCGACGATCGTCGAGAGCCCCCGTGCGGCGAGCCTCCCCACGAGCGCGTCCAGGCCCTCGCCGAGCGGTCCGGGCGCCGGCTCGAGCAGCACCCAGCGGCCGGCTCCGCCGAGCGTCACCAGACGCAGCTGCGCGTCTGTCAGACGATCGGCGTCGGTCTGCGCGAGCTCGCCGCCGGGCACGATCCGCACGTCGATCGCCTCGCCGTCGAGCCTCTCCTGCAGCGAACGCACGCGCGCGGCGAGCTCCTCGATGGCGACGTCGTGATCGTGGCGAATGTGGGGCGTCGCGCACACCACCGCGATGCCGTCGAGCTCGGCCTGACGCGCCATCGCCACGCTGTCGTCGAGATCGAGCGCGCCATCGTCGAGGCCCGGCAGGATGTGGCAGTGGAGATCGATCACCTGGGGGCGCCCGGCACGTTCAGCGCGTCTCGCGCGGCCGGCGGGAGGAATGGCGCAGCGCGTCCACGCGTGCGGCGATGCGCGGGCTGACGTACTCCTCGCCGCGGGCGGCGGCGCGTATCGCCTGCGGCAGCTCGCTGTCGGCGCGCTCCTTGACGACGAACCCCAACGCTCCACAGGCGAGCATGTGCTCGGCGAATGCGGGGCTCTCCTCCATCGTGAGGACCACGACCCGCGTGCCGGGCGAGCGATCGTGCAACGTCTGCATGATCTCGCTGGTCGACGCGCCCGCCATGTGCGGGTCGAGCGCCAGAACCGGCGGCTTGAGACGGTCCACCCCTCGCACCGTCGAGGCGAGGTCGTCCGCTTCGGCGATCACCTCGAGCCCGTCCTCGGCCTCGAGCAAGAGCCCGAGACCGTGGCGTACGAGCGGGTGGTCGTCGGCCACGACGACGCGGATGGGCGTTGGCGCGGACGCGTCCGTGTCGCCGTTGGAGAGAGCGGAGACCGGACACAGTTCACCCATAGCTCCAAGCTAGCTTCCATCCGCGCGCGGGTGATCCGTGGAAAGGACCGAAGCGCGACTGTGGCAAAGCGGCAGGGCGTCGACCGCGCGCGTGACCTCGGCGAGCTGCGCGTCGAGTGGCTGCGTCGCATCGAGCTCGACCACACAGCCAGGCGGCAGCTCGTCGAGCTCCTGGAAGGAGCGGTGCTGCTCGGCGACGATCTCCGGTGTGGCATCGGAGACGCGCTCGGCATCGCCCATGCGTAGCGCTGCGCGCTCGATCGCCAGCTCCAGCGGCACGCGGCAGCGAACCGCCAGGAGTCTCGCCCCGTCGCAGCTCAGCTCGCTCAGCAGCGGGGCGCGATCCTCGCGCGAGCGGCACGTGGCATCGACGATCACGCCCTGGCCGCCGGCGAGGGCCTGCCGCGCCTCGTGCCCCAGACGTTCGTAGGTCATGTGCGTGAAGCGCTCGCCGTAGAGCTCGGGCGCCGCGCGCTCGCTCGCGTCGAGCCCGGCGGCGGACTTGCGCACGACATCCGAGGACAGCAGCGCCATGCCCGAGCGGCTGGCGAGCGCCGCGGCGAGCGTCGACTTGCCGCTGGCGGCAGGGCCGCACACGAGCAGCGCCACGGGAGCCCGCGCGCGCCAACACAGCCGTTCGCCGAGGGCCCACCGCTCCCGCGCCTGCTCGAGCGCGCGCGCGCCGTGCGCGGGCTCGTGCTCGCCGGCGGCGATCAGCGCCACCTTCGCGCGGACGAGCGCGCGGTGGGCGGCGTAGAAGCTGCGCAGCGCTTGGCCGCCAGGGTCGCCCCCCGCCTGCCGGTAGGCGCTGATGAGCTCCTCCGCCGCCCAGCGCTGACCGAGCGCCTCGAGGTCCATCGTCAGGAACGCGAGATCGCAGGCGACGTCGGTGCGGCGCAGAGCCGGGTCGAACTCCACGCGGTCCACCACGCTCACCCTCGGCACCGCCAGCACGTGCTCGCAGCGCAGGTCGCCGTGACCGTCGCGCACCAGTCCCGCCAGCCTGCGCCGTTCGATCTCGCCCTCGTGCGCGCGCACGAACGCCGCGCCGAACCCCTCCGCGAGATCCAGGCGCCACGCGAGCGCGCCGCTCGCCACGGCGAGCTCGCGCACGTTCTCCAGCCACATGTCCAGCACCTCGCTGGGGCCGCCGCCGTCGACGCGCGTCGCCGCGCGGTGGAACTCCACCAGACGCCGCGCCACCGCGCGGATCCGCTCACCCGTCAAAGCCCCGGCAGCGATCAGTCCCGCAAGCGTGTCGGCGTCGTCGAAGCTGCGCATCTCTACCGCGTACTCGATCGCGCCGGCTGCGCGCTCGTCCGCGAGCTCGAAGCCGCGCGCGCTCCTCACGATCGCCCTCACCCCGAGATACAGGCCCGGCGCGAGCTCGCGGTTGACGCGCACCTCCTCGCGGCACGCCGCCAGCCGCAACGCGAGCGTCCCGTAGTCGAGAAACGCAAGCGTGACGGGCTTCTTGACCTTGTACGCACGCTCGCCCGCGACGAACACCCACGAGGCGTGCGTCTCGTGCACGGCGACAGGCCCCGCGCCGCCATACATGTCCGGCTCCGACAGCGCTCGCAGCAAGCGTGCGTCGACGCCGCCGGCGCGGCCCGACTCGCCCGGGCCGATCGGTGCCGTCGACGAGCTCATCAGCTGAATATTGAGAGCGCGGGTGCCGTTGGCGTCGTGGCTAGATGCCACTGGCCGGTTTGGCGGTCGTTCCCTGCGGAACACCCACGCTCTCGATGCGGAGCATGACCGAGTGCATCGGGGCTGTCATCGCGGCGAACCGCGGGCGGGCGTCGTGGTTTGACCGCAGACCTGCGGCTGCACGCAACTACGGACACGCCTGAGGGACGCTCACCGATGTCTGCGAGCCCGTGCGCGAATACCGTCGAACACGGTGCACGTTCGGCGTTTGGCTCGATGCACACGAGGATCTGGACACGACGAGAAGGAGAATGAGATGGCTTCAGGATTGACACGATGGGAACCGTTTGCGGAGCTCGGCGAGCTGCGCAGCCGGCTGGACCGCATGTTCGGCGAAACGCTCGACGCCGGCGAGCGCACATGGGTGCCGGCGATCGACGTGGTGCGCGACAACGGCAACCTGGTCATGCGCGCGGACGTACCCGGGATCAAACCCGAGGAGGTGAAGATCGAGGTCGAGGACGACATCCTGACCGTCTCCGGCGAGCACGAGGAGCGCAAGGAGGAGAAGGACAAGAGCTTCCTGCGCCGCGAGCGCCGCTACGGATCGTTCGTACGCTCGGTCGCGCTGCCCGCCGGCGTGGACGCCAAGAAGATCAAGGCCAAGACCCGCGACGGCGTGGTGGAGGTGACGATCCCCCTGCCCAAGGAGGCCAAGAAGGAAACCGTCACGATCACCGCGACGGCCGGTTGACCGGCGCCTGGCGGGCGAGCAGGGCGCCCCAGCCCCCGGCGTCGCCGGGGACGAGAGTCCTGGGCGGGTCGGCGACAAGGACGCGCGCCTCACCGCTGCCGATCGCGTACGCGATCGCCTCGCCCACCAGCTCCGGAGGGTCGGGCGCGATGCCGCGCCCGCGAAAGCTGCCGGCTCGCAGCCGCTGGTGAATCTCGGTGGCAGTGACCGACGGGTGCACGACCGACACCGCGACGTGCGCATCGCCCCGCCGACGGTCACGGCGGTCGCGACCGCCACCGATCCGGGCAGCTCCGCCGCCAGCGCCCGCAGGCGCTCGACCCGTCGGGCGCCGAGCACGACCTGCGCTCCCCCGCGCGAGGGCCCGCGGGGTGGCGTAGCGTGGTGGCCACGCGCGCGGGCGGCGAGATCGCACTGTGGCAGCCCAAGCGATGAGTCCCGCGCGCGGGCGACGTCCAACCGGCAGAACCAACCAGCCAACGAGCAGGAGGCCCGAGATGACCGGCACGCAGACCCCCACCCGCATCACCCAGCTTGGCACCGTGATGGTGCCCGTCAGCGACCAGGGTCGGGCACTCGAGTTCTATACCGGCAAGCTCGGATTCGAGAAGCGCGCCGACATCCCGTTCGGCCGCGGCGACCGCTGGATCGAAGTCGCGCCTGCGGGAGCCGCCACCACGATCGCGCTGGTGCCCCCGCGGGAGGGCGAATCCACCGGGATCCAGACCCGCGTGGCCTTCACCAGTGAGGACATCGACGCCGACCACGCGAGCCTGCTCGCGCAGGGGGTCGACGTCGACGAGGCGGTGATGCGCATGGGCGACCCCGTGCCGCCGATGTTCTTCTTCCGCGACCAGGACGGCAACCAGTTCATGGCCGTCCAGCGAGGCTGATCGCACGCGAGCCGGCCCCGGCGAGCGGGTCAGACGGCGTCGCGTGCCTGCGCAGCGCCGTCCGGCGCCCCTGCCGAGCCGTCGGGCGCCGGCGTGGAGTCATCGTGCGCCGGCGCTGAATCATCAGACGCCTGTGCGGACCCATCAGACGCCTGTGCGGACCCATCGGACGCCTGGGCGGAGCCTTCGGGCGCCGGTGAGAAGCGCTCTCGCGAGAGCCGCCACGCGGCGGTCGGGAAGTCGGCGGTGTCGGTGCCGTTGTGGTATTGCACGTGCGCGTCGAAGCCGTCGGTGAAGACATCCAGCATCGCGCGGTTCTCCGGCAGCACCTCCGCCACGAAGCGCGTGATTCCGTGCGCCTCCGCGACGGCGGCAAGGCGCTCGATCAGGATCGTGCCGAGGCCGCGACCGTGGAGGTGGTCGGCGATCTCGACCGCGACTTCCGCGCGCTCGTCGTCGAGCTTGACGTACGTCGCATGACCGACCGTCATGCCCATCTCGTCGTGCGCGATCAGCCCGTAGCGATCGGCGCCGGTGGCGGCCGCAAGCTGCGCCGCATAGCCGATGTCGGCGGCGCCCGTGAAGAAGCGCATGCGCCGGGCCTCCAGGCACAGGTCCGACAGGAACACCAGCAGCGCCGCCTCGTCCTGCGTGCCGGCCGCGCGCACCGTCACCGACGAGCCGTCGCGCAGGCGCACCAGCTGTGCCGCGCCGCCGGCGGGGAGCTCGGGCACCGGCACGCTCGCATCGCCGCCGTCGGCTGCTGGGCCCGACGAGCTGGCGCCTTCGGATCTCACGACGCCAAGGCTCACAGGGACACCGGCCCCGGGCATCCGGTTATCACTGCCGTACCCCGGCGGAAAACTACGGGCCGCGATTCAGAGCGGCCAGTAGCGCGCGAACTGCGCGGCCGCGCGCGAGGTCAGCAGCGCCTCCGGCGCCGCTTCGCGCGGCGGCTGCCCGTCTGTGAGCGCGGCGAGCGTCTCGCACACGCATTCGGCGAGGGCCGCCGGTTCGTAGCCGCCCTCGAGCACCGCGCCCAACGGCGCGTCCAGCCGCTCGGCGAGGTCGCGTACGTGGCGGGCCATCTCCGCGAACGAGGAGGTCTCCAGGCGGCAGCCCGCCAGCGGGTCCGCGCGGTGCGCGTCGAAGCCCGCCGAAACGAGCACCAGCTCCGGCTCGAACGCCGCCGCCGCCGGCAGCACGATGTGCTCGACCAGCGACAGCCACACGTCCTCTTCGGAGCCTGCCGGCACCGGCAGATTGAGCGTGTAGCCCTCGCCCGGGCCCGAGCCGACGTCGCCGAGTGGGCCCGTGCCCGGGTAGATCCCCGACTGGTGGATGCTCGCGAACAGCACGTCCGCGCGGCGGCGGAACGCCTCCGCGGTGCCGTTGCCGTGGTGGACGTCCCAGTCGAGCACGAACACCCTGCGCACGCCCAGCTCGCGAATTGCGAACTCGGCCGCGAGCGCCACGTTGTTGAACAGGCAGAAGCCCATCGCGCGCTCCGGTTCCGCGTGGTGGCCAGAGGGCCGCACCGCGCAGAACCCCAGCCGCGCCTCGCCCGCCATCAGCGCACGCGTCATCTCGCACGCGCCCCCCGCCGCGTGCAGCGCGGCGCGGTAGGACGGCTCGCCCACGAACGTGTCCCCGTCGATCGCGCCGCCGCCCGCCCGGCACAGCTCGCTGATGTGTCGTCACCAGGCGCGCGCTGTGGACCAGCTCGAGCTGCGCCTCGTTGGCCGCGGGCGCCTCGCGCCGCTCCCAGCCCAGCCATTCGCTGGCGGCCAGCGCCCGCTCGATCGCCAGCAGCCGCTCCGGCGTGTCCGGGTGCTCGGGCATGTGCGCGCGCGGATCGTGCTCCAGGCACGCCGGGTGGCTGAAGTGCAGGCCAGGAATCTCAGCGCTGGAGGGAATGTGCGGTCGCCTCGTTGGCAGCTTTGACGCGCTCGGTGACGATGTGCGTGCCGGTCTCGCCCGCGAGGATCGCACTGGCGTCAGAGAGCGCGCCGATGGCCGAGATCTTGCCAGTCTGCGCCACGAACCGGCACGCGGCTTCGACCTTCGGACGCATCGAGCCGGCGTCGAACGCCGCCAGGTCGAGCTCGCGCACCGACGCTTCGCGGATCGGCTGCGCGCGCTCGGTGCCGTGGTCGCGCTCCACGTACGGCACGTCCGTCAGCAACAGCAGCGCATCCGCGTCGAGCTCGCGCGCCAGCAGCGCCGCCGAGCGATCCTTGTCGATCACCGCCTCCACGCCATACAGGGCGCCGTGCGCATCGACCGTCACCGGCACGCCGCCGCCGCCCACGCACACCACCAGCACGCCCGCGTCCACCAGCGTGCGAATCGTCTGCAGCTCCACGATCCGCTGCGGCTCCGGAGAGGCCACCACGCGACGCCAATTCTCGCCGTCGCGCGCGACCGTCCAGCGGCGCTCGCGCGCCAGACGCTCCGCCGTCTCGCGGTCATAAACCGGGCCAACGGGCTTGCTCGGATGCGCAAACGCCGGGTCGCCCGCATCCACCACCACCTGCGTCAGCAGCGTCGCCGTCGGCGTGCGCGGCAGCCGGTTGCCGAGACCCTGCTCGAGCAGATAGCCGATCATGCCCTCCGACTCCGCGCCCAGCACGTCCAGCGGGTACGGCGCCACCTGCGCGTAGGACTCCGACTGCAGCGCCAGCAGCCCCACCTGCGGCCCGTTGCCGTGCGTCACCACCACCTGGTGGCGCCTGGCCATCAGCGCAAGCGCGTCCACCGCCGCCGCCACGTTGCGGCGCTGCGTGTCCACATCCGCGGGCTCGCCGCGGCGCAGCAACGCGTTTCCGCCCAGGGCAGCGACCACCAACATGGCGTGATCCTCGCGCAGCGCGCCGGCGGCGGCATCGGCGGGGGCCACTGGGCCGTGCCCGTGGTTTCTACGTAGGGGCGGCACGTGGTTTCCACTGATGCCATGATCGCCCGCCCGGTTCATGACGACCGCCGTTTGCGACGCTCCCCGAATTCGAGTCGTTCGCGTTTTGTTCACAAGCCGCAGCTTGACCTGCGGAGCGGTATTGGGCTATGGTAGCCGTCCATGTCTCTCGGAGCTTCGGCCCACGAGGGACGGCGCGGGGTGGCGAACGAATTGCACCCCAGCCAGACCGGGTCAGGTGATATGGAGAGACCTGTCCGTCACGATCAAGAGGAGCGTTTTGGGATGAGACGCATGAGGTTGACAATGGGCCTGCTGGCCACGGTGGGCGCATTTGCCGTCGCCGCCGCGCCGGCGCTGGCCGCAGAATTCGAAGCGAGCAAGACGGGAGTGGAAGCGGGCTCGCCCGTCGAAACGGCAGGCGTGGGCGTCGAAGAACAGGTGTTCCATTCCGGGCCTGTGAAGACGAGCAACGGCATCGAACACTTCACGATCAAGTGCCAGAAGGCGAAGTCCACGGGCACCGCGACCGAGGGCCTCTCGACGACGCTTGTCGACAAGGTCCAGTTCAGCAAGTGCACCGCCGGCAAAAAAGGCGCACCGGTCGCGGAAAAAGGCGCTGCGCTCGAACTGAAATACAACAGCGACGGAGCCGTCGAAACCGGAGAACTCAAGTTCAAGCTTGCGGAAGCGAAATGCTTCATGACCATCGAGGCGCAGGAAGTCAACGAAGGCTCCCTCAAGTCAGCGGAATACGAAAACGTCACAAAAGAAGGCAGGAAGGGCAGCGTAAAAGAGCTTGGGATAAAGAACAACCTGAAGAAGCTCGACGTGGAATTTGAACCGATCAAGGCAGAACACGGCATTTGCGCGGCCCTAACAGAAGAAGAAAGCGAAAAGGGCTCGTACAAGGGCGCACTGGACGACGAAGTCGTCGGAGGCAGCCTCTCCCTCGTAAGTCCGCTTTGATCCTCGCGTGACGGGGCGTGGGGGCGGACGCCGATCGCGTCCGCCCCACCCGCCACGACTTGCGCTTTGCGCGATTGGGCTTCGGCCCTGCTCGACGCGCCCGGAGAGATTCGAACTCCCGACCTTCGGTTCCGTAGACCAAGTCTGGTCTGGTGTGGCGTGGTGTGGGGCCCAATATCTCCAGTAAAGACGGGAGATCAGGCGGTCGCGGTGGCGTCCTCTGGTGTGGCCTGTGTTACCACCGTGTTACCACCCTCGAGGCTCGAGCGGGGCGCCTAGATCGCCGTCTAGCAGGTGCACGTACGTGCTCAGCGTGAAGGCCGGCGAGTGGTGGCCAAGCCAGCGTTGGACCTGTACGGCGTTGCGTCCGTCTGCGAAGAGCAGCGTTGCGCACGTGTGCCGGAAGGTATGGAAGCCCGCCCACGACACGCCAGCCTCCTCCGCAACTGGTTTGAGCACGCGGCGCCGTAGGTTGCCTTGGCTCATCACGGCGCCGTTGCCGGCTGGGAAGACGAGGTCGTCATCGCCCGGCCACTCGCTATCCCGACGACGCTCGCGCAGCGCCACGACGAGGGCGTGATCGAGCGGGATGTCTCGTTTGCCGTGCCTGCTCTTGGGAAGGCCCACCTGCCCGCGTACGACGGCGCGTCGCACCTTGACGTGCGGTGAGCTGCCGTCGAGCTGCAGATGGCGCCACTGCAGCGCTAGCGCCTCGCTGATCCGCAGACCGCTTGCAGCGAGGAACCGGAAGAACGTCTGCCAGTTGGTGGGGGTGAGCTCGAGCAGCGTCGAAAGCTCGGCACGGCTCAGCGCCTTGACGATCGCCTCGTCATCATCGTCGTCTGCGGTCGGGCGATGCGGCAGGTCGGCTTCGCGGGTGGGGTTGGTCCGGATCAGCCCCTCTGCGGGCCGCGGTAGCCATGCAGGCACGCAACGGCACCATCGCGTTGCGAACGCTCGAGTCCGAGAGCGGCACGCGCCGGTCCTTGTCCTCCTTGGTCGGCGCAGCCTTGGTCTGCTCGCAGAGCCAACTGACGAAGCCTGCGACCTGCGACGGCGATATCTCAGTCAAGCGCACGCGAGGCGAGAAGTACTTCAGCGCGTAGGCGTCTAGCAGGCGCTCGTATTCGGTGCGCGTGTTCTCACGGAAGCCGCGCCGGCCGCGCCCCTGGTAGCGCTTGACCCACTCGCGCGCGTAGTCGTGCAGGGTCACGCGCGAGCGCTGCTCGAACTCGCCGCGGTCGATATCGGTCTTGCGAGCCGACTTTGCGCGACGTGCCTCGTCGAGCGTGCGGAAGCTCTCGCGGCATTGCTTCCCGTTTGCGCGATAGCTGATCACGTAGCGCGAGCCGCGCTTGTAGATCCCCGGCGTCTTGGTTGCTTCGAGTTTGGCGCTCATTTCGAGTATCTCGCTGGCGAGCGTCTGAAGGCTTCCAGTTTCGCTTGAGATCGCAGTTACCATGCAGTCGAGTGATGACGGAAGCAGTCTGGACGACGCTTCTTGGCCGACGTGCGATCAAGTTAGGTAATCGAGCAGTGGATCTGTCATAGCGTCGCTTTTGTGGCGCAAGTAGATCCAGATCGTAAGGATATGGCGCCATCAGCTAGTGGTTTGGTCTTTTCGAAGCTGCGCTCGATTTGCTTTAGGTCATCGGCTTGACTTATAAGGCGCTTGCTGTTGAAGGTTGTTGAACATAGTCTGTAGCGTTGTGATGTAGCGAATCACCGCGCTGCTCGAGGCAGTGCTAGCCCTACGCTCCATTCGCTGAACGTGATCGGTGCGACGTCGACCCTCTTGGCCATTTCTCTGAGGGAGAGGTGCCGCGCTCACGAATACGGCGCCCGTAGCCGCTCTTCAGCACTGCGCGCGTCTTCATGATCTCGCCGAGATCGAGATCGTTCTCGGCAAGATGAGCGGGTCGCTCGGAAACCTAGAATCGCTCTGGTGGCATCCATAACCGTAAGACTACCATACACTAACCTTACACGTCAAGGTGTCTGCATAAACCTATGATTTGCAGGGCTTTTACGGGCAAAACAGCCAGTTTTTGGACGGAAGTTCCTCCCTATAGGTAGTGGGGCGCGGTTTACGCGCGCGCTGCTGATGTCCCCTCTGGAGCCTCCCGCTCCTACATGCATTCGTCCCGCAGGAGGTCTCCATGCCCGCTACCGATGACCTGCTCATCTACGCCACGACCCGTCAGCTGCTCAAGAGCGGCAAGGCGCGTGCGCTGCGCGAGCGACACAACATCTCCCAAGAGGATCTCGCCGTTCGGATCGGCGTCCAGCCGGTCACGCTCAATCGCTGGGAGCTGGGCAAGCACCGCCCATCTGCGCGGAGTGACGCGTTCGCTCTCTACGCGGAGTTCCTGGCCGAGCTCGCCGAGCTTGAGGTCAGTTCGTGACACCAGCAACCGCGGCAGCGTCTCGATCTATACGACGCCGGTCTCTGCGTCGTCGCTGCACCGTCAGCCAGCAAGGCGCCGCTGAGCAGCTGGAAGGCGGCGCAGTCGAAACGCCCGACACGCGCGGCGACTGAGAAGGCGTTCGCGAAGAGCCGCAACGTCTTCATCATCTGCGGCGCGGTCAGCCGGCTCGCCGTTCTCGACTGCGACGACGCTGCAGCTAAGAAGTATTGGTCCGATCGCCTTGGTCCGGTCTTCGACCAGACGACGCGCGTGAGCACCGGCCGCGGGTCGCACTACTACTTCAGGCTGGCCGAGGGCGAGATCCGCAAAGGGTCGAGTTCATCAGGCGGCGAGACCGGCAAGTGGGACATCCAGGCGGAGGGCAACGGCGTCATCGCGCCGCCCAGCATCCACCCCACGGGCCGCGTCTACCGCTTCGACGTCGGCCACGGGCTCGACGCACTCAAGGATGCCCCGGCCGAGCTTTGGGTTACGGCACCATCGAACGTCGTCGACATGGCCGCGCATCGTGATAGCCAGACGGTCTTCGCTGACGGCGAGCGCAACACGCAGCTGACGAGCCGTGCAGGATCGCTGCGTCGCGCGGGATTTGGCGAGAGCGAGATCTTCGCCGCCCTGCTCGAGACCAACCGAACGCGCTGCAGCCCGCCGCTCGACGACGCTGAGGTCAAGATCATCGCCGGCAGCGTCAGTCGTTACGCACCGGCCTCAGATGGCAAGCCTGTCAAGTTCATCGCCTCAGAGCACGCCCAAGCGCTCGCTGCCGAGACGCCCTTCGCGACCGGCGGTGCGCAGGTGTACGTCTACCGGGACGGCTACTACCAACCTGGCGAGAAGCTACTCGCGCAGAGCATCGTCGATCGCCTTGGCCCGGATTGGGCGCGGCGCAAGGCCGATGAGATCACGGCGTATCTGCGGATCGTCAGCCCCGAGCTTTTGGAGAGCCCGCCGCTCGAGATCGTCAACGTCGCGAACGGCCTGCTGAACGTGAAAACGCGCGAGCTCGCTGAGCACTCCCCCACGCACCTCTCGCCCGTGCGGATCGCCGCGGCGTATGACCCAGATGCGAAGTGCCCCGCAATCGACAAGTTCCTGAAGGCGTCGATCCCCGATCTGGTCGCTCTCTTCGAGGAGATCGCCGGTTACGTCATCACCCCCGACAATCGCTACCAAAAGGCCGTCATGTTGATGGGCCCTGGCGGTACCGGCAAGACGACGGCGCTGGGGCTGCTGACGGCGCTTGTAGGGCCCGTGAACGTCTCGACGGTCGCGCTACATCAGCTCGAGGAGGATCGCTTTGCGACCGCCGACCTGTACGGCGTGCTCGTGAACATCTTTGCTGACCTGCCTTCGCATGCGCTGCGCAGCAGCTCGATCCTCAAGACGATCACCGGCGGCGATCGTGTCGAGCCGAGCGCAAGCACACGAACGCGTTCACATTCAGACCATACGTGCGCCTGCTGTTCAGCGCCAATGAGGTGCCGCCGACCGCCGATAATTCCGACGCCTACTTCGACCGCTGGGAGATCCTGCCCTTCGAGCACAAGTTCCGCGGCACGAAGCGTTGCGACGAGAACATCCTCGCGAAGCTGACGACGCCGGCCGAGCTCAGCGGCTTGCTCAATCACGCGCTCGACGGTCTTGAGCGTTTGCACACGCAGCACAGCTTCACACGCGCCGACGCGAGCGAGAAAGCTGCTGAGCGTTTCCGCATCGACAGCGACAGCGCCGCTGGCTTTCTCGAGGAGCGCTGCGTCTTCGGATCTGACGGTCGAATCGCTAAGCCCGAGCTGTTCGCCGAATACAAAATCTGGTGCGAACTGAACAACCGCCGCCCGCTCGCCGCTGTCCGTTTCCGTCGTCGCTTGATGGAGCTGCACGACGGTCTTGACGAGGTTTCCTCGAAAGGTCGCGACTACTGGCTTGGGATCCAGATGCGGGGTCGACGATGAGGGTGGCTGTGGTGGTACGGGGTGGCAAGGGTGGCTTTGTTGCTCACTACAGCACACCAGCGTGCGCGAGAAGAGTGTCTGTAGTGGGGCGGACAGCCACCCTAGCCACCCCTCGCCGCCCTTGCCACCCCCTGCAGGGTGCGCGATGAACGTCGAGATCGAGCTCAGCGACCAGCAGTTGCAGGAGATTGCGCGGCGTGCTGCCGCCCTACTGCCTGCACCGTCACCTTGGATGGGCACTGACACGGCTGCGGCGTACATCGACGGCAAGGTCGGGCGGATCCATGATCTGGTCGCACTCGGCAAGCTCAACCCTCGACGTGATGGTAGGCGCCTGCTCTTCCACCGCGACGATCTCGATGCCTACCTCGAAGGCTCGTGAGACGCTGCATGTCCTGACCGGCATGCGAAGCCAAAACCTGCCTGCCTGCACCGGCGGTTATCTCTGCGAGTGCGCCAAGTGCATCGAGGAGCGCCAGCTGTTGATCCGCAAGGCGCGACGCCCAGAGCGATCACAGCCGTGGGAAGGTCGAGATGACTAGGGGGCTGCTGGCCTTGGCTGCTGCCGACCATAAGCGAGCATCTTCGCGGCGGACCATATAGGGAGCGCAGCGTGCGACCTTCGGTTGCACCAACCGAACGTCGGTCAAAATCGCCCGTAATCATTGCGTTTTTGAGCGGGGTGGTAACAGGGTGTCAACAACGGAAGGAGGAGCGATGACGCTCTGCAGCGCCAAAACCAAAGACGGCAGACCGTGCAAGCAGCCTCCGATGCGCGGTATGACTGTCTGCTACCACCACGGCGGCGCCACACCGCAAGCCAAACGCAAGGCGCTTGAGCGCATCACCGAAGCCGACGCACGCAAGGCGCTGCAGAAGCTCGGACGGCCAGAGCCTGTTACTGACCCGATCGCCGAGCTACAACGCGTTGCCGGCGAAGCGACTACCTGGTCGCAGTTCCTCAGATCGAAGGTTGCCGAGCTCGAGGGCGATCTCCGTTACGAGCACCCCAAGGCCGGCGAGCAGCTGCGAGCTGAGGCTGCGATCTACACGACCGCTCTGCGCCAGACCGCTGATGTGCTCGGCCGTATCATCGCGCTCGACTTGGAAGCTCGGCGTGTTGCGATCAACGAAGCCGAGGCCGCGATCATCATTGGTGCGCTGGCCAAGGCGCTCGGTCACCGCGATCTGAACCTGACGTCTGCCCAGCAGCGCCTCGCTCGCACCATCGTGGTCAAGGAGCTGAAGGTTGCTGACGTTGTCGAGGGCACTGCGAGGGAGTTGCCATGAGCGGTCTGCACACAGCCGTCGAGCGTCTCGCCGAACAGGACCGCGAGAACAAGCTCGAGTGGCACAACGATCCGGCCGGCTTCGCCTGCGACTGCATCGACTGGCCGGTCTCAGCGCAGCTAGAGCCATATCAGGCCGATGTGCTCCAATCGCTTGCCGCCAACGGCCGCGTCGCCGTTCGCTCTCCGCACGGCGTTGGTAAGACGACCACCGAGGCCCTCGCGGTCACATGGTTCGCCACAACACGCGATGCGGCCGGCATCGACTGGAAGATCGTCACCACAGCCGGCGCCTGGCGGCAGTTGGAGCGCTACCTCTGGCCAGAGATCCACTTGTGGGCACGTCGACTGCGAGCAGACCGCATCGGACGCGCTCCGTTCAACGAGCGAACCGAGCTGCTGACCCTCAGCCTGAATCTGCGGCACGGGCAGGCGTTCGCTGTGGCCTCAAACGACGCGAGCCTGATCGAGGGCGCCCATGCTGAAAGCCTCCTCGTGATCTTCGATGAGTCGAAGTCGATCGAGCCTGAGATCTTCGACGCGATCGAGGGAGCCTTCTCAGGGCCTGGTGAGACGTTCGCGCTGGCGTGCTCAACCCCTGGCTCACCTGCCGGGCGCTTCTACGACATCCACGCCCGCCGCGACGGTCTCGAGGATTGGACCGCTCGCGCCATTACGCTCGATGAAGCCATCGCTGCTGGGCGCGTATCGCCGAAGTGGGCTGAGCAGCGCGCGAAGCAGTGGGGCGCGGACAGCGCGCTCTACCTGAACCGCGTGCGTGGCGAGTTCGCTGTTGGTGACGAGGATGGTGTGATCCCGCTGCCGTGGGTCGAGGCAGCCAACGAGCGCTGGCTAGCTCACACCGAGCAGGGCGACGGCTTCGGCTCCGCCACATCGGTTGGTGTCGACGTGGCGCGCTCTGGCGCCGACAAGACCTGCCTCGCGCTCAAGCACGGCGACATCATCAGCGAACTTCGCACGTTCTCACGTGGCGACACGATGCAGACGACCGGCCGTGTGGCGGCTGTGCTGCGCGCTCACCCGAACGCCTCCGCTGTGGTGGATGTGATCGGGATCGGCGCCGGCGTGTTTGACAGCTTGCGCGAGCAGGGCCTGAAGCCGACGGCCTTCAACGCCTCAGCGAAAGCGGAGGGTAAGGATCGATCTGGCGAGCTCGGCTTTCTGAACCTGCGCGCCGAAGCCTGGTGGCATTTGCGCGAGGCGCTCGACCCTGCCTTCGGAGCCTCATTGGCGCTGCCGCCCGATGACCAGCTGATCGCCGATCTCGTCACCCCGCACTACACAGAAACCTCGCGCGGGCTGATCCAGATCGAGTCGAAGGACGACATCCGCAAACGCCTTGGCCGCTCGACTGACTCCGCTGACGCTGTCGTGATGGCGTGCTTCGAAAAAGGCGGTGCACGCGAAGGCGAGGCGTGGATGGCCTACTGGCGAGCGATGACAGCAGCCGGCGGCGACTCGCGACAGGCCCGCGCGATCCTCGAGCGCGAACGCAACCCACAGCCAGCCACAGAGCTCGAAACCTGCCCCGAGCACCCCGACGCACCGACCACCGATGACGGTCTCTGCGCCGTCTGCGAGCACATCAGGAAGAACTCATGAACCTACCCAAAGCCAGCAAGGAGAAGAAGGCGCCGGCGATCCCGCTCAACTCCGACAAGCCCAGCCTCGTCGATCGGCTGCGCCTCAAAGAGCTGCCGCGGATGATCACCAGGGTCGAGCCGCCCCCGATCAACACCAGCCCGCTCTGTCCGGCAACGCGCGGCCACCATCAATTCGAGCTGTGGAAACGCGACGCCAACGACGAGGGACGCCACCGCTGCCGAGAATGCCGGCGCTACAAAGAGCCGACACTGGCCGAGCACGTGCAATACGAGATCGAACAGCGGCCTAGCTACCGCGTGCGAGGCGAAACCTTTGAGGTGCCGTGTCACCTCGGGGACTGCCCTGGCCGTGCTGGCTGGGCGCGCTGTAGTCACTTCGAGGAACGCTGCTGCGAGTGTAAAAGACTGAAAACGCGCCCCGAATCCGAGTTTGGCGCGGACTGCTGATGTTCAAGTCATCTTCACAACGTGCGGGGGTTACCTTTGGCCCGCGCCGCGCGCCCGGTACGGCGGGACGAACGGTTGCGAGGCCATATCCCCTCGCGGTCGCCCGCCCACGGCTCGCAAAACCGACGGCCTTTGACGCCCGTCGGCGAACCGGCGAGGAGTGTCCGCGCTACAGAATTGGCGTTCTTCGCGCGACCCCTCGCCGGTTCACCTTCTTTCACATCTTCGACCGCGGAGGCGGTCGGGCGGTTGGTAGCAACTTATGGCACCGTTCCAGAGTCTGCCCCGCGCGTGTGCAACTTATGACTCCGTATCAGAGTCACACGCCCTGCCGGCTGCGGTCGTCTCTTCGAGCATGGCGCGCCTTTCAGCGGGCGTGCCTGCTCGTCGAAGCCACGTTCCTCCTACTTCGTGGCTTGGGAGCAAGCGGTGACGGGTTAGCTCCTTGTGGGCGCTTGCTCCCTCTAACTTCAATCGAAAGGTAACACCGATGGCTAAGAAAAAGAAGCTCTCACAGATGGAGGCGGTCGATCTGATCGTCAAGGAACGTAGGGCAGGCAACATGCAGCCGCTCGCCTTCAAGCTGGCGAAGGGTGTCAACCCGACCGAGGTCGATCGTCTTGTTTCACAGATGACGGGCTTCTCAGGCCAGACGATTGTCAAGAGCTCAAGCGCCGAGGCGGACGCCCAGCAGCTGGCGATGACCGGCGAGGCGTCACGTGACTACGACGGGATGAGCCTTGGTGCTCGAGCGCAGTCGAACAACAGCGGCGCGGTTTCGCCCAGCTTCACCAGCGAGCATGACGCGACCGACATCAACGCCATCAAGGCGCTGCAGAAGGAGTACGACCAAGCGACCGATCCGCTTTCGAAAGCAGGATTTGGGAAATAAACTGACGCTCGCTCGACTGCGGATGCTCCACGCGCGGCAGTCATCGGGCAGCCCGTTTCGCAAGGCGCAGAAGTTCACGACCACCGATCCGCCCGAGATCGACGCGCTGCGCAAGCAGATCAAGAAGATCAAGAAGCCTGGCCTCGACCCAGCTGTCCGAGCACAGGCCGGCGAACTGCTCACACGCCACGACCTGGCGAAGAGCGCCTACGAAGAGGGCGTTGCCCGCACTGAGGCGCTTGTGGCGCAGTATCAACAGCAGGTGACCGCTCGCTCGGCATCGCTGCCCGCCGGGCAGTCTGGTGGCGCGGGGATCCCGACTGGTGCGAACGGCCGCGACCTCTTCACCGGCCTGACGCGCGAGGATCTCGGCGCCGCCTCTCAGACTGGTAACCGTGGTGATGTCGGGACAGCAGCCGCCCAGCCGGCGGTAGGCCCGCACGTCACCGGGCAGAACGCCAATGAAGGCTCGGCCGGCCAGCAGGGCTCTGGCGGCGTGAGCTCGCTGCCTCGCCTCGAGAAGGAACTGGCTGAGGCGACCGACCCGATCCTCAAGGCCCGGCTCGGCGAGCAGGTAACGCTCGCTCGACTGCGCGCATCCCACCGATAGGAGCACGAAATGAACCCCACCACCCCAACATCAGAGCAGCTCGCAGCGCGCGAGCAGCACGAGCAGGACTGCGAGGCCGTTCGCATCGCAGATATCGAGGCGCTCAACCTGAACCGCGCGCTCCAAGCCAAGCTCGCACGCGAGCGCGGCGAGGAGCAGGGCTTCGACCAGTCGCGGCCCGTCGAACCGCCTTCGGAGGAGACAGCATGAGGCTCCCGCCGCTTACCCGCAAGAACCAGGAGGAAAAAGCCGAGATCGAGAAGCGTCTGAACAGCACGATCGATATCTCGGCCGCTGAGTACGACGCGCTCAACGCGCATCAGCGGTTCGTGCTCACCATGAAGGAGGAAAAGCGCGACAGGATTCTCGCACCGTGGAAGCAGCGATACGAGGAGCTGAAGGCTGAGTTGACCAACGCACAGCGGATAGTGAACGAGTACGACGCGCCTGACCTGTCGTCGTACGAGCGGGCGGTGGAGAGCGCTGAGAGGGAGATGAAACTGCTCGGCGCCGATCACTGCGTTGCTTACGCCAAAGCCCGCCTCGACGAGCACATCGCAGCCAAGCCAGATCCGCGCGACTGGGAGTTGGATCGCTACCTCGCGCAGATGAGCGCGTGAGCGACGTCGTCCACGGCACGCTCGAGGAGGTCGAAGCGGCTGAACGCGAGGATGAGCGGATCGTGCGCGAGCGCTTTCCGCCCGGCAGCGGTCTGACCGTTCGCGAGGCGCCGGCCTGGCTTCGTGAGCGCAACCGCGAGGCGATCGAAGCCGAAGCCCGCGAGAGCGCTGAGAGGGCGTGTGCGCCGTGAGCGACCACCTGCTGATCCTTGAGCGCGAGCCCGAGCCGGCGGTGGACGTCGAGGCCCTGCCCGATCGCTGGCAGCAGCTGCTCCGAGCTGAAGTGGATGTCGAGCGCGTGCGCCGGTTGCGCGTCGCTCACCCAGAATCGGTCGAGGCCGAGTGCGCGGCCGAACGAGCGGCGATCAACGTGGCGCTCGCACATCAGGCGCTCAGAGCTGCGAGCGCCCAAATGAGCCCCGCTGCCGTTTTGGGGCTACAGGGCAGCCCCTAACCCCGCGGAGGGCGGGACAGGGGCAGGAACGCAGCGGAGCGAGGCCGATCCTGCACCCCGCTCCGCACGTTGAGCCTGATTTGAAGGTCAGGCGGGCTCGCCCTCGCGCATCAAGGCGAGTGCTCGGTGATCGTCGGCCGTGAGGATGGAGTCGGCGTCGACCGTGCTGACCAACTCCATTCCGGCAGCGACGCAGGGGCCCCAGACGAGCTTGCATTCGCCCGGGCGCTCCAGCGTGCGCAGGCCATGCTCGCCGGCCTCACCGCGCTCGTTGTCGCTCATCAGATCGAGTACGTGCTGCTGCTCGGTGCCTTCAAGCGCTGCCCAGAAGCCGGCAGCTGAGCCGCGGTCGTTCTTGGAGGCTGATTCTCGGCTCCTCGCCGAGCCCTGTGATGATGCAGTAGCGGCCGTGGCGCTGAGGCGAGCAGCCCTGAAGAGCTGCGACGTGAGGGTCATCGGCGCCCCTCCCCCACCGCCGCCTCGAAGCGCCGGTCGACGTCGATCCGATTCATCGACGCCTGCACAGCGACTGGGCGGTAGTGCTCAAGCGCGTCGAGCGTGCGAATGCGCTGTGCGCGTCGCTGGAGCAGAGCCTCGATTTCTTGCGGGTCTACGCGCTGCTTCCTAGACTGAGTTTGCATGGGAAGGGCCTTCCTTTCCGTGCCATGCCCCCGGCTGTTTGCGCAGCGCGGGGGCTCTTTTTTTGCTTTGACTGCGAGGCACACTAGCCTAGTCGACACAGTCGTGTCAAGACCCCCGTCTGAACACGGCTGTCTGGTCTAATGGAGATGATGCGGCCGATGCCGCGCGCTAACCCCGATCACGCCCTAGCGGCCGTCTTGAAACGGCTGCGCGAGGAGCACGAGGAGTCGCAGGAGACCCTCGCCCACCGCGCCGGGATCACGAGCAGCGCTCTCCAGTCGATCGAGCTCGGCCGCTCCTCGCCGGCGTGGTCGACGGTGCGCGACGTCGCCCAAGCGCTCGGCATGAGCATGGCCGAGCTGGCGACGCTGGTGGACGCCGAGCGTTAGGTCAGCGGCGCCAGAACTGCCACCAGCGCCGAGAGACGCTCGACTCTGCTGGCTCGCTCGATTCAGCTGGCGCGCTGGGCTCGAGCGGCGTTGGCGCTAGGTCCGACTTCCGATGCCCGCAGCCACCCCAGCAGAGCCCATTTGGGTCATCGGGAGGGAAGCGATGTTCGCCGCCGCCCTTACATCTTGGCTCGCTCGACATGGCTCCAGCGTACAGACCGACCCCCGCTGCGCAAGGGTCGCGTGTTACCACTTCCGTTACCACCCTGCGATTTTCAGCCCCTGCCCATCTGCCCTAGAGCGACAAAAACCCCCGGATTACCAGGGGTTTTGTCTGACGCGCCCGAGAGGATTCGAACCTCTGACCTTCGGTTCCGTAGACCGACGCTCTATCCAGCTGAGCTACGGGCGCAGAGCGTCGTAGTCTACCGCCGGCCCGCCGCCTCCCCCCAAAGGGTCGCGACCAGCGAGCGCGGACCGCCGCGGTCGCGGTGCTCGCAAACGTAGATGCCCTGCCACCTCCCCAGGGCCAGCCCGCCGCCGCTGATCGGCATCGTCAAGGTGGGTCCCAGCAGCGATGCCTTGACGTGCGCGGGCATGTCGTCGCTGCCCTCAACGTGTGCGTCCACAGCGCGCTGTGCTCGGGCGCCGCGTCGTTGAACCACGCCTCGACGTCGCGCACCGGCCCCGGGCGATCGTCGAGCTCCGCCGCCGCCAAGCCGCTCCGGCGGGACCTGGCGCCGACCGTCGACGCAACTATCCACCCGCCCCCGTGTTCGATTTGATGGGATGGACCGTGGCGGCATGGCCGGCCAGCCACCGCATGGAGGCCGGCCCGTCGATCAAGCGAGAGGGGGATCGGATGCGCAGGGCGCTCACATACACCGCGGTGCTCGGCTTGGCGCTGCTCGCCCTGCCGGGCGTCGCTGTCGCGCTGCCGACGGTCAAGTTCAAAGCCGAGGCCGTTCGCATACCGGGATACCCGCACACCGGCAACATCCTCGGCGCGGGCGCGGCGGTGCAGGCGGAATACCAGATCGAAGGCACCGAATACCAGGGCTCGCCGCCGCCGATCATCGGCATCAACTTCTACCTGCCCAAGGGGACCCAGTTGCACACCACGGGCTTCCCCACCTGCTCGAAGACCGCGCTCGAACAGTTCGGCCCGATCCAGTGCCGCAAGGGCTCGGCGGCCGGGCCCGTCGGCGAGGTGCAGGGCTTCGTCACGTTCGGCGCCCAACGCGTCGAAGAGGGGCTCGAACTGTCGTCCTTCTACGCGCCCGGCGGCGGGCTCGAGTTCTTCAGCAAGGGCAGATCGCCCGTGTCGCTCGAAATCATCTCCAACGGGCACTACGTCCACCTCGGCGGCGCCGGTGGCTACGGCCCCGAGCTCGAGACCGAAGTCCCGCTCGTCCCGAGCGTGCCGGGTGCGCCATACGCGTCGATCAAGTCGATCACCGTCAAGGCCGGCTCGGCGTACACCACCGGCACGGGCAAGCACAGGCAGACGATCTACTACGGCCGCGTTCCCACCAAGTGCCCCAAGGTCGGCTACTTCCCGATCAAGACCGAAGTGGTGTTCGCGCAAAACGGCGAACTGAGCAAGCCGGAGACCGTCACCCAGACCTACAGGTCGCCCTGCCCGAGGAAGAAACGCTGACCTCAAACAACGACCGGCGCGACCTCCAGCCCAGGGATGGACGAGCGCGCTCGCAGCAGCGTCCCCCCCAGCTCCGGCTCGAGGTGGTTGTCGGCGGTCGTGATCAGCACGTCGCGCATGTCCGCGCCGCCGAAGCACAGGCTCGAGACGAAGCTCGCCGGCAGGCTCGCCACGCCGTCGAGCTCCCCGTCTGCAAGGAAGCGAGCGATTCCGCCGCCCTCGCCGAGCGCCACCCAGATGCCGCCGTCGCGGTCGACCGCCAGCCCATCGGCCGAGCCGCGCGGCGAGCGGCAGAGCTCGCGAGCCTCACCGCCCCCGCGCGGGAGCGCGAGCACCAGCTGGCGGGCGTAGTCGCTGACGTAGATCGTCTCCCCGTCGGGGGACACGCCGATGCCGTTCGGCCACACCACGTCCTCGGTCAGGACCGTCACCGCTCCGTGCCGGCCGACTGACAGCAGCTGGCCCGGGCGGGGATCCTCTCCGGCCAGCGGGCGATAGCGCAGCACGCCGGCGAGCAACTCGCCATCGGGCGCAGCCCCCAGGTCGTTGTAGCCGCAGACCTCATCGCCCGAGAGGATCTCGCGCTGCTCACCCCCGGGCAGCAGATGGATGACGCTGCGCCCGCTCAGCACCCAGCCACCGTCCGCGTGCGCGACCATGCCACCGACGCCGCGGCGCTTGGGCAGGAGCTCGCGCACCGCACCCTCTGGCGAGCACCCCCACACGCCGCCCGCGATCACATCGCTGTAGAGGACCTCACCGCGCGCAGCGAAGCGAGGAGCCTCCAGCAGACTGTGGGGGCGGGCGAGGACCGCGTCGACGTGCTCGACGTCGCAGAGCAGCGCCATCGTTGCAGCGTATCCGAGCGCTACGGCTCGGACCTCGCCGCGCGGCGCGATCGGCTATCGCCCACCTGCAACGGGGACCTGTGGTGTGACAGCCGCCTCCACGCGCGGCAGCCAGCGCAGGAACCGTGGCAGGTACCACGCCCGCTCGCCGAGCAGGCTCATCGCGCTGGGCAGCACCACCACGCGGATGACCGTCGCGTCGAGCGCCAGCGCGACGGCGATGCCGAAGCCCATTTGCTGGAACATCACGAGCTGCCCGAGGGCGAAGCCGGTGAACACCATGATGATGATCAGCGCGGCGCCGGTGATGATGCGAGCTGTCGAGGCCACGCCGGCGGCGACCGCCGCACCGGTGGCGTGCGTCAGGTCGTGGCTCTCCTTGATCCGGCTGAGCAGGAACACCTGGTAGTCCATCGAGAGGCCGAAGAGCACCGAGAACAGGAACAGCGGCACCCACGCTTCGATCGTGCTCACGTGCTGGAAGCCGAACAACGTGGCTCCCACTCCGTGCACGAACACGAGCGTCAGCAGGCCGTATGCGGCGCCGACCGACAGCAGGTTGAGCAGGATCGACAGCAGCGCGACGACGAGCGAGCGGAACGCGACCATCAGCACGATAAAGCTCAGGCCGAGCACGAACGCGAGCACCGCCGGCGTCGGCTTGGTGACCGCTTCGAAGTAATCCGCGTTCTCGGCCGTGTTGCCGCCGACGAGCACGCGCGCGCCCGTGCCGGCGAATGCGCCCGGGAGGATCTCGCGGCGCAGGTTGCGCACGGCGGCGACCGCCTGCGATGACGCAGGGTCGCCCCGCACCGGGACGGATAGGAGCATCACCGGCTGCGTCGCGGATGCGGCGATCGCGCCTGGGCCGAAGCGCCCGTCGCGGGCCAGCCGCGCCCGCAGCCTGACGAGGTCCTCTGCGACCGCGCCGTCTCCCCCCTCGACGACGATCTGCGCGGGATATGTGCTCTGCGCCGGGAAGTAGCGCTCGAGCGCCAGGTACCCCTGCTTGGAGGGCAGGCTGTCCGGGAGCGAGCTGACGCCGCTGGCGCCGACGTGCAGCCCGAAGATGGGCGTCGCCGCGGCGATCATCAGCCCTGCTGCCAGCACGAGGCTGAGCTTCGGGCGGCGCAGCACGCGTTCAACGAGCCTGCGCCAGAACCGCCCCTCAGCGTCCTGCCCGCTGCCGAGATCGCGCCCAAGCAGCGGGACGTGAAGGGCGTTTACGCGGTCGCCCAGCAGTCCGAGCACCGCCGGAAGCAGCGTCAGCGCACCGGCCACCGAGACGACGCCGACGACGATCGCGCCCGCGGCGAGGCTGCGCATGATCTGCGTGGGCACGAGCAGCATCGCGAACAGCGCGATCACGAAGGTGCTGCCGCTGAGGAGCACCGCGCGGCTGGCGGTCGCGCCGGCGCGCGCGATCGCCTCACGCTCGGCGAGTCCGCGACCGCGCTCCTCGCGATAGCGCGAGATCACGAACAGCGAGTAGTCGATCCCGAGCGCCAGCCCCATGCCGGTGAGCATGTTCACGATGAACACCGACAGGCTGAATGCCAGCGACAGCAGCGCCACCAGGCCAAGGCCGACGACGATCGCGACCAGCGCCATCAGCACGGGCACGAGACCCGCGAGCACGGACCCGAACACGAGCACGAGCACGACCAGCGCGGCCGGCAGCCCGAATGCCAGCTCCCCGTGCTCCAGGTCGCTCTGCGAGAGCTTGCTGAAGTCGTTCTGCGCGGGATAGGCGCCGGTGATCGAGACCTCGAAGCCGGAGGAGCGGTCCTCGCGCTGGACGAGCTCGACGATCGGCTTGACGCTCGCAGCGCTCGCCGAGGCGAGGGAGATCAGCGTCGCGTGCCCGTCACCCGACACGAGCGAGCGCCCGCCGGTGAGGTAGCTGCTGACTGCGACCGCCTTCCCGGTGGTGGCGAGCGCCCGCACGAAATCGCCGACGAACGCACGAAAGGCCGGCGCGGTGGCCGTGTAGCGCGCGGAGTGGACGATCACGACGTCGCTCCTTTCGCCCGCCAGCCCGTAGCCGGAGCTCGCGGGGAACGCCTTCGCGATCGCCTGCGCCGCCTTCGCCGACTCGGGCTTGCCGACCACGTGGTAGGTGGAGCTCAACCCATGGAGCGTGCTCGCCACCAGCGCCAGCGCGGCCAGCAGCACCACAGTCCAAGCGCCCAGCGTGCGCCGCGGGCGCGTCGCGCACGCCCGAGCCAGCCTCTCTGTCACGCCTGCACGCACGCTCACTAGCTTCCGGCGCGCCTTGCAAGCAGCCATCGGCCGGTGCCCGCAGCCTCGCGGGTCGAACTACGCGCGTTCCGGATCGGGGCGAAGCCGACGGTGGCGCAGAGGCCCGCTTCGAGCTCACCGCCGCGGCTCGCGGGTGTGCCACCATGCATGCGATGCTCGACCGGCTCAGACCCGCGCTCGGTTGCGCCGTGGGTCTCGTCGTGTTGTCGCTGTCGGGCTGTGGCGGCTCCGGCACGTCCGTCGGGACCGCCGGCACGAGCGCATCGACCACGGGCGCGCCAGCGACGAAGGCGCGCTTCGTCGCACAGGCAGAAGCGGTGTGCCGCACGCTCAGCGCGCAGGAGCAGCCGCTCAAGAGGCAACAGGAATCGCTCAAGGGACTCCCCGTCGCGACGGCAGACAAGGACTTCGTCGCGCTCGCGCAGCAGGTCGTGACCCTGTCCAAGGCCGCGGAGCGCAGGCTGCGGGCGCTGCCACGGCCTCCCGGCGACGACCAGGCGATCGAACGACTGCTTACGAGCTTCTCCGCCGAGACCGCCGACGCCACCGCCATCGCCAACGCCGCCGCCAGGCAGGAAAGCACGATCGGCGAAGACGCCGAGCAGGCGCTGAGGAAATCGATCGCCGCCGACAGCGCGCTCGCGAGCGCGTACGGCATGCAGGCGTGCATCGGGTCGGAATGACCCGCCGGCCGGTTCTCGACCCGCCCCGAGCGGCCGAGGCCGCAGCGTTAGGCCGTCTCCCACAGCCGGCTCGCCTCGAACCGCTGTTGCTCTCGCGTGACGTCCTCCCGCTCCGCCAGCACGGCGACGTATCTGTCGTGCAGCGCCGCGTAGACGGCGATCGCATGCGCCATCTCCTGCGACCACTGCGGCCTGTGCTCGCCGCTTGGATGCCAGCGGCCTCTGTGGCCGAAGGGATCACCGCGCTCGAAGCCGATGAGCTGCAAGCCACGCTGGGCGAAGACGGTCGCGATGTCGCCGAGGACGCCGTTCAGCCGACCCGCGACCACCTCGGGCGCCGACATCGCACCCCGCGCATCCCTCGGGTCGAAGAGCCCCCGCGCCCCTTCGCGACGGAACGCAGGATCGTGCGAGTCCAGCTGCGGCTTGAGATGCGGCCAATCCTCGTGGCGATCGTCGACGAGGCGGCGCTGGATATGGGAGCGAGCGTTCGCGATGAGCTCCGCTGCATCCTCCTTGACGGCCTTGCGAAGGTCGTCGCCGAGGGCGACGACGGCGCCGGGCTCCTCCTGGACGCTCTCCGCGATCGAGCGCTCCCAGAAGCGCGCTGCCCACGGCGCGGTCACGTCGAGCCAGGCCGTCAGCGCGTCGGCCATCTGCGCCCTGAGCGTCTCTCCCTGCGCGACCGCGCTCGCAATCTCCGCGTCGTAGTCCCTCGGCGCCGGGGCCTCATGGAGCCGCGACTCCGATTCGACCGCAGCTCCCCGCTGCTGTGAGCCGGATCGTCTCCCAAAGGTCACATATCCAGGCTAAGCGCGCCACGCCCGCAGTTGTTATCGGGGCGTTATTCCGCATAGCGTGTCCCGACGACCGAGACGACCCTGCCCATGTAGTTCATATCGCACTACACTACGCGCGTGGCGTCGGCTCCCCATCCACTCTCGCTGCGCCTCGGACGCGACGGGCTGAGCGCGCTCGACGAGATCGCGACGCGACGAGGCTTGAGCCGCGCTGAGGCAGCACGGCAGGCGATCACCGAGACAGCCGAGCGCGAGCGCAGGCGCGGCGGACTTGCAGCGGAGGCGAGGCGCCTGATGCAAGACAAGGGCTATGTGCGGGAAGCACGGGAGGTCGCCGAGCTCATGGAGACGCTGCGTGGTCCGCGGTGATGTCCATCGCATCAAGCTTCCGGGCAAGCGCGGGCACGTTCAGGAGGGCCGCCGTTTCGCAGTGATCGTCCAGGCCGACGACCTGCTCGCCCTGTCCACCGTCGTCATCTGCCCGACCTCGCGCTCGGCGTTCGCGGCCAGCTTCCACCCGGAGGTCGCGATCGACGACCAACCGACGCAGGTCCTCTGCGAGATGGTCGGCGCCGTCGACGCTCGCGCGCTCGGCGACAGAGCCGGACACCTCACGCACGACGAGCTACGCGCCGTCGAGGACGCCCTGCTGCTCGTGCTCGATCTGCCATAGGCGACGGAGACGGCGAGCGCGCCAAGGTGGACGGAGAGGGGGGGATTCGAACCCCCGAACGAGGTTTCCCCCGTTACGCGATTTCCAGTCGCGCCCGTTCAACCGCTCCGGCACCTCTCCGGGTGCTTGTTCGCCGACATGCCGTCGACGGCGGTGCAGCGAAGGCTACGACACCGGCGCCCGTTCCGTTGCTAGGCTCCCGGCATGCCCGTCGCAGCCAGCGAAGCCTTCGTCAAGACGTTTGGCCTGATCATCACCTTCGGGGGCATCGGCGTGATCGCCAACATCATCATCGTCTACATCGCCGTCCAGATCCGCGGCGAGCGCCGGCAGAACGAAGAGTACCTGGAGTCGCGCCGCCCTCCCGGCATCTGACGCCGTTCGCGCCCGCCCCACACGGCGCCTGACCATCGCTCGCGTCGGCCCTCCCGGCGCCTTATCTCCAGCCCAGCGCGCGCCGTTCCGCGCCACGCCGTGCACGCCGGACCCCGGAGGGGTCTTCATAAAGACGGCTGTCCGCGCCATCGCACGCGGACCGCCAGCGAGCGCGGCCGCCGCGCGGCGTACTCCAATACTCGTACCGCCCTTGGTGTTGCCTTGCTTGACAAGCAATCGGTCTTGTGTAAACCTCGCGTGCAGAGGAGGGGTACGACGACAACCACCGAGGTCCCACGCATGACAACCGACGCCACCGCCACCCCCACGCTCCCCTGGCGCGACCCCAAGCGCTACGCCTGGCTGCTCGGGCTGCTCATCCCCACGCTCCCGTTCCTCACCTGGGGGCTCGTGCACGCCACCGGCCTCGGCCTCCTCTGGTTCTACGGGCCCATGCTCGTGTTCCTCATCTTCCCGCCGCTCGACCTCGCGCTCGGCATGGACGCCACCAACCCCCCCGACGGCGTCATCAAGTGGCTCGAACAGGACCGCTACTACCGCTGGTGCACCTACCTGTACCTGCCCATCCAGTACGCCGGGCTCGTCTTCGCCTGCTGGCTGTGGTCGCACGGACACCTCTCGGGGGTCGACAAGGTCGGCCTCGCGCTCACCGTCGCCATGGTCAGCGGCATCGCCATCAACACCGCCCACGAGCTCGGGCACAAGCGCGACTCGCTCGAGCGCTGGCTCAGCCGCGTCGCGCTCGCCCAAAGCGGCTACGGACACTTCTTCATCGAGCACAACCGCGGCCACCACGTGCGCGTCGCCACCCCCGAGGACCCCGCCAGCGCGCGCCTCGGCGAGAGCTTCTACGCGTTCCTGCCGCGCACCGTCATCGGCAGCCTGCGCTCCGCCTGGGCGCTCGAGCGCGTGCGCCTGCGCCGCATGGACAGGCCCGCGTGGAGCCCGCGCAACGACATCCTCGGCGCCTGGGCCATGACCGCCGTGCTGTTCGCCGCGCTCGTCGCCTGCTTCGGGCTCGTCGTGCTCCCATACCTGCTCATCCAGGCCGTCATCGGCTTCTCGCTGCTCGAGGTCGTCAACTACCTCGAGCACTACGGGCTGCTGCGCCAGCGCGCCGACGACGGACGCTACGAGCGCACCCGCCCCGAGCACAGCTGGAACAGCAACAGCGCCGCCTCCAACGTGCTGCTCTACCACCTGCAGCGCCACTCCGACCACCACGCCAACCCCATCCGCCGCTACCAGGCGCTGCGCCACGTAGACGACGCGCCGCAGCTGCCAACCGGCTACGCCGGCATGATCCTGCTCGCCGTCATCCCGCCGCTGTGGCGACGCGTCATGGACCGCCGCGTGCTCGCCCACTACCACGGCCAGCTCGACCGCGCCAACCTCAAGCCCCGCCTCAGCCGCCGCGCGCTCGAGCGCATCGCCCGCACAGCCGGGGGGCACGCCGTCAGCCGCCACCCGACTGCGCCACAGGCGGAGCGCGCGCGGTGAGCCGCTATCGCTGCCCCAGCTGCGGCTACGTCTACGACGAGCAGCACGGGCACCCGCGCGAGGGCTTCCCGCCCGGCACCCCCTGGAGCGACGTGCCCGACGACTGGGCCTGCCCCGACTGCGGGGTGCGCGACAAGGTCGACTTCGAGCCCGGCCGGCAACAGCAATGAGCCAGCCCGCCATCGCCACCCCCGAGCGCGTCCCCTACTCCGTCGCCGCGCGCGAGCTGCTGCGCAACACGCTGCTCGACGCCGCCTGCGAACAGATGCAAAGCCGCCGCTGGGCCGACGTCACCATGGCCGACATCGCCCTCGCCGCCGGCGTCAGCCGCCAGACGCTCTACAAGGAGTTCGGCTCGCGCGACGAGTTCGCCCAGGTGCTCGTCATCCGCGAGGCCGATCGCTTCCTGCTCGCCGTCGAGGACGCCGTCGCCGCGCACCGCGACGACCCCGCCGCCGCGCTCGCCGCCGCCTTCGACGTCTTCCTGCACGCCGCCGGCGAGAACGCGCTCGTGCGCGCCGTCGTCCACGGGCAGGGCGCCGAGGAGCTGCTCGCGCTGTTCACCACCCAGGGCACGCCGCTCGTCGAGCGCGCCGTCGAGCGCCTCACCGCCGTCATCCTCGACAGCTGGCCGCTCGTCGCGCACGACGACGCCGAGCTGCTCAGCGAGTGCCTCGTGCGCCTGGCCATCAGCTACGCCGGGCTGCCCAAAGGCCCCGCCAGCATGAGCGCCGCATCCGTCGCCACGCTGCTCGGACCCTACGTCGAGCGGCTCGTCGCCGACGGCCTCGCGCGAGCAGCGCCCTAACGAGCAGCGCCCTAAGATGCGCCCTGGATGAAACTCGGCCTGCTCTCGACGGCGCGCATCAACCAGCTGCTCGTCGCCGGGGCGCGCCAGGCGCAGGACATCGACGTCGTCGCCATCGGCTCGCGCGAGCTCGAGCGCGCGCAGGAGCAGGCGCACGCGCTCGGCATCCCCCGGGCACACGGCTCCTATGAGGCGCTGCTCGCCGACCCAGACGTCGACGCCGTCTACATCGCGCTGCCCAACTCCCAGCACGTCGAGTGGTCGCTGCGCGCGCTGCAAGCCGGCCGGCACGTGCTCTGCGAGAAGCCGCTGTCGCGCCACCCCCACGAGCTCGCGCGCGCGTTCGACGCCGCCGAGCGCGGCGGCCTCGTGCTCGTCGAGGGCTTCATGTGGCGCCACCACCCGCAGGCGCGCAGGCTGGAAGAGCTGCTCAGGGAGATAGGCGAGCTGCGCCTGATCCGCGCGTCGTTCTCCTTCCTGCTCGAGCGTCCCGGCGACGTGCGGCTCAGCGGCGCGCTCGACGGCGGCGGGCTGATGGACGTCGGCTGCTACTGCGTCAGCGCCGCGCGGCTGCTCGCTGGCGAGCCGCTCACCGTCAGCGCCCAGCAGGTGCGCGGCGGCGAGGGCGTCGACATGCGCCTCACCGGGCTGCTGCGCTTCCCCGGCGACGTGCTCGCAACGATCGACTGCGGCTTCGACCTCGCCGCGCGCGACGAGCTCGAGGTGAGCGGCACGCACGGCGTCCTGCGACTCGACGATCCCTGGCACTCGCGCAACCCCGACATCGAGTGCCACCGCGCCGACGGCTCGATCGAGCGTGTCGCGGTCGAGCGGCTCGACCCGTACGCTTGCGAGCTGCAGGACTTCGCCGCCGCCGTCGCCGGCGAGCACCCGCCGCGCTACGGGCGCGAGGACGCGCTCGCGCAGGCGCGCGCGATCGCCGCGCTGTACGCGAGCGCCGAGGCCAACCAACCGACGGAGGTAGAACGATGAAGACGAGTCTCGGCATCTGGGCGTTCGGCCCGATGATCACGCGCTTCGTTCCCGGCGGCTACCAACCCGGGCACGCCTACGACGCCGAACCGGTCGCCGAGAAGGTGCACCGCGCCGTCGAGGGCCTCGGCGAGCTGATCGACGGCTACGAGTTCCACTACCCGCAGGAGCTCTCGCACGAGAACATCGCGGACGTCCAGGACGCGCTCGGCGACCACGACGTCTACTGCATCGCCGGCGGCCTGCATCTCGACCCGCGCTTCGGGCGCGGCGGCCTCGTCAATCCCGAAGAGCACGTCCGCGCCGAGGCGCGACGGATCGTGCGCGAGGGCGCCGAGTTCGCCGGCGGGCTGGGCGCCAACATGATCATCTGGCCCGGCGTCGAGGGCTACAACTACCCGTTCCAGACCCCCTACGTCGACTCGTGGAAGTGGCTGATCGAGGGCATCGCCGAGGCCGCCGAGATCTGCAAACGCCACGGCGTCAAGCTGTTCCTCGAGCACAAGTGCTCCGAGCCCGCCATGAAGATCCTCATGCGCAACATGGGCATGACCATCTTCGTCGCCAACAAGCTGCGCGCCGAGGGGCTCGACAACGTGCAGATCAACATGGACTGGCAGCACCTGCTCATGAACGACGAGCACCTGCCCGAGTACGCCGCGCTCTTGCACTCCGAGGGGCTGCTCGGCCACCAGCACGGCAACTCCGGCTGGGGCACCTTCGACGACGACAACATGCTCGGCGCCACCGCCTTCATGGAGACCATCGAGCTCGCGCTCGAACTGCGCCACTGCGGGTACGGGGAGAACGGCGAACGCCTCGGCCTCGACCTCTACCCCTACACCGAGGACCAGGTCGGCGCCGTCAGGCGCTCGGTGATCCAGTGGAACTTCATCGACTCCATCGCCGCCAAGATCGACGAGCCGGCGCTGCGCGAGGCGCAGTCGCGCAAGGACGCCGTCACCGCCTACGAGCTCGTCTACGCAGCCCTCGGCGCATGAGCGCCCGCGTCGCGCGCGCGGGCCGAACGTGAGCGTCTTCGGGATCGACGTCGGCACCAGCGGCGTCAAGGGGCTCGCGCTCGATCCCGACGGGCGCGTGGTGGCCGCCGCCGACGCCGGCTACCCGTTCGCCACGCCGCGGCCGGGATGGTCAGAGCAGGACCCCGAGGACTGGTGGCGCGCCGCCGAGGCTGTGCTCGCGCAGCTGCAGGCCGACGCCGGCCCGCCCGCAGGCATCGGCCTGTCCGGGCAGATGCACGGCCTCGTCGCGCTCGACTCACACGACCGCGCGCTGCGTCCAGCGATCATCTGGAACGACCAGCGCACCGCCGCCGAGTCCGCCGAGATCGAGGCCACGCTCGGGCTCGAGCGCCTGGCCGCGCTCACCGGCAACCGCGCCCTCACCAGCTTCACCGCGCCCAAACTGCTGTGGCTCAGACACCACGAGCCCGACGTGTACGCGCGCATCGCGCACATCGCGCTGCCCAAGGACTACGTGCGGCTGCGCCTCTGCGGCGAGCACGCCACCGACGTCAACGACGCCTCCGGCACGCTGCTGCTGGATGTCGCCCGGCGGCGCTGGAGCGAGGAGATGCTCGACGCGCTCGCCTTCGAGCGCGACTGGCTGCCGCGCCTGCTCGAGAGCCCGCACGTCAGCGGTGAGACCGCCGACGGCGTGCCCGTCGCCGCCGGCGCCGGCGACCAGGCCGCAGGCGCGCTCGGCGTCGGCGTCGATGGGGCGGGCGGGAACGGAATCGTGTCCGTCGTGCTCGGCACCTCCGGCGTCGTCTTCGCCGCGCTCGAGCGCTACGCCGCCGACGAGCACGTGCGCGTGCAGACCTTCTGCCACGCCGTTCCCAACACCTGGCACGCGATGGGCGTGATGCTCTCCGCCGCCGGCTCGCTGCGCTGGCTGCAGGCGATCCTCGGCGCCGACTACGACACACTCACCGCCGAGGCCGGCGCCTGGGCGCCCGGCAGCGAGGGGCTCACGTTCCTGCCGTACCTCGCCGGCGAGCGCACCCCGCACGACGACCCCGACGCGCGCGGCGCCTACGCCGGCCTCAGCCTGCGCCACGACCGCGGCGCGCTCGTGCGCGCGCTGCTCGAGGGCGTCGCCTTCGGCCTGCGCGACTCGCTGGATCTGATCGCCGCGCTCGGCCGGGTGGGTGGGACTCCCACGCTCGGACGCGTCTCCGGCGGCGGCGCGCGCAGCGATGAGTGGCTGCGAATCGTCGCCTCCGTGCTCGAGCTGCCGCTCGAGCGCGTCGCCGTGCAGGACGCCGCCGCGTTCGGAGCAGCGCTGCTCGGCGGCGTCGCCGGCGGCGTCTGGCCGGACGTCCCCGCAGCCGTCGCCGCCACCGTGCGCCCGCGCGAGACGATCGAGCCCGTGCCCGAGTGGATCGAGCCCTACCGCGCCGCGCGCGAGCGCTTCCGCGCGCTCTACCCCGCGCTTCGAGCATGGCGCTGAAGCCGCCCGCCGACGCGGCCATCTTCGACTTCGACGGCGTCATCGTCGACTCGCTCGCACCCGTGGAGACGGCCATCAACGCCGCGCTCGCCGAGCATGGCTATCCACCGCACACCGCCGCCGAGCTGGCGCGCTTCATCGGCCCACCCACCCCGACGGCGTTCATCGAGCTGACCGGCGCCGCCGAGGATTCTCAGATCGTCGCCGACTGCGTGAGCAGCTACCACGCGCACTTCGAGCGCGTGTACCTCGATCAGACACGGCTCATCGACGGAATGGCCGAGCTGCTGCACGCGCTCGCTCTGCCGCTCGCACTTGCCACCGCCAAGGAGCGCAAGTTCGTCGGGCCGCTGCTCGAGCGCTTCGGGCTCGAGTCGGCCTTCGAGGTCGTCTGCGCACCGGAGCTCTCGGAGCCCAAGGCCGAGACCGTGGCGCGCGCGAATCGAGCGCTCGGCGCCCGCGAGGCGGTCATGGTCGGCGACCGCTTCTACGACGTCGACGCCGCGCGCGCGTGCGGCCTGCGCACGATCGGCGTCACCTGGGGCATCGGCGACCGCGACGAGCTCAGCGGCGCCGAGGTCATCGTCGAGCGGCCACAGGAGCTGCGCGCGCTGCTCTCCTAGAGCTGCGAGCATCCAGGCAATGGAGCAGCGGCGCATCGAGCGACTCGGACGCGACGTCAGCGTCGTCGGCCTCGGCACCTGGCAGCTCGGCGCCGACTGGGGCACAGTCGAGCCGCAGGCCGCCCACGCCGTGCTCGACGCCGCCGTCGAGGCCGGCGTCACGTTCTTCGACACCGCCGACGTCTACGGCGACGGGCGCAGCGAGCAGTTCTGCGGCGAGCTGCACGCGCGCCACCCCGACGTGCTCGTCGCGACCAAGATGGGCCGGCGCGTCGCGCAGCTACCCGAGAACTACAACCGCGACGCCTTCGCAGCCTGGAACGCGCGCTCGCGCGCCAACCTCGGCGTCGAGCGCATCGACCTCGTGCAGCTGCACTGCCCGCCCGACGGCGTCTACGAGGACGACGCCGTCTTCGCCGCGCTCGACGAGCTCGTCGACGAAGGCCGCATCCGCGCCTACGGGGTCTCCGTCGAGACCTGCGCGCAGGCGCTGCGCGCGATCGCGCGCCCGCGCGTGGCCAGCGTGCAGATCATCCTCAACTGCTTTCGCCTCAAGCCGCTCGAGCAGGTGCTGCCCGCAGCGCGCGAGGCCGGCGTCGGCATCATCGCGCGCGTGCCGCTCGCCTCCGGCCTGCTCTCCGGGCGCTACGACGAGCACACCGCCTTCGCGCCCGACGACCACCGCAGCTACAACCGCCACGGCGAGGCCTTCGACGTCGGCGAGACGTTCGCCGGGGTGCCATACGAGACCGGGCTTGCCGCCGCGCGCGAGCTCGCCCGGCTGCTCGACCCCGGCACCACGCTCGCGCAGTTCGCGCTGCGCTGGGTCATCGACCAGCCGGGGCTCAGCACCGTCATCCCCGGCGCGCGCAACGCCGAGCAGGTGCGCCAGAACGTCGCCGCCGCCGCGCTGGCGCCGCTGCGAGCCGAGCAGCTCGAGGGGGTTGCCGAGGTGTACGACCGGCTGATCCGCGCGCACGTGCACGACCGCTGGTAGCGGCCACGGCCGCCCGTGACGGCGGCGGAGGTGGGTCGAGCGACGCCGCCCTGCTACCGCGCGGGGTCGGGCGCGAGCGCCGCGTCCAGCGCCTGCTCGAGCACGCCTTGGCCCTCGAGGAAGTCGACGGTCGTGTAGCGCGCGCGCAGCCGCCCGCCGTAGCGCAGGCCGGCGCGCAGCATCCTCGCGTCGATCCCCAGGTAGCCGTCCGGGCGGTCCGGGATGCCGGCGGCGCGCAGCGCGTCCGCGACCGCGTCGAAGCCCTCCAGCGACGGCGCCAGGCGCGCGCGCAGCGCCGCCCAGCGCTGCTCGTCGTCCGGCCACGACGCGGGCACCGCGGCGATGAGGCGCTGCTTCTCCGCCACCGCCGCGAGCATGTCCGGCGGCGGCTCGCCGAGCCACGCGCGCGCGGCCGCGTCCAGCGGCTCGGCGACCGGCTGCGGCCGGCGCGCGAGCGCCACGCCGCCGCCGTAGGCGAAGCGCTGCAGGCGCATCGCGAAGTGCGTCGCGTAGCCGACCTGCAGCCCGTGCAGCCCCCGCGGGCGCAGGCCGCGGCCGGCGAGCAGGTCCCAGAAGTGCGAGGCGTGGTGCTCGCAGCCGCTCGCCGGGCGCGAGCTGCCGACCGCCGCCATCACGAGGCCCGACTCGATCAGCGCGCGCAGCAGCCCCGCGATCGCCTCGATGTCGCCCGCGAGCAGCGCAGGGACGTCCAGCTGCGCCAGCGGCTCCAGCTCGCGCCACTCCTCTGCGTAGAGCAGGTGCGTCGCCAACCAATCCACCCGCGCGCTGCTCTTGCCGAGCAGGTCGCCGATGCCAGCGCGCGTCAGCTCCACCGGCGCCGCCGCGGCGATCGCCGGGTCGGCGAAGATCGCTGCCGGCGCGCGCGCGGGCAGCGTCAGCTTGACGCCGTCGCGTTCCATCGCCGCGACGCTCGAGGCGTAGCCGTCCATCGACGCCGCCGTCGGGACGCTGATGAAGTCGCGGTCCGCGGTGTGCGCGGCGTAGCGCACGATGTCCGTCAGCGTCCCCGAGCCGACCGCCACGAGGCCCTTCTCTAGCCGCGCGCGCACCTGCGCCGCGGCCTGCTCTGTCGCGTGCAGCTCCGCCGGCAGGCACAGCACCTCCGCATGGAGCTCGCGCGCCACGCGCGCGCCCGCCGCCTCCCGGGTGTTCACGTCCATCACCACCAGCGCCGGCCGCGGCACGAACGCCGCCAGCCGCTCCAGCGCCCCCTCTTCGACGACGATCACCGCTGGCCGTAGTACGCGTGCGGGCCGTGCTTGCGCTCGAAGTGCTTGCGGCGCAGCGCGTCCGCCAGCGGCGGTGCGTCAGGCGCCAGCAGCGTCGTCGCCAGCGCCATGCGCGCGACCTGCTCGAGCGTCACCGCCGCCTCGACCGCCGCCTGGGGCGAGGCGCCCCACGCGAACGGGCCGTGGCCGCGCACCAGCGCACACGTGTCGTGCTCGCTGGTCGCCTCCACGAGCGCGCGGCCGGTCGCGCCCTCGTAGTCCTCGTCGACCTCGAACGCCGTCAACGCGCGCGTCAGCGGGATCGGCCGGGCGCTGAGGTCGGCGTGCGTGGTGCCCAACACCGGGATCTCGCGCTCGGCCTGCGCCCAGCTCGTCGCCCACGGCGAATGCGTGTGCACGATCCCGCCGATCCACCCGCACGCGCGGTAGAGCTCCAGATGCGTCGGCGTGTCCGTCGACGGCCGCCGCTCGCCCTCGAGCACGTTGCCGTCGAGGTCCACCACCACGATGTCCGCGAGCGTCATCGAGTCATACGCCACGCCGCTCGGCTTGATCGCCACCAGCCCGCGCTCGCGGTCGATGCCGCTGACGTTGCCCCACGTGAGCGTCACCAGCCGGTGCGCCGGCAGCGCGAGGTTCGCCGCGAGCACCTGCTCGCGTAGCGGCAGCCCGTCCATCACAGCTCCTCGAGCTCCACGTCCAGCAGCTCCGCCAGACGCCGCCAGCGCCCGCCGCGCTCGCCCAGATTCGTGACGAAGTGGTGCGGCCCGCCGAGGCGCAGCCAGCCGTCCATGAAGTCCCTGACGCCGATGTGCGGGCGGAAGTGGAAGTAGGGCATCTCGACGTTCGGCAGTTCCGGCGTGTCGAGCACCTCCCCGTGCCCCACGACCAGACGGTAGGCCTCGCCCTCGAGCGGCACCAGCGCCGCCGTCGTCGCCGGCCCCGGCTGCGCCGAGAAGACCGTCGTCGGCGGGTTGCCGAGGCCGCCGATGCCCAGCTCGCGGTCGATCAGCCGCACCGGGCGGTCGCGCCGCGCGATCCTCCAGTTGCCCTCGCCCATGTGGCTGATCAGCACAGACCCGAGCTCGAAGTCCATCGCGTACATCTCGCTGAAGTTGGCCTCGCCGATCAACGTCTGCGCCGCGCACATCAGCGTCGCCGTGTTGGTGTCGCCCTCCGCCGCGTAGCCGTAGCCGTCGGCCATCAGGTTCGACGCCGCCAGCAGCGGCAGCTGCTCGAAGCGCCCGTCGCCGCCGACCGAGTCGAAGTGCGCCGAGAACGCGCGGTAGCCCTTCTGCTCGAGCAGGTCGCGCAGCGCGAGCTCGTAGCGCGCCGCGTAGGCGTGCGCCGCCGACGGCAGCGCCGGGTCGATCTCGAACAGCTCGCCGTGGCGCGCGATCAGCGACTGGATGCGATCCTCGCCGACTTCCTGCATGCGCGTGTACAGGGCGCCCAGGTCCTCGGCGACGACCAGCGCGCCCAGCCGGCGCAGCGCAGCCGGCGGGTCGTACAGGATGTCGCCCATGCCGTTCATCGGGTAGCCGAGCAGCGCGATGCGCGTCGAGCGCAGCGCCGTCACCGCCGCCGCCGCGGCCGCCCACTCGCCGAAGTCCCGCGCGAACTCGTCCGAGTCCCACTCGCCGGTGATCACCGAGAACGGGATCCCAGCGCGCACCAGCGCGTTGGCCTGGTCCTGGGCGCCGTGGATCCCCTGGTTGTAGGTGAGGTCGTCCATGTTCCACGCGGCGGTCACCGCGCGCTCCGGCTGGATGTTCGCCAGCATCAGCGGCAGCGGCGTGTCGATCAGCGCGCGCACGGTGCGCATCGCCGGCCCGTAGGTGAGCATCACGATCGCGATCCCGTCCAGGCCGCGCGCGCCGTACTCGCGCACGATCTCCTCGACGTCCTCGCGGTTGCGCGCCGGGCGGATGAAGTCGACCTCGGCGACCGCCGCCAGCCGCGCCGCGACCCTGCCCGCGTACTCGGCCTGGTGCTCGGTGATCCCGGGGATCATGTCGTCGTAGAGCTCCTGCATGATCCCAAGCAGTCCGATCCGGGGCTTCATTGCGCTCTCCTTTCGGTGTATATGCGCTTCAGGCCGTGGAGCAGCTCGACATCCGAGCGCCCGAGCAGCTCGTAAAGGCTGCGGTAGATCGCGTACACCCGATCGTAGATCGCCTTGGCGTCCGCGTCCGGCGCGTAGCTGCGCGCGATCGGCGGCCGCGTCGCCGCGATCGCGGCGGCGATGTCTGCGAACGCGCCGGCGGCGAGCGCGCCGAACAGCGCCGCGCCGCGCGCGGGGATCTGCGTCGAGGCGGGGACGCTCACGCGCAGGCCGCTCGTGTCGGCGAGCAGCTGCATCGTCAGCGGGCTCTTCTCCGCGATCCCGCCGCAGGCGACGATCTCGCTCAGCTTCAGCCCGTGCTCCTCGAAGTTCTCGACGATCCGCCGGCTGCCGAACGCGATCGACTCGAGCAGCGCACGGTAGATCTGCTCGCGCGTGCTCTGCAGCGTCAGCCCGAACAGCGCGCCGCCGAGGTCGGCGTCGGCGAGGATCGAGCGGTTGCCGTTCCACCAGTCCAGCGCCACCAGCCCGCTCGCGCCGGGACCGATCGCGGCGGCGGCGCGCTCGAAGTCGGCGTGCTCGGCGCCCGGCGGCGCGAGCGTGCGCACGAACCACGCGAGCATGTCCCCGACCGCCGCCTGCCCCGCCTCGTAGCCGTACAGGCCCGGGAGGATGCCGTCGCGCACGACGCCCGTGATCCCCGGCATGCGCACCTCGCGCGGGTCGACCACCAGGTCGCAGATCGACGTGCCCACGACCATCACGAACGTTCCCGGCGACTGCACGCCCGCGCCGGGCACCGACACGAACGAGTCGACGTTGCCGACCGCCACCGCCACCGTCTCCGGCAGGCCATAGCGCTGCGCGAGCTCTGGGCGCAGCGAGCCCGCACGCGTGCCCAGCGGCGCGAACCGCGTGCCGAGCTTCTCCGCCGGCCGGTCGAACCCGGGGTAGGCCGCCTCGAAGTACGCGACCGGCGGCAGCCCCTCCTCCGGTGCCCACATCGCCTTGTAGCCGGCGGTGCAGCTCTCGCGGACCTCCTTGCCCGCGAGCTGCCAGACGATCCAGTCGGTCGCCTCGATGAAGCCGTCGCACGCGTCATACAGCTCGCGATCCTCGAGCCACAGCTCGATCAGCTTCGGGAAGTACCACTCCGAGGAGATGCGCCCGCCGTAGCGCGACAGGAACGCCTCGCCGCGCGCGGCCGCCACCTCGTTGAGGCGGTCCGCGACCGGCTGCGCCGCGTGGTGCTTCCACAGCTTCGGCCACGCGTGGCGCCGCGCCCGCCAGCGCTCCTGCTTGAACAGCGGCTGCCCGTCCGCGCTCACCGGCAGCACCGTGCACGAGGTGAAGTCGACGCCGAGCCCGACCACGGCCTCGCGCGCCGCCGGCGCCTGCTCGAGCACCGCCGGGATCGCGGTGTCGAGCACCGCCAGCCAGTCGTCGGAGTGCTGCAGCGCCCAGTCCGGGGGCAGCTCGCCATCCTCGGAGCGCCCGTCCTGGAGCGGCAGCTCGCGGTCGATCACGCCGTGGGCGTAGGCGACCTCGCTGACGGCGACCTCCGCGCCGCTGCGCAGGTCGAGCAGCAGCGCGCGGCCTGCCTCCGTGCCGAAGTCGACGCCGAGCGCGTATGTGCCCTCGCTCATCGCGAAGCCGGCGTCGCGGCGGCCCGCGCTGCGGCGTCCGCCGCGCTCGCCGCCGCGCGCGCGCGGCGGTACTCCTCCACGACGATCTCCGTCAGCTCTTCCACAGAGGTCTCGGCCGTCGGCTTGTCGAACGAGATCACGCCGTCGTCGATCAGGTTGACGCGGTCGCAGGTCGCGAGCACGTGCACGTAGTTGTGCAGCACCATGATGATCGAGACGTTGCCCTCATCCTTCAAGCGCTGGATCAGCTCGAGGATCTGCCCGCCCTCTTTCGCGCCCATCGCCGCCAGCGGCTCGTCGAGCAGCAGGATGTTCGCTTCGCCGTAGACGGTGCGCGCAACCGCGATCGCCTGGCGCTGGCCGCCGGACAGGCGCGTGACCGGTACGTCGAGACGCGGGATGTTGATGCCGATCTCATCCAGCGCCTTGCGGGTCTCGCGCTGCATTCGGCGGTTCGCAAGGAAGGGGATCCCCGAGTGCACCTGCTCGCGGCGCAGGAACATGTTGTGGTAGACCGACAGCTCGTCGACCAGCGCGAGGTCCTGGAAGACGGTGTCGATGCCGTGGGCGCGGGCGTCGTCGACGCTTTTCGGCTCGTACGGCTCGCCGTGCAGGAACATACGCCCGCTGTCCTGCTTGTGGAAGCCGGTGATGATCTTGATCAGCGTCGACTTGCCCGAGCCGTTGTCGCCGAGCAGGCCAAGCACCTCGCCCTTGCGCAGCGTCAGGTTGATGTCGCGCAGCGCGGTGATCGGCCCGAAGCTCTTGGTGATGTGCTCGACGCGCAGCACCTCCTCCCCCGGGGCGCCGCTCGAGGTCTGGGCGCCCTCGATGCGCGCCTCGTCGCTTGCGACCGTCTCGGCGTCGAGCATGCGCTCGCCGGGCGGCAGCACGTCCTGCTCCTCGGGCGCGCCCGCGCTGCCGGTCGAGTGCTCAGCCAAGGCCGGAGCCCCTGCGCACGCGCTGGACGTAGACGTTGACGGACATGACGAGGATGATCGCCAGACCCAGGTAGAGATCCAGGTAGTCTGCGCTGACGCCCTTGATGATGAGGCCGTCGCGCAGAACGCCGAGGAACAACCCGCCGATCAGGGCGCCGACGACCGTGCCGGAGCCTCCCTGGAGGAGCGTGCCGCCGATCACCGCCGCGGCGATCCCCAGGAAGAGGTATTCGCCCGCCCCCGAGGGATCGGGCGTGGCGGTCGTCGTGCGCACCGCCTCGAGGATCCCGACGAACCCGGCGCAGCTCGCGCAAATGATGAAGTTGCGGATCATCACGAGCTTCACGCGCACGCCCGCCTCGGCCGCGCCCAGGCGGTTGCCGCCGACGGCCACCGTGTAGACGCCCCAGCGCGTGAACGTGAGCACGACCTGCAGGATCACGACGATCGCCACCGCCCAGATCAGCTCCGAGTAGGTGCCGCCGCCGAAGACCTGCGCAAACGACGTCACGTGGATCGATTCAGTGCCTTTCGTCCCCGCGAGTTCGGCGTGTGAGATCACGAGCGCGAGTCCGTCGAGCGTGAACATCATCCCGAACGTCGCCACGAACGAGGAGATGCCGATGACGGCTACGAAGAAGCCGTTGATGAGGCCGATCGTCGCGCTGGCGAGCAGTGCGACGATCACCGCCGGCACGAGCGGCAGGCCAGCGCTGGCGAGCTTGTCGAAGAGGAACGGTGTGATCAGGAAGACGGAGCCGATCGACAGGTCGATCTCGCCGAGGACCATCACGAACACCTCGCCCGCCCCGAAGATCGCCAGCGGGGCGAAGTAGGGCAGCAGCGCCTTGTAGCTCGGCCCGGTCGCGAAGTCAGGCGTGCTCGCCGCGAAGTACACGAACGTCGCGGCCGTGACGACGATGATGCTGCCCTCGCGCAGCGTCAGGAAGCCGCGTCCGAGCTTGACGAGGCTCGCGCCGAGGGCCCGGCTCGTGCCGGCCGGACCCTCGGATGGAGCTCTGGTGGGAGCTTCGCTGCCAGAGGCGATTGCCACGGCTGCAGCCTAGAACGAGCGCTGCTCGACTAGGAGACGCCGGCCTTCGAGGAGGTGCCCTCGTAGCGGCTTTTCGTGGTGTTGTACGGTTCGACGGTTTCCTTGGTCAGGAACTTGATGCCGGTGTCGACGTCAGCGATGCCGGATAGGCCCTTGGAGACATTGTGGAGGTAGAGCTCCAGGACCGGCAGGAAGCCCTGCAGGTAGGGCTGCTGGTCGATCGTGAACTCGATGTCGCCGGCCGCGAGCAGTTTCTCGGTGACTTCCACCAGGTCGTAGCCCCCGCCCTTGACGGTCCCGCTGGCGCCGTGTTTCTCGATCGTCTCGGCGACACCCTGCGTCGAGCCGGCGTCGACGGCGAACATGCCCTTCGTGTTGGGGTGACCGACGAAATACGATTCGATCACCGTGAGCTCGGCCGGGACCGCGGCGCCCGTGGCGATCACGTTCGTCTTGATCGAAGGGTGCTTTTTTAGCGTCGTGAGCGCGCCGTTGATGCGCGGCTGGATGTTGAGCGAGCCCGGCGTGGCGATGAACAGCGCCACTTCGCCCGAGGGCACCAGTTCGACGATGTGTTCGCCCATCAGTTCGCCCGAGAATTCCAAGTCCTGGCCGATGTACGCCAGCCGCGGGTTGCCCTTGGCGTCGGCGTTGTAGGCCACCACCGGGATCCCGGCCGACAGCGCGGAGGCCACGGGGGAGTTGAACGCCGTCGGGTCGATCAGCGAGCACGCGATGCCGTCGACTTTGGCGGCCACCGCGCTGTTGAGGGCGTTGACCATCTGGCTCACGTTGCTGGTTTCCGAGCCCGTCCACGCGTAGCTGCATCCGAGCAGTTTGCACGCGTCCTGGATGCCGTAGATGGTCGGCACGAAGAACGGGTTCGTGGTCACGTGGTTGACGAACGTAAATTTGTATTCCGTGCTCGACGAGAAGATGCTCTTCGCGCCGCTGCTGCTGGATGCGGCCGCGCCACAGGCGCTCAAAATGGTGCTCACCGAACCGGCGGCGATGCCGGTCAGCGCGGTGCGGCGCAGGAACGAGCGCCGGTCGAATCCCGACCCCTCGACCTCCTCGCGCCGGTCGATGAAGTCAAGCCGCTCCACTGCCTCATGGGCCTGGTCTGTGTCCGACATGGTCCGCCTCCTCGTTTCGCAGGGTCACAACATTGTGTCCGGCATCCCGCCGCTACCTTCCCGCCACGGCGAACCATAGTCAACCGAGCATGCGGAATGCCCGCTCCTGACCCTCGGAAAACCCGCAGACTCCGAACGCCGGCCGCTCGGGCACGAGGCCCGGGCCGCCCGGCAGACGCGCCGCGGGGCTCCGGGCCGCCGAGCCGATGGTCGAACCCTGTCGAGGTATACCCTCGGGCCATGGCCGGAACAGGAGCCGAGCCGCCCGAGCAGGACGAGCAACCCGGGCAGGACGAGCGGCCGGGGTCGGACGAGCGCACGCGGGGAGACGCGCGCCCTGGCCCGGTCGAGCGCACGGGCCCGGTCGCGATCGCGCGCCACGTCAAAGACGACGGTCGCGCGCTGATCCTCTACACCTGCGATACGCGGGCGCGCACGTGAGCGAGCGCTCGCAGAGCGCCCGGCGCTTCGCCGAGCTGCGCGGCGAGGAGGTCGTCTACGCGATCCACCGCCAGGAGCGCACGTTCCTGCCCGCGCGCGACCACTGCCCGCTGGACGCCACACGCCCGGGGGGACCGCGGACCGAGATCCCCTTCCCGTCGTTCGAGATAGCGGTCTTCGACAACCTCTTCCCCGCCTTCCAAGCCCCGCACGGCGCCGCCGAGGTCGTCGTCTACACCGACGACCACGACGCCTCGCTCGCCACGCTCGCGCCCGAGCGCGTCGAGGCGCTGATGTGGGTGTGGCGTCACCGCTACGCCGAGCTGGGCGCGCGCGAGGACATAGACTACGTGTTCATCTTCGAAAACCGCGGCGTCGAGGTCGGCGTCACCCTGCACCACCCGCACGGCCAGATCTACGGCTTCCCATTCGTGCCGCCCGTCGCGGCGCTCGAGCTCGCCGCCGACGAGCGCCTGGGGGGTTGCGCGCCGTGCGCGCTGCTCGAGCGCGAGCTCGAGGACGGATGTCGCATCGTGCACGAGAACGACGGCGTCGTCGTGTACGTCCCGTATGCCGCCCGCTGGGCATACGAGGCGCACGTCGTCATGCGCGAGCACCGGCCTAGCCTGCTCGACTGCGAGCCCGAGGAGCTGCGCCTGCTCGCCGCCGCGCTGCAGGCGCTCGTGCGCGGCTACGACGCCCTGTTCGAGCGGCCCTTCCCCTACGTGATGGTCGTCCATCAGGCGCCCACCGTGGACACCTCTGACGCCGGCGCCGAGGCGACTTGCTCCGGCGCAGCAGCGCGACACGGCCACCTGCACGTCGAGCTCTACCCGCCGCTGCGCACCGCCGACAAGCTCAAGTACCTCGCCGGCTCCGAGCAGGGCGCCGGCACGTTCATCTCCGACACGCTGCCCGAGGAGTCCGCCGTCAAGCTGCGCGAGGCGATCGAACGTGCCGCCTGAGCGCTGCCGCGCGTTCGCGCCGGGGCGCGTCAACCTGATCGGCGAGCACACCGACTACAACCTCGGGCTCGCGCTGCCGTTCGCGATCGCCGAGGGCGTCACAGTCAGCGCCGAGGCCGAGCCCCCCGGCACACCCGGCGCGGCGCGCGTCGAGGCGTATGCACGCGATCTCGACGAGCGCGACGAGTTCGCCCTGGCCGCGCCCGAGCCCGCTGATGGCTGGCGCGCGTTCTTGCGCGGCGCCGTCGCCGAGCTCGCCCGCGCCGGCTTCCCGCTCGTCGGCGCGCGCCTTGAGATCAGCGGCCAGCTGCCGCTCGGCGGCGGGCTCTCCTCATCGGCGGCGCTCGAGGTCGCGCTGTGCCTAGCGCTGATCGAGCTCGGGGCGCGCGCCGCCGCCGTCCACGGCGGACGGCACGACGGCGGCGGCGTCAGGGAGCTGGCGCGGACCGACCTCGCGCGGCTGTGCGCGCGCGTGGAGAACGACTGGGTCGGTGCCCACACCGGCCTGCTCGACCAGCTCGCCTCGCTCTACGGCGCGCCCGACACCGCGCTGTGCATCGACTTCCGCACGCTCGACGTCGAGCCCGTGCCGCTGGCGCTCGGTGACTGGCGGCTCGTGGTGCTCGACTCCGGCGAGCGCCACCTGCACGCGAGCTCCGGCTACAACCAGCGACGCGCCGAGTGCGCGCAGGCCTGCCGACTGCTCGGCGTCGAGTCGCTGCGCGACGCCCAGGCCGCAGGCGTCGAGCAGCTGCCAGAGCCCCTGCGCCGCCGCGCGCTGCACGTGCTCGAGGAAAACGAGCGCGTGCGCCAGGCCGTGAGCGCGCTGAGCGAGCGCGACCTGCACGCCGTCGGGCTGCTGCTGAACGCCTCCCATGTCAGCCTGCGCGAGAACTTCGAGGTCTCCACCCCCGCCGTCGAGGCAGCCGTCCAGCGGCTGCGCGACGCCGGCGCGTGCGGCGCCCGCGTCGTCGGCGGCGGCTTCGGGGGCAGCGTGCTCGGCCTGTTCGCGCCCGGCGTGCGCTGCCCCGCCGACGCGCGCGAGGTGCGCCCCGGGCCGGGCGCGCACCTGCTGGAGGCCTAGGGAGGGGCGGGCCGCCGTGGCTGTCACAGCCGCGCCACGACGAGCGCGCACGCGGTCAGGACCATCGCCAGCGACAGCGCCGCAAGCGCGCCGTCCAGCGGCGCCAGCAGCCCGGCGAGCGACAGCTGCTCGGTGTTGCCGTCGCTCAGCGTGCGCGTGCCGCTCACCGCCAGCGTGCGACGGCGCAGCTCGCGCGCCCGCGAGCTCAAACGACGCTGCGCGACGCTCATCGCCAGGCAGCCCGCCGCGATCAGCACACCCGGGAGCGCCACCTTCTCGGCGTTGACGAAATACCCGGTGAACGCCGGGAACGCGCCCCAGCCGATCGCGAACCACAGGTCGCTGTGGAAGCGCCCGCCCGCCAGCTCGAGGTTGTACGCGGGCATGAACAGCGCCCCCGCCAGCACCAGCGGCGCCAGCCACACCGTCACCGTCAGCACGCCCGCCACCCCGATCGCCACCGCGCCCAGCCCACCCGCGACGCCCGCGCACACCAGCGTCCGGTCGCCGATGCTCGTGCGCAGCGGCCGGTCGTGCAGCTCGTCGAGCGCGTGCGCCGCGACGCCCACCGCCAGCGCGAACGCTGCCAGGCCCCACAGCAGGCGGTCCACATGGAGCTTCGGCGCGACCGCCGCGCCCAGCGCGAAGTAGCTCAGGTGCCATGCCGTGTAGGGCGGGTGCAGCAGCGTCACCGCGTCGCCCACGCGCCCGCCGCCGCGCGAGTAGAACGCCGGGCGCTCGCGTGGCGGGACGGGGCGCTCGTGCGTGGCGCCCATCGCCACGTCAACCCTCGCGCTCGGCGTCGGGCGCGGGCGTATCGCCGCCATCCGCGCGCTTGGTCGCGGACATCACCACGCCCCCGCCAAGGCTCATGCGCCGCACGCGCACGTCCCGCAGCCCGGCCTGCTGCCAGTAGCCGACGATCGCATCCAGCGGATGGCGCTCGTAGAAGCCGCGGATGCTCGGGCCGAGGAAGCGACCCACGCGCGCCCAGTCGCGCGAGGCCAGCCGCCCGAGCGCCGGCAGCCCGATCGCCGTGTACAGCCGCCACGCCGCGCGCGCCGGCGGCCACGGCGGCACGCCGAACTCCAGCGACGCCACGCGCCCTCCCGGCCGCACCACGCGCGCCAGCTCGCGCATCGTCGCCTGCGGGTCGTCCACGTAGCGCAGCAGGTAGGTGAACGTCAGCGCGTCGAAGCTGTCGTCAGCGAACGGCAGCGCCTCCGCCTGCCCCTCGACCAGCTCCACGCGCGGGCGCCCGTCGGCCGGCGCGAGCGCCGCGAAGCGGGCACGCGCCGCCGCCAGCATCTCCGCGCTCTGATCGATCCCCACCACCGAGCAGTCCGCGCGCGCCAGCAGCTCCGCCGCGACCATCCCCGTGCCCGTCGCCACGTCGAGGACGCGCTGCCCCCGCGCCGGCGCCACCTCGCTCACGAGCGCCCGCCGCCAGCGCGGATCCTGCCAGAAGCTGAGCGCCGCCGACAGCGCATCATAACGCCGCGGCAGGCCGCGGAACAGCTCGATCGCCTCGCGCTTGCGCGGCGATCGCCGACTGGCGGAAGCGACGCCGTCGACGTCGCTGTGTGCGGGCGTGCTCATGGTCTTCGCCAATCTGACAGGCTAACGCTCCGATGGCCGCGGTCATGCTGATAACCGGCGCCTCGAGCGGCATCGGCGAAGCCGCCGCACGGCGGCTCGCCCGCGAGCCCGGCTCCGCGCTCGTGCTCGTCGCCCGCCGTGAGGAGCGCCTGCGAGAGCTCGCCCGCGAGCTCGGCGGCGCGGGCGTCGCCGGCGGCGAGGGGCGCGTGAGCTACGTCGCGGTCGACCTGCTCGAGGAGGACGCGCCCGCGCGCATCCGCGAGCACGTGCTCGAGCGCCACGGCCGGCTCGACCTGCTCGTCAACAACGCCGGCGCCGCCTGGCGCGCGCGCTTCGCCGAAGGCGGCTACGAGAACGTGCAGCGCACCATGGCGATCAACTTCGACGCGCAGGTGCGGCTCACCGAGGCGCTGCTGCCGCTGCTGCGCGCCTCCGCGCCGAGCGCGATGGTCAACGTCGCCTCCACCGCCGGCCGGGTTGCGCGCGCCGGGTCGGGGGCCTACAGCGCCTCCAAGTTCGCGCTCGCCGGCTGGTCGGACGCGCTGTGGGCGGAGGAGCACGCCGGCGGCGTGCACGTCGGGCTGGTGCTGCCCGGCTTCATCTCCACCGAGGGCTTTCCCCAGTCGGAGCTCACCGCCAAGCCGTGGACGCGCTGGCTCGTATCCACGCCCGAGCGCGCCGCCGAGGCGATCTACGAGGCCGGCATCGGCCGCAAGCCCGAACGCTACGTGCCGCGCGCGTATGCGCTCGCCGCCGTGCTGCGGATCCTCGCGCCCGGCCTCGTGCGCCGCGCGATCGGCGGCAGCGCCGCCGTAGTGATGACTACCACCACCGGCGCCGACATGGCCGAACGGCGCAACGGGGCCGGGGCGGGCGCCGGCGGCGCGCCGCCCAGCCAGCGCGGTTAGGGCTCGAGCTCGCCCGCGTACAGCGCGAACACCGCGCCCTGGGGGTCCGCGACGATCGCGAACTTCGCGATACCCATCTCGATCGGCCCGGCCAGCGTCGAGCCGCCGAGCGCGTCCACGTTCGCGAGCGCCCGCTCGATGTCCTCGACGCCGAAGTACACGAGCCAGCTCGGCGGCGACGGCGGCGTGAGCCCGCGCATGCCGCCGTTGTTCGCCGCGCCGTTCTTGATCGTCAGATAGCGATCCGGCGTGCCCTCGGCCTGCTGCATCGTCCAGCCGAACAGATCGCCGTAGAAGGACGCCGACGCATCGAGGTCGGGGGACTGCAGCTCGTTCCACACCAGCGCGCCGGGTGCGTTGACCAGCTCCGCGCCGATGCGCTCGCGCGGCTGCCACAGCATGAAGAACGCGCCCTGCGGGTCCTGGATCACCGCCATGCGCCCGACCGTCATCACGTCGAACGGCGGCGCGTGCACCGTCCCACCGAGCTCGCTCACACGCTCGGCGGTCGCGTCCACGCTGTCCACCGACACGTACGAGCTCCACAGCGGCGGCACACCGGCATCGCGCTGCTGCTGGGGCTGCGGGGCGATCGCCGCGACCCGCTTGCCGCCGACCAGCTGCATCGAGTAGTACGCGCCGTCGCCCATGGGCGTGTCCTCTGCCTCCCAGCCGAGCAGACCCGCGTAGAACGCCTTCGCCCCCTCCTGGTCGGTCGTGCTCAGCTCGCTCCAGCAGAACGTTCCCGGCGTGTACTCGCTGCGCTCGCCCACGGTGTCGCGAGGCTAGCGCATCTGGCGGGACCGACTTGTTACCCACCGGGTGTGATCCGGCTCGGGGCTGCGCCGGGCTGGGTTGGACGCGCCCGCTCGGCTACATTCGCCAGCTCGTGGCCAGCGAGATCCCGATCACAGGCGAGACCATCAGGCTCGGGCAGCTGCTGAAGCTCGCCGGCGTCGTCGACAGCGGCAGCGAGGTCAAGGCGCTGCTGGCGAGCGAGCCCGTGTCGGTGAACGGCGAGCGCGAGACGCGCCGCGGCCGCCAGCTGCACCGCGGCGACGTCGTGCGCGTGGGCGAAGAGGAGCTGCGCGTGAGCTGAGCGCCTACATCAACGCGACCGTCTCGTACACGTCGACGCTGCCACCGGCGTCGAGGATCGGGCAGCCCTTGGCGAGCTCGTTCGCCGCGTCGAGGCTGTCGGCGCTCAGGACCGTGTAACCGGTCAGCCCAGACGGCGCTCCGTTGCTGACGCCGCCACCGGCCGCCACCGTCGAGGACGGCCCGAACGGGTTGCCAGGGTCCACCACAGCCGGGCCGAGACTTCCGAACCACGTGCCCCACGCCGCCATCGCCGCCTCGCGCTCCGCGTCGCCATCGGCCATGCCGCCACCCTTGTACGCAAGCAGGTACTTCGCCATCGTGATCCTCCGTTTCGTTTTGTTTCAGTGTGGGGTGAGTCCGGCTTCGTCAGGCCGCCTTCAGGACGCCTGCTGCGCCGGCACGAAGATGCGCGTCTCGAGCATCTCCAGGCACGCCTGCCAGCCGTGGAGGTGACGATCGCGGGAGTCGGGCGATTCCAGACCCGAGTGCTCCAGCACCACCGTCGTGCGCTCGCCGTCCTCGAGGAACTCGACCGTGACGGTGCTCTCGTGCCCGGTCTGTCCCCCCGCGTCCTCCCAGCACCAGCTGTACACCAGGCGCTCGGGTCGGCGCACCTCCCGGTACTCGCCCCGCACGGTGTGGAAGGTGCCGTCGTCCGGGTCTTCCATCGACAGCCTGTAGGTGCCGCCCACGCGCAGGTCGACGTCCGCGACGGGCGTGCGCCACGCGGGGTCCACGACCCACCAGCGCCGCAGCACCTCGGGGTTGGTCCAGGCGTCGAACACCTCCTCCGCGCTCGCGTCGTACGTGCGCTCGAGGCGCAGGGTGGTGGAATCGATCGCGCTCATGTGCGCTCCTTTCGGGGTGTGGTTTCTCGCTGCTCCTGCAGGTACTGCTCGACCACGTCCAGCTTGCGCTCCCACAGCCGGCGCTGACGGTCCATCCAGTCGTCGGCGTCGTCGAGCGCGTGCTCGCAAACCCGCAGCCTGTGTGTGCGCCCGTCGACCACGCGCACGATCGCGCCCGCCTCCTCGAGCACCTTCAGGTGCTTGCTGATCGCCGGCTTGGACACGCCGAAGTCACGCGTCGCCTCCCCCACCGTCAGCTCGCCCTCGCTCAGCCGTTCGAGGATGCCCCGGCGGATCGGGTGCGCGCACGCCGCGAAAGTTCGGTCCAGCGTCTGACTGTTAGCCATATGGTTAACAATAGCACGGCAGGGATCGCGGCCCGCAAGAGGCGACACCGAAGCAGCGATACGCGAAGCTGCGATCCGCGATCAGCGAGCTGTCGGCGGGTCAGCTCACGCGCACGACGATCAGCGCGGGCAGCGTCGGGACGCGACTGCCGCCGAGCGGCTCGGAGGTGACCATCAGTTCCCTGACGCCGTTCACGCTGCCGGGCACGCCGACGCTGGCCTCGCCGCCGGCGGCGACGGTGAACAGCGCGTCCGTCGGCAGCGGCCGGCCGGATGCCGAGCGTTTGAGCCAGACCTGGTACACGCGACCGGGGGCGGACTGCGGCATGCCGGCGATGTTCAGCTGCGCGTGCCCATTGCTGACGCTCAGCGACGCGCTCGCCCCGCGCGGGAGCACGGTCGCGCGCGAGACGCGCGTGCCGCCGCCCGAGCCGGGGACGAGCGCAATCACCGCCAGCGCGATCACCGCGGCCGCGAGCACCGCCACCGCGAGGTTCGGCCGCCACCGCAGCCAGGCGAGCGCGGACGGGTGCCGGGCGCCGGCCCGCTCAGCCGCCGCACGCCCGCGGGCAGTCGGCGCGTGCGCGGGCCGACTCGCGTCCCGCGAGGCGTGCCGGCGCGCGTCCGCGCGCACGCTCGACATCACCCGCCGCTTGAGCTCGGGCGGCGCGCTCAGCCGCGGGGCCGCCGCCGGCAGCGCCGCGGCGACGACCTGCAGCGCGGCGACCTCCTCGCGGCAGACCGCGCACGACTCGAGGTGGCGGCGGAAGGCCTCGTGCTCCTCGTCGGTCAGCGCGCCGAGCACGTACGGCGCAGCGTTGCCGCCACAGCGCTCGGGGTCGATGTGTGGCGTGTCCGTGCTCACTGCACAACCTCCGCAGGATCTCCGAGCGTCATGCGCATCTTGGCCAGGCCGAGGCGCATGCGCCCCTTGATGGTGCCCACCGGCACCTCCAGCATCGAGGCGATCTCCACGTGCGTCAGCCCCCCGAAGTACGCAAGCTCGATCACGCGGCTCTGCTCGTCCGGCAGCTGCTCGAGCGCGTCGCGGATCTCACGCGCCTCGTCACGCCGGGCGAACTCGACGTCGGTGCGCTCGGGCGCCGCGAGCCGCTCCTCGATGCCCTCCGCGCTCACGCGCCCGCGATCGTGGACCGTGCGACGGCGCAGCGCGTCGATCGCCCGGTTGTGCACGACACCGAGCACCCACGTGCGCACGCTCCCGCGACCGCGGTCATAGCGCGCGGCGCTGCGCCACAGCGAGAGGAACGCCTCCTGCACGACGTCCTCCGCGAGCGCCCGCTGCCCGCACATGCGGTACGCGAGCGAGAACGCCGCGTCCGCGTGGCGGTCGTAGATCGCCTCGAACGCCGCCGCCTGACCCGCGTAGACCAGATGCATCAGCTCCTCGTCCGCGAGCACGCCCAGACCGGCGGCCGAGCTGCCGGTCTGGGATCGGCTGGCGACAAAGCGCAGCGGCTTGAACATCGGTCTCATTGTTACGCCCGCCCCGCCGATCGCCTACGCCTTGATCAGAGGCCCCGCCTTGGCGAGCACTTCCGTCTTCGTCAGCGGCACGTCGAAGCCGCCATCGGGTGTGGGGCTCCGGCCGATCAGCAGGTCGATCGCGGCGGCGTGGCGAGCCTCGATCTGCACGATGCCGCCGGCGGCCGCGAGCACCGTCTTGCTCTGCAGCGACGGCGCGGCTCCGTTGTAGGCCCCGACGCCCGTGTTCTCGAGCACCGACGCCAGCGCCAGAAACGATCTTTCGCTGCTGGCAGGGAACACGAACGTCGGCTTGGCGACGGGCGTGCCGCCCAGCTGCTTGATCACGGTACTCAGCGCGTTCACGTGATCCTGCTCCTCTTCGCCGAACAGACTCGCGTACGCCTTGGCCCGGCCGCTGAGCCCGACCTGGCTGCCCTTGACGTTGTAGAAGTCCGACTCCAGGTACTCGAGCGTCAGGGCGAAGTTGAGGATTTCCACGTCGCCGCCGCCCGAGGCTGCGAGCGCCTGCGAGACGGCCGGCGTCACCCCGGCCGCGCCGTAGGCCGCGCCCGCGGCGAGCGCGCCGCGCAGGATGAAGCTCGCGCGCGTGACGCCGTGCACCTCCACGTCCGCCAGCTCGGGGCCGGCCGCTCGCGTCGACGCGCCGTCGGAAGGTCTTTCGTTGGACATCGCTCTGTCTCCTTATCTGTCGCTGCGCTCAGGCCAGGAACGGCTTGACCGCCGCCAGCACCGTTGACATGTCGGCCGGCTTGGCGAACGCGCCATCCGGGGTGATGGACCTCTTGACGAGCGTGCCGAGGCTCGCCGCGTGGCGTGCCTCGACGCTGTGAATCGCGAGCGCCGTGGCGAGGATCTCCGGGCTCTGGATGTTGCCCGCCTGTCCGAGGTAGGCGGCCGCGCCGAGATTCTCGACCGTGTACGCCAGCTGTGCGACCTGCGTCGCGCTGGTGATCGGGAACCTGCCGTTCGGGTTGGCCGCGGGGGTCCCGCCCAGCTTTTCGACCGCTCCTTTGAGCGCTTCGACGTGCGTCCGCTCCTCTCCGCCGAAGCGCTTGATCAGCGCGCCGACCTTGCCCGTGAACAGGCCCGACGCGACAACCTTTTCGTAGAACCCCGTCTCGAGGTACTCGAGCGTGAGCGCGTAGTTGAGGATCGCCAGGTCGCCGCTGCTGGCCGTGGTGGAGGTGCTCGCCGCCGTGCGCGCCGCCATCGAAGCGGTCTTGCCCCCGCCACCGCACGCGGCGAGCACGAACGCGCTGAAGCTCGCGGCGCCGGCGCCTCCCGCCATCTTCAGGAATCGCCTGCGGTCGACGTCGTCGCGCACGAGGCGCTCGACGATCCCGGGCGGCTGCGGCGCGAGCTCGTCATTCGCTTGCCCTGACATCTTCTGCACCTCCGCTTCGGCTTTGTTTTCCGTCTATACGGAGGCGGCGCAGCCGCGGATCACCGCGCGGGCGCGGCTAGGACCGCGGCTCGCGCCACATCGCCCACATCGGCGGGCCGCGCAGCAGGCGCAGCTCGTCGGTCACGCGAAAGCCGTGGCGCGCGTAGAAGTCGAGGTTGCGCTCCTTGGAGGACTCCACGTACGCGGCGACGCCGTCGCGGTCGCACTGCTCGAGCACCGGGCGCAGCACCGCCGAGCCGAGGCCCTGGCCCTCGCGGGTTGCTCACAGCGACAAAATACCCGCCCTCAGATCTCGCCCGACAGCTCGAACGCCTCCGCCAGCAGCTCGTAGGAGCGCCGGCGCGCCTCGTGCTCGTAGGTGATGCACACGACGATCGCCTCTTCGGCGCCGTAGCTGTCAACCACCTCCGCGAGTTTGGCGCGCACGTTCTGCGGCGATCCAACCACCGCGCGGCGCTCCGAGCGCGGGGCGGCGGCGCCCTGGCGCCCGCGGCTGCGCTCCTCGGCCTCGAGGAAGCGCAACGCATCCTCGGGCGGCGGCACGGCGATCAGCTGGCCGCGGCGCAGCAGCGTGAACGTCATCCGCCCGCTGGCGGCCAGCCGCTGTGCCTCCTCGTCGCTGTCTGCGCAGATCACCCACACGCCCACCGCCGTGCGCGGCGTGGCGTCAGCGTGTTCGTGTTCGGCAAAGCGCTCGCGATACAGCGCCGCGATCTCCGCGCCGTTTGGGTTGATGAAGTCCGCGAACGCGTACGGCAACCCGAGCTCGGCGGCCCAGATGGCGCTCTGCGGCGAGGAGCCGAGCAGCCACGGCTCGGGCTTGTGCGGACGCCCGGGCAGCGTCTTTGCCAGGCGCGCGAAGGGATGATCCGCAGGCAGTCGGTCCTCGAGGTACCCGAGCAGCTCCACCAGCTGTTCGGGGAAGTCGTCGGGCGCGGCCTGGCGGCGATCGCGCTGCAGGGCGTAGGTGGTCATCGGATCGGTGCCCGCCGCGCGCCCCAGGCCCAGGTCGATGCGTCCCGGGAACAGCGCCGCGAGCACGCTGAACGTCTCCGCCACCTTCAGCGGGCTGTAGTGCGGCAACATCACGCCGCCGCTGCCCACGCGGATGCGCTCGGTCGCCGCCGCGATCGGCCCGATCAGCGCCTCGGGGCTCGGGCCCGCGAGCATCGGGCCGCCGTGGTGCTCGGCCACCCAGTAGCGGTGATAGCCCAGCCGGTCGGTCAGGCGCGCGAGGTCGAGCGTGTTCGCGAGCGCCTGCGCGCCCGAGGACCCCTGGGAGATCGGGGACTGATCCAGGACCGACAGGCGGAGGGGCGCACCGGTGTGTGCCACGTGGCACGCAGGTTATGACGACGCGGTAGGGTTTGCCTGCACCTTCGGGGAGGAGAGCGATGTATCAACCAGTGCTGTTCCGCGACCGTCCGCGCCCTGCGCAGATCGTGATCGGCGGCGTCATCCCGGCGATCGCCGGCGCGGTCGCCGGCGTGCTCGTGGGCGTCTCCAGCGGCGCCTACTGGGGCTACGCCGCGTTCGTCGCGCTCGCCAGCGTGATCGCCGGCTTCGAGCACCAGGACGGCTGGGGCGGCGCCGACCGCGGCCTCGTCGCGGGATTCGTCTACGGCGTCGGCCTGCTGCTCGCGCACCTGATCGCCGGCACGCACGCGAAGGTATCGCTCGGCAGCTTCCCACCGCTGCTCGCCGTCGTCACCGCCATCGCCGGCATGCTCCTGACCGCAACCGGCGGCTGGCTCGCGCGCACCCTGCGCGAGCGCGGGCAGGCGCGCGCGACGATCCCCGCCGAGTGACTCGCCCGGCGCCCGACTAGCCCGCGAGCCAGTCCGGCGGCACTAGCAGCACCGAGCAGTGCGCCTTGTGGACGACCTTCCTGCTGACGCTGCCGATCGCCTTCAGGCCGCCCAGGCGGCGACTGCCCATCACCACGAGCGAGCTCGCGTCGCCCTTGGCGGCGTCGATGATCAGCTCCGCGGGGGCGCCGACCTCGACCCGCGCCACGCACGCGCCGTCGATCGCGCGCTCCAGCCTGTTGCCCTGCTCCTGGATGCGATGCGGCCGCGCGTTGGACTCCACGCCGATCGTGTGCAGCAGCGTCACGCTCGAGCCGTGCTCGCCCGCGAGCCGCCCGACCCAGTCGACCAGCTCGTCCGATCCGTCCAGCCCGTCGCTCGCCAGCAGGATGCGCTCCGGGAAGCGGTGTGCACCCGCCGGCAGCGCGCGCGCCGCGAGCATGGGCGCCGTGAGCACGTCCAGCGCCCCGTCGGCGACGCTTTCGAGGAACCTTCCGCCCAGCCACGAGGTCGCGGGCGCGCCCAGGGCGAGCAGGTCGCGCCCGGCGGCGTGCTTGAGCACCTGTTGCGTGGGGGGCCCCTCGGGCTCGATCACCCCGGTGCACGACACGCCCGCCTCCTGCGCGAGTCGCTCGGCGTGCTCGAGGATCCCCTCCGCCCGGCGCGGGCTGATCGCCGCATGCTTGTAAACGCCGCTGCCCGCCTCCGCCGTCACCGCGAGCAGCGTTATGCGCGCCTGCGGACCCGCGAGGATCGCCGCCTGCTCGACCGCCGCGTAGCTCCTGCGCCTCCCGTCCACCGCGCACAGCACATCAACGAACAGGCCGTCGGCCTGCGCTGCGCTTCCAGCCTGCTTTCTCTGAGCTGTTCCTGTGTCGGTCATGAGCAGAACCTAGGGCCCCCACGCCCCTTCGGGCATCCGTTTATTTCCCTGACGTTGTGAGTGGGACGCCGCAGTGCTCGCCCCCGTGCCGTCGGTAGGCTAACAAGCATGAGCGATCCGGCGAGCGACTCCGCACCCCCCTACCACCTCTTCCTCAGCCCCGACGAGGTGCCGGTGGCAGCCAGCGCACTGCGGCTGCTGATCTCCGACGAGGCGCGCCAGCCCGAGATCCGGCGTCTTGCGCGCGAGGTCATCGACGGCCTCGAGCAGCCGCCCGACGCGCAGGGGACGGTGACCGTGTCGCTCGAGCCCCAGCAGATGAAGATCACCCACAGCGCCGTGCGGCTGCTGCTCAACGACCTGCAGCGCGAGCAGGCCGACGAGCGCGAGATCCTGCGCAGCATCCTCAACAAGCTCCCCGACGAGCACGTCATGCGCGCGATCGCCCTGGAGTAGCGGGCGTGTGCCTGGCGATTCCCGGCCGAGTCGTGGAGGTCGTCGACGCCGCCAGCCAGCTAGCCAAGGTCGACGTCGCCGGCGTCAGGCGCACCGTCAACCTTGCGCTGCTCGGCGACGACCCGCACGCGCTCGTCGGCAGCTGGGTGCTGATCCATGTCGGCTTCGCGCTGTCGCAGATCGACGAGCGCGAGGCGCTCGCCACGCTCGCGCTGCTGGCGGAGATGGGCGCCGAGTACGAGCAGGAGCTGCGCGAGCTGCAGGAGAGCGCGGTCGAATGACGCGGGGACAGCCATGAGCGCGATCGGCGGCCGCCCGTGAGGTTCGCGGAGGAGTTCCGCGACGCCGAGCTCGGGCGCGCGCTCGCCGCCGAGATCCGCTCGCGGCTGGAGCCGGGGCGCACGTACAAGCTGATGGAGGTGTGCGGCGGGCACACCCACACGATCTACAGCACGGCATCGAGGGCATGCTGCCCGACGCCGTCGAGCTCGTGCACGGACCCGGCTGCCCGGTGTGCGTGATCCCGATGGGCCGGGTCGACGACGGCATCGCGATCGCGCGCCAGCCGGACGTCATCTTCACGTGCTTCGGCGACATGCTGCGCGTGCCCGGCTGCCGCGGCAGCCTGCTCGACGCCAAGGCGCAGGGCGCGGACATCCGCATGGTCTACTCGCCGCTGGACTCGCTCGCGATCGCCCGGCGCAACCCCGAGCGGGAGGTCGTGTTCATGGCGATCGGCTTCGAGACCACCGCGCCGTCCACCGCGCTGACGCTGATGCGCGCCAGGGCCGAGGGCGTCGCCAACTTCTCGTGCTTCTGCAACCACGTCACCATCATCCCGCCGCTGCGCGCGATCCTGGACTCGCCGGACGCTCGAGATCGACGGCTTCATCGGCCCCGGGCACGTCGTCCACCGTCATCGGCGCGCGGCCCTACCAGTTCATCGCCGAGGACTACGGCAAGCCGCTCGTGGTGGCCGGATTCGAGCCGCTCGACATCCTGCAGTCGATCCACATGCTGCTGCGCAGCTCGCCGAGGGCCGGCTCCGAGGTCGAGAACCAGTACGCGCGCGTGGTGCCCTGGGACGGCAACCCGCGCGCGCTCGCAGGCCATCGGCGAGGTGATGGAGCTGCGTCCCCACTTCGAGTGGCGCGGCCTCGGCTTCATCTCCCAGAGCGGGCTGCGGCTGTCCGCCAGAAGTACGCCGAGCTCGACGCCGAGCTGCGCTTCAGCGTCCCCGGCGTCCGGGTCGCCGATCCCAAGGCGTGCCAGTGCGGCGAGGTGCTCAAGGGCGTCCATCAAGCCGTGGGAGTGCAAGGTGTTCGGGACCGCCTGCACGCCCGAGACGCCCGATCGGCACCTGCATGGTCTCGCCCGAGGGCGCCTGCGCCGCCTACTACAACTTCGGTCGCCATGCCGGCGCGCGCGATGCCGTCGGCCACGGCGAGGTGGCCCACGCAGGCGAGGGCGAGGACCGGCGCGAGGTGGCCGGCCGCAGCGAGGTGGCGGTGTGAGCGGCGCCACGCGCGAGCAGCGGATCGGTGAGATCGTGCAGCGCACGCGCGCCAGGCCGGCGCGCTTTCGCGACGAGCGCATCACCATGGCGCACGGCGCCGGCGGCAAGGCTTCGCAGTCGCTGATCGAGGGGCTGCTGCTGCCGGCGCTGCGCAACGACGCGCTCGCCGCGCTCGGCGACGCGGGGACAGTGTCGGCGGACGGCGTGCGCCTGGCGCTCAGCACCGACAGCTTCGTCGTCACCCCCATCCGCTTCCCCGGCGGCTCGATCGGCGAGCTCGCCGTCAACGGCACCGTCAACGACCTCGCCGTCTCTGGCGCGCGGGCGCTCGCGCTGACGCTGTCGCTGGTGCTCGAGGAGGGGCTGGCGGCGCAGGAGCTACGCGCGGAGATCGACGCGATCGCCCGCGCCGCGCGCGAGGCGGGGGTGCAGGTGGTCGCGGGCGACACCAAGGTCGTCGAGCGCGGCCACGCCGATCGGATGTACGCGTGCACCACCGGCGTGGGGGTGCTCGACCCGCGCGCCGAGCTGTCGACTTCGGCGCTCGCGCCCGGCGACCGCATCCTGGTCTCGGGCGCGATCGGCGAGCACGGGATGGCGATCATGCTCGCGCGCGACGAGTTCGCGCTGGAGGCCGACATCCGCTCGGACACGCGCTCGCTGTGGCCGGCCGTCGACGCGCTGCTCGACGCGGCCGGCGCCGGCGTGCACTGCATGCGCGATGCCACCCGCGGCGGCGTCGCCTCGGCGCTCAACGAGCTCGCGCGCGCGTCCGGGGTGGCGGCGCTCGTGCGCGAGCGCGACGTGCCCGTCGCACCTGCCGTCGCCGGCGCCGCCGAGCTGCTGGGGATCGATCCGCTGTACGTCGCCAACGAGGGCAAGCTCGTCGCGTTCGTAGCGCCGGAGCTTGCGCGGGTGGCGCTCGACGCGCTGCGCGCGGTCCCCGGCTGCGAGCAGGCGGCGGACATCGGCGAGGTCCTGGCCGAGCCGCCCGGGATGGTGCTCGTCGACACCGCCTTCGGCGGGCGGCGCGTGCTGGACCTGCTCGCAGGCGACCCGCTACCCCGGATCTGCTGATGCACGAGCTGTCGCTCAGCCGCTCGATACTCGACGCCGCGCTTGCGCACGCGGACGGGCGCCCGGTGGTGGCGGTGGACGTGACCGCCGGCGCGCTGCGTCAGGTGGTTCCGAGCACGCTCTCCTTCTACTTCGAGATCGTCTCTCGCGGAACCAGCTGCGAGGGTGCGCAGCTGCGAACGCACGTGGCGCCGGCACGGCTGCGCTGCGGGTGCGGGCGCGAGTGGGAGCTGCACGAGCCGGCGTTTCGCTGCCCGCGCTGCTCCGGCGGCGAGGTGACCGTGCTCAGCGGCGAGGAGCTCACCGTCGACTCGATCGAGGTGCAGGAGGGGCCGGAGGGGCAGCCGCAGGGGCACGCGGGGGAGCCGCACGAGGACGCGAAGGAGGAGCCGTGCACCGCAGCAAGGTGAGAGTCGCGACCGACGTGCTCGACGCGAACGACACGATCGCGCGCGCCAACCGCGCTGACTTCGACCGCGCGGGCGTGCGCGTGGTCAACCTGATGAGCGCTCCCGGCGCGGGCAAGACGGCGCTGCTCGAGCGGGTGCTCATGGACGGCCTCGGCGACGTGCGCGTGGGCGTGCTCGAGGGCGACGTGCAGGGCTCGTTCGACGCCGAGCGCCTGTCCGCGCTGCACGTTCCCGTCACGCAGCTGAACACCGACCCGGGCTTCGGCGGCGAGTGCCACCTCGACGCCAACATGGTGCGCTCCGCGCTCGGCGCGATCCCGCTGGAGGAGATCGACCTGCTGGTGATCGAGAACGTCGGCAACCTCGTCTGCCCCGCGGAGTTCCGCGTCGGCGAGGACAGGCGCGCGATGGTCTCCTCAGTCACCGAGGGCGAGGACAAGCCGTTGAAGTACCCGCTCATGTTCCGCGCGTGCGAGCTCGTGCTCATCAACAAGATCGACCTGCTGGCGCACCTCGACTTCTCGCTCGAGCGCTTCCTCGCCAACCTCGATCAGGTCAACCCCCACGCACGGCACATGCTCGTCAGCGCCCGCACCGGCGAGGGCGTCGACGCGTTCGCGCAGTGGCTCGCGGACGTCGCGTGAGCGGCGCCGCCCGCTCCCCGATGCCCGCGGCCGGCGGGACCGCCACCGCTGTGGATGAGCGGGCCCGCGCACGCGTGCGGGAGCTCTTGGCGCTGCGCATCGAAGCCAACGAGCGCTTCTTCGCGTCCGCGGCCGAGCCGCTGGCGCGGCTGTGCAACCTGGTCGCCGAGCGCTTCTGGAACGGCGGGCGCCTGCTGGCGCTCGGGAGCTCGCCGCAGGCGCGCTCGGACGCGCGCCACGTGGCCGTCGAGTTCGTGCACCCGGTGATCGTCGGCAAGCGCGCGCTGCCCGCGCTTGCGCTCACGGGCGACCACGGAGCGCTGCGCGAGGAGGTCGAGCTTGCGGCCGAGCCCAGCGACATCGCGGTCGCGTTCGGCGCAGACGCGCAGACGGCCGTCGCGCTCGACGCCGCCCGCCGGCGCGGCTGCCTGACGATCGCGTTCGAGCACGTCGGCGCCGAGTGGGAGCTCGAGCCGCCGCTCGCCGACGCGTTCGTGCGCCAGGAGCTGACCGAGACCGCCTACCACGTGCTGTGGGAGCTCGTGCACGTGTTCTTCGAGCACCGCGGACTGGCGACACGCGATCGGCTGGCGACACGCGATCGGGCGCCGGCGGCGCCCGGGGTGGGCGCCGCGGGTGCGGCGCCGCCCGCACACGACATCGGCGCGGCGAGCTTCCTGTACCCGTTCCTCGCAGACCAACCCGGCGGCGGCGCCACCGATGGAGCGGGCGAGCTCGAGCGCGTGGTCGATGACGTGCGCAGCTCGATCCTGATGAAGGCGCAGGAGATCTCCGCGCTGCGCGCGCAGACGCTCGAGGACGGCGCCGGCGCGCTGATCGCGGCGGCGGCAGCGCTGCGCGAGCGCCTGGACGGCGGCGGCACGGTGCTCGCACTCGGCAACGGCGGCTCGGCAACCGACGCGATGGACGCCGTCGCCGACCTGCGCGCCGCGCCCGGCGGGTGGCCGGCGCGCCGCGCGCTCGATCTGACCGAGGACCCGTCGATCCTCACCGCGATCGGCAACGACGTCGGCGTCGAGGCGATCTTCCAGCGCCAGGTCATCGCGCACGGCCGCGCGGGCGATGCGGTGCTGGCGTTCTCCACCAGCGGCGGCTCCGCCAATGTGATCCGCGCGCTCGCCGAGGCGCGCGAGCGCGGCCTGGCGACGGTGGCGCTGGTCGGCTATGACGGCGGCGCGATCGCCGCCCGCGAGCTCGCCGACCACGTGATCGTCACCCGCTCGCAGAGCATCCCGCGTATCCAGGAGGCGCAGGCCAGCGCCTGGCACGTGCTGCGCGAGCTGATCGAGCTGGACGCCGGCGCGGCGGGCGCCCGCGGCGAGCGCGACGGCGCGTGATGAGCACCATCGCCCGTACCCGCGTCCGCGCCCGCGTGGCGGGCGTCGTGCAGGGCGTGGGCTTCCGGCCCTTCGTCCACCGGCTCGCGAGCGAGCACGCGCTCTCGGGCTGGGTGCGCAACGACGAGCGCGGCGTGCTGCTCGAGGTGGAGGGCGAGGCTGAGACCGTGGAGCGTTTCCTCGCACGCCTCAGCAGCGAGCCGCCGCCGCTGGCGGTGGTGGAGCGCGTGCGCGTCGAGCGACTTGAGCCAGCCGGGCGGGAGGGCTTTCGGATCCTGCCCAGCGGCGGGGCGGGCGAGCCCGCGAAACCCGACGGAGCCGCTGCGCCCGCCGACCCCCTGCCGAACAGCGAGCCCGCAGCGCCAGCCGCGCTCGTGTCGGCGGACGTCGCGCCGTGCGAGGACTGCCTGGCGGAGCTGTTCGACCCGGGCGATCGCCGCCACCGCTACCCGTTCATCAACTGCACTGACTGCGGCCCGCGCTTCACGATCGTGCGCGGCGTTCCCTACGACCGCGCGCGGACGACGATGAGCGCGTTCGACATGTGCGCGGCCTGTAGCGCCGAGTACGAGGACCCGGCGAGCCGGCGCTTCCACGCGCAGCCGAACGCCTGCCCCGCGTGCGGGCCGACGCTGCGTCTGATCGAGCGCGGCGGGCACGCGAAGGTTCTCGACCGGGCACGCGACGGCGCGACGCCTCGGGGCGAAGGCGCACCCACAGGCGAGGACGCACTGGCGGGCGCCGTGGCCGCGCTGGCCGCGGGACGGATCGTGGCGGTCAAGGGCCTCGGCGGCCACCACCTGGCGTGCCGGGCCGGCGACGAGCGGGCGGTGGCACAGCTGCGCGCGCGCAAGGGTCGCGAGGAGAAGCCGTTCGCGCTGATGGCCGCCGACCTCGCCGCAGCGAGCGCGCTCGTCGAGCTGACGGCCGCCGAGCGGGAGCTGATGAGCAGCCCGGAGCGGCCGATCGTGATCGCCCGCCGCCGGGACGACGCGCCCGTCGCCGAGGCGGTCGCGCCGGGGGCGCCGGACCTCGGCGTGATGCTGCCGTCGACGCCGCTGCACCACCTGCTGCTGGCGGACACGCGCGCGACCCTCGTGATGACCAGCGGCAACGCGAGCGCAGAGCCGATCGCCTATCGCGACGAGGAAGCGCTCGCCCGCCTCGGCACGGTCGCCGACGCGCTGCTCGTGCACGACCGCCCGATCGAGGTGCGCGTGGACGACTCGATCGTGCGCTCGCTCGACGGGTGCGGCGGGCGTCCGATGATGCTCAGGCGCTCCCGCGGCCACGCGCCACGCAGCCTCAAACTGCCGCTGCAGGCGCCACCGATGCTGGCGTGCGGCGCCGAGCTCAAGAGCACGTTCTGCGTGGCGAGCGGGTCGCGCGCTTGGGTCTCGCAGCACATCGGCGACCTGCGCAACTGGGAGACGCTGCGCTCGTTTCGCGAGGGGGTCGAGCACTTCCAGGCGCTGTTCGCCGTCGCGCCCGAGGTGGTCGCGCACGACCTGCATCCGGACTACCTCTCCACGGGGTACGCCCTCGCGCGCGAGGACGTTGAGCTGGTCGGCGTGCAGCACCACCACGCGCACATGGCCGCCGTGCTCGCCGAGCACGGAGAGCGCGGGCGTGCGATCGGCGCGATCTACGACGGCTCGGGGCTGGGCAGCGATGGGACCGTGTGGGGCGGGGAGCTGCTGGTCGGCGACCTCGCGCATGCCGAGCGCGTCGGGCACCTGCACCCCGTGCGGCTTCCCGGCGGCGACGCCGCGGTCCGCGAGCCGTGGCGGATGGCGTGCGCGTGGCTGCTCGCGGCGTTCGACGGCGAGGCTGCGCTGCCCGCGAGCATGGTCGGGCGGGTGGACGCGGAGCGCTGGGAGCAGGCCGCCGAGCTCGCGCGGCGCGGCACGAGCTCGCCGATCACCAGCAGCGTCGGGCGCCTGTTCGACGCGGTGGCGGCACTGTGCGGCATCCGCATGACGGTCCGCGACGAGGGCCGCGCTGCGATCGAGCTGGAAGCAGCAGCGACATGCGCGCCGGCGAGCGACCGGAACGCCTACCCGCTCCCGGTCGTCGAGGACAGGCAGATACTGCAACTCGACGCACGCGAGACGGTGCGAGCGATCGTCGACGACCTCGCCGCCGGGGTCTCGCCGGCCGAGGTAAGCTCGCGCTTCCACAACAGCCTCGCCAACGCGACCGCACGCGCGCTGTCGCTGCTGGCGCAGCGCGAAGGGGTGCGGACCGTGGTCCTCTCGGGCGGGGTCTTCCAGAATCGGCTGCTGCTGGAGCGCTGCACGGCGAGACTCCGCCAGTCAGGTCTGCGCGTGCTGATCCCGCGTGAGCTCCCGCCAAACGACGGCGCCATCTCCTACGGGCAGGTGGCAGTCGCGTCAGCGGCGGCTGAGGGAGGGCCGTGATGCGGAAGCTGATCTACTCGATGACCGTGTCGCTGGACGGCTACATCGCCGGACCCGATGGCGCGATCGACTGGACGGCGCCCGACGAGGAGCTGTTTCTGTTCCACACCCGGCAGGTACAGGAGACCGGTGTGCATCTCTGCGGACGGCGGCTCTACGAAACGATGGTCTACTGGGAGACCGCTGAGGAGAGTCCGCTTGTCGCGGAGCACGTCAAGTTCGCCCAAATCTGGAAGGCCCTGCCGAAGGTCGTGTTCTCCACGACGCTGGAGAGCGTGGTGGGCAACACCAGGCTGGCCAGGGACGGCGTCGGCGAGGAGGTCTCGAGGCTCAAGGAACAGCCCGGAAAGGACATCGCCGTCGGCGGCGCCGGCCTCGCCCGTGCGTGTATGAAGCTGGAGCTGATCGACGAGTGGCGGCTGTTCGTCAGCCCGGTCCTGCTCGGCGGCGGCACGCCCTACTTCCCGACCCTGGACGAAAGGATCAACCTAGAGTTGGTCGAGACGAAGACGTTCGGCTCTCGCGTCGTTTACCTTCGCTACAGGCGCGCGCCCAGACTGCGCGCCTCGCGCAGCACCCGCTCGGCGAGCGAGTCGACGGCCCCCGCCACCTCCTCCGATAGCCCGCTGCCGGCGTCGAAGCACGCCCCCTCGACGCCGTAGACGACGACCCTCTCCGGCAGGCGCCCCAGCGCCCGGGCGAGCTCGACCGCCTCTCCCACCCCGACCGCGTGCGTCGAGGAGGAGCCGCGCAACAGCGCCGGGATCGGCTCCCGCGAGGCGTCGACGCGGTGGATCGTGCCGGGCTCAGCGCCCGAGCGGATCGCGTCCACCAGCACCGCCCCGCGCGCGCCCTCCCACAGCTCGAGCAACCCCAGCGGCTCGCCCTCGTACTCCAGCACCGCGATCGCCGCGTCCGCCGCACCCGCAGCATCGGCGCGCGCGCCCAGCCGGCGCGCGACCTCAACGCCCGCGCCGTCGTCGCGGCGCAGCGCGTTGCCCACCCCGATCACGACCACCGCGGGCTGTGCGGCCACCGCCGCACGCGTGCGCCCGCCAGCCGACTCAGGCACGGTCTGCGGTCGGCTCAGCCACGCTCGACGGTCAGCTTCAGGAAGTGCGTCGCGCAGGAGATGCACGGATCGTGGTTGCGGATCGTCTGCTCGCAGCGCAGCGACAGCTGCTCGTCCGGCAGGTCCAGGCCCGCTTCGACGACCGCGCGCAGGTCCTCCTCGATCGCGAGCTGGTTCTGCGAGGTCGGCGGCACGATCCTGGCGTCGAGGATCGCGCCGTCGTCGTCGATCTCGTAGCGGTGATACAGCAGGCCGCGCGGAGCCTCGGTGGCGCCGTGGCCGACCGCGCGCCGCGGCAGCACCTCGACGGCCGGGGCGTCCGGCTCGACGTAGCAGTCGATGAGCGCAAGCGCTTCGTCGCACGCCTGTACCAGCTCGACCGCGCGCACCACGATGCTCTGGAACGGGTTGCGGCAGACCGCCCCGAGGCCGGCCTCGCGCGCGGCGTCGGCCGCCAGCGGGCGCAGCTGCGCCGAGGCGAGCGCGTAGCGCGCGAGCGGGCCCGTCAGGTAGGTGCCGCGCTCGCGGATGCGGGCGTGCAGCGCGTTGGAGTGCTCGACGTGCTCCTCCACCACGTGCGCGGCGAACTCCTCCGGTTCGATGTCCAGGCCGCGGTCGGAGCGGATGCGCCCGCGGTCGATCGGATAGGCGCCCGGCTCGGACAGCGCGAGCAGCTCCGGCGCGCGCTCCACGTCCGGGAACTCCAGCGTCGCCGCCCAGCGCACGGTCGCAAGCGCCGTCTCTCGCGCGCGCTCCAGCGGGTCGACCAGCGTGCGCAGCTCGGCGCGCGTGGGAGCCCTGTAGAAGCCGCCCACGCGCACGTTGATCGGGTGCACCTCGCGGCCTCCCACCAGCGCCATCAGCGCGTTGCCCGCCTTCTTCATCTGCAGGCCCTGTTCGACGATCTCGCGGTGGTCGCGCGCCATCTCCACCGCGCCCGCGTAGCCGAGGAAGTCGGGCGCGTGCAGCATGTACACGTGCAGGCTGTGGCTCTCGATCCACTCGCCGCAATACAGCAGCCGGCGCAGGTCGCGCAGCGGGCCCGCGTCGATCGCCACACCGCACGCGTCCTCCATCGCCCGCACCGCGCTCATCTGGTAGGCCACCGGGCAGATGCCGCAGATGCGCGCGGTGATGTCCGGCGCCTCCGTGAACGCGCGGCCGCGCAGCAGCGCCTCGAAGAAGCGCGGCGGCTCGTAGATCCGCAGTTTCACCTCCGCCACCTCGCGGCCGTCGAGCCGCACGTACATCGCCCCCTCGCCCTCCACGCGCGCGAGGTAGTCCGTGCGGATCACGCGCGTGCGCCGCGGCTCGCCCGCGTCACCTGTCTGCGGCTCGCCGGCGTCGCTCACGCGCCCCCTCCATCCGTCCCGTGCGCCTCGTGCGCCTCGCTCGCCCGCTGGAACACCGCCGAGCCCGCGTTGAACGTGCGGTACACGCGCACCAGGTCGATCTCCTCGCTGCCGAGCTGCGCCATGCGCGCGCTCAGCGCCTGCGTGTTGGGCGTCTCCATCGGCCCGTAGCAGCCGTAGCAGCCGCGGTCGTAGGAGGGGCAGATGGCGCCGCAGCCCGCGTGCGTTACGGGACCCAGGCAGGGGGTGCCGTGCGCGACCATCACGCACACCGTGCCGCGGCGCTTGCACTCCACGCACACGCTGTGCGCGCGCACGCGCGGACGGCGGCCCGCCAGATGCGCGCCGATCACCTCCAGCAGCTGGTGCTTGTCGATCGGGCAGCCGTTCAGCTCGAAGTCGACAGGCACGTGCGCGCTGATCGGCGTCGACGTGCGCAGCGTCGAGATGTAGTCCGGGGAGGCGTACACGATCGCCGTGAAGTCCTCCACGTCGGCGTAGTTGCGCAGCGCCTGGATGCCGCCCGCGTTGGCGCACGCGCCGATCGTGATCAGCACGCGCGAGTTGGCGCGCACCTCGCGGATGCGCTCGGCGTCGTGCGCGGTCGTGATCGACCCCTCCACGATCGAGATGTCATAGGGGCGGGTGGGGATCTCGACAACCGCGCTGCTCGCCTCCACGAAGTTCGCGATCTCGACGCGCTCGGCCAGCATCAGCAGCTCGTCCTCGCAGTCGAGCAGGCTCAGCTGGCAGCCGTCGCAGGAGGCGAACTTCCACACCGCCAGCGTCTGCCTGCCCGCGCGCGCCTGCGCCGGCGCCTGTCCGGGTGCCACGCTCATAGCTCTCGAATCGCCAGCCATGGCTCGAGCTCGCTCCAGCGATACACCGGCCCGTCGCGGCACACCAGCGTCGGGCCCAGCTGGCAGTGCCCGCAGTGCCCGATCCCGCACTGCATGTTGCGCTCCATCGACGCGTACACGCGCTCGCTGCTCACGCCCGCCTGCGCGAGCGCCGAGTAAGTGAAGCGCATCATCACCTCCGGGCCGCACAGCAGCGCCACCGCGCCGGCGGGGTCGAAGCTCGCGCCGTGCACCAGCCGCGGCACCACGCCCACATGCCCCAGCCACTCGGGCCCCGCGCTGTCGACCGTCACCGCCACCTCCAGCCCCCGCGCCGCCCAGCGCTCGAGCTCCCGCGTGTACAGCAGCTGCTCCGGCGAGCGCCCGCCGTAGAGCAGCAGCAGGCGTCCGTAGCGCTCGCGACGGGCCAGCAGCGCGAGGATCGCCGGGCGCAGCGGCGCCAGGCCGATGCCGCCAGCGACCACCAGCACGTCCGCGCCCTCGATCTCCTGCGCCGGCCACGGCCGCCCGAACGGGCCGCGCACGCCGAGCACCTCGCCCACGTCCGCATCGCAGATCGCCCGCGTCGCCAGGCCGACCGCGCGCACCGTGTGCACCAGCGGACCCTCTGCCGCCTCCCACGCGCCCCCCCCGCTGATCGAGATCGGCACCTCTCCCGTGCCGAACGCCGAGAGCATCGTGAACTGGCCCGGGGCGAAGTCCATCGGCGTATCCGTACACGCCCGGAGCTCCAGCGTCCACGTGTCGGAGGTGTCCTGCCGCTTGGCGCTCACCGCGAACGGCGCCGGCAGCATCGGGCCGGGCTCGCCGGCGCCACCCGAGGCGACGAGCGAGCCATCGCCCCGATCCGGCATGGCCGGCGCGTCAGTCCGATCCGGCATGCCCGTACACGTCGAGGAGCTGCATTCGCGTCGCCTGCAGGCGCTCGGTCAGCGACGCGGCGAAGCGCCGCATCAGCTGATAGCCCAGCTCGTGGTCGACCTCGCACTTGCCGCGCAGGCAGAGCCCGTCGAAGGCCACCACGGCCAACGGCTCGCGTGCGCGCGCGTCGAGCTCCCAGCGGTAGGGCTCGAACAGCCACGACCAGCCCGCCACGTCCCCCTGGTGGAGCGTCTCGATCACGAGCGCCCCGCGCCCGGGCGCGTCGATCTCCAGCGACACCGCGCCGCGGCGGATCAGGAAGAAGCGCTCGGCCGCGGTCGCCCTCGCGGAAGAGGTATTCGCCGGCGGCGAAGCGCTCGTTGCTCGCGCAGCCCGCGATCAGCGCGAGGTGCTCGGGCGCGAGCCCCGCGAATATCGGCGCGCTGGCGATCAGCTCGTCAAGCGTCTGCATCGGTCCCCTCTCCGGTCGCGGTGCTCGCCCCCGCTTGGTCGATCCCCAGAATCGTCGGGGTGGCGGGGGTCTTATCGCTCTCGCGGATCGCGCGCGCCTCCTCGGTGATGTCGATCCCCACCGGGCACCACGTGATGCAGCGCCCGCAGCCGACGCAGCCCGAGCTGCCGAACTGGTCGATCCACGTCGCGAGCTTGTGGGTCATCCACTGGCGGTAGCGCGCGCGGGTGGAGGAGCGCACCGAGCCGCCGTGGATGTAGGAGTAGTCGACCGTGAAGCACGAGTCCCAGCGCTGGTGGCGCTCGACGTGCTCGCCCGCCAGGTCGGTGACGTCCTCCACGCTCGTGCAGAAGCACGTCGGGCACACCATCGTGCAGTTGCCGCACGCCAGGCAGCGCTCGGCCACCTCGTCCCAGCGCGGGTTCTCGTAGTTGCGGTACAGCAGCTCCCTGATGTCGGTCACGTCCAGCTCGCGCCCCATCTGCGCGGCCGCGCGCGCGTGGCCGGCGCGCGCCGCTTCCCGCTCCGCCGGCGCGGCGCTCGCGTGCGGCAAGTCCTCGAGCACGTCCGCGCCGCGCTCGCTGCCGACGTCCAGCACGAAGTAGTGGCGCTCGCCGTCCAGCACCTCCGTCAGCGCGACGTCGAAGCCCGCCTGCGCGGTCGGCCCAGTGCCCATCGACGAGCAGAAGCACGTGCTCGCCGCCTGCGTGCACTGCACCGCCACCACGAACACGTCCTCGCGCCGCGCGCGATCGGCCGGATCCGGGTGCGAGCCGCCGAGCAGCACGCGATCGAGTATGCCCATCGCGTGCAGCTCGCACGAGCGCGCGCCCACGAACGCGTAGCGCGGGGCCTGCGCCGGCTCGCGCTCCACCTCGACCAGGCCGCCGTCCTCGCCGCGCCGCGCACGCCACAGCCGCACCTGCGGCGGCAGCTGGTAGCGCTTCCACGAGTGCGGGCCGACGTTGTAGCCGAACAGCGCCTCGTCCTCGCGGCGGCGCAGGCGGTAGTGGCCGCCGTCCTGCTCGTCGGTCCAGCCGACCGGCAGATCCGCGCACGAGCCGATCTCCGCGTACACGATCGCGCCGTCGCGCACCGTCGGTCCCACCACCGTGTACCCGCGCCGCCGCAGCGCCACGAACAGCTCGTCGAGCCCATCGCGCTCCACCGTGTGGCCGTCAGGCTCGCCCATTCCCGTCCATTCTCGCTCCGCACGCCCCCCGCCGCAACAGCGGCGGCCGAAAAAAACAAGACGACACCGCGCTCCCAGCGCGCGGATCCTGCTACGGCGCCGGTCGCGTCACGAAGTGGGAGTCAGCCGGCGACAGCGAGAACCCCTCCGCCGCGCCCGGGCGCACGTCGAGCAGGAACGACGGCCGGCCCCAGCGCATGTACTGCTCGGAGTCGACGTAGAACGGCGCGCCGCCGACCGTGCCGAGCAGCAGATCGCTCGGTCCCGGCGGCAGCTCTCCGTCTATCAGGCAGATCGGCAGGCTGCCGTCGCAGCAGCCGCCGGACTGGAAGAAGGCGAGCGGACCGTGCTCGTCGGTGAGACGCTCGATCGCCTCGAGCGCCGCGTCGGTCGCGGTCACGCCCGCCTTTGCCGTGGAGCCCGTCATCGCGGCCTAGAAGAACCCCAGCGGATTCTTGTCGTAGCTCACCAGCAGGCACTTCGTCTGCGAGTAGTGCTCCAGCATCATCCTGTGGTTCTCCCGTCCCACGCCCGACACCTTGTAGCCGCCGAACGCCGCGTGCGCGGGGTACAGGTGGTAGCAGTTGGTCCACACCCTGCCCGCCTTGATCCCGCGGCCCATGCGGAACGCGCGACTGCCGTCGCGGCTCCACACGCCCGCGCCCAGCCCGTACAGCGTGTCGTTGGCGATGCGCAGCGCCTCGGCCTCGTCCTTGAAGGTCGTCACCGCCAGCACCGGCCCGAAGATCTCCTCCTGGAAGATGCGCATGTCGTTGCTGCCCTTGAACACGGTCGGCTCGTAGTAGTAGCCGCCGGCCAGCTCGCCCGAGAGCATGTTGCGCTCCCCGCCGATCAGCAGCTCCGCGCCCTCCTCGCGACCGATCTGCACGTAGCCCTCGATCTTCTCCAGCTGCGAGATCGAGTTCTGCGCGCCGAGCTGCACGGTGCGGTCGAGCGGGTTGCCCTGCTTGATCGCGCGGATACGGTCGAGGCAGCGAGCCATGAACTCGTCGTAGATCGACTCCTGGATCAGCGCCCGCGACGGGCACGTGCAGACCTCGCCCTTGTTGAAGGCGTACAGCACCAGGCCCTCGACGGCCTTGTCGAGGAACTCGTCGTCCGCGGCCATCACGTCCTCGAAGAAGATGTTCGGCGACTTGCCGCCGAGCTCGGTCGTCGAGGGGATGATGTTCTGGGCCGCGTACTGCATGATCAGCCGGCCGGTCACCGTCTCGCCGGTGAACGCGATCTTCGCGATCCGCTTGCTCGACGCGAGCGCCTTGCCCGTCTCGGCGCCAGGGCCGTTGACGATGTTCAGCACGCCGGGCGGCACGATCTCCTCGATCAGCTCCGCGAGCTTGAGGATCGACCACGGCGTCGGGCTCGCCGGCTTGACGACAGTGCAGTTGCCAGCGGCCAGCGCCGGCGCGATCTTCCACGCGGCCATCAGCAGCGGGAAGTTGAACGGGATGATCTGGCCCACCACTCCCAGTGGCTCGGAGAAGTGGTAGGCGACCGTGTCCTTGTCGATCTCCGAGATCCTGCCCCTCCTCGCCGCGGATCACGTCGGCGAAGTAGCGGAAGTGGTCGACCGCCAGCGGGATGTCAGCGGCGAGCGTCTCGCGCACCGGCTTGCCGTTCTCCCAGCTCTCTGCGACGGCCAGCATCTCGAGGTTCTCCTCGATCGCGTCCGCGACCGCGTTCAGCACGCGCGAGCGCTCGGTCGTCGAGGCCTCGCCCCAGGCGTCCTTGGCGGCGTGCGCAGCGTCCAGCGCGAGCTCGATGTCCTGCGCGCCGGAGTGGGAGACCTCGCAGATCGGCTGACCCGTCGCCGGGGTGAGGTTCTCGCGGTACTCGCCGTCGACCGGCGGCACCCAGTGGCCGCCGATGAAGTTCTCGTAGCGCTCCTTGACCTGCACGGGGCTGCCCGGCCGGCCGGGGGCCTCGAATGTCGTTGACTGCTCGGTGGTTGCCATGGTCTCTCTCTTCAGTAGTCGTGTTGGCGCGAGCCTCGCCGGAGGGAACGGCGATACCAACAGTCAAGGGAAGGCGCTCGCGCGCGGCATCGGGGCGTTCTCCCAAGCGCGATGCGCGTTACTACGGAGCGCGGGCGTCTACGGCTCGCGTTATGTTGATCGCGTGCAGCCCATCCGGGAGGCGGTCGGCTTGATCACATACAGACATCGCTGCCTGCTCGCCGCGCTGGCGGCCGGGGCTCTTGGCATCGCGCTCGCCGGCTGCGGCGGCTCCTCCTCGAGCCACGCGAGCAAAAGCTCGAGCACGACCGGCACCGCATCCACGAGCACGAGCTCCACAGCCACCGCCACCACCTCCACGCAGCCGTCGAGCGCCTCGCTCACCGCGACCGCGTCCTCGGGCAAGGGCCGCACGGCCAGCGCGAGCGCCGGCGGGGTGACCGCGACGATGCACGGATCCACGCACTCGCCGAAGGTGGACCGCGCGTGGCCGCTGCACTTCACGGTCACGCGCGCCGGGAGCGCGGTGAAGGCGAGCGTCAGCTACGAGTACCTGTTCGGCGAACAGGTGGTCGCGCGCCGCTCCCACTACACCTTCGACGGCCATTTCTCCGACGTCTTCAAATGGCCCGCGGCGGCCGTCGGCTATCCGCTGACCTTCCGCGCCGTGATCGTCTCGGAGGGGGCGACCATCAACCTCGACTACCCGGTGCAGGTCAGCAGGTGAGCGCGCCCGCGGGCGCGGAGGTGATCGTCGAGGGGGTGAGCAAGCGCTTCGGGCGCGTGGATGCGCTGCGCGAGGTCTCGCTGCGCGTCAGCCCCGGCGAAGCCGTGGCGATCACCGGTCGCTCGGGCTCGGGCAAGAGCACGCTGCTGGCGCTGATCGGCGGTCTGGAGCAGCCCGACGCCGGGCGCATCCTGATCGACGGCCGCGCCCTGTGGACCGACCCCCACCCCGCTCGCGCGCGGCGCGAGGTCGTCGGCTTCGTCTTCCAGCGCCACCTGCTGCTCGCCGCGCTGTCAGCGCGCGCGAACGTCGAAGTGCCGCTGATCGGCGCTCGCATGCACCGCGGCGCGCGCCGGCGGCGCGCGCTGTCGCTGCTCGAGGAGGTGGGGATCGCCGAGCGCGCCGATCACCTGCCCTCGGAGCTGTCCGGAGGAGAGAGCCAGCGCGTTGCCGTGGCGCGCGCGCTCGCCAACGAGCCGCGCCTGCTGCTCGCCGACGAGCCCACCGGCGCCCTGGACTCCGCCACCTCAGAGCGCGTGCTCGACCTGCTCTTCCGGCTGCGCGAGGAGCTCGGCATGACGCTCCTGGTGGTCAGCTACGACAGCTCCGTCGGCGCCCGCGCGGATCGCACGATCACGCTCGTCGACGGCCGCATCGATGCCTCCGACGGCGCGCTCTTCCAGCGCAGGTAGCGTCACCGGCGATGTTCGCGATCATCACCACCAACCTGCTGCGGCGCTCGACCCGCACGCTGTTCACCGCCTCGGGCATCGCCGTCGGCGTGGCCACGATCGTCGCCCTGCTGGCGTTCACACAGGGGCTGAAGAACACGGCCGCCGGGTTCGTTCATCTCGGCGGCTCCGACCTCGGCGTCTTCCAGGCCAACGTATCGGACCCGACCGCCTCGGTGCTGCCGGAATCGATGGTCGCGCAACTGGACGCCAGCCCTGACGTGGCGCGGGCCACGCCCCTGCTGCTGATCGTCGAAGGCCTGAAGGCGGATCCGTCGGCGATCGTGTTCGGGGCCGACCCCGCCGGCTTCTTCACCCGCAACCTCGTGCTCACCGGCGGGCGCCCGCCGCTCGCCGGCGCGCGCGAGCTGCTCGCCGGCGACCGGCTGGCCGCGCAGCTGCACCTGCGCCCCGGCGCCGTCCTGTCGGTCGAGGGACACCCTTACCGGGTGGCCGGGATCTACCACTCGGGCGTCCTCTTCGAGGACTCCGGGGCCGTGCTCGCGCTCCCCCAGGCCCAGCAGCTGGCGGGCCGCCCCGCCGAGGCCACCGACATCGTCGTGCAGCTCGCCGCCGGCGTGCGGGCGAGCACGGCCGCCAAGCGCATCGAACGCGCCTTCCCCGGCACGCAGGTGATCAGCGACCCCCAGCAGGCGCTGCGGGCCGGAGCGAACAGCACGCTGATCTCCAAGGCGATCCTCGTGATCGTCGTGATCGCGCTGATCGTCGGCGCGATCAGCGTCACCAACACGATGGCCATGTCGATCATCGAACGCCAGGGCGAGCTCGGCCTGCTGAGCACCGTCGGCTGGTCGCCCCTGCGAGTCGCCTCACTGATCCTCGGGGAAGGGATCGCCGTCAGCGTGCTCGGCGCCGGCGCCGGGCTGCTGTTCGGGGTGATCGGCGGGAGCCTGCTCGTGCACGCGCTCGGCGTGAGCGCCTACGTGTCGCCGTCGGTCACCGCCTGGGGGCTCGGACGGGGACTGCTGGTGGGCGTCGCGATCGGCGTGCTCGGCGGCATCTACCCCGCCTGGCGGGTCACCCGTATGAGGCCGCTGAAGGCGCTTTCGGCAACATAGCGGCGGCCCGCAGCGCGCGCTGCACGTCGGTGATCGACAGCAGCCCCACCGGCTGCCCGCGCGGGTCGACCGCCACGGCGCGACCCACGCGCGCGAACGCCGGCAGCTCGAGCAGGCCGGCCACGTCGTCCGCTTCGCCCACGAGCAGCGAGGGATCGCGCTCGGCGATCTCGCCGACCGACCGGAGCTCGCGCTGCGCGGGCGAGAGCGCCTCGACCTGGGCGATGCTCACGAGCCCGAGCGCGCGGCCGCGAGCGTCGACGACCGGGAACGCGCTGTAGCGGTGCGCGAGGAAGAAGTCGGTACCGGCGCGCGCGACCGACACCTCCGCGGGGATGCTCACCACGGGCGCCGACATCAGCTCGCGCACGCGCACGCCCGAGAGCACCGCGCGCACCTCCGCCCCCCTCACTTCCGCGCCGGCGGCGCTCACCACGAAGAAGCCGATCAGCGCCAGCCACAGCCCTTCCGGCACGCCGCCCAGGAACTCGAGCCCGCCGAGGAAGATCAGCAGGTAGCCGAAGCCGCGGCCGACGCTCGCGGCGGTCTCCGTCGCGCGCACGATGTCGCCGCGGCGCCGCCACAGCAGCGAGCGCAGCACGCGCCCGCCGTCGAGCGGGAATGCGGGCATCAGGTTGAAGAACAGCAGCACGCAGTTGATCAGTGCCTGGTATTCGACCAGGGCGCGCACCGCCGCCGGGGTCGAGGCGGGCAGCAGCAGCGTGGCGGCTCCGAAGCACGCCGCCAGCACCGCCGTCACCGCCGGCCCCGCGATCGCGTAGCGCAGCTCGTCGCCCGGGGCGTGGGCCTCGCCGCGCATGCGCGAGACGCCTCCCAGCAGCCACAGGTCGATCTCTTCGACCTCGATGCCGCGCCGTCGCGCCACCAGCGCGTGGCCGAACTCGTGAGCGAGGATGCTCGCGAACAGCAGCAGCACGCTCGCCAGCCCCAGCCCGTAGGAGGCGGCGGGGCTGATCCCGTGGACCTGTTCGGGGAAGTAGCTGGCGCCGAGCACCCACGTGAACAGGACGACGATCACCAGCCACAGCGGACTCACCCCGACGGGGATGCCCGCGATCTTCCCGATGCGGTAGCTGCGACCCGGCATAGCCGCTCCAGCATGCCCCACGGTCTGGTGCGGCGCATCCGTGAAATGTCCCCACGGCGGTCGGTGCAACGCCGTGCATAAGAATCCGTCGTCTACGCGCAACGCGCCGCGAAAAGTAGTTCAATAGCTGGTGGACCGCGCGCGGGACAACATTGCCGAAGGACTTGTCTTGATAGACCGAACGACACAGGGAATTCTGGAGGTCGCTCGAAGCGTGCTCGCGGACCTCGATCTCGACCAGGTGCTCGATCGGGTGCTCGAGTCCGCGCAGGAGCTGACCGAAGCCCGCTACGCGGCGCTCGGTGTGCTCAACGAGTCAAGAACCGAGCTGGCCCGCTTCCTCACGCGGGGCGTCGACGAGGCCGCGCACGGGATGATCGGCGCGCTGCCACGCGGCCGCGGCGTGCTCGGCGCGCTGATCAGCGAGCCGGCGCCGCTGCGCCTGGACGACGTCGGGCGCCATCCGCGCTCCTACGGGTTCCCCGCCGGACACCCGCCGATGCACACCTTCCTGGGCGTCCCGATCCTCGTCGGCGGCACGCCGTTCGGCAACCTGTACCTGGCGGAGAAGGACGGCGGGGGACCGTTCTCCGACACGGACGAGCAGGCGGTGGCGGTGCTGGCCGAGTTCGCAGGCGTCGCCATCGACCACGCGCGCCGCTACACCGGCGCGAGCCAGCGGCGCGACGAGCTCGAGCGGACGGTCGCCGCGCTCGAGGCCACGACGCAGATCGCGCGCGCCGTGGGCGGCGAGACCGACCTCGACGTGATCCTCGAGCTGGTCGCCAAGCGCGGGCGCGCGCTGGTGTCGGCGCGCGCGCTGCTGATCGAGCTGCGCCAGCGCGACGAGCTGGTGATCGCCGCGGGCGCCGGCGAGCTGCCGGCGGACGTGATCGGCCAGTGCGTCGCGCTCGAGGACACGGTCGCCAGCCACGCGATGCGCACCGGCCGCGCACAGCGCCTGGAGGACGAGCTGACCCGCGCCCGCTTCAGCGAGAGCGGTCTCGGCCGTCTCGGGGTGCGCGCGGATGGCGGCCTGGCCGTCCCGCTGGTGTTCCGCGGGCGCACCCACGGCGTGCTGCTGGCGCTCGACCGCCTGCACGACGGACCGGCGTTCTCGGCCGAGGACGAGCGCCTGCTGGAAGCCTTCGCCACCAGCGCCGCCAGCGCCGTGGCCACCGCCCAGTCGATCGCCTCCGAGCGCAGCCGCCAGCGCCTGGCGGCCGCGGAGGGCGAGCGCCGGCGCTGGGCGCGCGAGCTGCACGACGAGACCCTGCAGAGCCTCAGCGCGCTGCGCATCGGTCTGTCGACGGCCGGGCGCTCGGAGCGGCCTGAAGCGCTCCCGCAGGCCGTCGCACAGGCGGTCGACCAGCTGGAGGAGGCGATCGCCAACCTGCGCGCGCTGATCACCGACCTGCGCCCGGCGGCGCTCGACGAGCTCGGCGTCCATGCCGCGCTCGAGGGCCTGGCCGAGCGCAGCGCCCGTCACGGCCTGCAGGTCGACGTGAGCGTCGAGCTCACCTGCGAGCAGGGCGGCTCCTCGACCCGTCACACCCCCGAGCTCGAGACCGCGCTCTACCGGCTCGTCCAGGAGGCGCTGACCAACGCCTCCAAGCACGGCGAGGCAAAGCGCGCGGTCGTCGAGATCCACGAACGCGACGCGACCGTCCACGTGAGCATTCGCGACGACGGCGACGGCTTCGACCCCCACGCCGCGACCGAGACCGACGGGTTCGGGCTGCTCGGCATGCGCGAGCGCGTCGATCTGCTCGGCGGGGAGCTGCTGATCGACTCGGCTCCCGGCCAGGGCGCGACCGTCAGGGCGAGCATCCCCGTGCAGCGCCCGGCACACGAGCGTCTCGCCGGCTGAGCGCGCGGCAATGAAAGGCCCGCGCGAGCGCGCGAACCGCGAGCGTGAGCACCTCGAGCGCGCGCACCGCCGCGCCCGCGAGCGCGGCGCGCTCGGTCCCCTGTACACGTGCGTGCGCCTGCTCGTCACGCCCGTGCTGCACGTGTGGTTTCGCACGCGCATCTCCGGACGCGAGCACATACCCGCAAGCGGCGCCGCGATCATCGCGCCCAACCACAAGAGCTTCCTCGACGCTTTCTTCGTCGGCATCGCCACACGCCGGCGGGTGCGCTTCATGGTCAAGAGCGAGCTGTTCAAAGGACCGCTGGGCTGGCTGTTCCTGCGCCTCGGCGCCTTCCCCGTGCGCCGCGGCGAGGCCGACGCGGAGGCAATGGAGACGGCCAGGACGATCCTCGAGCAGGGCGGCCTGCTGGTCGTCTTCCCCGAGGGCACCCGCATCGAGGACGCCCATGCGCTCGGCGCCCCTCACCACGGCGCCGGCAGGCTCGCGCTGCAGACGGGCGCCCCGATCGTCCCCGCCGCGATCGCCGGCACGCACAGGCTGTGGCTCGGACCGGTCCCCAAGCCGCGCCGGGTGCAGCTCGCGTTCCTGCCGGCGATCGACCCCCGGCAGTTCTCCAAGCGCCCCGACGCGCTCGCCGAGCTGATCGACCGCACGCTGTGGCCGACCGTCCAGCGCGAGTACGGCCGCGAGCTCGCGCGGCCGGGCCTGCTCCTGGCGGCGCTGGCCGCGGTGGGACTGGGAGGCGGGCTGCTGGCCCGCCGCCGCGCGCGAGCGCAGACGCGGCTGCTGGGCGTCGTCGAGCCGCTGAAGGTGCGCCGCGCGAGGACGCGCCGGCGGCTGCTCGCGCGCGTGCGCCGGCCGCGGGGCCGCCCGCGGCCGCTCGCGCGCCTGCGATGGCCGTGGAGCCACCGGTAGCGCGCTGCTCACATGAGATGGCGATCGAGCCAGTCGACGGCCAGGCGGCACACCCGCTCCAGCGCGCCGGGCTCTTCGAAGAGATGCGTCGCGCCCGGCACCACCGCGAGCTCGTTGGGGCACACGAGCTGCCGCTGGGCCTCGCGGTTCAACGCGAGCACCTCGCGATCGGCGCCGCCGACGATCAGCAGCGTCGGCGCACGCACCGAGCCGAGCTCGCGCGCGAGGTCGGGACGCCCGCCGCGAGAGACCACCGCGCTGACCCGATCGCCCAGCTGGGCGGCCGCGGTGAGCGCCGCCGCCGCGCCGGTGCTCGCCCCGAAGTAGCCGAGCGCCAGCGCCGCCACCTCGCTCTGCTCGCCCAGCCACGCGCTCGCGAGCAGCAGCCGCGAGGCGAGCAGCGGGATGTCGAACACGTTGTTCCGGTCGCGCTCCTCCTCCGGGGTCAGCAGGTCGAACAGGAGCGTCGCGAAGCCCGCCTCGTTCAGCGCCTGCGCGACCGCGCGGTTGCGCGGGCTCAGCCGGCTGGAGCCACTGCCGTGCGCGAACGCGACGACGCCGTGCGCCGGCTGCGGGACCCTGAGCTCGCCCGCCAGCGAGAGACCGGGACCGCCGAGGATCGCGACCTGCCGCACGACCGTCTCGCCCGCGCCCGCCGATCGCGATGTGGGCGGCGCGCCCGCTGCCGCCGCGGCGTTCGCCGCCACTGCGCCGTTCGCGGTCGCGGCGTTCTCGGCGAGCAGCGCCGCCACCTCCTCGTCCGAGGTGGGGCTGAAGTCCTCGTACCACAGGCCCACGGCCCACATGTCGGCCGGCATCTCGACGCACACGACGTCGTCCGCCTCCGCGCGCAGCGCCTCGACCGACGTGGGCGCCGCGACCGGGACGGCGAGGATCACGCGGCGGGCGCCACGCTTGCGCAGCGAGATCACAGCGGCCAGCGCCGAGCGCCCGGTCGCGAGGCCGTCGTCGACGAGGATCACCGTCCGCCCCTCGATCTGGACCGGCTCGCGCGCGCCGCGATAGCGATCGATCCGCTCGTCGAGCTCCCGCTCGACGCCTTCGATCAGCGCCCGCAGCCCCTCCTCGGACAGCCCGGTGGCGCGCACGACCTGCTCGCTGAGCACGTGCACGCCGCCCTCCGCAAGCGCCCCGATCGCGAACTCGGGATTCTGCGGCGCGCCGATCTTGCGCACCACCGCGACGTCCAGCGGCGCGCCGAGGGCGCGCGCGACCTCGGCGGCGACGGGCACGCCCCCGCGGGGGATGCCGACCACGACCGGCTGCTCGGCACGGAACGGCTCCAGCTGCTCGGCGAGCCGGCGCCCGGCGTCGCGGCGATCCTTGAACACGATCCCATCCGGGGTCAGCAGCGGCGGGTCCTCGAGCGAGGTGACCGCGCCGGTGCGAAGCTCGCCCGAGCGCTTGGGCATCTCACTCGACTGCCGGCTCATCCGTCAAACGTACGGCCGGACGCGCCGCGGGGCATCGGCTCGCACTACTGTCGCGAGCGCGGACTTCTACGGAGTTATACGCACCGTCGATCGGGCCATACTTGTCGCCATGCACAGGACGAGCTCCATAGGCGAGGCGCTTGCGCGGCTGAGCGGCACGCGGGCGAACGGGCACCGCGTCCTCAGCCTGTACGTGAGCCTCGACCCCTCCGAGTTTCCGAACCTGCGCGAGCGCCACGCGCAGGTAGACGCGGCTCTGGACGCGGCCGAGCGGGACGCAGAGCGCAGCGGAGACGGCTCGCACGCGGACCGCATGGCGCTGCGCGAGGACATCGAGCAGGTGCGCAGCTTCCTCACCGACGACGAGCTGGCGGTCCAGTCGGCCCGCGGCCTGGCCGTCTTCTGCTCCGTGCCCGCGGATCTTTTCGAGGTGGTCGCGCTGCCACGCCCCGTCACTGCGATGGCGGTGGTGCAGGAGCGTCCGTTCATCGAGCCGCTCGTCGAGCTCGGCGCGCAGGAGCGCTGGTGCGTGCTGCTCGTGAGTCGCCGTACGGCGCGCGTCCTGTACGGCACGCGTGAGCACCTCGTCGAGGTCGCCGACGTGCACGACGACGTCCGTGGCCAGCACCATCAGGGCGGGCGTTCGCAGTCGCGCTATCAGCGCGGTATCGAGAGCGAAGTCGACGAGCACATCCGCAGCACCTGCTCCGCGCTGTTCGAGCGTCTGAAGCACAGGCCGTTCGAGCGGCTGCTGCTGGCGGGTCCCGCGGAGCTGCGTCCGCGCGTGGAGAGCGATCTGCATCCCGATCTCGCGCGGCTGCTGGCCGGACACTTCGAGATCGACGTCGAGCGCGCCACGCCGGACGAGGTACACCAGCGCGCGCTCGCGCAGATCGAGGCCGACGAGCATCGTCGCGAGCGCGAGACGCTCGCGCGCCTGACCGAGGGCATGGCCCCCGGCGGGCACGCGGCGGCGGGCCTCGACGAGGTGCTGGAGCTCCTGAACGAACGGCGCGTGCAGACGCTGCTGCTCGCGCAGGACTTCGCGGCGCCCGGCTCGGAATGTCCCCGCTGCGGGCGCCTTGCCAGCGGCGAGGGAACGTGCCCGGCCGACGGGACCGCGCTCGAGTCGTGCGCGGACGTCGCCGAGCGCGCGATCCGCCTCGCCCTCGGTCAGTCGGCCTCGGTCGTGGTCGTGCGCCACGAGGTCGACGGGCTGGATGCGCACGCGCCGATCGCGGCGCTGCTGCACTACTGAGCGGCAGGCGTCGGCCGCCTGCAGGCGCGGCTTGCGCGCTGAGCCGCTCTGACACAATGGGACTGGTCATGCGCCGGATGGCCGCCATCGCCGTGCTGCTCGCGACCGGCGGCTCACTCGCCGGCTGCGGGAAGGGCGGCAACCTCACGACCACGACGGTGACCCGCTCCAGCGCCCCGCAGAGCACGCGCACTCCGGGCGCCGGGGGCAAGTCGACGGCGCCCTCCCCCTCCGGCGGCGCGCTCGCGCTGGCGCAGGCGTTCGCCCGCGCGGTGAACCTGAAGCCCGCCGACGTCCCGGGCTTCCGTGTCTCCTCCGAACACGGGCGCCAACCGGAAACGCCGGCGGAAAAGCGCCTGAAGCCCGAACTGCGCCGGTGCTTCGGATCGTCGGGCGAAGCGAAGTCGCTGGTCGAAGCGAGCTCGAGCAAGTTCGAACGATCCGCCGGGCTCGCGAGCCAGAGCGTGAGCTCCGAAGTGACCGTCTCGCAGACGCGGGCGCCCACCGCCGCGGAACTCAAGGCGAGCCACAGCGGCCATCTGCCGGCATGCCTGTCCCACTACTTCGACCTGCTGCTCGAGAGCCAGCACATCCACGGGGCGAGCATCGGTCCGGTCTCGACCAGGGAGGGCGCTCCACCGGCACCGGGCATGACCGGCAGCGTGGGACTGCGATTCACCGCAACGATCACCATCCGCGGCATAAGAATCCCGTTCTACCTCGACATCCTCTCCTTCACGGACGGTCCCGCCGAGGTCTCGCTGTCGAGCTTCGGCCTGCCTCGACCGTTGCCGTCGGAAATGGAGGAACAGCTGTTCTCGCTGCTCGTGACGCGGGCTAGGGCGCACAAAGCCTGAGCCGGTCGCGAGTCGCTCCTGCGTCGAGCGCTACGCGACCAGCGCGAGCCGCTCGAGCAGCTCATCACGATCGGTGCCGTGCACGCGCAGCACGCGATCGAAGTCCTCTCCGTACACGTGCATGACCGCCATCAGGATGTCGGTCGTGGCGAGCGCCCGCGCACGGCGCCGGTCGGCCACACGAACGGCGTGCTCGGTGACGCGCGCGACCGCGTCGGGGTCGGAGGGCGCGGTCGATGTCGGGCGATCGCGGCTCGCGCGCCCATGGCTTGTGCGCTCGCCGCCCGTGCGCTCGCCGCCCGCGCGCTCGCCGCCCATCGGCTCGCCGCCCGCCGGGAGAGGCTGCTCGCTGACGCCCAGCGCCTGCAGCGCGATCCCGACCTGGCCGTGCAGGCGCAGGACCCGCAGCCAGCGCTCGACCTGCGCCTCGGGCGTGCGGGCGAAGGGCATCGCCGTGGCTGCGATGCCGAGCGCGATCGCCGCGTCAGGCGCGAGCGTCGGACGCGCACCCGCGCTCACAGCGCCACCCGGTCGTGGGCTTGCCGCGCGTGCAGGTACGCGAGCCGGTCGCGTCGCAGGGCGGGCAGCGGCGTCCCGTCGCTGTAGCGCAGCTCGAGCACGACCGTGCCCGCTCGCCCCGCGGCGGCGCCCGCCGACGCGATCAGCTCGGCGAGCTGGCGGCGCTCGACCCCACAGGCGTCGAGGAAGCGCTCGGTGCGCTCGCTGGCGGCCTCGTCGCGGTCCAGCTCGAGCTCCTCCACGAGCACCGCCGGCGCCGCGTCGTCACCCTCCACGCTGAGCATGCACGCGGCCATGTCGTCGGGGCGCGAGTCCGCCAGCTCGGCGACCCGGGCGAGGACGTCGGCCGCCGTTGCGCGCTGACCGAGCTCGGCGAGCGTGTCCACCAGCCGCGCCGTGCCGAACAGCTCCGACCCCAGCCGCGCCTCGGTGAGGCCGTCGGTGTAGAAGCAGATGTGCGCGCGACCGGGAATCGAGAGCGCGGTCTGGCGCATGCCGGTGCGCATGCCCGCGCCGATCGGCGGCGACGCCGAGACGGTGACCGGCGCCAGCGCCCGCGCATCGGGCGCGCCGCCGAGCACGACCGGCGGCGGATGGCCGGCGCAGGCGTACGTGAGGACGCGCTCGCGCGGCTGGTATGTGGCGGCGACGACGGTCACGAAAGCGCCGCCCAGCTGGCGCTCGAGCACGGCCCCCGCCGTCTGCACGGCGTCGCGCGGCGACAGCCCCGCCTCGAGATACGCGCGCAGCGTGAAGCGCACGAGCGCCGTGTGCGGCAGCGCCTGGCGTCCGTGACCGGAGACGTCGCCGACGATCACCGCGAGCTGCCCGTCCGCGAGCGCGAACACGTCGTAGAAGTCCCCGCCGGCGCCCGGACCGGCCGCCGGCTGGTAGGCCGCGGAGGTGCCGACGGGCCCGAGCCGCGCCGGCGGCACGGGCAGCAGCGCGGCCTGCAGCAGACCGACGTCCTCGAGCAGCTGGCGGCGCTGGCGCTCGAGGCGCCCGGCGCGCACGGCGGCCACGCGAGAGCGCAGCGCCAGCGCCAGCGCGAGCGCGAGCAGCCCGGCGATCAGCGCGCGCACGGCCGTGGGCACGACACCGACGATCCTGGTGATGGTCGTCACCAGCAGCGAGGGACGGGCGCGTGTGGCGCCGGCGCGGTGTGGGCTCGTGGGCGCGCCTCGCGCCCTGCGGGCGGCGTTGGACGCGGATGCGCGGGAGGCCGCCGGTAGCACGCCGGCCGCCCCCGCGACCGGCGTGGCCTGCCGGGAGCCGCCGCGCCGGGAATGCGCGGGGCGCGCGGGGCGGTGCCGGGCGCGACTCGCGGACCCGCCGGTCCCGGACTTCGCCGTGCCCGTGGCGGCCGGCGACGTCGCCGGCGCGGCGCTCGTCGCGGACGTCGTGGGCGCGGGACCGCTGGCAGGCGGGGCTACGGCGAGCGCCGTCGTGGCGGTCGCATCGCTCGAGGCCCCCTGGGGGGATGTGGCTTCGCCGCGCTGTTCCGGTTCGTGCGAGTGCGCGGCTCCGGTTTCGCGTTCGCCTCCCCGGCCGCGCCCCGAGCCGTTCCTGTGCCCGGAGCCACTGCGCCCGGAGCCGCGTCTGTGTTCGGAGCCTTTCCTGCGCGGGCGGCTCTGCGGGCTCGCTGCCAGCGGCTGTTCTGCGCCTTCCGTCTGCGGTTCGGCGCCCTGCGCCTGCGATTCGGCTTCGGTCTGCGGTTCGGTCGAGCTTTCGGAAGAGGGGTCTGTGCCGGAGGAGGCGGTCGCGCCGGAAGAGGCGGTCGTGTGCCTCGATGCAGGCAGTTCGCCGGCGCCCGCCGGCGTACGGTCGCGCCTTGGGTCGCGCCTGGCGCCGGCGCTGGGAATGAAGGCGAGACCGAACGCGCAGCAGGCAAGCACGGCGGCGACGGCGAGGCGCCTGGCTCGGCGAGCGGATGTCAGCCTGCTGTGCGTGTCGCCCGCCATCGCCCAGGCCGCTCCACTCAGCCCGCTTGCGCAGCGTCGCGGCGGGTGTGCGCGAGCGCCCCGTCGAGCGTGGGGTGAATGGCGAACGCGCCGTCCAGACCCGACAGCTCGAAGATCTTCAACAGGCTCGCGCCGGCGCACACGATCGCGAGCGTGCCGCCGGCGTCGAGGCTGCGGTTGACGCCGACGAGCACACCGAGCGCGGTCGAGTCCATGAAGGTGGTGCGCGAGAGGTCGACGACGAGCTGGCTGTGACCCTCCTCGAGCGCGTCGAGCAGCATCCACTTGAGCTGCGGCGCGGTCGCGAGATCGAGCTCGCCCTCGACCGCGATCACGCTCGTGCGCTCGTCGACCTCGCGCCGGTCGATGGCGAACGTGACCGTGCTCGAACGGTCGCTGCGGTGTGCTCGGCTCAGCATCTCCCTCCTCGCTTCGCGGATGGCTGTCGCGCGGGAGCCCGGATACGCGCAGGCGACTGCCCGCCCGAGGTCCATGACCGCCATCGGCGGGCGCGAGCTGCGCGATCAGCGGCGCGGCCGATGATCGAACGGGCGTCCAGGGGGCGGCCGCGCGCTCAATCGCGCGGCCAGCGCGTCACCGCTGCGGCGGCGCGTACACGGTGACGACGGCGGCGCCGCCGAGACCGATGTTGTGCTGCAGCGCGGCGCTCGCGCCCTCGACCTGGCGCGCGCCCGCCTGCCCGCGCAGCTGCCACGTGAGCTCCGAGCACTGCGCCAGGCCCGTCGCGCCGAGCGGGTGGCCCTTGGAGATGAGGCCGCCGGAGGGGTTGACGACGGGGCCGGAGCCGCCGAAGGTGGTCGCCTGCACTTCGACGAGCTCGTGGCCGTGGCCCTGCTCGGCGAGGCCGAGCGCCTCGTAGGTGATGAGCTCGTTGGCGCTGAAGCAGTCGTGCAGCTCGATCACCTGCACGTCGTCGGGCCCGAGCTGCGCCTCCTCGTAGGCGAGGCGGGCGGCGTCGCGGCTCATGTCGTAGCCGACGATCTTGATGCAGTCGGCGGTCTCGTCGAACGTGCTCGGCAGGTCGGTGACCATCGCCTGCCCGCGGATCTCGATCGCGCGGTCCCACAGGTCGTGCTGGTCGACGAAGCGCTCGGACGCGAGCACGACGGCGGCGGCGCCGTCGGAGGTGGGCGAGCACTGCAGCTTGGTGAGCGGCTCGTGGATCATCTTCGCGTCCTTGATCTCCTGCAGCGAGTACTCGGTCTGGAACTGGGCGTAGGGGTTGTTGACGGAGTGCTTGTGGTTCTTCCAGCCGATCCACGCGTAGTGCTCTGGCTGGGAGCCGTATTTGTCCATGTGGTCGCGCCCGGCGTTGCCGAACATCTGCGGCGCGAACGGCGAGGTCTCGGGGTCGCGCAGCTCGAACATGCGCGCCATGTGCTTGTCCATGGCGGGCGTGCGGTCGGTGTACTTCATGCCGAGCGAGCCGCGCTCCATCTTCTCGAAGCCGACCGCCAGCGCGCAGTCGACGAGGCCGCCCTTGAGCGCCTGGCGCGCGAGGAACAGCGCGCTGGACCCGGTGGAGCAGTTGTTGTTGACGTTGACCACCGGGATGCCCGTCAGCCCGAGGCCGTAGATCGCGCGCTGTCCGTAGGTGGAGTCGCCGTAGCAGTAGCCGGCGAACGCCTGCTGCACGCTCTCGTACGGAACGCCGGCGTCCGCGAGCGCGTTGGTGCCCGCCTCCTTGACCCAGTCGGGGTAGTCGCCGTCCTTGGTGCCGGGCTTGTCGAACTTGGTCATGCCGACGCCGATCACGTACGTTCTCATGCCGCTCCACTCTCCTCGTTGGCCGCCACCGCTGCGTGAGCAAGGATATAAGGACGGACGCAGCGCCACCCGTCGACGGCCAGCGGGCGCCTACCCGCGGCGCTTCGCGCGCGGCGGCGAGGCCGGGCAGGCGTAGTCGCGGTCGTAGGCGCCTTCGATGAACTGCGCGATCGCGACGGCGCTGCCGCTGAACGGCTTGGCGCACGCGCGCCGCGCCTGCGCGAGCGTCGCGGAGCCGGTGACCCAGTCGCGCTCGGCGCGCGGGAAGTAGGCGCGGCTGGCACGCGGGCCGAGCGCGGTGATGGCGCGCCACTGATAGGCGTTGGAGTACAGGCCGACGGGGCCGCGCGCGCCGGCGGCGCGCAGGCCGGCGACGTAGCCGCGCAGCGCGGCGACGTTCAGCTGAGCCCATTGGCGCGAGCTCGAGCGGGTGGCCCAGCTGGCGCCGATCTCGATGTCGATCCACCACGGCGCTGTGGCGGCGGGCGCCGGCGCGGCGACGGTGCCGGGCGCGGCGGCAGAGACAGGCGGGGCTGCGGCGACGGCGAGCGAATAGGAGTAGGAGGCGCGCTGCACGGCGTAGCTGAACGCGCACGCGCGGCTCCAGCTGCCGTCGCACGCTCCGTATGGGGTCGCGGCGGTGGCGGTGCCGGCGGCGGGCGAGGGCCAGTCGGCGACGCCGTTGCCGGGATCGGCGGCGTTCAGGTACAGCGATACGCCCGGCAGTGCCGGGCGCCGCAGGCCGGGAGCGTTTGACGCCCACTGGAGCTGCTGCGCGAGGCACGGGTTCGGGTCGTTGGCGAGCCCGCCGTCGACGCCGACGATGGCGAAGCTCGCGAGCGGCGGCAGCGGCAGTTCGCACTGCGGGAACGACAGGTCGTAGCCGACGGCGATCGGCGTCGCGGACGCAGCCCCTGCGCCCGCCGGCGCGCTCGCGAGGCAGAGCAGCGCAAGCAGCAGCGCCCGCACCGCATGCTGTGGAGATCTGGTTGTCATCGTCGCGCGATCGTGACCACGCGCAGCGTATGTCGTTCGGCCGGCACATGTGCCGGCCGTCGGGCCGCACATGTGCGGCCGCACCGGACCGTGCATGCACGGTCCGGCCGGCCGGTACATGTACCGGCCGGGACCGCTCACGTGCGCAGGTCTCCTCTGCCGGCGCGCAGGTACACTCGACGCACGCGATGCTCGGCGTCAGCGAGCTCCATCACCGCTTCGGCGAGCTGGTCGCACTCGACGACGTCACGCTGACGGTCGGCGCCGGCGAGACCGTCGGGCTCGTCGGGCGCAACGGCGCCGGCAAGACCACCGTCATGCGCGCGATCATGGGCATCCTCGCGCCCGACCGCGGCTCCGTCAGCTGGGACGGGCATCCCGTCGGCGAGCGCGACCGCCTGCGCTTCGGCTACATGCCCGAGGAGCGCGGGCTCTACCCGCAGATGCGCCTCGCCGACCAGGTCGGCTACTTCGCGCGGCTGCACGGCCTCGACGCCGACGCCGCCGCGCGCGCCGCCGCGCACTGGCTCGAGCAGCTCGGCCTCGGCGCGCGCGCACACGAGAAGCTGATCGCGCTCTCGCACGGCAACCAGCAGCGCGTGCAGCTCGCCGTCGCGCTCGTGCACGACCCGCAGCTGCTGGTGCTCGACGAGCCGTTCGCCGGACTCGACCCCGAGGCCGTAGACACGCTGTCGCAGACGCTGCTCGCGCAGGCGCGGGACGGCACTGCGATCCTCTTCTCCAGCCACCAGCTCGAGCTCGTCGAGCGCGTGTGCGAACGCGTGGTCATCCTCGACGCCGGGCGCGTGCTCGCCGCCGGCACGCTCGCGCAGCTGCGCGAGCGCTTCCCCGCGCAGCTGCGCGTCAACGTCGACGGCCCGCACACGTGGGCGCAGCAGATCGACGGAGCGCGCATCGTGCACGAGGACCAGGACGGCGTGCTGCTCGTCGTCGAGCCCGGCGCCGACACCCAGGCGATCCTCACGGCCGCGCAGGCCGCCGGCGCGGTCGAGCGCTTCGCGTTCGAGTCCGCCGGCCTCATCGACCTCTACCGCCAGCTGCTCGCGCCATGAAGCGCACACCCACCACGCGCCTGATCGCCGGCCGCGAGATCTCAGAGCGGATCGGCAGCCGCACGCTGCGCATCACCACCGTCTTCATGACGCTGTTCGTCATCGCCGGCGTCGTCCTCCCCAAGTTCCTCGCAGGCTCAGAACAGCCGACGTCGATCGCGCTCGTCGGCACCCGCGCGCAGGCGCTCGCGCCCGCGCTGCGTCTCACCGCGCGCGCCGCCAAGGTCAAGGTCACGCTCACCGACATCGCCGACGCGGGGGCCGCCCGCGCGCAGGTCAAGCGCGGGTCGCTCGACGTCGCGCTCAGCATCGGCGCGCGCTCGGCCACCGCCGAGGTCGCGCAGAGCATGTCCGCCAGCGTGCGCGCGCTGATCGCGCTCACCCTCGACGGCGTCCACCAGCAGCGGGTGCTGCGCGAAGCGGGCGTCGCGCGCGCGACCATCACGGCGGCGCAGACACCCGTGCCGCTCACCACCGCCGCGCTGGCGCCCCCGCCCTCGCACGAAGGCGCGCGCGCCGTCGCCGCGCTCGCCGCCAGCATTCTTTTGTACATCACCCTCGGCATGTACGGCAACGCCGTCGCCGCCGGCGTCGCCCAGGAGAAGACCTCGCGCACCGCCGAGGTGCTGCTCGCCGCCGCCCGCCCCCAGCAGCTGCTCGCCGGCAAGGTCGCCGGCATCGGCGCCTGCGGCCTCATCCAGCTCTCCGTACCCGTCGCCGCAGGCCTGCTCGCGAACGCGCTCGTGCACAGCGCGCAGATTCCCTCCTCCGTATGGCTGCTTCTGCCCGCCAGCCTGCTGTGGTTCACGCTCGGCTACGCGCTGTACTCGTTCGGCTTCGCCGCCGCCGGCGCGCTCGTCGCCCGCCAGGAGGAAGTCCAGTTCGCCACCGCCCCGCTCGTGTACCCGCTCGTCGCCGGCTACCTGCTCGATTACGTCGCCATCGGCTCGCCCCACTCCACCGTCGTGCGCGTGCTCTCGTTCCTGCCGCCGCTCGCGCCCGCGCTGATGCCCGCGCGCATCGCGCTCGGCGGCGTCGCCTGGTGGGAAATGCCGCTCGCCGTCCTCATCATGCTCGCCGCCGTCTACGGCATGGTGCGCCTCGCCACGCGCGTGTACACCGGCGCGCTCGTGCACAGCGGCCCGCGGCTCAGCTGGCGCGCCGCGCTGCAGCTGCAGCGCGAGCGCTCGCCCTTGCGGCGGGCGTGACAGGGCGCTCCCTCCTCCAGCTCCAGCGACAGGACGTATCCTCGCCGCACGCATGTCCGCCGTGAGGACGTTCATCCCCATTGCCTGGATCCTCTTCTGGGTCTACTGGCTCGCCTCCGCCGCCGGCGCCAAGCAGGGCACACGGCCGGGGCGGACCCGGCCCCCGGGCATCGCCATCGCCGTCGTCGCGCTCGCGCTGCTGCGCGTCTTCAGAGGGAACGACGCCGTCCACAGCCCGGCCCTCGAGGCGATCGGCGCGGTCGTGTTCGCCGCCGGCCTCGCGCTCGCGGTGTGGGCGAGGATCTACCTCGGGCGCAACTGGGGCATGCCCATGTCCGAAAAGGACGAGCCCGAGCTCGTCACGTCCGGCCCCTACCAGCACGTTCGCCACCCCATCTACTCGGGCATGCTGCTCGCCATGCTCGGCACCGCGCTCGCCATCGCCTACTACTGGCTGATCGCCGTCGCCGTCATCGGCGCGTACTTCGTCTACAGCGCGCGCGTCGAGGAACGGATCATGAGCAGCTCGTTCCCCGAGGCGTACCCGGGGTACAGGACGCAGACGAAGATGCTGATTCCGTTCTTGCTTTAGGGGCGAAACCGTTCAGTAGCGGGCCGCGGAATGGTCCAGTAGGTCGCGCTAGGCGTCGGTAGGCCATGCAAGCGATCGCTTCAATAGGCGGCAGCCTAATAAACGTTTCGGCCGTATCGCTTACCAGCACCAGAACCGGTAGCGCTTCTCGAGGCTGGACATCCCCCGCTTCAGACGACACTTTGATCTCGAAAACGGGGGAAGTCCACTCAGCGTATGGCGCTCCCACCTCGACTCCGGGCAAAGCGCCGACCCGCGTGCCGAGCTGCTGTTCCACGACCGCCTGGAGCTGCTCGAGCGCCAGCTCACCCATGCGAGCGATCCGACCGCCGCGCGCTTCGCCGTCGGGCCACCGCCGTCAGACTGGATCACATAGCCGAAGGCCAGCCGCGGCGGCCCTCAGTCGGCATGGCGCGGGCACTCCTCGGCGAGGTCCGTTAGGCCTCGATGTTGAGCAGCTCGTCGCGGCCGGCCGTCGAGGGACTCAACGAACGGGTTCGCCCGCGGCGCCCCGGCCCAATCTAGCTCGTGGCCAAAACCGTCAGGCCGCAGCCGGCCCGCGTGCCCGGGAGATGCGCTCGGGGCCGCTTTCGCGGCGCAAATCGCATTGAGAACAGCGCTCGTTGCCAGGCGGGGACGACGCGAACCGCGTCATCGCCAGCGCGCGATTTGCCCGCGGGCATCGCGGCGCCTCGCGCGTGTACCCGTCGACGAGATTGCGCGGCTCGATCCTGCGCCAGCGGGCGGTCTCGTCGCACGGCAAGGCGATCTGCCACACCTCAATCGTACGGTTCGCGCGCGGGCGCTGTTTGCCGCCGCGCGAAGCCGCCCGCGCTTCCATGTCGTGTGATAGGCTCCGAGAGTTCCAACAAAAAGACTCGTACCGCTCCGTGGGTGGCTTGCTATATTCTAACCCTCGAAAGGATGGCCCAATGCTTAGCAGAGTCAGACTCTTGGTCCCTCTTGCGGTGTTGCTGGTAGTTGGCGGCACGCCGAATGCCCTTGCCGCGACCAGGCCGCCGGAAACCGTCGCAAGTACTCAGGCAGCTGCGCCGGTTCCGGTTCCGGCTCCGGCGACACCAGCCGCCGCCAAAGCGATTCGTTCTGCAAACGCAACCCCGGCAAGTACGAAATGCTACGAATGGCAGCCGTATGTCTACATCGAAAACGGACTCGGCGAAAATCTTGCCCACTTCTACCAGCACATCTACTGGTGCGAGAATGGAAGCATCATCACGTACCACGGCCCCGGTGAACCGTTTGGAACCGTCCAGGGAACCTTCTGGGAATACAAAGGCCTACTGAGTAAGGTTTCAAGCGGAGGTAGCGGTTCATCGTTTTGGCAGCTTTTCAGTCAGGGCAACTTCTGCCTTGACATCCCGGGGGCTGGCTGCGTCGAATATTGGCAGCCATGGATCCGCACGACGGTTTACGGCAACGGTGGCTACAAGTGGGAACACGGCTAAAGCAAGGACGGGAGAAGCTCAGCGGATAAACGTGCGGTGGTGGGCGGAGTCCTCTCTTCGCCCACCACCGGGTCCAATATGTATGTACGCGACCCTTCGCTACTAGTTGGTTCATCTGTGATGTTCGCTGGTCTATCAGATGTTTCGACCACGATCAACGATGGGCCAGAGAGTCTCAGCAATCACCAACGGACTAGAAAAACGGACCACTAGGCCCAGCTTCGATGGCCTAGCAGCTCAACGCGCTTGATACGACCTCGCTCAAATTAGGGGACAGCACAGTGAAGATGCGTGTCATGACGTTCCTCAGACGCATGTGGCCATGGGTTGTCGCGTTGGTGGCGGTCACACTCGGCACGTTGATATTGATCGCCCTAACGAATCGCGGGCCGGTTCGCCCGTTCGGCCTTGCGGTCGTCGGGTTGGCCACGCTCGCGTGGGCCATTGTCAGCGCTCGTGGTGTTTGGCGAAGACCACTCATCGCCGTCGGAGGTATCTGGGTCGTACTCGGCCTTGGCCTGTTGATGACGTCCGGCACCCACGTAGGCAGCGTCACGGGCCACCCCGTAGTCGCACCTCCGCAGAGCAACGGTAGTTAGTCAGGGATCGAGGACTTCAGCAACGCAAGAATCCCCGCTCAACCGGACGCTTCCCTGCCCCCGCTCGCCCCGGCGGCACGGCCACTACTGCATGCCCCGGGCTCTAGTTGTCCTGCCTCAGACCGATGGGGCCGTCGTGGGCCGGGCTACAATCGAGCGCGTTATGCGTACATCGACACCAGCCGCGCTGGATCGAACCGCAGCCGAGGAGCGGCGAAGATGAACGCGGTCACCGCTGAGGCGATGATCGACCGCGCAGGCCGTGCGCTGATCGACGCTGCGCCAGCGCCGGCCAAGGTGATCCTGTTCGGCTCACACGCCCGCGGCAACGCCAGCGAGGACAGCGACTTCGACTTCCTCGTCATCGAGGAGACGGTCCCGGATCGCCTCGCCGAGGCCGTCAGGCTCCGCGACGCTCTCGGAGACTTCAACGCACCCGTCGACGTGATCGTCATGGACGCAGCACTCGCCGAACGGCGAGCGAAGGTACGGGGCACGATGGTGCACCGAGCCCTGCGCGAGGGTCGTGTTCTCGCCGAGTCCTGAACAGATCGAGTACGCCGAGCTGCTGCTGCGCCGGGCCAACGGCGACCTCGAAGCCTGCCGAGTGCTCACCGACAACGCAGACATCGACGACAACATCGCCGGGTTTCACGCTCAGCAGACAGTCGAGAAGGCCATGAAGGTCGCACTCGTGCTCGTCGACGCCGACCTCCCGCTCACCCACGATCTCAAGTACCTCGTGCGCCAGGTGCGCGAGGCGGGCACAGAGCCTCCACAGGACATCTTGGACACCGCGTGGCTCACGCCGTGGGCAGCCGAACTCCGCTACGACGAGCCGATCGCATTCGATCGCGCCGCCGCGCTCGCAGCGGCCGGGAGCGCAAGCCGCTGGGCGGCGTCGCTGCTCGCCGACGCGAAGCTCCCCCAGCCCGAGCCCGATCCTGGGAGGAAATCTCGGGAGGAAGCTCCTCCGGCGCCCGAGCCCTAGAACCACGAAAGCCCTGGATTTCCAGGGCTTTCGCTTGATAGCGGGGGCGGGATTCGAACCCGCGACCTTCGGGTTATGAGCCCGACGAGCTACCAGACTGCTCCACCCCGCGTCGCTTCTTAGCTTCTTATGTTCTAGCAAAGAACCGTACAAGTGGCCAACCTTTCGCGCGGCCGAGGTCCGGCCCCTGGTCCGGCCCTCGCGCATCCCCCGCTCGCCCCGCCCCTCTAGCATCCCGCCGATGCGCGTCGCCGTCGTCGACATCGGGACCAACTCCACGCGCCTGCTCGTCGCCGACGTCGACCCCGACACCGGAGCCGTGCAGGAGCTCGTGCGGCGCTCCAACGTCACGCGCCTCGGGCACGGCGTCGACGCCACCGGCTCGCTCGCCGACGAGGCGATCGAGCGCGTGTTCGGCACGCTCTCCGACTACCGCGCGGAGATCGACGCGCACGACGCGCGCGCCAACCTCGCCGTGCTCACCTCCGCCGTCCGCGACGCCGCCAACGGGGCCGAGTTCGCCGCGCGCGTGCGGGAGGACTTCGGGCTCGACGCGCGCGTGCTCAGCGGCGACGAGGAGGCGCAGCTACGTTCCTCGGCGCCATGGCCGGGCGCCCCGCGCCCACCGAGCCGACCGTCGTCATCGACATCGGCGGCGGCTCCACCGAGTTCGTCGTCGGCGTCGGGCGCGCCGCCGCCTTCCACACCTCGCTGCACGCCGGCGTCGTGCGCATGAGCGAGCGCCACATCCACACCGACCCGCCCGCCCCGCACGAGCTGCAGGAGCTCGCGCTCGATGTCCGCGCCACGCTGCTCGCCGGGCTGCCGCCCGGGGAGCGCGCGCCCGTCGAGCACGGCATCGCCGTCGCCGGCACCGCCACCTCCGCCGCCTCCATCGACCTCGAGCTCGACCCCTACGACCCCGCCCGCGTGCACGGCCACCAGCTGCAGCTCGGTACCGTCGAACTGCTGCTCGCGCGCCTCGCCGACATGACCGAAGACCAGCGCCGCCAGGTCGTCGGCCTGCACCCCGACCGCGCCCCCACCATCGTCGCCGGCATGATCCTGCTCGAGGAGGCCATGCGCGCGTTCGAGCTCGAACAAGTCGAGGTCTCCGAGCACGACATCCTCTACGGTGGCGCGCTGCAGCTCGCCGGCGCCGGCTGATTCAGGCCAGGTTCGACTTGCGCGGGTACACGACCGTCGGGTCGGTCAGCACGTTCACCAGCGCCGGCTTGCCCGCCGCGAACGCGCGCTCCAGCGCCGGACGCACGTCCGCCGGGCGCTTGACGAGCTCACCGTGGCAGCCCAGCGCCTCGACCACCTGGTCGTAGCGGGTCTCCGGGCGCAGGTCGGCCGCCACCGAGTACCCGTACAGGAACTCCATCGGGTGCTTCTCAAGCGCCCAGATGCCGTTGTTGCCCATCACGCCCACCACGTTCACGCCGTGGCGCGCCAGCGTGTCGAACTCCATCCCCGAGAACCCGAACGCGCCGTCGCCCAGCATCAGCACCACCTGGCGCTCAGGGTGCGCCAGCTTCGCCGCCAGCGCGTAGCCGGGGCCCGTCCCCAGGCAGCCGAACGGCCCCGGATCGAGCCAGCAGCCCGGCTGGTAGCTGTCGACCACGCGGCCCGCATACGACACGAAGTCGCCGCCGTCGCCGATCACGATCGCGTCGCGATCGAGAACCGTCGCAAGCTCCGCATACAGCCGCATCGGATGCAGCGGCGCCCTGTCGTCCTCGAACTCCGCCCGCTCTGCCTCGCGGCGCTCGCTCTCGCCTGCCCGCAGCTCCGCGATCCAGCGCTCGCTTGCAAGCGCCTGCGCCCCCGCGCCCGCCCGCAGGTCCGCGAGCGTCTGCGCGATCGACCCGTAGCACTCCGCCGCCACCGCCCGCGGGTGCTCGCGCTCCGGTTCGGCCGCGTCGATCACCACGATCTCCGTGTCCTCGCCGAACGAGCCGCCGAAGCCCAGGCGGAAGTCCATCGGCACGCCCACCACCAGCGCAACGTCCGCGCCCTTCAGCGCCTGCGAACGCGCGCGCGAGAAGAACAGCTCGTGGTCGGCCGCGCACGCATCCGCGCGCCAGGCCGTTCAGGAACACCGGGATCCGCAGCGTCTGCGCCAGGTCCGCCAGCGCCGTCCTCGCCGTGCCCCCAGTAGAGGTCCGTGCCCGCCATGATCACCGGGCGTTCCGCCGCCGCCAGCAGCGCCGCCGCGCGCTCCAGCGCCTCGCCCGACGCGCCTCTGGCGCGCTCGCCGGCGCCCGCGAGCGGCGAAAGGTCCTCGCTGTCCGGCTCGGCCGCCTCCATGAACACGTAGTCCAGCGGGAAGTCCACGAATGCCACGCCGCCGTGCGGCGCGCACGCCGCCGCGAACGCGTCGTCCACCAGGCCCGGGATCTCCTCCGTGCTCTGCGGCGTCGCCGCCAGCCGCGCCAGCGGACGCACGAACGGCACGTGGTCGATCTCCTGCAGCGAGCCCTGTCCCCAGCGCAGCGCCGGCGCGCGACCGCCCAGCACCACCATCGGCGAGTGGCTCGCCTGCGCGGAGGCCATCGCGCTCATGCCGTTCGTCACGCCCGGACCCGCCGTCAGCGCGCACACGCCCGGCTCGCGCGTCACCTTCGCCCAGCCCTCCGCCGCGAACGCCGCCGTCGACTCGTGGCGCACGTCCACGATGTCGATGCCCTCCTCGCGACAGCCGTCGTAGATCGAGAACAGATGCCCGCCCGACAGCGTGAACAGCTTGCTCACGCCGTGCGCCTTCAGGCGGCGGGCCACCAGCCGCCCGCCATGGAACGTCCTCGTCTCCTGCGCGCCCTGCGTCGACATCGCCGCGACTCTATCCGTTCGCGGCCGCCGCCGAGATGCCCGGGGTGGGATTCGAACCCACACGCCCCGCGCGCGGGGCCATCGATTTTAAGTCGATTACGTATACCGATTTCGCCACCCGGGCCGCGCCAGTGTATGGAAGGGCGCGTACGCCCCCGGCGTCCACCGGCGCCGGTTTGGGGCCCGTCCGCGCAGGGAAAAAGAGCTTCAGATCCCTTTATCAAGCGCAACTTCTGCGCTGCTACGGTGTCGTTTGTAGCGACAGCGGCTATCGGACTGTCCATGGAGGTTTCCGCTCTCCCACATCCGAGCAGCATCCCGGGCCTGCGCGGTCCGACTGCTCTGCTGCGCCTGCAGTCGGACGAGCGCCTGGTCGCGCTCACGCGCCGCGGCCAGCACGCTGCATTCGAGGTCCTGTGCGCGCGCTACCAAACGCGCCTGCTGTCCTTCTGCCGGCACATGCTCGCCTCGCGCGAGGACGCCGAGGACGTCCTGCAGGAGGTGTTCGCCGCCGCCTTCAACGCCGTGCTCGCCGACGAGCGCGACATCAACGTGCGCCCGTGGCTGTACCGCATCGCGCGCAACCGCTCGCTCAACCACCTGCGCCGCGCCTCCGCCATCGGCGTGGACTCGATGGACATCCACTACGCCGAGCAGGGCATCTCCACCGGCGACAAGGTCATGCGCCGCGAGAGCTTCCGCGAGCTCATCGCAGATGTCCACCAGCTTCCCGAGACACAGCGCACCGCGCTGCTGCTGCGCGAGATCGACGCGCTCTCCTACGAGCAGATCGCACACGCCATGGAGACCACCGTGCCGTCGGTGAAGTCGCTGCTCGTGCGCGCGCGAATCTCGCTCGCCGAGGCCGCCGAGGCGCGCAAGCTCAGCTGCGACGACGTCCGCCTCGAGCTCGGCCAGGTCGCCGAGGGACTCGGCAAGCTCAGCACGCCCGCGCGGCGCCACATCCGCGGCTGCGAACGCTGCGCGTTCTTCCGCAAGCAGCTCAAGGACAACAACAAGGCGCTCGCGCTGATCATGCCCGTCGGCCCGCTGCTGCTCGCCAAGAAGCTGCTGCTCGCAAAGCTCGGCTCGACCGCCTCCGCCGGCGGCGCCCACGTGGCCGGCGGCGCCGGCGCCACCGTCGGCGCCACCGCCACCGCGAGCGCAGGGGCCGGAGCCGCCGCTGGCGCCGGCGGGAGCGTCGCCGGCGGCATCATGACCGCTGGCGCCGGCGCCCTCGCCACCAAGGCCGTAGCCGGGCTCGCCGCCGCCGCGATCGTCGCCGCCAGCGCCGTCGCCGCAGATCACGCCGTCGTCCACCACCACAGCCGACCCGCGCTCGCCTCCTCGAGCACCGCCGCCCTGCACCCAGGCGAACCGCTCGTCGTGCGCCAGGCGCTCCAGCCCGTCAGCGCAGGCGGCGCAGGCGCCGGCACGCCCCTCACCGCGGCCGCACACCGGCACCACCCCAAGGGCGCCAAGGCCACCAAGCTCGCGCTGCAGACGCCCGCCACGCCCATCTCCGACACGGCGCCGGCCCCCGCGACCAAGCCGGCCGAGCCCCAGCCGGTCACCGAGGTCACCACAACCACCACCGAACTTCCCGTCGCCGCCACCACCGTGCCGTCCACCACCGCCGGGAGCACCGGCCCCTCGACCACCACCGCGACCACACCGGCGCCCGCACCGAGCACGCCGACGAGCACCACCACCGTCGAAACACCGCCCCCGCCCGCGGAAACGCCGGCCACGCCGAGCGAAACACCAGCCGCTCCCTCTCACGAACCGGCGCCGCCCGTCACCCCCGAAACCCAGGTCAAGCCCGACACCGGCGGCGCCGAAGCGCCCGCCGAGGAAACGGTGGACGAGCGCGCGATCGCGCACGCCACCGGGCGCCGGGAGGGTCGCGACGGTGGCCGCTACGCTCGCCGCTGGCGATAGAGCCTGCGAGCTCTCAGCCGAACGCGAAGCTCTTCATCGGTTTCATCAGCACGCCCGCCGTGCCGACTTCCACCGGCGACGCGATCTGGGCGCTTGCGTTCGCCGCCGTTAGCATCACCATCACCACCCCTTCGCGCGCCTGCGCCCGCGGCGGCAGCAGCAGCACCGCGCGGCCGTACATCGTCTGGCCTTCCACGTCCGTCGTGAACAGCACCTGGTAGCCCGTGAGCCCCGTCAGCGTGTTGGTGAGCTTCGTCTTGCCCTCGCCGCGAAGCTCGAAGTCCCGGAAGCGGCGTCCGAACGCACGGATGAAGCCCGTCGCGTACACCGGCATCTCCGCCGTCAACTCCCCCGAGTACGCCGGCAGCAGCAGCGGATCGACCGCGTAGGAGTACTTCAGCGCGCCATCCGGCCAGCGGCTCTCTATCCGCACGTACCCCCCAGGTTCGGGTGCCGTGCGATACAGGTCCCTGTAGCTGAAGCTGAACGGCACGCGCCCCCCGTGCGAGTACGTCGCGTTCTCCAGCGTCAGCGCCGCCGCCACCAGCGCCGCCAGCACCGCGACGCTCGCCACGATCACCGCCGCGCGCGCCAGCCGTGAAGCCGCGCGCCAACGGGGAGCCAGCAGCCGCCCGAGCGTCGGCCCGTACTCGGGCTTCATCGGCACCGCCGCCATCGCGCTCAGGCGATCATTCCCCGATCGAGAACAGCGCTTCGAGGTCGTGGCGCGAGTACGCCGCGAACGCGACCATCGTCTGCGTGCGCGACACGCCCGGCAGACTGCCGATCTGGCCCGTCACCACGTCTGCCAGCTGCTCGTGATCGGGCACGCGCACGATCGCCACGAAATCCCACTCCCCCGTCACCGAGTACGCCTCCGCCACGCCGTCGATGTCCGCCAGCGCGCCGCCCAGGCTCGACAGCGCGTCGCGCTCCGCCTCGATCAGCACCACCGCGTTGGTCATCGTCATCGCACCGGCATCCTATGCCTCGCGCTCGCCCAGGCCCTGCATGCCGTACCCGACCGCCAGGCCGAGCAAGCCGCCGACGACGCCCGCCAGCCAGCTGGCCTCCGGGCGCGCGAACGGCAGCGCCAGCAGCAGCGCCGCAAGCGCCCCCGCACCCAGCAGGTCTCCCTCGCGGTAGCCGCCCGTGCGCGCCGACTCCAGATCGGGCACCGCCCACGCCGCCAGCAGCGCCAGCGCAGCGCCGTTGGCGCCGCTGACGATCGGGAACGCGTACGCCGCGCTCGCCGCCAGCGCGCCCGTCGCGCCCGCGCCCAGGAACAGCGCCAGCACCACCGCCGGCCCGCGGCGGCGCTCCAACAGCCAGCCGAAGATCGCCACCGTGAGGATGGCCACGAACGCGTACACGCCGTCCACGTACGCGAACTCGTTCGTGAACAGCCTCCACCAGTCGCCGTGCAGGGGGCCTTCGACCACGATGTGCGTGTCGAGCGAGGCTTCCGCGTGCGACACCACCCACACCACGCAGCTGACCGCCACCAGCGCGATCGTCGCGTACGGGCGATCCGCCGCCCAGCGACTCGGCGGGCGGTGCGTGCGCGGGCGCGTGCGCGCCATGCTGCTCACCGGCACCGGCCTGGAGCGGCGCAGCAGCGACCGCGCCCGGCCACGCAGCGTCGTGCGCACGGGCGCGTTCGCCGGCGGCAGCTTCGGCGCGCGCCTGCGCAGCCGGTTGCCGCAGTACGGGCACTCGGTGATGTACGGGCTCACCTCCGCGCCGCACTGCTTGCACACCACGAACAGATCAGCACCGGAAGTCATCGCCGACCCATTCTAAGGACCTCTCGACCCCGCCCTGCGCGCCTCTGGAATACTCAGGTGCATGAACTCCGGAACCGACAGCAACCTGTACATCCTCGCGTTCGACCACCGCGGCTCCTTCCAGAAGAAGTTCTTCGGGATCGAGGGCGAGCCGGACCCCGAGCAGACAGCCATCATCGCCGACGCCAAGCACCTCATCTTCGAGGGCGTGCTGCAGGCCGTCAGCGCCGGCGCCGACCCCTCCGTCACGGGCGTGCTCGTCGACGAGCAGTTCGGCTCCACCGTGCCCGCCGAGGCCCACGAGAAGGGCCTCAAGCTCGCCATGCCCGCCGAGCGCTCCGGCCAGAACATGTTCGACTTCCAGTACGGCGACGACTTCGGCGAGCACATCGAGCGCTTCGATCCCGACTTCACCAAGGTGCTCGTGCGCTACAACCCCGACGGCGACCAGGCCGCCAATCGCGAGCAGCTCGCCAAGCTGCTGCGGCTCAGCGACTGGCTGAAGGCGCACGAGCGCAAGTTCCTGTTCGAGCTGCTCGTGCCCGCCGAGGACGCCCAGCTGCAGTCCGTCGGCGGCGACAGCGAGCGCTACGACGCCGAGCTGCGCCCCGAGCTGATGCGCCGCGCCATCGCCGAAATCCAGGACGCCGGCATCGTCGTCGACATCTGGAAGATCGAGGGCGTCGACAAGCGCTCGGACTGCGAGATGCTCGCCGCGCAGACCCGCAGCGGCGGGCGCGAGCACGTCAGGTGCGTCGTGCTCGGCCGCGGCGCCGACGACGCCAAGGTCGACCAGTGGCTCGCCGCCGCCGCTCCCGTCGACGGCTACATCGGCTTCGCCATCGGGCGCTCGATCTGGTGGGATCCGCTCAAGGCCTACGTCGACGGCAAGATCGAGCGCTCCGCCGGCGCGCGCAAGATCGCCGAGAACTACCTGCGCTTCGTCGCCGTGTACGAGCGCGGCAAAACGCTCGCCCCGTCGGCGTAGCCAGGGAGCGCCGACGCATGAAGATGCGCCAGAGCCTCGCCGAGTGGGAGCAGGCGTTCTCCAAGGAGGTCTCGCTCGACCGCCGGCGCCGCGACTCCCTGCGTCGCACCACCGAGCAGCGCGCGCTCAAGCGCGCCGCCGAGCGCCGGCACAAGCGCGGCTCCATGCGCTTCGTGCTGCTCGTCCTCACGCTCATCCTCACGGCGGCGGTTGTCACCATCGTGATGTTCCGCACGCTGTACCTCCTGCTGGGCTAGCGACCCTGGCGGCCCGATGGCCACGCGCCAGCGGGTCGCTAGGCGCCGTCGCCCAGGTCCTGCAGCGACTCCTCCACCGCGGCCGCGTGCTCGGGCGCCGCGCCGCCCTTCGCCGCCGGCGCCGCCGCGCCGGCTTCGCGGTGGATCTCCAGGTAGATCTCCTTGCGGAAGACCGGCACCCGCTGCGGAGCCTGGATGCCGATGCGCACCTTCTCGCCCATCACCGACAGCACCGAGACCTCGATCTCGTCACCGATCATGATGCTCTGGTTGGACTTGCGCGTCAGAACCAGCATTTGGGTGCACCTTCCTCATTGCCGATTGGCGACCCGGCGCAACCCCAAACCGCCGGAGCGCCAAGCATAGTCGCAGGACCGGGGGAAAGCGATACCAATTTCTCAACCCCCTCCGCCGATCGGGCCTGCGGGCATGCCCGGCGCGCCACGCGAGCGCTTGCGCTAGTCTCCCGGACCGTCCATGCCCCGGAAATCTCTGCGCCCGCACCTCAACCAGATCCGCGCCTGGGTGCGTCAGGGCCGAACTGACGCGTGGGTCGCCCACCAGCTGGAGGTCACCGTCCGCGATATCGAGCAGTTCAAGCGCCAGAACGAGCTCGTCAGCGACGACGAGGCCCCCGAGGGCACCGGCGCCGCCGGCGACTACCCTGAGGAGATCGACCTTCGCGCCGAGGACGACGCGCTGATCGCCGCTGAGCTCGAAGCCGCCGAAGCCGAGGCCGAGCGCGCCAGGGCCGAGGCCGAGGAGGCCGGCGAGGAGCCCGACGAGGAGGGAGAGGGCGCCGGTGGCACGCGCACGCGCCGGCGCAGTCGCCGCGGCGGTCGCGGCCGGCGCGGTGGAGCGCGCAACACCGGCCCGCTCGAGGGCACCTTCGACCACGGTGAGGAGGGCTACGGCCTGTGGCTCGACCCCGCCATCCAGGAGAATCCCATCTACGCCGAGCACTGGGCCGGCCACCGGCCCGTCGAGGTCGAGGTGGAGGAGGATCGCATCATCATCCGCCGCGCCGGCCCCGAAGAGTAGGGCCCACGCATAGCGGCGCCCTGCTGCGCACTTCTCTCGCGGAGCGTGAGCTACGTAGCCTCTGAGAGGATCCTGCGGCCTCCGGCGTAGTCGGAGGCCTCGCGCAGGTAGCGGGCGAAGGCGGCGTCGATGACGATGCCCGCCTCCCACGCCCACGGGTCCTCCGGGGCGAGCTTCATCGCGACCTGCAGGCACCACGCGGCGCCCTGCTCGTACAGGCCCACGAGCTCCTCCGCCGAGAAGCGGCCGCCCAGGCGCCGGCGCAGCTCCGCCACGAGGGCGTCTGTGACGCGCTCGAGCAGCGCTCGTCGCTCGACGGGCGCCGCCTGCAGCCGGCGCTCACCCTGCTGCCACTGGTAGATCGCCGTCTCGAACGACACGCGCCGAGGCTAGCAGGGCATGGTGGCGCGCTTTCAGTTGTCGGGCAGGCCGCTGATCACGTACGGCTGCTCGCCGCTCTTCATCATGCCCAGCCGGCGCGCCTCCGTTTCGAGCGTCCCCGCCGCGGTGAGCGCTTCGCGCTGGCGCACCAGCAGCGTGTGTTCGCGCTGCATGCTCGCCACCGTGGCGTTGTCGCGGCGCGACTGGCGCCACGTCGAGAGCATGTGCACGCCCGCGCTCACGTACAGGTACACGAGCGCCACCAGCACGCACAGCATCGCCACACGCCCCACCCGATCCCAGCGTACGCGCGCCCCGGGCGCGCGGCTGGAGACGGGACGGGATGCTGACGCGGCGGGCATGCCTACCCCGTTTCGCGCCAGTGGGCGAACATCCTGCCGCTGGGCGGCGGGGACCGACGCCGCAAGAGGCTGGCCGGCGCTACGCGCGAGCGAAGGCGCTGCGACCGGGGAAGCGCGCGGCGTCGCCCAGCTGCTCCTCGATGCGCAGCAGCTGGTTGTACTTGGCCACCCGGTCCGAGCGCGAGGGCGCGCCCGTCTTGATCTGCCCGCAGCCTGTCGCCACCGCCAGGTCGGCGATCGTCACGTCCTCGGTCTCGCCGGAGCGGTGGCTCATCACCGCCGTGTAGCCCGCCTCGCGCGCCATCGCGATCGCCTGCAGCGTCTCCGTGAGCGTCCCGATCTGGTTGACCTTGATCAGGATCGAGTTGCCGACGCCCGCGTCGATGCCGCGGCGCAGCCGCTCGGTGTTGGTCACGAAGATGTCGTCGCCGACGAGCTGCACGCGCGCGCCCAGCCGCTCCGTGAGAACGCGCCAGCCGTCCCAATCCTCTTCGTCCATGCCGTCCTCGAGCGACACGATCGGATAGCGCTCCACCAGCTCGCTCCAGTAGTCCGCGAACGCCGGCGCGCTCAGCGTGCGGCCCTCGTGCTCGAGCACGTACGCGCCGTCGCGGTAGAGCTCGCTCGCAGCGGGGTCGAGCGCGATCGCCACGTCCTCCCCCGGGCGGTAGCCCGCCGCCTCGATGCCCGCCACGAGCATCCTCAGCGCCTCCTCGTTGGAGCTCAGGTCGGGCGCGAAGCCACCCTCGTCGCCGACCGCCGTCCCCAGGCCGCGCTCGTGCAGCGTGCCCTTCAGCGCGTGGAAGACCTCCGCGCCCATGCGCAGGCACTGCGCGAACGTGGACGCGCCGCAGGGGACGATCATGAACTCCTGGAAGTCGACCTTGTTGTCGGCGTGCGCGCCGCCGTTGAGCACGTTCATCATCGGCACCGGCAGCACGCACGCGTCCGCACCGCCGAGGTAGCGCCACAGTGCCAGCCCCTGCTCGGCCGCCTGTGCGTGCGCGCTCGCCAGCGACACGCCCAGGATCGCGTTGGCGCCCAGCCGCGACTTGTTGGGGGTGCCGTCCAGCTCGATCAGCGCCCTGTCGATCGCCTCCTGGTCGGCCGCATCCATGCCCTCGATGGCTTGAGCAATCTCGCCGTCGACGTTTCCGACTGCCCGCGAAACGCCCTTGCCGCCCCACTCCTGGCCGCCGTCGCGCAGCTCGGTCGCCTCGAACTCGCCCGTGGAGGCACCCGAGGGCACCGCCGCGCGACCGTGCGCGCCCGAGCGCAGCTCGATGTCGACCTCGACGGTGGGGTTGCCGCGGCTGTCGAGGATCTGGCGTGCGTGGATGCGCTCGATCTGGCTCATGCGGCAGGTCTCACTCGTTGGCTCCGGCTACGCCGGGAAGCGTCCCGCTACCCGGTGGGCGAGGTGGCCGCGCCGGTGGAGCTCGTCTTCGGCGCTTTGTAGGCCTTGCAGTCCGCGACCACGTAGCCCGAGCGGCATTCCGTCTTGGCCAACCACTTCTTTTTGAATTCTTTCACGAACTTGCTCAGCGCCGTCTGCTCGCCGGTGGCGATCAGGGTCTGCTTGATCGTGGACTGCACCTTCGACAGCGGTTCCTGGGAGCCGGCGCTGACGCTCACGACTTCGTAGAGGTAGTAGCCGAACGGCGTCTTGACGGGGCCTCCGAGCACGCCCTTGCCGGCTGAGAAGATCGCCGTGTCCAGCGCCTTCTCCTCCTCTCCTTTGACCACTTCCTTGAGCAGTCCGCCGTTGGCCTTGCTGACGGGGTCGATCGAGTCCTTCTTGGCGACGCTCGCGAAGCTCTTGCCCGATTCGATTTCCTTCTTGGCGCTGCTCGCCGCCGCTTCCGTCTTGGTGAGGACGATCCGCACGTTGCGCTTTTCCGGCGTGCCGTACTTCGACTTGTTTTCTTCGTAGTATTTCTGGATCTGGGCCTGCGTCACCTGGCTCTTGGCCTTGACGATCTGTTTCTGGATTTTCTGCGAGAGCATGTTCAGCTTCACGCGCAGCAGCAGGTCCGAGACGGTCTGCCCCGACGAGGCCAGGAATTTTTCGAATTCGGACGCTTTCGGGAACTGGGTGTTCTTGATTTTCGTGAATTCCTTCCTGACTTCCGCGTCGCTCAGCTTGACGTTCAGCGACGACGCTTCGCCGATCACCCACTGCGAGGAGATCAGGAAGCCCAGCACCTCGGTCTGCAGCGATTTGTACTCCGTCTCGCACTGCGACTTCAGCTGCGCGGTCGTCGGAGCCGCCTGGCCTTTCGCCGGCTTGGGGGCGGTCTTCGCAAGATGCGCGATGCACGTCGTGTAGCTCGGCGGTTCGGGCACCGCCGGCTTTTCGGTCGCGCTGGCGGCGCTCGATGAGGCCGCGACCGACATCCAGTGGTCGAACGTGCTCTTGGTGATCGGCGTGCCGCCCACCTGCACGACCGCGTCGCCGGGTATGCCGCCGCACGCGGAGATCCCCACGAGGGCAAACAAAACGGCGCCTAGCGCCGATATGGACCTGAGAGCCTTGGACACGACGCGGGCACTCTAGCGGAAAGCGCATGTGTTGTCCTTAAGCGGACGCTAACGAGTTCCTAAGCGGCCTCGCGCACGATCGCCAGCAGCGCATCCGCCGCCTTCACCACGCTGGGGAATCGCTCGGTTCCGTCCTTTGGAACGCGCACCGACACCTGCGAGCGGCCGGCTTCGTACAGCGCCTCCGGCAGCTCCTCGCGCAGGCGCCTGGCCCTCGCGGAGTCGAGCTCGATCGGGACCACCGCCAGGCGGTCGCCGTGGAAGCTCACCGTCCGCGCCCCCGCCTGGCCGAACTTGATGCGCGCCCGCTGCAGCGCCAGCAGGTTCTCGACCGGCTCGGGCGGCGCCCCGAAGCGGTCGCTCGAGCTCCTCGCGCAGCCGCTCGACGTCCGCGACCTCGCAGCGCGCCCGCCACGCGGCGGTGAACCTCGATCTTGGCCTGCTCGTAGGGGACGTAGTCGGCGGGCACGTAGGCGTCCACGCTCACGTCCAGCCGCACCGGCTCGGGCAGCGCCTGGCCCTCCTGCTCCGGCTCGCGCCGCCGCGACCGCCTCGTCGAGCATCTGCATGTACAGCTCGAAGCCGAGCGCCGCCACGTGCCCGGACTGCTCGTCGCCCAGCAGGTTGCCCGCGCCGCGGATCTCCAGGTCGCGCATCGCGATCTTGAAGCCCGCGCCGAGCTCCGTGTAGTCCGACAGCGCCGACAGCCGCTGCGCCGCCTCGCTGGGTGAGCGCGGCCGCCTCGGAGTCATACAGCAGGTACGCGTACGCGCGCTCGCGGCTGCGCCCGACGCGACCGCGGATCTGGTAGAGCTGCGCCAGCCCGAACGTGTCGGCGCGCTCGACGATCAGCGTGTTCGCCTGCGGGATGTCGATGCCCGACTCGATGATCGACGTGCAGACCAGCACGTCGGCGCCGCCGCGCAGGTAGTCCATCATCACGTTCTCCAGCTCGCCCTCGCCCATCTGGCCGTGGGCGACGGCGAAGCGCACGCCCGGGCACAGCGCGCGCAGGCGCTCGGCGGTCTCGTCGATCGACTCGACGCGGTTGTGCAGGAAGAACGCCTGCCCGCCGCGCGCGCGCTCGCGCTCGATCGCCCGCTTGACGAGCTCCTCCTCGTACTCGCCGACGTACGTGCGCACCGGCCGGCGCCCCTCCGGCGGCGTCTCGATCACGGAGATGTCGCGCAGGCCCGCCAGCGACATCTGCAGCGTGCGCGGGATCGGCGTCGCCGACATCGAGATCACGTCCACCTTCAGCTTCAGCTGGCGCAGCAGCTCCTTCTGCTTGACGCCGAAGCGCTGCTCCTCGTCGACGATCAACAGGCCCAGGTCCTTCGGCGCGCACGTCGCGCGAGAGCAGCGCGGTGGGTGCCGATGAGGATGTCGACGCGCCCCTCTGCGAAGCCCTTGATCGCGGCCTTCTGCTCGGCGGCGCTGCGAAAGCGCGAGACGTGCTCGAGCGTGAACGGATAGTCGGCCAGGCGCTCGGCGAACGTGCCGTAGTGCTGCTGGGCGAGGATCGTCGTCGGCACCAGCATCAGCACCTGCTTGCCCTCCGCCGCCGACTTGAACGCCGCGCGCAGCGCCACCTCCGTCTTGCCGTAGCCGACGTCGCCGCAGATCAGCCTGTCCATCGGCCGCGGCGCTTCCATGTCGGACTTCACCAGCTCGATCGCGTCGCGCTGGTCGGGGGTCTCGGTGAACGGGAAGCGCTCCTCGAACTCGCGCTGCCAGTCGGAGTCCGGCCCGAACGCGTAGCCGCTGCGCCGCGCGGCGCTCCGCGTACAGCGTCGAGCAGCTCGCCCGCCAGCTCCTGCGCGGCGCGCCGCGCGCGCGCCTTCATCGTCTCCCAGCGCGTGCCGCCGAGCTTGCTCAGCGGCGGGTGGGCGCCGCCCGCGCCGACGTAGCTGGAGATCTTCGCGAGTTGGTCGGTGGGCACGTACACGCGATCGTCGCCCTGGTATTCCAGGTACAGGTAGTCGCGCGTGACGTCCGCCACCGTGCGCGTCTCGAAGCCCGCGAAGCGCGCCACGCCGTGGTCCTCGTGCACGACGATGTCGCCCGTGCGCAGTTCCGTGAACGAGCGCAGCGCGCCGCGACGCGAGATCGAGCCCCCGCCCGCGCCGCCATCGGATGCCCGCCCGCCGGGGCGCTCGGCGCGCCGGCGGCGCAGCAGCCGGTGCTCGGGGAACACCGCCAGCTTCAGCTGCGGCGCGACGAAGCCCTCGCGCAGCGACGCTGCGGCGAAGCGCAGCGACGGCTCCAGCGGCTGCATGCCGATCGCCGAGGCGCTCGCGCCCCCGCCGCCGTCCCCCGCGCCGCCGTCCCCGCCCTCGCCCAGCCACGTGGCTTTCAGCCGGCCGAGGTTGTACGCCGCGCGCTCGCCCTCGCCGCGGCGGGGAAACGCGACGACGGTCCTGTAGCCGGAGCGCACGAGCTTCTCGAGCTCCGGCTCGGCTTCCGCCAGCGAGCGCGCGGCGGTGTCCGCTGACTGCGCGCGCAGCTCGAGCTCCTGGCCGCTGGACAGCGCCGACAGCCAGATGCGCGCGCGCTGGCCGAGCGTCGCGCGGATGCTGTGCGGGTCGACGTACAGGTGGTGCGCGTCGCGCTCGCCGAACGCGGCGCTGACGTCGCTCCAGTGGTCGTCGAGCGCCGCGTCGAGGTCCTCCTCGGCGGCGACCAGCAGCTCCGTGTTCGCGCCCACCAGGTCGAGCAGCGCGCCGAAGCGCTCGACCGGCAGCAGCTCGGCGATGTCCGGCCATTCGGCATCCCCGGGACCGGTCCCGCCGTCGGACCCGGTCCCGCCGTCGCCGTCGGCGGCCGCGCGCCGGCGCGCGGGCAGCTCCTCGGCGGCGAGCTCCGCCAGCTCGCGGTGCTCGAGCGCGAGCTCCGCCGCGGGTGCGATCTCGACCTCCTCGGCATCGCCGAGCGAGCGCTGCGTGAACGTGGAGAACCACCGCAGCGACTCGATCTCCACGTCGAACATGTCCACTCGCACGGCACGATCCTCGGTGGCTCCGAACACGTCCAGCAGGCCGCCGCGCAGCGCGAACTGCCCGCGCTCCTCGACCTGGTCGGTGCGCTCGTAGCCCGCCGTGACGAGCTCCGCGGCGCACTCGTCGAGGTCCAGCAGCTCGCCCACGCGCAGCGTGAACGAGCGCGGCCGCAACGCCGGGTCGGGCACCTTCTCCGACAGCGCCACCGCGCTGACGACCACCACCGGCTGGTCGGTCGCGGAGGCGCCGCCGCGCTCGTGCTCCGCGCCCAGCAGCGCGGCCAGCGCGGCCACGCGCAGGCCCACCAGGTGCGCGGGCGGCGCGAGGTGCGACTCGTACGCGACGCCCCTGGAGGGGTAGTAGCGGACCCGCCGCGGCGCGAGCCACGCGCCGAGGTCGCCGGCGAGGTCGCGTGCGGCGCGGTCGTCGCCGACGACCACCAGCGTCGGACGCGCGCGCGCGTCCTCGTCGATCTCCGCGAGCGCCGCGATCACGTACGCGCGCAGCGACGCCGACACGAACGCGTGGCCGCCGTCGCGCGCCAGGCGCAGCGCGGTGTCGTCTTCCTGCGCGAGCCCCAGCAGCGCGCGCAGCGCTCCGGCGCCGGTCGCCATCACGGCTCCTGCCCCAGCACCACGCGCTCGGCGTGCTCGCACGCGCGCTCGACCAGCTCGGCCACCTGCGCGGCGTCCTCGCGAAAGCGCCCGAGCACGTACGCGGAGACGATCTCTGGGTCCGTCGAGTCCGGGCGCCCGACGCCCACGCGCACGCGCATGAAGTCCGCGCCGCCGAGCTCGCGCTTGAGCGACTTCAGCCCGTTGTGCCCCGCCAGGCCGCCGCCCAGGCGCGTGCGCACCTCGCCGAACGGCAGATCGATCTCGTCGTGCACCACCAGCACGCGCTCCAGCGGCAGCTTCAGCGCGCCGCGCGCCGGCCCCACCGAGCGTCCTGCGTCGTTCATGTACGTCTGCGGGCACAGCACCGCCACCCGCGGGGCGCGAGCGCCCGCGGCAGGCCCGTCGCCCGACCCCCCCTCGCCGCTAGGCACGCCGGCGCCGAGCGCGATCCCGGGCGCGCCGGCGCGCACACGGCCTTCGGCCAGGCGCCCGCGGAATCGGTCCTTGGCGGCTCCCAGCCCCCAGCGCTCGACGAGCGCCTGCGCGACCATGAAGCCGACGTTGTGCCGCGTGCCCGCGTACTCGCGGCCGGGGTTGCCCAGTCCGACGATCAGCCAGTCGACGCGCGCCCCGAACATCACTCGATCGTCCGGGAGTCGCACCGCTGAGGCGGTCGCGGGGCAAGCGAGGCAAGGACGCAGCGAGCGTGGCGTGCTTGGCACGCGAGCGAACGAGAACGCCGCATCGCGCAGCTCAGCGGCCGCCTCAGTCGCAGGGGGTGCTACTCCTCGCCTGAGGAGCCCTCGGAGCCGCCGGCCTCCTGCGCGCCACCCTCGCCGACGACTTCCGTCTCGGCTTCGATCTCTTCCGCCGCTTCGGTCTGCAGCCGCGGCGGCGAGAGCGTCGCGATGACGGTTTCCTCGGGGTCGTCGAGCAGCGTGACGCCCTCGGGCGGCGTGAGCGCGCCGAGCACGATCGTCTCGCCGATCTGCATCTCGCCGACGTCGTGCACGATCGACTCGGGGATCGCCGTGGGCAGCGCCTCGACGTTCAGCTCGCGCGTGATCTGCTCCAGCACGCCGCCTTCCTTGACGCCGGGCGCGTCGTCCGCGCCGGTGAGCTCGATCGGCACGACGGCGCTGATCGCCTCGTCGAGCTTCACGCGCAGCAGGTCGACGTGGACGGTCTCGCCGCGCACGGGGTGGCGCTGGGCGTCCTTGAGGACCACCGGCGTGGGCGCCTTGCCGTCGACGCTCAGGTCGAGCACCGCGCCGGAGCCCGCGAGCGCGTGGCGCAGCTCGCGCTCGTCCGCGTCGAAGCCCAGCGGCTCGGCGCCGCCGCCGTACAGCACCCCGGGCACGCGCCCGCTGCGGCGCAGGCGGCGCGCCGCGCGCGAGCCGGCGGCGTCGCGGCTGTTGACGTTGAGCTTGGTGGTCGTGTTGGCCATGGGCGACTGCAGACTGTAGCAATCGCCGTTGGTCGTCCTGACCCTCGCCACCGGTCGCGCCGATCGCCGCTCACTGCCCCTGCGCTTTCGCTTCCGCTTCTTCTTCCCTTTCGATCGCCGACTCCTTCGTGCACCTGCCTTCGCCGGAGATCGGCGTGCTGATCCCGGTCAGCTGCACGTGGACGCCCGACAGGAAGTTGCCGGTGCGACGCACGTCGATGCACTGCACCACCGGCAGCGTGCCGATTACCGTCCACGCCAAGCGCGTCCTGCCGCTCGCGCCCGACAGCGAGTACGCGGTCGGCGATTCGAGCTGCAGGATCTTCACCGCGCCCGCGCGGCGCACGCGCGGGTCGCTCGCGTCCGCCCTCGCCGCCGCCAGACAGGACGCGCTCGCGCGACAGCCGCTCAGCTGCTGGAGCATGCCCGCGAGGTCGCCCCTTGCCTCCGCCTGCACCAGCGTCAGGTCGTCCTTGCGTTCGGCGTTCTCCACCGTCAGGAAGCGCGCCAGCAGCACGCTCACCGCGAGCACCACCACCATCGCGATGGCAAGCGATGCGCGCAGGATGTGTCGCCGGCGAGGCGGCAGCCCGCGCCACCACTCGCGCGGGCCGCGCGCGCCCGCCGCAGGAGTAACCGTCGGGGTGGACATCGTGGGGATGATGACGGGTGGCACGTGCGCCCATGGCCGAGATGAACGGCGGGTGGCGCAGATGTGCCCGCTGCCGAGTTGGCTAACGGGTGGGCACATGTGCCCACCCGGGCACGGTCGCATGCGACCGTGCCACCGAGGGGTCGCATGCGACCCCTCTCGGGGCCGCGCATGCGCGGCCCCGCCTGCCGGCACGTGTGCCGGCAGGAACAGCTGCCTATATCGCGGCGTTGACCTCCAGGGATTGTTCGTAGGTCTGCGTCCCGGACAGGCTGAGCCCGTCCTGTTCGGCCGCGCCGCCGCCGATCGAGCTGAGCAGCACATCAGGTGCGGCGCCTTCGAAGCCTTCCGGTATCTGCTTGCCCTTGCTCGCCTTCAGCTTCAACTTCGGGCTGGTTTCCATCTTGTCGGCCTTGAGCGGGAGCAGCACCGAGCCGGTGACGCTCGTCGCCGGCTGGCCGCTGCACGTGTACTGCATGAACGGGCCCGTCCGGCCGTGCGGGTACAGATCGAGCGCGACGTGTTCCGACGGCTTCCTTTCCCAGCCGAGCGCGCCTTCGAGCGCGCCGGTCCCGATTTCACCGGAGCCGAGCCCCGCCGTCGTGCATGCTTTGGCGCTCGACTCGCATCCCGCGAAGCGGATCGCCACGTCGCCGACCGAGCTGGGAGGGGCGATCGTGCCGGCGAGCGTCGCTGACGTGCACGTCAGCTTGACCTTGCCCGTGGTTTCGAGCTTGACCGTGCTCGAGCTCGCCGTGAACCCCGGCTTTTCTACACCGGGCTCCCACACGAACTTCCCGCCGCCGCCGGTCGGCTCGGCCTTGGTGCATTTGTTGTCGATGAAGTCGCCTGCGAAGCTCACCGGCACGCAGCGCCCGTATTCAGGCGCGCCGCTCTCGTAGCCGAACTCCTGCCCCCGGGGGTTGCTCCCGGGGGCGCTCGTGCCCCCGCCCGGCGTCGTGACCGTGACCAGCACCGTCCCGACACCGCCCGGCGACACCGCTTTGATCGCGCGTTCTGATTCGAATGTCACCGACCTGGCGGGTGTCGAGCCGAAGCTCACCGTGCTCGCCGCGTCGAAGCCGGTGCCGTTGATCTTCACGGTCGTGCCGCCGGCAGCCGGCCCATCGGCCGGGGTCACGTCGAGCAGGACCGGAATCGGCCGGTAGGTGAACTGGTCGGCGCTCACCGCTTTGCTCGTGCCGGAGGGCGTCGTCACGATCACGTCCACCGTGCCCGTCCCCGCGGGCGCTTGCGCCGTGATCGATTCTTCGGAGTCGGCCGTGATCGTGGCGGCGCTCGAGCCGAACTCCACCGACGTGGCTTCCTCCAGTTCGGTGCCCGTGATCGTGACCGAGGTGCCGCCCGCCACCGGCCCCTCGTCCGGGTTGAGGCCAGTCACCGCCGGCGGGTTGTGATGGGTCGTGGTGAAGGTCGCGTCGCTGCCGTAGCTGGTGCCGTCGGCGTTGGTCGCGGCGATCCGGTAGTGATACGTGGTGGCGGCGCTCAGGCCGCTTACGCGCGCCGATACCGCCACGGGGGCGATGCCCGACCCCGCGGACGGCGAGCACGGCGCGCTCAGCCCGTAGGCTTCCGAGGTGCCGTATTCGAGCTCGCAGCCGGTCACTTCTTCATCTTCGGGATCGACCGTCGCGTTGAGGGTCGCCGAGCTCTGCACGACATCGCTTGCGGCGCCGGTCACCACCGCCGGCGGGTTGGGCGGCTGCGTGTAGCTGATCTGCACCTGCGGCGCTTCTTCGCTGAGGCTTTCGCTTCCCCCTTCCGGCACCAGCGAGGAGCCGCCACCGCCGCCGCCGCCCGCGACGCCGGCGCCGCCGCCACCGCCACCGTAGTACCCGGCTCCGCCCCCTCCGCCTTCGACGTGTTTCGCTTTGCACGAGCCCCCCGCGCCGCCGGTTTCGAGCCTGCCGTTGCCCCCCGTGATTTCACCCGCGCATTCGAATTCGCCGAAGCTCGAACCGCCGAGGCCGCCGGAGGTCTGCCCGCCCGCTTCGCCCCCTTCGGCGTGGTTTCCCCATCCCCCTTCTTCGCCCGCGTTGCCCCCCGCCCCGGACCCTTCGACGGGCGCGTAGCCGCTGCCGGCGCCGCCGCCGGCGCCCGCCACGATCAGCCTGTCGTCGGGCGACAGGCCGTCCGCGCGCGGTCGCGTGCGGACATCCGAGGAGCGCCCACCTCCCCCGCCGGAGGTGTGCGAGCCGCCGCCCCCGTCCGCACCCACCTCCACGTACAGCGTGCTCCCAGGCGTGACGCTCAGCCGGCCGCTGACGCGCGCGCCGTGGCCCCCTTCGACTTCGGCCTGCTCGTTCCAGCCGCCTTCGCCGCCGATCGCGACGACCTGGACGCTTTCGACGCCCGCCGGCACCACGAACGTGGACTCCGTGCCGGGTTCGCCGTACGTGCGCGTGACGGTGCCGCCGCTCGCCTGCGCGCTCGCGCATGGTCCCGCCAGCGCGAGCAGGCCGAGGGCCACCGCCAGGCCGGGCACGGCACGTGCGCGGGCTCGGCCCCGCGCGCGCGACGTGCCACACTCGCCTGCCATCGTTCTACCCGGCCACGTAGCTGAAGAGGTCCCCGGCGCTCTTCTTGCTCTTCTTGCCGGCCGACCTGGCGGTGACCGCGACGGTTGCCGCTTTGCCCTTGTACGCGGGCGGTACCAGCACCACGCATTCCAGGCTGGACGGGCATTCCAGCGTCGTGGCCGTCACTTTGCCGAACGTGAACGTGCTCCCGAACGCTTCGAAGCCGCTGCCCTTGATCGTCGCTTCGTAGCCGCCCGCCACCGAGCCGCTGCTCGGGTCGACGGCGGTGATCGTCGGGTCGCCGTAGGTGAACGTAGCGCCGCTGTTCACCGCGCTCTCACCGCTGGGGGTGGTGACGGTGACGTCCACGGTGCCGACGCCCGGCGGCGTGATCACCGTCAGCGTTTTGCCGGTGTCCGCTTTGATCACGTGCACTTCGGCTTCGCCGAACGTCACCGTAGTCGCTTCCGAGAGGTATTCGCCTTTGACGGTCACTTCCGTGCCGCCGGCCGAGCTGCCCTTGTCGAGCCGCAGCGAGCTCACCACCGGCAGATGCGTGCCGGTGCCCGTCGTGAACCGTTCCTCGCCGCTGTAGATGGTGCCGGCGGCGTTGGCCACCCTGATCCGCGCGATGTACGCGGTCGTCGGGCTCAGCCCCGTCGCCCGAGCGAACACTTTGACGTAGCTTTCGCCTTCGCCGGACACCGCGCTGCAGGGCACCGTGCCGCCCAGCGCCGGCGTCGGGCCGTATTCGAACTGGCACAGCGTCACCGCGTGGCCCTCCGGGTTCACGGAGCCTTTGAAGTTCGCCGATTCGCCCGTGACTTCGAGCGGGGTCCCCATCACGACGCGCGGATCGTGAGGCTCCGTGGTGAAGTGCAGCCCGCCGCCCGTGTCGCTGCCACGGGCGTTCGCCGCCACCAGCCGGAAGCTGTAGGTTTCGCCTTCTTTCAGGCCCGTCAGCCGCGCGGACACCGGCTCCGGTTCTTCGCCGGCGCCGAGCTCCGCCGCCGCGGGTTCGCATTCGGCGGTGTGTTCTTCGACGGAGTGCGCGCCCCACTGGAAGTAGCACCTTTCCACCGCTGCGCCGTGGGGCGTCACGAAGCCCCTGAGCGTCGCTTCCGTGCGCGCCACCTCACGCGCTGGTTCCGTGTTGGCCCTGGGCACGCTCGGACGCGTTTCGAACGAGTTCCGTCCGCTCGATTCCAGGCCGAGCGCATTGCGGGCGAGGACCCTGAAGTAGTACACGGTGCTCTCGGACAGGCCTTTGATCGCCGCTTTCACCGGTACCGGTTCGCTGCCCGCTCCAGGTTCCGCCGGCGAGCAGGGGACCGTTTCGTCCAGGTCGCTCTCCACGCTGCCGTACTCGAAGTAGCATTCCGTCACTTCCAAGCCATCCGGCGTCACATAGCCGTTCAGCGTGGCCGTCGTGTCGCCGATCGGGTTGGCCGCTTCGGTGTGGGATCTCGGCGCGGTCGGCAGCGTCGTGAACGAAAGCACTTCGCCCGAGCTTTCGCCCGCCGAGCTCTTGGCATGGATGCGGAAGTAGTAGGTCGTCGTTTCCGGCAGGCCTTCCACCTTGGCGAGCACCGGCACGGGGGTTTCGAGCGAGCCGGGCGAATACGAGCACGGAGCCCGATCGGGCAGCGAGGATTCCGAGGTTCCGTATTCGAAGTCGCATTCGGTGACAGTCGTGCCGTTGGGGTTGACCGCGGCGGTGAGCACCGCGCTCGTGCGCGCCAGTTCTCTCACTCCTTCGGTTTCAACCGTGGGCGCCGCGCCCCCCGCGAGCGCGCCGCCGGGACCGGCCAGAACGAGCGCGGCCGTGAGCAGCGCCCCCGCCAGCAGGCGGCGACCAAGCAGTGTTCCGCCTTCGCGCAGTGCCCGCGTCCGCGGGCCGTACGCGTTCGGTCCATCCCCGTGCTGCGATCCTTGCGTAAGCATGACTCTCCTTATCGATCGCGCTGCCAGTGCGGCGGATGTGGGCCTGCCCTAAAGGCACTCAGCGACTCGCCTGTGGACCGGCCTCTCCCCAAGCCTCCGCGCGCAAATCTATCTCACGGGAGCGCTAATCGTCAAGCCGCTCACCGGCTGGCAACATGAGCTAGAACAGTTGATTCTCGCCGCCGAACACCTCGCTGACGGAGTCGTCGACGAAGATGCGGCGGATCGAGTCGGCGAGCAGCTCCGCGCACGGCAGCACGCGCACGTTGCCGGGACGGCTGGCGGCGATCGGGATCGTGTCTGTGACCACGATCTGCTCCAGGCCCGACTCGGCGAGGTTCTCGAACGCGTTGCCCGAGAACACCGCGTGCGTCGCCGCCGCGTATACGCGCGCGGCGCCTTCCTCCATCACCGTTTTCGCGGCCGCCTTCAGCGTGCCCGCGGTGTCGATCATGTCGTCCACGATCACCGCCGTACGGCCCTTGACGTCGCCGATCACGTACCCGATCTCCGCCACCTGCTGCGCCGGGCGCTCCTTGTCCAGGATCGCCAGCTCGGCGCCGATCTTCGACGCGAAGTTCTTGTTCAGCTTCACCCTGCCCGCGTCCGGCGCCACCACCACCAGGTCGGGCAGTCCCAGGTCGATGAAGTACTGGGTGAGCATGAACAGCGCCGTCATGTGGTCGACCGGCTTCTGGAAGAAGCCCTGGATCTGCCCAGCGTGCAGGTCCATCGTCAGCACACGGTCCGCGCCCGCCGCCTCCAGCATGCGCGCCACCAGGCGCGCCGAGATCGGCTCGCGCGGCGCCGACTTCTTGTCCTGGCGCGAGTAGCCGAACCACGGCGTCACCGCGATCACCCTGTGCGCCGACGCGCCTACCGCCGCGTCGATCATGAACAGCAGCTCCATCAGCGCGTCGTTGGCCGTCACCCCCTCCTGCGGGTTGCCGCACGTGGACTGCACGATGAACACGTCAGCGCCGCGGATCGAGTCCTCGTAGCGGCAGTACACCTCGCCGCCCGAGAACGTCTTCAGCTCCACCGGCCCCAGGTCCACGCCCAGCTTCTCCGCTATGTCGAGCGCCAGCTGCCGGTTCGCGCGGCCGCTGAACAGCATCAGCCGCTTGTTGTAGTCGATCGGCAGGCTCGCTCGCGAGTATTCCGTGCGCGTGTCGATCGCACTCATCTCCCGTGCAGTGTAAACGTCCCGCTGCGATCAGTCATCCTGGCGCTTCGCGTAGCCCTCGACGTTCGTCTGGCGCTCGCGCGCGATGCCCAGCGCGCCCGGCGGCACGTTCTCGGTGATCACCGACCCCGCCCCCGTGTACGCGCCGTCGCCCACGCTCACGGGCGCGACCAGCGTCGTGTCCACGCCCGTGCGCACGCCGCTGCCCACCGTCGTGCGGTGCTTGTTGCGGCCGTCGTAGTTGGCCGTGATCGTCGCCGCGCCCAGGTTCGTGCCCTCGCCCACGTCCGCGTCGCCGATGTACGACAGGTGCGGCACGCGCGCCGCCGGGCCCACGTCCGAGTTCTTGACCTCCACGAACGTTCCCACCCGCGTGCCCGCGCGCAGCACCGTCCCCGGGCGCAGGTACGCGAACGGCCCCACGCTCACGCCGTCCTCGAGCACGCAGTCCACCAGGTAGGAGTGGCGCACCACGCACTCACGCCCGATCCGCGTCGCGCCGCGGATCGTCGCGAACGGCTCGATCAGCGTGTCCTGCCCGATCTGCACGTCCACGTCGATCACCGTCGCCGCCGGGTCCACGATGCCCACCCCCGCCAGCATGTGGCGCTCGTGGATCGCAGCCTGCGCCAGCGCGCGCACGCGCGCCAGCGCCGCGCGGTCGTTCACGCCCAGCACCAGCCGCTCGTCGTCCACCACGTGCGCCGCCACCGCCGCGCCGTCCGCGCGCAGCACGTCCAGCACCTGCGGCAGGTACAGCTCCCCTGCGCGTTGTTCGCGCTCAGGCGCGGCAGCGCCTGGCGCAGCGCGTGCTCGGCGAACACGAAGATGCCCGTGTTCACCTCGCGTATCTCGCGCTCCGCCTGCGTCGCGTCGCCGTCCTCCTTCGTCTCCACCACCCGCTCCACCGCGCCCGTCGCATCGCGCACCACGCGCCCGTAGCCGCTCGGATCGTCGAGCACCGTGCTCGCCATCGTCGCCGCCGCGCCGCTCGCGCGATGCGCGTCGATCAGCGCGCCGATCGCCTCCGCGCTCACCAGCGGCACGTCGCCGCTCAGCACCACCACCGGCGCCGTCGCCTCCGTCGCCGAGCCGTCCGTCGAGCCCAGCACCGTCATCGCCGCCGCCACCGCCCCGCCCGTGCCGTTCGAGCGCTCCTGCACCGCCAGCTCCACGCCCTCCGGCAGCACCCGCTCGAGCGCCCGCTCCGGCGAGTCCACCACCAGCACCCTGCCCGCCCCTGCCCGGAGCGCCGCGCGCACCGGCCACAGCACCATCGGCAGCCCGCACACCTCGTGCAGCACCTTCGGCGTGCTCGAGCGCATGCGCGTCCCCTTGCCCGCTGCGAGGATCAGGACCGTGGGGGCGCTCACCGCTCAGATGCTATTCCAGCTCGCGTCCTCGACCTTGGCACGCCGCGCGTATTGCGTACGCACACCTCCACTGGGGGGCAGGGACTCGAACCCCGATTCTCAGGACCAAAACCTGATGTCCTGCCATTGGACGACCCCCCAAAGGGGCTACAAGGATAGTCGCGGGACACGTACCCGACGCGTGGTGGGACGCGGGATCGCGCGAGTGCTGCCGATAACCAAGGTAACAATGCAGCAACGCACCCAACTGCGGGTCCTGCAAGTATTCCTGCACTTGCCGGGGCCGACGACAAGACGTGGGAGCACGCTGGGAGCCGTGGCGGCCGCGGCGCTGCTGGCGTGCGCCGGCGCGCTGGCGACCGACGCTGCGAGCGCCGCGACGGCAGCCTCCTGCGCCGGCGCCAACCTGCGCCCCACCGCGGCCAACGTCCGCGCGATCGACGCGGCGACGCTGTGCCTGGTCAACCTCGCGCGCAGCTCAGGCGGCCTGCACGGGCTGCACGCCAACCGCGAACTGAGCCACGTCGCCGCGAGGCAGGCCAACAGCATGGTGCGCCGCGACTACTTCTCCGACGTCAGCCCGTCGGGGCCGACGCTGATGTCGCTCGTCGCCATCACGCGCTACCCCGCGCACGCGACGGACTTCGCCGTCGGGCAGAACATCGCGTGGGGCACCGGCGTGTACACAACCCCCGCGCACATCGTCGCCGAATGGCTCGCCTCCCCGCCGCACCGCGAAATCATGCTCAGCCGCGAGTACCGCGACGCGGGCGTCGCCGTCACGCCCGCAGTGCCCGCCGTCCTGCACCCGGTGGGCCTCGGCGCCACGTACGTGATCGAGTTCGGCGCGCGCTTCTGAGCGCGCCGCGCCCCTGGGAGCGCGGCACGCCCGGGCCGGGCCCGGCGCGCTACGAGCGCCTGCCCGAGCGGCGGGGCACGCGCCCGCCCTCCGCGCCGGCCTCCGACGCGGGGCCGCCCGCGGAGGCGATGCCGAGCACGCGCATCGACTTCAGGCCGAGGCTCAGCTTCTCGCGGCCGTCGCTCGAGCTGACGTCCAGACCCGACAGCTCGCGCACCCGCTCCAGGCGGTAGTAGATGGTGTGGCGGTGCGTGAACAGCCGCTGCGCGGTGCCCGCGACGTTGCCGTCGGCCTCCAGGAACGTCTCCAGCGTGCGCACCAGATCGGTCTCGTACTGCTCGTCGTAGGCCACCAGCGGCTCGACCGTCTCGGCGTAGAAGCGCTGCAGCTCGCTCGGGTTCTCGCTCATCGCCGACAGCAGCAGCCGGTAGGCACCGGTCTGGTCGAACGCCAGCGCCGCGCCGTCAGGCGAGCCCTGGGCGACGTTCGCCGCCAGCAGCGCCTCGCTCGCCGCACGCGGCAGCTCCGAGGGCTCCTCCGTGACGCGGCTGCGCCCCAGTGCGAACGTGTAGCCGGCGAGGCTCGCTTCCATCTCGTTCAACACCGCCTCCGCCGCGCGCGCCGCCGTCGCCTCATCGCCCCCCGGCACCAGCACCAGCACCTCCGCCCCGGGTACCCCCTCGCGCTCGGACAGCGCCGCGATCGACCGGCTCGCCACCGCGCGCGCGCCGCGCTCGGCGACCGCGCGCACGCGTCCGCGCCAGCCCTCGTCGGTGGGCGTCTGCGGAAGCGCGCGCGCCACCAGCATGCTCGCCCCCTCCTCGATCGCCAGCGACAGCTCCTTTGCGCGCGCCAGCAGCTCCTCCCCATCGGTCAGCTCGCGGCTCAGGATCGCGCGCAGGAAGTCCGCAGCGGCCGTTTCCGAGACGCGCTCGGGCGCCCTCACGCGCTCGACCTCCGAGGCGATGATCGTCAGCAGCAGCCGGCGCATCGAGTCGCTCGGCTCGGTCTTCGAGCGCATGTGCAGCGTGCCCACGACCGTGTCCGCCACGCGCAGCGGCGCGCTGCTGACGCCCTCTCCCTGCGAGAGCAGCGCGCGCTCCTCCGCCGGCGAGCGCGCCGCCACCGCCAGCGTCGCGCCCCACGCGTCGGTCACCGCGAGGCTCGCTTCAAGCGCTCGCGAGGCCGCGCGCACCACCTCCGGCAGGCCCGCGCCCGACTCGACCGCCTCGGTGATCGCGTCCAGCGCCGCGAGGTCTGACACGCCGGTCAGCCCCAGAAGTAGACGGCGGCGAGCGCCGCGACCACCCCGACTCCGACGAGCACCGCGAGCACGTACAGCGACAGCACCGTCGCCGCCAGCCGCTCCCACAGGCGCGAGTACGACGTCCATGCCGGGACCAGGATCAGCCCGGCGAACAGCCCCAGGCTGATCACCCCCGCGCCCGCCGCTACCAGCTCGTTGATCTGCGACCTCGTCATCTGACCGTGCGGGGATTGTTACGCACGGAGACGTCGTCCGCGTGCCTCGCGCGCGCTCGCTCGCGCGCACCCAGCGTCACCGCGCGCGCGAAAGCGCCGTCCACCGGCGCGGCGCACATCGGCGCCGGCACCCGGCCCGCCAGGGCCGCCGCCGCCGCGTGCGCGCGCACGAGTCCGCCGCGGAACAGGCCGATGACCGTCGGGCCGGAGCCGCTCACGAGCGCCAGCTCCGCCCCGGCCTCGCGCGCCTGCGCGAGCGCGTCGGCGATCTGCGGGCACAGCGACACGGCTGCGCGCTGCAGGTCGTTGTGGAGCAGCTCGCTCGCCGCCGGCAGCGACGCGCCGTGCGCGAGCGCCGCCCCCAGCTCCTGCCGGCGCTCCTGCAGCTCCTCGCGCGGGCGCGCCAGCGCCAGCCGGTCCGCCTCCGCGTACACGGCCGCCGTCGACAGCTCGGCGGCAATCGGCAGCACGAGCACGCCGAAACGCGACCGCGCCGGCGGCAGCTCCTGCAGGCGCTCGCCCGCTCCCATCGCCAGCCAGCGTCCCGGGGATATCTGCGCGGGCACGTCCGCGCCGAGCTTCGCGCCGAGCTCGCGCAGCAGCTGCTCGTCGCCTAGCCCCGACACGTGCATCGCCAGGCGCAGCGTCGCCGCCGCGTCCGCCGAGCCGCCGCCCAGGCCGGCCGCCACGGGAATCCGCTTGACGATGCTCACCCGCAGCGGCGGCGCGCGCCAGCCGGTGCTCGCGCGAAACGCGCGCAGGGCCGCCGCCGCGAGGTTCTCCCCGGCGGCGACCGACACGCCGGGGCAGATCACCTCGTCGCGGTCGCTGCCAGCGGGGGCCGCTTCCAGCGTCACCTCGTCGGCGAGCGAGATCGACTGCATGACCGTCACCAGCTCGTGCCTGGCGTCGTCCTGGCGGACGGGGCCCAGGAACAGCCCGAGGTTGATCTTCGCGGGCGCCAGCGCGCGGTGGACGCCCGGGGCGAGCGCGCCGGCGCCCTCGGCGTGCCCAGCGCTCCCGGAGCGGCCGGCGCTCATAGCTCCAGCAGGCGCGCCAGCGCCCGGAAGTCCTCTGGGGACAGGCGCTCCGCGCGCGCGTCCGCGGGGTGCCCCAGCGCCACCAGCGCCTCACGCACCCGCTCGCGGGAGCGGGGCGGGAGCGACCCTGAGCCCGCGCCGGCCATCGCGAGCGAGCCGGCAAGCGTCTTGCGCCGGTGGGCGAACGCGCTGGCCACGAGCGCGCGCACCTGCGGGGAGACGGCCGCCGCGGCGTCCGTGTCCAGCCGGCGCATTCCCACCAGCACCGAGTCGACGTTCGGCACCGGATGGAACACCGTGCGCGGGATCGCGCGCAGCACCTCCACCTCGCACGCCAGCTGCGCGAGCACTGACGGCACGCCGTACGCACTTTTGTAGGTCCCGCCCGCCCGGCCCCCACCTGCCGCGCCGCCAGCCGCTCGCCGACCTCGCGCTGCACCATCGCCACCCACGAGGACACGCTCGGCAGCTCCTCGATCGTGCGCAGCAGCACGCCGGCGGCCACGCCGTAGGGCAGGTTCGCGACGACCTTGCTCGGCGCGGGCTCGAGCGCGCTCAGCTCGAGCGTCATCGCGTCGGCCCAGTGCACGCTCACGTTGGCGTGGGTGTCGGTCGCGTCGCACAGCGCCTCGCGCAGGCGCTCGTCGATCTCCACCACGTGCACGTGCGCGGCACGCTGCGCGAGGTACTCCGACAGCACGCCCAGGCCGCCTCCGACCTCGAGCACGACGTCGTCGGGCTCGAGCGCGGCCGCACGGCCGATCACGCCGAGGATGTTGGAGTCGATCAGGAAGTTCTGACCGAGGTCGCGATCGGGGCGCACGCCAAAAAGGCGCATCCGCCGCAGGCTTGGCTGCACTGGGCCATCAGATGGCTCGTCGGGCTCCCAACCCGAAGCTCTACGTTCGGCCACGACGCTCATGCCCAGCCGAACACGCGCGCCGCGTTTCGCGTCAGCACGGCGCCCAGCTCGTCGACGCCCACGCCGCGCAGCTCGGCCAGGAAGGACGCGGTGTGCACGACGAACGCCGGCTGGTTGCGTTCCTTTCGCACGGCCTGCGGCGTCAGGTACGGGGCGTCGGTCTCGACGAGCAGCAGCTCCTCGGGAACCCGCCGCGCCGCGTCCGCCAGATCGGCGGCGCTGCTGTACGTGACGTTGCCCGCGAACGAGATCGCGTAGCCCCGCTGCACGCACTCCTCCAGCCGCTCGGGCATCGAGAAGCAGTGCATCACCACGCTCACCCCGTCGGCTTCCGCGGCGAGCTGCTCGAGCGTTTCCCGCTCGGCCGCGCGCGTGTGAATCACCAGCGGCTTGCCCGTCTCGCGCGCGAGCTCGATCTGCGCCGCGAACGCGCGCTGCTGGTCGGCGCGCGGCGGCACGGTGTCGCGGTAGAAGTCCAGCCCCGTCTCGCCGATCGCCGCGCAGCGCTCGTGCGCGGCCAGCGCTCGCAGCTCGGCCAGGTCGGCGTCGTCGAAGCCCTTCGCCGCGTTCGGGTGGCGGCCGATCGCCGCGAACACCTGGGGGAAGTCCTCCGCCGCCGCGAGCGCCTCGCGGCAGGAGGCGCCGTCGATCCCAACCGTCAGCATGCGCGTCACGCCGACCGCCTCCGCGGCGGCGACCAGCTCCGCAGTCGGCGCCTCGCACAGGTGCAGGTGGGTGTGGGAGTCGATCACGTTCGGGGCGGACGACACGTCAGGACTTGGGGAACAGCGACTCGAGCTGCCCGATCGGCGCTCCCGCCGCCTGCGTCGAGTCCCAGCGCGCCGCCGCCAGCGAGCGGTCCTCGGTGTTCAGCGCCGTCAGCAGCCTGTCGGTGCTGTCGGGGATGTACGGGTGCAGGAGCACCGCCAACACGCGCAATCCCGTCACGAGCGTGCACAGCACGCCGTCCAGCTCGCCCGCGCGCGCCTCCTCCTTGGCCAGCTGCCACGGCGCGCGCTCCTCGACGTAGCGGTTCAGCCGGCGCACACGCTGCCAGATCGCATCGAGCGCCGCGGTCAGCTCCGCGCGGTCGATCCTGCCTTCGACCTCCTCGACCAGACCCGCGAACTCACCGTCGAGCTGCGGGTCGAGCGCCGCCGCCGGCGGGACGCCTTCGCGGTAGCGGTGCACCATCGCGATCGTGCGGCTCGCGAGGTTGCCGAGCTCGTTGGCCAGCTCGCTCTCGTAGCGCAGCTCGAATGCGGCCGTCGACACCGACCCGTCCTGGCCGAAGGGCACGTCGCGCAGCAGGTAGAAGCGCAGCGCGTCCGGGCCGTAGCGCTCGATCACCGCAAACGGGTCGAGCACGTTGCCCAGCGACTTGCTCATCTTCTCGCCGTCCATCAGCAGGAAGCCGTGCACGAACACGTGCTTTGGCAGCTCCAGCTCGGCGGCCATCAGCAGTGCCGGCCAGTAGACCGCGTGGAAGCGCAGGATGTCCTTGCCGATCAGGTGGTAGCTCGCGGGCCAGAAGCGCGCCGTCAGATCGCCGCCGGCTGCAGGCCCGCCCGCCGGTGCGGGGGCGTAGGAGAGCGCGGTGTAGTAGTTGAGCAGCGCGTCGAACCACACATAGAAGACGTGCTCGGCGTCCCACGGCACCTGCACCCCCCAGGTGAGCTTGTGGCGCGTCAGCGGCACGTCGCGCAGGCCCGAGCGGATGAACGACAGCGCCTCGTTGTAGCGCGTGCGCGGGCCGACGAATTCCGGGCGCTCGTCGTACAGCGCCTCCAGGCGCTCCTGGAAGGCGGACAGCTTGAAGAAGTAGTTGTCCTCCTGCTCGCGCGTCAGCCCGATGTGATGGATCGGGCAGCGGTTGCCCTCGTCGACCTCGTTCTCCGCCTTGAAGTCCGCGCAGCGCGGGCAGTACCAGCCCTCGTAGGTCCCCTCGTACACGTACCCGTTCTCGCGCACCCGCGCGAGAATGTCTCTGACCACCGCTTCGTGCTGACGGTCGGTGGTGCGGATGAAGAAGTCGTTGCTCGCGTGCAGCTGCGGCGCAAGCGCCTTGAAGCGCTCCGCGTTGCGGTCCGCCAGTTCCTGCGGCTCGATGCCCAGCGCGTGCGCCGCGTCCGCCACCGGCTCGCCGTGCTCGTCGGTGCCCGTCAGGAAGAACACGTCCTCGCCGCGCTGGCGGTGGTGGCGCGCCATCACGTCGGCAGCGATCGTCGTGTACGCGTGGCCCAGGTGCGGCGCCGCGTTGACGTAGTAGATGGGGGTGGTTACGTAGAAGGACACGGGTGCTCCACGCTAGCGAGAGGCGATCAGGTTCGTCACGGACGCAGACGAGCGCGCATCCTGAATGGTGACCACGTACAGAACGTCCTGCTGCTCGTCATGCACATACACGAGCACGAGCCAGCGCCAGGGTCCGAGGATGAAGCGGAGCGGCTTCCATGCTCCTTCCATCTCACGCCCAACCAGCGGGAACTGCTCCAGGATACGCAGCGATCTCTGCACCCGTGCCCGCGTGTCGGAGGGCAGGCTGTGGGTCACGATCATGCGATCGAGACACTCGACCGCCGCTTGGCTGAGCTCGACGCGCGCCACATGCAGGCCCTGTGACGGCGAGCTACAGCTCGTCGAGGGGGATGGTCTTGCCCTCTGTGACCTGCTGCAAGCCCAGCTGGGCGCTCTCGTAGGCGCCCGGGATGCCGTCGAGCAGCGCAGTGATCGTACGCGGATCGGGGTCGGCCTCGTCGAGCGCGCTCGACAGCAACGATCTCGCCAAGGTCCCCTCTTGGACGTGCGTCCGCTGCGCGAGCATGGAGAGCTTGGCCGCGTGCTCAGAGTCGAGAGTGACGTTCAGCCGGCTGGTCGCCTGATCCACACACACCACGATACACGATTCGACACTTATCGTGTAGTGCCCTGGTCGACGCGCATCGTCTCCCGGTACAGCTCGTTCGCGCGCAATCCCGTCAGCTTCGCCACCACCGCTGCCGCAGGTCGCGCCCTCGCGCCAGCGTCAATCAGATCGCCTAGCGCCACCAGTGCATCGCGCAACAACGCGCGCTCCGCGGCAGCCGCACCCACCACGAGCACCACCTCGCCCCGCGCGGGTGCGCCTCGATAGTGCTCGGCCAGCTCAGCAGCCGAGCCGCGGCGGACCTCCTCGTGCAGCTTGGTGAGCTCTCGGCACACCGCCACCGGCCGTGCGGGGTCATGGGCGGCCAGCAGCTCGAGCGTGGCCGGGAGGCGTCGCGGCGACTCGAACGCCACCAGCGTCTCCGCTGCGCCCGCCAGCAACTCGGCCAGCTCGCCACGGGCACGCGGCAGGAACCCCACGAAGCGCCACCGCTCCGCCGGCAGCCCGGAGGCGACGAGCGCGGTGACGACGGCGCTGGGGCCCGGCAGCACCTCCACGGCGAGCCCCGCCTGCAGGCACTCGTGCACGAGCGCGAAGCCCGGGTCGGACACCAGCGGCGTGCCCGCGTCGGACACCAGCGCCACCACCGCGCCCCCGCGGATGCGCTCGACCAGCTCCGCCGTGCGGGCGCGTTCGTTGTGCTCGTGCAGGCTCAACAGCCGCGCGGAGATGCCATGGCGATCGAGCAGCACCCGCGTGTGGCGGGTGTCCTCGCACGCGATCACGTCCGCGTCCGCCAGCGTGGCGAGCACGCGCAGCGTCACGTCCTCCAGGTTGCCGATCGGCGTCGGGCACACGACGAGCCGACCGACCGGCGCCTGCGTGGAGGTCATCTCGCAAATATAGGGTCCGCCGATGGCCGAGGACCGTAAACAGCCGCCGCAGTACACGCGCTACCGCGCCCGCCCGCGCCTGCCTGTCCTTCCGAAGGGAGGGTCGCCCCGCACCTCCGAGCAGCAGGCGCGGCCCGGGCGGGTGATGAGACGTCCGCCCGCCCCGCCCGCCCGCGGTGGCCGGGGAGGGGCTCGCGCCGGCGGCCTGCCGCGCGCCGGCTGGCGCCGCTGGACGACGCCCAAGCGCATCGCGCTGACGCTGCTGTCGCTGATCTTCGCCTGGCTGGCGCTGTCGCTGGTCCTGTTCCTGGTCAGCTCGCACTTCGAGCGCACGCCGCTGCCGGGCAACGTCGCGAGCGTGCTCGACCCCGCGGGGTATCCGCTGACGTCGGTCAGCAACATCCTCGTGCTCGGCTCCGACCGGCGCCAGAAGAACAGCAAGGAACCGGGGGCCGAAACCACCGGCTTCGGCCGCTCGGACACGATCATGCTGATCCGCACCGGCGACGGGCACGCGGCGCGCCTGTCGATCCCACGCGACACCGTCATCGAAGTCCCCGGCCACGGCCTGCAGAAGATCAACGCCGCCCATGAGTTCGGCGGGCCTGCGGAGTCTGTCTCAGTGATCGAGCACTGGCTGGGGATACCGATCAACCACGTGGTGGAAGTCAACTTCGAAAACTTTCCCCAGCTGATCGACGCGATGGGCGGTGTCACCTATTCCGGCGGTTGCATCATCTCCAACCTCGACGGCGGCTCGGCCAACGGCGGCTTCACGCTGCGCCTGAGCGCAGGCACGCACCACCTCGACGGCAAGCAGGCGCTGGCGCTGGCACGAACGCGCGAGAACCTGTGCGCGCCCAACGAGACCGACATCCAGCGCGAGGAACACCAGCAGGCGCTGTTCACGGACATGAAGAACCAGCTTCTGAGCATCGGCAGCTTCTTCCGGCTGCCGTGGATCGCCTGGCACGCCCCGCCGGCGATCATCTCGGACATGAGCGGAGCGGAACTGCTGGGGATGTTCGCCGCGCTCGCCATCACCGGCACGCCGCCCACGCACGTGCTGCTGCCGACCGGGCAGACGACGCTGCCCAGCGGCGAAGAAGGCCTGACGATCTCAGAAGAAGCGCGGCGGGCGGACGTCGCCCGGTTCATGAGCGGCTAGATCAGCTCTTGCTGGCAACGGGCTTGGAGTCGCTCGACTTGGCCGCGCCCTTCTCGCCCTTGCCGTCCGAGGAGGAAGAGGAGGTGGAAGAAGAGCCGTCCGAGGAGGACTTGCTGTCGGCGGACTTCTCCTTCGAAGACTTCTCCGCGGCGGCCGCGGTCTCGCGCTGGCGAGAGCGCGTGCCGTAGTCGGTGTTGTAGAAGCCCTTGCCCTTGAAGTGAACGGCCGGCGGATGCAGCACACGCTCGACGGGCACGCCCGTGTCGGGGTCGACCGTGAGCGGGTCCTCGCTGAAGGACTGCTGGATTTCGAACGTGGTGCCGTCCGGTCGTCTGTACTCGTAGATCGGCATTGGGGTTTGACGATTATAGGAGCGTCGATCCGCCGATCGCGCGACAGGCGCGCCGGCGCGGCAGACGTCAATCGGTCAGCAGCGCCCGCGCACAGGTGATGCCCGCGCTGATCGTCGCGGTGAAGTCCCGCTGCGGCTCGGTCAGCATCCGCAGCGCGAAGCCGTCTCCGATCGAGAACAGCACCTCGGCGACGGCGTCGGGCTCAGCGTGCAGGCGCAGCACGCCCTCGCGCTGGGCGGCGGCGAGCATGCCGGCGACGTGCTCGCGGGTGCTGCGCATCAGCCCGGCGTACTCGACGGCGATGTCGGCGTTGCGCCGCGAAAGGGTGAACAGCTCGAAGACCAGCGTGACGAAATCCGGATCTTCGCTGACGGTCTCGTGCAGGCTCTGTGCCATCAGGTCGATGAAGTCGTCGGCCGTTTTGGCGGTCGACAGCTGCTGCTCGAGCCGCTCCAGGCGCAGCTCGCAGTCGCGCCTGACGGCCTCCGCGAGCAGCTGCTCCTTGGTGCCGAAGTAGTAGTGCAGCAGGCCCCTGGAGACGCCCGCCTCGCGCGAGACGTGGTCGAACGTGGACGCGGCGGTCCCCCGCTGAGCGACGCTGCGGCGCATCGCGTCGATGATCCTCTGTGCCTTCTCGCCCGACAGCGACCGGGCGCGCCCGTCCGCCGGGCGCGCCGGCGGGGCCTCGGCGACGCCCGGCTGGTCCTCGACGACAGCTACGTCGATCGCGCTCATGGTCGCGCTCCGCGTTCCCGCGCTCAGCTGCCGGCGACGCCCGCCGGCGCGGGTGTCTCCGGAGCGGTCGTCGGGCTGTAGTCGAACTCCTCCTCCGCCCCGAACAGAAGGTCGAGCACCTTCGTGCGCAGGGTCGCGCTGAGGGCGAGCGCGAGCACGGAGCCAACGACCAGCAGCAACAGCAAGCGTCCCACGCCGCCCCCGCGCGCCTCCGCGGCGTTGTCGTTGCTCGCCTCGCCGGCCCTACCGGATCTGTCCTTCGCTGCCATTGTCGCCACCGCCTCTGCCGAAAGCTTGCAGGTCTACGACCAAATATACCCCTAGAGCGCGGCATACGACCACGGAATCGGCCATCTAGGCGTGCAGTGCGGCCTGCTCCTGCGCCGAGGGAAACGCCCACGCCGCGCGCGTGCGGCGCTCCTGGCGGAACACGAAGCGCAGCTGCTGCGGCGGTTTGAGCTGCGCCTCGTTGGGTCGGAAGGTCGCACACGGCTCGGGCAGCTCGAGCGCGCACAGGAGATTGACGCGGAAGTAGCACTGCTCACAGCTCACCTTGTGCGTCGCTCGCTTGGGCGCTCTCTTGGTCTGCGTTGCCTGCACCGGCACCTCCGCCTGTCGGATCGGATTGACTGGGACGGTCGCGATCAAAGCAGCATCCGGCAGGCCGCTCAAGGGACGGCGAAGGTCCACCCCGCAAATCGCAGCGAAATCCTATTACCCGGAAATAGCCCGCGATCAGTCACGTTCTTGTGACAATCGCATCGATCAGGCCGCATTTTCCGGAGTTCCCCGCGCAAGTGGCGCCGCCGCGTCATGATCTGCGCAGATGCGCATCCTCGTCACCGGCGCTAGCGGGTTCGTCGGCTCGCTGCTCGTCCCCCGACTGTGCGCGGACGGCCACGCGGTGCGGACGCTCGGCCGCGACCCCGAGCGCGTGCGCGAGGCGCTCGCGCACACGCTCAGGGCAGCGCGGTCAGACGACGTGGAGGTGGTGCGCGCCGACGTGTTGAGCGCAGACGGGCTCGAGCCGGCGCTCAGCGGCGTGGAGGTCGCGTATTACCTGATCCATTCGATGGAGAGCGGGCCGAGCGCCGGCTCGCCATTCCCCGAGCGCGAGCGCCTCGCCGCCGAGAACTTCGTAGCGGCCGCCACGCACGCGGGCGTTCGCCGGATCGTGTACCTGGGCGGGCTCACACCAGATCGCCGAGCGCGCGGGCCGTCCGCCGGCCGCGACGCACCTGCCGAGCGCAGCGTGCAGATCTCGCGCCACCTGGCAAGCCGCGAGCAGGTCGAGCGCGTGCTGCTCGCGGCGGTCCCCGATTCGCTGGCGCTGCGCGCGTCGATCATCATCGGCGCGCGCTCGCGCTCGTTCCGCCTGCTGGTCCACCTCCTCGAGCGGCTGCCGGTACTCACACTCCCCGCCTGGCACAGGCTGCGCACCCAGCCGATCGACGCGCGCGACGTGATCGAGATGCTCGCCGCGTGCGCCAGCGCACAGCCACCGCGCCGCTCGCTCGACGTCGGGGGTCCCGACGTGCTCACCTACGGCGAGATGCTGACGCGAATTGCGGAGCTGATGCTCGTCAACCGCCCGGCACTGGCGCTGGGGGTGAACATGACAGCCGTCACGGCCCGCGTGGCCGCCGCTATCGCCGGCGAGGATCCGGCACTGGTGCTGGCGCTGATGGAAGGGCTGCAGGGCGACCTGCTGCCGGCGCAGCACCGCGCCGCCGAGCTGCTCGGCGTGCGGCTGCACTCGTTCGATGCGGCTGTCGAACACGCCCTGTCCGAGTGGATCGCATCCGAGCCCCTGGCCGCGCGATGAGCCTCGTCACGGCCTCGATCCGCATCGCCGCCCCGCCGGGGGAGGTATGGAAGCTGGTCATGGATCCCTCCTGCCTGGGCGAGTGGGTGACGATTCACCGCAAGCTCATACACGCCGACGACGGCCCGCCGCGAGTCGGGTACACGATGGACCAGCAGGTCCACATGCGCGGCGTCAGCCTCGAGGTTCACTGGACGCTCGTCGACTGCCGCCCCGGCGAGCGCGCCGTGTGGGAGGGTCGCGGCCCGGCGCGCTCGCACGCACACAGCGAATACATCCTCAGCGCCGAGGACGGAGGGACCCGCTTTGACTACCGAAACGAATTCCGCCCGCCCCTAGGCCCGGTTGGGGCGCTCGTCAGCCGCGCGCTCGTCGGCGGCATGCCCGAGCGAGAGGCGATGCGCACACTCGAACGTCTCCGCGCACACCTCGAGCAGGTGACCGACAGAAACTAGTGTAAGGTGAAGCGATCAGTGATGTGAGTGCAAACCACATCGACACTAGTGAAGAGGATTCAAATCGTGACCGACTTCCTTGACGAGAAGCGCGCAGAGATCACAAATCGGCTGAAGGAGCTCAAACCCCTGGTGGACGAGTTCAACCGCCTCGAGGCCGCAGCTTCGGCTCTGGCGGGCGTGATCGGAACCGCGGCGTCCGACGCCAGCGCGGTCGTTACCCGCCGCCGTGGGCCCGGGCGTCCCCGCGGCTCCGCCGGCCGCAAAAAAGCAGCAAAAGCGACCGCTGTGGCAGCACCCAAAGCAGCGGCGCCCAAAGCAGCCGCCAAACCCGCGAAACGGCGCGCCGGCCGGCGCAAAGGCAGCGGCACCCGCGCGGCCGAGGCGCGGTCGTTCGTGCAGGGACAGCCCGGCATCACCATCCCCGAGCTGGCAGCCAAGATGGGCATCAAGCAGAACTACCTGTACCGCGTGCTTCCCGGGCTCGAGCAGGAAGGCAAGGTAGAGAAGAAAGGCCGCGGCTGGTACCCGAAGGGCTAGTCTCGGAGCCCCTGGCGGCGTCCTCGGTCGCTCGCGTGCAAAGCACGCCACGCTCCCTGCGTCCTTGCCAGGAACTCCGATCCGTCGCCCTTATCACCACAGATCGGGTGTAAGCGCTCGCGGATAGGAGCGCGCCGGACTCCTTCTCGTCTCCGGCGTCGATGAGTTGACATAAGGAGGGCGTGGTCGCAATCGCCACGCCCTCCTTGCTTTCCGCGTTGAGGGCCGCACCTCCGATTCGCCCGATCGGTACGGCCGTCTCCTCAGTTCTGACCCCTCCCCCGGAACGGAGCTCACGAATCCCAATCGGGGAGAGGCGAGTATTTGGGATATGACTCCGGGCCGCGCAGGCGCCCCGATGTCAGGTGCGTGACGGCAGTGCGCTGCCGGCGCCGTCCGTGGCGCCGGCGCTCGTCTCAGATCAGCCCCAGCTCGGCGACGGCGTCGCGCTCGCTGATGAGCTCGGCGACCGACGCGTCGATCTTCCCGCGGGAGAAGGCGTCGATGTCGAGGCCCTCGACGATCTTGTACTGGCCGTTCTCGCACGTGCACGGGAAGCCGCTGATGAGGCCCTCGGGGACACCGTAGGAGCCGTCGGAGGGGACGCCCATGGAGACCCAGCGGCCGCCCGTGCCGGCCACCCAGTCGTGCACGTGGTCGATGGCGGCGTTGGCGGCGGAGGCCGCGGAGGAGGCGCCACGCGCCTCGATGATGGCGGCGCCGCGTTTGCCGACGTTGGGCAGGAACTCGTCTTCGATCCACGCCTGGTCGTCGACCGCCTCGGCGGCCGACCTGCCCGCCGACCTTGGCGTGGAACAGGTCGGGGTACATGGTCGGCGAGTGGTTGCCCCACACACCCATGTTGGAGATGTCGGTGACGGGCACGGCGAGCTTGTTGGCGAGCTGGGCGATCGCGCGGTTGTGGTCGAGTCGCAGCATCGCGGTGAAGCGCTCGCGAGGGATGTCGGGCGCGTTGCTCATGGCGATCAGGCAGTTGGTGTTGGCGGGGTTGCCGACGACGAGCACCCTCACGTCGCTGGCGGCGACGGCGTTCAGCGCCTTGCCCTGCACCGTGAAGATCTCGCCGTTGGCGCTGAGCAGCTCCGAGCGCTCCATGCCCTTGGTGCGCGGACGCGATCCGACGAGCAGCGCGACGTTGGTGCCGTCGAACGCGTCGGCGGGGTGATCATGCAGGTCGATGCCGCTCAGCAGCGGGAAGGCGCAGTCGACGAGCTCCATGGCGACGCCCTCCAGCGCGCCCATCGCCTGGGGGATCTCCAGCAGACGCAGGTCCACCGGCTGCTCGGGCCCGAGCAGCTGTCCGCTGGCGATGCGAAACACGATGCTGTAGCCGATCTGGCCGGCTGCGCCGGTGACGGTCACTCGTACGGGGTTGCTCACGAACTCATCTCCTGATCGTTTAAGTATTAAATGGTCGGATTCGGGTGGCGCTCGCCTCAGGCGGTCGCGGCACGCAGGTTCTCGTCGATCGAAGCCAGGAACTCCTGGGTGGTCTGCCACGGCTGGTCGGGGCCGATGAGGACGGCGAGGTCCTTGGTCATCTTGCCGCTTTCGACCGTGTCGATGCACGACGCGCTCGAGCGTCTCGGCGAAGCGCGGTCACCTCCGGCGTGTCGTCCATGCTTGCCGCGGTGCTGACAGGCCGCGCGTCCAGGCGAAGATCGAGGCGATCGGGTTGGTGGAGGTCGGCTTGCCCTGCTGGTGCAGGCGGTAGTGGCGGGTGACGGTGCCGTGCGCGGCCTCGGCCTCGACGGTCTTGCCGTCGGCGGTCATCAGCACGCGACGTCATCAGGCCCAGCGAGCCGAAGCCCTGCGCGACGGTGTCGGACTGCACGTCGCCGTCGTAGTTCTTGCAGGCCCACACGTAGCCGCCCTCCCACTTCAGCGCCGCGGCGACCATGTCGTCGATCAGCCGGTGCTCGTAGGTGATGCCCGGCGGCCTCGAAGTCGCGCCTTGAACTCGCTCGTCGTAGACCTCTGCGAACATGTCTTTGAAGCGCCCGTCGTAGCGTCTTGAGGATGGTGTTCTTGGTCGACAGGTACACCGGGTAGTTGCGCTCCAGGCCGTAGCGCAGCGACGCGCGCGCGAAGTCGCGGATCGAGTCGTCGAGGTTGTACATCGCCATCGCCACGCCGGCGCCGGGGAAGTCGTAGACCTCGAGCTCGATCGGCTCGCTGCCGTCGGCGGGCGTGAACGTGAGCGACCAGCTTGCCCTCGCCGGGGACGAGCAAGTCGGTCGCGCGGTACTGGTCGCCGAACGCGTGGCGGCCGATCACGATCGGCTTGGTCCAGCCCGGCACCAGCCGCGGGAATGTTGGCGATCACGATCGGCTCGCGGAAGATCACGCCGCCGAGGATGTTGCGGATGGTGCCGTTGGGCGAGCGGTACATCTTCTTGAGCCCGAACTCCTGCACGCGCGCCTCGTCTGGGGTGATCGTCGCGCACTTGACGCCCACCCCGTGGCGCTTGATCGCCTCCGCCGCCTCCACCGTGACCCGGTCGCCCGTGGCGTCGCGGTGCTCGATGCCGAGGTCGTAGTAGTCCAGCTGCACGTCCAGGTACGGGACGATCAGCTGTTCCTTGATGAACGACCAGATGATTCGCGTCATCTCGTCGCCGTCGAGCTCGACTACCGGGTTCTTCACCTTGATCTTGGCCATGTGCAGGTCCTTGGGGTGGCTGGCGTGGGGTGGCCGATGCTATCGCGGGTGGGTGGGCATCGATCCACGAGACACGTTCGCTGACTGCCCTACAACCCTTTCGGCGCCGGTCGACACAGCAGCCGTCATCGCGGCGCCCGGACGCGGCCGTTCAGCGATTCCAGCTGGCCTGCGAGCCGTGCGCGACGATCACGTGCGAGCGCCCGCCGGCGAACGGGATCGTCGCGATGCGACCGTGCGAGGGCGGCTGCTCGAACGCGTCTTCCTCGATCAGCAGCGTGCTGCCGTCGCTGGAGATGCCCGCGCCGATCACTGACTGACCACGCACCGTCACGCTGCGCGCGCGGCCCGAGGCGACGCTGACGGCGTAAGCGGCGGTCTGGTCCTGGCCCTCGAACTCGGCCAGCAGCCGCTTGCCGTTGGCGGAGAACGCCAGCGGGACGAGACCCTGCGCGAGCACGTCCACGGCAATGTGCGTGACCCTGCGCACGGGCGCGCCGCTCGGCGAGGCCAGCCAGATCTGGTATTCGGGCGAGAGCTTGCGCGCTCGCTCGCGGTCGTACGCGATGTACGTGGGCCCCCACACGGGGTTGAGGCTGCGCCCGTTGCTCGTCAGGCGATGCACGCCCGAGCCGTTGGGTTCGCTCATGTACAGGTTGACGCCGCCGGCGAACGATTCCGAGTGCGAGAGCCCGAACACCAGCCTGTCGCTGCCGTCGCGCGCGAAGCTCGCGCCGTAGATCACTCCTTTCGCGATCGTTGTGACCGTGCCGGTCTGCGTGTCGATCACGTCCAGGCTCGACGCAGCGGCGGCCTCGACGGTCGCGGTCGACTGCACGAAGACAGCCAGGTAGCGCGAGTCCTGCGACCACGCCAGCGGCGTGGCGACGCCTTCTTCGAGTTTGAGATAGTCGACGATCGGGGCCCCCGAGGCGGGGTAGACGCCGAGCGCCGGACCGTGTTCCTCGGCGCCGGGGGCGATGCCGAACAGCGACACGGCCACCGACTGGCCGTCGGGCGAGAGCAGCGGCTGCTGGCCGGGTCCGAGCAGCCTCGGGTCGCTGCCGTTCGCCGCGGCGACCCACACCTTCGACATCGACGTGGCCGTCTCGGTGACGTACGCCAGGCGCGGGGGTTCGGGCGCCGGGTCCAGCACCGCTTCGAATGCCGCGCTGCGCGCGGCCAGCGACAGGATCACCGCGCCCATCACAAGGCAGGCGCGCGACAGGACTCCGAGCCTGGGCATCGCGCCGCAGCCTACCTTCTGCTTGACTGTCATGTGATGGCCAGCACTATGTCGGGAGCTGCGACTGGGAACGCGCCGTGGCAGACGCACACGGTGTTCAACCAGGTGCCGCCGCTGCAGGACGTGGACGTGTTCTCCAGCAACCTGCCGCTGGTCGAGGCGGTCACGCGCGAGGGCGCCGGCTGGGTGAGCGAGCGGGCCTCGGCGCTCGGGCGCTTCGTCGGCGCGGCAGGCGGGCCGCAGCAGGAGTGGGGCCGCCTGGCGAACGAGAACAAGCCGATCCTGCGGACGTTCGACCGCTACGGGCACCGCATCGACGAGGTCGAGTTCCACCCCGCGTGGCATCAGCTGATGAAGATGGGCGTGGAGCACGAGCTGCACTCGCTGCCGTGGACGAGCGAGGAGCCCTTCGCGCACACGGCGCGCGCGGCCATGTACATGACCGCGATGCAGGCGGAGGCGGGCTTCGCGTGCCCGATCACGATGACCTTCGCGGTCGTGCCCGCGCTGCGCGCGCAGCCGGAGCTCGCCGCCGAGTGGGAGCCGCTGGTGACCGCCACCACGTATGACCCGCGCCTGATACCCGCCTCCGAGAAGGGCTCGGCGATCGCCGGCATGGCGATGACCGAGAAGCAGGGCGGCTCGGACGTGCGCGCCAACACCACACTCGCCACGCCCGTGAACGGCGGCGGCGCGGGGGCCGAGTACACGCTGGTGGGCCACAAGTGGTTCTGCTCGGCGCCGATGTCCGACATGTTCCTCGTGCTCGCGCAGACCGACGACGGCCTGTCGTGCTTCCTGCTGCCGCGCATCCTTCCCGACGGCAGCCGCAACGCGTTTCACATCCAGCGCCTGAAGGACAAGCTCGGCAACCACTCCAACGCGTCGTCTGAGATCGAGCTGCACGGCGCGTGGGCGCGCATGGTCGGCGAGCCCGGCCGCGGCGTGCCGACGATCATCGAGATGGTCGGCCACACGCGCCTGGACTGCGTGATCGGCTCCGCCGCGGGGATGCGCACGGGCGTCGTGGGCGCTCTGCACCACACCGCGCACCGCAGCGCGTTCGGCAAGACGCTGATCGACCAGCCGCTGATGCGCAACGTGCTCGCCGACCTGTGCCTGGAGTCCGAGGCGACGACAGCGCTCGCGATGCGCCTGGCGCGCGCCTACGACGAGGCGCACGCGGATGCCGAGGCGAGCGTGAGCTCCAGCGACGCGCAGCTGTTCAAGCGCCTGGCGACCGCGGTGGGCAAGTACTGGGCGTGCAAGCGGGCGCCCAACCACGCGTTCGAGTCGCTCGAGTGCCTCGGCGGCGCCGGCTACGTGGAGGAATCGGGGATGCCCCGGCTGTACCGCGAGGCGCCGCTGGCGTCGATCTGGGAGGGCTCGGGCAACGTCATGAGCCTCGACGTGCTGCGCGCGCTGACGCGCTCGCCGCGCTCGCTGGAGGTGTTCTTCGAGGAGGTCGAGCTGGCGCACGGCGCCGACGCGCGCCTCGATGCGAGCGTGGCGAAGCTCAAGGAGCAGTTCAGCGACCCGGCCACGCTCGAGCAGCGCGCCCGGCGCGTGGTCGAAGGCATGGCGCTGTGCCTGCAGGGCTCGCTGCTCGTGCGTAACGCGCCGCCGGCGGTCGCCGACGCGTTCTGCGCCTCGCGCCTGTCAGGCGAGGGCGGCCTCGAGTACGGCACGCTGCCGGCGGGCAGCGACTTCCAGGGCATCATCGAGCGTTCGCTCCCGCGGGCGTAGCGGGCCGGCGCCCGGGCGCGAGCCCGGCCGACCGCCTGCGACCGCGCTGTCGTCCGGCGAGAGCCCCATGTGGGCCTACCATTGAGACATGCCCGCGCGCAGGAACATGCAGCTCGCACGCATCTTCGGCATCCGCGTCGGCGTGAGCGCCAGCTGGTTCGTGTTCCTGTTCGGCCTCATCCTGTGGCTCTCGCATTACTACTTCCCGGAAGTGATGCGCGGCTCGCAGACGACCGCGTATGTCGTCGCGGTGGCCGGCGCGCTCGGCTACTTCGCGTCGCTGGTCCTGCACGAGCTCGGGCACGCGCTGGTGGCGCGCCGCCAGGGCATACCGATCGTTGGCATCGACCTGTGGTTCCTCGGCGGGCTCTCGCAGATGCGCCGCGAGCCGGCGAGCGCGCGTCGAGGAACTGAAGATCGCGGCGGCCGGGCCGGCGGTGACGCTCGCGCTGTTCGCGCTGTGCCTGGGCGCGATCGCCGCATTCGCGACCGGCGGGACCGTCTCGGAGGTGACGCTCGCGCGCGAAGGCTTCAGGACCTCGCCCGCGCTCGCGCTGCTCGGCTGGCTCGGCTTCATCAACGCGGCGCTGTTCCTGTTCAACATCATCCCCGCGTTCCCACTCGACGGCGGGCGGATCGCGCGCGCGGTCATCTGGTGGCGCACCGGCGATCGCAACCGCGCGACGCAGGCGACGGGGCGCTCGGGGCAGGCGTTCGCGCTGCTCGTCGGGCTGTTCGGGCTGTGGGTGTTCGCCAGCAGCGACAACCTGCTCGGGCTGCTGACGATGCTGCTCGCGTTCTTCCTCTACCAGGCCGCCGGCGCGGCGGTGCTGCAGGGGGCGCTCGCGCGGCGCATCCGGAGCATGACCGTCGCCGACATCATGGACCGCGAGCCCGTCACGATCCCCGCCGAGGCCACCCTGCTGGACGCCCAGGAGCAGTTCTTCCTGCGCTACCGCTGGCCGTGGTTCGCGGTCGTCGACCCCGCCCGCCACTTCCTCGGCGTCGTGCGCCAGCAGCGTGTCGAGGGCGAGATCGCGGCCGGACGCCCCGCGCTCACCGTCGTGGACGTGCTCGAGGAGGACATGCCGGTGCGAATCGGCGAACAGGCGCCGCTCGAGTCGCTGCTCGGCTCCGAGGGCCTCGGCCGGCTGGGAGCGATGGTGGCGGTCGACAGCGACGGCGTCCTGTGCGGGGTGGTCACGCTCGCACAGGTCCGCAGCGCGCTGCGCCCGACCGCGCCCGCGCGGCCCGCCACCTGAATGTCGTTATAGAGTCCCGGGCGCAGTCCCCTCCCCGCACGACTCTTCCCCTTCCTCCTACAAGCGACCCCAGGGAGCCATGCCAGAACACGACGTCTTGATCATCGGGGCCGGCCTCGCGGGCCAGCGCGCGGCGCTCGCGGCCGCCCAGGCGGGGGCGAGCGTGGCGATCATGAGCAAGGTCCACCCGGTGCGCTCGCACTCGGTTGCCGCCGCCGGCGGCATCAACGCGGCGATCAGCGTCGACGACGACTGGCACTCGCACGCCTACGACACGGTCAAGGGCTCGGACTTCCTCGGCGACCAGGACGCGATCGAGATCATGTGCTCGGAAGCGCCCGCCGAGGTCATGGACCTGGAGCACATGGGCGTGACCTTCCACCGCAACGACAAGGGCGAGATGGACCTGCGCGCGTTCGGCGGGGCGTCGATGAAGCGCACGGCGTATGTGGCCGACATCACCGGCCAGGCGCTGCTGCACGTGCTCTATGAGCAGCTGATGAAGCACCACGAGACGGTCGCGCGCTACGAGGAGTGGTTCACCACCTCGCTGCTGCGCGACGACGCCGGCCGCTGCGCGGGCGCGATCGCGCGCGACGTGCGCAGCGGGCGCATGGAGGCGTTCACCGCCAAGAACGTGATCCTCGCGTGCGGCGGCGCCGGGCAGGCGTACAAGCCGACGACCAACGGACTGATCGTGACCGGCGACGGCATCGCCATGGCCTACCGCGCGGGGGCGCCGCTGATGGACATGGAGATGGTCCAGTACCACCCCACGTGCCTGGTCGAGACGGGCATCCTCATCACCGAGGGCGCGCGCGGCGAGGGCGCGCACCTGCTGAACTCGGGCGGCGAACGCTTCATGGAGAAATCGGCGCCCAACAAGATGGAGCTCGCCTCCCGCGACGTCGTCTCGCGCGCGGAGCAGATCGAGATCAACGAGGGCCGCGGCGTCGGCCCGAACGGCGCCGGCATCTACCTCGACATCACCGTCGTGCCGCGCAAGCGCACGCTGGAGGCGCTGCGCGAGATCGTCAACCTCGGCAAGCGACTTCGCCGGCGTCGACATCACGCGCGAACCGATCATGATCCGCCCCGGCCAGCACTACATCATGGGCGGCGTCAAGACCGACGTCGACGGGCGCACGCCGATCGAGGGCCTGTACGCGGCCGGCGAGGTCGCGTGCGTGTCCGTTCACGGCGGCAACCGGCTGGGCGCGAACTCGCTGCTGGACACGCTCATCTTCGGCCGGCGCGCGGGCGAACACGCGGCCGCGCGCGCGGCCAGCATGAGCATGCCCGCCGTCGACGCGGGCGCACAGCTGCGCGAGGACGCCACGCGCATCGACGCGATCGTCGGGCGCTCGCGCGAGGGCAGGCGGGTGTCGGAGATCAAGACCGAGCTCGGCGAGACGATGAACCGCCACGCTGCCGTGTTCCGCGACGAGGCGGGGCTGCAGAGCGCGCTGGAGACGATCGCGCGCCTGAAGGAGGAGGCGGCGAAGGCTTGGATCGACGACCGCGGCACGGTCTTCAACCAGGACGTGCTCGGCGCGATCGAGCTCGGCTACATGGTCGACTGCGCGGAGGCGACCGTCGTGGCGGCGCTCGAGCGCAAGGAGTCGCGCGGCGCGCAGTTCCGCACCGACTTCCCCGAGCGCAACGACGAGGAGTGGCTCAAGCACATCGACATCTCGCTCGGCGACGACGGCCAGCCGAAGGTCAGCTACTCGCCGGTAACGATCACGCAGTGGCAGCCGGAGGAGCGGAAATACTGATGATCCCGCGCCGCCACCAGGCACCCCACTCCCACCCGCGACAGCAGGAGCGCAGCTGATGGCCGAAGCGCATGACCGCCCGCCGGAGCAGTTCACCCTCAGGCTGCGCCGCTACGACCCGGAGTCCGGCGAGGCGCCCTACTGGGACGAGCACACGGTCGAGCTCGAGCCGCACCGCTCGGTGCTCGAGGCGATCCTGCAGGCGCGCGACAGGTCCGACGGCTCCATCGGCATCCGCTGCTCGTGCCGCCAGGCGATCTGCGGCTCGTGCGGCGTACGCGTCAACGGCGAGCCGGCGCTCGCCTGCCACACGCACCTGGACGCTGCCAAGCTCGGCGCCGCAAACGGCGTCATCGAGGTCGAGCCGATGGGCAACATGCCCGTGATCAAGGACCTGATCGTCGACATGGACGCGGTCCACTGGAAGAAGATCCAGCGCGTCACGCCGTGGCTCTTGGCCAAGCAGCCGGTGCCCGAGCGCGAGTATCTGGTCTCGAAAGAGTCGATGGTCGACGTCACCCAGACGATGGCGTGCATCCAGTGCGGCGCGTGCGTGTCCGACTGCCTGGCGATGGAGGTCGACCCGGGCTTCATCGGCCCCGCGGCGCTCGCCAAGGCCTACCGCTTCGTCGGGGACCCGCGCGACGACGAGCAGTTCGAGCGCCTGAACGACCTCGCGCAGGACCCGCAGGGCATCTTCGACTGCACGCACTGCTTCAAGTGCGTGCAGGCGTGCCCCAAGGACGTCAACCCGATGGGCCAGATCATGCGCCTGCGGCGAATCGCCACCGCCGACCACCACATCGTCGACCAGAACAACGGCGAGCGCCACGAGCAGGCGTTTGCGACGCTCGTCAAGAACAACGGTCTGCTGTGGGAGGCCGAGCTGCTGCCGCGCTCCTACGGCGGCAACTCGTGGTTCGGCAAATTCGCGCCTCCAGCCGGCAAAGAGCTGCTGAGCTCGCTGCCCGCGATCCTCAAGGCGGTGCTGCGCGGCAAGGTCACGCCGATGGGCGCGCTCAAACCGCACAAGATCCCCAGGCAGGACCTCAAGGCCGTGCAGGCGATCTACGACAAGATCGAGAGCCGCCCCGAGCGCTACGAGCTGAACCTGTACATCGCGGGCGAGGACGAAGCGCCGGCGCCCGTCGCCGCCGCCGTCGCCACAGGCGCGGGCGACGAGGGCCCCGACGCCACCCCCGGCACCGAAGGGAGCGCCAACCAATGAAGGTCGCCTACTGGCCCGGCTGCGTAAGCCGCGGCTTCACGCCCGAGCTGCACGGCTCGATGGCCAAGGTCGCGCCGCTGCTGGACATCGAGCTGGTCGAGCTCGACCGCGCCTGCTGCACCGGCGCGGGCGTGATCGCCGAGCACAACCAGGAGCTCGCCGACACGCTCAACGCGCGCACGTTCGCGCTCGCCCAGCAGGTCGACGGCGCCGCGATGATGATGAACATCTGCTCCACCTGCCAGGGCGCCCAGAGCGAGTGCCAGGAGCGCCTGGACGCCAACGCCGAGTACCGTGCGCACGTCAACTCGACGCTCGCCGGCGAGGGCCTCACGTATGAAAAGGATCCTGCCCACCCCCTCACCAACAAGAACTTCCTGTGGCTGCTCGTCGAGGAGATCGGCCTCGACAGCCTGCGCGCGCGCGTCAAGCGGCCGCTGACCAACCTCAGGGTGGGCCCCTTCTACGGCTGCTACATCGTGCGCCCGCGCGAGCGCCTGGGCATCGACGCGGAGCACCCGCGCGACCACTACATGGAGCAGGTCATCGACGCGCTCGGCGGCACCGTGATCGAGTACGCCGGCATGCGCAAGTGCTGTGGCTTCCCGATCATCACCATGAACAAGGAGGCCTCGCTCAAGCAGGCCGGACGCCACCTGGGCGACGCCATGGACGCGGAGGCCGACTGCCTGGTCACGCCCTGCCCGCTGTGCCACCTGAACCTCGACCTGCAGCAGCCGCTGGCCGCGGGCGTGGTGGGACGCAAACTGGAGATGCCGGTGCTGCACCTGCCGCAGCTCGTCGGCCTCGCGCTCGGCCTCGACCCCAAGGAGCTCGGACTCGCCCGCCACGTGGTGAAGCCGACCTCGGTGATCGACTGGTCGACGTCCGTGGTTGCCGCGGCCGCCTGAGCGAGCCGACTAGAGTGGCTCGCATGCGAGCGGTGCGGTTCGACGAATACGGCGGGGTCGATGTGCTCGAGGTGCGCGAGGTCGAGGATCCCGTCCCCGGGGCAGGCGAGTTGCTGGTGGCGGTCAAGGCGGCGGGGATCAACCCCGGCGAGATCGCGATCCGCGAGGGACGTCTTCATGAGCGCTGGCCGGCGACGTTTCCCTCGGGCGAGGGCACCGATCTCGCCGGCGTGGTGCAGGCTGTCGGGCCGAGCGTGAGCGCGTTCGCCGTTGGGGACGAGGTGCTCGGCTGGACCGAGCAGCGCGCCAGCCACGCCGAGCTCGTGGTGGTGCCGGTCGATCAGCTGACGGCCAAGCCGCCGACGATCCCATGGGAGGTGGCGGGGTCGTTGTTCGTCGTCGCGTTCGCCGCCCACGCGTCCGTCCAGGCGGTCGCGCCGCAGGCGGGCGAGACGGTCGTGGTCTCGGCCGCGGCCGGCGGCGTCGGCTCCGTCGCCGTCCAGCTCGCGCGCCGCACCGGCGCCAAGGTGATCGGGCTCGCGAGCGAGCGCAACCACGACTGGCTGCGCCGCCACGACATCGTGCCGGTGAGCTACGGCGACGGACAGTCCGACCGCATCCGCGAGGCGGCCGGCGGCACGGTCGACGCGTTCATCGACACGTTCGGCGGCGGCTACGTGGACCTGGCGATCGAGCTGGGCGTCGCTCCGCAGCGAATCAACACGATCATCGACTACGACGCGGTGCAGCGGCTCGGCGTCCACGCCGAGGGCACGCACGCGATCGCCAGTGCGCCGCTGCTCGCGGAGATCGCGGGGCTGGTGGCCGACGGCAGCATCGAGATACCGATCGCGCGCACCTACCCGCTGGATCAGGTGCGCGACGCCTTCCGCGAGCTGGCCGAGCGTCACAGCCACGGCAAGATCGTGCTGCTGCCCTGAGCCGGCCGACCCTGTTGGGCATAGGCTCCGGCTCGTGAAGATCCTCACCGTCGTAGGCAACCGGCCGCAGTTCATCAAGGCCGCCGCCGTGTCGGGCCCGCTGCGCGCGCGCCACGAGGAGATCCTCGTGCACACCGGCCAGCACCACGACGACTCGCTCTCGCGCGTGTTCTTCGCCGAGCTCGGGCTCGCGCGGCCCGAGCACGAGCTGGGGATCGCCGGCGGCTCGAACACGTCACAGACCTCGCGCATGCTCGCCGCGCTGGAGCCGCTGCTCGCGCAGGTGCGCCCGCAGGCGGCGCTCGTGTACGGCGACACCAACTCCACGCTCGCCGGCGCGCTGGCCGCCGCGCAGGCGGCGATCCCGGTCGTGCACGTGGAGGCGGGCATGCGCTCGTTCGACCGCACGATGCCCGAGGAGCTCAACCGCGTGCTCACCGACCACCTCGGCCAGCTGCTGCTGTGCTCCTCGGAGACCGCCGCCGCGAACCTGCGCGCGGAGTCCGTCGCCGGCGCCGTCGAGCTCGTCGGCGACGTGATGGTCGACGTCGCCCTGCGCTGGCAGCCCGCCGCGCGCGCCGACCGCCAGGCCTCCGCCGCGTACGGCCTGCAGCCGGGCTCCTATCTGCTGCTGACCGCCCACCGCGCGGGCAACGTCGACGACCCCGAGCGCCTGCGCGCGCTGGTGGAGCTCGTGCGGGCGCTGCCCGCGCCCGTGCTGTTTCCCGTGCACCCCCGCACCCGCCTGCGCCTGCACGACGCCGGCCTGCTCGCCGCGCTGCAGGCGACCGACGGTCTGACGCTGACCGCGCCGCTCGGCTACGTCGAGTTCAGCGCGCTCGTCTGCCACGCCCGCGCCGTGCTCACAGATTCCGGCGGGGTCCAGAAGGAGGCGTACCTTGCGGGAGTGCCCTGCGTGACGCTGCGAGCCAACACCGAGTGGGTCGAGACGGTCGAGGCCGGCTGGAACACGCTCGTCGACCTCGACGCGCGCGCCGCGCTCAGCGCGCTCGAGCGCCCCGTGCCGAGCGAACGCCCGCAGCTCTACGGCGACGGCCATGCGGCCGAGCGCTGCGTGCAGGCGATCGAGGCGCTGTGAACATCCTGAGGAGGCGGTTCCGCACCATTGACCTCAGCACCACATAGCGGCTATAAAGTGCTGCAGGCAGCGCGTCCGGGAGGCAGCCCCTTCGACATCAGGCGCACTCGTACGGCCTGGGCGCGAGTCGCGGCGGGTGCCACATCTAGAGGGAGCGTCGGATGTCCGGATTGACTCGTAGGGATCTGCTGAAGGCCGGAGCGGGCGCCGGCGTGCTCGCGCTCGGCGCCAACCCGCTGCTGCAGCAGGCGCTAGCCAAGCCCGGCCCCGGCAGCCTCAGCGACATCGAACACGTCGTCATCCTGATCCAGGAGAACCGCTCGTTCGACCACTACTTCGGGACGCTGCCGGGTGTGCGCGGCTTCGGCGACACGAGCGTCGCGCGCAGCGTCTTCGAACAGCCCGGCTACGAAGTCCCCGGCTACGACGGCGTGCTTCTGCCATTCCACCCCGAAGGCGGAAGCGTTCCCGGCGAGCGCTGCTTCCCCGACATCACGCACTCGTGGGTGCCGCAGCACGAAAGCTGGAACTCGGGGGCGATGGACGCGTTCGTGCGTACGCACCTGGCCGTCGACGGCCCCGACGCGGGTCCCGCGACGATGGGCTACTACGAGCGCTCGGACATTCCCTTCTACTTCGCGCTCGCCGAATCCTTCACCATCTGCGACAACTACTTCTGCTCGGTGCTCGGGCCCACCTACCCCAACCGCCTGTACTCGATGTCCGCGACACTCGACCCCGAAGGGATGGGCGGCGGCCCGCTCGTCGAGACCTACGAGGACTTCGAATACCTGCGCGGTCGCTTCACCTGGACGACGATGCCCGAGCAGCTCACCGCGCACGGCATCAGCTGGAAGGTCTACACCGGCGCCGAACTCGGGTACGAGGACAACGTGCTCGAGTTCTTCAAGAACTTCCAGACCAACCCCGAACTGGCGGCGCGCGGGCTGGAACCGGTGTATCCGAACGATTTCGTCGCCGACCTGAAGAACGGCGAACTGCCGCAGGTCTCCTGGATCAACACCTCCGCCCTGCAGACCGAGCACCCCGGCTACTCCTCGGCCAAGGTCGGCGAGTTCGTCGTCGAGAACCTGATCGCGAGGTTGCAGAAGCACAAAACCTGGGACAGCACGGCGCTGTTCGTCACGTGGGACGAGAACGGCGGCTTCTTCGACCACGTCGCTCCGACGGTGGCGCCCCCCGGCACCCCCGGCGAGTACCTCACCGTTCCCGACATCACCGGCAACGACGGCGGCGTCACCGGGCCGATCGGGCTCGGCTTCAGGGTGCCGCTGCTGGTGCTCTCGCCCTTCAGCCGCGGCGGCTTCCTGTGCTCGGACCAGTTCGACCACACCTCGCTGCTGCGCTTCCTGGAGACGCGTTTCGGGGTCGAGGTTCCCAACCTCAGCCAGTGGCGCCGGGAAAACACGGGCGATCTGACCAGCGCGTTCAACTTCGTCGCACCGAGAGATTCCTTGGGCAAACTGCCGAAGGTCGCGCTCGACAAGCACGAAGCAGCCAGCGGGGCGTGCGAAAAGACCACGCCGCTTTCGGTGCCGCCGAACTCCTTCCCGCAGGAGGAAGAACGCGAATGGAAACGCCCCAGCGGGCTGTAGGCGCCCTCGCGCGCTAGGCGTCCGCGCGCAGGCGCACCACAGGCGCCTCGCCGACGCGAATCTCGAGCTCCCCTGCGGGCGCCCGCACGAGGACGTCCAGCGGCGCATCCGCGGGCGCGCGCGCGGTGCCCTGCGCGAGCGTCGCCACCCGCGCCCACGCCTCCGCCGCGACGTGCTCGTCGAGCCCCGCCGCCTGCGCCAGCGCGCCAAGAACGCCGGGCAGCACGAACGCCGCCAGCGAGACCGGCGCGAGCGACATCTCGAGCGCATCCGGCGCGGGGGGCTCGGATGCACTGACGGCGAGGGTCAAGTCCTCCTCGAGGCACGGCTCGAGTCCCTCCGCCGCGGGCATGTCGAAGCGCATCCGCACCTCCGTGCCGCCGTCCGGCAGGTTCGTGTAGAGCACGCTGCGGGTCAGCGAGTGCACGATCGGCAGCCCGATCCCCGTGTGCGGCAGCGTGCGCTCGCCCACGTGCGGGCGGATGCCGATGCCGTGATCGCGCACCAGCGCCTCGACCGCAGCGCGAGCAGTGCGAAGCTCGAGCTCGAGCGGCCCCTCGGTCCCCTCGTACGCGTGCCACACCACGTTCCTGCACGCCTCGCCCACCGCCGTGTTGAGGTCGTCGGCTTCCACCGCGTCGAGCTCCAGCGCCCGCGCGAGCCCCCCGGTGGCCGCGTGCACCACCGCGAGGCTCTCTACGCGATTCGACAGCCGCAGGCGCAGGTTGGGCATCCGCAGCACACTAGACGGTCGCGCGCGGAGCCTCCCGGCGGACCCCACGCGCTCCAGGCGGTCGCGCGTGGGGCCCCTCCGCGGACCCCACGCGCTCGGCTGCCGGTCGGATCGACGCCATCGCGCCGCCGCCACCGGGGGACCTACGCCTTGACCTCCAGCGTTTCGCCCTTGTTCACAACCGTCGTGTCAAGCCCGGAGTACGCTTCGGGAGCGCAGTGCACTCCGAGGAATTTTTCGATGAGCGAGCCGCAGAGTCCGGCTTTGAGAATCGGCCGCTCCAGTTTTTCGATTTCACCAGCGAGGTCTTCTTTGAGTTCTTGTTCGAACGCTGCCTTTTCGTCGGCCCAGCCGACGATGTTCACCAGCGGCACGTATTTGAAACCGTCAAAAACGTGTTCGCCGATGTATTCGCCCGCGAGGTACACGAGTTCCGATTCCTTGTTGATCGAATTGACGTCTTTCAGCTGCACGCCGATCACGCCGCCCGTAAGCGTCGCTTCGATTTCTTTTTCGCATTCGAAGCTCGTGAGTTCGCCGGTGGGACCCGGGTGCGCTTCGCTTTCGAGCTTCAGGCCGGCGACGACGGGCGATTCTTCCACGTAGCCGAGTTCGCCCTTCAGACCGGCGATCTTGATTTCTCCGGACGCAGCGCCGGGCGAGTTGCAGAGTTTGGAGCCGAGCGCCTTGCAGCCCTTGTATATGACGGTCACATCCTTCTCGCCTTTGGGGGCCACCGGCGTGCCGCTGTCGGTGCTGCTCGTGCATTCGACCTTGTCATCGCCAAGCCACGTTTTGACGTGGAGCGCTGCCACCCCACCCTTGCCCTTGAACGCCTTGCCTTTGCCGACTCCTTCTTTCAGTTCATAGCCACCTTTGTGGCCGGCGGCCACTTCCGAGCACGTCTTGTTCGCATATGCGCCGGTGTCCTTCGGCGAGGCCTTCGCGCACACATACCAGGCCGGAAGCGCCGCCGACGCGCTCGCCGCGACAACCGCGGTCAGCGCCAACGCCGCAACCAGGCACAATCCCATCATCTCCAGGCGTCTCATCTCTCCGCTGCTCCTTTTCTAGCGGTTTACACGCCGGCCCGTCAGCTCCCGACACATCCCATCACGTCAAGCGTGCGGGGACCGACCTCCAACGCAGACGACGACCGCAGTCGCCGTTCCAGCCGACGGTTGCTGCGCGCGACTCTGTCACAAAGCGTCCCAAACGTCAACCCTCCCCAGCGGCGAGGACCCGCTTCAAACGACCGTCGCCCGACGCGTCTGACGTCTTTCAATTTTGCCCTTGACGCTCGAGTGACGATCCGGTGAACACGGAGGAAAAGGTTGGTTACGCGACCCGCTTCACGGCCAGGAGCGGCGTCGCGGCGGCCCGGCGCGGCAGCGCGGTCGGGTGCGCCCGACGGCGCGAGCGAGCAGCGCCGGCGGCCGCGCAGCTAGGCTGCAGCTCGCGGCGCTCCCGCCGCGCACGTGTCGATGACGCCCAGCGCCCACCACTCCACATGAGCGAGCCCGCGAGCCCGATCAGGGTCGGCGTGGTAGGCCTTGGCTACTGGGGGCCGAACCTCGCGCGCAACTTCGCCGCCATCCCCGGCTGTGAGCTGGCGTGGCTGTGCGACGCCGACGAGCCGGCGCGCACGAAGCTCGCCAGCGCGTTCCCCGCCGCGTCCAGCACCGCCGAGATCGGGGACCTGCTCGCCGACGAAGCGCTCGACGCCGTCGTGCTTGCCACGCCGGTGCCCACGCACGCCGAGCTCGCGATCGCCGTCGCGAACGCCGGCAAGCACTGTTTCGTCGAGAAGCCGCTCGCGACCACCGCCGCCGACGCCGAGCGGGCGGTCGCGGCGGCGGCGCAGGCGGGCACGACGCTGATGGTCGGCCATCTTCTGGAGTACCACCCCGCGGTCACGCGGCTGAAGGAGCTGGTCGACTCCGGCGAGCTCGGCCGCCTGTTCTACATATACGGCAACCGCCTCAATCTCGGCGTGCTGCGAGAGGACGAGAACGCGCTGTGGAGCCTCGGCGCGCACGACGTGTCCGTCGCCCTGCACCTGATCGGAGAGGAGCCCGACCGGTGTCTCGCGCACGGCGCCTCCTACGTGCGCGAGGGGGTGCAGGACGTCGTCTTCTGCTACCTGCGCTTCCCGTCGGGGATCGTCGCGCACCTGCACCTCTCCTGGCTGGATCCGCACAAGGAGCGGCGCATCACCGTCGTCGGCTCGAGCAAGATGGCCACTTTCGACGACATGCTGATCGAGGGCAAGCTCACGATCTACGACAAGGGCTTCGACGAGGACACGCGCTCGTGGGGCGAGTACATCGCCCGCTCCGGCGACACGTTCTCCCCGCGCATCCCCAACGTGGAGCCGCTGCGCGTCGAGTGCGAGCACTTCGTCCACTGCCTGCGCACCGGCGCCACCCCCCGCTCGGACGGCGAGAGCGGGCTGCGCGTCGTGCGCGTGCTCGAGGCGCTGCAGCGCTCGCTCGACAGCTGAGCGCTACGCCGTGCGCGCGCCGCGACGGTCGACGCCCTCGAACGACCGCTCCCGGCGCGCCAGCCGGCGATTGACGCGCAGCACCGGGCCCGCGCGGCGGCCGACGCCCCGCAGCACATACGCATCGCGCGAGGCGCTGTAGCGCAGGATCGGGCGCATCAACACCAGCCAGTGGCGGGCTACGTATCTGCGTGGTCTCTTTACGGTACGCACGGCGCGCATTGTCCTTAATGCCGTCCAGCCTCGAGCGAAGCGAAGCTTTGACTAGGAATTGTGACAGACCGCCGTCTGCGCACGCGCCGCTTGGCAGTCGCAGCGGCCGTCGAGCGCGCCACGTCGACCCATCCGCCCGCACACCGCCCCGGGCCCCGATCGGCCCGCGAGGGCTATTCCACGGCGACGGTGTCCTCGCCGGAGAGCTCGAATGCGGTGTGCAGCGCCTGCACCACCCGCTCCACGCGGTCGCGGTCGATCACGCAGGAGATCTTGATCGGCGAGGTCGAGATCATGTCGATGTTGACGCCCTCGCTCGCCAGCACGCCGAACACCTTCGCCGCCACACCCGGGTGCGAGCGCATGCCGGCGCCGACGATCGACACCTTGCCCATGTCCTCGTGCGTGGTCATCTCCCCGAACGCCTCGCCCGTCAAAGGCTCGAGCGACGTGCGCGCCACGCGCAGATCCTCGCGCGGGACCGTGAACGAGATCTCCGCCTGCCCACCCGCCGCCACCGGCTCGTTCTGCACGATCATGTCCACGTTGATGTTCGCCTGCGCGAGCGCGTCGAAGATGCGCGCCGCCGCGCCCGGCGTGTCGGGCACGCCCGTGAGCGTCACCCGCGCTTCCGAGGTCGAGTGCGTGACGGCTGTGATCAGCGGCTGCTCCATCGTTTCTCCTTCTGCGACCACAAAGGTACCGGGCTCCTCGCTCGAACGACGAGCGACAGTGGATGCGCACGCCGTGGTTGCGCGCGTACTCGACCGAGCGCAGCTGCAGCACGCCCGCCCCCGACGCCGCCATCTCCAGCATCTCCTCGAAGGACACCGTATCGCAGCTTGCGCGCGTCCGGCACGATCCGCGGGTCCGCCGAGTACACGCCCGCCACGTCGGTGTAGATCTCGCACACCTCCGCGCTCAGCGCCGCGGCGACCGCGACCGCGCTCGTGTCCGAGCCGCCGCGGCCGAGCGTCGTCACGTTCCTCGCGTTCTCCGAGACGCCCTGGAAGCCCGCCACCAGCACGATGTTGTCCTCCTCCAGCGCCGCCCGGATGCGGTCCGCGCGCACGTCGAGGATCAGCGCCTTCGTGTGCGACTCGTCGGTCACGATCCCCGCCTGCGAGCCCGTCAGCGAGATCGCCCGGTGGCCGAGGTCGTTGATCGCCATCGCGCACAGCGCGCACGAGATCCGCTCGCCCGTCGACAGCAGCATGTCCATCTCGCGCGGATCCGGCGCTGGCGAGACCTCCTCGCGCCATCGCGATCAGCTCGTCGGTCGTCTTGCCCCGCGCCGACAGCACCGCGACCACGCGGTGGCCCTGCTTCGCGCTTGTCGACGATCCGCCGCGCGGCGCGCTTGATGCGCTCCGCGTCGGCGACGGAGGTGCCGCCGAACTTCATCACGATCAGAGAGGGCATCGCCCCGCAGGATATTCCGCCGCGACGAGCGGGTGGGCGGGCGCTCAGAGCGCGCGCCGGCCGGACAGCGCCTTGCCGAGCGTCACCTCGTCGGCGTACTCCAGGTCCGAGCCGACCGGCAGGCCGCTCGCCAGGCGCGTGACCGTCACCTCCGGCGCGCGCGCGCGCAGCTCCTCGGCGATGTGCAGCGCGGTCGCCTCGCCCGTCGTCGTCGGGTTGGTCGCGAGCACCACCTCCCTGACCGCAACGAACGTGTCTGTCTCCGACTCGGCGCGGGCGCCGGCCGGAGCGCCCGAGGTCACGCGCGCGAACAGCTCCGCGATCTTCAGGTCCTCGGGGTCGATGCCGTCGATCGGCGAGAGCGCCCCGCCGAGCACGTGGTAGACGCCGTGGTACTCGTGCGTGCGCTCCATCGGGATCACGTCGCTGGGCTCCTCGACCACGCAGATCAGCCCGTGGTCGCGGCGCGGGTCCTCGCAGATGCGGCAGCGCGCCTCGTCGGTGAGGTTGAAGCACACCTCGCAAAGGCGGATCTTCTCCTTGACCTCGAGGATCGCCTCGGCCAGCGCGCTCGCGTCCTCGTCGGAGGAGCGCAGGATGTGGAACGCCAGGCGCTGCGCCGTGCGGTTGCCGATGCCGGGCAGCTTCGACAGCTCGGTCACCAGCCGCTGCACCGGCGGTGCGTAGGAGGTGCTCACAGGCCCGGCAGGCCCAGCCCGCCGAGGCCGCCCAGGTCCAGGCCCGCGGTCGCGCCGCCCAGCTTGCGCTCGCGCCAGCTCCTGCGCCTTGCGCAGCGCCTCGTTGACCGCCGCCAGCACCATCTCCGCGAGGATCTCCACGTCCTCGGGGTCGACCGCCGCGGGATCGATCCGCACCTCCCGCACCTGCAGGTCGCCGCTCACCTTCACCGTCACCATGCCGCCGCCCGCCGACGCCTCCACGACTTCGCTCTTCAGCTCCTCCTGCGCGAGCTCCATGTCCTGCTGCATCTTCTGCACCTGCGCCATCATCTGCTGCATGTTCGGCATCCGCGGCTGCTTTGGCATCACGCGCCTCTCTCGTTGCTGGTCACGGCGTGCGCGCCGCGCTCGTCCTCGGATGGCTCCTCGCCGTCCCGTGCCTGCTCTGCGGCGATCTCCGACCCGCCGGGCCCCGCCTCCCCGCCGGGGACCTCCTCGGCGTCGAACTCCCGCATGAAGCGCGCCACCCACTCCTCCTCCGACCGCTCCGCGGCGCCCGCGCGATCATCGGTGCCGAGCTCCTCGCGCAGCTCGTATGACAGGCGCCAGCGCCCGCCCGCCACCGCCCGCAGCGCCTCGCCAACCGCCGCGCGGTTGTCCGGGTCCTCCGCCTTCTTCTTCAGGAACTGCGCCGTCGAGGCGAACGCCAGCGTCAGATCCTCGCCGTCCACCGCCACCGGGCGCGCTTCCGCGATCAGCGCTCCGAGCAGCGCGTGCTCGCCCCGCACCAGCTCGACCACCGCCGGCCACAGCGAGCGCAGCGCCTCCAGGTCCTGTGAGCGTGGCGGCTCCCGCGCCGCAGCCGGCGGCGCGTCGTCCGCGGGCGCCGGGGGGCCCTCATCCGACGCCCGGGGCCAATCGTCGGGCGCCGGGGGGTCGTCGATGACCGCCACCGCCGCCGGCGCCGCCGGGGGAACCGGATCGGCGGCGAGCGCGCTAACGCGCGGCGGGCTCGCATCTCCACCCGCCGGCCCCACCGGACCTGCCCGCTCGCCGACCGTGACCTCGCGCTGGGCGGCGACCGCGGAGACCACGCCGCGCTCGCGTTCAAGCCGCTCGATCCGCGCCAGCAGCGCGCGCATCGAGCTGTCCGTCTCCGGTCTGGCCGCCTTCACCAGCGCCAGCTCCAGGCGGGTGCGCGCGTCGGCGCCCGCGCGCACGCCCTCCATCGCCTCGCCCAGCAGCTCGAGCAGGCGCACCACCGTCGGCGCGGTCCACGCGCCCGGCCTGCGCGCGACAGCGCCGCGTCGGCCTCCGGCGTCAGCGACAGCTCGGCCGGCACCTCGCCGAGGGTCTGCACCACCAGCAGCTCGCGTGCGCGCGCCTCCAGGTCCGACGCGAACGACGCCGGCGTCGCGCCCCTGCTCGGCGCATGCCTCGAGCGCGCGCAGCGCGCGCGCAGCGTCGCCCGCCGCGACCGCGTCGACGGTCGCTTCCAGCAGCCGCGCGTCGGCCACGCCGAGCACCGCGAGCACGTCCTCCAGCGCGATCTCGCGGCCGCTGTAGGTGACCAGCTGCTCGAGCGTGCCCAGCGCGTCGCGGAAGCTGCCGGTCGCCGAGCGCGCCAGCGCCGCCACCGCCTCAGGCGGGATCTGCGATCGACTCCTCCGCCGCCGCCCTGCGCACCACGCTCGCGATCTGCTCGACCGTCGGGCGGTGGAAGTCGAAGCGATGGCAGCGGTCGACGACCGTCGCCGGGACCTTGCTTCGCCTCGGTCGTCGCGAGCACGAACACCGTGTTCGGCGGAGGCTCCTCGAGCGTCTTCAGGAACGCGTTCCACGCCGCCGTCGAGAGCATGTGCGCCTCGTCGAGGATGTAGACCTTGCGCCGCCCGCTCACCGGCGCATACGCAACGCTCTCGCGCAGCTCGCGGATGTCGTCGACCGAGTTGTTCGACGCCGCGTCCATCTCGATCACGTCCAGCGACGTGGCCCGTGCGATCGACACGCACGAGTCGCACTGCCCGCACGGCTCGATCGTCGGACCGTGCTCGCAGTTCAGGCACGCGGCCAGGATCTTCGCCATCGACGTCTTGCCCGTGCCGCGCGAGCCCACGAACAGGTACGCGTGGTGCACCTTGCCGCGCTCCACCGCGTTGCGCAGCGTCCGCACGACCGGCTCCTGGCCCACCACCTCCGCGAACGTGCGCGGCCGGTGCCTGCGATAAAGCGAACGCTGCTGCTCCTGTGGCTGAGGCTCTGACGACACCGTTGCCTGAGTCTACCCACGGGCGTTGGCCCGCTCGGGCGCCCGCGCGAGCGGGTAGCGTCCCGCCACATGACCGCCTCGATCAGGCGCTTTGCGGCCGTGCCCGCGATCGCCGCCGGCGCCGTCCTGCTGCGCGTGATCGCCGGCGTGGGCTTCGCCAACTACGACACGCTGTACGCGCTCGCGTGGGGCGGGCAGCTCTCGCGCGGCAGCACGCCCGCCTACGACGTGCCGATCGCGCCCACCCCGCACCCGCTCGTGGAGCTGCTCGGGCTGGTGCTCGCGCCGCTCGGGCCGCGCGGGGTCGAGTACGTCACCGTCGCGCTCGGCTTCCTCGCGCTGTCCGCCTGCGGCTGGGTGATCTACCGAGCTCGGCGCCCGATGGTTCGGCTGGGCCGCCGGCGCGCTCGCCGCGCTCATCTTCCTCACGCGCGCCGAAGTGCTCTCCTACGGCGTGCGCGCGTACATCGACCTCCCCTACCTGCTGCTCGTGCTCAGCGCCCTGCTCGTCGAGTCGCGCCACCGGCGCGCCGGCGCGCCCGTGCTCGCGCTGCTCGCGCTCGCCGGCCTGCTGCGCCCGGAGGCGTGGGCGTTCTCCGGCCTCTACTGGCTGTACCTGATGGATCTCATGCCCGCCTTCCTGCGCGCGCGCCTGGCCGGCGGGGTCTCCTGGCGCGGGCGCGCCCGCGGCGAGATCGCGCGGTTGACCCTGCTGGCGGCGGCCGCGCCGCTGGCGTGGATGCTCAGCGACCTCGCCGTCACCGGCAACCCGCTGTGGTCGCTGACCAACACCCGGCACACCGCAGAAACGCTCGGCCGCGAGACGGGGATCGCGAACGTCCCCGAGTACATCCCGCGGCGGATCGGCGAGATCCTGCGCCCGCCCGTGCTCGTCGGCGCCGCGCTCGGCGGCGTGCTGTCGCTGCTGTGGCTGCGCAGCCGCGCGCTGATCGGGGCGCTCGCCGGCGTGGTGGCTGTCGTCGTGTTCGCCGCGTTCGCCTCGGTCGGGCTGCCGATCAACACCCGTTACGCGTTCCTCGCCTCCGCCATCCTCTGCATCTTCTGCGGCGCCGGCGCCTTCGGCTGGATGTGCCTGCAGCGCGGCGACCCGCGCCGACGCTGGTGGATCGCCGGCGGCGCGATCGTGCTGCTCGCGCTCATCGCCTACGTCCCCTCGCAGTACCACGAAGCGCACACCGAACTGCGCAAACTCGCGCGCACCCACAGCATCGAAGGCGATCTGCTCGCGCTCGTCCGCGACCACGCCATCAACCTCCGCTGCGGCCCCATAGGCGTGCCCAACCACGCGCCGGTGCCGTTGCTCGCGCTCTACCTGAAGACCAGCCCGCGCAACATCGTCAGCCCCGAAGCCGGCCACATCGCCTCAGGCGTGTACGTCGACCCCGCCAGCAAGGAAGTCGAAACGGACTACGTGCTCAACTCCCACGATCCCGTCGAGCGCGTGAGCGTGCCCCCCGGGTTCAGCGAGTCAGCCACGAACCGCTCGTGGCTGATCTTCCAGCGCTGCGAATAGCGGACCGTGCACCCCTCGTCGAGATTCACGGCACCCGGCGCCGATCGCCGCCCGCGACTCCGGTCCGGGAGCTCCCGCTGCGCCTGCCGGTGATCGCTTAAGGCTGCTTCCTTCCGGACCTGACCTGGTTCGCAAGCCGACACCGCGCGGGACCCGAACCATCGACGCCCCGAGCTGCGGAGCGACCGGGGTCGAAACCCCTCGGAGGGGAGTTCGGCCCCGCTAGAGCGGATTGCGGATTCAGGGCACCGCTACCTCCCCGCCTAGCACGGTCCACAACCGATCGTAACGCACACGCGGTGGCCGAGTTCCGATAGGCTGCCCGGCCGTGACCTACTTCAAGACCTTCCCCTCCACCTTCCGCCGCACCAGTCTGGCCGTCGCCGCCCTCGGCGCGGCGATCATGATCGCGGGCTGCGGCTCGGGCGGCTCGAGCACGATCACGGTCGGCAACGAGAACAGCGCCGACAACGCGCTGATCAAGGCCAGCGAAACCACCAGCACGACCAGCACGACGAGCACGAAGTGCCCGTCGGGCACTCCCACGCCGTGCGCGCTTGCGGCGACGACGCCGACCAGCGGCCCGCTGTCCAAAGAACCGAAGGTGACGCCGCCCTCCGGACCGGCGCCGACAACACTCGTCACGAAGGATCTGATCGTGGGCACGGGCGCGGAAGCCAAGGCCGGCGACACGGTCACAGTCAACGACGTTGGCATCTTGTACGCAAACGGCAAGCAATTCGAAAACACCTTCGCGCGCAAAGAACCGTCCACGTTCTCTCTCAGCGGACTCATACCCGGCTTCAGCAAAGGCATACCCGGCATGAAAGTGGGCGGACGGCGCGAGCTGATCATCCCCGCGGCACTCGGCTACGGTAAGGCTGGCTCGGGAAAGATCCCGCCGAACTCGCCGCTCGTGTTCGTGGTCGACCTGCTGGGCGTCTAGGCGAGCCGACGGCCGCACCGCGCAAGACAGCGCTGGCCGGCGACGGCCGATCGCACGCGATCGGCCGCGTCGCGGCGCCGCTGCTGCTCTGCAGCGCCGTGCTCGCGCTCGCCGGCTGCGGCTCCAGCCACAAGGCCGCCCAGGAAGAGCAGCGGCTCGAGCGCGCCGACCTGGCCGCCGTCGCGCACGCGCTCATCGGCCAACAGGCCCCCGTGAACGCCGAGGTCGCGGCCACGAGAGCCGCGTGGCCGCTGATCGTCGGCGGCCTGCCCAATGACACCAGCTCGATCTCGCGCCCCGCGCTTCGCGCCGCCACCCAGCGCGCCGCCGCGCTCACCCTGCCGAAGCTGTTCAGCGAAGTGCAAGCCAGATCCCTCACCGGCCCATCGTCCAGCCTCGCCGGCACGTTCCGGACGTTCAGCATCCTCGCCGCGCGCGGATGGCGGATGATCGGCGCGGCCGTCGAAGCCGTCGAACACGGCCCCCCCGTCGCCGCCCGCTTCGCGCGCGCGAACGTGGCCCTATACATCGAGAGCGTCTACGACGCCCACTTCGACCTCGCGCAGATCGGCAAGCAGATGCCGATCGACTACGAAAGGCTCGGCGGCTCGAGCGCGTTCGGCGCGCTGCTCACGCCCGCCGAAGTGGACGCGCTCGCACACACCTACTCCGAAGCCAACGACCGCCTGTCCCCCCACGCGCGCGTGAAGCTCGGATCGTGACCGGCCGCCCGTGAGCGCGTTCGTCACCGCCGGCGCCGGCTTCCTGCTGGCGGTGCTGTGGTTCGACCTGATGTTCGACGTGCAGGTGATCGCCCACCGCGACCGCGAGCTGCCCGAGGAGACGCTCGCGTCGATCGCCGCCTACTACGCCCGCGTGACCACCGCCACGCGACCCATGAACCGCCTGATCGCGCTCGTCATGCTCGCCACGCTCGCCGCAATCGTCGTCGAGATCGTGGGCGGGGACGGGCAGCCGTGGGTGCCGTGGGCCTCGCTCGCGCTCGCAGCCTCGCCGATCGCGCTAGCGGGCGCACATACCGTGCCCGGCGCCGTGCGCCTCGGCAGCCGACGCGACCCGGCCGCAGAGCAGAGCGCGCTCGCGCGCACGATCTGGCGGGAGCACGTGCTCTGCGCGCTGGCCATCGCCGGGGTGCTGGTGGTGCAGCTGGGGTTCGCGTGAGCGCGGCAGGCCCACGACACTGAGGGACGTGCACTCGTTCCTCGACCGCCCTGGCCCGATCGCGCTCGCCCACCGCGGCGGCGCCGGCGAGGCGCCGGAGAACACGCTTCCGGCCTTCGAGATCGCGATCGCACTCGGGTATGGATACATGGAGACCGATGCCCACCTAACGCGCGACGGAGTGCTGGTCGCCTTCCACGACGACCGCCTCGACAGGGTCACGGATCGCACGGGCGCGATCGCCGAGCTCGACATCGGCGAGGTGGAGGCGGCCGATGCCGGCTACGCGTTCTCGCCCGATGACGGTGGCAGCTTCCCGTTTCGCGGGCGCGACATCCGCGTGCCTCGGCTCGAGGAGATCCTCACGCGATGGCCCGGCGTCCGCGTCAACATCGACCCCAAGTCGGACCGATGCGTCGGGCCGCTCGCCGCGCTGCTCGATCGCCTCGATGCTTGGGAACGGGTGTGCATCGGCTCGTTCTCGGACCGTCGCCTGCGCCGGATGCGCGCACTCGGCCGCGGACGGGCGTGCACGTCGATGGGACCGCGCTCTGTCGCGCTCGCGCGCCTCGCCGCGACGTCCGGTCTGATGGCGCGCCTGGGCGCCGACTGCATCCAGGTGCCGGTTCGCCGAGGGCCGTTTCCCATCGTCACCGGGCGATTCGTCGAGGCCGCGCACCGTGCAGGCCTCCCCGTCCACGTGTGGACGATCAATGACCGGACGACGATCGAAGATCTCCTCGAGCTGGGCGTGGACGGCATCATGAGCGACCGCCTGCGGCTGCTGCGAGAGGTGTTCGCCCAGCGTGGCCTCCCGCTCGTGCCCGTCGGTCCGGCCGGTGGCGCGTGAGCGGAGCAGCGCCCCAACGGCTGAGGCCCGTGCACGTGGGCTGCTCGGGCTGGAACTATCCGGCGTGGCGGGGCGAGCTGTATCCGCCGGGGCTGGCGACCCGGCATTGGCTGGAGCGGTACGCCGAACGATTCTCGACCGTCGAGGTCAACGCGACCTTCTACCGCCTCCTCAGCCGCGATGCCGTCGCGCATTGGATCGAGCAGACGCCTGCGAGCTTCATATTCGCCGTCAAGGCGAGCCGCTACCTGACTCACGTCAAGCGCCTGTCCGACATCGCCGACGGCGTCGCGAGGTTCTACGAGCACATCGAGCCACTGATCGAATCGCAGCGCCTGGGACCGGTCCTGTGGCAGCTGCCAGAGAGCTTTCCAAGGGACGACCGGCGACTGGCCGCCGCGCTCGCCGCGCTGCCCGACGGCCGGCACGCCTTCGAGCTCCGCCACCCGAGCTGGTTCGTCCCCGAGGTCTACGACCTGCTGCGCGAGCACCGTGCGGCGCTCGTCATCGGCGACCACCCCGACCGGCCGTTTCAGTCTCACGAGGCCACCGCGAGTTGGCGCTACGTGCGCCTGCACTACGGCAGACGCGGCGCACGCGGCAACTACTCGGCGAGCGAGCTGCGATTGTGGGCGGACCGCATGCACGCGTGGCGTGCCCAGCAAGAGCTGTTCGTCTACTTCAACAACGACTGGGAGGCCTTTGCCGTCCGCAACGCCTCGGCGCTGCAAGCACGTCTCCTCGCGCTGGCCGACGAGCGCGGCGAGGGCGAATAGCTCTGGCGGCTCGCAGCACGCGGGGTGCCGAGAGGCCCTCGACGCGCCCGGGTAGAATCAGCCGTCCAGGGCGCGTAGCTCAGTGGGAGAGCGCTCGCTTCACACGCGAGGCGCCGGTTGGGCGTGGGAGCCCGGTTTTTCAGTGCTCAGCAGGGTTTCGACGTTCAGCCCTTGCTTTGGATACGGCCGGATTGGGGGCGATTTGACGTAGTTTGGGCAGCGGAACGGGGCTGCTGCCCAAAGGCGGCTGCGTTCTTTCCGTATGCATCGCAGGTACACCTCGCACACGGTTCATGGCTGCGCGACGACGCACGTCTGGCTCGCGCTCTAGCGTGTTCGGCATGGATGCTGAGTCGATGATCGCGCAACTTGAGGCAGTTCTTGCGGACTTCAACCGAGCGGCGAGAACGACGCCGACACCGCCGATGCAGGGTTGCGCCACTCGGCTGCTTGCGGCGATCAATCGACTCTCCGCGCCTGGGAGCACGTACTCCACTCGCGCCGCGCAACTCGCACAGCAGCCCGGGAAGCGGACTGCATGGCTGGCCCACGAACTCGCAGGCGTCGCGTCGGGGCTGCGCGACGATCTGGCAGCGGGTTATGCGCAAGGCGTCGCGGAACTAATCCACGCGGAAGTCTTCTCGGACTTGATAGGTATGGCCGACGAGCTTCAAACGTCGGGCTACAAGGACGCAGCGGCAGTGATCGCAGGGAGCGTGCTGGAGGATCATCTTCGCAAGCTCGCCATGAAGGGTGGGCTGGAGGTCGAGAAGGGGGATGGCTCTCCGAGGAAGGCCGACGCCCTCAACGCTGAGCTAACCGCCGCGGGCGCCTACAACGGGTTGGAGCAAAAGAGCGTCACCGCGTGGCTCGACCTCCGCAACAAGGCCGCGCACGGCCACCACGACGACTACGAGCACCAGCAGGTCGCAGCGCTTATACGAGGCGTACGTGAGTTTCTGATCCGCAATCCGGCATGACGACTGCCCGCTCGCACGCGCCTGCCCGCTGGCGCTTCGTCTCGACGTGTTCGGTCCCTCTGGTCTGCGACCTAACATCACCCGGCCTATGCCCAAGGATCGGATACGAGAACTGCTCCTCGCTCCCGATGTGCTCGTGGTCGTGCAGCGTTCAAGCGTCCATCCGGTCGAGTACGCGATCCTGCTACTGGTCGAGCGCGATGGGAAGTGGCATACGGTGCGGACCTTCGACAACGCCCACGCGCCCGAAGAGCACCACGAGCACCGCTATGTCGGCTCCGAGAAGCAAGACCCGATCGTCAGGCACGGCCCGGTCAACGAGGCCATGAACGCTGCCGAGGTCAAGCTGATCGACGGCTGGAGCGATATCGTTCGTAGCTGGGAGAACACCCGATGAGCAAGACCGTAGACAAGACACGTGAGCTGTTCATGGCCGCCTCACTCAGCGACGATGATCTCGGCTACCCGGACCGGGTTGCATTTATTCCCGGCGATCAGGAGTGGGCCGACGATGCGCTCTGGCGCAATCTCACGGAGGGTCGCGCCACCGTGCTCGTCAGCGATGAGAACGAGCTGCTGTTGATCCCTCAGCGAAGAGGCCTGATCGACAGACTACGCGGCCGCGTCGGCGTCAACGTCACACAGCGTGTCCACGGACACCCCGCGCCCTACGCGACCGCGAGCCGGCTGGGACGCCATCCCGTGCGCCAGATGCGCGAGCTAGCGCACGCGTAGACGACAGGATCACAAGCGCCACTCGTCTGGTGCCGCGCCTGGCTTCCATGCGCGGGTGACGCCGCCGCCTTCGTGGCGGAGAGCAAGACCGTAGTCGGAGAGCTGGGCCTGGAAGGCGAGCTCTTCGCGCGGGTCACGTCCGGCGTCGTCGATCCACTGGCGCCACACGACCAGGGCGCAGAGCGTCTCGACATGCGCCTCGCTCTTCCACCAGCCATCTTTTAGGTCGGCGAGCGTTGTCGGGTAGCGGCCGTGTAGCGCGACGATCCCGCCCCACATCCATGAGCGCCATTCCGCGTCTCCGCCGTAGGGCTCAGTCGCCGGTCGGACGCCTCCTCCTCTGGTGGTTCGAGCGCGACAGTGGTCGGCCTGGCGCGCGGCGGTTGAACTTGTCCGCTGGCCGCTGCTTCGGCGATGCCGTGGCGGACCATCTGGCCCGCGAGCCGCGCGACTGGCTCATCCGTGTCCGCTGCGAGTTCGTCCAGTCGCAGGGCAAGTGTGTCCGGCAATGTGATCTTCAGGCGACGGCTCATCGGCTGTACCCCCATGCGTGCTCGCTGCCCGTGTTTGTGTTTGTGCTTCTCGTGGTTGTCATGTGCTTATTGACCCCGAGCCCGCGAAACCGACCACGACATTGGTCCCACTTAAGGGTCCCGCTCGACCCTCGTGCATCTGGTCTGTTCTGTCGTGGAGCGAAGCGACAGCGTTCGGGCTGAGCACAGTGGCACGCGCTGGCGAGCGTTGGCCGATTGCCCGTGGGCGTGGCGGAGGAGGGGTCTACAGATCGTCTCGGCTCGGCTCTCGGGAGGCCGCAGGGGGCGCGCCGCGGATTGGAGTGCAGAGCGCTCGTTGGCAATTCGTTGGCCGGTCACGGCCTTTTGGGGTCACTAACACCCCCGGGCGCCTAAAGACGCTTGTCGGAGCCCAACAGCCCCTCGACATTCGACGGACACGCACATCGCTGCAACACTGAGCTGGATGGCTCCAGACAATTCGGCGGGGAAACAAGATCCTACGGCAGTCCTCGAACTGCTCCAAGCGTCGGAGGCCGAGCTGATGGAGCTGTCCGAAGCTCTCGACGAGCCGATCAAGCCTGATGAGTACAAGCTGGCGATCCTGGCGCTTGGACAGAGGGCGAGAACGCTTTTCCGCGGGTTTATCGCCCTACAGGACGGTGCTGCTCCAGCGGCGGGTCGAGCGCTCCTCCGACCGATGATCGAGATCAACATCCTGATCCGATTCCTTAACAAGAACCCCGGATTGCATCTTGAGCTATGGGAGGCTGAGGGCGATCGAAACGCTGCGTCGATCATCGAAGAACACAATGCGCGACACACGGGGCACTGGGGTCCAATGCCGGTAGAGCAGGGCGTTCTCGATGAAAAGCACGAGCGGGTTCGCAGTGCTCGCTCCAGAGCCATTGCCGCCGCAATCGCTGGCGTCGGCAAAAAGGGCCCCGTTCTGCCGAGCATGGCCCAGCAGCTCTCGACGATCGCGGAACCGGCCGCGAGTGAGGCATATACGTTCGGCTACCGTCCAATGAGCTGGGAGACCCACACGAACCCTCGCGCCTTCCTTTCCGGCGAGTTCGTGGAGCGTAACGACGGCACCGTCTCTTACTCGGACGCCAGCGAGAGAGCAGACTTGATCGGCGTTCGGGCGCTCTCGCTGACGACGTTTACTTCGACCCTCGAACTGGTGTCGATAGTCCTCGCATTGCCAATCGAGGAGTCGGCGCGCGCAATTCTTCGCTCATTCGTGCCCGAGCAGATACCCGAGCACCAGCGACTTGACAGGCGTGCGGGTACGAGCGGCGCTTGACAAGATCGAGTGCTCTCGGAGACGCATCAGCCATCCAGGGCGCGTAGCTCAGTGGGAGGGCGCTCGCTTCGCACGCGGGCTGCAACTGTGACCACGATCCACACTTCGCCGCCCGAGCGCGCGGGCTCAGCAATGCCCCGGAAGAGCGCCGTGAGCATCCGGGGCCAGACGTAGTTCCGAGTCTCGGGCCCACCCCGCGCTGAACTCAATCCAGATCTGTCCGCGGACGACGACATAACAGTCCGCCAGGTATTCGCTTTCCGACGACAGGCCCGGAGCGTTGTATTCGGCCCGAGCGGGCTCGCCAGCAACGCCAGACAACGTCACCTCCTTATGCGGGACGTAGTACACGGACGAGGCGACAGGCCGATTGATATAGACCAGTACTCCGATAAGGATGGCGAGGAGTACAAAACTAGCGCCCCAAAGGCACCTCACTCGTTCCTCAATGGGGCCGATCGCTGCGCGCGTCCAGAGCATCACAGCCACGGTCAAACCAATAGCGAGCGAGACCACAGCCCAAACCGGCAGGCCGAAGAGGCCGACCGCCGCACCTATTCCGGCTACCAGGGCACCAGACACCACCTCGACGAGTAGCGCGAGCCTCCTGCGTCGTTCGAGCAGGGTACGTCGGTGCTGCGGCTTATCCACGTGAAGACACCTGCTCGCTTATTGAAGCCCGCCAGCGGCATGGTGCATGTTCACAAGCCATCACGCAGCCGAGGCCCAGGCCGAGTACGCATCTCAACTGCGAGCGGGAAGCCCTTCTCGGCGATGCGATCGAAGAACCACCCGACTGCCTCGGGGCGATCGAGCGGAAGGGAGTTGCCATCGTGCTTGAGCAGCTTGCCGGTACTCCGATCGATGAACGAAACAGCAGCCCACAACTGACCGTCGTGACTGTTCTCGCTGAGATAGAGCCGAATGTCCAACGAGATGCCCGCCTTCTGCGCAGTTGCCGCCTGCGGCAGCAGCTCATCAAGCAGGCGAACCACCTTGTAATCGCCCTCCTCCATGGAAGCCTCCTCAGTCCACTGGGTCGAATCGCCCAGAGCAGGCATGGTTACACCTGTCGGGCGTGCGTGTCGTTCGACGGTCGGGCAGGTCGTGAGAGCAACAATACGTCCAGTCCGGGCTACACGAGGGAAGATCTGGCGGCCTCAGCACGGTAGCGTGGCACACCTATGGCAATCCGAGCGCGTGACGGAGTAGCTGACCGCCTGCACCGAAAACGATACTCCTGAGGCCAGTGGCCGCGATGCGTCGGATCACCTTTGCGGCGTGATGCATTTGCTCAGCGTCATCCGTCGTTGCATATTCGGCAAGGACATCGACGAGCGTCGCGAGCGTCGCAGGCGAGATCATCGCCTCGAAACGAGGCCACTCACCAAGGACCTGTAGCCCACGGCCGGTGACGCGAAGACCCACGAAGATCATCCCATGACCGCCGCCAATCCCATGCGTCTCGTCACATTCGACGTATCCCGCTTCCGTGAGCTGCAAGATCGTGTCTTGGATGACACCAGCTGACAGGTCAAGCCCGAGATCGTTGCCGTGGCCCTTGAACACCTTGATGGCGCTAGCCGCGCCGTAGGCTGCGTCGCGGGTCCGCAGTGCTTGAAGCACCGGCAAGGCGCGCTCGTTCCAATACTCGCTCATCCGCCGGCAAGCTCCTCACCTAGCGATTGGATCGCGGAGTCCACGATCCCCTCGCCCAACCGGCCGATCGCGCCCGCTGTTCGGCGGAGCGCCGTCCTGTCGCCCGCATCCTCAGCCTGATTGGCGAGCCCCGCGAATACCGCTTGAAGCCCCTCAAGGGACGCTACACGGTCCAGGTCGGGCCACTCGCCCAAGAGGATCAGCCCGCGAGGCGCGAGCCGGAGTCCCGACCAGAACGCAACCATAACGGTGCCGGTGCGGACTCCCGCGATGAGGTCGTAGCTGTGCAGACGCGTGAGCGCTTCGTCGGCTTGGCGTGAGTCGATCTCGCCGTTCAAGTCTCGAAACGGCTGCGGCTCGCCGTGCACGACAAGCTTGACTCGGCCGTCCCAGTCTGGATTCGAGTCTTGGTCTAGCAACCAGCGCAGGACGCGCTCGTCGATCTCGGTCCAGGTGCTCATGCCGAGCATTCTCGCTGCCTCGACGGACGAGCCAGCGTCGTGCCCGCGCCCCATCATGGGCCGATATTTCTCGCATGGGCCGACGCTTCTCGCCGTGGCGGCCATCTTCGCCGAGGAGCTTACGTAGGGCCCTGAATGGGCAGCAGCGGCACCGAGCGGGCTCCTGCCGTAGCCCCCGGCACCGCGCAACCCCAATAGAATCAGCCGTCCAGGGCGCGTAGCTCAGTGGGAGAGCGCTCGCTTCACACGCGAGAGGTCGCAGGTTCGAAACCCGCCGCGCCCATACGGACGAGGCCTGCTATTGCAGACCTAGGTCTCTTGTCGGGGATTGTCGGCGGGTCGGCGAGGTTCAAGGCGGAGGTCGCTACTGCCAACTCGCTGCCAATACCCCGGGCGCCTGAGCGCCACAAAGCCGTGCCTTGGAACCGAGTCGCGGAGCATCTGGCGGTCGCTGCCGCGAGCCGAAAACGCGATCCGGCCCAGAGTCCAGGCAGCTGCTACACGGTGCGCCTGTGCCGGCCACGGCCTGAGTTGGTCGACGGCACGTGGACCTTCCCGACCCTGCCGAGGCGCGGCAGAGCGGCGAGTGGCTGTTCGCGCACACCCGCCGCCTGGGATCTCGCAAGCGCCTCCGGAGATCAGACGATCTGGAACGCGACCAGCTTCGAGGCGGACGCCACGCCGGCGGGGTTGGTCGCGGTGACGGCGAGCTGGTAGCGGCCGCCCACAAGCTTGTGGGCGTTCCAGCGGCCGGTGAAGTCCAGGCGGTTGGTGCCTTCGTCGGCGGTGACCGCGGCGGACCCCGACAGCGCCACGTATCGCACACAGCGTGGCTTGTGCCGGTTCGCATGCGCGGGCGCGACGCAGTGACCGCCCACGCTGCGTCCGCTGGTCGCCTTCGACACGGTGAACCGGGCCGTCGAGTCCTGGTCCACGGCGTAGGTGACGAGCGCTCCCGTCGACGGCACCTTCGAAGATGCGGTCTTGAAGGTCGCCCCGCTCGAGGCCGCGTGGAACCTCGTCGGTGCGATCTTCAGCTGGGTGATCTGCGGCGCCGACGTCGGCGTGGACTCACCCGTGCCCGGGCTCGTCCCCGTGCCTGGGCGCCCTCCACCGCGTCCAGTTTCCGGCGGCTCGGCTCCGACCGAGGTGAACGACCCGGTCCACGTGTTGTCGCTCGGCGTCGCGTCTAGCGGCCAGATGGTAGCCGTGTCTTCGTAGGTTCCCGGAGCGTCGACGGACACCGTGAGGATCATCGTGAGCGTCTGATTCGCCGGGATCGTCCCTTCGCACTGCCCACCGACCGACGGGTTTGGCAGCAATCCGCTGGGGCATTGCACGCCCGTGATCGAGGCGCTCGCCGTCGTTTCCCAGCGGATGCCGCCGGGGGACGAGGACGGCGTAGCTTCCGTGTTCTGCGCGGTGATCGTCACCGTGAATTCCTGCCCGGTCTGCACCGTGCTCGGCGAGATGACAACGGACACGATCCGCCCGTAATACGCTGAGGCGAGCGGCGCCGAGATGGCGAGCCCCGCCAGGCAGGCCAGGGCGAGCACGCACAGACCGGCGCCGGTTCCGCGGATTCGATGAGGACCAACGACACACACGATGACCATCCCCAATGTGGGAGGAAAGGGATCCTCTTCAACCTTGGCATCCCCCCACCCAGCGGCATCCGCTCTCCCCCGTCGACGGCGTCAGTAATCCCCCGTATGCGCGCCGCCGCGGCCGTCTCAGGCCGCTGGCGCGCTCAGGACGCCGCCGCACAGCACAGCCAGGGCCAAGGCCAGGGTGGCGCAGATGAGGGCCACAGTCGCCTGGATGACCGCGACAACTCCATCAGCGATCCGTCGGCCGGCGCGCGAGCGTCGACAGGCGCACAATCGTGCTCCCCGGCGCGGCGCACAGCTGGACCGCGTCCATCAGGCGGGTCATCAGCGCGAACCCGCGGCCGCGCTCGGAGCTCGCGACGCGATCGAACGTCGACGCCGCGAACGTCCCGTGGTCGCGCACGGTGAGCGTCAGGCGCTCGCCGTCGGCGTGCACGCTGAGCTGGATGTGCCCATGCTCGTCAGCCCTCCCGTGCCGGATCGCATTGGTCACAGCCTCGTTGACCGCGAACGCGAACTCGTAGCAGCGCTCGGCGTCGAGGCCGAAAGCGGCCGCCGCCCGGTGAGCGTACTCACGCGCCAAGCCCAGCTTCGACGGCTGCGCCGGCAGTTGCAGCTCGCTGTCCGCGATCTCGATACGTCGCACGCCTTCTCAAGGTAACGCGCGCGCCCGCGCGCTTCAGCGCCCGCACCCGCAACTGGACGTTTGTTCTACCGAGCCCACCCGCTCCTGCACGAGCGCGAGGTCGATCAGATCGCCGATGCGCTCTCGCGCGGCGGCGGCACGGCGGCGGCACGGTGACCGTCGACCGCCTGCATCAGCGGTCCGATCAGATCGATCGGCAGCGGGAACACGATCGTCGAGTTCTGCTCGCTTCCGATCTCCAGCAGCGTCTGCAGGTAGCGCAGCTGGATCGTCACCGGATTGCGGCTGATCACGTCCGCCGCTTCGCCGAGCTTGGCGGCCGCCTGGAACTCGCCCTCGGCGTTGATGATCTTCGCGCGGCGCTCGCGCTCGGCCTCGGCCTGGCGGGCGATCGCGTGCTGCATGTCCTCCGGGATTTCGACGTCCTTGATCTCGACCGCCGTGACCTTGATGCCCCACGGCTCGGTCTGGTCGTCGATGATCTTCTGCAGATCCTCGTTCAGCCGCTCGCGCTCGGCGAGCAACGTGTCGAGCTCGGCCTTGCCGAGCACCGAGCGCAGCGTCGTCTGCGCGATCTGCGAGGTCGCCGCGAGCACGTCCTGGACCTCGACGACGGAGCGGTTGGGGTCGACCACGTGGAAGTAGGTGACGGCTGTCACGCGAGCCGGCACGTTGTCGCGCGTGATCACCTCCTGGGGCGGGATCTGCTGCGTGACGGTTCGCAGGCTGACGCGCACCAGCCGATCGACGAACGGGATCAGCAGCACGACGCCCGGGCCCTTCTGGTCGAGCAGGCGCCCCAGGCGAAAGACGACGCCGCGCTCGTACTCGCGCAGGATGCGCACCGATGCCGAGGCGAGGATCAGCCCGAGCAGCAGGAGCGCGACAACGACGATGATGAGGATCGTGACGATCATGGATTCAGCTCCCATTCCTCGGCCTTGCGCACGCACAAGGTCAAGCCTTTGACGTTTTCGACGACGACCCTGTCGCCGTCGTGCAGCTCCGCCTCGTGGTGAAGCGGGCTCGGCTCCGCGCGCCACAGTGACCCGTCGATGAAGACCTCCGCCTCCGGTCCCTCGATCGAGCGCACGACGCCGACATGGCCGACGAGCGCCTCCCTGCCGGTCCGCGGGCGCGCGAGCAGCGGACGCAGGATCCGGCGCCTGGCGAGCACCAGCAGCGAGATCGCGACGGCCGCCACGCCTGCGGCGGCGATCAGCACGACGGCCGCGCCGGCGCCGGCGCCCACCAGCAGCAGCGTCACGCCGCCGATCAGGGCGGCGCTCGCCCATGCGGCCATCAGCCCTCCGCTCGACAGGTGCGCCTCTGCCAGCAGCAGCGCGACCGCTGCGACCAACAGGACCACGCCGAGCGCGGTCATGATCGTGATCCGAAGGCGTCAGCGTCCATCCCAGCAACGAGCGTACGCCCGTCGCACGCCAGCGCCATCGGGCGATTCCCCGCCGGTCGTTGCGGATAACTACGTCGTCAGGGGGCGCGCCGCAGCCCGACCACCGGGCTCACAGGCGCACGGGGAGCGTCTTGAGCTGGTTGATGAACAGCGATTCCACCGCGGCGGGCCTGCCCGCGAGCTCGATCTTCGGGTAGCGCCTGAGCGTCTCTTCGATCATCACCCGCAGCTCCAGGCGCGCAAGCGCCGTGCCCAGGCAGAAGTGGCGCCCGCCGGCCCCGAACGCCTGGTGCTCGGCTTTGCGCTTGATGTCGAAGTGGTCGGCGTCCTCGTATCGCGTCTCGTCGCGGTTGGAGGACACGTACCACATGACCACCTTGTCGCCCTCGCGGATCTTCTGGCCGTGCAGCTCCGTGTCGCACGTGGCCGTGCGGCGGAAGTGGGCGAAGGCGGGGAACATGCGCAGCGACTCCTCGACCGCGTCAGGAATCAGCGACGGATCGTCCAGCAGCAGCTGCATCTGCTCGCGGTCTTCCATCAGCGCGCGCATGCCGCTGCAGTAGGTCGCCTTGGTGCTGTCGTTGCCAGCAGCCACGAGCAGGAAGAAGCCCATCACGATCTCGTGTTCCTCGAGCTTCTGCCCTTCCACCTCGGCGTGGACGAGCACGCTGGTGAGGTCGTCCGTGGGGGTCTCCCGGCGCGCCGCGATCAGCTTGCGGCAGCGCTCGAAGATCTCCGGCAGGTCTTTCTCCAGCGCGCCCTCGAAGCCGTCGGGGTTCAGGTCGGGATCGGCGGCGCCGAGCGTCGAGTTCATCAGCCGCGCCCAGATCGCGTCGTCCTCCTCGGGGATGCCCATGAAGCTGTGGATCACGCGCGAGACGATCGGCTGCGCGACGTCATTGACCAGATCGCACGTATCGCGACCCTCCAAACGGTCGAGCACCCTGACGGCGATCGCCCTGATCGAGTCCTCGTGGGCGGCGATCCGCTTCGGCGTGAAGCCCGACTGGAACAGCGCCTTCAGGCGGTCGTGCTTGGGCGGGTCCATGCCAATGAACATCGCCTGCGCGAGCTCCAGCGGGAAGCCCGCGGCAGCCGCGAGCACGCCTCCACGTTCGGAGGAGTAGGTCTTCCAGTCGCGGCTGACCGTGTGGATGTCATCGGCGGTCGTCACCGACCAGAAGCCGGCCTCCTCGGGAAACAGCTCGAATTTCTCGGTCCAGTGGATCGGGCACTCGCGCCGCATCTGCTTGAAGGTCTCATACGGTGGGCCATCCACCCACAGCGCTTCGTCAGTCAGTTCCACGGCCTCGATCTCGCGCCCAACAGTCGCCATTTCAACCTCCAAGACTCGCCCACCGGATGGTGCCGGATGATACTGGCTGGCTGGCCAGTTTGGGCGCGCGGGCCCCTCGAAGCGCGCGCACGCCGATAAACAGTGCGGGTTTTCACCGATGCTCCCACGCCACGCAGGCGCGAGGCTGGTGACATGCCCGGGTTCGAGCTTTCTGTCCCTGCGGTCCGCAGGCTCCGCCTGAGCCTTCTCCCGCGAATCCCCGCAGCGGCCCTTGCGCTGGCGCTCGCGGTGGCGCTCATGCTGGCAGGCTGCGGCAGCAGCGCGCCGACCAAGTCCCAGTACATCGCCAAAGCGGGCGCGATCTGCGCTACGGCGAGCACGCAGACCGCGCCGCTGATCAAGCAGGTGACGGTGGCGGCCGTGTCGCTCAGCCTCGGCCATGCCAGCTCCGTGGCGAAGCTCGCGAGCGCCGTAGGCCAGCTGCACGCGGTCGCCGCCTCGAATCTCGAAAAGCTGCAGAAGCTCGAGCAGCCGAGCGGCGAACACGCGGCGATCGAGCGCTTCCTCACGCCCTTCGCCGGCGTGGTCAGCGCGATCGGGCAGGCCGCCGCGGCGCTCGAAAAGGGCGAGGCGCAGCAGGCGCTGGGGCTGCTCGAGCAGATCCGCCCGGCGTCAGAGCAGGCCACGAGCGGGGCGCGCGCGTACGGGCTGACGCAGTGCGAAACGGTCCTGTCGGCGCTCGCGTGAGCCGGCGCCCGAGCCTTTAGACACTCGCCTGAGCGGGCGCCCGTGACGAGGCGTCATCCGTCCCGGCTGGCGCCGCCGTCAGACTTCGGCCCGAGTGGACCGAGGAACCCCTCAACCGAACGTGCCCGGCCGCGGGATCGTGGCCTCCTACGGGGCACGTTTCTGGATGCTGGTGGTGCTGGTGGGACTGGGGGCCGGTCTCGGCGGCGCGGCGCTGATCGAGCTGCTGCGCGCGGTCCAGCACCTGGCGTGGTCATATCACTCGGGCGACTTCCTTGACGGTGTGAAGCGCACCTCCTCGGCGCGGCGCGTGCTCGTGCTGGCGATCGGCGGCGTGGTGGCGGGCGGGGGCGCGCTCGCGCTGGCGGGTCGCGGCGCGGGGGACGTATCCGAGGCGATCTGGCTGCGGGACGCGCGGGCGCCGTTCTGGGCGAGCATCGCGCGGGGCGTGCATTCGATCGTGATCGTCGCGCTCGGCGCTTCGCTCGGCCGCGAGGCGGCGCCGCAGCAGGTGGGCGCGGCTGCGGCGAGCGCGCTCAGCGACTGGGCGCGGCTGCCAGACTGGCAGCGGCGCCTGCTGGTGGCGTGCGGCGCGGGCGCGGGCATGGCGGCTGTGTACAACGTGCCGCTCGGAGGCGCGCTGTTCGCGCTGGAGGTGCTGCTGGGGACGCTCACGCTGCCGCTGGTGCTGCCAGCGCTTGCGACGTCGCTGATCGCGACGGCGATCGCGTGGGTCGCCCTGCCCACCGGCCCCACGTACGCGATCCCCAGCTATCCGGTGAGCGGCTCGCAGATCGTGTGGGCGGTGATCGCCGGGCCGATCGCGGGGCTGGCGGCGATCGCGTGGGTGCGCGTGATCGCGCGCGCGCACGCGCTGCGGCCGTCCGGATGGATGCGGCTGGCGGCGCCGATCGTCGTGTTCACGGCGCTCGGTGCGCTCGCGATCGCCTACCCGCAGCTGCTGGGCAACGGCAAACCGGTCGTGCAGCTGGCGCTCGTGGCGCGCCTCAGCGTCGCGCTGCTGGCGGTGCTGCTCGTGCTCAAGCCGCTCGTGACGGCCGCATGCCTCGGCAGCGGAGCGCCCGGCGGGCTGTTCACGCCGACGCTCGCCTACGGCGTGCTGCTGGGCGGCCTGCTCGGCGAGGGATGGGCGCAGATCTGGCCCGGCGCGCCGCTCGGCAGCTTCGCGATCATCGGCGGCGCCGCGGTGCTGGGCGCCTCGATGCAGGGCCCGCTGGCCGCGGTCGTGCTGCTGCTCGAGCTGACCCGCCACGCGGACGCGCTGATGGTCCCGATCCTGATCGCCGTGGTGGAGGCGACGGTGCTCGCGCGCGTGCTCGGAGCGCCGTCGATCTACTCCGTGCGACTGTCCGCCGGCGTCGACGCGCCCGACGCGACCTCGAGCGATGCGGCTCTGAGCGAGATCCCGCACAACCTGGGCCGGTGATCGGCGTGGGCGGCGGGCGGCCGCGAGCGCCCGGGGCAGGCTGTTTTGCAGCGCTGGTTGGGAATACTTCGAGGTGGTACTACTAACGCCATGCCCCGCGCGATGTGGACCGGCACGATCGGCTTCGGGATGGTGACGGTACCGGTGAAGCTGTACAGCGCCGTAGATCGCAAGACCGTGCGCTTCCACCAGCTCTCTGGCAAGAGCGGCGTGCGCGTCGCGCAGAAGCGGGTCGACCCGTCGACCGGCGAGGAGGTCCCTTACGCGGACGTCGTCAAGGGCTACGAGCTGGCGCCGGACCGCTATGTGGTGATCGAGCCTGGCGAGCTGGAGGCGCTCGAGCCGACGAAGACGAAAACGATCGAGATCGAGGAGTTCGTGGATCTCTCGCAGATCGATCCGGTCTACTACGACCACCCCTACTACCTCGCGCCGGGTCCGGGCGGGGTGAAGCCCTACCGGCTGCTGCTGGAAGCGATGCGCGAGACCGGCAGGGTGGCGATCGCGCGCGTGGTGATCCGCTCCAAGGAGCAGCTGGTGGCGGTCCGCCCGATGGGCGACGCGCTGGGGATGGCGACGATGCTGTTCGCCGACGAAGTGCTGCCGCCGGAGCGCCTCGACGAGATCGCCGAGGCGGCCGCGGTCAAGACGACGAGGCGCGAGCTGGACATCGCCAAGCAGCTCGTCGAATCGCTCGCAGGCGACTTCGAGCCGGAGAGCTTCCGCGACACCCACCGCGAGCAGGTGCTGGCGCTGATCGAGCGCAAGGCCCAGGGCAAGGCGATCGCCGTGCAGCCCGCGCCCGAGGAGGTCGCGGCACCGGCGCCCGACCTGATGAGCGCGCTGAAGGCGAGCCTCGACGCGGTGCGCGCCCGCGAAGGCGCCGCCGCCGCCAAGCCGCGCAAAGCCGCCAAGAAGCCGGCGGCGAAGAAGGCCACTGCCGCGAAAGTCGCGGCCAAGAAGCCCGCCGCCAAGCGGTAGGCAGAGCGTCGGCACGCCTGGCGGGCCGCGCTTTGTTCGACTTCGCGAGCGCCGTATGACCATGGCTATACGGAACTCCAAAGGTGACAGTGAGCAGGCCGCGCGCCTCTCGCGCTACGGCGCCAAACGAGACTTCGCCGTCACGCCCGAGCCGCCGGGGGGCGATGCGGCGCCCGGCGGCGCACCGCGATTCGTCATCCACGAGCACCACGCAACGCGGCTGCACTGGGATCTGCGCCTGGAGCGCGACGGGACGCTCGCGTCGTGGGCGGTCCCCAAGGGGCTGCCGCAGGCGCCCGGCGAAAACCACCTGGCGGTTGCCGTCGAGGACCATCCGCTGGAGTACCTGGACTTCGAGGCGGAGATTCCCAAGGGCCAGTACGGAGCGGGCTCGATCGCGATCTGGGACAGCGGCACGTACGAGTGCCTGAAGTGGGAGCCGCGCAAGATCGAGGTGGCGCTGCACGGCGAGCGACTGGACGCGCGCTACGCGCTGTTCCCGATCGACGCTGACGAGCAGCCGAAGAACTGGCTGATCCACCGCATGGACCCGCCCGCGGACCCCGACCGCGAGCCGATGCCCGCGCGTATCGCGCCGATGCTCGCGCGAGCCGGCCCGCTGCCTCGCGAGAACGGTGGCTGGGCGTACGAGGTCAAGTGGGACGGCGTGCGTGCGATCGCCTACTCGCTGCCGGGCGAGCTGCGGCTGGAGAGCCGCAACCTGAACGACATCACCGACAGCTACCCGGAGCTGTTCGCGCTGAACGCGGCACTCGGCTCGCACAGCGCCGTGCTCGACGGCGAGATCGTCGCATTCGACTCCGCGGGGCACCCCAGCTTCGAGGCCCTGGCGCGGCGCATGCACGTCCCCTCTCGAGCGCGGGCGCGCACGCTCGCCAAGGACATACCGGTGACATACGTGATCTTCGATCTGCTGTGGCTGGACGGCCACTCACTGATGCGCGAGCCCTACGCGCAGCGTCGCGAGCGCCTGACGACGCTGCGGCTGCACGGCGCCAGCTGGCAGACGCCCGAACACGTGGTGGGAGAAGGCAGGGCGCTGCTGGCGGCCACCGCCGAGCAGCAGCTGGAGGGAATCGTCGCCAAGCGCCTTGACTCCGTGTACCGGCCGGGCGCGCGCACGCGCGACTGGGTGAAGGTCAAGACGGTGGCACGCCAGGAGTTCGTCGTCGGTGGCTGGATGCCGGGGAAGGGCAAGCGCTCGCAGAGCGTCGGCGCGTTGCTGCTGGGCGTGAACGACGACGACGGACCTCTGCGCTACGTGGGCCGCGTCGGCAGCGGGCTCAGCGACAGCGAGCTCGAGCGCCTGTCTCAGCTGCTCGCGCCGCTCGCGCGCCCAAGCTCGCCGTTCACGACCGGAGCGAAGCCGCCCTCGGGCGCGCACTTCTGCGAGCCGCGTCTCGTCGTCGAGGTCGAGTTCACGAGCTGGACCGGCGGCGGCAGCCTCAGGGCACCGACGTACAAGGGTCTGCGCGAGGACAAGCCGGCATCGCAGGTGGTGCGCGAGGACCCCCAGGGCGCGCGGGCTGATGCGTCGACGCGCCGGTCGGCTGACGAGCCACGGACGGAGGAGACCCTGGGGCCGCTTTCGATCCGCCGGCGCGGTGCCGAGACGGCGCACGTGACGGTCGAGGGGCGCGAGCTGAAGCTGTCCAACCTCGAGAAGGTGCTCTATCCGCAGACGGGGTTCACGAAGGGCGATGTGATCGCCTACTACGCAGAGATCGCGCCCGTCATCCTCGGCCACCTGGCCGGGCGCCCGCTGACGGTCACCCGCTGGCCAGACGGCGTGCAGGCGAAGTCGTTCTTCCAGAAGCAGGCTCCGGCGCATCGCCCGGAGTGGGTGCGCACGGCGACGGTGGCGAGCGAGCGCACCCTGAAGGGCACAGGCAAGCCAATCGACTACACGCTCGCGGACGACCTGCAGACGCTCGTGTGGCTGGCGAACCTCGCGGCGATCGAGCTGCACGTGCCACTGGCGCGCGCCGAGGCGATCGAGCGCCCGACGGCGCTCGTGTTCGACCTCGACCCCGGCGCGCCGGCCGGCATCGTCGAGTGCTGCCAAGTGGCGCTGCAGCTGCAGGGAATGTTCGAGCACCTGGGCCTGCAGAGCTTCGCCAAGACGTCCGGCTCAAAGGGTCTGCAGGTGTACGTGCCGCTGAACACCGCCGACGTCACCTACGAACGCACGAAGCCGTTCGCCAAGGCCGTCGCCGAGCTGCTCGAGGGGGCAGAACCGGAGTTGGTCGTCTCGCGGATGACCAAGGCGCGCCGCACGGGCAGAGTGCTGATCGACTGGAGCCAGAACGACGCCAGGAAGACGACCGTGTGCGCGTACTCGCTGCGGGCGGCCGAGCGCCCGACCGTGTCGACGCCGCTCGACTGGGACGAGGTTCGCGCCGCGCGTGACCACGAAGATGGCGCCAGCCTCGTGTTCGAGGCCAGCCAGGTGCTGGAGCGTGTGGCCGAGCACGGCGACCGGTTCGCGCCGACGCTCTCGCTGGTGCAGGAGCTGCCGCAATGAGACTCGCGCATCTGGGGTGCGCGTTCGCTACGCGCCGGGTGGCGCCAATCAATCCCGTCGCTGACCGAGCAGCAGGCACACGCCATCGCCGGCGATCTCGTCCACGAGGGTAACCCGCAGATCGCTTGCCACGTGCGCCTTCAGCTTCTCGAAGTCGTAATGGTGCATGCCCGACAGTGTGTATTTGCTCGACGGACGCTCGCGGGGCACCGCATAGCTGACCAACGTTCTCGTGCCCGGAACCACGCTCTGCCTCTTCTTTTCCTCTGGCTTGAGGTCGAACAGGTCAGCAGATAGGTCGAGCGCGGCAAGCGTGCTGAGATCCCACTGGCTGGCGGCGTCGTCCTCGAGCATCGCGATCGAGTCGCCGGGCTCGCCGATGTTCGCCTCGATCAGCACCAGGTCGCCCTTTCGCATCGCGCCGGCAATGCTGGCGAAGATCTCGGACTCGTCGAAGCTTCCGATCACGTTTCCCAGCGCCGAGAACAGGTTGGCGTTAGGGCGGTAATCGATGAGCTCGCGGATCATCGGCAGGTTCGTGAAGTCTCCCAGCACCGCCTTGCAGCCATAGTGCTCCCGGCCGAGCCCATGCCGGGACACGTAGCGAATCGCCTCCACGAGCAGAATGTCGCTGATGTCGATCGGGTAGTAGTACAGGCGCTCGTTCTCGGAGAGCTTCTTGGCCAGCTCCTGCAGGATGATGTCGTCCTTGCGACCGTCGCCGCTGCCGAGGCTGATCAGATCGACGGCCGCGGTGTCTGCGGCGGCGCACACGTTCTCAGCCAGGCGCTTGATGTTGTCTTTGAGAAGGGTCTTGGCGCGTTTGAAATACCCGTAGCTCTCGCTGTGGCAGAGTTCCAGCCAGCGGCGACCGCCATCCGCCGCTGCGAACTGGAACTTCGCGGGAACCTTCTTGCCGTTGAGGACGGCCTGCGCCAGGTTGCCGAAATACTCGTCCCGCGACTCGAACACTTCGATTGCGCCGTCCGCAACCATTTCTATGCGATCGGTGGACCCCCGCCGCCGAGCGCCATCCGTGTCCGCGCGCTCTCTCGGCCCACGCTCGCGAATCGCTGCCAACAGCTCGACAGCCGGGGTGCTCATGGTGTCCTGATCGTCCTGCTCGTCCTCGTAGCGGATCGCCGTGATGCCGTGCAGGTCGCTGACATTGTGCATCGCCTCCTTCGACGCGATGATGAAAGTGCGATCACGTCCGAGATATCCGAACGACATGCCTAGCTCGAACAGCACGTTGTCGCGCGCGACCTTCTCCTCCTTGCCGCGGATGATCGCGACGTCGTCAGGCGAGAGGATGAACGTCGCGAAATCCGCCTCCTCGAACTTCTTGTCCAGCCCGTCCAGCGTGCTGCGCGACAGCGGCCACCGGCTCGTCCCCCAGTTGCGAACCCTCACGTTTTCGTTCTTCAGGTTGAGGGTTAGCCCGTTGATCAGGTGCTTCGCCTCCGACGAGGATCCAACGAACAGGACCGGCTTTTGCAAGTGGTGCTCCCTTCCCGCAGAGACGCTCGATTTGGCCGAGGCTACTTGCTCGCGCCGGCGACAATACTTGCTGGCGCTATCACACTGCGCCCGCGTGGTGGTCAACAATCGTGTTAGCGACGAATTCGCTCACGATCGGCGCCGAGTCGGGCTCGAAGTAAGCCCAGTCGCCGTTGGGCGTAACGTCGACCAGCGCCGGTGAGCCGCCGCGCGGCACCACGAGGTCGAAAGTGCAGTAGCCGAGGGCGAACGCGTCGGCCAGGCCGGCGAGCGCGCGGCGCAGCTCGAGCGTGAGATCGCACGCACGCGGCGAGGACTGCGCCAGCGGAGCGTGCCTGATGTCGACATGCTCGCTGGAAGGTGTCAAGGCGAGCGCGAGGAACTCGCCGAGCAGGTAGAACACGCGCAGCTCGACCTCCGCACGCACGTGTTCCTGAAGGAGCGACGGAGTCGGCAAGCGCGCGCCGGGAAGATCTTGCTGATCCTGGGGCGACAGCAGCGCAGTGCCGAAGTGGCGCGTCGCGTCGATCCGCTCGTCGGAGGAGATCGCCTTTGCGACGAGCCCGCCAGCGACGTTCGCCGGCGGGCGCACCGGAGTGGAAATGGTGAACGGCGGCACATGCAGACCCATGCGTGCGGCATGCAGGAGCAGAGCGAGCTTGTTGTGAGCGAGGAGCGTCGACGACGGCCGGTTGACCCACGTGGCGCGACTCTCGCGCTCCTCGGCGAGCAGCAGCCCTTCGATCAGCGACGTCCACTCGCGCTCTGAGAAGTCGCGCTCCTCCGGGCTCGCGAGATCCGACGCCACCAGCGACCGCGCGCGGAGCAGCCTGCGGCGATAGACCACGATCGACGCATCGCGGAGGTCGCCCGAGCCCACGTGCGCCTCCGGCTGCTCGAGCTTGAAGCCCTCGCCGTCGACGTCCACCGACACCGAGCTCTCGTCCACGCCGAAGCGCCACCATGTAACGCTCAGCCGGGGCGCCAGCAGAGACACCAGACGCTCGACACCGACATCGTCGGCGTCGGCAAGGACCACGACGGCTGGCTCGGAGGAGGTCTCGCGCAACCGTAACTAGCCGAGGTAGTGCAGCCCGCCGAGCCTTACGGCGTCGTCTTCAGCGGCGCCGGCGACGCGTAGCGGACGAACAGCGGTTGGGCCTGCTGTCCGCTCGATGTCGAGCTCTGAGGCTTCTTGGAGCCCACATCAGACAGATGGGACACGATTTGCCCTCCTAGATGGGTGTTCAAGTTGGGTGTTCAATCATAGGTATACAGCGATCGCCCCGCCGTGCAACTGGCCGCTTTACCGGGTGGTCACATCCCGACGCCGGATGCCAGGTGCCCGCAGGCTTTTGCGGGCACCCTAACCCATGGCGCCCACGGAGCGAGCGCGCCACACTGTTTTCCACTGCTCCCGTGACCCAGCAGACGACGACACGGGCTCGCGTTCAACACGAATTGCAGGCAGTTCAGCTCAGCTCAGCTGCCGCCGCCGACTACTCGAACCCCGGCGCGGCCCACCCCGGCATCACGTCCGGCAGCCCGTCGCTGACGCGGTCCGGGAAGTGCGCGGGGCGCTTCTCCAGAAAGGCGGTGATGCCCTCGACCGCGTCCGCGGACTGGCCGCGGGCGACCATGCCGCGCGAGTCGGCGCGGTGGGCGAGCATCGGGTGCTCGGCGCCGAGCATCCGCCACATCAGCTGACGCGCCAGCGCCACCGACACCGGCGCGGTGTTCTCCGCGATCTCGCGCGCCAGCTCGCGAGCGGCGTCGAGCAGCTCCTCCTTCGGATGCAGGCTGCGCAGCAGCCCGCCTTCGAGGCCCTCCTGTGCGGAGAACACGCGCCCGGTCGCCACCCACTCCATCGCGCGGCTGATGCCGACCACGCGCGGTAGGAACCAGCTCGAGCACGCCTCCGGGATGATCCCGCGGCGCGCGAACACAAAGCCCATGCGCGCGTCGTCCGCCGCCAGGCGCACGTCCATCGGCAGCGTCATCGTCGCGCCCACGCCAACCGCCGGCCCGTTGATCGCCGCGATCACCGGCTTCTTGCATTCGAAGATCCGCAGGGTGAACTCGCCGCCGTTGTCGCGCCTGGCGCCCGCGACGGCCTCGCGCTTGCGCGCGTCGAACGTGTCACCCCCGCTCGTCAGGTCGGCGCCGGCGCAGAAGCCCCTGCCCGCGCCTGTCACGACGATCGCCCGCACCTCGTCGTCCGCGTCGGCCACGTCGAACGCCGCCCGCAGCTCCTCGCCCATCTGCGCGGTCCACGCGTTCAGCCGCTCGGGCCGGTTCAGCGTGATCGTCAGGATCCCCTCGGAGACCTCAGTTGCGATCTGCTCGAAGTCGGCGCTCACGGCGCGCATCCTTGCATTTATCGCCCGCCCAGGTCTGCACAGCTCAGCTGGTGCTCGTACGGCCCGCGTCCCGTCAGGCACGTCGCTCCACAGCGCGCGGCCAGCGCGAGCGCGTCCGCCAGCTCCAGGCCCGCGCCCAGCCCGTAGGTGAGTCCCGCCGCGAACGAGTCGCCGCAGCCGTAGGAGTCCACGCGCGCGCCCGGCAGCGCGGCGGCCGCCCACCTGCCCGTCGCGCCCGAGCGCGCGCGGTAGCTGCCGCCGCGCGCACCCTCCGTGAACACCACCAGCTCCGCCTCGCCCTGTGCGCGTGCGAGCTCGCCGCGCTCGATCGCGTCCTCGCCGCTCAGCACCAGCGCGTCGATCGGGACGCCGTGGCCCAGCGCCTCGCGGGCGCGCGGGCTCGCCACCAGCACCCGCGCCGCCGCGCGCGCGGCGCGCAGCGCAGCCTGGTCGCCTGCCGTGAAGTACACCGCGTCGACGCCGTCGAGCGCCTCCCAGACGGAGCTGTGGTCGTCGCCGAGCGGCTCCAGCCGCGGCCCGAACGTCGTGATCGTGCGCTCGCCCGCATCATCCACCAGCGTCACCGCGGTGCGGGTCGGCGAATCGACGAACGCCGCGTGCACGTCCACGCCGAGCTCGCTCAGACGCGCCACCGAGCGCCGGCCGCGATCGTCCTCGCCGAGCGCCGTCAACAGCGCCGCCGCGCCCGCCAGCCGTGCCAGCTGCACCGCCGCCACCGCGCCGCCGCCCGCCGGCTCCTCGAATGGATCCAGCGCGTGCACCACCTCGCCCGCGCGCGGCACGTGCGCGACGCGCGCGAAGCGCACCCACTCGACGTGGCCCACCACCGCGACCCTCGGCCGGCTCGACAGCACGGGCGCCAGTCTCACACACCCCGCGATCCTCCGACCCGAGCGCAGCCGCCGTCCGCGGAGCCGAGCCAACGCCATAGGATGCGCCGGCGATGCCCGACCTGCTGCTGCTCGACTCGCCCACGCCCGCCGTCCGCCGGCTGACGCTCAACCGTCCCGAGCAGCTCAACGCGATGACCGCCGAGCTGTGCGAGGAGCTGCACGTGAAGCTGCGCGCGATCGCAGCCGAGCGCGCGTGCCGCGCCGTGATCCTGACCGGCGCCGGGCGCGGCTTCTGCGCCGGGCTGGACCTCCACGGCTACGGCGCCGCGCCCGGCAACGACGGCAGCGACGAGCCGCGCGACCGCCTCGCCAACCAGCAGCACATGTCCACCCTGATCCTCGCGCTGCGCGCGCTGCCCCAGCCGGTGATCGCCGCCGTCAACGGCCCCGCCGCCGGCTTCGGCCTCGCGCTGGCGCTCGGGTGCGACATTCGCTATGCCGCCCGCGAGGCGGTGTTCCGCGTCGCGTTCGTCAACATCGGCGTGTCCAACTGCGACATGGGCACGAGCTGGCTGCTGCCGCGCCTGATCGGCGCCTCGCGCTCGCACGAGCTGATGCTCACCGGCCGCCGGGTCGACGCCGCGGAGGCGCTGCGGATCGGCCTCGTCGCCGACGTGCTCGACGCGGATGCGCTCAGCGAGCGCGCGCTCGCCGCCGCCGAGCAGATCGCCTCGCTGGCCCCGTGGGGCGTGCGCCTGACCAAGCGCGGCATGTGGAGCGCCCTGGAGATCCCCTCCGAGCAGGCCGCGATCGAGTACGAGGACCGCCAGCAGATCATGGCCACGTTCGGCAACGCCGTGCCCGAGGCCGTCGGCGCGTTCCTTCAGAAGCGTCCCGCGGACTTCGCCGACTAGCGATGAGCGACCTGTTCGACGTCTCCGGCAAGACCGCGCTCGTCACAGGCGGCTCGCGCGGCATCGGGCTGATGATCGCCCGCGGCCTCGTGCAGGCGGGCGCGCGCGTGATCGTGTCCTCGCGCAAGAGCGCAGACGTCGAAGCGGCCGCCGCGGAGCTCAGCTCCTCGGGTGACTGCCACGCGATCCCCGCGGACATCTCCACACAGGAAGGCGCGCACGCGCTCGCCGCCGCCGTCGCCGAGCGCTTCCCGTCGCTCGACGTCCTCGTCAACAACGCCGGTGCCGCGTGGGGCGCGCCGCTCGAGGAGTTCCCCGCGTCGGGCTGGGAGAAGGTGCTGAGCACGAACGTCGAGGGCGTCTTTCACCTCACCGTCGCGCTGCTGCCGCAGCTGCGCGCCGCCGCAGGCGCCGAGGACCCAGCGCGCGTGATCAACATCGGCTCGATCAACGGCCTGCAGCCGCCGGCCGCCGAGAACTACAGCTACAGCGCGAGCAAGGCCGCCGTGCACATGCTCACCCGCCACCTCGCCAAGCGCCTCGCTTCCGAGCACATAACGGTCAACGCGATCGCGCCCGGGCCGTTCGAAAGCAAGATGATGGCATTCGCGCTCGAGAACCCGGAGAGCCGCGCCGCGATCGAGAGCGGCGTGCCGCTCGGGCGCATCGGGCGCCCCGAAGACGTCGCCGGGCTCACGCTGTTCCTCGCCTCCCGCGCAGGCGCATACCTCACGGGGTCCGTGATTCCGCTCGACGGCGGCATCACCGGCTGCAGCTGATCAGGGCACGAGCACGATCTTGCGGTGCGAGCCGGCCGCCAGACGCCGCCATGCCTCGCCCACCTGCTCGAGGCCGAGCGGGTCGACATCCACCACGATCCCTCCGCCGGCAGCAGCCTCGGACAGCCGCGCGTACGCCTCGCGCTTGACCTCCGGCGGCGCCGCGAAGTTGGTGTGCCCCATCAGCACGAGCATCTTGCCGCGGATCGCCGCCGACGGGATCGTCGCCTCCGCGCCCGCGCCGGCGCCGATCTGCACGACGCGCGCGCCGAAGCTCGCGGCGCCGAGCGCCGCCACCAGCGGCTCTCCCCACAGCGGGTCGAGCACCACGTCGATGCGCCCCTCGCCCGCCTGCGCCATCGCCGCGGACAGATCGGGCTCGTCCAGGCGGACGCTCGCGTCGGCGCCGAGCTCCATGCAGCGCGCGAGGCCCTCCTGCGAGCGCGCCGCCGCGACCACGCGCCCGGCGCCCAGCAGCTTCGCCGCCTGCACCGCGATCTGCCCGAGCACGCCGCTCGCCGCCAGCACCAGCACGTGCTCGCCCTCCTTCAACTCCGCGCGCCACGTCAGCGCCAGCCACGCCGCCAGGCCGGAGATCCCCAGCGCCACCGCCACGCCGTCTGCCACGCCGTCGGGCACCGGATAGGTGGAGCGCGGGTCGACCAGCGCACGCTCGGCCATCGAGCCGAACGGCGCGATCGGCGCGTCGAAGTACACGCGCGCGCCGTCCAGCGTGCCCACGCCCTCGCGCCCGGCCACCGACGGCAGCGGTGGCTTGCCCGCGTAGAAGCGCCCCGCGCAGATCGCCACGTCGACCGGATTGAGGCCAGCCGCGAGCACGTCCACCAGGGCCTGCTCGGGGCCCGCCGCTGGCTCGTCGAAATCGTCCGCGCGCGGGACGCCGTACTCGTGCAGGACCGCTGCTCTCATCGCCAGCCCATCCTACGACGTGCCGGTATGCACGCGCTCGTTATGCGCCGGCAACGGCGTAGATCGTCGCGCCGGGGGCCGCCCTTCCCGCGCCGAGCAGCGATTCGAAGAACCACCTGTTGCGCCGCAGTTCGCCCGGGGAGCCGAGGTCGCACACGATCACCGCGTCGACGCGCAGCGCGTGCAGCGCGCGCACGTAATACGACCCGCACGCTGGACCGAGCGTCGCCCCACGTGCGATCCGCCCGAGGCCGCGTGCGATCCGCCCGAGGCCGCGTGCGATCCGCGCGAGGCAGAGCGCGTCCATCGGGGTTCGTCCCGCACGCGTGCTCGCGCGATCGGCCAGCGCGGCGAGCGCGTAGAGCAGCGGGCCGTGGCGCATGCCATACGAGGCGCCCTGCGGGCTCGGCACGAAGACGCCGCCGTCGGGGATGCTGTAGGCGAAGCCGGCGTGCGCCTGCGCGTACATCGCGAGCTGGCCGTTCGCCGCCGGCGTGATCAGCACGGTCCGCGCCGCCGGCAGGGCCGCGCGAAAACTCCTCGCGCTGGCGATCAGCGACGGCGCGCGGGGGACCTCCGAGGGCACGAGCCCGGGCACGATCGACACCAGCGCTACGGTGCAGACCGCCACGCTCACAAGGCGCGAGCCCAGCAGCGGGCGCGAGCGCAGGTCGTCGATCAGCAGCGCGAGCAGCACGGCGACCGCGAGCCAGATGAAGATGTTGAAGCGGTCGGGTACCGCGTTCTCCAGCAGCGGCAGGTGGTTGGGGAGGATCCACGGCAGGTAGATCCCGGTGTCGTGACCGCCCACGCGCAGGTGCGGGCCGAGCGCGAAGACGGCCGCGCAGATCGCCAGCAGGCCCGCCGGCAGGGCGCGGCGGCGCAGCCGCCAGCCCGGCCAGCGCGAGCAGCGCGAGCAGCGGTATGCCGAGGTAGGACCCGTATTCGCCGTCATATCCGGACAGGCCACTCGTCAGGTGGCGAGCGCCTGCGGTGCTCAGCCACTGCTCGGAGCTCGGCACGAAGAAGCCCTCCAGGTCATCGACGTAGCGGCCCGAGGTGACGATCACGCCGCTGACGTGCTGCGGCCCCGCCAGCTGGTAGGCCAGCGCCGGTCCGGCGAGGATCGCGAGGACGACCGCGGCGGTCGCGAATGCGCGCGCGTAGCGAGCCACGGTCGCCCGGTCCGGCCGCTTGGTCCATGCCGCGAGCGCGAGCGCGAGCGCCGCCATGATCACCGTCGTGGCGAGGATCTCCTCGTCGACGAACACCTGGGCCGTCGCGCACAGCCCCAGCAGCAGGCCGCTGCGCACGGGCCGCCGGCGGCGCCCGACGTCGTCGATCAGCATCGCCGCCAGCGGCGGGAACACGATCAGCATCAGGTTCACGTGGGCGCCCGCCTGGCCCGTCATGTAGCCGCCGAACCCGTACACCAGGCCGCCGATCCAGGCGGAGGACCGGTGCGGCGTGATCCGGCAGAGGGCGAGGTACGCGACCCATGCCGACAGCGCGATCGCCGCGGTCGCGAGCACGTCGTAGCTGGCGGCCGCGCCGAGCGTCGCGGTGAGCGGCCAGAGCACCAGCGACGGCAGCGGGATAGATGTGCTGTCGAGCAGGTTCGCCCCCTGTGGGGCCATCAGCGCGGTGGTGAAGATCGGGGACCGGCCGTGTTCGAGCGCGTGCGCCGTCCATGCCAGGAACCACACGAAGCCGAGCGGGTCGCCCCCGCCGCCCACCAGCCGGTGCCCCAGGCCTCCCCCGAGCCAGGTGCGGCCGAGCAGCACGACCGACAGCGCCAGATACCCGGCCAGGGCGAGCGCCCCGGCCCGCGGCGCGCCGCGATCGCGCGCGGTCAAGTGGCTACGCGCGCTCGCTGTCGAGCGTCGCCATCTGCGGCTCGGGGTAGCGCTCGCCGGCGGCCGCCTCGGGCGGGATCGCGCGCTCGAGCGCCGCCAGGTCCTCGGCGTCGAGCCGCAGCTGCTGCGCGCCGAGCGCCTCCTGGAGCTGCTCGCGCGTGCGCGCGCCGACGAGCGCGACGATGTCCTCGCCGCGGCCCAGCACCCAGGCGATCGCCACCTGCGCGACCGTCGCGCCCTTGGCCCCGGCGACCGCGCGCAGGCCGTCGACCAGGGCCAGGTTGTGGGCGCGGTTGGCCCGTTGAAGCGCGGGGCGCGGGCGCGGAAGTCGCCGGCCGCGAGCTCGCGCTCGGGCGCGAAATGGCCGCTGATCAGGCCGCGCGACTGAGCACGCCGTAGGCGGTGATCGCGACGCCCAGCTCGCGGCACGCCGGCAGGATCGCCGCCTCGATTCCGCGTGAGATCAGCGAGTACTCGATCTGCAGGTCGCAGATCGGATGCACGGCCGCCGCGCGGCGCAGCGTCGTCGGCGCCGACCTCCGAGAGCCCGATGTGGCGCACGTAGCCGGCCTGCACCAGCTCCGCGATCGCGCCGACCGTCTCCTCGATCGGCACCTTGGGGTCGAGGCGCGCGGGGCGGTAGACGTCGACGTGCTCCACGCCGAGCCGCGTGAGCGAGTAGCGCGAGCGCGGTCTTGACCGCCGGCGGGCGCGCGTCGTAGCCCAGCCACGCCGCCGTCCGGGCCCGCGCTGCGCGCCGAACTTGACGCTGAGCATGCACTCCTCGCGCGGACGTCCGCGCAGCGCCTCGGCGATCAGCAGCTCGTTGTGGCCCATGCCGTAGAAGTCGCCGGTGTCCAGCAGCGTGACGCCGGCGTCGAGCGCCGCGTGGATCGTCGCGATGCTCTCCGCGCGGTCGGCCGGCCCGTACATGCCGGACATGCCCATGCAGCCGAGCCCGATCGCTCCGACCGCGGGGCCATCCGCACCCAGCCGTCGAACGCTCACGAGCACTCCATCTAATTAAGATGTCGGAGCGCTCGCGCCGACGCGCGATCCGCGCAGGAAGTGCGCGATCGCGTCGGCGACCAGCTCGTCGAGCCGCTCGGCGTCGACCATGCCGCCTGTGACCAGCGCCGCGATTCCCTGAATCGTTGCGAACAGCACGAGGCCCACACGCTCGGGCTCGCCGCGCTCCAGTGCACCTTCGGCCTGGCCCTGCTCGATCAGCTCGAGCATCACCGAGAAGGCGCGCTCGGCAGCCTCGTGCAGCGCTCCTGTCTGCTCCCCATGCTTGCCCGCGAACATCAGCTCCAGCAGCGCCGCGTCGCCGGTGGCGAAGCGCACGTACGCCGCCGCCGTCGCTTGCAGCCGCTGCTGAAAGTCATCGCCCGCACCCTCGACCGCACTGCGCAGCTCCGCGCCGAGGCGTTCGAACCCGGCCTGCGCGAGTGCGTCCAGCAACGCCTGGCGATCGGGGAAGTGCCTGCGCGGCGCCCCATGGCTGACGCCCGCCTCGCGCGCGAGCTCGCGCAGCGAGAGGGCCTGCGCGCCGCGCTCGCGCACGGTGCGCTCGGCCTGCTCCAGCAGCTCCCTGCGCAGGTTGCCGTGGTGATAGGGGCGCTCTGCCATCGGTTGCCCTGAGGCTACCCTACGAAGTTGTCGTTGACATCATTGTTGCCATAGTCTACATTGTTGCCCATGACTACTTCGAGCAGCGCCCAGATACCTGACATGACCGGCCGCACCGCGATCGTGACCGGCGCCAACAGCGGCATCGGCCGCGCCGCCGCCCGCGCGCTCGCCGGCGCCGGGGCCCGCGTGGTGCTCGCCGTGCGCAGCACCGACAGGGGCCGCGCCGCCGCCGCGGGAATGCCCGGCGAGACCGAGGTCCGCCAGCTCGACCTCGCGAGCCTCGCCTCTGTGCGCGACTTCGCCGCCGACTGGGAGGGCGACATCGACCTGCTGATCAACAACGCCGGCGTGATGGCGCCGCCGCTCGGCCGCACCGCCGACGGCTTCGAGCTGCAGTTCGGCACCAACCACCTCGGCCACTTCGCGCTCACCAACCTGCTGCTCGAGCACGTCACCGGGCGCGTCGTCACGGTGTCCTCGACCGCGCACCGCTTCGGCAGCATCGACTTCGACGACCTCAACTGGGAGCGCAGGCGCTACAGGCCGCGCGCGCCTACGGCCAGTCCAAGCTCGCCAACCTGCTGTTCACCTCCGAGCTGCAGCGGCGGCTGGCCGCCGCCGGCTCGGGCGTTCTGGCGACCGCCGCGCACCCCGGCTACGCGGCCACCAACCTGCAGTTCCACAGCGGCAACCGCGCGCTCGATCTGCTCGGCGCCGTGGGCAACCGCCTGATCGCGCAGGACGAGGACGGCGGCGCGCTGCCGACCCTGTACGCCGCCGTGGCCGACATACCCGGCGACAGCTTCGCCGGCCCGGGCGGCTTCATGGAGCAGCGCGGCCCGGCCAAGCTCGTGGGTCGCTCCGCCGCCGCCAGGAACGCCGACGCCGCCCGCCGCCTGTGGGAGGTCTCCGAAGAGCTCACCGGCGTGCGCTTCCCGCTCGGCGCCGGCACCACCGCGTAGCCAGCCCGCTCACACGAGCGCGCCGTCGAGCAGCCGCCGCCCGCCGAGCGGCTCGGCGAGCGCGATGCGCACCGGCGTCTCGGGGTTGCGCATCGCCGTCTGATAGCCCGGGCGCGGCGTCACGAACATCCGCAGCACGAGCTCGCCCTCGTCGACGTACATGTCGGGGGCGAGCACGCGGCCGTCGGCGAGCTGGCCGCTCGCGAACGCCTGCTCGGTGACGAGCACCCGCAGCACCGTCTCCTCGGGCGCGAGCGCCTGCGTCGGGTCCGCCCGCCACGAGGAAGCGCGAATCCCCTCGCGCACGGCGCGCAGCGGCGCCGCCATGCGCATCGAGACGCAGCTCCAGCTGCGGCGAATGCCGCCGCGCCGCAACGTCGCCGTCAGCAGCTGCGGCGGCAGACCGCGCGCGTACAGGGCCTCCTCATCGGTCCTCGCGAGCAGGCGCCAGCCCTCCAGGCTCACCGCCGGCGCCGGCTCGCCGCGCCGCAACAGCCGCGAGGCGCGGCTGGGCGCCGCCCGCGCGGTCAGGTACGCCAGCAGCGCCTGCGTCGCGGGATCCTGCGGATCGAGCGGGCCCGGCGGCCCCATCAGCGCGGCCGTCGCGAACGGCATCGCCGCGCCGTCGCCGATCAGCTCGGGGTGGCGCGGCGCGGGGCGCGGCTCGAGCACGGCCGAGCGCTCCCAGTCGCGCTCGCTCGGGAGCTTCTGCGGCTCCTGCTCACCGTCATGGGCATGCTCGGACACGCTCGCGAGGCTACCGGCGATGCGCTGCGCCCGAGGTCTCCGTCTGTCGAGCGATCTGCTTCGTACGCCGGATGGACAAACGCGGCCGGCAATTGCTGGCCACCAGGCCAATGCGTCGGAGCGTGCGCTTGCGCAGGATTGACGCTCGCATGGGCGCCGAGCTGATCATCTCCTACGACGGGACCGACAACGACGACGACGCGCTGGTGCTCGGCCGGCTGCTGGCGCAGGACGCGAGCAAGCTGGCGCTCGCCTACGTCCGCCACGCGCCCGAGATCGACCCCAGCCGCGAGGCGCTCGCGCAGCACGACGCCGAGCGCCGCCTCGAGCACGGCGCCGGCGTGCTGGGCAACCCCGACATCCCGCGCCACGTGGTCTTCGGCACGTCGACCGGAGCGGGGCTCGAGGAGCTCGCGTCGGCCGAAGGAGCGCCGATCATCGTGTTCGGGTCCGACTACCGCACCCCGCCGGGCCACGCCGAGCCGCCGACCTCCGCCCAGCGGCTGCTCGAGATCGGGGCGACCGCGATCGCGGTCGCCGCCGCGGGTCTGCGAGCCGACGCCGGCGCCAAGCTTGCGACGATCGCGGTGCTCGGAGCCGACGAGGCGGCGCGGCAGACGGCCGATGCGCTCGCGGCCAAGCTCGGCGCCCAGATCGTCGCCGCCGACGACGCCGCGGCAGCGGACCTGATCGTGGTCGGCTCCCAGCCGGGCGCGCCCGCCGGCCGGATCGCGCTGAGCGGCTCCTCGCGCACGATGCTCGACGCCTCCCGCGGCTCGGTGATCGTCGTGCCGAGCGGCAAGCCGGTGCTCTAGGAAGCTTCTTCGACTCGACCGAGCACGCAGAGGATGCCTGAGCCCTCGCCGGGCATCGCGGAACGGGCTCAAGGCACGCGGATGGCGAAGCTGCCGACCGTCACCCTGACGCTGCCCGGGCCTTCCAGGCCGCCCGCGCCCGTCTGCTGCAGGAGGCTGACGGTGCCATGCAGGAGCCCCCGGGGCAGGCCGCGCTCGAAGCCTCCGCCCAGCGTGAAGGTGAGCATCTGGCCGGCGGCCACGTCCGCATTGCTGCCCGTGCCGGCGTACACCCCCGGGCGCATGCCAGCTTCATACCAGATCACGCTGTAGGCGCTGCGTGCGTCGGTGACCGCCACGCGGGCCTTGAAGCTGAGCACGACCGCCGGGCGCCCGAAGCGGTCGTGGCCGAGCCGTACGTGTATCGGCGTTGCGACCTCGGCGTGTGTCGCCACCTCGCCGACGGGGACGTATCCGACCGGCTCGGACAGCGAGGGCGTGCACGCGTAGGAGCCGCCGATCCAACTCTTCGCGGTCAGGTGGCAGGTGGCGCCGTTGCGGTAGTGGATTTCCTTGATCGGGCCGTCGACCGGCACGATGTCGGCCGTGCCCGCGTTGGCGAAGTTCAGGAGCTGGTGGGCGGATGCCCTGGTGACGAACATGTACGCGCCGTCGGCGCCCACCGTCGGCAGCGTGCGGCGTTTGCCGTCGAGCACGTAGGTGATGCTCTGCGCCTCGGGGCCAAGCAGCCCGTAGTAGATGTTGCGCAGGTCCGACTGCTTGCAGATGGCGGCGGGCCGCGCCCCCCCTTCCCTTTCCCGGCGCGTCAGGCGCAGTCCCTTTTCGTACGGTCCCGCGCTCGGCGGCACGCAGCCGCCAAGACGCCCGCCGGTGCCGATCCAGGCGCTCGCGGCGCGCTCGTCGGCGGTCACGTTCGTGAACAGCCGCCCTCTGCCGTCGAGCAGGGCGCAGCCGTTGATGTCGAACGCGGCGCTGACCGGCAGTTCGTGGAAGCGACCGTCGTTCTCAAAGGCGGCGTCCTGGCCCAGCGCCCCGAGCTTGCCGTCGAGGAGCCGGCCGATCTGGATGCAGCCTTCGCCGCGTGTGGTGCTGAGCACGCGCATCCCCCAGTCCGGGCCCCCGGCTGGGTCGGGGGCGGCGATCGGCAGCACGCGCACGGTGCCCGGGACGAGGGCGCCGGATCCTTCGTGCGGGTTGCCAGACAGAGAGAACGGCAGCTCGGCCGGCGCACCGAGCCGGATCAGGCCCGCCCCGAAGGCGCCCCCCACGAGCACCAGCGCGGCGCCGAGCGCGATCAGCGGCGCGCGCCCGGAGCGGCGCGCCGTGGGGAGGCCCGGAAGCCTGCTCAGCAGGCGAGTCCAGGGGCTGCGCGACCGGCGCTCCGCGGCGGCGAAGAGCTGGCTGCGGACTTCGGGCAGCAGCGTCATGACGGCTTCTCCAGTTCGGCTCTCAGGTTCGACAGGCCACGGCTCACGCGCTTGCGGATGACGAGCTCGGAGGTGTGCAGCTCGCCGGCGATGTCCGGATAGGAGCGCTCCTGCAGGATGCGCGCGCGAACGGCCTCGCGCTGCTCGGCGGGCAGCCGCTCGAGCAGCTCGATCACCCAGCCGTCCGCGCTCGCCGCATGCTCCACGCGCTCGAGCTCGTCGCTCGTGAACGCGATCGCCTCGCGGATCCCCACCCGGCGTCGAGCACGGGCCTCCACACGGCCGCGGCGGACGCTGCTGGCCAGCGTGTTGCGGGCGATCGTGAACAGCCAGCCCGCGGCCGTGGGAGCTTCGGGCCGATAGCGATGCGCCGCGCCCAGCGCCGCCGCGAACACCTCGCCCGTCAGGTCGGCCGCGACCTCGGGGTCTCTGGTGCGACGCGTGAAGTAGCCGACCACCGCGGTCTCATAGCGGTCGTAGAAGGCGGCGAACGCCTCGGGTCGCGAGCCGCTCGCCGCCAGCAGCTCGCCGTCGCTGACTTCGTCGGGGCCCATACCTGGTTAACCCCGGCCGCGTGGTTCTGTGACCGATCGATGCGGTGCCGGTGGCACCAGCAGCGAACGCCGGCTCTCGCCCGGCTTACGGAACGAGGCGAACCTCGGCCGAGAGAGCCCGTCGCATCGCTCTCGCATGGGGGCTACCGCCGAGCGTGAACGGATGCGAGGGAAGGAGAATCAGGTCAAACGCATGCTCCTGCGCCCACGCTGCGAGCGGCGGGCTGGGGCAGCCGACGAGCACCGTGAAGCTGGCGCGCTTGGCGGTGGCTCCCAGGATGTCCCTCGCCTGGCCCAACTCGAGCTCGGCCTCCCCGCGCACCGCGATGTTGTACGGACCGGTTCCGCCCTTCCCGCAGCACCGGGAAGGACGTGCCTGCGGTGCCAGCGTCACAACCGACAGCTCGCAACCTGCTTCCGCCAGTTCAGCCGCCTCTCGCAGCGTCGCTTCGCCCGCGTGGCCAGGCTCGAAGACGGCGAGAACGCGCCGGCTCACCCCCGGTGTCCGCGCGTCGATCGAGCCCTCGCCGGGCTGCTCGTGAGCGACCTTGGATGCGGGCTCTCCCACGTCGAGCAACGTTAGCGCGCGATCGACCAGCGCGAGCTGCTCGCGATGGTCGATCGCAGCATCACCGCGTGCCCCCTCCGCTCAGTACAGGTAGTAGATCAGCGCTCGACCGCGGCGGTCCACGAAGAACATGCTCGATATGCATGCCTCGCAATACGGCGGGTGAGTTTGGCGAGGTCCGATGCGGACGGTGAGCGAGCTCGCGACAAGCGATTGCCCACAGGAGTACCGGACGATCACTGCGTACGGGCTCTTGCTCAGCGGCTCCCCTGAGCCGTAGACGACCTGGTGCAGCGCTTCCTCGGAAGGCTTGCCCGAGTGCCACATGTGACGCACCTGCGACCACCAGGCGCGGTCGCTGTTGCGCAGATCGTGCGCGAGGCTGATGCGTCCGTAGCTGCTCGCGATCCGAACCGCGAGCTTCGTGGTCGTGCCGTTGAAGCGTTCAAGGCCCGCAGGGTTCGGACATGCGGCCAGCGCGCCCCCAGCCCGCGCTTTGACCGGCGGCGGATACACCGAGACAGGGAACTGGCGCGCGGTGGCTGCTGCAGCGCCAGTGGCAAGCGCAACGGAGGAGAAGAGCATCACGAACGCGCGCCACATGCCGCGAGGATACGCGGCATGTCGGGCCGTCGCACCACGCAGCGAGGAGCGTGGCCCTCACGGCGACTGGAAGCGGCGGGCGATGAGTTCACCGCGGCCATTGCGCCAGACCGCGACACCCTCTCCATGTGCATCGATCACGACGGCTGGAGCCTCGTCGCTGGACGCGACATCTTCGATGCGCCCGATTGACCTCAGCGGGGACAGGCGTGCGGTGGGCGAGCGAAACAGAGCCAGGAGCGGCCCGCCTTCCTGGAAGCGCGCAGTGGGGTCGTTCTGATCCGCGACGATCACTCCTTGTCCGCGGGCATTGATGGCGTCGGTGGTCACGCCGAAGCCGAGTCCGGGAAACACCTGGCTCAGTGTGGTTCGATGCTGGAGCCGGTCACCGGGAAGCCGGCCCGCGGCGACAATCAAGGTCGAGGTCAGGGTTGAGGCTTCTGCCGCTCCGATCCACGTCGCAAGCACCCTGCCAGTGGTGGACACCGCCAACGAGGGCCCCCGAATCGGTTCGCGTTCTTCGGATATCAGGCCGGTTGCGAGGCGCTGAACGCGAAACGGGCCGCCCGGGCGTCGGGTGGCATAGTCGTAGGCGATCCCGCTGGGGACGTTCACTTCCGCGAGCAGCGCGAAATCGCCACGCGCATCGTAGCCTTCCGGCTCCGTGCTGGAGCGGAAGCCCACGAGGCCTCTGACGCCGTGCTCGGCTGTCCGACGTCCACGCCTAGTGACGACGACTTCTCGCAGGCCCGCGACTTGGCTGCCGGTGACACCCATCAACAGGCTCGCCTGGCCCGGAGTTGCGCGCATCGAGAACACCTCCAGTTCTGCTCCAAGTGCCACTCCGCGCCCAAGGGGCCGCTCGAGCCGTCCGACGCGAGCGAAGAGCTCATACGCCGTGCCGTTGCCGGCGATCGTGGCTAGAGGTTCGGAGGCGTAGCTGACTGCCACCGTAGATCCGTTCGCGGCGATGGCCAGCGACCTCAAGTGGAGCGATCTTTGAGGCGTCGCGAGGTCCTGGTAGCGGAAGCGGCGGGCGCCAGCAGCCAGCGTCGCCACGACTACGTGTTCGCAGCAATACCGCGTTTCGTTCTCAGCCGGGATGGGGACGGCGTGGGAATGGTCGTTGAAGTCCCAGGCGACAGCGACATCTCCGCGTTCGTCGATAGCGACGATCGGACCAGCTTGCACGCTCGATGCGATCACGCGGCTGGGGCCGAACGGACCACCGTCGCGCGCGAGCGCCACGCGAAGCCCCTGCCCGATCCATGCGACCGCGCGGTCGCCCGATGCATTGCTCACGAGCTGCGGCCCACCGGTACCGCGATCGGGGCCGAAGTAATTCGCCGCACCGAGGACCTGCGGGGCGGACCACGCGCCGGAGTCGGTGCGCGCCATCGCTGCTGGCGCGATGCCAAGCACGAGCGCGAATAGCCCGATCGCTCCCGTGAAACCGTGACCCCTGAGCATGACGCCTAATCAAACCCGGGTGTGCGGACGAAGTAGCGGCCACGCAAAGCCGGCCCGCGACGACGAGCATTTCAGGCCCCTAGCCCGGGGCATTCGTCACCTGCTGCCGCGATGTGGCCGGCGCATCCGGCGAAAGCCAGGCGACGCGTGAACCCCGACCCAAGCTAAGACTGGAGCGACACGCCAGCCCCGCCCGAGGTCAGGCGCCGGGCGGACACGCTCCCCGGCTGGTGATCACCGGGCGCGGACGTGACGCCGCCGCGCGCCCGCGCCCGCAGCTCGCTCGCGGGAACCTCGCGTTCGCAGTGGGGGCAGCGCACCTCCACGTGCACCTCGTGGTCGCAATGCTCATGCGCGACGCGCACGGGGCCGCGCCCGCCGGGCCACTTCCAGCGGTCGCCCCATTGCATCAGCGCGAGCAGCGCGGGGATCAGGTCGGCGCCCTTCTCGGTGAGGCGGTATTCGTGGCGCGCGGGGCGGTCCTGATAAGCGCGCGTCTCGAGGATGCCCTCCGCGACGAGCCCGCCGAGGCGGTCGCTGCAGGACGTTCGCCGAGATCCCCAGGTCCTCCTGGATCTCGCCGAAGCGCGTCACGCCGTAGGCGACGTCGCGCAGGATCAGCGGCGTCCACCACTCGCCCGCGGCGTCGAGCGTGCGCGCGATCGAGCACGGATGCTCGCCCAGAGACGTGCGCTTCATACCGGGAGTGTATCGCTTGCATAAGAGGAGTTACTCGTGTATGGTCGTCGCGGCATCGTCGCTCCTATCAAGAGAGTGACTAAGCAAACCCGCACATTCCCTGCCACCCGCCACCAGGAGGCTCACCACGCATGCCCATGCTCGACGCGTACATCCCCGCAGGCGCCCTGTCACCGGAGGCCGAGGAGCGGCTGCTCGCCGAGCTCACCGACCTGCTGATCGTCAACGAGGGCGCCGATCCCTCCAACCCCCAGGTGCGCTCGATCGCGTGGCTGTTCGTGCACCGCCCCGAGGCCGTATATGTCGCCGGCTCGCCCGTGAGCGCGCCGCACTACCGCTTCATCGCCTCCGTCCCCGAGGGCCAGTACGAGCCCGAGCGCCGCCAGGCGATGGCGCACGACATCACCGAGGCGGTGCTCGACGCCGAGCAGGAAGCGTACGAGCGCGACCCCGGCCGCGTGTGGGTGTTCACGCCGGAGATCCCCGACGGGACGTGGGCTGGGTTCGGCCGCATCGTCACGCTCGCGGACATCGCCACGTTCGCGACCGGCGACTCCGAGCGCGGCCGCCGCTATGCCGAGGAGCGACTGGCCGCGCGCCGCGCGGTGGCCGTTTGAAGCCTCGGCAGTCGCACAACCCCTAACCTGCGCTCGACATGGACTTCCTCGTCGCCAGGGACGATCTGCACCGCTGCCGCTTCGACGATGCGCCCGCGCCCGAGCCCGGCCCCGGCGAGGCGCTGCTGCGGGTTGACGCGTTCGGCCTGACGTCGAACAACATCACGTACGCGATGTTCGGCGAGGCGATGTCCTACTGGAGCTTCTTCCCGGCCGCTGAGGGCTGGGGGCGCGTGCCGGTGTGGGGCTTCGCGGAGGTCGCCGCCAGCGGCGTGCCGGAGCTCGAGCCGGGCGCCCGCGTGTTCGGGTACCTGCCGCCGTCGAGCGAGCTGCTGGTGGCGCCCGCGCATGTGAGCGCGCACGGCTTCGCCGACGCCTCGGCGCACCGCGCCGCGCTGCCGCCCGCATACAACCGATACGCGCGCACGGACGCCGACCCTATGTACGAGGCCGAGCACGAGGACGAGCAGATGCTCCTGCGCCCGCTGTTCCTGACCTCGTACCTGATCGACGACTTCCTGCAGGACAGCGACTTCTTCGGCGCGGACACCGTCGTGCTGTCGAGCGCGTCGAGCAAGACCGCCAGCGCGCTCGCCTTCCAGCTGTCCCAGCGCGAGGGGATCGCGGTCGTCGGGATGACGTCCGCCCGCAGCGCCGAGTTCGCGCGCGAGCTGGGCGTGTACGACCACGTCGTCGCCTACGACGAGCTCGACTCGCTGCCCGACGGGCGGGCTGTGTACGTGGACATGGCGGGCAACGCCGGGGTGCGCGGCGCCGTCCACGGGCACTACCTCGACCGGCTCGCGCATTCGGCCGTTGTCGGCGCCACGCACCACGACCGCATGGGCCAGGTCCCCGATGCGCTGCCCGGCCCGCGGCCGATGTTCTTCTTCGCGCCCGACCGCGTGACCAAGCGGGCCGCCGACTGGGGCGCCGACGGCCTGCAGCAGCGCATGGCGGACGCGTGGCACCCGTATGTCGCGTGGGCGTGCAGCTGGCTGGAGGTGATCCACGGCCACGGGCCCGACGCTCTGCAGAGCGCCTACCTGGACCTGCTCGACGGGCGCATCGACCCCGCGAGGGCGCACGTGCTGTCGCTATAGCGGCGGCGGTGCCTCTTCCCGGGGCGACGCTGTCGTGAGAGTATTGCGCCGCCCCATCACAGTCACGGACCCAAGGAGCCACACATGCCAGACATCGAGTTCCCCACCAGCGCCGGCAGCGCCCCCGGCTACCTGGCCGTGCCCGCCGCCGAGCACGGGCCCGCTGTGATCGTGCTGCAGGAGTGGTGGGGCGTCGACGAGCACATCCGCTCGCTGTGCGACCGCCTCGCCGCCGAGGGCTTCTACGCGCTCGCCCCCGACCTCTACCGGGGCGAGACGACCACGCAGCCGAGCGAGGCCCAGCAGAAGATGATGGCGATGTCGATGGCCCAGGTCGAGAAGGACATGTGCGGCGCCGCCGACTTTCTGGCCTCACAGCCGGGCTTCGAGGGGCCCGGCGTAGGCGCGGTCGGCTTCTGCCTCGGCGGCGGCCTTGCCATCTGGGCGGCCGCCACCTGCCCGAACATCGCCGCCGCCGTCACCTACTACTACGTGATGCCCCACGGCAAGCCCGACTTCGGCGGGATCAGCTGCCCGGTGCTCGGCCACTTCGGCACCGCCGACGAATTCGTCCCGATCGACGACGCCCACGGGCTCGAGTCAGAGCTCAAGGACGCCGGTGTCGACACCACCTTCCACTACTACGACGGCGCCGGGCACGCGTTCGTCAACGACACCAACCGCCTGGGCACCTACGACGCCGCCAACGCCGACCTGTCCTGGGGGCGCACCGTCAGCTTCCTGCGCTCGGCGCTCGCTTCTTGAGGCTGGCATCCGTGCTCGCCGTCGCGGCGGCGGGCGCCACGCCGTGGTCGGCGCCCGCCGTCCTCAGCACGTGCCCGGCGCTGGCGCCGGCGCACGTCGTGTTCCCCAGCGACGGCCCCAGCCGTGCGACCGGCGCGGGCGCGATCGTATGGAGCGCCACCTCCGCCTGCCCCGGCGGCGAAGGCGCGCGCGTGGCGGCGATCGGCGCCGGCGACATCCCCGGTTCGAGCGACATCCCGCGCACGGCAGCCGGCCACGCGATCGCCCCGCGCGGGCCGCTGCTTGCCGACGGCGCTCCCCACGGCCAGCTCGCGATCGCCGGCTCCACGCCCGGCGCACCGGCGGACGGGCTGCTGATCCAGGGGGCCGCCGGCGGGCCGTTCGCGCCGCTGCTGCCTGCCGAAGGCTCGAGCGCGCCGATGGCGCTCGCCACCGCCTACCTGGGCGACCTCGCGCTCGCCTCCCCGCCCGCCGGCGGCACAGCCTCAGGCGGTGAGCACGCGGCGGGGCTGCGCGTGCACGTCGAGCGCTTCTTCACGCATCGCTTCGTGCGCAACGTGAGGACCGGCGCCGGCTCCACCGGCCCCTTGCGGGCACTCACGCTCGCGATGGACTACCGCAGCGAAGCGCTCGCCGTGTGGGCCCAGGACGGCGCGATCTACGCACGCCTCGTGCCACAGCGAGGCGCCGCGCGCCCGCTCCAGCGGCTCGCGCCCGTCGCCTCGCGCCCCGTGATCGCCGCCCTGCTCAGCGACGACCGGCACGCGATCGTCGCGTGGTCGGACGAGCGCGGGGACGAGACCTCCGTCTACATCGACCGCTCCGCCGTCGGCGTGCGCTTCGGCGTCCCGCAGCTGCTCGAGCGTTTCCGCGACCCCGACGGCCTGCCCTCCCCCGCCGCGTCGCCCAGCCTGGTGCGCCTCAGCTCCGAGAGCGTGGTGCTCGCCTGGGCCGGGGCCGCGGCCGGCCATTGGGTCGTGCGCACGGCACCCGTCAACCTGAAGGGCGTCGGAGCCGTCGACACTATCGCCGCCCCGGGCGAGGACGCGCTGCTCGCCGACCTCGCCGCCGGGCCCGCCGACGACACGCTCGTGCTGTGGACCGAGCCGCTGCCCACCGCCGCCGGCCCGCCCGACATCCGCCGCCAGGCGCTCTTCGCCGCGCACGCGCTCGGCGGCGCTGCACCGCCGATGATGTTCGGCGAAGCCGAGCAGCTCGCGCCGCCCGCGCCTGTGGCCGACCCTACCGCCGCGTTCGATCCCGGCAGCGACCGCGCGGTAGCCGCGTGGCAGGGCGAAGCGGGCGCGATCGAGTACTCGATTCGCAGCAACGGAACGAGCCCGTGACCCCGTCGCCCGCGAGGGCGCGCCGCACGGCTGGCGCCGTTTAGGAAAAGATGCTCGCGGATGGATAGGGACTACGAGCGTCAGACGCACCAGGCGGAGGACCGCCACTGGTGGTATCGGGGGCGCCGCACGGTGCTGCGTGGCGCGATCGCGAGGCTCGGCCTGCCTGAGCAGGCACGCATCCTCGACGCCGGGTGCGGCAGCGGGCGCAACATGGTCGAGCTCGCGCGCCTGGGCCCGGTGACCGGCGTCGAGCTGTCCGAGGCGAGCGTCGCGCTGGCGCGCGAGCGCGACGTGGGCGAGGTGATCGCCGGCTCGGTGCTGGAGATGCCCTTCGCGGACGACAGCTTCGACCTGGCCGTCAGCCTGGACGTGATCGAGCACCTCGAGGACGACCTCGGCGCCCTGCGCGAGCTGCGTCGCGTGCTCGCCCCCGGCGGCGCGCTGCTGGTGACCGTGCCCGCCTACCAGTGGCTGTGGAGCGGCCACGACGAGATCAACCACCACCACCGCCGCTACACCCGCCGCTCGCTGCAGCGCGTCGCCGAGCAGGCCGGCTGGCGCCAGCTGCGCACCACCTACTTCAACTCGCTGCTGCTGCCCGTCGCGATCGTGCTGCGCATGCTCGACCGCGTCAACAGGTCCAAGACAACCGAGTCGAGCCTCGACCTGTGGGTGCCGCCGGCGCCGCTGAACTGGCTGCTCGAGCGCCCGCTGGCGCTCGAGGCGGCGCTGATCGCCCGCGGCGGGCGCATCCCCGCCGGGCTCTCGCTGCTCGCGGTGTTTCGCTAGAGCGGCGGCACCTCGGCGGCCACCGGCGCGTGCACGCGGAACGTCCACGCGCGGTTGACGAAGAACGTCGTGACGGTGACGACCGCCGTCGCGCAAACCTGCGCCACGAGCTTGTCCAGGTGCCCGTCGTGGACGAGCAGGTAGAGCAGCGCCTCGTTGATGCCCAGGCCGCCGCTCTGCACGATCGCCCCAGCGGACTGGCGTCAGCGCGTCACCCACGTGCTCGCGGAAGGTCCAGCGACGGTTCAGCAGGAAGCCGTTGGTGGCGCCGACCGCGAAGCCGATCGCCGACGCCGCCAGGTACCACACGCCGAACACCTTCAGCAGCACCGTGTACACGGCGAGCGTCAGCAGCGTGTTCGACACGCCGACGATGCCGAACTTCACGAACTGGACGAGCACGTGCGCGCTCGCCCGGCGCGGCCGGCGCGCTACGCTGCTTGTCGATTCCTGCGTGTCAGCGCGCTCGACGGTCATCCATAGACAGGATGAACGATAAATTGAGCGGCGGCTTAATTCGCTCACCGAAGATCGCAAGCGAGGCGACGATCTCCGAAAGCGCCAAGCGGAAGCGAACAACCATGTCGGATACACCACTTCGCACCCCCACCCTGCTGAGCGTGGTCGCTCCGGTCTACGACGAGGAGGAGCTCGTCGAGGAATTCGTCGCACGCGCCTGCGCGGCCGTCGCCGACTTCGACTTCGAGCTCGTGCTCGTCAACGACGGCAGCTCCGACCGCACGCCTGAGCTGCTCGACCGCCTGGCCGCCACCGACCCCCGCGTACGCGTCGTGCACCTCTCGCGCAACTTCGGCCACCAGGCAGCCCTCACCGCCGGGCTCGAGCACGCAGTCGGCGACGTCGTCGCGATGATCGACGCCGACTTGCAGGACCCGCCCGAGCTGATCCCCGAGATGCTCGCCCAGTGGAGCAACGGCGCCGACGTCGTCTACGCCGTGCGCAAGCAGCGCGAGGGCGAGACCGCGGTTCAAGCTCGCCACCGCGTCGTGGTTCTACAAGCTGTTCGACAAGCTCGCCCAGGTCGACCTCGAGCCCAACTCCGGCGACTTCCGGCTGCTCGACCGCCGCGCGCTGAACGCGCTGCTGGCGATGACCGAGCGCTCGCGCTTCCTGCGCGGCATGACCGTCTGGGTCGGCTTCACCCAGACCGCTGTCGCCTACCAGCGCGACGCGCGCCACGCCGGCGAGACCAAGTACACGCTGCGCAAGATGCTGCGGTTCTCGCTCGATGCGATCGCGTCCTTCTCGCACCTGCCGCTGCAGCTGGCCACGTATGTCGGCATGTTCTCGGCCGGCCTCGCGTTCATCGCGATCCCCGTCGTGATCGGCCTGCGCATCGCCGGCTCCTACCTGCCCGGCTTCGGCTCGATCACGATCGCCATCCTGCTGCTCGGCGGCATCCAGCTGATCGCGCTCGGCGTCATCGGCGAGTACGTCGGGCGCATCTACGACGAGGTCAAGCACCGGCCGCTGTACATCGTGCGCGAGGAGCGCAACCGCCCGAGCGCCGCCAACGGACGCATCGCAGCGCTCCCCGCCAGCCGTGCGGGGCTGGCGGCGCGCGCGCCCGAGGGCGTCGCCCAGTAGCGCTGCCGGCGTACTGCAGGCGGGCGCGGGCGGGCGGGCGCACTCGCGACCACTCCTCCTGAGACGTGCGCGTGTTGTTAGGGGCGATGCCCTCTCCCCGCCGTCGCCCGGTCGAGCACCTCCGCCGTGCGCTGCTCGCGCTCGCGCTCGCGCTGACGCTGGCGTGCGCCCTGACCGGCCCCGCTGGCGCAGCCGCCGCCGAAGCCTGCCCCGGGTCTGGCGCCGGCGCCTGCCCGTACGCGGCCGTGCAGGTCATCGGGCAGCGCGCCGAAGGCGTGCTGCGCTTTCCCGAGGCCGTCGCCGTGGACGCGACGGGCGACGTGTATGTCGCCGACCAGCTGGGCTACGTCGTGCAGAAGTTCAGCGCCGCCGGCGTCCTCGAGACCGAGTGGGGCTCCTATGGCGGCGGACACGGCCAGTTCGGCCCGATCGGCGGGCTCGCCGTCGATGCCGCCGGCGAGGTCTACGTCGTCGACTCCAGCCACGATCGCATCGAGAAGTTCGGCCCGGACGGAGAATTCATCAGCGCCTGGGGGCACGCCGGCAGCGAACTCGGGGAGTTCGACTTCGGCTCATCCCAAAGCCCCAGCCAGCCGCCCGGCGGCGGGATCGCAGTCGCCGGCGAGCACGTGTACGTCGTCGACTCCGGCAACGACCGCATCGAGCGCTTCAACCTGGAAGGCGACGAAGCGACCGCGTGGGGCACCCGCGGCAGCGGCCCCGGGCAGTTCTCATACCCGCGCGCGGTGGCCGCCGACGAAAGCGAGGTGATCGTCTCCGACGACGACAACCATCGCGTCGAGAAATTCAGCCCCGAAGGCGCCTTCGAAGCCGAAGCCGGCTCGCAGGGCAAGGGTCCCGGGCAGTTCGGCTTCCCCTATGGCGTCGCGCTCGACGCCGCCGGCGACGTGTACGTGGCCGACGACACCAACGACCTCATCGTCAAGCTCACACCGCAGCTGGCATTCGCGGGAGCATGGGGCGGCGCCGGCTCCAAACCCGGCCAGCTCGAGTTCCCGCGCGCGCTCGCCAGCGATCCCGCCGGGGACACCTACGTGGCGGACACCGCCAACGACCGCATCGAGGTGTTCGACCCGCTCGGCGAATACCTGCGCACGATCGGCGCCTCCGCCCGCGGCGCCGGGCAGCTGACCGCGCCGCGCGGCCTCGCCGTCGACCCCACCGGCCGGCTGCTCGTGTCAGACACCGCCGACAACCGCATCGAGGCGTTCGCGCCCGGCGGCGACGCCTATGCCGAACAGTGGACGCTCGCCGCCGGTGTTCCATCGAGCGCCGGCTTCATCCCTGCGAGCGGCTTCGCCTCGCCCGCCGGCCTCGCCGTCGATCCGCGCGGGTCGGTGTTCGTCGCCGACGAAGGCCACGCGCGCCTCGTGCACCTGTGGGGCGACGGCACGTTCCTCGGCGAACTCGGCGGACCTGGCGATCTCGGCGGAGCAGAACTCGCCGGCGCCGGCGCGCTCGCCGTGTCCGCCGCCACGGGCCAAGCCTACGTCGCCGACGCCGGCCACAACCGCATCCTGGTGTACGGCCCCGAAGGCTCGCTGCAGGCGAGGTGGGGGGCCGGCGCGGGCGACGGCGCGCCCGGCGATGGCTCGGGCGCGTTCGACCATCCCGAGGGGGTCGCCGTGGCCCCCTCCGGGAACGTGTACGTGGCCGACACCGCCAACAATCGCGTCGTCGAGCTCTCGCCGGCAGGCTCCGTGATCGTTGAATGGGGCTCCCGGGGGACCGCCAACGGGCGCTTTCACTCACCGAGTGCCCTCGCCGTGGACGCCGCGGGCCGCGTCTACGTGCTCGACGGCGAAAACAACCGCGTGCAGGAGTTCGAAGCCGGCGGACGCTTCCTGGCAACGTGGGGCGTGCGCGGCACGAGCCCCGGCGAGCTCTCTCAGCCCAAGGCGATCGCGGTGGGCTGCGAAGGCGACGTGTACGTGGCCGACACCAACAACAACCGCGTCGAGCGCTTCCAGCCCACCTCCCCCGCCGCGAGCGGATGCCTGGTGCCGGGGGCCTGGCCACCCCCGCTGAACGTCGCGCCGGTGCTGCGCCTGAGTCTTCCCCGGACAGGCGGCGTGCTCGCGCGGCGCGCGCTGGCGCTCGAAGTGAGCTGCCAGCGAGGCTGCAGGATCCTCGTCACCGGCACGCTCACCCCGCTGCGCCGCCGCAGCGCGGTGCCCCTGATCGCGGCCGCTCGCGGGCTCCCTGCAGCCGTCGCCGGGCACGTGCGACTGCAGGTCGCGCCGAGCGCCCTGCGCCGGCTGCGCGCCGAGCTCGGCCGCCACCGCGGCATGTGGGCGCGCGTCACGATCGTTGCCGCCGGCCCCACCGGCCTGCGTACGATGCTCACGCGCAGCTACCTCGTGACCCGCTGAAACAGGTTCCAAGCCTCATAATGGGCTCGTGAGCGTTGACGAGACCTTCGGCGAGGGCGAGCCTGCGTCCATCGATCGCCGCACCGAGCGGATCAGGATCGAGACCGAGCGACACCGCATCGAGGGCGCGCTCACGCTCGCCCGCGACGGCTATCGCAGCCGGGTTTCCGACGTTCTGAACGCCTCCGAGCGCGACTTCATCACGCTCACCGACGTCACCGTCGCGCCACTCGACGGCGGCCCGATCGAGCTGCATGCCTACCTGAGCCTCGCGCGCCGCCACATCGTGTTCGCGGTCGACGCCGAGGAAACGCCCTAGCCGCCGACGCGCAGTAGCGCCGATCCGTCTCCGCCGGCCCGGCGCTCAGGGCGTGAAGCTGCTCGCGCTGAAGACCGTGCCCGTCGGCGCGGTGGTGTTCGTCACCGCGACCGGGCCCGTGCCCGCCCCCGCCGGCACTTTCACCTTGATCTTCTTCGACGAGAAGGACTTGACCGTCGCCGCCACGCCGTCGAAGCGCACCGTCGAGCTGGCGTTGAAGCCGACGCCCTTGATCGTCACGGCCGTGCCGGGCGCTCCGCTCAGCGGTGTCACTTCGGTCACCGACAGCGTCGGCGTGAACTTGGTCTTGCTCGTCACGCTCGCCACGGGCGTGGTCAGCGAGATCTTCGCGAGGCGCGCGCCGGCCGGCACGATCGCTTCCACCTGCGTGGAGGACAGGACTTTGAAGCTCGCCACGAGCGTGCCGAATTCGACCTTGTCGACCGCGCCCAGGGCAGTGCCTTCGATCGTCACCGTGCTGCCGGTGATCCCCGAGCTCGGCGTGAAGCCGACGAGCTTGGGGACGTCGGAGACCACCACCGCGGTCGGCGCCGATTCCGCCGCAGTCCCCACGCCGGCGGCGTTCGAGGCCGTTTCCTGAACGCGGATCGTCGAGCCGATGTCGCTCGCGGTGAGCTTGTACGTCAACCCCGTCGCGCCCGCGATCGCCGCGCAGCCGTTGCCCGAGGACTTGCATCGCTGCCACTGCTCACCCGTCGAGGTTGGGCTGTTGGTCCACGTGCCCGGCGTCGCGGTCAGCGTCTGGCCCTGTTCCGCGATTCCCGAGATCGTCGGCGGGGAGATGCTTTCCGGGCTGCCGGCCGTCGCGAACGCGCCCAGCCCGATCGGGCTGCCGACCCCCGTCGGGCCGTCGAAGCCGACGGCTGCCTGGCAGGACGTCGCGACGCCGCACGACCCGTTGCTCCCCGAGACCACGTCGTACAGGTCGGCGCCTTCGCCGAGGTGCGCGTACAGCGTGGCGGCCGGGAAGGCGACGCCGTGCGAGCCGCCGGCGAGCGCGAACTCCGCGGCGACGATCGGCGAGGCCACCGACGTGCCCCCCCACACCCCCCAGCCGGTCGGCTGGCCGTTGCCTTCCGGCGTGCTGTCGTAGATGTTCACGCCCGTGTTCGGGTTGCCGATCGCCGCCACATCGGCGACAGAGCGCTCCGAGCCGCAACCGGTGGCCGCGAAGTGGGGTGCGGCACTCTGCCACGCGGGCGCCGCGAAGATCCCGCTGCAGCCGCTGCCGCCGTCGGCCCACACGGTGCTCGTCCACACTTCCTTCTTCTCCGTGAGGCTCGTCCCGCCCACCGCCACCACGTCCGGCGAGTCGGCCGGGAAGTCCGCGGCATGCGGTTCCCCGGGACAGCCTTCGTTGAGATAGCCGCAGTCGCCCGAGGAGGCCGTCACGACGGTTCCCGGCTCGTCGTAGAACTCTTCGTTCAGTTCGGTGAAGAAGCTCGCGATCGCCGGTTCCTCGGGGCCTGCGTAGGAGTTGCTGATCTCAGTCGCGCCCGCGTCCACCGCCGCCTCGACGCCGGCGCCGAGGTCCGTGAATTCTTCGCTCTTGGCCTCCACCAGCAGCACGTGACAGTTCTGGCAGATGGCGTGCGCCATCTGCACGTCGATCGAGATCTCGCTCGCCCATTCGCCGTTCTCGGGGGGCAGCGGGCTCGCCTTGCCTTCCTCGTTGACCTTGCGAAAGCAGCCGTTCGCGCTCGTGCACGCGGGCAGGCCGAACTCTTCGTCGTACACCCCCAGGTCGGCTTCCGCGGTCGGGTCGTCGAACGCGTCCACCACCGCGATCGTCTGCGTGGAGGAGGACGCCGTTTCGGTGGGCAGCGCGTATGCGGCGTGCAGGTTCTGGGGGTCCAGGTATCCGGGGAACGGGCTTTTGTTTTCCACCGCCGGGCTCGCGCCCGAGGCCGCCTGCGCTGCAGCGCGGGCGCGCAGCTCGGCGGGCGTGAGAGACGCGGACACCAGGCGCATCGCCGTGCACGCAGCGGTGCCCGGGCGGGGCGCCGCACACGCGCGCTCCACGCTGCCCGCCGAAAGTGTTCCGGCAGCCGCCGGGCTCGCCACGATGCCCGCAGCCAGCGCGCCGGCGGCGAGCAGCGTCGCCACTGCAAGCGCCCGCCGTCGCATTGGCTGCCGCCCCTCCCCAGAGCAAGCCCTCCCCATGGCGCCAATCGTATCCGCTCGGCGTCCAAAAATCGACACTTAGATACATGTGCCGCTTTCGGGCTCAAACCCGGAGCTGGATCGAGCCGGCGCGCGAGCCGAGACGCGCACAGCGATCGCCGGCCCGCCATCTGCGAGCATCCGCCCATGCAGATCGAACTCGCACGCAGGCTCGAGACAGCCGCTGTCCGCGCGCTCGGCGCGCTGCCGCAGAGCGCCAAGCGCCGCATCGCCGGCGCGCCCGTCCGCCGCGACGGGCTGGAGCTGGATCTCGACACGCAGGTGCTGCTCAAGCTCGCCGAGCGCAACCCGCCGCTGCCGCGCTCGAGCCGCACGCCGGCCGCCGCGCGCGAGGAGATCCGCCACTCCGCGCGCGTCGTCGCCGGCGCGCCCATCCCGCTCGCGAGCGTCTACGAGACGACCGTCGCCGGCGCCGCGGGGCCGCTGCGCGCGCGCATGTACGTGCCAGAGGAGACGCCCGGTGAAGACCCGGGGGCTCTGATCGTCTATTACCACGGCGGCGGCTGGGTGGTCGGCGACCTGGACACCCACGACCAGCCCTGCCGCCTGCTCGCCAAGAGCTCCGGCGCGCGCGTGCTCAGCGTCGACTACCGCCTCGCGCCCGAGCACCGCTTCCCCGCGCCCGTCGATGACGCGCTCGCGGCGTTCCGCGACGCTGTCGCCGGCGCCGAGCGGCTGGGGGTCGACCCGTCACGGGTCGCCGTCGCCGGCGACAGCGCCGGCGGCCACCTCGCCGCGGTCACCGCCCAGCAGGCGTCCGCCGCCGGCGGCCCAACTCCCGCCTTCCAGCTGCTCATCTACCCCGTCACCGACCTCGTCGAGGTCGCCGCCTCGCGCCTGACGTTCGCCGAGGGCTTCCTGCTGACCAAGGAGAACATGGACTGGTACGAGGACCAGTTCCTCGCGCCCGGCACCGACCGGCGCGACCCGCGCGCATCGCCGCTGCTCGCCGGCGACCTGGGCGCGGTCGCGCCCGCGCTGGTCGTGACCGCCGGCTTCGATCCGCTGCGCGACGAGGGCGAGGCCTACGCGGCGCGGCTGCGCGCGGCCGGCGTGCCCACGATCCAGCGCCGCCACGACGGCTACGTGCACGGCTTCATCCACGCGCTCGTCGGCGCCAGCGGTCCGCGCGAGGCGGTCGCGGAGATGGGCGGCGTGCTGCGCGCAGCGCTCGCTAGCTGAGCGGCGGGTCCGCGGCCGCGGCGTCCGCACCCTCGCCTGCTGCCTCCTCCTCAGAGCCCTTCAGGCCGTCGACGAGGCTGCCGGCCTTCGCGCTCGCGCTATGGATGCGCTCGCTGTACTTGCCGCCCGTGCGCGCGTCCGCGGTGCTCGCCACCTTCTCCACCGCTTCGTGGATCTTGTCGCTGCGCTCGGCCGTCGCATCGACGGCCTTCGTCTTCAGGTCCTTGAGTCTGTCTGCGATTCCCATGGCTGCCTTTCCAGAGTGTCGTTTGCCGGCCGTCCAGCGAGGGCGCCGTCGCCGGCCATGCTACTCGCGGCCGGCGCGGGTCGAGATGGCAGAGGATTCCTCTGTATGAAAAGATGATCTCTCGTATGGTCTCGACGTCCGTCGCCGACACGACAGGCTCGCGCGGTCCACGCCGACGGCGCGCCCCGGCGGGTGTGGGCTCCACGCGCGAGCGCCTGCTGGCAGCCGCGCTCGCCAGGTTCGACGCCGACGGCGCGCTCGGCGCGACGCTCGAGGACATCCGCCGCGAGGCCGGCGTCAGCGTCGGCGCGCTCTACCACCACTTCCCCGACAAGGCGGGGCTCGCCGGCGCGCTGTACGCGCAGCTGAATGCCGACTTCCAGGACGGCTTCCTCGCCGAGCTGCGCTCGCGCGCGAGCGCCGAGGACGGCGTCAAGGCCGGCGTGCGCTTCCACCTGCGCTGGGTCAGCGCCAACCGCAGCGCCGCCGCGTTCCTGCTCGCGGGACGACCTGCCGACGACACGCTCCTGCGTGAGCGCAACCGCAAGTTCTTCGCCGAGGCGACCGCGTGGTGGCAGACGCACGTGCACTACGGCGCCCTGCGCGAGCTGCCGTTCGACCTGATCCACGCGCTGTGGCTCGGGCCGGCGCACGAGTACACCCGCCACTGGCTCGCCGGGCGCTCCAGGCGCGTGCCGGCGAGCATTGCAGATGTCCTCGCGAACGCTGCCTGGCAGACCCTCAAGGAGGCCCCATGACGTTCTACCAAGACATCGTCGCCGCCGGACGCGAGCACACCGACGCCGTCGTTCGGGTCCAGCGCGGCGCCGACCGCGCCGTCGTCACGCTCGACGACCCCGCAAAGCTCAACGTGCTGAGCGCGCCGCTCGTGCAGCAGCTGAAGGCGGCGCTCGAGGAGCTGCTCGCCGACCGCGCAATCCGCGCGATCGTGCTCACCGGCGCCGACCCCGGCTTTTCCGCGGGCGGCGACCTGCGGATGATGGCCGACACGCCCGCCGGGCTCGCCTCCGGCGAAGGCGCCACCGACATCTGGCGCTGGATCCGCTACGAGTTCGGCGGGATCGTGCGGCTGATCGCGCGCAGCGACGTCGCCTTCATCGCCGCCATCAACGGCCCCGCCGCCGGCGTCGGCCTCGCGTGGGCGCTCACATGCGACCTCGCCATCGCCTCAGAGCGGGCGCGCATAGTGCCCGCGTTCGGGCGCCTCGGGCTGCTGCCCGAGGTCGGCACCTCGTGGGCGATCACGCGGCGGCTCGGCTATCAGGGCGCCTTCGCCTACTACGCCGGTGGCGAGCAGCTCGACGCGCACCGCGCGCGCGAGCTCGGCCTCGTGCACGAAGTCGTCGCGCACGAGCAGCTGCTCGCCGCCGCCAACGCCTGGTGCACGCGCATCGCCGCATTGCCCGCGCACGCGCTCGCCATGACCAAGCCGCTGCTGCGCGCTGCCGTCGACGGCAGCTGGGAGAGCACGCTCGCCATGGAGGAGTTCGCCGAGCCGCAGTGCTTCACCACCGGCGCCTTTCAGGACGCCGTGCGGGGGATGCTGGCGGCCCGGTGAGGGCCCAGCGCGCGCCGGAGCAGCGCATACGCGAGCCGCCGTCAGCTCAACTGCGGCGCGAGCTCGAGCCCAACCTCGGGGAGCGCGCGGCGAACGCGGCGGTCGAACGACGCCACGTGCGCGCCGTGCGCCTGCGCGGTGGCGAGCGCGAATCCGTCCGCAAGGCTGACGTTCAGTCCACGGTGCCGCGCTGCGTCCACCGCGATCGCGGGCGTCGGAGCGATCAGGCGGACTCCCAAGGCAGCCAGCGCGTCCCGTGCCGTGCGCAGGGTGCTCTCGTCTTCGGCGGGCCTGACCAGCGTCTCGGCATAGTTGATCAGCGACAGCAGCAGCGGCACGCCGTCCTCGGACATCGCCTTGATCGCCTTGGCGGCGTCGGCATGGTGAGGGTCGCGCCGATCGAGTGCCGCGATCACGACGTCGGTGTCAAGGACACAGACGCTCACGCGCGCTCGCCCGAGCGAAGCCGCTCGAGGTAGCCGGGCTCGTACAAGCCGTCGAAGACGCCCATCGCTCGCCCCGCGTCGCGCGACACGCGTCGCACCACGATGCGATCGGCTCCGTCGGCTTCGATCGCCACCTCATCGCCCACGCTGAGACCGGCCTGCTTCAACGACTCCACCGGAAGCGTCACCTGGTGCTTGCTGGAGATCCGCGCCATGCCTTTACCTTATCGTAAAGGCTGGTGCTGGAGCTCTTGAGAGGCGGGACGGAGAGGGCGGGATTCGAACCCGCGATGGAGTTTGAACCCCATACTCGCTTAGCAGGCGAGTGCCTTCAGCCACTCGGCCACCTCTCCCGGAGGTCGTGCCAGTTTAGAGCCTGCGGGCCGGGCCGCGCGAGCGCGTAGCATCTGGGCCGCCGCGGAAGGGTGGCAGAGCGGTTGAATGCGGCGGTCTTGAAAACCGTTAGGCGGGCGAACCCCGTCTCGGGGGTTCGAATCCCCCCCCTTCCGTTCCTGGCCTCGAGCCGGCGCCCACGCGCCCGCGGTGACCCGCCTGCGGCCGGCCTCCTAGAACGAGGCCTCCGACACCGCCGCCGAGGTCCCCAGCACCTGCCCGGCGGCGTCGAGCGCCTGCACCGCCGCGTACGGACCGACGGTCCCGGCGGGCATGGCGATGGCGGTCTCGAAGCCGCTGCGCGGCACCACGGCGACGGTGCCGAGGCTCGACGCGCTGGCTCCCGCGAGCAGCCGCCAGGACGAGACGAGCGTGGCGCCGTTCCAGCTCGCGTACACCGTCCCCGCGCCGGCGCCGCCGGACTGGAAGGCGAACGTGGGGGCGTGCGCGGGCGTAGCCGTCCAGGGGAAGCGAAAGGCGCGATAGGACTGGTCGTGCAGCGGGAGGTGCGCGTCGAACAGCAGCTGACCTTCGGGGCCGTACTCCGAGAAGTACGGTTCCTGGCCCCAGCCGACGAACCAGTCGCCGCCTGCGAGGGCCTGCAGGCTGCCCTGGCTTTCGGCGAGCAGCGGCGGCGCGTGCGTCAGCCGATCGACCAGCGTCGCGGTGCCGGCCACGCGGTTGACGCTGACGATGACGCCGCGCGACTGGTCGTGCGCCTTCGGCGAGGAGCCGTTGTCGAACATGCTGATCGAGCCGTTGGGCAGTTCGCGCGGGTCGTGCTGCCAGGCGGTGCCCGTGCCGGGACCCATCTTGAAGCTGGAGCGCCTGCCCCCCAGGCGCCACACGATCTGGCCGCTCTGCGGGTTCAGGTCGTAGACGGTCCACGTGTTGCGGCTGGAGATCAGCAGGCTGCCGTCGCGGTCGACGCTGATGGAGTTGAGGTGGAAGAAGTCGATACGGATAGGCCGTCGTCGAGCGAGCCGCCGGTTCGTAGGATTCGCTGAGCGCAACGTGGTCGATGCTCGTCCATTCGTACATCACCAGGCCCGTCCTGACGTCGATCTCCTGGAAGACGCTGTCGGTGACGCCGCCGTAGGCGGGGCCGCCGACCGATGAGAGGTTGCACACAATCGGGTCGTACGCGGTGATCAGCGCGGTACCCTGCGGCGTGAGCTGGAACTCGTGCAGATCCGCCTGCAGCCCGTTGCCGGCGCGCACGTGCGCGATGTCCGTATACGTGTCGTCGGCGATCACGTCTTCGCCCAACCCGAACCCGTGCAAGCTGATGTCCCCCTGCCACCACGTGAGGACCGGTTTGCCCTCGTATTCCTGGACCTGCAGGTTGGTTGCCTCGGTGTTGGCGGGCAGCGGCTTGAACCACACCAGCGCGCCGCTCGGTTCGAGGATCATCGGTCCCGCCTGGCCGGTCCCCCCGTACGGCGCCACGAACACGTCCCCGGCCGCGACTGCGGGAGACTGGGCGGTGACGGTCACCGCCGGCGGCTGCAGCTCCGGGCGCGAGTGAAAGCCCTGGACTTCCGCGGGACTGCCCGGCAGAGTGCTCTGGGGCGTCGAGCTGATCTGATCCTGGCTTGCGACCTGGAACTCGTCGAGCAGCGCCCGCTCCGAGCCGCCCGTGCGCACCTGCGCGTGCACAGTGACGCGCTCGCCCGCGTCGAACGGGCGCGACGGCAGGAAGCTCGCGCCGTCGCCCTGGGAGTATGGGGCCAGGCGCCCGCTGTGGGCGCCCGTGCGCGAGCCGACGACGCTGATCGCGCTGAGATCGCCCGCGGGCACGCCGAGAAAGCTGATCTGCGTCTGCGGGGTCGCGTCGCGGCTGCCGGCCAGCGGCGAGATCGTCACGAGGCCGTCCTGCAGCGCCGAGTTGTCCAGGGCGGCGGGAGCGCACGCCGGCGCCGTCTGCGCCGCGGCGGCGCTCCCCGCGGCGAGCACCGGCCCCAGGGTTGCAGCCGCCCCTAGGATGAGAGCGCGCATGGAGAGCATCGACCCGCAGCAGGATAGGAGAGTGGACAGACGCACCGCGATCAAGCACGGCCTGGTCGCCGGCGGGCTGCTGGCCGGGGCGGGCGCGGCGATCGCGGCCGCCGCGGTGGACAACGACGGGGGCTCGAGCTCGCCGCCGAGCGCCGCCCACACGCCCGCCCTGGCGCGGACGACGCCGAGCGTCAGATCCGACAGACCGAACATCCTCGTGATCGTCGTCGACCAGCTGCGCTTCCCGCAGTGGTTCTCGCCCGACCCCGGCGGCCTCGGCCTGCCACCCAACCTCCAGGCCCTGCGCCGGGGCGCCGTGTCGTTCGCCAGGCACTACACCGCCTCCAACGACTGCTCGCCCGCGCGCTCGACGCTGCTCACCGGCCTGTACACGCATCAGACGGGCTGCATGATCACCGGCGGCAGCACTCTGGCCCCCGGCTTTCCCACGTGGGGGACGATGCTGCGCGAGCACGGCTACAGCACGCGGTGGCTCGGCAAGTGGCACCTGACGCACGGCGACAACCGCTGGAACGCGTTCACCGGCGAACGGGCGCTCGAGCGCTACGGCTTCGACGGCGGCATCTTCCCCTCCCCGGACGGCGCGCCCGGCCAGGGCTGGCACGTGGACCCGCACATCGCGGCCAGGTTCGCCGACTGGTTCGCGCAGGAGGGCGGCTCCGAGCCGTGGTGCACGACCGTCTCGTTCGTCAATCCGCATGACATCGCGTGGTGGTACAAGTGGAGCGACCGCGTCCCGCCGGAGGCGAGCGCCAGGCGCACCGTGCAGCGGCTGCCGCCCAACTACGAGACGCCGGAGCTGCTGATCGAGCGCCGCAAGCCGCGCCTGCAGCGCTCCTTCCAGGACACCGCCGCCGCGTCGTTCGGGCCGGTGCCGTTCAGCGGCCCCGGGGCTGGCGAAAAATGGCTCGAATTCCTCGACCTGTACATGAAGCTCCAGCTCGAGGTCGACCGCCACATCGGCCACGTGATGCGCACGCTGGAAAGCCGCCCGGAGGTGGCGGCGAACACCGTGATCGTGTTCACCTCCGACCACGGCGAGTACGGCGCCTCGCACGGGCTGCGGGGCAAGGGCGCGAGCGCGTACGAGGAGTGCACGCGCGTGCCGCTGCTGGTGAAGGACCCGCGCGGGCTGCTCACCGCCGCCCCCGAAATCCAACGCACGCAGCTCAGCTCGAGCGTCGACGTGGCGCCGCTGCTGCTCACGATCGCAACCGGCTCAGACGACTGGCGCAGCGACCCGCACTACTCGCAGATCGCAGGCCGCCTGGATCTCGCCGCCATCCTCGCCGACCCGACGGCGCCTGGGCGTCAGTTCGTGCTGCACGCCACCGACGAGACCGTCACCGAGTTCTCGATCGAGCCGTACGCGGCCGACGCCCCGCTGCACGTCGTCGCGATGCGCACGCCGCAGGCCAAGTACGTGACCTACTCCAACTGGCCCTACAGCGGGATCGCGCCGCAGTCCCAGGGCGAGGAAACCGAGCTGTACGACTACAGCACGCACAGCGGGCGCCTGGAGCTGCACAACAGCGCCGGCGAAAGCGCCCTGGAGGAAGGCCTGCGCGCGGAATACGAAAGCGCCTTCCACGAAGAGCTGCGCGCACCCCTGCCGCGACGCCTGGTCCCCGCGCACGCGCGCGGCTTCGCCGACTACTTCTCGACCGCCAGGCACATCGCGATCAGCGCCGCCGCCCGCCGCAAACACCGAGGCGAACACGAAGGCGACGCCCACCGGGGATTCCCGCCGAGCACGCCGTTCAGGCGCCCGGACGGGCTGGGCGCGCCGGGCGCTAGCCCGTGACCGCGACCGTGGGCGAGGTGCCGATCACCGCCCCCGCGGCGTTCAGCGCCTGCACCGCCACGTAGGAGCCGGCGGGCGCCGCGGGCAGCGCGATCGCCGTCTCAAAGCCCGCCTTCGGCGCGCTTGCGGCTGGCTTGAGAATGCTCGAGGAGGAACCCGCGAGCACGCGCCAGGAGGCGACCTCGGTCGCCCCGTTCCAGCTCGCATAGGCCGTCGTCCCGCCATGAGCGCCGACCGCGGCCACGGCTGGGGGGTTCGCCGGCTGCCCGCTCCACGGCTGCGCGAAGGTGCGATAGGACTCCCAGTCGGGCGGCAGATGCGCGTTGAACAGCACCTGCCCGGCGGCGTCGACCTCGGACAGGTAGCCCGCCTGACCCCAGCCGACCATCCAGTCGCCGCCCGCCAGCGCCTGCACGTTGCCCTGGCTGCCGGCCACGAGCGGGTTCTGGTGTTCGTAGCTGCGCGACAGCGTCGCCGTCATGTTGGCTTCGTCGAGCGTCACTTCGATCGCGCGCGACTGCGGGTGCACCTGCGGGAACGCGCCGTTGTCGAAGAACGTGATCGCGCCGTCCGGCTGCTGGCGCGCGTCGTGCTGCCAAGCCGTCGCCGTACCGGGGCCCATCTTGAAGCTCGAGTGCTTGCCGCCGAGCTCCCAGCGCACCTGGCCGGTCTTCGCGTCGACGTCGTATGCGGCCCACGTGTTGCGCGAGCTGACCAGCAGATCGCCGTCGTGCTCGACGTCGATCGAGTTGATGTGAAAGTAGTCGAACGGTTCGGAGCGCGACGTGGGCGCAGCCGAGGAGTACGAGTTGGCCAGCGGCACGTGGTCGAGGCTGTGCCACTCGTACATCACCAGTCCCGTCCGCAGGTCGATCTCCTGCAGCAGCGTGTCCGCTACGGCGCCGTCGCGCGCGCCGCCCACGCTCGAGAGGTTGCACTCGATCGCGTCGTAGACGGTGATCAGCGCGGTCCCCTGCGGGGTGATCTGGAATTCGTGCAGGTCCGGCTGGTAGCCGTTGCCGGCGCGCGCGATCGCGACGTCCTGGTAGGCGCTGTCGGCGATCACCTCGCCCGCCGTCCTGCTGCCGCCGGCGACCAGCGGGTCCTGCCACCAGGTGAGCACGGGCTTGCCTTCGTACTGCTGAACCTGGAGGTTCGCGGCGCGCGTGCCGGCCGGCGCCAGCGGCTTGAACCAGATCAGTTCCCCGTGTTCGCCCAGGATCATGGGCCCGTACTGTCCGATTCCCGAGTACGGGGCGAGGAACAGGTCGCCGGTTGCCGTCTGCGCGTTGGCGGACACGATCACCTCCGGCGGGCGCAGGTCCGGGCGCGAACGGAAGCTCTGGAATTCCCTCGGTGCCGGCGTCGGCGCGGAGCTCGTGCTCGTGCCCGTGCCGACGGCGTTGCTCATCGCGCCCGGTACGTCGCGCACGGCCACGGTGAAGCTCCACGCGAAGGGAATCGCCCTGCCGCCTTCGCGCAGCTCGGCGCGGACGGTCACCAGCTCGCCGCCGTCGAACGGCTGTGCCGGCAGGAAGCTCGCGCCGTCGCCCTGGGAGTAGGCAACCAGGCGCCCGGCGTGGCGTCCCGTGCGCGAGCCGGAGACCGTTATGTTCGCGAGCTCGCTCGCAGGCACCCCGAGGAAGCTGATCTGGGTGCTGGTCGAGGCGTCCCTGGTGTCCGGCCCGGGCGACACGGTCACGCGTTCGCCCGCCAGCGCCTCGGACGCGTTCAGGCTCGGCGGCACACAGCTGGGCGAGACCCCCTGTGGGATCGACGCCGAGCGTGCGGACGGGAGCACCACCAGCCCCACGAGTCCGATGATGGCCGCCAGCGAGGCCAGGCCGGCGAGCACTGCGCGCGCAGGGGGGCGGACGTACGGGCCGGGCACTAGTCCTTGACCGTGGCCGAGGTGGCGAGGACGGCGCCCGCGGAGTCCAGCGCCTGCACGGCCACGTACGGCCCGGCGGTGGAAGCGTCGATGCTCGTCTGAAAGCCGGCCCTGGCGGCCGTGGCCACCGGTGCGAGCGCGCCCGGCGAGGCGCCCGCCAGCACGCGCCAGGAGGCCACTTCGGTCGCCCCGTTCCAGCTCACGGCGACCGCGATCGTGGGACCGGAGCCGGGCGCCGCCACCACCGAGGGCACGCCCGGCGGATGCCCGCTCCACGGGTACAGGTAGGTCCTGAAGTCCTGCACGTTCTTGCCGAGCGTGCCGTCGAGCAGGACGTGACCGGAGGAGTCGTACTCGGTGAAGTTGGGCAGCCCGCCGTAGCCCATCAGCCAGTCGCCGCCGGGGAGGCTCAGCGTGTTGCCCTGGCTTTCGGCGAGCAGCGTCTTCGTCGGGTTGGTGAGCTGCTTGACCAGCGTGACCGTGTGCGTCGCCAGGCTGGGGTCGAGCAGCAGGCCGCGCGACTGCTTCTCCTTGGGCGGGTCGGAGCCGTTGTCGAACACCGAGATCAGCCCGCCGGGCTGCCACTCGGCGTCGTGCTGCCAGTACGTGCGCGTGCCGGGAGCGAGCTTGAAGCTCGAGTGTTCGCCGCCGAGGCGCCAGCGAATCCCGCCGCTGCGCAGGTCGACGTCGTACATCGTCCACGTGTTGCGCGAGGACAGCAGCACGTTGCCGGGCTCGTCGGCACCCGCGGCGCCGATTTCGAGACCGGGGCCCGTGCCGCCGGGCGAGATCGAGTTGATGTGCACGTAGTCCCACGGGTATGACGCTTTGGGCGCCGGCATGTGCGATTCGCCGATCGGGATGTGCCCGAGCGCGTGCCACTCCCACATCACCAGCCCGGTCTTCACGTCGATCTCCTGGGTCACGGAGTCGCTGATCACGCCGTCGCGCAGGCCGCCATAGGCGGAGAGGTTCATGTCGATCGGGTCGAACGCGTCGATCCACGCAGTGCCTTCGGGCGTGAGCCGGAATTCATGCAGGTCGGCGTGGTAGCCGTTGCCGGCGTGCACGGCGCCGATACGCTGGTAGGAGCTGTTGGCGATCACGTCTTCGCCCTGCCCGAAGCCCACCTCGAGGACGCGGCCCTGCCACCACGTCAGCACGGGCTGGCCGCCGAGCTGCTGAACCCTGAGGCTGGTGGCGTCCTCGCCGGCGGGCAGCGGATCGAACCACACGAGGTCGCCGTTCTGTTCGGCGATCATCGGCCCTGCGGTGCCGTCGCCCTGGTAGGGCGCCAGCAGCAGGTCGCCGGGCGCGGCGCCGGGCCTGGCGGGCGTGGTGATCTTCACGGTCGAGGGCGTCAGCGACGGGGCGGTGCTGTAGTGCTGGAGTTCATTGGGGTCGCCCGCGTTGTTCGGAAACTCCGTCTGGCTGACGGGCGCCTGGTGGGCGATCGTGAAGCTGGAGCGCGCAGCGCGCGTGACACCGCCGGCGCTCACCCGCGCGGTGACCGTCACCTGCTCGCCGGCGAGGAACGGGTGCGACGGCAGGAAGCTCTCGCCGGTTCCCGTCGAGTACGCGCGCAGGACGCCCGCGTGCGCGCCGCTGCGCGAGCCCGTCACGCGCACGTCCGACACGGTCGTGGCAGACGTGCCCAGGAAGCTGATCTGGGTGCTGGGCGAGGCGTCCGGGGTGCCGGGCTCGGGGGAGACGGCGACCGGGTTGGCCGCGGCGGCGCTCGCGTCGGCGTCGGCGGTAAGCACGGCCGGCGGGCTGGCGGTCGAGGTGGACCCGCACGCGCAAGCGCCGACGCCCAGCGCCACCACCACGAGCAGCATGGTCGCGCGCTTCATCATTGGGCAGAACCCGAGAACGTGCGCGAAGTTCCGAGCACCCGGCCATTTGCGTCGAGCGCCTGCACTTCGAAGCTCGTGTAGTCCGCCGGCACGGGGATCGCCGTCTCGAAGCCGGACCGCGCGGCGTGCGCCACGACGGTCATGCGCCCGACGCCCGCTTTGGCCAGAACCCTCCAGGAGACGACCTTCGTGGCGCCGTTCCAGCTCGCGTACACGGTCGTCCTGCCGTTGCTCTGGCGGGCTGCGCCGGCGGGCACGGTGAGCGGCAGGCCGACCCACTGCTCGACCATCGAGCGGTAGCTCAGGTCCGAGCCCGGGAAGCTACCTTCGAGCAGCAGCTTGCCCGACGGGCTGTACTCGGACAGGTACGGTTCAGAGCCCCAGCCGACGAACGTGTTGCCGTCGGCCAGCGGCTGGGTGTCGCCCATGTATTCCGATTCGAACGCGTTGCCGCCGGTGTACTGGTGCAGCAGCGTCGCCGTGTGCGCGCCGCAGTGTCGAGCTCGAGCACGAGCCCGCGCGACGGTGCGGTCGCATGGACCGAGGTGCCGCCGCCGGTGAGCTGGCAGCAGTGGTCGTCGAACATGCTGACGGTAAGACCGGTATGCCCGCCCATCCCGAGCATGACGTCGTGCTGCCACTGGAACGCGGCTCCCGGGCCGAAGGAGAAGCTCGAGTGCCTGCCGCCGAGCGTCCACTCGATCTTGCCGGTGTCGGCGTCGACGAGGTACGCGGCCCAAGTGTTGCGCATCGAGACGAGGAAGGTGCCGTTGCCGAGCACGTCGATGGCGTTGACGTGGTAGGCGTCCCACGGGAAGCCGTTGGTCGGCACGGTGGCATACGAGTCGCCCAGCGGGATGTGATCGAGCGCGTCCCACGTGTGCAGCAGCCTGCCGGTCTTCAGGTCGTACTCCTGCACCGCCGAGTCGATCAGCGCGCCGTTGTACGCGCCGCCGTAGCTGGAGAGGTTCTTGGCGATGTTCTTGTTGGCGGTCACCCACGCGTCTTCCCCGTCGATCACGAGCTCGTGCAGGGTGATCTTCCAGCCGTCCGCGCCTCTGAGCGTCGCGACGGTCTGGTAGTGCTGGTTGACGACCACGTCTTCGCCGCTTTCGGTCTGGCCCGTGTTCGTGACCACGCCCTGCCACCATGCGAGCGCCGGCTTGCCATCGTAGGTCTGCAGGCTGAGGTTGGACGCGACGAGCTTTTCGGGCACCGGCCGGAACCACACCGGCTGCAGGTCGCTGTCGAGGATCAGCGGCCCGCTCTGGCCGACCAGCGGCGGGTAGTTGAGGTTGTAGAAGTTGGCGCTGAAGATGTAGCCGGGCGCCAGCTCGCCGGTGAGGGTCGCGCCCGTCGGTGCGGAGCTTCGGCGGGTGCAGCGACGGCGCGGTGACGAAGCTGTAGGCGCCGCGGGTGGTGTACCGGCCGACGGGGGCGCCGTGCGAGCCCGCGAACGCGAGGTCGAGCGCGAGGAAGCCGGCGAGCACGGCGCCGACCGCGAGCGCCAGGCGTCGCGCTGCCGGGGCGAGGGCGCCGCCGGCCCTGGGCAGCGCCGTGAACGTGACGAGCGCCGCCGCCGCGGCCAGGCCGCCGCCGATCAGGTAGGCGAGGCGGAAGCCGTCGGTCAGCGACTGCGGCACGCCGTGGCCGGTGCCGATCAGGTGGCTGCTGCGCGAGGTCGCGAGCGTGACCAGGATCGCCAGCCCGAGGCCACCGCCGATCTGGCGCGAGGTGTTGACGAGGCCCGAGGCAAGCCCCGCCTGCCCCTCCTTGGCGCCCTGTGTGGCGGCGATCGTGGAGGGCACGATCGACATCGCGATGCCGGCCGCCGTGAGCAGCCCGGGGATCATGATGTACACGAGCGGGCTGCCGCTGGGAGCCGACGCTCGCGAGCAGCAGCATGCCGACGGTCAGCATCACCAGCCCGCCGAGCGAGCACCGGACGCACGCCGAACTGGCTGACGAGCTTGCCGGTGCGCGAGGCGACCAGCATGATCATCAGCGTCATCGGCAGGAAGACCAGGCCGGTGTGGAGCGCGGAGAGGCCCAGCACCTGCTGCAGGTAGAGCGAGCTGACGAACCACAGCGGGAACAGCGACGCGCTGAACAGCAGCACGATGTTGTTGGCGATGCGCAGCGGCTTGGTCAGCTCCCTGAAGGGGATCAGCGGTTCGGAGGCGAAGCGCAGCTCGATCACGACGAACGCCACGAGCAGGGCGACGCCGGCGATGATCGGGCCGAGCGCCGCGAACGTGCCGAGGCCGGCGAGGCCCGCTTCGACGATCCCGAACACGAGCACCATCTGCCCGATCGTCAGCGTCAGCGCGCCGGCGAGGTCGAAGCTGCGGTCCGGGCGCCGCCGGCGGCGCTCGCGCACGACGGCGTAGGCCACCAGCGCGGCGGCGATCCCGATCGGGGGGTTGATCAACAGCACCCAGCGCCAGCTGAGCTCTTCTGTGATGAGCCCGCCGAACAGCATCCCCGCGGCGCCGCCTAGGCCGTTCATCGACGCCCACGCGCCGATCGCGCGGTTGAGCTGTGGGCCGGGCGCGAACGACGAGGTGATGATCGCCAGCGAGCACGCCGCCATCAAGGCGCCGCCTATGCCCTGCGCCGCGCGGGCGACGACGAGCGTGCCGCGATCCGGCGCGAGGCCGCCGGCCAGCGAGGCCAGCGCGAATACGAGCAGCGCCAGGACGAACATGCGGCGCTGCCCGAAGTGATCGGCGGCACGGCCGCCGAGCATCAGGAAGCCCGCGAACGTGATCGAGTACGCGTCCACGATCCACTGAAGTTCCGGCGCCAGGAAGCCGAGGCCAGACTGGATGTGAGGCAGCGCGACGTTGACGATGCTCAGGTCGAGGATGACCATGAACTGCGCCACGCAGCAGACGAGCAGCAGCCATGTGGTGCCCGAGCCGTGCCCTCTCTCGACCTCCGGGGGAGCCTCCGCCGCGCGCGGGTCAGCGGTCGTCTCGACGCTCATGACGCTTCCTAGAGGGTGGCGCGGCCGGCCGCAGGCCGGCAAGCCGGGCCCCTCTTCTTCGATCGGGGACTGCGATCTGCGCTGGGAGCGCCTGGTAGGGTGAGCCGCCCGAACCCCCGCATGTCGATGACACCTGGAGCCCGGCCGATGAGAAGAACGCCACTGACCGCCATGCTAGCCGCAGTGGCCGCCCTCGGGTGCAGCGTGGCGGTGGCGGGTTGTGGCGGTAAAGGGGGCGGCTCCACAGCGACGCAGACGACGAGCAGCCCGAGCACGACGACGACGACCACCACCACGACGAAGCACAAGCACTCGACCAAGCCGGCCTACTGAGCCGCGGCCTCGCCGGCTCCTCGCGCCAGCCGCTCATCCCGCCCGCCGGGCGCCGGGCAGCGAGGCGGCGTAGCTGATCGCGGCGACCGTCCGTGAGGCACCGAGCACGTGGCCGGCCGCGTCGAGCGCCTGCACCGCCACGCGCGCGTACGTCTTGGGCAGGGTGGTCGAGCTTTCGAAGCCGCTGGCAGGGATCGTGGTCTGCGCGGCCAGCGACCCCGTGCGCGTGCCCGCGAGCACGCGCCAGGCGGCCACGCCGGTGGCGCCGTTCCAGCTGGCGTGCACGATCGTCTCTTCGCCTGTGTCGTTGAGGCTGGCGAGCACCGCCGGCGGGCTCAGCGGGCGCCCGCTCCAGGGGAAGCGGAACGCACGGTAGAAGGCCATGTCCAACGGCAGGTTGGCGTCGAACAGCAGCGCGCCGTCGCCGGCGTACTCGCTGATCGCGGGCACGCCGCCGTAGCCCACGACGGCGTTCCCGTCTGCGAGCGTCTGCATGTTGCCCTGGCTGGGGGCGAGCAGCGGCGGGTTGGAGTGCGTGTAGGCGACGACGAGGCGCGCTCGATGGGTCTTGAAGTCCAGCGCGATCCGCACGGCACGCGACTGCTGGTGAATCGGCGGGTTGGAGCCGTCGTCGAAGAAGGTGACCTCACCGTCCGCGAGGATGCGGCCGTCGTGCTGCCACGCCGTTTCGGTGCCGGGCCCCATCTTGAACGAGCTCCTCAGGCCGCCGAGACGCCAGAGGATCCTGCCGCTTGCGCCTTCCAGCTGATAGCCGGCCCAGGTGCTGCGCGCGGAGATGAACACGCGTCCGTCGGGCTGGGGGTCGATCGAGTTGAGGTGAAACCAGTCCCACGGCGTGCCGGTGCTCGGCGCTTCGGTCTCGGACTCTTCGGCTGCGACGTGGTCGAGGCTGTGCCATTCCCAGCGCACGAGCCCGGTCTTCATGTCGATCTCCTGGATCGCGGTGTCGATGATCGCCCCGTCGCGCGCTCCTTTGACCGGCGCGAGGTCGCAGCGGATCGGGTTGAACGCGGTGACGTAGGCGATGTCGTGGGGAGCGATCTGGAAGTCGTGCAGATCCGCTCGCAGGCCGTTGCCGCCGCGCACGCTGGCGACCGTCTGGTAGCGGGAGCTCATGACCACGTCTTCGCCCTGGCCGAAGCCCAGCGAGAGCACGCGCCCGCGCCACCACGTCAGGTCGCGCTGCCCTTCGTAGGTCTGCTCGTTGAGGTCCTCCGCGGTTTCGCCGCCTGACAGCTTGTCGAACCACACGAGCCGGCCCTGCGGCGTGTAGATCAGCGGCCCGTACTGGCCGGGGCCGGGCCCGTTGGTCGTGAGGATGTCGCCCGCCGCGGGATCGCGGTCGGCCACGGTGACGCTCAGGATCGGGGCCTGGACGCCGGCGAGCGTGTCGAAGCTCTGGTAGTCGGCGGGCGCGGCCGGCGGGTTGGGGAACTCCGGGATGCTGGCCGTCGAATACGGGGTATCGACGCGAAAGGCGAACACGACGCGGTTGCCGGCTCTGCCGCTCGATGCGGAGCGACCGGCGCCGATCACGGCCCGCACGGTCACGCTCTCGCCGGGGTCGAGCGGCCTGTCGGGCACGAAGCTGGCGCCGTCGCCCTGGGAGTATCCGTGCACGCGGCCTGCGTGGTAGCCGGACTTCGAGCCGACGACGGAGACCTGCTGGATGTTGGCGACGTTCGTGCCGAGAAAGCTGATCTGGCTGTCGGGGTTGGCCGTATCGGTGCCCGGTGCGGGCGAGACATCGATGTCGGTGCCGGGGAGGTTCGCGTCGTGTTCGAGCGTGCTCGGCAGGCAGGAGGGCGAGCTCGCGCTCGTGGTGCGCTTGGAGCTCCCGCCGAGCAGGCCGAGCCCGGGGGAGCCGCTGGCGATCGCGGCCACGATCCATGCGAGGACCGCGACCAGCAGGACGATGTACCCGTTGCGTTTCATGTGCGCTTGGAGGCCGACCGGGAGACACCGGCGACGATCAACGACCGGGTGCGCGCGAGCCGGCGGCTCCCGACCTTCGTCATCGACCCCCCGAGGACGGACGGAGAAGGCATCTCCGCGGCCAGACAATATCGGGGAACCCCGCCGCAACCCGCCGGGTTTCGCAGACAGAGGGCATCCTTAGGAAGTTCTTCGTGCCGGCGCCCGTGGCGCGAGCGTGGCGTACGCTCTGGGCATGAGAGTGAGGGTGCTCGGTTCCACGCCGGCGGCGCTGGCGGCGGGCTTTGCGATCGCGGCGACGGCGGGGCCGGCGATCATGCCGGCGAGCGCGCTGGCCGACGCAGCGGATGCCGCGGCGACGCAGACCTACCTGCAGGCGAACTACGCGCTCGTGCGCTACTTCTCGTCGCACATCCCGGCCGCGAGAGCGGAGCTTTCGAGCGTCCTCGCCGGGGTTCGGCGCGAATGCCCGAACGCCGCCGCCGGATCCCCGGAGAACGTCGACTCCGAACAGCTCAGCAACGAGGTGATCGGGACGATGGTGACGACCGTGATTCAGCACAACCTTGCGCCGATCCGAACGGCGATCCGGGCGACCGATCACCTGCGCTGGAGCAGCGGCGCGCTCACCAGGGCCATCCAGGCATACGTGGCCAAGGGGAAGGCGCTCACCTCGCTCGCGGTGCCACATCTCTGCGCAGATGTGAAGGCCTGGGTCGCCGGCGACTTCGAAGCGCTGCCCGCGAGCACCGCGAGCTTCGCCCCGCGCTTCATGTCCGTGTGGGTGGCGCCGGGCTATCTGCCCGCGGCGCTCTCTCCCTACGAGACCGCGGAAGACAGGACGCTGGCCCACCGCACAGCCCAGCTCGAAGAACAGTGGACGGAATTCGAAGCGTACGAAGTGGAAACGTGGGGCAATATCATGAACGCGATGGTGCTGCAGCCCTGACCTTTTGCGCGCGTTGCTCAGGCGACCGCCTGCAGATGCCGGTAGGGGGCGCCGCGCAGCTCGCGCACGAGCGCGTCGAGCACTCCCTCCTCGTCCTCCTCGCGGCCGTCGGTGACGGCCCCGATCAGCGAGCGCTTGCGCTCGAGCAGCGTCGCGATCGTCTCGTCGATCGTGTCGGCGGCGAGCAGATAGGAGGCGTTGACCGCGTCCCGCTGGCCGATGCGGTGGCAGCGATCCTCCGCCTGATCGTGCTTGGCGGGTGTCCAGGCGAGCTCCAGGAAGGCGACGTTCGAGGAGCGCGTCAGCGTGATGCCGTGACCGGCGGCCTCCAGCGAGCAGACGATCAGCTGGCTGGCGCTGGACCCGGCCGACGCCTGGAAGCTCTGAAGCGCCTGATCGCGAGCCGCGGCGCTGTCCTCGCCGAGTATGTGCAGAGCCGTGGGGAAGCGAGCGAGCACCGCCCGCTGGATCTCGCGATGGTGGGCGAACACGACCAGCGGCTCGCCGGAGGAGCAGAAGTCGTGGATCCACGCGAGCGCAGCATGCAGCTTGCCGCGCGCGGCCAGCAGCTTGAGCGCCTCCAGGCGCACGAGGCGCTCGGCGCGCAGCGCGGCGGCGACCTTCGCGTCGAGCTCGCGCAGGTCGAGCGGCTGACTGCGCAGCCACGCCACCAGGTCTCTCTCGGCGAGCCGGTACTCGACCTCGTTGTCCAGCTCGACCGGCACGATCGCGCGTGTCTTCGCCGGCAGCTGCGGCAGCACGTCGGCCTTCAGCCGCCGCACGAAGCAGCGCGCACGCAGGTGCCAGTGCAGGCGCAGGTGCGCGTCGGGGCCGCGGAAGCGCTCGCCGAAGCGCGCGCCCGAGCCGAAGTCCTCGAGCCGCCCGAGGATGCGCAGCTGGGAGATGAGCTCAGCGGGCCGGTTGGTGACGGGGGTACCGCTCAGCGCGAGCACTAGGCCATCGCGCGGCACCGTCGCCGACAGCCGCTGCACCGCCTGGGTGCGCTTGGCGGCGGCGTTCTTGCAGTAGTGGGACTCGTCGAGCACGAGCGCGCGCGGACCCAGGGCGCACAGCTCGCCCAGGCGGGCGGCGACGATGTCGTAGTTGACGACCGTGATGTCGGCGGCACGGGCCTCGGCGCCGTCGCCGGCGCCCGAGAGCGCGTGCGCGCCCGTCCCGTTGCCCGAGAGCGCACGGGCGCTGCGCCGCGGCAGCCAGCGCTCGAGCTCGCGCAGCCAGTTGAGCTTGAGGCTCGCGGGACAGACGACCACCGCCGGGTAGGTGCCGGCGGCCTCGATCGCGGCGAGCGCCTCGATCGTCTTGCCGAGGCCCTGCTCGTCGGCGAGGAACGCCCGCCGGCGGGCCAGCAGGTAGCTGACGCCGGCGCGCTGGAACGGCTTGAGCTCGCCGCCGAGGCCTGCGACGTGCAGCGCCGCGTCGGTGGCGGCGGACAGCGCCACCAGCCCGGCTGCGCGCGCGTGCTGCTCGCGGATCTCCTGCAGCAGCGCGAGCGCGTCGGGGTCGACCCACACCTCGCCATCGGCGAGGAACGCGTCGAGCTGGGGCACGCAGAACGGGTCCGCGCGAATCGCCGGGATCTGGGAATGCTCGCGTGCGCCGCCGCGACGGGCGACCGGCTGCAGTGCGCCCCTCAGCGCCGCGAACTCCTGCAGCCTGGCGGGATCGTGGCCCGCGGCGAGCACGAACGTCGGATCCTCGTGCACGCTCGAGCGTTCGAGCACGGCCGGCGGCGCCGGGCGCCCGTCCTCGAGCGCTGCGATGCAGCGTTTGGCGGCGGGGCCGATCCACGCGTCGAGTGCGTCCATCAGCCGCCACGACTGGAGCGTGAGGGGCACCGTCGCCCCTCCCTGGGCGCCGGTGGCCAGCTCGCGCAGTGCCCGCGGCAGCCGCCGCTCGTCGCCGAGCAGCACGAACACCGGCGAGTCGCTCGGGGCGGGCGGGCCTCCCACCTCGACGTTGCCGCGCCACGTGGTCGCACGCGTAAGCCAGGCGCTCACGCGCGGATCGACGCTCACGTCCTCGATGTGCTCGAGCAGCTCCGCCAGCAGCTCGGCGTCGCGCTCGACTGCCGCGAGGCCGAACGTCCCGGCCGGGCCCTCGCGGGCCTGCAGGCCGAACCGCGCGGCTAGCACGCGGGCGAGGTCAGCGCGCTCGGGGGCGATCAGGATCCAGTGCTCGCCGCGTCGGTCGCGGCGAAACTCGACGTCGTGGCCGGGACGCGGGGGGCGCTCCGCGCACGCGCCGTCGCCGCCGGCCGTGCGCTGCGCCCGGCGCTCGCGGCGAGCGCGCAGCGCACGGCGCGCCTCCTCGCTCAGGCGCAGCCTCGCTGCGGGCCTGCCCAGCTCCTCCAGCAGCGCCGCCGAGCGGTCGTCGAGTGGCACCACCGCGCGCCCGATCGCCGGCAGCTCGCGTGCCTGCGGATGCTCGAGCAGGCTCTCCACGGGCTCGATCGCGCCATCGGTGGCGAAGCTGAGCCACCAGTCCTCGTCGGGGCGCGCGAGGTCGACCAGGCACTCGTCGCGGCGGCGCCTGGCCCGTCGGCGCCTGATGGTGCGATCGAGCTCCTCGCTGACGTCCGGCTCATGCGTCAGCGCCGCGAACAGATGCGTGAGCGCCTCGGCCTGGTCGGGGCCGAGCGGGATGCACCAGGCGCGCTGCGCGGGGTCCCAACGCCGACCAGGAATTGCGCGCAGCAGCTGACGCAGGCGCTCGTCGTAGGGGAAGCGCAGCACGGCCTCGTCGCGCTCGAGCGTGGCTAGGAAGGGGACGCCTGACATGAGCAGAGCACGATAGGCGCCCGCGGGGATGTGTCGTTCGCAGGCGCCACGTGGCGCGCCGCGCGCGCCGGCGCTCAGGCGTCGCGTTCGACTTTGGGCAGCGCGCGGGTGATCGAGCGCGTGAGCGCGGCGCGCACGAGCAGCGCGAGCCCGGGAGCGGGCGAGGCGAGGCGGATGTCGTAGACGAAGCGCGTGCCGCCGCCGGGCGCGGGTGCGAACTCCATCACGCCGACATGGCCGCGCAGCGGGCTGCCCTTGGTGATGCGGTAGACGATCCGCTGCGCGGGGACGAACTCGGTGACGGTCTCCTCGAACGGCGGCATCGGCCCGATCCGCAGCTGCCTGACCGAGCCGACGCCGTTGCGCTGCCCGTCCTCGCCGTCGCGCAGGCGGGCGACCTTGGCTCCGAACACCTCGGCGAGGTTCTCGTGCTCGGCGAGGTGGGCGAAGATGCGCTCGGGCGGCTTTCCGAACTCGTGCTCGACGTGAACGTGATGGGCCCGCATGCGGGAGAGCCTAAAGGTCTGCGGCCTGCAGCAGCCCCTCGAGCCGCTCGAGCGCGATCGGCGTGCCCATGGCGACGATCACATCGCCGCTGCGCAGCGCCGTCTCGGCGGGCGGCTGGGGCTGGAAGTCCGGCCCGCGGCGCAGGCCGACGATCATCGAGCCGCCGCGGATGTCCCCGACGGTCTGGCCGAGGGCGTCGCAGCCGGCGCCGACTGGGATCTCCTCCATGCGGTATTCGGCGTCGACGTCGACGACGCCGCTCAGCTGGGGATGCAGCGCGAGCCTTGCCATCTCGGTGCCGCTGGCCTTGTACGGCGAGATGACGCGGTCGGCTCCCGCGCGCTTGAGCTTCTTCTCGGTGTCCTCGATCGCGGCGCGCGCGACGATCGGAATGTCCCCGCGCAGCCCGCGGGCGGTGAGCGTGATGAACACGTTGTCGGCGTCGGAGTCGGCGCACGCGATGATCGAGCGGGCGCGCGCGATCCCCGCCTGCACGAGCACGGCGTCGTCGGCGGCGTCGCCCTCGATGAAGGCGAAGCCGAGCGCGTCGGCCAGATGGCGGTTGTGGCTGGCGGAGTCGACGACGACGTAGTCGGCGCGCGCGGCGTGCAGGTCGCGCGCGACCTGGCGCCCGACGCGGCCGAAGCCGCAGATGATGTGATGGTCTGTGAGCGAGTCGATCATCCGCTGCATGCGCCGCGCGGCGAGCAGGTCCCCGAGGTGCCCGGCGACGAAGAACTCGGTGACTGTGGCGAGCGCGTAGAAGAGCGTACCGACGCCCAGCACGACGAGCGCGACCTCGACGATCTGCCCGGCGGTGGTGCGCGGCTGCGGAAAGCCGCCGACGGTGGCGGCCGTGTCGAGCGCCCAGCGAAAGCCGTACCAGAGGCCGACGTTCTCGCTGAGCGCGAGGCCGACGGCGCCGAGCAGCAGCAGGCAGACGACGATCGCGCCAAGCAGCGCGATGCGCCGCACGAACACGGTCAGCTGACCGTGCGTGGCCGCGCCGGCGTGGTCGGGCGCGCGGCGCAGCAGGCGATCGAGGTCCGACACGAGTCTCGCTCTTATACAGCTCCAACGGGCGACCTGCATGGGTGCTTAGCTTCGGCGCGCACGATCGTGGGCATCTTCACCCGCATCCTCCTCCCCCGCGCTCGCGCGCTTGCAGTGACACTCGTGCCGGCGATGGCGTGCCTCGCGCTTGCCGGCTGCGGCTCGGCCGGCGGCCGCGGTGGCGGCAGCAGCAGCGGAACGCCCTCCCCCGCGAGCGGCAGGCCCTCGGCGCTGGCGGCGATTGGCGCGGGCCTGGAGGGCCCGGCCGGACTGAGGGCGAGCGTGTACGCGAAGGGGCCGCGGACGACGGCGGCGTTCGCGTTCGACGCGCAGGGACGGCTGTGGCTGACGGCGGCCGGCCTCGAAAGCCACACCGACGACGGTGTGTACATGATCGCGAGGCCCGGCGCGAAGGCGCTGAAGGTCGTCTCCGGGCTCGACGACCCGCTGGGCGTGGCGTGGTATCGCGGCAGGCTGTACGTCGCATCGGTCGGCCGCGTGGACGCGTTCGGCGACTTCGACGGAAAGCGCTTCACGCAGCACACAAAGATCCTCAGCGGCCCGGCGACCGGCGCTGAGAACAACCTGCTGGTGATGACGGCCGGCGGTCGTTTCCTGATGGGCGTGAGCGCCACGTGCGATCACTGCACCCCGACCTCGAGATACGCGGGCGCGATCGTGTCCTTCCGCCCCGACGGCAGCGGTCTGCGCCTGTACGCCAGTAGCATCCGGGCGCCGTTCGGGCTCGCGTACCTTCCGGGCACGATCGACCTGTTCGTGACGATGAACCAGCAGGACAACCTCGGCGCGCAGACCCCCGGCGACTGGCTCGCTGTGGTCCGCGAAGGCGAGGACTGGCGCTTCCCCGCATGCCACGGACAGGGCGGCACCGCATGTGCGGGCGTGCCGGCGCCGACGGCGGTGCTCGACAAGCACGCGGCGGTTGGCGGCGTGGCGATCGTCACGGGGCAGCTCGGCGCGAGCGTCGGCACGTCGGCGATCGTCCCCGAGTGGCAGCTGGGGAAGGTGCAGCGCGTGGCGCTCGAGCGGACCGGCGCCGGCTTCAAGGGGGCGGTGACGCCACTGCTGAGCGGCATCGAGAGCCCGCTGGCGATCGTGCTGGCCCCCGATCGCTCGCTGCTGGTTGGCGACTGGGCGACAGGCACGATCTATCGCATAACTGCAACTTCGAATTAATGTGAGGCCCGCGCGAAGCGGGCGACGCGAGTGGGCGAGCCACAACGCGCGTGTACGCTGGATCCATTGTGAGTGCTCAGGCGACGCCGATCGGGGATCGCTCCGAGCGCCGGGAGATCCTGGTGCTCGAGCATGAAGCGGACGTGCCCGCGGCGCTGTTCGCGGATTGGGCGCGCGAGCGCGGTCACGCGCTGCGCACGCTGGCGGTCCCCGAGCTCGAGCGCTGGCCGGACCCGCGCGCGTTCGACGTCGTGGTGAGCCTCGGCTCGGACGCCTCGGTGCACGCCTCGCCAGAGCGATGGATCGCGCGTGAGATCGAGTTCCTGAGACGCGCGCACGACTCCCGTGTGCCCGTGCTCGGCATCTGCTTCGGCGCTCAGGCGCTCGCGAAGGCGCTCGGCGGCGAGGTCTCGCGCGCGCGGCGCATCCAGCTGGAGTGGACGACACTCGAGACGCACGATCGCGAGCTGATCCCGCCGGGCCCGTGGCTGCGCTGGCACGAAGACGTGTTCACGGTGCCCCCCGCCGGCCGCGAGCTCGCGCGGGCAGGCGGCGCGGACGGGGCGGGCGGGACCCCATTGGCATTCATGCAGGGCGCCAGCATGGGGGTGCAGTTCCATCCAGAGGTCGACGCGGAGCTCGCCGACACGTGGCTCGAGACCTGGCGGCGCCGGCTGCTCGAGCATGCCGTCGACGACGGGGAGCTGCGCCGCCAGGTCTCGCTCGCTTCGCCAGGGGCGCCCGCGCGCGCCCGCGATCTGTTCGATCGCATCGCACACCTGTGGAGGGCGCAGGACGGCTGAACGCGCCTGCGCGGACGGCGCTTGGGCGGGGCCGGTCGGCCTGCAGCGCCCCGACCCGCCCGCTCGCCCTGCCTATTCGTAGGTGAACTGATCGGCGGGCGCGTTCGTCGCGCTCTTGGCCTTGCCCACGGCTGCTGTCACGTCGACGGTCCCGACCTTGCTCGCGGGCGCGACGACGGTGCAGCTGGTGTCTGAGGCGCAGTCGACTTCGGTTGCCGCCTTGGACCCGAACTTGAACACGGTCGCGCCGATGCCCGGCGCGAACCCGGCGCCGGTGATCGTGACGCTCGTGCCGCCGCCGGCGGGACCGCTGTCCGGAGCGACGCCTTCGACCGCTGGAATGAACTCGAACTGATCGCCCTTCGAGGCCGCGCTGGGCCCGCCGGCGGTCGTCACGGTGACGTTCACCGTTCCCGCTCCCGGCGCTGAGACGGCCGTGATCGACGTCGGCGAGACGACGGTGTATTCGCGCGCGCCGCTCGCACCGAAGCTGACGGCGGTGACCCCTTCGAAGTGCGTGCCGGTGATCGTCACGGTCGTTCCGCCGGCGCCGGGACCCTTCTTGGCCGAGAGCTTCTTGACGGTCGGCGCCGGCGCGTAGGTGAACCGGTCCGCGGGGCCGGTCGGGCTGGTGCCGGCGGGCACGGTCACGGTCACGTCCACCGTCCCGACCGCCCCCGGCGGCGAGACCGCGGTGATCGACGTCGGCGAGTGAACGGTGAACCTCTCGGCATTGGTGGCGCCGAAGTGGACCGCGGTGGCGCCTTCGAAGTTCGTGCCTGTGATGGTGACGGCCGTTTCCCCGCTGGTCGCGCCGCTGTCGGGGCTCACGCCCGTGACGGTCGGGAGCGGTTCGCTGAAGGCGAGGTCATGGCCGCCGCCGGCCGCTATGCCGTGGGCCTCGCTGAGCGCGCCGACCGCCACGGGAACGTCGCTGGGTTCACCGGCGCTGCCGTTGCCGAGCTCGCCGTATTTGTCTTCGCCCCAGGTCATGACGGCGCCGCTGCCGAGCAGCGCCATGCTGTGCTCGCCGCCGGCCGCGATCTCGACGACCCCGGAGAGCCCGCTCACGGGCACCGGCGTTTCCTGGCCGCTGACGATGCTGCCGTCCCCGAGCTCGCCGTACTTGTCTTCGCCCCAGGCAACGACGCTGCCGGCCGCGAGCAGCGCCAGGCTGTGGTGCTGGCCGGCGGCGATCGCGCTCGCATCGCTGACGCCTTCGACGGCCACCGGCACATCGCTGAAGCGTGCGACTTCTTCTTCTCCTCCTTCTTCTTCGGGCGGGTCGACGGAGCTGTTGCCGAGCTGCCCGTACTGGTCTGCGCCCCACGCCATGACGCTGCCGTCGCTGAGCAGCGCGAGGCTGTGTTCGCCGCCGGCCGCGACCGCCGTCACCCCCGTGAGGCCTTTGACGGCGACAGGTACGTCGCTGTTGCTCGTGCCTCCGTTGCCGAGCTGCCCGTCTTCGTTCGCGCCCCATGCCATGACCTTGCCGTCGCTGAGCAGCGCGAGGCTGTGTTCGCCGCCTGCCGCGATCGCCGTCACCCCGGTCAGTCCTTTGACGGCGACAGGCACGTCGCTTTCAACGGTGTTGCCATCACCCAGCTGCCCCGATTCGTTGCCGCCCCAGGCCACGACGGTGCCGTTTTTGAGCAGCGCGAGGCTCTGATCGGCGCCGGCCGCGATCGCAGTGACGTGGGTGAGCCCTTCCACCGCCACCGGCACGTCGCTCGACGCATATTCGCCGTCGCCGAGCTGCCCGGATCCGCCGCTCCCCCAGGCCATGACGGTGCCGTTGCTGAGCAGCGCGAGACTGTGGCGCCGGCCGGCGGCGACGGCGGTGACGAAGTTCAGGCCGCTCGCCAGCACGGGCGTGTCGCTCTGCGCGAGGCTGCCGTCGCCGAGCTGCCCGGAGCTGTTCTGGCCCCAGCCGAGGACGCGGTAGTGGTGCAGCGCGACCGTGAGCGTCGCCGCTTCGCTGGTCGCTTTGCCCGCCGCGTTTGTGAACGCGGCGCGGTACTCGTAGCCATTTTCCGAGGCCTGGGCGCTCGAGATCGTGAGCTGGTCGGCGGTGGCTCCCGCGACCGCGCTCCAGGTGCTGCCGCCGTTGGTCGAGACTTCCCACTGCACCGTGGGCGCCGGGAAGCCCGACGCGGCTGCTTCGAAGCTCGCGCTCTGGCCGACTTCGACGGTCGTGCCGGCTGGCTGCTCGGTGACCGCGGGCGGCGTGTACACCGTCAGCGTCGCCGCTTCGCTCGTCGCTTTGCCGGCGGCGTTGGTGAACACGGCACGGTACTCGTCGCCGCGTTCCGAGCCAACGGTATTGGCGATCGTGAACTTGTCAGCGGTGGCCCCCGCAACCGGGCTCCAGGTGCTGCCGCCGTCGGTCGAGAGTTCCCACTGCACGCTCGGCGCGGGAAAGCCCGACGCGGCCGCTTCGAAGCTCGCGCTCTGGCCTTCGTCGACGGTCGCGTTGGCCGGCTGTTTGGTCACCGCCGGCAGCTTCTGCACGGTCAGCGTGGCCGCTTCGCTGGTCGCTTCCCCGCCCGCGTTGGTGAAAACGGCGCGGTACTGGTCGCCGCTTTCCGATGTCTTGGCGCCCGCGACCATGAGCTGGTCGGAGGTGGCGCCGGCAACGCTTTTCCACGTGCCGCCACCGTTGGTGGAGATCTGCCATTGCACGGTCGGCGCGGGGAAGCCCGACGCGGCTGCTTCGAACGATGCGCTCTGGCCTTCTTCGACGGTCACATTGACGGGCTGCAGGGTCACGGCGGGCTTGCTGGTCACGGTCAGCGTCGCCGTTTTGGTGGTCACCTCGCCAGCCGCGTTGGTGAACACGGCGGCGTACTCGTCACCGCTTTCGGAGAGCCTGGTGCTTGCGATCGTGAGCCGGTCGGAGGTGGCGCCCCGGATGAATCCGAAGAATTTGCCGCCGTCGGTCGAGACCTCCCATTGCACCGTGGGTTCGGGGACCCCCGACGCGGTCGCTTCGAACGTCGCGCTTTGGCCTTCTTCGACGACCACGCTCACGGGCTGCAGGGTCACTTTGGGAGCTTTGTTGGCCGCGGGTTTGACGGCGGCGTCCAGGCGGGCCCAGGCGGGTGCGCTGCTGAGCGCGCCCGCGAGCAGCGCCGTCGCGAGCAGTGCAGCGAGCACTCGGAGCTTCGCTATGCGGATCCCCCTGGTCGTCCCTGCCATCGATCCCCTCCCCATCCGGTCGCCGCAGACTACCAGCGCAGTATCGGACGATCAAGGCGCCCTCGGGTGATCTTCCGGTGAAGGAGGCCGACGGTCGCTCGCCGGCGTGCTCCACAAAGGCACAGCGACCCGGTCAAAGTTGGACGCGGTCAACCAGACGGGCACCGAAACGGCGGGCGGCGAGACTGGGTTTGCACGGGTGATGGAACCGAACGACTGGCCACTTGACTCGGCGTCCGCCGCCGCGCTCGTGGCGCGCGCGATCGACGACATCGACGAGAGCAGCGAGGAAGATCAGTGCACCCTGCTGTCTGAGCTGCTGTGCGCGGCGTGGGGCAGCCTGTGGGCCCAGAACCAGTGACCGGGCCGACCGGGCCGCGTCAGGGTGAGAACGGCAGCCCGACGGTGCCGGACTGCCACGCGGCGCGGTCGGCGCTGCCGTCGTAGGCGCCTTCCTCGTCCATCAGGAATCCCCACCCCGACCAGATCCCGGCGCCGTTGACCCGGCTGCCGGCAGCCAGCGCATCGGCGAGAGCGGCGGTCGCGGTGGTGATGTTCTCCACGCTGGGCAGGTGCCACGGGTCGGCCGAGTAGGAGGGGAGCACCGGCACGACCCTCGTCGCGGGGGACACGTTTTCGGTGTAGTAGGCGAGGCTCGATTGCACCCACTGCTCGTAGGCGGCGACGGTCTTGCTTTCGCTGTCGTAGTACAGCGGATCGATCTGGGTGACCAGCTGTGAGACCTCGTTCAGGTACGAGGGCGCCCAGCGCGAGACGGTGGCGGGCGCGGTGACCGAGAGCCGCCCGTGGAACCCGACCCGCTGGAACGTCGCGTCGAGCTCTTCGAGCAGCGCGAGAAAGCCCGGCGTGACAGGGTAGGGCTCGAGGTCCAGCTGCACCCCGGAGATGCCAAGCCCGAGCGAGGACTGCACCGCGGAGACGATGTCGGCGCGCGTCGTCGGGTCTTCGAGATCGAGGCCGTTCTTCTTCGCGTCGACCTTGCCGTTGAACACGGCCGTGACGTTGAGGTCGGACCCGTGTTCGGCGTCGTACGCCGCCGCGAGACCCACCCAGCGGACGAGCATTTCCCTGTTGTGCTTGGGCACGTTCACGGTGCCGCTCCGCTTGAACTTGGGCATCGCGAAGACGAGCTGCCCGATGTCATACGAGTCGACTTCCGCCAGGTAGCCGTCGACTTCCGATGCTGGCCGCAGCGAATGGATCAGCCCGTAGGGCATGTAGATGAGCATTTCGCCTGGATTGGCGGCGGCGGAGGCGCGCACCGGGCCACCGAGCATCGCAAGCATGGCGAGGGCGAGCGCGACGGCCAAGGCGACAGGCGGTTGGCGTGGCAGTGTGCGCGCTGCGCGCAAGGCGGAGCTCCTCCGGGCTCGACTTGGGTTGGCATGCTGCGACGAGAAGAGCCGACGCGGGGACTCGAACCCCGGACCCCTTCATTACGAGTGAAGTGCTCTACCAGCTGAGCTACGTCGGCGCGGACGGGCGGGCCGTCATCCTAGCGCTGCGCTCGCCTCCAGCGGAGAGTCCGACGCCGTCGACTCGGCCGCCGGACCGGCGTCCGGGTCCAGCGCCGCAAGCGCCTGCAGCAGCGACTCGCCGTGCTTCTCGCAGAACGCCGGTCCGATGCCTCTGACGTCGAGCAGCGCGCCCACCGTGCGCGGTCGCGCGCGCAGCAGCGCCCGCAGCGCCGCGTCCGTGGCCACCGTATATGCCGGCTTGCCCTCCGCGCGCGCCAGACGCCACGCACGCAGCTCGTCGAATTCGCGCTCATCCACCGACTCGAGCCCCTCCTCCGCGAGCGCGCCTGCGTGTCCGCCGGCGACGCCGCCCGAGCCATGCCCGCCACGGGCACTCCCGCCGGCCCCGCCGCGACGGCGCGCGCTCGCAGGCGCGGCGTGCAACGCCTGCTCGAGCGCACCGTCCGGGTCGCACACATCGCAGCATCTGCCCGTCGGCGCGCCCTGCGCGCGGTCGCCGAAGTGGTCGAGGATCTGGCGCCTGCGACACGTCTGCCCGTCCGCGCTGTAGCGCTCGATCGAGCGATAGGACTCCCAGCCGCGGTTGCGCGCCGCCTGGATCGCCGTCTGTGCCAGCCGCGGGCTGCCCCGGCCCGTCAGCCTCACCAGCAGCCCGTCGTGTCCGCCCGGCTGCAGCTCCACCGCGCCCGCCCGCTCCGCCACCGACAGCAGCACCCGCTGGCGCTCGCCCAGCTCGCCGTGCCCGATGCTCAGCACCCCATCCTCCGCGCCGCCGCGCAGGCTCGCAACGAAGCGCCTGACGTCGTCCACCGTCGTCTCCCGCTCCTTGATGAACCGGATCAGCCTGCCCAGGTCCATGCGCGCGGACAGCAGCAGCGCGCGCGCCGGCGCCCCGTCGCGCCCGCCCCTGCCCGCCTCCTGGTAGTACGCCTCCAGGCTCGTCGGCAGCGCCCAGTGGGCCACCGTGCGCACGTCCGCCTTGTCCACGCCCATGCCGAACGCGTTCGTCGCCACCACCACCTCCGCCCTGCCCTCCATGAACGCCGCCTGGCTGCTCGCGGCGCGCCTCCGGGGTCATGCCAGCGTGGTAGGCGACCGTCGCGATGCCCCGCTCGCGCGAGGTCCCGCGCGAGCTCGTCGGTGTCCTTGCGCGTGCCGCAGTACACGATCGCCGGCCGTGCGCCCGGATCGTCCAGCACGTGCATCAGCGCCGCCCGCTTGCGCGCCACCGCCCCCTTGCCCTCCAAGCTGACCACGTCGAAGGTCAGGTTCGGGCGGTCGAAGCCGGAGCGGATCGACACCCAGTCGCGCAGCCCCAGCCGCGCCGCGATCTCCTCGGCCACCCGCGGCGTCGCCGTCGCCGTCGCCGCCATCACCGGCGGGCGACCGAGCGAGGCGATCGCGTCGTGCAGCCGCAGGTAGTCAGGTCGGAAGTCGTGTCCCCACTCGGCCACGCAGTGCGCCTCGTCGACCACGAACAGCGCCACCCGCCTGCGCGCCAGCGCCGCCCTGAACGCGCCCGACGCGAACCGCTCCGGCGCCGCCAGCACCAGCTGCGTCGCACCCGCCTCGATGTCGCTCAGCGCCTGCGCGTTGTGGCCCTCCTCCATCCCCGACGCCAGCATCGCCGCCCGCACGCCCACCTCGCGCAGCCTGCGCCACTGATCGGACATCAGCGCGATCAGCGGGCTCACGACCACGACCAGCCCGTCCGCCCGCGCGGGATCGAGCTCGCCCGCCAGCGCCGGCAGCTGGTAGCACAGCGACTTGCCGCCGCCCGTCGGCATCACCACCAGGCTGTCGCGGCCGTCGAGCGCCGCCTGCACCGCCTCGCGCTGCCCCGGCCTGAACTCCTCCAGCCCGAACCTCGCAAGCAGCTCCTCAGGCGTCGGCGCCTCGGAGATGTGCTCGTCGCGCTCGGCCAGCGCCGGCGTCGCCGTCATCGCGCGCATGTAAGGGAAGCTACCCCCTGCTGCGGCTGGGACTGCGGCGCTCCCACACGACGCTCGCGCCGTGCGCGGGCACCAGCGTGATCGCCCGCCTGCGGACCAGCTCGCCGCGGCGCCGTCCGCGCCCGTCCGGCACGCGCGGCTGCAGCTCACCGAGCATCGTCCGCAGGATCACCTTCATCTCCATCTGCGCGAACGACGCGCCGATGCAGCGGCGGATGCCACCGCCGAACGGGATCCACGAGAACGGATTGATTGCCCGCCCGCCCGTCGCGTCCACGAAGCGCTCCGGCCGGAACTCCTTCGGGTCCTCGTACACCCGCGGGTTGCGGTTGGTCAGGTAGATCGACGGCACCACGCGCGTGCCCGCCGGCAGCATGAACGAGCCCACCTGCAGCTCCTGCGTGAGCATCCTCACGACCAGCGGCACCACCGGCCGGACGCGTAGCGTCTCGTTGACCACCGCCGTCATGTACTCCTCGCCGCCGCCCTCGCCCGCCGCGTCGATCTCGGACATCAGCCGCGCCAGCTTGTCCGGATGGCGCACCAGCCGCTCGAGCGCCCACGCCACCGACGTCGCCGTCGTCTCGTGCCCCGCCAGCAGCAGCGTCACCAGCTCGTCGCGCAGCTCCGCGTCGGTCATGCGCTGGCCGTCCTCGTCGCGCGCCAGCAGCAGCAGCGACAGGATGTCCGCGCGCTGCTCCACGTCGCGCTCGCTGCGCCTGCGCTCGATCTCCGCGTAGATCAGCGCGTCCAGGCGGTCGAGCGCCCGCCCGATCGCGCCCGTCGGACGCTCCGTGGTCGGGCGGCTCATCACCGCGCGCAGCACCGCCAGCACGTTCACCGGCTCGAATAGGTCACCGATCGCCGCCTTCAGCGGCTCCATGCGCTCCGCCTCCACTCCGAACACCGCCCGCAGGATCACCTCCAGCGTGATCAGCCGCGTGTGACGCTGCATGCGCATCGGCCTGCCCAGCGGCCAGCTCGCCATGTCGCGCCTGGTCGCCTCCACGATCACGTCCTCGTACTCGCGCATGCGCTCGCCGTGAAACGGCGGCAGCAGGAGCTTGCGCTGGCGCATGTGCTCGGGCCCGGTCAGCACCAGCACCGAGTGCCGCCCGACAACCGGCGCCACCGGCGAGGAGCCCGCCGCCGAGGGCGCCACCTCCGCCGGCGCGGTGAACACCGTCTTGACCGCCTCCGGATCGCTGAACATCGCCAGTTTCAGCCCGCTCGGCGAGAACGTCAGCGTGAACGCCTCCCCCAGCCTGCGCGCGCAGCGGTCCATCAGCCACGTGGGCGCCAGCGCCCAAACCAGCGTCTGCACGCCCGCCGGCATCCTCGGGCCCGGCGGCAGCCGCCGGATGCCTGGCGTCGACGACAGCCCATCCGCGCCAGCACGGCCTGCCGACGCCGCTCGAGTCGCAGTGGCCATCCCCACAAGCTAGCGCGCCAGGCGTGCCGGCGTTCCGTCCTGGGAACTAATTCTTGGTGGTGTTCGCAGCAGCGGACTTCGCGGGAAGACGCTTCGCCGGTCCGGGCCCGGTGTGGGTGGAGCTCGTGGAGGAGTGCTCGTGCTCCCGCCTGTCGTTGTCCAGCACGTGGCCCACAGCGTGTTTGACGCTGTGAGCCGCATGGCTGACCGCGTGCCTGACGCCCGGCGAGATCGCGTATGCCAGCAGGATCGCCACGATTCCCACCGTCGCGATCAGCAGGGCCAGGCGCGCGCGTCGCCGCTCGCCCTCCGGAGAGGCCGGCCGCGCGCTGAACGGTGAGATCGCCATGTTCAGCATCGAGGCTAGCGTCCGCCGCGCCCACGCACAGCCGTCGGCCGGTGGACGCGAACGCGATGCCAGCGGCCGGCGCTCACATGGGCACGAGCGTGGTGCTCGAGCAGCGCCTGCGCCACGAGCTCATGCGCACGCTCGATGTCCTGCGGCGAGAGCCGCGCTGGCAGCCTGCCCAGGTGGCGCACGAGCATCCGCGCGGGAACCACGCGCACGCCCTTGCGGCGCGCCATCGGCCTGTCCACCCACGCGTGGCTGAACACGATCAGCGGCTCCACCTGCACGCCGGTGACCCGTTCGATCGCACGCCTCTGAGCCTGCGCCTGGCTGAAGGTGGCGCCGTGCACGCGCGCCACCCGCACGGGCCCCGGATGGCTCTTCGTCTCGATCGTGAAGATCCCCGGCGGGCCGATCAGGATGTGGTCGACGTTGCCCCTGCCGAGGCTCGCGTCGTGAATCACCCGCCAGCCATCGCCGCAAAGCTGCTCCAGCAGGCCCCCCACCTGCTCCTCTCCCGCGGCGCCGCGATCGCGGCGCTCCACCAGCGGCATCACGTAGCGCGAGATCACGAACATGCTCGCCAGCAGCGCGACCTCCGATGCCAGGAAGCGCTTGTCGTGCAGCCCGAACGTCCTGCCCAGCAGGGCTGTCGCCACCGCGAGCACGCCGAGCGTCACCAGCGTGCGCATGCGCAGACTCCTGACGGTCGCGCGCGCATACTGCCCGGCGGTGCGGCCGGTCGGGTCGGTCTCGAGTGCGAACATCTCTCTTTCCGGTCGGCGTCTCTCAACCATTCATCGGCCCGAGGCCGCCCCGTGCTTGAGCGCGACCTCGCCCGCGGCCGCCGCGGGCGAGCGCTCCGTCGCCCAACGCGCGCCCGGGAAGCGCCGAAATTCCACTTGATGCACGGAGAAGCGTGGAGAGCGCGGCCTGCGATCTAAAGCAGCGATTGCGGCCCGCCGAAGCCAAAGCAGAGCGAAAAGACGACCGGGCCGGCCTCCACAGGGCGCACCCTCGATGCTCGCGCCGGCCGCGACCCCACACCATGACGGACCACCTCCTCCCCTCCAACCCTCCCGACATCAGCCTCATCCTGCGCGCCCACGGCGAGCAGCTGTGGCTGACCGCCGAGGTGGTCCCGATCGTGCGCCAGCTGGAGCGCCCGGACGCGATGCCCGAGGACCAGGTCGGCGCAGCGCTCGCCTACCTCGAGGTTCTGTGGATCGACGCCCGCCAACGGGCGACCGAGACCGACGCGGCGCGCGCAGCGCTAGATCGCGCCGGCGCCGAGCGCGACCGCGTCCTCTGCGAGCAGGCCCGCCGCTATCACGCCGCCGTGCGCAGGCTGCGCACCGCCGTCGGGCGCCGGGTGCGCGCGCTCACCGGCCTGGGCGAGCACGCGCACCAGCACGAGCACGCGAGCCCCTGAGGCGATCGCATACGCTGCCGCCGTGGCGCTCCGCTTCGACCTGCAGTCGCACTCCACCCACTCCGACGGCGCCCTGCCCGCCGCCGAGGTCGTCCAGCGCGCCGCGGACGCCGGCGTCGAGCTGCTGGCGCTGTCCGACCACGACACCGTCAGCGGCGTCTCCGAGGCGATCGCGGAGGGCGAGCGCGCGGGCGTGCGCGTCGTGCCCGCCGTGGAGATCTCCGCCGTGGACGCCGGCTCGCCGGTCCCCCGCGAACTGCACATCCTCGGCTACTGCATCGACCACACCGGCCCCGTCATGACCGAGCGGCTGGCGGCCTTCCTGGCTGACCGCGAGAAGCGCACGCTGCGCATGCGCGACGCGCTGCGCGAGGTCGGCTTCGACCTCGACGAAGCGGAGATCGACGCGCGCATCGCCGAGGGCAAACCGATCGGGCGACCGCACCTCGCCGGCGCGGTGCTGCGCGCGCCCGCGAACGCCGAGCGCCTCCGGCAGGAGGGCATCGACGACGTCGGCTCGCTGATCCGCGGCTATCTCATCGAGGGCAAGCCCGCCTTCCGCCTGCGCGAGACGCCCACCGTCGCGGAGGCCGTCGAAGCGATCCACGACGCCGGCGGCGTGGCCATCTGGGCGCACCCATTCTGGGACATCTCCGACCCTGACGAAGTCCTCTCGAGCATCGACCGTTTCCACGCGCTCAGCATCGACGGCGTGGAGGCGTTCTACATCACGCACACGCGCGAGAACACCGAGCTGCTCGCCAAGCGCTGCGCCGAGCTCGGACTGCTCACCACCGGCTCCGCCGACTTCCACGGACCCGAGAACCGTCAGTTCTGCGAGTTCATGGCCTTTGACACGTTCGGCATCGAGCCGAACCTCGGGCCAATCGACTCAGTCGGCCAGTAGCGCCTGCAGCCGATACGCGAGCGCCTCCAGCGCCAGCTCCTCGGAGACGTTCAGCGACAGGCTCAGCCGCGTGTCCGCCACCAGCTCCACCGCACGGCGAAGAGCCACCGGGTCCCGCCCGTCCCCGTCGCCCGCGTCCTGCTCGAGCTGCGCACGACGGTCCACCGCATACACGAGCTCCGGCACGCCCTCGCGCACGCACAGCACGTCGCGCAGCCACAGCTCCGCCAGGCGCAGTCCCAGATCGAGCGTCGATGTGCGAGTGCGCCGCTCGCCGCGGCGGCGCGCCTCCGCGCCTTCGCGCTCGTGGCGCCTGCGCTCCCTGCTCGGCACCAGCTCGAGCTCGCGCTCCATGCGCTCCTGTGCGCGCTCGCCCGCAGCCGCGCCCGCCGCCTTGGCCACCTCCAGCAGGCCCAGCCACAAGCGCCTGTCGGTCGCGTCGGCGAGCGCCGAGCGCACGAAGTCCTCGGCGCGCGCGCGCAGCGCCTCTCCTTCCTCGCTCGCCAGCCGCGCCGCCACGCCCGCGTCGCCCAGCGCCAGGCGAGCGCACGCACGCGCGCGCTCGGCCTCTACACCTGCGGCGCCATGCGCGCCATCCGCTCCCGCCGCGCCGTCAGCGCCTTGCAGGCGCCGCGCGATCAGGGCCGAGGGCAGCGGGTCGAAGCGCACGGGCTGGCAGCGCGAGGCGATCGTCGCCAGCACGTCCTCGCGGCGATCGGCCAGCAGCAGCAGGTGCGTGAACGACGGCGGCTCCTCGAGCGTCTTGAGCATGCGGTTGGCCGCCTGATCGTTCATCGTCTCGGCCCCCTCGATCACGAACACCCGCCGCGCAGACTCGAAGGGCGTGCGCGTCGCCGCCGCCACCACCGGCTCCTCGATGTCCGCCACCAGCATCTCCGCCGCGCCCGACGGGCGCACCCACGTCAGGTCCGGGTGGCAGTCGCGCGCCACCCGCTCGGCCACCGTCGCCGGGTTGCGCGCGCCATCCGCCAGCAGCGCCGCCGCGAACGCGCGCGCTACCGTGCGCTTGCCCGTCCCCGCCGGGCCGTGGAACAGGTACGCGTGCGACGCGTTTCCGTGCGGCGCAAGCGCCGGCATCAGCACTGCGCGCGCGTGCGGCTGCGCCTCGATGCCCGGCAGCGGCGGGGCGGGATCGGCGACGGTCACATCGGCCATCGTAGAGACGGTACGGTCCCCGCGTGACCCGCGGCACGCTGATCACGATCGAGGGGCTCGACGGCGCCGGCAAGTCGACGCTCGCCGACGCCCTGCAGCGCGAGCTCGCCGCGCGCGCCGCGGACGGACACGCTGTCGAGCTGCTGCGCGAGCCCGGCGGCGTGGAGGTCTCCGAGCGCATCCGCGCGCTCGTCAAGGACCCCGCGCTGGCGGTGCTCCCGCGCACCGAGGCGCTGCTGTACGCCGCCGCTCGCGCGCAGCTGGTCGAGCAGCGCCTGGCGCCGCTGCTGCACGAGGGCGCGGTGGTGCTGCTCGACCGCTTCGTCGACTCATCGCTCGCCTACCAGGGCGCCGGACGCTCCCTGGGCGTCGAGCAGGTGCGCGCGATCAACGCGTTCGCCACCGGCGGCCTCGCCCCCGACCGCACGCTGCTGCTGCGCATCTCCCCCGCAGACGGACGCGCGCGCCAGCACGAGCGCGCCATCGAGCCCGACCGCCTGGAGCGCGAGAGCGAGGACTTCTTCGCCGCGATCGCCTCAGCCTACGAGCAGCTCGCACGCGCGGAGCCCGAGCGGATCCGCGTGATCGACGCACGCCAGCCGCCCGAGCTGGTGCTGCGCGACGCGCTCGCCGCCATCGAGGACCTGCTATGAGCATCGCCGTGGCTGAACGCACCGGCACCCTCTCGTCGCTGACGCTACGAAGCGCCCCGCCCGCTGCCGCACATGCACACCAGGGCACGCACCTATCCGGTGACGCCGTCGCGCTCGCGGCGGTCGGCGCGCTGGTCGTGCTGGCGTGCCTCGCGTGGGGTCTTGCGCGGATGCTGGCCTTCGAGCCGCACTGGACGCTGTCGCTGCGCCACGCGATGGCCGAGGCGAGCTTCCGCGCCTCCGCCACGTGGGCCGAATTCAGCGACTGGGCGCGGCTCGGGCGCTAGCGCCGCGGCCTGCAAGAAAGCCTGCAAGAAATCGCCTTCGACCCCGCTCTTTGGGGGCTTGCGCAGCCCGGCGCCGGCCCGTCTGCGGCTATCCTGTAGGGAGCGAATCGGTCCTCGACGGTGCCTCGAAAAGGTCCGTCCGATCGGAGGCGGATCATCCTCTGTTACCCCCAAATACACCGTATTCGCGCCGCAAAATGGGGGCTTCGCGCGGCTCAAGACGAGGAGATCAGTTAGATGGATGGCGCCCCGCAGACCCCAGTAGCTGAAGTTGTCCAGGCCGGCCGGGCGCTGAGAATCGAACGCCTGTTCACGACGCCCGGCACGCACCCGTTCGACACGGTCGAGTGGGAGCTGCGCGACGCACGCATCGGGCACGGCGAGCGCATCGCCTTCGAGCAGCGCGACGTCGAGTTCCCCAAGGGCTGGTCCCAGAACGCGACCAACATCGTCGCCCAGAAGTACTTCCGCGGCCAGCTGGGCGCACCCGAGCGCGAGAGCTCGGTCAAGGCAGATGATCAGCCGCGTCGCCGGCACGATCACCGGCTGGGGTCGCGCGCGGCGGCTACTTCGCCGACGGAAGAGGACGCCGACGGCGTTCGAGCCACGAGCTGACCCACATCCTGCTGCACCAGATGGCGGCGTTCAACTCGCCGGTGTGGTTCAACGTCGGCTTCGAGGAGAGCCCGCAATGCTCGCGCGTGCTTCATCCTCTCCGTCGAGGACACGATGGAGTCGATCCTCGACGTGGAACACCAAGGAGGGGATGATCTTCAGGGGCGGCTCGGGCTCGGGCATCAACCTGTCGAACATCCGCGGCTCGATGGAGCCGCTCGCCAAGGGCGGCACCGCCTCCGGCCCGGTGTCGTTCATGCGCGGCGCCGACTCGTGGGCGGGCACGATCAAGTCCGGCGGCAAGACGCGCCGCGCGGCCAAGATGGTCGTGCTCGACGTCGACCACCCGGACATCCGCGAGTTCATCTGGTGCAAGGCGAAGGAGGAGGAGAAGGCCGCAGCGCTGCGCGACGCCGGCTTCGACATGTCGATCGACGGCGAGGGCTTCAAGTCGATCCAGTACCAGAACGCCAACAACTCGGTGCGGGTCACCGACGAGTTCATGCGCGCCGTCGAGGAGGACGGCGAGTGGCGGCTGACCTCGCGCACGACCGGCGAGCCGATCGGCGAGCCGATCCCCGCGCGCGAGCTGATGCGCGAGATCGCCGAGGCGGCGTGGCGCTGCGCCGACCCGGGCGTGCAGTACGACACGACGATCAACCAGTGGCACACCTCGCCCGAACAGCGGGCGCATCAACGCGTCCAACCCGTGCTCGGAGTACATGCACGTCGACAACTCAGCGTGCAACCTCGCGTCGCTGAACCTGATGAAGTTCCGCCGCGCCGACGGCACGCTCGACGTGGCGCTCCTTCGAGCACACCGTCGACATCATGCTGCTGGCCCAGGAGATCATCGTCGGGCCCTCCAGCTATCCGACCGAGGAGATCGGCGTCAACGCGCGCGCGTTCCGCCAGCTCGGGACTCGGCTACGCCAACCTCGGCGCCTACCTGATGAGCAACGGCATGCCCTACGACTCCGACGCACGGACGGGGCACGGCGGCGGCGATCACCGCGCTGATGACCGGCCGCGCCTACCGCCGCTCGGCCGAGGTCGCAGGCGGCGCTCGGCCCGTACGAGCGCTACGAGGAGAACCGCGAGCCGCACAACGACGTCATGCGCATGCACCGCGACGCCTCCAACGCGATCCCGGACGCGGCGTGCGCGGACGGAGAGCTGCTCGGCCGCCGCGCGACGCTCGTGGGAGCGAGGCGGTCGAGCTGGGCGAGCGCTACGGCTATCGCAACGCCCAGGCGACGGTGCTCGCGCCGACCGGCACGATCTCGTTCCTGATGGACTGCGACACGACGGGCGTGGAGCCTGACTTCTCACTGGTCAAGTTCAAGGAGCTCGTCGGCGGCGGACAGATGACGATCGTCAACAAAACGGTGCCGCTGGCACTGCAGACCCTCGGCTACTCCGAGCAGCAGATCGAGCAGATCGAGGCCCATCTGGCCGAGCACGGCACGATCGTCGGGGCTCCCGGCCTGCGCGAGGAGCACCTGCCGGTCTTCGACGTGGCCGTCGGCGAGCGCGCGATCACGCACATGGGCCACCTGCGCATGATGGGCGCGGTGCAGCCGTTCATCTCGGGCGCGATCTCGAAGACCGTCAACCTGCCCACAGGAGGCGACCGTCGAGGACATCGCGGACGCCTACACGCAGGCATGGCGGCTCGGGATCAAGGCGCTGGCGATCTACCGCGACGGCTCCAAGACGGCTCAGGCGCTGCGCACCGACGCTCAGAAGGGCGTCAAGGAGCCGGCTGACGTCGACGCGATCGTTGCGGAGGCCGTCGGCAAGGCGCTGGCCGAGGCGGGGCCGCGGCGCAAGCGGATGCCGCGCGAGCGCCAGTCGATCACCCACAAGTTCTCGATCGCCGGCCACGAGGGCTACATCACCGCGGGCATGTACGAGGACGGCTCCGTCGGCGAGATCTTCCTGACCGACATCGGCAAGGAGGGCTCGACGCTGCGCGGGATGATGAACTCGTTCGCGACCGCCATCTCGATCGCGCTGCAGTACGGGGTGCCGCTGGAGACGCTCGTGCAGAAGTTCAGCTACATGCGCTTCGAGCCCGAGGGCATCACCGGCAACCCGGAGATCCCGTTCGCGAAGTCGATGCCCGACTACATCATGCGCTGGCTGGCCTCGCGCTTCCTGGACGTCGACGCCCAGGAGGAGCTCGGCATCCTCACACCGGAGGTGCGCGCGCGCAAAGCCGCGCAGGACGCCGCGCAGTCGGTGCTCGTCTCCGACACCGCCAGCCCCGGCAACGGCAGCGACGGCGGATCGCCGAGCGCCTCCACCCAGGCATACGCCGTGGACGGCGCCCAGCGCATGCCCGCCACGGCTGCCCTCACCGACTCCCCGCCGGTCGTCCCCGCGCGCCTGCAGGGGCTCGACCTCGGCCCGGCGTGCAGCCAGTGCGGGGGCATGATGCAGCGGACGGGGTCGTGCTACACCTGCTCCAGCTGCGGTAACAACACCGGCTGCGGCTGAGGGCAAGGAGGGCGCGGTGGTTGACGCGCTCAGCGATGAGGCATTGCGCATGCGGCTGTTCCCCGGCATCGCGTTCCGGGACACCGACGGAGATCGTCGTGCGTGGGTGGTAGGGACCGCGCACGACGTCTGGCAAATCGTGGATGCCTACCGAGACATCGGATCGGTGGAGCGCATGGTCGAAGGGGGCAGCGCCGACGAACCGAGCATCAGACTGGCGCTGGCCTACTACGAGAGCTTCCCCGAGGAGATCGACGCGGCCATAGCGGAAACCGCCGCCCGATCGAGCAGCTACGAAACGCGTTTCCCCTCGTCGAGTGACGCTAAGCGTCAGGTCGGCAGGTGCTCGCGCGCGCCTGCGGCGTATTCGCCGAGCGTCGTGCGCGAGTCGTCGCGGCCGAGGATGTTGATGAACACCGCGGCGAAGGCGATGCCGAAGACGAGCGCCTCGATGAAGCACATGCTCGCGCCGGCGAGGTGCTGGTCGTTGAGCGCCGACAGGCCGTAGCCGCGCGCAGCGCTGGCATACAGCGGGTACTCGGTGCTCGACAGCCACGTCAGCGGCAGGCACACGCATGCGCTGGCCAGGCGCGTGAAGCCCAGCAGCGCCAGCCGCTGGCCGTTGGGGCGCAGGCGCGCGCGGGGGAGCGGATCGACGATCAGCCACCACATCGCCAGGCCCGTGTAGAACAGCGTGGCGTGCTCGAGCGCATGCACGACCTGGTGCTGGGCGGCGTAGTCGAACACGCTCGGCAGCGCCCAGATCCAGGTGGCCAGCGCCCACAGCGGAACGGCCAGCCACGGCGAGGTCAGACGCGCGAGCACGCGGCCGGACCTGCCACCCGCGGGCGCAACCGCCAGCAGCGCCTCGCGCGAAAGGCCGAGGGGCAGCACCGGCGAGCGCAGGCCGAGTATCAGCAGCGCCGGCGCGATGTCCGACAGCAGCACGTGCTGCATCATGTGCGCCGACAGCAGGTATTTGTCGCCGATCGGGTCCAGCGGCGAAAGCAGAGCCACCGCGATGGTCAACAGGCCGGCCGCGTACGGCACCCAGTGGCCGGCGTTGGGCGCCGACGTCGACGATCGCGCGACGGCGCGTTTGTACACGCGCGCATACACCACCGCCGCTGCCAGCAGCGCGATGATCACGATCGGTTGGAAGCTCCACGAGCCCCAGCCCGGGTAGGAGGTCATCGGGTCCTCCCGTGAGCGCCAGGACGGGTGCTGTTGCGTTGGGCCTGCGGGGCGCCGGTCATGCTTGGCGGCATCCTATCGATCCTCGCCGCGCACGTGCCCTCAGGCGGCTCGCACCCGCGGTCCGGCGGCTCGCACGCCGTGCTCTTGCTCGTCGCAGCGCGGGCTATCGTGTCGTCATCGCCAGCAGCGTCGACAGTCCCCCCTCGCCCGACGCTCCCCTGCAGGGCGGCTGCCTGTGCGGAGCCGTGCGGTTCGAGATCACCGCTCCGTTCGCGTCCGCCGGCTATTGCCACTGCACACACTGCCAGCGGCGCACCGGCACCGGCTCCTCCGCCAACGGCCGCGTGCCGCAGGACGGCTTCCGGCTGCTGCACGGCCAGGAGCAGCTGCGCTGCTTCAAGCCCCCCGAGGGCGTGCCCAAGCTGTTCTGCGCGACGTGCGGCTCGGCGCTGTTCAGCGGCGACCCGTTCGCCGATCGGGAGGTCGCGGTGCGGCTGGGGACGCTCGACCGCGATCCGGGCATACGACCGCAGTACCGCCAGTTCGTCGACTCGGCCGCGCCCTGGGAGCCGGTTCCCGAGGACGGGCTCGCGCGCCATCCGCGCTCGCGCGGTTCCTGAGCGCGGTCCGCTCGCGCAGCCACCCCAGCGACCCCGGCTCACCGCAGCGCTCGCGCCAGCCGTCCAGCACGCAATCCAGCAGCTCGCGGTCATCCACACGCGCGAGCACCTCCACCTGCCCGCCACCCTCCGCGGCCGGGCCGAGTCGCACGAGGTAGAGCTCGCCGGTGTCGCTGATCCACGCCGCGCGGTGCAGCGGCCCCTCGGCGTCCTCGCGCCACCACAGCCCCACGTCGAGCTCGCGCGAGCGCACGCGGCGCTCGTCGGAGTTGTAGAAGCGCGCAAGCGACTCGTAGCGCTCCAGCGGCGTGGCCTCGATCGCGACGTCAGCTCGACTCATACGGCAACACCCGCTTTCGCATAGAGAAGGTCGTCGTCAAGCCTCCTCCACCCGCCTAAACGACGGGTTACCGAGCAGTAAGGATTCGCGCGCGTCGCCCGCCGCCGTCGTCTCGGCCTCCGGTGCCGGTGCTGAAGCGCGCGCAGCCACTGTCACCGGCCCGCTCGGGCCGGTGACACCGGCGTATGCCGTCAGCGAGTCAGCCGTTGAGGCGTTTCTTCAGAGCGCTCGCCGCGGAGAACTTCGCCGCCTTGGAGGCCGCGATGTTGATCGTCTCGCCCGTCGCCGGGTTGCGCCCCTGGCGAGCGGCACGGTGGCTGACGCTGAACTTGCCGAAGCCGGCAAGCGCGACCTCCCCCCCGGCGGCCAGCTCGTCGGAGACCACCTCGATCGCCGCCTCAACCACCTGACGTGCCTGGCTGGCGGACAGCCCAGTGCGCTCCGCGACCTGCTCGCCCAGCTCGTTCTTGGTCATGCCACTCCCTTCTCGAGTGTCGTTGCTGCGAGCAGGCTAACCGCTGGTGAGGACGGCCGGACGCGCAAACGCAGCGCGCACGCGGCAAACAAGCCCTAATTTCCGGGGAGTTATGCGGCGCTGGGAGTCCGCAGCTGGCCCTCGACGGGCCGCTCGGCGCTCCTGCGAACCGTGAACGGCGCCAGCGCGCCGGCGGCGCACGCCGCCCATAGGACGGCCAGCCACGCGCCGCTGGCAAGCGCCACGTGCACCCACACCAGCTCCGTCGGCAGGTGCGTCTCGTACTGATCCAGCCCCACCGCCCCCTGCAGCGCGAGCAGCACGCACAGCGCCGTCAGCGGCTGCTGCACCGCCGCGACGACCTCGCGCCGGCGCGCCAGCCACCACACGAGCACTGCCGCCAGGCTGAACACGAGCGCGATCTCCGCGTGGCGGTGGATGACGAAGTCCATCGTGCCCCGCCCGTCGAAGCTCAACCGATTGATCTTCTGGCCCGGCGAGCCGCCCGCGTGCGGCCCGGCGGCGGTGGCGGCGGTGCCAGCAAAGATCGTCAGCGCGCCCAGCGCCAGCAGCCAGCGCAGCGCGCGCACGATCGCCGGGTCCGTGGCCACGCCTCGAGCGCCCGCTCCACCAGCGCTGGCCCGCAGTGCGCCATGTGCGCCTCCCACGCCGCGATCTCCCGCCACCACGCCATCCATGCTCTCCACACCCGCAGACACCACCTGCGGGTCATTGCGGGCGCGCCAGACCAGCACAACAGCGGCCACGAGGATCAGCATCGACAGCGCGAAGTGGCCCATAACCCAGCCGTAGTCGAGCTGGCCTTTGACGGTGAAGCCGCCCAGCACCGCCTGCGCGACCACGCCCAGCGGCAGCAGCGCCCCCAGCCACACCAGGTCGCGCCTGTACGGGCGGCGGCGCACGGCCGCCAGCCACGCGAGCCCCGCGGCGATCGACACCGGCACGGTGATCAGCCGGTTGGAGAACTCGATCAGCGCGTGCGTGCTCAGCGGCGGGTACACGTTGCCGTAGCACTTCGGCCAGGTGGGGCAGCCCAGGCCCGAGCCCGTCAGCCGCACGGCGGCGCCCGTGAGCACGATCAGCGTCAGCGCGCCGAGCCCCGCGTAGGCGAAGCGCACGTACTGCTCGGGGGTGACCGTGTAGCCGTTGGTGCGCTCGCGCAGGCGCTGCAGACGGGCGGGCATCGTCATCAAGGATGCCACTCGAACGGCAGCTCGTCGGCGATCTCGCTCAGCCGCGGCGCCACGGCGTCGCGCTCGGAGACCGTCAGCTCCTGTGCCGGCAGCGGCCATTCGATGCCGATCTCCGGGTCGTCCCACGCGATCCCCCGCTCGATCTCCGGCGCGTAGTACGCGGTCTGCTTGTACAGCACGTCGGCCACGTCGCTGAGCACGCAGAAGCCGTGCGCGAAGCCAACCGGCACATACAGCTCGCGCATGCTGTGCTCGTCCAGTTCCACCGCCTCCCAGCGCCCGTACGTAGGCGAGCCCCTGCGCAGGTCCACGGCCACATCGAGAATGCGCCCGCGCGCGCAGCGCACCAGCTTGCACACGCCGTCGCCCACGTGAAAATGCATGCCGCGCACCACCCCGCGCGTCGAGCGCGAGTGATTGTCCTGGATGAACTGCTCCTCCTGCGGGATTCCCGCCTGCGCGTGCCACTCGCTTCTATAGGTCTCGCAGAAGAAGCCGCGCTCGTCGCGGTGCACCGTCGGTTCGATGACCACGAGGCCGGGCAGGTGGACCGTCAGGGCGCGCATTGGCGCAAGAGCGTAGCCGCCGGGGGGCTGGGCGCGCCCTTGGGCTGATCGGATGAGATTCAGCGCCTAGATTGGCCTGGTGACCATGCATGTCACGTTTCCAAGACAAATGTCTTGCTATAGAGATATTCGTCCGATATAGTTGACATTCCATGAATGTGTCTCGTGCCTACAGTGCGGTGGCCCCGACGGTGGAGGGGGATGTGTTGGTGGTGCTCGCCGGGACGACGCAGCCACTCACCGGCCGCGGGGTCGCCCGGCTTGCTCGGCGCGGTTCGGTGGCGGCGATCGCCAAGGCGCTCGATCGCCTGGTGCACCAGGGGCTCGTCCTGCGCCAGGAGGCACCGCCTGCGTCGCTGTACACGCTCAACAGGCAGCACGTGGCGGCGCCGGCCGTGGAAACCCTGGCTCTAATACGCATCGAGCTCCTCGACCGCCTGCGTCACGCCTTCTCGACCTGGAGCATTCCCCCGGTGCACGCATCTCTGTTCGGGTCGACCGCACGGGGTGATGGCGACCTGGACAGCGACGTCGACATATTCGTCGTCCGGCCAGCCGGCGTGGATGCCGAGGATACGACGTGGGGCGAGCAGTTGAAGGACATCGGCGATGCGGTCCTCGCGTGGACGGGTAATCACGCTGGCGTCATCGACTTCGCCGAGCAGGACATCGGGCAAATGCGCGACGAGGATCCGCCCGTCCTGCATGACCTTCGGCGAGACGCCATCGACCTCGCCGGGATGCCGCTTCGCGAGCTGCTCGGGAGAACGCGATGAGCCGCCGGGCAACGAAGGACCGTCGCTCGCGCCCGTGTGACGCAGCCGACGCTCGCAAGCGGCTCGCGGACGCGGAGAAGTACCTCGAGGTCGCAGAGCTCGTAGCGAGCGAAGACTCGCTGGAGTCCCACAACGTAGCGGCGGGACTCGCCGTGCTGGCCGGCATCGCGGCCGCGGACGCCGCCTGCTGCAAGGCGCTCGGTGAGAGCTCCCGCGGACCCGACCACCGAGATGCGGCAACCTTCCTGCGCCGAATCACGCCCGGCGGCGAGGCCGCCGCGAACGACTTCGAGCGCCTCGTGGGCCTGAAGGACAAGGCTCACTACAGCTTCCTCAACGTGTCCGGCCAAGACCGAACAGGCGCGATCCGCCGCACCAGCCAACTGGTTGAATTCGCCCGCGAAGTCCTGCAGCGCTAGATTCGCTCTATGACCATGCTGGCCGAAGCATCGCTGTCAGCTGATGAGCGCGCACTGGTAGAGCGCTTCGTCGAGGAGCTGCGCGTGCGTCTGGAGGACGAGCTGCACGCCACATGGCTGTTCGGCTCGCGTGCGCGTGGCGAGCAACCGTCGGCGGAGTCTGACGTGGACGTGCTCGTGCTGGTGGACGACGCCTCATGGGACGGCCGGATGCGCGTACGCGGGATGCTCGACGACGCTGCCAGCGAGCTCGGACTGGACGCGTTGACGTGGTCGTTCTCCGTCCACGTCCACACCCCGGCGTGGCTGGCGCAGCGTCGTGAGATCAAATCTTTCTTCATCGCAGAGATGGACCGCGACAAGGTCGTGCTGGGGGAGTAGCTATGAGCCCGCGCTCGAGTGAGTTCCTTCAGGCGCCGCGGCGGCGCCTGGCCGCGGCTGAGGTGGCCGTGGAGGAGGACCCCTCCACCGCGCTGAGCGCCGCCTACTACGCGATGTTGTATGGAGCCAGAGCGGCGCTCAGTGAGCAGGACTCCTCCGCCAAGACCCACAAGGGGACGTGGCACGAGCTTCGCAGCGCGTTCGTCGAGGGCGGGAAGATAGACGCCGGGCTGGCGGCGGAGGTGCAGAAGATCCAGCCCGAGCGCGAGCAGGCCGACTACGACGCCTGGTCGGCGCCGCCTGAGGAGGCGCAGCGGGCGATCGAGCTGGCCGACCGCTTCCTGACAGCCATCGAAGCGCTGTTCGACTGAGAGAGCGCGATGCCTGCGACCGCAGAGCACGCCTGGGCGCCGGGTCCGCTTCGCCCGGTGCTCGCCGGTGGCGGCGTCCACGTGTGGCGAGCGGACCTGGCGACGGTGGCGGAGGACCTGGGAGAGCTGCTGTGCGACGACGAGCGCGGGCGGGCGCTGCGCATGGTGAACGAACGCGACGGGGAGCTGTGGAGGCGCTCGCGTGGGCTGCTGCGGGCGCTGCTAGGCCGCTACCTCCAGCGTGACCCACGATCGCTGCGATTTATCGCCGGCGAGCACGGCAAGCCGGCGCTCGTACAGGACGCCGATCGAGCGCCGGCGGCACAGCCGCCCTCGTCCGCGGACTCTGCCGGCCCTTCCGAACTGGGCTTCAACATGTCGCACTCGGGGCAGGTGGCGCTATACGCGTTCAGCGAGAGCGGGGCGGTTGGCGTCGACGTGGAGGCCGCGCGCCGTCCGATCGACGAGGTCGCGATCGCCGCGCGCACGCTCGGCGCGACCGAGGCGCGGCGCTTGGCGGCCCTTGATGCGGCGACTCGCCGGCGTGAGTTCCTGCGCGCTTGGACTCGCCACGAGGCCGAGCTGAAGTGCCGTGGCGTGGGAATCGGCGGCGCGGGCGCCGGTGACGACGGGCGGCGGCTGTGGATAGCCGAGCTCGAGCCTGGCCGCGGCGCCGCGGCGGCGGTGGCGGCCGAGCGCCCGGCACGCGAGCTGCGCTGCTGGGATTGGGTGGACTAGCAGCGCGAACACTCGCGGCCGGCGATGCGCGAGGTCATACGTCTAGCGGTGCTTGCGCTGGCGGTGCCCGCCGCGCCCCGAGGCGCTCCCGTGGCCCCGTCCGCCCTTCTTGCGCCCGACGGCGCTGTGCTTGTTGGCGCCCTTGGAGCCCGGCCGCGCGTGGTAGACGAGGATGCTCGCCTGCGACACGTTGCGCTCCTTGTCGTAGGCGAGGAACGTCAGCGTGTGCCAGCCGTAGGGGATGTGCTTGGCGCCCTGCCATTCGATCGCCCCGGACAGGGTCGTGGGGAAGTCAGGTCCGTCGTAGTTGCGGATCAGCTTCCCGTCCCACTCGAGCCTGATTCGGAACACGCCGGCGGAGCTCGTCGCCGACACGTTGATCGGCAGCGGGCCCGAGTAGCTGGTGCGGTCCGTCGGCGAGGCGACCGTGATCTTCGGCCCTGAGAAGTTCCCGCACGGTTCGCTCAGCTGGTCGCCTTCGCGCACGTACGAGCGCATCGCCGCGAACGAGGGCTTGTGCGAGCCGTCGGCGCGCAGCAGCCCGGACAGCACCGCTCCTTCGTCCTGCAGCGGGAACCACAGCGCCACCTGCACATATGGGTTTTCCGCCATGCAGTGGTATGCCTGCCGAAGATATGTCGCCTGCTGTTCTTCGCTGACGCCTTCGGCCGTCTGCCCAGCCCACGCCCCTTCCGAACAGGTCGCATCCGTCGTGCGCCAGCTCAGCTCTGTCATCCAGATCGGCTTGTCGTCGCCGTTGGCCAGCATCACCGCGTGCACTTCGCGGTAGGCCAGGAACGAATCGGGGACCAGCCGGTTTTCCGGGCCGCGCAGGAATTCGTAGGGCGAGAGTTTGTTGCAGGCGGTGTCCGTGTGCACCCCCACCGCGTCGAACGAGCCCTTGGCGCCCGCCGCATAGACGCCTTCCAGGAATTGGTAGTCGTTGCCGGTGAGCCCGCCCAGCACGACCGTGGCGCTCGGGTCCGCAGCCTTGACCACCGGGTAGGTGACCTCCAGCAGCTGCGCGTACGCGGTCGGGTTGGGGGCGCCTATCCACCATGCGGGAGCGTCCTCCTCGTTCCAGATCTCGTATGCCGCCACCTTCGTTCCGAACCGCTGGGCGAGCGCGCCCACGAACGCGGCGTAGTCGCGCGGATTGGCCGGCGGCATGTGTTCGTCGGAGGAGCCGGTCTCCCACTGTGGGCTGTCGACCACGTCGAGGATCACTTTCGTGCCGGGCGGCAGTTGCGCGAAGATCTGTTCGTAGGACGCCAGCGCGCTCGGTGCGATCGCGCCCGGCGTCGGCTGCAGGGCTCGCCAGCTGACGAACATCCGCACCCAATGCGTTCCCAGTGCCTTCATGTCGGCAGTCTCGGTCGCGCTCGGATCGGATGCGTTGACGCCCGCTTCCGCCGCGCCCGCGCGCGGGGTGCCCACGGCTGCGGTCACGGCCATCAGCAGTCCGCTGAGGAACAGGGCCGCCATCACGCGGGCAACGCGCCCACCGCTGGCTCTATCGATCATGTTGCGGGAGTGGCAGCCCATCACATGGCCAGCATCGCTCCTTTGGCCGACGGGCTTGAGCGGACGGGTCGCCTCCTCCACACACTACCTATGCTCAGGTTCGCCCGGGGAGGCGCGGCTACCCTTCTAGACGCATGAGCCAAGACCATCTGCCACCGGTCGTCGTCGACCGCGTCCACAAGCGCTTCGAGATCCCGCGCGAACAGGTCAGCACGCTCAAGGAGCGCGCGCTGCACCCGTTTCGCCGCAGCGCCACCGATACGCTGCACGCCCTGCGCGGGGTCTCCTTCGCGGTCGAGCCAGGGGAGTTCTTCGGGATCGTCGGGCGCAACGGCTCGGGCAAGTCGACGCTGCTCAAGTGCCTGGCCGGGATCTACGGCGTCGACAGCGGCAGCATCTACGTCAACGGGCGCATGTCCACCTTCATCGAGCTCGGCGTCGGCTTCAACCCCGACCTGCCCGCGCGCGACAACGCGATGCTGAACGCCACCATGCTCGGGCTCAGCCCGCGCGAGGCCCGCCGTCGCTTCGACAGCGTCATCGACTTCGCCGAGCTGGGCGAGTTTATCGACCTGAAGATCAAGAACTACTCCTCGGGGATGCTCGTACGCCTCGCCTTCTCGGTGATGATTCACGTCGACGCGGAGATTCTTCTCATAGACGAGGTCCTCGCCGTCGGCGATGCCTCTTTCCAGCAGAAGTGCTACGACGAGTTCGAGCGCATCCGCGAGAGCGGCTCCACGGTTCTGCTCGTGACCCACGATATGGGCGCCGTCCAGCGCTTTTGCGACCGCGCTCTGCTGCTCGAGCACGGTCGCACCGTCGAGCTCGGCGCCCCCGAACGCATCGGCAACCGCTACCTCGAGCTCAACTTCTCAGAGCACGCCCGCCAGCTAGAGCAAGCAGCGGCCGAGGCAGAGGATGAGAGCGGAGGGACGTCTGATGTGGCTGGCGCGGAGGAGAGCTCGATCGCACCCGGAGCGGTGGGCGATCGAGCGGCTGACGTTGCTGCTCAGCGCTACGGGGATGGCCGGGCAGAGATCCTGGAGGCCTGGTTCGAGGACGAGCACGGAGAGCGCGCCGAAACCCTTCAGACAGGACGGCCATGCGCCTTTGCCGCGCGCGTGCGCTTCCGCGATGACGTCGACGACCCGCTGTTCGGTGTCGTGCTGCAAAACAGCCGGCGCATCAACGTGCTGGGCGCTACCAACCAATGGACCGACGAGCACACCGGACTGCATCGCGCCGGCGATCAACTGACCTTCCGCATCAGCTTCGAAAACCTGCTTGCGCCCGAGCGCTATCACGCCACTCCCGCGCTTGCTCACCGCGGCACCGGGGCCGCCTGGATCGACCGACGCGAGCGGTTTGCGAGCGTAGTGGTGACGGGCACGATCGCCACTGACGCCGCCGTGTTTCTCCCCTTTCGGTTCACCGTCGATCGTGAAACACCGATCGCGGCCGCGCGGGAGAGCTGAATGGCATCCGCTGGGCACACACTTCCCCATTCGACCCTCCCGACGGCGGTCTCGTTGCCGCTCGACGCGACGATCCGTGAGCTGTGGCTTGCCCGGACGCGTCAGCACTTCGAGGACTCCTATGCCGGAGTCAGGATGCTCCAGTTCCCCGAGGATCTCAGGGTATTCGAGCACCTGCTCTGGCTCTCGCGCCCCAACGTCGTGATCGAGATCGGCGTGCAGTTCGGCGGCTCGACTCTGTGGTTCCGCGACCGGCTCCGCGCATTGCGCCAGTACGGGCTGGAGGCGGATATACGGGTTATCGCCATCGACATCGACGTCTCTGCGGCAGCAGACGCGCTGGCAGCGGCCGACCCGCTCTACGCCGAGACGATCACGCTGCTCGAGGGGGACGTGGTAGATCCGCTGCTGCCAGACCGCGTCGCCGAGCTCATCGCGAGCGGCGACCGATGCATGGTCGTCGAGGACTCCGCCCACACCTACCGCACGACCCGCGCCGCGCTCGACGGCTTCGCTCGCTTCGTCTCGCCGGGTGGCTTCCTGGTGGTCGAGGACGGGTGCGTGGACATCGAGCCGATGCGAGCAGACCCAGACTGGCCGAGAGGGGTGCTGCCAGCGGTCGAGGACTGGCTCGCCAGCACCGCAGGCCGCGACTTCCACGTACGGCGAGATCTTGAGATCTACGGCATTTCCTGCCATCCACAGGGATTCCTGCAGAGGACGGTGCGATGAACGTCATCGACCCGCCGCCGACTCGGCTCACCGAGGGCCGCCTGCCCGGCTCCGCGCCGGCGGCGACGTTGGAGGGTCTCGGACGCCCGATCAAGGGACCATCGGCGCTCGGGTCGGATCCGAGGCGACTGTGGCACCTAACGTGGGTGCTCGCCAAGACCGAGTTCAAGCTCGCGTTCTTCGGCTCGGCCCTCGGCTACCTGTGGCAGCTGATGCGCCCGCTGCTGCTGTTCGGGGTCATCTATCTCGTGGTCAGCCGTTCCAAACTCGCCGCCGGGAGCAACGAGCCGTTTTTCGGAACCTCGCTGCTGTTGGGCGTCGTGCTGTTCAACTTCTTCGCCGAATCGGCGTCCGGGGGCGTCAGCTGTCTCGTGGACCGCGAGAACCTCGTGCGCAAGATCGAGTTCCCGCGACTGGCGGTACCGCTCTCGATTGTGCTCAACGCGCTGTTGAACCTCTCGCTCAACCTCATCCCCGTTGTCATCTTCCTGCTCGTCGCCGGCGGCTCGCCGCAGTGGAGCTGGCTCGAGCTACCGCTGCTCGTGGTCGTCCTGGCCCTGTTCACAGCCGGCCTGGGGATGATCCTGTCGGTTTCCTACGTGCGCTACCGCGATATCCGGCCGATCTGGGAAGTGCTGCAGCAGATGACCTTCTACGCGTCGGGGATCTTCATCCCGATTCTTACGCTCGGATCGCTCAAGCTGCTCGGGCTGAGCATCGACCTGGGTCACGTGCTGATGGCCAACCCGTTCGCCGCGATCCTCGAGCAGGCGCGACACGTGTTCGTCAGCCACAGCTATCCCACGGCGGCCAGCGCGATCGGCGGGTACGGCCTGCTGATGATCCCGATCGGGATCAGCGTGGTGGCTCTCGTCGGCGGCTTCCTCCTGTTCGACCGCGAAGCTCCGCGGGTAGCCGAGCAGCTGTGACGGCCGCGCACGTCGAGGGCACCGCGCCGGCGTTGGGCGATGCCCTCCCCGCCTCCCAGCAGCTCCTGCGCATCGCATTCGTCGGGCAGAGCGTCTATTTCCGCCAGTGCGCCCTCGAGCAGGCGACGTCGGGGCTCGACCCTGTGTTCATCGACTTCCGCGCGGCCGCACCCCCGGAGCCGATGCTCGCGACGCTGCAGGATCTCGACCCGGACGTGGTGCTCGTGTTTCGACCCGAGATCATCCCCGCTGGGCTATTCGAGTCGCTGCGCGCCATCACGATCGGCTACCTGACCGAGCCGCTGCCGCGCGGCAGCGCCAGCGCCAGCGATCACCCCGACCTGCGCGCACGCATGTGGTGGCTCGAACAGGTCGACGCGGGCAACTTCGATCGCATCGTCTCGTTCGACCCGCTCATCGCCGAGACCGCCGCGAGCGTGCTGCCGGTGTGGAGATCCCTGCCGATCCCCGTAGCGGACAGCCTGTTCATGGATGTGCGGGAGCGCGCGCAGCCGCCGCGGCTGCTGTTCGTGGGACGCTCGACCGAGCATCGCGAGCGGATGCTCGCGCCCGTCAAGCGGGCGCACCCGATCGTGCACATCGGCCATGGGCTCTTCGGCGACCAGCTGATCCGCTTCATGCGCCGGGCGGACGTCCAGCTCAACCTGCACAACAACCCCTACCCGTCGTTCGAGAACCGTGTCTGCATCGCCCTGGCCGCAGGCAACCTCGTGATCTCCGAGCCGCTCAGCCCGCGCCACGAGCTGCGGCCGGGGATCGACTATCTCGAGGCAAGCACGCCGGAGCAGCTCCTGGAGCTGGTCGACGTGCTCGCGTGCGAGCCGTTTGCCTATGCGGAGGTACAGGCCGCAGGCCGCGCGCAAGCGGAGCGCTTTCGCGCCTCACGGGTCTATCCGGAGCTGATACGCGATGCGCGGAGCGACGTGGCGAGCAAGGGGAGCGAGCGGCGCCGCTAGCCCCTACGCGAACTCGCCCTTGCGGGGGGTCGCCCATATGGACATCTGGTGGCACACGTTGAACAGAACCTGACGAGCCTGCTCGAAGGGCAGCAGCTTGCGGAACCCCTCGGGCAGGGCGTTCCACACATCGCTTGGCGAGTAATCCTCCCGGACGATGCGAAAGAGACGCTGGAAGTGGAGGTTGTCGTGGAAGAACTGCTCGGTGAGGAAGATATGGTGGCCCGGAAACATCCCCTGAGCGGAGTTGGCGTAGGGCACCACGAAGAAGAACGTCCCACCCGGCGCCAGCACTCTGAATACCTGATCGAACACGTGGTCGAGATCCGAGTGCTCGAGGAAGTGGGAGCTGCGAACCTCGCTGCAGGAGTCCGCGTCGAACGGGAGCGGAGCACTGTTCAGATCGAGGAACACGTCCGGTGCTCGCTCCTCGGTGGGGATCTGCACGCCGGCCCCCGTCAGGTCGTCCAGGCCGATGAACCCGTCGGGCTTGACGTACCCGCAGCCCAGGTCGAGCTTGAGCGCCCCATCCTCACCGGCGTACGCCTCGATCAACTCCTCGAGCGATCGCCACCGCGGGTGCAGCTCGTATGTCACAGGGCCGCTCCGAATGCGCCGACGTCCAGCAGCAGATCATGGGCGAGACGGCTGAACAGGCGCGAGGCGCGGTACTGCTCGGCCTTCAGGCGTCCACGTACGCGGATACGCCGGTGCATCTCGGGAAAGCGCCGGAGTCGGTCCAGAAACCAGACGAGGCCGTGCGGCGAGTCGAGCAGGAGGTAGTCGATGTTGCGCTCCAGCCCGTGTGCGGGTGAGAGGTGCTCGCTCAGCAGCAGGTGCCCGGCCGCCAGATGCATGCCCACCTGGTGACCGAAACCGCCGCCTGGCTCACGGGCCACGTATACCCCGACGTCGCATTCTCCCAGCAGCTCGGCGAGCGACGCTCCATGCACGCCGTGGATCACCTGCAGAAGGTCGTGGTGGTGCTTGGCAGGCATGAGCATCGCCTCGCGATGCTCGCTCGAGCGTCCGACCGACATCGCGCGCGGTGCGCGGTGCAGCGGGCGCACCTCGGCGTAGAGCGCGTCGCTCACCGGCGGCGGGACGGCGCGCCAGATCTGACGGGCGCCGAGCTGCTCGCCGGTCAGGGCAGGGTCAAACGAGACGAGCCTGTCCAGACCCTCCGCTGCGCGTGCGGCCGGGCCCTCTGGCATGCCCGCCACGAGCACGCCCAGGGTGACGCCCGGCAGTGCCCGCAGAGCATCGACGCAGACGGACGGTGGATCGAAGACCACGCTGACATGGGGCCGGAAGTCGTTCAAGGCATCCGGCGTGCGCGCGTCGTCGCCTGCTCCGCTCGTCTCAAAGCGCGCCGGCATCAGCCCGTGCGACGGCGCTGGGGGACAACAGCCGTCGAGCCATACCGGCGCGCCCACAAACGCGACACGGAGAGGTTCTCCGACGGGCCGCAGTGGCCTGGCGCGGGCGACGGCTGGGCTGGTCATCGGCACCGGTACGATAGCGACGCCCTGCGAGGGCCACCCGCGCATGTCCGACTGGCAAGAGCGAATCACGCACGAGACGGCGCCGGCGATCCGGGCCGAGCACGAGCTGCGCTATCGCATGGCCGGGCCGCTGATCCTCGGCGGCGGGCCATGGGTGGACCTGGGCTGCGGCAACGGCGTCGCTGCTGCCGCCGCGCTCGGTGACGCCAGGCCCGCGAACGCAGTGCTCGTGGACATCGAAGCGCCGGTGGTCGCGACGGCCGCGCGCGAGCTGGGCATGCCCGAGGCGGTCCAGCTTGGTTGCGACCTCACCGATCCCGTCGACCTGCAGCGGATCGACGATGCGCTGCGCCACTTCGAGGGCGACCCGGTGGTGACCTGCTTCGAGGTTGTCGAGCACCTGAGCACCTTCCTCCCATTGCTGGAGTGGATGGGGACGCTTGCGCGCGAGCGCGGCGCCACGTTTGTCCTCAGCGTCCCCAACGACGCATTCTGGTCGATCCAGAACCCCCATCACCTGACAGCCTGGAGCGAGGGAGCCTTCGAGGAGCTGCGTCGCCTGCTGCCCGCCGAGCACACGCTGCTGCGCCAGATCGCGATCGCCGGCTCGGCGCTGGCCGACTGGGACGTCGAGCGTGTCGAGCACGAGCTCACGATCGGGGTCGGTGCGGACGGGACCATCGCAACCCATTTCATCGCGGCCGTCGGGGCGCGACGTCGCGAGCTGTGGCGCGGCGCACTGGCGATTCAGGCGGACATGCTCGGCCAACGACGCTGGGAGCGCCAGCGGGAGAACGACCTGGCGCTGATGCAGCAGCTGGCGAGCGAGCACCGGGCCGAGGTGGAAGCCCTGGACCAGAGGATCCTCAAGCAGCAGGAGGAGTTGCGCGAGCGTACTGCCTGGTTCGAGGAGTGGCGCACCTACATCCACGAGCTCGAGCGGCAGCTCGAGCTGCCCCTGTCCGGCGTATCACGCGACAAGTTGCCAGAGCACTCGGAGCGCGCCGAGCCGACCGCATGAAGGTCGCATTCCTGGTCAACGACCTGCAGCTGTCCGGGGGCGTCGGCGTGGTCGTGCAGCATGCGCGCCAACTCAGCGCGATCGATGGCTGGGACGTGACGCTCGTCCTGGTGCGCGAGCAGGAGGGGCCGAGCTGGCACGGCTACGAGCACCTGCCGCATCTGCATGTGCGCACGCGCGAGCACGCGCTGTGCGAGCACTACGACATAGCGGTGGCCACGTGGTGGGAGACGACGTTCACACTGTTCGAGCTGTCGGCCGAGCGCTACGCGTACTTCGTGCAGAGCCTCGAGGATCGCTTCTACCTACCGGAGGAAGCGGAGCAGCTCGGGCGCTGGGCTGACGCTCGATCTGCCGGTGGCGTTCATCACCGAGGCACGCTGGATCGCGGACACACTCGCGGGCATACGCCCCGAAGCGCGATGCTACCTGGTGCGCAATGGCATCGACAAGCAGCTGTTTGCTCCGCCGCAGCGAGCGCCCGTCAACAGGGACGGGCTCTTGCGAGTGCTCGTCGAGGGCTCGCCTGGCGCATGGTTCAAGCACGTTCACGACGCCGTCGATGCGGCATCCGCGATGCACGAACCCCACCACGTGACGGTCGTATGCGGCGACCGCAAGGCCCTCGGAGATGTGGCGGCAGACGAGATCGTCGGCCCGCTCAGCCACCGCGAAATGGCTGATCTGTACGGGCGCACCGACGTGGTGCTCAAGCTCTCCAGCGTCGAGGGGATGTTCGGTCCGCCGCTCGAGGGGTTCCACCGTGGCGCCACTTGCGTGGTCACGCCAGTGACCGGCCACGAGGAGTACGTCGAGCACGGCTGGAACGGAATGCTCACCGACTGGGACGACCTCCGCGGCACAGCCCGCCAACTCGACCTGCTCGCGCGCGACCGAAAGCTGCTGCACTTCCTGCGTGCCAACGCCCTGGAGACCGCGCGCGCGTGGCCCTCGTGGGAGCAGTCAAGCCAGTTCATGGCTGCGGCACTGCTCGCCATTCGTCGCGAACCGCCGCCCGCGCCCGCAGCCGGCGCCGCGCACCTGCTGTCGGACCTGCGCGGCGGGATCGAGCTGTACAACGTGCACCTGCGCGAACGCGTGGAGTTCGCGCGGCGCGCGCGACGCTTCGAGCGTCCGCTGGCTCGGCTGGGCCAGAGCTGGGCGGGGAAGCGCCTGCTGGCGCTTCGCCGCCGCCGGCTGGTGAAAGTCGCCGCACGCCCGCTGCACCCGCTGACCCGCCGCGCACGCCGGCTGCTCTCCTGATGGCCGGTGACGCCGCCGGGGGGCTGCGCAGCCTGATGGCTTCAGCGCTCGGACGCCATCGCTCAGGGGGGCGCGCGGTCATGCCCGCCCCAGCCCTGATGGAGCTCGCCCGGTCGGGGCCCGCCCCGCTCTCGCCCGATCGCCCCGATCCCCACGCGCCGCTGAGCATCGCCACGGTGATCCCGTCGTTCAGGAGGGGCAGCGGCGGCCACGCGACGGTCGTCAACCTGCTGCGAGAGCTGCGCGCGCTCGGACACTCGGTGTCGGTGTGGCTGGAGGACTGCGAGGCTCGCCACGCGGGCGAGCACTCAGCCGTGACGAAGCGCAGCTTCAACGAGTTCTATGGTGCCAACGGCATTGACCTGCAGACCAGCTTCGCGGACTGGCGGGGAGCCGACGTCGTGCTTGCCACCGGGTGGCAGACGGTGGCACGGACGCTGATGCTCCCTGACGCCGGAGCCCGCGCCTACCTGGTGCAGGATCATGAGCCCGACTTCTACGGGGCGTCGGCCGAGGCGCTGTGGGCGGCGCAGACCTACCGCCAGGGGCTCCACTGCATCGCTGCCAGCCCGTGGCTGGCTGAGCTGCTGCGCTCCCGCTATGGCGCCAGTGCCACGCACTTCGACCTCGCCGTCGACCATGGCGCCTACCGTCTCATCGACGAGCCCCGGCGGGAGGATCTCGTAATCTTCTACGCGCGCGGCGCCACACCGCGGCGGGCGGTGCCGCTCGGGCTACTCGCGCTGGCCGAGCTCTCACGGCGACGGCCCGCCGTCCAGATCGCGCTGTTCGGCGAAGCTACCGCGTCGACGGCTCCGTTCGAGCATCGCCATCTCGGCATGCTCGACGACCGCAGGCTCCAGCGGCTCTACACCCAGGCGACGCTTGGCATGGTCTTCTCCCTAACCAACCCCTCACTCGTCGGCCTGGAGATGATGGCGTGCGGGCTGCCGTGCGTGGAGCTTGCGAGCGAGTCGATGCTCGCCTCGTTCGGCACCAGCGGGCCGCTGACCTTGGCCCAGCCCGATCCGTTGGCGCTGTGCGCGGCGGTCGAAGGATTGCTCGACGATCACGATCGCAGGGAGCGTATGTCCGCGGCCGCGGTGCAGCTCATCGCCGAGCGCACGTGGGAGCGGGCAGCGGCAGAGCTGCAGGCGGGTCTACGCATGGCGCTCGCAATGGCCGGCCGCAGCCCGGCGTAGAGCTCGTCAATTCGCCGGCCGGCACTGCCTCGAGCGCGTATCACCCGCTCGCCGGGCTGGCTCCCACGCGCACAAGCGTGCCGTCCAGCGGGTCGGTCGCCCAAACCACCGTGCCCGAGGTGGCGAGCGCGGCGACCGATCTGCCCACATCGATCGGCGCTCCCAACGGCGCGCCGGTCTGCGGATCCACGAGCGCCACCTCGCCGGAGCCGTCGGCGACCCACAGGCCGCACGCGCCGACTGCGGTGGCGATCGGTTGCATGCCGTCAGGGGCGGGCAGCTTGCGCACGGCCGCGGTGTCCGCTTCCACTCGCAGCAGCGATCGGCCGGCCGTCTCGCCGAGCCAGATCGTGCCAGCGGCGGCGCTCAGGCCGCTCAGCGACTGCCCAGGGAGGCTGAATCCGGCGCGCACGATCCGTTCGAGCCCCGCGTTGAACGGCGACAGACCCTCTTCGCCGGCGCCAAGCACCCACAGTTCGCCCCCCACCGCGACCATGTCGCCGGGATTCGCGACGGGCGAGTCGAGCGCACGCGAGGTTGTCCCGTGCAGCGGATCGAGCTTGTACAGCGAGACGGTGTCGATGCTCAGCGCCCACACACCGAGCGGGCCGGTGACCACGCTCACGGGTACCGGCACGCTCGCGGCCGTGTCCTGGCGCAGCGTGCGCTCATCGAGCGAGGCGACGCGATCGGCATCGCGCTCAGCCACCCACAGCCGCCCGAACCCGACGGCCAGGCTGATCGGAGTGCCGCCGACGTCGACCGCGCTGCTGCCGTCAGGCGCCACTCGAACGACGTAGCCGGCCTGCGGGCGCGCGACCCACGCGGTGGGGCCTTCGACCGCCAAGGGTCCGGCGCCGATGCCGACCTGCTGGCGCGACTGCACCGCGAGCCGGACCTGACGCGCGCAGCCCGGCCGGCCATCCGCCGCGGTTGAAGCAGCCACACGCGCCGGCGTCGAGCCGCCGGTCGCGGAGCTGCGCCCGCAGCCCGTCAGCGCCGCTACGAGCAGCGTCGCGACACCCGCTCGACCCAGCGGGCTCATCCCGGCCGCACCGTTGCGGCGCGGGCGCTCATGCCAGCGCCACCGTCACCCGCTGCAGCTGGAGCGTCACCTCGGGATCGGATGCGGCCGGGCTCTGGCCGTTGAGCATCTGCAGCGCAGGAGCGGCGCCCGTCTCGCCGCACATGCGCGCGTAGACCGTACGCGTCTGGCCGGGTGCGAAGCCCACCTCGCGGTTGATGCCCCGACCGCTGAGCAGGAGGCTGCGAGTCGATGAGGACAGCGCGCTGAGCGACAGCGTCAAGCCGACGCTCGCGCAGCGAGCGGGGGTCCCGCGGAGCATGTACAGCCGCAGCGTCGCCGGGCGCCCGACGGCGAGCCAGCCGTCGCTCGAGACGCCGAGCACCGCCCATGCCGCATGCGGCGGGCCCGCGAGCCTCGTCAGTGCCAGCGCCCCTGTGGGCGAGCGGCCGAGCGTTGTGCCCGCGAGCTCGATCGGGAAGCCACGCGCCGCCGCGACGACATAGTGCAGCGACGGTATGCCCGCTCCCTCAGATGCGCTCGAAGCGGACACCACCGCGCCCGACTGCTCGTTCACTTTCAGGGTCGGGGTCCCGAAGTACGAGTCGATGACCGTGCCGAACGTGTATGCGCCGACGATCGAGCGATTCCAGAACTCGCTGTCCTCCCACAGCCCGCGAGACTGGCCCAGCCCTCCCACGTTGCTCACCACCTGCTCGACCGAGGCGCCCTGGGGCGCGTGTCGATCGACCCAGTCGACGCCGCGGAGGCTGGCGCCGCCGTATCCGCCGCCGCTGGCATTGCCGTCGATGACAACCGCCATGGCGTGGACGGTCTCCACTGCGCAGAACACGATCGACAAAGTGGCCACGCCCGCGAGCAGGCGCGGTGGCGAGATCCATCGCGCGAGCGCGGCCACGAGCACCCCCAGCGCGAGTACGACAATTCCGGCGAGCACCTGACGTGAGGCATCTGCGGGTGCCCCGGGGCTGGCGGCGGCGCCGAATGCCGGACGGATCCAGTCGTAGAAGCTGGTCATGGCGGGTGACACCTCGTACCAGAACGCGGTGCGCGCGGACTCGTAATGAGCGGTGGCCGTCAGCGCTGCCAACACGACCGAGCCGCCCACGAGCGTCTTCAGCGGATGCCGAGTCAGCAGCAGCGCCGCGCACATGCCCACCGCCAACAGCGGCACGATGTAGAAGAGATAGCGTTCCTGCAGCACGCCTTCGTCGAAGCGAACGCTGATCTCGGCGACCTGCAGCGTCAGCGCAACGATGGTCACGATCGCCATCGAGGCGAACGCGTGTGCGGCCCGGGAGATGGGCGCGAGCAGCGACTCGCCGCAGAACCCGAACGCTGCCGCCGCCGGCAGCGCAGCGAGCCCCAGGGCGGCGAACACGACATACGCACGCGCAAGGCCGAACGTAGCGCCGCCGAGCGAGACGCCGCTGAGCGTGTTCCCGTAGAAGCCAGCCGCGCTGGCCAGCCTGCCGCTGAGCAGCAGCGGGATGCCAACGAGCACCGCCACCACGGAGATCCCACTGAGCAGCGCATGCCGCCGCGCGATCCGCGCAAGCGCCTCCCGCAGAGCCGCCCGGCGAGATCCAGCGACGGTCAGGGCATAGCCCAGCTCGTGGAGCAGCATCGCAGCCACCAATACGGGGGCCAGGATGACCAGCTGCAGCCGGCCGTAGGATGCGAGCGTGATTCCCGCCAGAGCAAGCAGGTCACGGCGCCAGCTGGGCTCGGCCAGCGAACGCTGCATCGCCAGCAGCGCCCAAGCGCAGGCGGGGAAGGCGGCGACCTCGGTCAGCTCGGTGAGCGACAGCGTCATCCAGGGCATGAGCGCAACGAGCACGGCGGCCAGATATGCGGGCCAGCGGCGGGGCACGAGCTCGCGGGCGAGCAGATACGTAGGGATTGCTGCGCTTGCCAACAGCAGGGTATTCCAGGCGTGGTCGATCCGAAACGCGGTCGGGTTCCTGAACAGCCCCCAGATCGGCGCGATCAGCAGCGGATAGAGCTGGTTCACGCGCTGAGCGCCGCCGTAGCGGACCGTGAACGGCAGCAGCGAGTGGGCGATCCCGATCGCCAGGTGCGTGTAGCCGATCTCGTCGGGCTGGTAGCCCACGACCTGCAGGGAGAACGCCGCGGCGAGCGCGGCGGAGCCGAGCACGATCGCGCTGAGCACCAGCGCCGGCCGCTGGAGCAGCGCGCGCATCCGATCCGCGAACCATCCCGCAGCGCGCGGCCCCGTGCGATCGATCATGGACGCCGACCCGGCCGGGAGCCCTGGCGAGCGAGACACCGACGCGCTATCGCGACCGGCGCAGCCCGAGAATGCTGAGCAGGAAGGCCGAGAAGAAGATCTGGATCCCGACGATCAGCAGCGACGCGGCGATCACCGCGAGGTGTTCGTCGGCGAGCGAGCCGAAGCCGTGGGAGATCCACGTCGCCAGGATCAGACCGCCCATGACCACGCCGATCAGCACGAATGCGCCGCCGAGCAGCAGCCCGTGCTCGAGTCGGAAACGCGCACGCATGCGGTCGAACCACGGGTCCCGCTCGCCCATGAAGTACGTGCCGTAGGCGTGGGCGCACAGCCCCATCGCGAGCACCTGGGTGCCCACGATCATCAGCAGCGCGCCGCCGATCAGCGCGTGCAGCCCCCAGGCGCGCCCGAAGAAGTCCAGGCCGGCGCCCACGAACGCGACGATCAGCGTGCCCACGCCGGCGAGCACGGCGCCGGGCAGGATGAACAGGTGGTTGGGACTGTGCACGAGCAGGAAGCGCAGGTGGCGCCAGCCGTCGCGGAAGCTCGACAGCTTGCTCTCGCCCCCGCGTGGGTGGTATTCGATCGGGAACTCGGCGATCCTCAGGTTCTCCTTGGCGGCCCGGATGACCATCTCGGAGGCGAACTCCATGCCGGTCGTGCGCAGGTCCAGGCGCGGCAGCACTTCGCGGCGCACAGCCCGCATGCCGCAGTGCGCATCGCTGATGCCGGTGCGGAAGAACAGATTGAGCAGCCCGGTGAGGATCGGGTTGCCGATGTACCGGTGCAGCCACGGCATGGCGCCCGGCTGGATGTTGTCCATGCGATCGCCGATCACCATCTCCGCACCGTCCTCGAGCGCGGCGACGAAGCGGGGGATCTCGTCGAAGTCGTACGTCAGGTCGGCGTCGGCCATCACTATGTAGCGCCCGCGCGAGGCGGCGAAGCCCGCGAGGTAGGCGCTGCCGTAGCCGCGCCTGCGTTCGACCACCACGCGCGCGCCCGCCGCTTCGGCCAGGCGCGCGGAGTCGTCCTCGGAGTCGTTGTCGGCGACCACCACCTCGCCGTGCACGCCCATTCGCACGATCGCCTCCAGCGCGGCGGTCACGCACGAGGAGATGTTCTCGGCCTCGTTCAGGCATGGGATCACGACCGACACCAGCGGCAGCTGCGCATCCTGGGCATCGGGCGCCGCGGGGGGGGCGCTTGTCGGGACGATTGTGCTCATGGGCTGAAGGGTCCTCGCGGCCCCGATCGGGGGATCGGACGGCGAGCGTTGCGTTTATAACGCCTGGCAGGGCGGAAAGTGGCGCACGAAGGTGGCCGCGCCAGCGAGATGGAATGCTAGCGGGATGCGCGTGTGCCTCGTGTACGACTGCCTGTTCCCCCACACGGTGGGGGGCGCCGAGCGCTGGTACCGCGGGCTCGCGGAGCGCCTGGCAGCCGAGGGTCACGAGGTCACCTACCTGACGCTGCGCCAGTGGAAGCGAGGCGAGCGCGCGCAGATCGACGAGCGTGTGCGCGTCGTGACGGCCGGCCCGCGCATGGCGCTGTATACCGAGGGCGGGCGACGGCGCATCCTGCCTCCGCTGGTGTTCGGGCTGGGCGTGCTCGGGCACCTTGCGCGCAACGGGCGCCGCTACGACGTGGTCCACACGTGCGCCTTTCCGTACTTCTCGCTGCTGGCCGCCGCGCTGGTGAGGCCGCTGATGCGCTTCGAGCTGGTCGTCGACTGGTTCGAGGTGTGGAGCCGCTCCTACTGGCTCGACTACCTCGGGGGGCCGGGCGGGCGTATCGGGGGCGCTCGTGCAGCGCCTGTGCGCGCTGGTCCCGCAGCGCGCGTTCTGCTTCTCGAAGCTGCACGCCGAGCGCCTGCGCGAAGAGGGGCTGCGCGGCACCGTGACGGTGCTGCGCGGGCCTGTACGCCGGCAGCGCCGAGCCGGCGACGGCGGGAGCGGCCGAGCCGATCGTGCTGTTCGCGGGGCGGCTGATACCCGAGAAGCAGGTGACGCTGGCGGTCGCCGCGATGGCGCTGGCGGCGCGAGGGGTGGAAGGGCTGCGGGGAGAGTTCCTCGGCGACGGGCCGGAGCGGGCGGCGCTGGACGCGGCGATCGTGGAGCACGGGCTGCAGGGAATCGTCACAGCGCGCGGCTTCGTCGACACGGAGACCGTCGACGCCGAGATGCGCCGGGCGATGTGCCTGCTGCTGACCTCCCGGCGCGAGGGCTACGGCATGGTCGTGGTCGAGGCGGCCGCGCGCGGCACGCCGAGCGTGGTCGTCGCGGGCGCGGACAACGCGGCCACCGAGCTGATCGTCGAGGGGGTCAACGGGACGATCGCCGAGGACTCCGATCCACAGGCGGTAGCCGACGCGATCGTGCGCGTGCACGAGGCCGGGGTCGCGCTGCGCGAGAGCACCGCGCGCTGGTTTGCCGAGAACGCCAGCCGCCTGTCGCTGGAGTCCTCGCTGCAAGCCGGTGCTGGAGAGCTACGCGGCTGATCGGGGGAGACACGTTCGCGAGTCCATCCCCCAGCGCTGCCGGCGCCGGTCACGACAGCCGTGGGCGCTGCATCGCACGGGCGTAGCTGTCGAGCGCAGGCGCGCGGTGCGCTCCCACGTGAACTCCCGCGCGCGCGCCAGATCCACGCGCGCGCAGGGGCTCGACGGCGCAGGTCGCTGAGCAGGCGCTGCGAGCGCCTCGGCGATCGCCGCGTGATCGTGCGGGTCGAACAGCAGCGCGGCGTCGCCGGCGACCTCGGGCAGCGAGGAGGCGTTCGAGCAGGCCACGGGCACGCCGCGCGCCATCGCCTCGAGCACCGGCAGGCCGAAGCCCTCGTACAGCGAAGGGAACACGAACGCGCCGCGCGAGTCGACCACAGGCCCTCGAGCTCCGCGCTCGGCGAGCCAGCGCGGGAAAGCGCACGTCGTCGGCGACGCCGAGCGCGGCCGGCGCGCTCGCGCAGCTCGGCCTCGTGCGCGGTGGCGATAGCCGGGCAGCACGAGCACGGGGCGAGCCTCGGCCGCGATCAGCGCGAGCGCGTCGATCAGCGCGAGCAGGTTCTTGTGCGGACGCTTGGCCGAGAGGCTCAGCAGCACGCGGCGCTCGCCGAGCTCGAAGCGTGCGCGAAGCTCGCGCTCCGCGCAGCGGCGAGTGCGCGCTGCACGGAGCCGAGGCCGAGCGGCACCACGTCGATGCGCTCGGCGCGCGACGCCGAGCAGCTCGACCAGGTCGCGCGCGTGCGCTGGGAGTCCGCGATCACGCGGTCGCGAGCGGCGCACCGCGGAGCGGCACGAGCACGCGCATCCCCTTGTCGCGGAGCCCCGCATGCGCCTCGGGGAAGCGCGCGTAGATCAGGTCGTGGACGGTCACCACTCGGCGAAAGCGCCCCCACAGCGGCGCCGTGCTGGCCAGGCTGTGGACCAGCTCGACGCCGGCGCGCGGCGGCCATGACCGGCAGCAGCGACTGCTCGCCGAGCACCCACTGCACGCGGCTGCGCGCGTTCACGGGCACCGTCACCGCCGGCAGCAGCTCTCCCCACGGCCCATCCTCGGCGGCGGCCGCCTCGCGGTTGACGAAGGCGGTGAAGCGCATCGCCGGGCGGCGCCTGCGGCGAGCATCGCCGGGATCAGTCTCGCGCGCGGCGACCTCCATGCCGCCGGTCTCGCCGGGGACGAGGAAGATCAGGTTCAGACCGACGTGGAGCGGCCGCGCATTCAAGGGTGCGACAGGCTAGCGCTCACGTGGTGCTCGCGCTGCCACCATCGCACGGTGTCGGCTAGCCCCGCGGGCAGCGTCCACCGCGGCCGGTAGCCGACCTCGTCGCGCAGCCGGGCTATGTCTGCGACCAGCGACGGCGGCTCCCCCGGCCGCTCGGGCAGAGCTCCACGACGGATCAGCTGCGGGCGTCCGATCAAGCGCGCGATCTCGTCGATCGCCTCCGACACCTTCACGCCGACGCCGGAGGCGATGTTGACCCGCCCGAGGACTTCGCTGTCGAGCAGCGCGACCACGGCGCCGGCCACGTCCTGGACGTGTAGGAAATCGCGCCGCTGCTCGCCGTCGGTCGTGTCCACCGTCTCGCCTGCGAGCAGCGCGGCGACGATCGCGGGCACCAGGCGCCCCGCAGGCTCGCGCGGACCGTACAGATGGAACAGCCGGCCCCATGCCAGCTCGACTCCCTCCTGCTCCGCGTATGCGCAGGCGACCCTGCGCAGCGCGTCCTTGCAGACCCCGTACAGCGTGGCGGGGACAAGCGGCGAGCGCGTCTCGTGAAGCGGTCGCTCGGCTGCAGACCAGTCGTACTCGGCGCACGTGCCGAGCATCACCGCACGTTGACCGCCGGCGCGCGCGAAGGCGCGCAGCAGGCGCAGGCTGCGCTCGACCCATGGCACGTTCTCGGGTGAGCTCCAGAAGCGTCCATGCTCGACGTACCACGCCAGGTGCACGAGCCGCCGGGGCGCCAGCTCGGCCAGCAGCGCGTCGGCGGCGTCCGCGTCGCCGAGGTCCACGCGATGCCAGCGGACGCCGGCCACCGTCGCCGGCGGCGGGTCGCGTCGGCAGAGCGCGTGGACCTCCTCGCCACGACGCGCGAGCTCGGCGACGACGGGCAGGCCGACGAAGCCGCTCGCGCCGGTGACGAGCACGCGGGCGGCGGGCCTCGACGGAGCGTCGCCGAGCCCCGTCGCGGCGTGAGCTCGGCTCACCGGCGCTCCCCCTGGAAGTCCGGGAAGGAGCGGTCGCGGTCGCTGATGAGCCGCACGCCCTCCGGCGCCGGCCACTGGATCGCGAACGCGGGGTCGTCCCAGCGTACGCCGCGGGCCGCGTGCGCGACGTAGTGGTGACCCATCTGGTAGTGCACTTCGCAGCCATCGGCGAGCGTTTGGAACCCGTGTGCCATCCCGGCGGGGACGTAGAACGCGTTGCGCTCCTCTGCGCTCAGCCGCACCGCGTGCCAGCGGCAGTAGGTGGGAGAGTCCGGGCGCAGGTCGATCGCCACGTCGAACACGACGCCCCGCACGCAGCGAACGAGCTTGGACTCGCCGTGGGGCTCGGCCTGATAGTGCATGCCGCGGATCGTGTCGCGGCGAGCGTTGAAAGAGGCGTTGCACTGCACGACCGCCGGATCCATCCCCCGAGTGGCGAACTCGTGCGCGTCGAACGTGCGGGCGAACCAGCCGCGCTCGTCCTCGAGCGCCTCCAGCTCGATCACCCAGGCCCCCGGCAACAGCGTCTCGGCGAATCGCATCAGTCGCTCAGCAGCGTCAGCTCCGGCGTGCGGGCGGCAAACCGGCCGCCCCACTCGCCGATGAAGCCGATCTGCCGCACGATCTCGTCCTTGAGATTCCAGGGGAGGATCAGCACGACGTCGGGCCGGTCCTCGCGGATGACGTCGGGCGAGCGGATCGGGATGTGGCTGCCGGGGAGGAAGTTCCCCTGCTTGTGCGAGTTGAGATCGCAGGTGTAGTCGAGGAAGTCGCGGCCGATGCCGCAGTAGTTGAGCAGCGTGTTGCCCTTGGCGGGCGCCCCGTAGCCGACCACGCGCCTGCCCTGATCCTTGAGGCCGATCAGGAAGGTGAGTATCCGTCGCTTGTCGGCAGCCACGCGCTCGCCGTAGCCCGTGTAGATGTCCAGTCGCTCGTAGCCGGCCTGGCGCTCGCGCTCGCGAAGCTGCAGCGCGCGCTCGGTTTCGGGCTTGCGGGCGTCGTCCTCGTGACACCCGTAGATCCGCAGCGAGCCGCCGTGGGTGGGTAGCTCTTCGACATCGAACAGCCGCAGCCCGTGCGCCGCGAACACGCGGCTGACGGTGAGGAAGGAGAAGTAGGAGAAATGCTCGTGATAGATCGTGTCCCATTGGTTGCCCTCGATCAGGCGCATCAGGTGTGGGAACTCCATCGTGATCACGCCGCCGGGCTTCAACAGCATCTTCATGCCGGCGACGAAGTCGTTGAGGTCGGGGACGTGGGCGAGCACGTTGTTGCCGAGCAGCAGGTCCGCGGAGGACTCGGGAGCCAGCGATTCGGCGGTCTGGCGGCCGAAGAACTCGACCAGCGTCGGGATTCCCTTGCGCAGAGCCACCTTGGCGACGTTGGCGGCCGGCTCGATGCCCAGCACGGGGATTCGACGCTCCTGGAAGTACTGCAGCAGGTAGCCGTCGTTCGAGGCGATCTCGACGACCATGGTGTCCTCTGAGAGACCCAGCTTCGCCACCATCTGCTCGGCGTAGCGCCGGCAGTGCTCGAGCCAGCTCGTCGAGTACGAGGAGAAGTACGCGTAGTCGGAGAAGATCCGATCGGGCGTCTGGAACTCCTCGAGCTGCACGAGGAAGCAGCGGTCGCAGACCAGCGCGCGCAGCGGGTAGAAGGGCTCCATCGCGCCCAGGCGCTCCGGCGGCAGATAGGAGTTCGCAAGCGGCGAGGACCCCAGGTCGGCGAACACCGCCTCCAGGGGAGCGTCGCAGAACCTGCAAAGCGTGTCGCTCATCTCGACTGGGCAGGGTACCCGTCGGCCGTGCGCTCGGCGGAGATGCGCAGGCGCGCGCGCTGGGGCGCCTCGGGATCGCGAGGGATCGGCCCCCTGCGCGTGTCGTCGGACTCGGTGAGCGCGAACGACAGTCGCAGCAGCCAGCGCTCGCCGGCGGGGGTCCAGCTGAGGAGCCCCAACAGCCGCGCGCAGGCCTGGTCGACCTCGACGCGGATCGTGCGCTCGGCGTCTCCCAGCAGCACGACGCCCTCGGTCAGCCCGAGCCCCTGCCGGCAGGAGACGAGTGCCGAGACCGCGCCACCGTGGTCGAACGCGGCGCCCTGCACCCGGTGTGCCTCCAGCGTGGTGCCGCCGTCGTGGGTCGCGTACCAGAGCGTGCCGGCGTCGAAGGCCTCGGGCATTAGCGTCACGTGACCGAGCCGCAGCGAGCCGAGCGGCAGCTCGCTCCAGCGCAGCGCCCACTCCAGCTCGACGGCGCCCGTCGCCGCGTCCAGTCGCACCGCCTTCTCGATCGGCCCGAGCTCGGTGGCGATCTGTGTGCGCGCGCACAGGCGACCCCGCTCGTCGAGCCCGACGACGGGCTCCACGCGCTCGAGGTCGGTGACCTTGTGACGCGCCGGGGGTTCCTGCACGAGATGGCCGCTGTAGAAGTCGGCGCCGAGCTCGATCATGGGGAAGTAGCCGTGTGCGAGCGTGCCCAGCAGCGGTCGCTCGCAGACGCCGGCATCGGTGAACGCCTCGATGGCCAGGCCGCGGCGAACGTTGAGGGCCAACGTGAGCTCGTCTGCGCGGAACGTCAGCAGGTTTCCGTCTCGGACAGCCGCGCCGGGTGCGGGCTCGACGTCCTGACGCAGCGGCGGGCCGGCGGCGGGCGGGGCGGGCGAGAAGCGCCGCTCCATGTCTGCGAGTCGCGCAAGCAGCTCGCTCCAGCGGGTGTCGGTGATGTGGGTGCGGTAGTCGCTGGCCCACAGCTCGCACAGCGCGCGCCAGGCGTCTCTATCGGTGCAGCTCTGCGTGCGCAGCCGGTCATACAGCCGCCAGCAGCGCGTGTTGATCCCGATGTCGTCGCGCCCGGTGACCGCCCAGCGGGTGACGTTGTACTTGTCCTGCTTCTTTACCGGGATCGGCTGGTCGGCCGCCTCGAGCGCCAGCTCATGGCCGGAGCCCGGAGCGTCGAGCAGGTCGAGCAGCTCGGAGGGCAGCGCGGGGATCCCGACGCTTTGCTCGTGCAGCGCTCGCAGGCCCGCGCCGATATGTGCCCACTCGCCCTCCCGCAGGGCCGGCTCGGCGGCGAAGCGCCCCGGTCGATGGTCGAACACCTCGGCGTCGTTGGCGTACAGCATCAGCGCGCCGCCGTCGGCGCCGGCTGCGCCGCGCACGAAGTCGATGTAGCGCTCCAGCGCGAGCTCGCCGTGAGCGAAGCGCTGGAACTGCTGGAAGGCGATCGACTCGCTCCACACGACCGGGATCGAGCTCCCGCCGCCGAGGGCCCGCTGGGGGTGGCGGCGGTACTCGCGCGGCCAGTGCAGATGCGAGCGGTAGGCGTTGTCCCAGTCGACCACGATCGCCTCGTAGCCCGCCTGCAGGTAGAGCGGCACGAGCCCCGGCGAGAACACCTGCTCGCATACGAGCGCGATCCGCGGCGCGGCGCCGAGCAGCTCGTCGTAGACCTCGCGCCCGAGGCGCAGGTTCCACTCGTTGACCTCCGCCGGAAGCAGCGGCGCGGCGCACTGCGCGTGAGCGCTCCCCACGAGCTCGAGCCGCCCGCCGGCCAGCAGCTCGCGCGCCCGCTCGATCCACAGAGGGTCTACGGCGGCGATCCGGCGCAGCGTCCAGCCGGTCGCCTCCACCGCGATCGGGAAGCCGGCCTGCTCCACGAGGTCGAGCATCGGGTGGTAGCAGCGGCGCACCACATCGGCGTGCCCGGCTTCCTCCAGCGAGGAGAACGCGAGGTTCAGGTGGAACAGGCAGATCAGCCTGGCCTGATCGCAGGACGCCCGCACGCGAGGCTCGGCCGCCAGCGGCTCGGCTGCCTGCGGCTCAGCCACCGACGCTCGCCTCCTGCGGCCAGCGGCTGGGGTCGAGGAGCCAGTCGGGAATATCGGGCTGGGGCAGCTCGAGCTTCGCGGCGGCTTCCCTGAAGCGCTCGGCCTGATCGAGCAGCGCCACGAGCTCGGGCTCCTCGCGCGGGCCGAGCAGCGCCCGGGAGACGCCCGCTCGGGCGAGCACGAACGCGACGGCGGCGCCTGGCAGCTCCTCCCAGCTCGCGTCGAACGCCCGGCGCACCGCGTCGGCGGCGGCGGCCAGCGGGGCGAACGGACCATCCAGCCCGCGCCCCGCCGGGCTGAGCACCCCCCGCAGCAGCAACGAGCGGGCGATCACGGCGGTCCGCTCGGCGGCCGCGGCGGGCAGCACGCGCCGCTCGGGACGCCTGTCGAGCGCGCTGTAGGCCACCTGCACGGTTTCGAACGCCGGGCTGGCGATCACCGCGAGCGCGTCCTGCTCGCCGTACACGCTCGCCCCCGTCATCGCCACGACTCCCGAGTCGCGCAGCTCGGCGAGCGCCTCCCCGACGGCGCCCCGGCGCACGAGCGCCTCGTCGGCGTTGTGCACCTGCAGCACGTCCAGCCGCTCGCGCCGCAGCGCCCGCAGGCTCGCCTCCGCGGATGCACGAATGTGGAGGCGGGTCTGTTCCGGCGAAAGCTCCTCCCAGCCACCCCGCGGGACCGCGATCTTGGTTGCGATGACACAGTCGGCACGATCGCCGAGCACCGCTCCCAGGAGCGACTCGGCCTCGCCGTAGGCGGGGGCGGTGTCGATGAACCGCACGCCGCGCTCGACCGCCGCAAGCAGCGTGCGGCGCGCCCGCGCTCGGTCGGGCGCCGGGCGTTCGCAGCCGGGGGCGCCATAGGGGATCGCGAGCGCGGCTGTGCCGATGCCCAGCATGGAGCCTCCCTCTCCAAGGATGTCAGAAGCCGATCGCATACACACGCCGATGGTAGACCGTAGCCGCTTGCTGCGGAAAGGTCAGTCGATGCTGAATATGGTGACGTCTGGATTCGCAAAGACCACATGCCCCACACGAGACAAGCCAGGAGACAGCGGGCCGTGGAGGCGGTCGATCACGATGTAGCGAACGTCGTAACGGTCATGCAGCACGGAGATCGCCGCAGGCGACACGCCGAGGACCGCAGCGTTATTGAGGGCCAGCAAGCCTCGAAACGGCGTTTCGGAGTTTCCAGCCGCAAGGTGTTGATAACCCTGAGGTGTATAGTCCCACGACTCCAGAAAGACGCGGCGTTCAGAAAAAGCGGAGTAGTAGAAGTACCGAGATTTCTCACCGCTTCCAAGGTAGTGGTTGTTCACCGCGATGACATCGGATGATCGCGTATGACCGCGTAGCCACACGAGACCCCGCCAAAGATCCGCCGTGATACCACGGTGAGCATCAGTGCCCGACGCTTCGTACGCCGGCTCTCCACGGAGCCACCGGTCGATGCTCGGTGCCGTCACCTCGAACGCCTCAGAGACAACGGTCAGGCAGATCAACACGATCACACCCAATACCAACAGCCTCTCGCGCGGGCGTGCGGCGACTGCCGCCACCCTCTCACGCAACATCCAAGCGGTCAGGGCGACTACGCAGCCGAGAAGCAAATATGCCGGCACGAGCGCTACACCCGAACGGTCCACCCACAGAACCACGATGACAACCAGAACGCCCCCCGCACATACGAGGCCTGGCCGGAGGAGTTCCACCGCTTTGAGTTGTAGCACCCTCGCGGCGGCACAAATCCCTGCAGCCGACACCACGCTTGCCGCGAGAAACCCGTAGACAACGAAATAAGCCTCGCTGTCGCCTGGTATTCCAATCAGCACGAAGGGTGGAAGCGATGCAGCGAACATGCATAGCAATAGACGCTCCGGCGATGAGCCGCCCTCACGTGGCCACCAACGATTTCTGACAAAGAAGACGCCAGCGAGCGACAGAAACACCATGCACAACACGACCGCTCCGGCACCAATGGCAGCCAGAGAATACAGCCATGAGTGACTGGCGCGGTGATACACCGACGCAAGACCTGAATAAGAGACGAAATCCAACGGCTTGAAGGCCACTCCCTGCCCGCCGCCGCGATAGAGGAGCATATACCCGGCCGCGCCCGCAGAGACGATGACCGCGAGCCCGCAGATATCGTCGACAGTCGTTGCTTTGACCATCGAGCCGCGGCGCACGACAGCACGCATCAAGGCAAATAGCGCGAATCCGCCGATCAGTATCGGCACCACCGACGACTTTGCGCCAACCGCACCCAGCGACAGGATACAGAGTGTCGTCCAGTAGAGAGTTCGCGACCTGTGCCCCGCGAGCGTGAGATGATCCACGAGCAGTATTAGGACGGCGAGGAAGAACACTGCCCCCAGTTGATATGACGGGCTGTACAGGCCACCAAGGACCGAGGGACCACCACCAGCGAGAGTGTGCCAAGAGAAGTTCAGCTCCCCTGCGAACAGTCCCAGAGTGAGCGCCACCAAACCTGCTGCCCGGCTACCGCCCACTTTGCGGCCGAGCGCAAACAGCTGAACCCCGATCAAGCCGACCAGGACGCTTGGCTGCAGGCGCATCGCGATTGTAGCCAGATCCAGTCGCGTTACCTGCGCTGTTGCCGCCATGTCAACGTTCACGAAGATGTGATAGTGAAGCGACTGGCCGCTGACGCTCGGGTTCATAAACGGCCAGTGGTGTAGCAGCTCCGCGGCCAGTGACACATTGAAGATCAGGTCGGGATAGTAACTCGCGCTGCTGATATCGCGCGGCAACGGACTCGGCTCAAACAACCCGAGAAAGACGACAACGGTCGCCAACAGCGTCACCAGCAACACGGCGATTGCCGCCTCGCGCTCAACCGGCCTCAGCACGCTCGCCCGCCACGTTGAAAGCGCATCGGCGCCGCGCTTCCAAAGCAGAGGAGCAGCCGGAACGACGAAGGCCACGGGATATATGGCGAACAGCCATCGCTCGCCCACCGCAGCGGTAAGCACAAAGCAGCCGATCTCGATCGCCAACCCCAGTGGCCAGGCAACGGCGAGAGTATCCGCAAGCGTTCGCGGCTTCCCCAAGAGCGCGAGGGACGCTATGAGTCCAGGCACGAGAGCAAATGCGACCTCGAAACAAAGGAAGAGAAGCACTTCGCCCACCGTCACTCCGGATATGAGCAGTGCGACGAATGCGAAGATGGCGCACGTTCCGAAGATCGCGAGGGCCGCCGGAGCCTTTCCCGCCACCGCTATCCGGTTCGCTGTTCGCTGCGCGTGCATCAACCCAAGCCTCCCTAGGAGGCGCGCCGGAGCCCTGTAGATCCGCGGCTTGCTCTCCGGCGGCACACGAAGAAGCTGTTGGTTCCCACCGGATCTCCCTCGAACCAGATCGTCCCCGCCTTGAGCCCGACGCGCTCGAGGATCTCGAAGTGCGAGCTCACGATCTCGGTGAGCTCCGCCAGCGAGAACTCATGCTCGTGTGCGGGGGTGAAGGGGATCTCGCCGAGCCGGTTCTGCGGAGTGCTCAGCATCAGCAGGCCTCCTGGAGTCAGCACGCGACGGACCTCTTCCAGAAAGGGGTGAACGGGCACATGCTCGAGCGTCTCCATGCTCAGGACGGCATCGAACTCGCCGTCCTCGAACGGCATGTGCGTAGCGTCCGCGACGAGATACTCGCCGGGCCCGCGCGAGGCACGCGCGGCCTCGATGCTCGCCTCGTCCAGATCCACGCCGACGACGCGCGCGCAGCGCTCGGCAATCATCCTGACTCCGAACCCGTCGCCACAGGCGACGTCGAGCACGCGATCACCCGGGCGCAGGCGGCCCATTGCGAGCTCGTAGTGATAGCTCAGCTGGTCTCCTTGAGCGATCCGTCCCCGGCCCCCAACCTCGAGCCGCTCTACCTCACTCAGCATTGCGGTAGCTCGCGCGCGCACGGCGGCCAACCGCTCGTCCGAGTAGTCGGGCAGGTCCTCGTAGCGCTCGAACCGGAATGCCGGGTGGGACGCGAGCAGGAACTTGGGGTGCACGAGGAAGGGATCCTCGTCACTGTCGACGAGGTCTCGAGCTCGGCGCAGAGCGCCGACACGAAACACGTCTACGCTGAGCTGGGGAGGGAAGTCGTCGGGCGTCTTGACGCCGTCGAGCTCACGCTCGTGAGCCCGCGCGAGCATCGCTGCCGCTAGGTCGAAGTCGGCCGCGAAGTGCAAGCCGTCGACCCGCAGGAGGAGGGCCTCGTCCGGCAGGCGCTCGACGGCCATCAGCATCCGGTCCAGCGGCGAGGCGTCGAAGCCATAGAGCACTCGTATGTCGCCAACCATGCCGGCCACGATGTCGTCGAGGCGTCCACCGCGGTCGAACGCGGGCGCAATCACACGGATCGGTGTCTCTGGGAAACGACCGTGGGCTGAGCGGACCGTGTGAGCCAGGGCAGAGGAGCCATCGAACTCGCGTAGGCAGAAGTCCTCCCCGCCAGCCCAGGAGCGAGAGCTTGCCTGCACGAGGATGAGCGCGGGAGGTTGGTTGGGGCGCACGCGGCCAATCCAATCACAAGAAGCAACTCACGCTGGCATTCAGGCGACGTGAGCGAGCACGCTGGTACAGCGAGATTCGGGGCGCTTGTGCCGGGGGCTAGTCGTGGGAGCGGAACACCACGCCCGGGGCACGTCCCTCCAGGTGCGCCTCCACGTCGCCGGCCCGGTATGCCCCCTCCATGCGCTCGAACGCCAGCTCGAGGACCGCCAGCGTACGAGCGATATCGTCCTCGCTGTGGCTGTAGGTGGTGAAGATCGGCCCGCCGAACAGCACGCCGCGCTTGTGGCACTCCTGGAGGAACAGCCCGCGCAGAAGCGTCGAGGGCAGACCGTCCCCGCCACGGAAGCCGATCGCCGAGCGGGGTGGGTTGCCGGCCAGCTCGACGCCGAAGCTCACTTCGCCGGCCAGACGCTCGATGCCGGAGCGCAGCTCTGCGCCGCGCGCCCAGATCCAGTCCAGGACCGGCTCGCTGCGCAGGACGGAGAGCGTTGCCGCGGCGGCCGCCAGAGAGACCGTCTCCCCGGAGTAGGTCATGGAGAAGAAGATCTCCTCGAACGCACGCATCGGCTGCTCCCGACCGACGACGGCCGAAAGCGGATAGCCGTTGGCCATTCCCTTGCCAAAGCACGCGAGGTCGGGGATGAACCCATATAGCTCCTGCGCCCCGCCCAGCGCGTAGCGAAAGCCGGTGACGATCTCATCGAGGACGAACAGCGCGCCGTGGCGATGCGCGAGGTCGACCGCCGCCTGGAGGTAGCCCTCGCCGGGCTCCTGGCCCGGGATCTCCATGATCACGGCGGCCACCTCATGCTCGCTCAGGGCCGCGCCGAGCTCGCCGAGATCGTTGTACGGCACGGTGTGGATCAGCCGGCGGTTGAACTCGGGCACGCCCGCGCTGAGCTCGGTCGAGGCGATGTACCAGTCGTGGTAGCCGTGGTATCCGGTGGCGATCACGTGCTCCCGGCCGGTGAGCGCCCGCGCCGCGCGGATCGCTCCATTGGTCGCGTCGGCCCCGTTCTTGGCGAAGCGCACGCGCTCGGCGCAGGGAATCAGCTCGACGAGCAGCTCAGCGACCTCCACCTCCAGCGGATGCATGAGCGTGAACGTCGTGCCTTCGTGGATCTGCGCGACGACCGCCTCGGTCACGGCCGGGTAGTCATAGCCGAGCGTGATCGGACCGAGCGCCATCGGATAGTCGATGTACTCGTTTCCGTCCACGTCCCACACGTGCGAGCCCTTGCCGCGCTTCAGGAACTTGGGGGAGACACCGTCGACGAACTGCGACGGCGCCTTGCTCAGAGTCTGGGTGCCACCGGGGATCACCCGCTGGGCACGTTCCCACAGCCGGTTCGACTCGACGATGGAGATCGACGCGGGGGACAGCGAGGTCTCGAGCATAGTTCGTAGACTAGCCCTTCTGTCCCGTGCTCTCGTCACCGGCGCGGCCGGCTTCATCGGCTCGCATCTGAGCGCCCGCCTCATCGCGGACGGCTTCTCGGTGCTCGGTGTCGATTCGTTCAGCGCCCACTACGACCGGTCGCTCAAGGAGCTCAACATCGCCGAGCTGGCCGACGAGGAGCGCTTCGAGCTCGTCGAGACCGACCTGGCCCTGACCGACGTGGCGGAGCTCATCGACGGCGTCGACGTCGCCTTCCACCTCGCCGCCCGCCCGGGTGTGCGCGACTCTTGGAGCGACTTCGCCGACTATGTTCATTCGAACGTCAACGCCACACGAGCCCTGTTCGATGCGTGCGCGGCGGCCAGTGTGCGGGTCGTCTACGCGTCGTCCTCGAGCGTGTACGGCAACGCAGACGACCTGCCGGTCACCGAGGAGACCCCGCTGCACCCGGTTTCGCCCTATGGCGCGACGAAGGTAATGGCCGAGGTGATGGCTGGAGCCTACGCATCCTCGTTTGGCCTCGAGGCGATCGGGCTGCGCTACTTCACGGTCTACGGCCCCCGGCAGCGCCCCGACATGGGACTCTCGCGCTTCATTGAGGCCGCCAGCGCGGACGAGCCGATCCGCGTGTTCGGCGACGGCAAGCAGCTACGTGACATGACCTACGTGGACGACGTGGTCACCGCGACCGTTGCCGCGGCCGAGCGCGGCCGACCGGGCGTCCTGTACAACGTCGCGTCCTCGGCGTCGCGCTCGTTGCTCGACATTCTCGGCGAGCTGGGAGAGATCCTCGGCAAGGAGCTGCGCCTAGAGCACGAGGAGCGCAAGGCCGGCGACGTGCGCGACACGTGGGGAGACATCACGCGCGCACGTCGCGATCTCGCCTACGAGCCCGCCACCCCCCTGAGAACGGGGCTGCAGCATCAGGTCGCCGAGGCCGCACGCCGGCGCGGCACCCTCGCCGCCGGCTGACGATGGCCCGCTTCATCGCCGAGATCGGCTCGAACCACAACGGCGACCGCGACCGCTGCCTCGAGCTGGTGGACGCCGGCGCGAATGCCGGTTGCGGCGCTGTCAAGGTACAGGTCTTCCGCGTCGATGACCTGTTCGCGCCGGAGGCGCTCGCGCATCATCCCCAGCTCGCCGCGCGCCGCGCGTGGGAGCTGCCACTCGAGCTGTTGCCGGCGCTGCGCGAGCGCTGCGACAAGCATGGCATCGAACTGGGCGCCACGCCGTTTGGCGTTTGGGCGGTGGACGCGCTGGCTGGTCACGTCGACTTCTTCAAGATCGCCTCCTACGAGATCCTCTGGCACGAGCTGCTGCGAGCGTGTGTCGCGACCGGCAAGCCGATCATCCTCTCGACCGGCATGGCCACGCTCGAGGAGGTGGCAGCCGCGGTGGGCGCCGTACCCGATGCCGACCTGCGGCTCCTGCACTGCGTCTCCGGCTACCCCACGCCCCCCGAGCAGGCCAACCTCGCGGCGATCGCGACCATGCGCGAGCGCTTTGGCGTCCCGGTCGGCTGGTCTGACCACACGTGTGAGGAGCGGGTGGTGCGCCGCGCCGTCACGCACTGGGGGGCAAGCGACGTCGAGTTGCACATCGACCTCGACGGCACTGGCAACGAGGCGGGCGCACACAACTGGTCGCCCGATCGCCTGCGCGCGCTGATCGCCTCGCTCAGGCAGTCGGAGAGCGAGCCGAATGGCGACTCGGCGCTCGACGGCGACGGGATAAAGCGACCGATGCCGGTCGAGCAGCCCGACGTTCCCTGGCGGGCCGACCCGGCCGATGGACTGCGTCCGTTGCGCACGCTGCGCGCCGAGCTGAGCTGAGCTGAGCCCTCCGGCCTAAGCCATGCGCCGGTCCTGCGTCCTCACAGCCGATGAATCGCCGGTTCAGGATGCTAAACGGCGGCTCTGTGGGCCGCGTTCAACGCGCGCAGCTCCGGCTCGCGATCCAGGAGCGCGAGCACCTCACGGAAGCCGAACGGTCCGCGATCGTCGTCCTGAAGGCGGTCGTAGATTGCCTTCACGAGCTGCAGGTCCTCCGCGTAGTCCACTGTCCAACGCTCATCCCCGAGATCCTCATCGGCCTCCAACACGGCGATCGGGAACCGCTCCGGTCGCCGCCAGATGAACGGGGTGACGTGCTCGCGCTCATAGGGGTCCGCGGCCTCGCGCCATGCGGTGGCGAGCGTCGCCGCGGTGAACGTCTCGGCATCCAGCCCATCGGGATAACGCCGGAAGCCGCGCTCGCGGCCGATCGCTCCGGTCGCTACCGACGCATAGCCATCGGCGGGCAGCGCGCGCGCCGTCTCGAGCAGCAGGCCGACGACCTCGGGGTCGATCAGCGGGCAGTCGGCTGTGATGCGCACGAGCCGCTCCGCGCCCAGCTCCTGCGCGCCCTGGTGGAACCGGTCGAGCACGTCGTTCTCGCTGCCACGGACGCAGCGGATCGCCTGTCGGCGGCACAGCTCTGCGATCGCCTCATCTGACGGCTGCCCAGAGGTCAGCACCACCACTTGCTCGATCTCCGGCACCGCCCGCAGGCGCTCGACGATTCGCGTCAGCGCAGGTCGCCCGGCAAGGGACTCAAGTACCTTCCCCGGGAGCCGCGTGGAGCCCATCCGCGCCTGAATGAACGCCATCGTGCCCATGGATACAGCCCACACGCTAGCGGGCCAGGTCGTCGCGACGGCCCCGCTCGTCGTCGTGCTCACGGAGGGTGGGCCGCTGATCGGTCTCGGCCACGTGGGACGCTGCCTTGCGATCTGGGAGGAGTTCGACGGTCCACTCGCGTTTGCAGGAGAGAGCCTCGCAAGCACCGGCATGCTGCTCGAGCGTGGCGTGGCAGTGGTGCCGGCGAATGTCCCCGCGCCGGTCGTGCTGATCGACCGGCGCGAGCCCACCGGTGGCGACGAAGTCGCCCGACTGCACGCCGAGGGCCGGCGCGTCTGCCTACTGGACGACCCCGGTGACGGACGGGCCAGCGCCGACCTCGTGATCGACCCGCCGACTGGGATCGCATGGCCGCCAGCCGGCGGACGCCGTCTCGCCGGTTTCGAGCACGTGCTGCTGCGGCGCGATGTGCGAGCGGCGGCGGAGCATCCGCGTTCTGACGTGGATGTGCTCCTCAGCATGGGCGGGAGCGACCCCGAGGGCCTCACGCCCGCGCTCGCGCAGGCGCTTGCGAGCGCGGGCGCCACCGTCCTGAGCGTGCTCGGTCCGGCCTACCGGGGACCCGAGCCAATCGGAGAGGTGCTCGAGGACCCAGACGATTGGCCGCGCGCGCTCGCCGGCGCTCGGCTGCTGGTGGGCCGCTTCGGTCACACGCTGCTCGAGGCCGCCCACCTGGGCACGCCGGCGCTTGCCATAGCCACGAGCGAGCGTGCCGCGGAGGAGGCCAACGCGTTTGCCACGCATGGGACCGCCGACGCGATCCGCGTCGACGGGGCCGACGACGCCGGGGTCGTGGCCGAGCGAGCGCTGGCCCTGCGTGCCGACCGCACGCGCCTTGCCGCGATGACCGCTCGCGGACGCGAGCTCATCGACGGTCACGGGGCGGCCAGAGTGGCAACAGCGCTGCGGGAGCTTGCCCTATGAGCGGCCTGCTCGAGGGACGTGTGGCGCTGGTGACCGGCGCCAGCCGTGGCATCGGCCGGGCGATCGCCGTTGCCCTTGCGCGGACCGGTGCCGACATCGTCGTCAACTACCGCGAGCGCGAGGACGCGGCCGCCGAGGTCGTCGATCAGATCGAGGATCTGGGCGGCCGGGCATTGGCCGTGCAGGCAGACGTGACCGCCCGCGGGCAGGTACGCGCGATGGTCTCGAGAACCGTCGAGAGGCTGGGAGACATCGACATCCTCGTGAACAATGCCGGCCTGCTGCAGCAGAAGCCGTTCGTCGAGATCACCGAGGAGGACTGGGATCGGGTGCTGGCGGTTAACCTCAAGGGTGTGTTTCTATGCTCGCAGGAGGTGCTCCCGGCAATGCGCAGCCGTCGCTCTGGACGGATCGTGAACATGGCGTCCTCTGGAGGCCAGCTCGGCGGCTCGCTCGCGCCGCATTATGCCGCGAGCAAGGCCGGGGTCATCAGCCTCACGCGCTCGCTCGCTCGGCTCGCGGCCCCCGATGTTGCGGTCAACTGCGTCGCACCGGGACTGATAGACACCGAGATGACGCAGACCGAGATCGCATCCGAGGCTGGGGCAGAGAAGCTCCGGCAGATACCGCTTGGTCGCGTGGGAGCAGCCGAGGAGGTGGCCGACAGCGTCGTCTTTCTGGCAGCGTCGGCCCCCTACGTGACCGGACAGACGATCAACGTGAACGGAGGGCTCTACCTTGGCTAGCCGCACGACGGATGGCGTCATGCTCGGCTCGGACGTCATCGCCGACGCTTTTGTGCGGCATGGCATCGGGATGATCCACGTGTACCCCGGCGGGACGATCGCGCCGGTATTCGAGTCCGCGATCGCCCGCGGGGTCGAGATCTTCACAGCCCGACACGAGCAGGGTGCGGGGTACGCGGCGCTGGCGGCCGCTCGGCTGCGCGGTCGCGCGGAGGTCGCAATGGTCACGTCGGGCCCCGGCGTGACCAACCTCGTCACGCCGGTGGCCGACGCGTACTTCGACTCGACGCCGCTCGTCGTGATGACGGGCCAGGTCGGCACGGGGGACATGCGCGGTGAGCGCCGCGTCCGCCAGCGCGGCTTCCAGGAGGTGGACACGGTGGCGCTCATGCGCCCCATCACCAAGGCACAGATACTTCCGCTCCACCCTGACGAGCTTCCCGAGGCGGTGGAGCGTGCCTTGCCGCGAAAGCGTGGAGGGCCGACCCCGGCCCGGTGCTGTTGGACCTACCGATGAATGTTCAGCGCGGCGAGCTCACCCAACAGCAGCAACCACCGCAGACCCCGCGATCGCAGGACCCGCCGGAGCTGGATGGCGGGCAACTCGACGCCGTGGTCGAGCGCCTGCTCGCGGCCAAGCGTCCTGTGATCCTCGCAGGACAGGGCGTACTGCTCGCTCGCGCGCACGAGGAGCTGCGCCGCCTGGCGATCGAGCGTGGGATCCCTGTCTCCCAGAGCCTGCTCGGGCTGGGCGCCTTCCCCACCGAGCATCCGTTGGCGCTGGGCTACCACGGCCACACGGGCAACCAGTACGCGGGCCTGGCCATCCACCACGCCGACCTCGTGCTCGTGCTGGGCTCGCGCCTGGACGTGCGCCAGACGGGCAGCCTGCCCGACCGCTTCGCGCCCGACGCGGAGATCGTGCGGGTCGAGCTCGACCCAGGCGAGCTGAGCGACTCACGCGTGCGCAGCGATATTGCCGTGCTCGGCGATGTGCGACAGGTGCTCGTTGGTCTGCTCGAGCGTCTGGACGGCCGCCCCGCGGCCGATCTCGGGGACTGGCACCGGCGCATCGCCGACTGGCGGCAAGCGTTCGCGCTGAGCTGGGACGACAATGGCGCACTGAAGCCTCAGCCGATCGTCGAGGCCGCCAACCGTCTCACAGCGGGGGCAGACGTCGTGTGCGTGACGGGCGTCGGCTGCCACCAGCACTGGGTTGCGCGCCACTTCGACCTCGACTTCCCGCGCCGTCCGCTGCTCACCTCCGGCGGCCACGGCGCGATGGGCTACGACCTCCCGACAGCCGTGGGCGCCCAGCTCACGCGGCCCGCGGCGAAAGTCTTGTGCTTCGTGGGAGACGGCTCGCTTCAGATGAACATCCAGGAGCTCGCCTCGGTGGTCGAGCGGAATCTCCCGGTGAAGCTGGTGGTATTGGACAACCACCGCCTCGGGATCGTCTCGCAGTTCCAGCTCCAAAACTGGGATGACGACCCCACGTGCGGGCACAAGTGGAACCCTGATTTCGCGGCGGTCGCACGCTCATACGGCATTCCAAGCTGGACCGTCGAGCGTCACGAGCAGATCGAAGACGCCCTCGCGCAGGCGCTCGCCACACCGGGCCCGGCACTCGTCCACTGCCTCATCGATCCGCAGGAGGACATCGTGCCGATGCTGCTCGCCGGCCAAACGATGGATCGCATGTGGCCGTACGAGAGCTGAGCGCCGCAGAGGATCGCACGCTGCTGGTGGTGAGCGGCGGAACGGAGGCGATTGCCGGCATCGCCCGTGCCCGCGAGATGGGGCTGCACGTGGTCGTCAGCGACGGGTCCCCGAGCGCGCCGGGGCTGCTCGCCGCCGACGATCGCCTGCTGGCCAGCACCTATGACGTCGCGGCGACGGTCGCGGCCGCCCGGCGCTATGACCGTGAGGTGCGTCGGATCGACGGCGTGATCTGCATCGCGTCCGACGTGCCGCTCACGGTTGCCAGCGTGGCCGCCGAGCTCGGCCTGCCGGGAGTTCCGCTAGATGCGGCCCGCCTCTCCACCGACAAGCTCGCGATGAAGCGCCACTTGGTCGAGCATGGGGTGGCGGTGCCCTGGTTCGCGCCGGCGCCCACAGCCGCCGACCTGCGCGCTCACGTGGCCGAGCAGAGATATCCGCTCGTCGTCAAGCCGATCGACAGCCGCGGCGCACGCGGTGTGCTGCTCCTGCGCGACGAGCGGATCGACCTCGACTGGGCCCATGAGATCGCGTTGCGCGAGTCGCCGAGCGGCGGCGTCATCGTCGAGCGCTTCCTGGAGGGTCCGCAGATCAGCACCGAGTCGCTCGTCATCGACGGCGTCGCCCACACGATCGGCTTCGCCGACCGCAACTACGAGCACCTCGACCGCTTTGCGCCGTACGTCATCGAGAACGGCGGAGAGCTGCCGAGCCGGCTCGGCCTCGAGGAGCAAGCGAGTGTGCGCGAGCTCATCCAACGGGCCACCGAAGCCTTCGGGGTCCGCTCCGGGGTGGTCAAGGGCGACATCGTGCTATGCGACGGCAGGCCGTACGTGATCGAGATCGCGCTCCGATTGAGCGGCGGCTACCTGTGCACGCACGAGATCCCGCTCAACACCGGCGTCGACTTCGTGGGACACGCGATCCGGATCGCGCTCGGCGAGACGCCGCAGCCGCGCGAACTATGCCCCCGGCAGAACATGGGCGTAGCCCAGCGCTGGATGTTCGCGCCGCCCGGGCGAGTCCGCCGCGTCAGGGGAGCCGAGGCGGTCGCCGCACGCCCCGAGGTCGCGTTGTGCGAGCTCCGGGTCGCCGAGGGTGACGTCCTGGCAGCGCCGTCGAGCCACAACATGCGTGCGGGCGTCGTGATCACGACCGCCGCGACGCGCGAGCAGGCAGTCGCGCATGCCCGAAGAGCCGTTGCCGACATCGAGATCGAGACCGAGCTACTCGGGGACGGCGACCGGCGCGGCGTCGACGAACGCCAGGCCGCGCCAGCGGACGCGGAGCATCGGTAGGAGTGAAAGCCACAGAGCTGCCAGCCCCGCAGTGCAAAAGGCACCCAGGCCGAGTACCCCGTCCGGTTGCAGCACGTGCGCGAGCACGACAATCGGCACGGTCCAGACGAGGATCGGCAGATACCCTGGCGCGAGCACCTCGCGGGCATAGTCGAGATTGCGGATGCCCACATGCCGCAGCGCGTAGTGCATCCACATCGGGACGCCCAGCCAGGCGGGGATGACAGTGCCCCAGATCACCCCGACGGTGCCCCATGCGGATACGAGCCCGATCGAGAGGCCGAGCGTGACCAGGGCGCCGATCACCGTGAGCCACACGAACAGGCGGATATTGCCGATCCCGGTGATCGCGCTCGAGAGAACCCCCGTGTTCGCGTGAACGAACCAGTAGGAGACGAAGATCTGCACATACACGGCGTAACGGCCGTATGACGGGCCGATCCAGGCTTCGAGTATCGGCCGCGCGAGCACGAATATGAGGACCACGAACGGAACGGTGAGCACGACGCCGTAAAGCGAGGACACGAGCACCAGCGCGCGCAACCGTGCCGACCGTTGTTGCGCGACCAGCCGGGACGACGTCGAGACCAGTGCCGCTCCGATCAGTCCGCTGATGAGCCGCACTCCGCTGTGGGGCGTCAAGGCTATTTGGTAGATGGCGATCGCCGCAGCGCCGACGAACGCCGCCAGGACGATGCGATCGCTCTCGTATATGAGCGTGTCGGCCATGCCCATCAGGAACAGGCCCCCGCCGAAGCCGAGCGCCGGACGCAGATGAGCGCCGCGCCAGCGCCCCACACCCCGCCGCAGGCCGAGGTGCGGCCACGAGAGCGCACCCGCGACGGCGCCTTCGATCACGAGCATGGCCCCGAAGATCGCGGTCAGCACAGCCACCGAGCGCGTCATTTCACTCGCCACAAAGATGAGGCCGAGCATCACCACCGAGGAGGCCATCTGGATGACCGCGTTGAGGTCATATCGCTCCAGACCCTGCAACGCGGCGTTTCCCAGACGCGAAGGCCAGTAGAAGAGAGCGGTTGCGGCGGCCACGAGCAGCGCCGGCACGACCTGCGACCCGGTCGCGGAACCGCCGAACAGCGCAGCTCCGCCGAGCACCGCCAGCAGCGTGACGGCCACGGCGATGGCGAGGCCGATGCCGACCATGAGAGCCAACGAGGCGCGCAGGATCGAGCCGAGCTGCTCGCTCTGTTTGGTCGCGCGGTGCTCGGCCACGTACTTGGTGACGCTCGTACCCAGCCCGTATTCGACCGCCGTGAAATAGCCCGTGAGAGTGGTGGCGAAATAGAACAGCCCGGTGGGGGCCGCGCCGATCCGGTGAATCAGCAACGGCAGCAGCGCGAGCGAAACGAGCGCACGCACGATCGTCCGTATCCCCGTCACGATGGTGTTGACCGGAATGCTTCCTCCCCGCCAGACCGAATCCGGAGCACGCTCGCGCCATCGTCGCCGCGCTGCGCCTACGACCGAGCTCATGCGGCCAGCATACGAACGCCGTCAGCGAAACGGACCGGGTCAAACGGCTCGGCGTAGCGCGCCAGGCGCCGGGCGAGCTGGTGGGCCGCGCCGTAGGCACTGGCAGGACGCTCGAGCAGATCGGCAGCCAGCGAGCTGAAATCCTCAGCCCGCTCGAACAGGCCTGGAGCGCTATCCACCCATGGCTCCACGAGATGGTCCGCGCGCACCGATCGCGGCGCCGGTCCGAGCCACATGAGGACCGGCAGCCCCAGGGCTGCTCCCTCGAAGGCGACCGACGACGCCGAGGAGATCAGGATGTCCGTCTCCTGCGCGGCCGCCTGGAACGGGCCGCCTGCGGCTATCTCCACATCCAGCCCGTGGTGGGCCAGCAGGCGCCGGTAGCGCACCGGATCCTCGTTGGGATGAGGACGCAGCTTCAGGTGCACGCCGGCTGCCGCCAGTCGCGAAAGCCCAGGGGCGAGCACTTCCAGGAACGTCTCACAGAACGCCGTGGGGGAGATCGGCGTGTCCACCGTGTTGCTGGTCGCGATCAACGCGTTGCGCGGTGGGTCCGCATATGAGCGCACCGTCGCGGAGCGCATTCCGGGCACGCCGACCGGTAGGAACACCGGACGCGGAGCCGGCCAGTCGCGCACCTGCTCCGCGGTTCCCTCGCCCCAGGCGAACACCACATCGGCGAGCCGATCGCCGCCGTCGAACTCGCGAAACGCATAGATGCCGTGCTGCATCGCTCCAACGCGCACGCCCCGGGCGTGCGCCCACCCGATCAGCAGTCGGGATGCTCCGTAGGCCGCGCTCGGAAGCAGCAGCGCTCTCAACTCGCGCGCTCGCTCCAGGCCTGCGAGCGCGGCGAGCGCACCGGCCAGATCGCACGCCGCCGCAGAGAGCAGGCGATCGACCAGGACGGTGACCGCACGGTCGAGCTCCGGCTCGATGTCGAGGTCGAGCCGCTCGGGCAGGCGCACGACCGGCGCGGATGGGGGGCGGCGCGGACCGAGCGTCGCGAGCATCGGCAGCCTCCGTCGCAGCGAGAGGACGGCGCTGTTGCCGTAGTCGAGGCCGGGGAACGGCATCGTCGCCATGTTCAGCGAGCGAATGTCCGCATCGCTCAACGCGTCTATCGCGACCATCAGCTTGCCGGTCGCCACTGCTGCCAGGCGCACGTTCGCCGGCCTGGAGACCGATGCGAGACCGCGCATCACGGGGCGCATCGCCGCACGCGCGATCCGCGAGCCCGGGAGCTCTGGCGGGGGCGCATATGGCACGGCCGCCGGGTCGAGCCCAATACCGGCCCGCATGCCCATCGTCAGCGCCGGTGGGGCGAGCGGATCGCAGATGAGCTCCTTGGCCCCACCGGCGGCCTGCGCGAGCGCCCATCCGCGCAGCAGGCGCGCAATCTCAGTGCGCAGGCGGTACTCGGCGAAGTCGATCAGCCGATGGCCTTCGAGCTCGATCGCGGCCACGGCCGGGACCGAGCGCACCGCCGCCAGGAGCTCGCCGACCCGGCGCTCGGCCACGCTGCGCTGTGCCCAGGTCTCGATCTCGTCGAACGGGAGCGGCCCGCGATCGAGGAGGTCGGCATGCGCGATCGCGTCCAACGTGACCGTCACGTCGCTCGAACGATGCGCGGGAAGCCAGTCGTAGCGCCCCGTGTAATCGGCCCGGCAGACCGCGATCAACCGTCGTGCGGGCGGCGAGCTGCCACCGCAGCTCACGCGATCGCTGGAACGAGCTCCGCCATCGCGCGGATGTCATCCGCGCCGAGCCACGCGTCGTTGTTGTCGCTCGAGTAGCGAAAGCCCGGCGGCAGCTCCTCGCCGAGCAGTTCGCTCGTGGACCTGGACCAGAAGGGAAACGGTGGATAGATCACGTAGCGATCCGCGAGCACGCGGGCGTGCCGTGACTCGTCCTCGGTGACGAGGACCTCGTGGATCTTCTCCCCCGGGCGGATGCCGATGATCCGGCGTGTCGCCTCCGGCGCGAAGGCGTCCGCGATGTCGCGCACGCGCATGCTGGGGATGCGCGGGACGAAGACCTCGCCGCCCTGCATGAGGCCGATGCAGCTCATCACGAACTCGACCGCCTGCTCGAGCGTGATCCAGAAGCGGGTCATGTCTTCGTCGGTGATCGTGAGCTCGCCCTCCAGAGCCTGCGCCATGAAGAGCGGGATGACACTGCCGCGACTGCCGACGACATTGCCATAGCGCATCGAGGCGAAGCGACGCGCGAATCGCCGGCATAGGTGTTGCCCTGCGCGAACGATCTTCTCGGCGGCCAGCTTGGTCGCGCCGTAGAGGTTCACGGGGTTGACCGCCTTGTCGGTGGAGAGCGCGAGCGTGCACGGCACGTCGTTGGCGATCGCCGCGGTCACGACGTTCTCGGCGCCGTGGATGTTCGTCTGGACCGCCTCGAACGGGTTGTACTCGCACGCCGGAACCTGCTTCAGCGCGGCCGCGTGGATCACGATGTCCGCCCCGCGCATCGCCATCTTCAGGCGCTCGCCGTCGCGGACGTCGCCGATCAGAAAGCGCACGCGCTCGTCTGCCTCCAGCTCTCGCTGGAGGTTGTACTGCTTGAGCTCGTCGCGGCTGTAGATCCGCACCGCGGCGGGTTCGTGCTCGGCCAGCGCGGTCTTCACGAACTTCGTCCCGAAGGAGCCGGTCCCGCCCGTGATGAGGATCACCTTGCCGTCGATGTGTGGGTTGGGCATCTGAGGAATCATACGGATGCCCAGCGTGGAGGCCGGCGGACAACCCCCGCGCCTGCGCTCGCGCGTCCCATCTGCTCGAACATCAGCCTTCCCAGCGACCGTGCACGATCGCCTCGCGTCCGATCCCCTCCGACGCCAGGTGCCGATGCAGCGTCCGTCGCTGCCCGAGCACCTCCAGACGCGACTCCAACAGCATCCGTCGCCTGTGGGCGGATGCGCCGAGCTCCGCGTCCCCGACGTAGTTCTCGCCCATGAGCAGGAACCACTCCATCGGGAACGTCGTGTCCCGTCCCACGGGCGTGTAGCCGCAGTTGGCAAGCAGCCGCTCGAGCGAGTCGAACGTGAAGTAGTTGAGGTGGAACGGCGGCGCCACCCACCAGTCCTCCAGCCCCAGCACGTCGCGGGCGGCGAGCTGCAGCGGGTTGAAGTCGTTGGGCACGTGGATGCTCACAACGCCTCCGGGGCGCAGCAGCTTCGCCGCCCACGCGAGGAAGCCCGCGGGGTCGGGGAGGTGCTCCGCGACGAGCTTGCAGTGGACGACGTCAAAGGACCCTGCCGGTAGATCCACATCCTGGTAAAGGCCGGCGTGGATCGTCAGCCCGTGGGCCCGCGCTTCGGCCACGGCCGAGTGGGACGGCTCGATGCCCTCGACTCGCCAGCCCCGAGCTGCGGCGTACTCGAGCAGCAGCCCGCCGGAGCAGCCCACGTCGAGCATGCTGCCGGTCTCACGCCCGAGGATCGCTCGCCAGTCAGAGAGCTTGTCGGCATGCTCGAGGTCCCAGAACGCCTGCTCGGAGCGGTCCTTCTCGAGCCAGCCCGGATTCATGTCCTGGTACTCGCTGCCGTCGTACATGAGCGCAAGCTCCGCCTCGTCGGGCAGCGGATCCAGGTGCGCCCAGCCGCAGCGCTCGCAGTCGATCACCGCGTAATCCCCCCGTCGGGCGAGGACTGGCCCCCCGTGAGCGCTCATCGCGCCGAGCCCTCGCTGGCCGGATCGCGCACGGCATCGGAGGGGGTCCGGGAGGTGATCCGTGCCTGCGTCCTCGACATCGGCGCACACGTTAGCGGCGCGACGCCGGACGTCGGCGAGAGCGCAGGAGCGCCGCTCCCGTCGATTAGGCTGTCCGGCGATGCCGATCCCGTACGGCCGCCAGACCATCGAGGAGGACGACGTCGCCGCCGTCGTGGAGGTCCTGCGGGGCGACTGGCTCACCCAGGGCCCGAACGTCGGCGCGTTCGAGGAGGCGTGCGCGGCCGTATGCGACGCGCCGCATGCGGTGGCCTTCTCCTCGGGTACGGCCGCGCTCCACGCGGCCGCCCACGTGGCTGGCCTGGGACCCGGCAACGAGCTGCTGACAAGCGCCATCACCTTCGCCGCCAGCGCCAACTGCGGGGCCTACACGGGAGCGACGCCGACCTTCGCCGACATCGACCCAACCACCTGGAACGTCTCGGCGAGCACCATCGCGGACGCGCTGTCAGCGCGCACCAGGGCCGTCGTCCCGGTCCACTTTGCGGGTCTCCCGGCTCCCGTCGCCGAGATCCGCGCGGCTGTAGGCGACGACGCGACGATCATCGAGGACGCCGCTCACGCGATCGGGGCACGCACGTCCGAGGGCCCGGTCGGTGCGTGCCACCACTCCGACATGACCGTCTTCTCCTTTCACCCGGTCAAGACCATCACCTCCGGAGAGGGCGGGATGGTGAGCACCCGCAGCTCGGATCTCGCCCGGCGGCTGCGCGAGTTCCGCTCGCACGGCATCACCAGGGATCCGCAGCGGTTTCGACGCGAGGAGGGCGGCTGGTATGCCGAGCAGCACGACCTCGGCTTCAACTACCGGCTCACCGATCTGCAATCCGCGCTGGGACGATCCCAGCTCGCCAAGCTCGAGCGCTTCGTCGCCCGCCGCAACGAGGTGGCCGACCGCTACAGGGAGCTGCTCGGCGACGTCGCCGAGCTGGAGCTCGCACCCGCCGCCCCGCCGGGCGCCCGCCACGCCCACCACCTGTTCGTGGTACATCATCGCGGCGGCGCGCCTGCGCGCAGGCGCCTCTACGACGGCCTGCACGAGCGCGGCATTCTCGCCCAGGTCCACTACCTGCCGGTCTATCTCCATCCCTTCTACCGGGATACGTACGGCTACGCCGACGGCATGTGCCCAGCCGCCGAGACCTACTACGCCGGATGCCTCTCACTGCCATGCTTCCCTGCGCTGACCGACGCACAGCAGGAGCTGGTCGCCGCGGCCGTACGCGATCTCGTGTGACCGCGTGTCAGGCGGGTCGAGCGCGGGGACGTCGATAGGCGCCGCGGCGCAGCCGCAGGGAGTCCAGCAGGCCGATCCGCTGGTCGATCGCCTCAGCCGGCGGCCGCGCGAGCCGCGGGCGTCCCGCAGCGGCCCGCCAACCCGCCAGCCGTCCGGCCAGAGCGGCCGCGTCGCGCGAGATGGCCAGGTCGCCCACCACCACCAACGCCTCCGTCAGCAGCGCCCGCGGGGCGTCGCGCGAACGCAGCACGCCATAGCGGCGCAGGAGGTAGGCACGAGCATGGCCCGCCTTGCGCCGCTGCTCGGCCGAGCGGTGACCGAACGTCGCCGAGCCGCGGTGAACGGCCACGGCGTCCAGCGCGACCGCCGCCTCCCAGCCGGCCACCCGCAGGCGCAGCGCGAGGTCGAAGTCCTCCATGTACGCGAGGATCGACTCGTCCAGGCCCCCGACGTCATCCCACGCGGCCCGTCGAAACGCCGCCGCCGCGCCAGCCGGCCCCGCGAGCACTGGCCCGTCGCCTGCAGCGTCGGCGGGGGGACGACCCTGGAAGCGGGGAAAGGCCGCCAGCGTGCGGTCCGCGAGCAGCCCCAGGCTGTCGATCTCCCGCTCGCCGGGACGCAGCAGCAGCGGCGCGACCGAGCCCAGCCGTGGACGGGAGGCGAACGGGGCGAGCAGGCGCTCCAGGAAGTCCGGCCGCGCGTCCACGTCGTTGTTCATCATCACCACGAGCTCCGCGCGACCGGCGGCGACCGCGGCGTTGCACGCCACCGGGTAGGGCATGTTGCGCTCCAGCCGAACGACCGTCACCTCGGGATAGGCGTCGGCCAGGCGCCGCGCCGTTCCCTGATCGCAGCCGTTGTCGCACACGACCACGCGGTGGGCGATCGTCTGACGGCGCATGTGCTCGAGGCAGCTCTGGGTGAGCTCCCAGCCGCGGTAGGCGACGATCGCCACATCGACGGTGCTCACGTGCGCGACGGATCGTGGCGGAGGTCGTGTTGAAAAGCCTCGATCTGCCCCACGGTGAAAGCTCTCATGTCCTCGCCGGCGCCGAGCGCCCCGTACCACGCGACCACTGCGTCCAGGCCCTCCTCCAGGTCCCATCCCGCCCGCCAGCCGAGATGGGCGCGAGCCTTGGATGAGTCGAGCTTCAGGTAGCGCGCCTCATGGGGATGGGGTCCCTCATCGACGACCCAGGCAAGCTCCCCCGGCCAGCGCTCCGTTATCCGCTCGACGATCCATCCCACCGGACGGGCATCCTCCTCGCGTGGCCCGAAGTTCCAGCCATCGGCGTACTCCTGCGAGCCCCACAGCGCCTCGGCGAGCGCCAGGTATCCGCTGAGCGGATTGAGCACGTGCTGCCAGGGACGGATCGAGTCGGGGTTGCGCACCCGGATCGGCTCTCCGGCGAGCGCGCCGCGCATGATGTCGGGCACGAGGCGATCGGTCGCCCAATCGCCTCCCCCGATCACGTTCCCGGCTCGGGCGGAGGCCAGACGCGTCCCATCCGGAGCTGAGAAGAACGAGCGGCGGAAAGCGCCCGTCACCAGCTCGGCACAGCCCTTCGAGCTCGAGTACGGATCGTGGCCACCCATCGCCTCGTGCTCGCGGTAGCCCCACTCCCACTCGCGGTTCTCGTAGCACTTGTCAGAGGTTACGTTCACGACCGCGCGCACCTCATCGCCCTGCAGGCGCACGGCGTCGAGCACGTTGACGGTGCCCATCACGTTTGTCTCGTATGTCGCACGCGGCTCCGCGAGCGAGCGCCGCACGAGCGACTGGGCCGCCATGTGGATGACGATCTCGGGCGCAGCGGTGACGAGCGCGGCGGCGATCGCCCCGTGGTCGCGCACGTCGCCCATGATGCTGTCCATGCCGTCTCCCACGCGCGCCAGCTCATACAGCGACGGCTCGGTCGGGACATCCACCGAGAAGCCTGTCACCCGGGCGCCGAGCACCTGCAGCCACAGCGCCAGCCATGCGCCCTTGAAGCCCGTGTGACCGGTGAGCAGGACGCGGCGATCGCGCCAGAAGCCAGGGTCCACGGCGGCGGGGCGCGCGAGGTCCGCGGTGGTCATCGCCGCGCTAGGACCATATGCGCCATGGAGCCGCTGCCCGAGCTCCACAGCTCCTCGAGGTGGTTGCGGTCGCGCAGCGTGTCCATCGCCTGCCAGAAGCCCTCGTGCCGGTAGCATGCGAGCTGGCCGTCGCGTGCGAGCGAGCGCATCGGCTCCTGCTCCCAGACCGTCTCGTTCGCCCTCCAGGTAGCGCGCCGACGTCCGGGCGAGAGCACGAAGAAGCCGCCGTTGATCCAGCCGCCGTCGCCCTCGCGGCTTCTCCTCGAACTCGCGTACGCGCTCGCCGTCGATGTCCAGCGCGCCGAAGCGGCCGGGCGGCTGCACGGCGGTCACCGTCGCGCTGGCCCCCTGCTCGCGGTGGAAGGCGACGAGCGCGGTGATGTCGATATCGGCCACGCCGTCGCCGTAGGTGAAGCAGAAGTCCTCCTCGCCGACGTACGGAAGCACGCGCTTCAGGCGTCCGCCGGTCATCGTCTGCTCGCCCGTGTCAACCAGCGTCACCCGCCACGGCTCGGTCGTCCGAGCGGTGGACCTCCATCGCCGCCGCTGGCCAGGTCGAAGGACACGTCGCACGTGTGCAGGTAGTAGTTGGCGAAGTACTCCTTGATGAGGTAGCCCTTGTAGCCGAGGCAGATCGACGAAGTCCGTCGATGCCGTGGGCGGCGTAGATCTTCATGATGTGCCAGAGGATCGGCTTGCCGCCGATCTCGACCATCGGCTTCGGACGCACGGAGGTCTCCTCGCTCAGTCGCGTGCCGAAGCCGCCGGCAAGGATGACCGCCTTCATGCCGACGCAGGTTATTCGACGCGACCCGCGGGGCGGCGCCGTCGACGCTCGAAGCGCCCACCACAATCGACGAGACGGCCGCGAGCGACGAGGGGGCCTATCGGGGAACGACTTCGACCCACGTGTGGGAGCGGCCGCACAGCGCGCGCCAGCGGCTGGGCGCGACCGTGCGCAGCGGCTGCTGGGCGCCGGACCCCGCCGGGGCGAGGAACAGGCCGTACAGGACGGCCGAGCCACCCTCGCCGGGAGCGAGGGTGAAGCCTCCCCGCGCGATCGACAGGCGATGGCGCCCGGCGGTGAGGAGGACGGGCACGGGGGTCATGGTGTTCAGCACCACCGAGTTGCCGCCCAGCTGTGCCGCGATCGACGCGAGCGCACGCCCGTCCACGCCGACCGTGACCGTGGGCATGATCTGGCCCTGGAGCCACACGTCCCAGAGGCCCGCATGAGGCACTTCGAAATGCCGCCGCGAGCTGCCCAGGCGTGCTCATCAGCAGCCCTTCTCGCGCAGGGCCCCAGCGACGGGGATGGGAGGATCGGTGCAGGCGGATGCGCACGATCTGCGGCGATCCGGCCGCGACCAGCCGCGCACCGTCGCTGCGGGCGAGCGCCGCGAGGCGCTCGATGCGGTCGCACTGCTGCGCCGGCGAGCCCGACAGACCCGCATCGGCGATCGCCGCGGGGGCGCCGCGCCGGCGACCCCACACCTGGTAGTAGACGCCCTGCCACAGCAGGCGGTATGCCGACGGCGGACGCGCGGCAGTGGGGTCGCGGCGGGTCACTATCAGCGGGTAGGAGCGCAGTCCGCTCGGCGGCAGGCGATCGAGCTCCACCGGATAGCGGTAGCCGCTCACGGCGCCCCTCAGGGCGGGCGGCGAGTAGATGAAGTTCGGACCGCTGACGTCGAGGTCGCGCAGCGCATACAGCGAGTATTCGTCGAAGTCGGTGAACAGCGCGGGACCCCGCCCGGCGAAGCGATGGTCGATCGATTCGAGCTCCCGATAGCGCGCGGTGGGCGCGAGGGCCGAGGTGTGGTACTGCATCGCATCGGAGACGACCACGCCCCCGAACAGCGCGAGCGCCAGCAACGGCGCCAGCACGGACGCCATCAGCCGAGGCGCGCAGGCGCGCAGCGCCGCCACGCCTCCCCATGCCACCAGCGCGAGCACCGGCGCCGTGAGCACGAGCGTCTTGGCGTCGACCCACGTGGTGCTGTAGGCGGTCGCTCCCGCCCACACCGCAAGCGTCAGCGCGAGCCAGCCCGCCAGCGCGTAATCGCGCCGACGCAGGATGCGCAGCGCTCCCAGCGCGGCGGCGGCGATGACGATGGCAATGAGCACGGCGGTGATCGTGAGATCGCTGCCGGTAGGCGGGTGCTTGTAGCTCCCCCACAGCCACACGCCGAGCACCTGCACAGCCTTCAGCGGCGTGGTCAGGTTTCCCGGGGCTGCGGTCGCGGAGATGGCCTGGGCGACTTCCAGCGACCGCGACAGCTCCGTCCACGTCGGCCACGCGGCCACCAGCGCGACGATCGCACCGACGGCGATGAGACGCAGCAGGCGCCATCCGCCGGACGGGTCGGCCGCGATCGCACCGACAGCCACAGCGGCCAGGATCGCCGCGGCGGCCAGCACCCAGGCGCCGAACCCCACCCCGAGCGCGGAGACGCCGCCGGCGGCGACGAGCGCGAACGGCACAGCGCCGCGGGGGCGGCCCCGCAGCCAGCGCGGGTGCACGATGACGAGCGCGCCCATGGTGAGGATCAGCCCCAGCGAGGTGATCTCCTTGATCGAGCCGATCAGCTCGTAGCCGTACACGAGCGCGGGCACCGTGGCCGTGAGCGCGCCCAGCGCGGCCCAGCCGCCGTCGAGCCCCATCCTGCGCAGCAGCAGCCACGCGGGGCCGGCGGCGGTGGCGAGCATGAACGCGTTGAAAGGTTGGAAGGCCCAGATCAGGGGCAGGCCCAGCAGGAAGGCGCTGCCGCCGAACAGCGTGTCCGCGCCGGAGGGATATCCGTCGCCGTAGTAGTTCTTGACGTACTCGCCGTAGGAGGTGCTCAGATCCAGGTGCGCGTATTCCTGGCCGTGGCGCAGGAGGAAGTCCGCGCCCATCATGTGAAACGCGGAGTCAGAGAGCGTGAGGTACGAGGAGAACGTCGCCCGCCCCGCCAGCAGCACCGGCGCGAGCGCGAGGACGTAGGCGAGCACGGGCGCGACGGGACACCAACGCCACGCGCGCCAGCGCCGCGCGAGCGCGCGCAGCCGCGGCCAGCCGAGTCCGAACCCTGCGAGCGCCGCGGCGGCCATCGCGTACGGGGTCGCCGCGGCGAGCGACGGCACGTATGTGACGATCTGGGAGAGCGCGATCAACCCCGCGCCGCCGACCGTCGGCAGGAGCACGCCCGGCAGCCAGCCGCCGCTGCATCGATCGACCAGCAGACCGGCTCCGATGCACAGCAGCGCGAGCGCCGCCGGGTAGACCAACGTGGTGAGAGCGAACATGTGAGGTGCGCCGGACGCGGTCGGCGAGCGCGAGTCTATGCGCACGAGGCGCTGCTGGCGCCGCCGTTCAGCGCTCGAACACGCCCACCACGTCCGACGCCCCGGTCGCGTACGGGTAGTCGGCCTCCGCTTCGCACAGCACCCGGAACTGGTAGGTGGCGGGGCCGGGGAACCTGAAGCGGTAGCTCGCGTGGAAGCGACCGCGGGCGTCGCTGCGGATGACGTCGAACTCCAGCCACGCGCCGCCCGGCGAGCGCGCCTCCAGCACCAGCAGCTTGCCGCCGGTGGGGACCGGCCCGCCCAGCAGCCGGCCGGAGAAGCGGATGCTGCGCCCGACGCTCGTCGTGCGCGGCACCACGCCAAGGGTCAAGCCCGCGCGCACGCTCAGCGTCAGCGTGCGCGTCGCCACCGGCGGCGCGTCGAAAGCGTCGCTGTACGTGAAGCGCAGCGTGCGCGAGGAGCTGCCCGCGGGCAGGCGCAGCGAGAAGCGCCCGTGCGCGTCCGTCAGCACGCTCGCCATCGCCGCGGTCCTCGCCCCCGCATAGGCCGCCGTCGAGGACACGTCCACCTGCGCCGCGCCGATCGGCACGCCGCCCGCGCCCGTCAGCCGTCCGGCGATCGTCTGCGCGTGCCCGTACCCGCTCGACAGGCGCGCTCTGCGCGTTGCCGCCCAGCCGACCGACAGCGTCGCGTGCGCCGATGCGTTGGTCCCGTTCGGGCCGCCTGGCGGCGGCGGGTTGTAGATCGTCACGTCCCTGTCCAGCACCGTCGCCGGGTTGCCCGCCGCGTCGATCACGCTCACCACCAGGTGGTGCTCGCCGTTGCTCACGCTCCTCGTGTCGAAGCCCACGTCCGCGTTCACCGACGCAGGGCACGGCTGCACGTAAAGGAACGCCGCCAGCCCGTCCGTCGTCTGCCCCACGTTCCTGCAGCGCCCGCCGTCTTCGTCCACCACCGTCCTCTGCACCACCTGCCCGTCGACGCTGAACACCGCCTCGTACACGCCCGAGCTCGGGTCGCTCGCGCTGAACGCCACGTCGCTCGTGCCGCTCACCGTCGGCGAGCTCGCCAGTTCGCCGCTCACGTTCGACGCGCTCGGAGGCGCGCTCTGTTCGAGCGTCAGGTCCGCCGCATACAGGTAGACCACGGCGGCGTACCCCTGGGAGTCGCCGCTGCCTTCTGGGCAACTGGATAGGGGTTCGCCGGCGCAGGACGCTCGTGCATACAGATTCGAGCCCAAGTTGGCACTGGGCTCCACGACCAAGTTTGCTCCCGAAAACGGTTCTCCAATGGTGCCCCTGCCTGAAGGGCAACCGGACAGTGAGGTGCACTCGTCAAATGGCTTCGTGATGGTTGGTCCGGCGAGCCAGAACTGGAAACTAACTTCAGGGTCGACACCACCGTCCGCGTCCCCCGCGCGCCATAGCCTCGCCCCCGCGAGTGTCTCGCCTTCTGGAGCCGTGAACGCCCAGACGGCTTCAGTCGAGCCGGCGTTGCGCTTCGTATCGGCGATCAGCCCCGCGATCAGCGCCCCACCGGGCTGCGAGCACGTGTCTTCGGCAACCGCCGCCGTGCCCCTCACCGAGCCGCTCCACCCGTCCACCGGCGCGCTTTCGCCCGACGGCGTCCTGCACGAGTACACGTGGTACTCGCCCGCCAGCGCACGCGCCGGAATCGTCGCCGCGGCAGCCGGCAACCCCGTCGCGAGCGCCATCGCGATCGCCCACAGCCGCGCCGCGCGCCGTGCCCGCTTCGATGTCCGTTCGAATACAGCCACCATGCCAACCCGTTGTCGCTCGCAAGCCCGTCCTCCCCCCTCCCCAAATTATTCCACCAACCGGGCACACGCAACGCCATCCGCTGCGGTGACCGGCGCCAGCAGCGTTGGGGTGGGAACGCGCGAACGCGTCTCCCAAAAAGACGTCAAACGGCGAAGCGGATCGGCAGCCGCGCCAGGCCGTAGATGCCGGTGATGCTCTCGAGCTCCGGCTCGCCGTCCAGCTGCAGGTCGCGCACGCGCTGCGCCAGGAACGACAGCGCCTCGCGCAGCTCCAGGCGCGCCAGGTTCGCGCCCACGCAGTAGTGCACGCCCGCGCCGAACGTCAGCTCGCGCGCGCGCCCGCGCGAGGCCGTTATGTCGAAGCTGTCCGGGCCTCCCGGCCCGCGCTCGTCCTCCGCCAGGTCGCGGTTGCCCGTGAACGCGCACACCATCACGATCGTCCCCTCCGGGAACGTCACGTCGCGGAACACCACCTCCTCGGTCGTCATCCGCGCCGTGAACGGCGTGATCGGCTCGAAGCGCAGCGCCTCGTCAACCGCCGCCTGCGCCAGCTCCGGGTCCTCCACCAGCGCCCGCCACTGCTCCGGGTTCTCCGCCAGCAGCCGCACCGCGTGCGCCAGCTGGCTCTGCGTGGTGTCCACGCCGCCCGCCAGCACGTTGAACACCAGGTTGATGCACTCCACGTCCGACAGCCGCTCGCCGTCCTCTTCCGCCGCGATCAACATCGACAGCAGGTCGTCGCGCGGATCCTCGCGACGCGCCCTCAGCAGCCCCTGCGCGTACACGTAGAACTCCTCCACCGCGCGTTCGATCCCCTCGCGCTCGCTCGCCATGCTCGCCGCGTCGAACTGCCGCTGGATCCAGTTCGACCAGTGGTGCAGCCGCGGCGCGTCCTGGAGCGGCGCGCCCATCACCGTCGCGATCGTCAGCGACGGGTACGGCTTCGCGAACGCTTCCACGAACTCGCAGCGCACGTCGCTCCCGCCGCCCTGCGAGCCGCCAGGCGACCCGTACGCGGCCGCCGACGCCGAAACCGACCGCTCCAGCAGCTCCTCCAGAAACGCGCGCATCGCCGGCCTGTAGCGCTCCACCGCCCGCGGCGACAGCGCCGGGTTGACCAGGCCGCGCAGCCTTGCGTGGTCGGGGCCGTTCACGTGCAGGATGTTGTGCTCCATCTGCTCGTACAGCGGCCCCTCACGCACGTCGAAGATCTCCGCGATCTTCATCCCCGGGAACGTCGCCGACCGCGTGCGCAGGAAGAACTCCGCCGACTCGCGGTCCAGCACCATGTACCCGAACGGCCCCTGCGCCAGCCACCCCTGCGCGCGCAGCTCGCCCATCGCCGCGTGGAAGCGCTCCCCGCGCATCGCCGGGTCCGTGTAGTCGAATGTGGGCAGCTCCAGCTCGCCGACGAGCGTCATCGCCGTGCACCAGTCGGTCGGTGCGGGTTACAGGGTCGCATCGCGGATGCGCGCCGGGAAGGGCCTGCCAGCCCGAACTGGCTGGTTATTTTTTCGGGTGGACCGCCTGCTTCAACGCCGCGCCCGCCGAGAACTTCGGCGCCTTCGACGCCTTGATTTTCACCCGCTCGCCCGTGCGCGGGTTGACTCCCTGGCGCGCCGCGCGCTTGACCACCGAGAACTTGCCGAAGCCCGTGATCGCGACCTCCTCGCCTTTCTTCAGCGACTTCGTCACCGTGTCCAGCAGCGACTCAACCGCGCGCGAAGTGTCCGCCTTCGTCAGGCCAGCGTCCTTCGCGACCGCCTCGATCAATTGCGACTTGTTCATCTGGGTTCCTTTCAAGTAGATGTGCCCGGCGAGCGCGCAGGGTACCGCGCCAGCTTCTTTCCCGGGTTGAGCAGGCCCTTCGGGTCGAACGCGCGCTTGATCTGCTCGTGCAGCTCCAGCGCTCGCGCGTCCCATTGGGCCTCCAGGCGCCCGCGCTTGTGCCAGCCCACGCCGTGCTCGCCCGCGATCGTGCCGCCCAGCTCCACCACCAGCGCGAACAGCTCCTCGCCCACCGCCTCCGCCGCATCCAGCTCCGCCTCGCTCGACGGGTCCACCAGCACCGTCGCGTGCACGTTGCCCTCGCCGCCGTGCCCCCACGCGCATGAGCGCAGCCCGTGAGCGGACGCGATCCGCTCGAAGCGCTCGAGGCCCTCCAGCAGGCGCTCCAGCGGGAACACCACGTCCTCGCTCACCTTTCCCCCGCGCACCGCCGTCACCGCCGGGTTCGCCCCGTCGCGCCAGCGCCACAGCGCCCGCGCATCGGCCGGCTCGTGAACCGCCAGCGCCCGCGCCGGCGGCTCGCTCATCAGCTCCAGCAGCGCCTCGCGCTGCGCCAGCGCCTCCGCGCGCGAGCCGTCCACCTCGCAGATCAGCGCGAAGCCCGCCCCCGCCGGCATGGGTGGGTGGGCATCCGAAGACTGGGCATCTGAATACGAACGTGCCAGGATCGCCAGCGTCTCGCCGTCCATGAAGTCCAACGCCGACGGGCGCAGCCCCGCCGCAAACACCGCCGCCATCGCCGCGCAGCCCTCCGCGCGCGTGCCCGCGAACACCACCAGCGGGATCGCCGCCTCCGGCGCCGGCAGCAGCCGCAGCCGCACCGCCGTGATCACCCCCAGCGTCCCCTCCGAGCCCACCAGCAGGCTCCTCACGTCATACCCCGCCACGTCCTTGCCCGCCCAGCCGCCCACCTGCACCAGCTCGCCCGGCGCCAGCACCGCCTCCAAGCCCGCCACCCACGCGCCCGTCACGCCGTACTTCAGCGCGTGCGGGCCGCCCGCGTTCGTCGCCACGTTGCCGCCTATCTGCGACTGCTCCGCCGCCCCCGGGTCCGGGCCGAAGAACAGGCCGTTCTCGCGCGCCAGGCGCTGCACGTCGCGCGTGCTCACGCCCGCCTCCGGCAGCATCCGCCACAGCCCCGGCTCCAGCTCGCGCACCCTGCGCAGCCGCTCCAGCGAGCACACCACGCCGCCGTCCATCGCCACCGCGCCCCCCGTCAGGCCCGTGCCGCCACCGCGCGGCACGATCGGCACGTCGTGCGCGTAGCACCACGCCACCACCGCCGCCACCTCCTCAGCCGTGCCCGGCAGCGCCACCGCGTCCGCGCGCCCCTCCATGCCCCTGCGGTTGGAGCTGTCGCGGTTGTATGGGGAGTGCCGCGTGGGCGCGTCCAGGACGTGCTCTCGGCCGATCAGACGGCTGAGCTCGTTGTGCATCGTCGGAGGCACCGGTGCTTGTCTTCCTTTCGATCGGCCGTATAACTATGGCTATACGACCTCTGCGAGATCGTAGTCGACATCTATGCAAGAAGCCTAGGATGGACAAGCAATGGCAGTGAGCGCAAAGCCCCCCGAGGGGACGAGCACGCCCGCACAGTCGGACGAAACCGCCGAGCGCCGCTTCCGCACGCTCTCCGGCGAGCCCGTGCGCGAGCTCTACACCGCCGCCGACCTGCCCGCCGGCGCCGGAGCCGCTGCCCACCCGCCCGCGGAGGACCCGATCGGCCTGCCGGGCGAGTACCCGTTCACGCGCGGCATCCACCCCACGATGTACCGCGGGCGGCTGTGGACGATGCGCCAGTTCGCCGGCTTCGGCACCAGCGAGGAGACCAACGAGCGCTTCCACTACCTGCTCGAGCACGGCCAGACCGGGCTGTCGACCGCGTTCGACATGCCCACGCTGATGGGCCACGACTCCGACTCGCCGCGCTCGCTCGGCGAGGTCGGGCGCGAGGGCGTCGCCGTCGACACGCTCGACGACATGGAGACGCTGTTCGACGGCATCGACCTCGGCGAGGTGACCGTGTCGATGACGATCAACGCGCCCGCCGCGATCATGCTCGCCTTCTACGTCGCCGCCGCCGAATCGGATCCCGCCCATCCAACGCCCCCTGAGCGCCTGTCCGGAACGATCCAAGCGGACATCCTCAAGGAGTACATCGCCCAGAAGGAGTGGTGTTTCCCGATCGACCCCGCCATGCGCCTGTGCGGCGACATGATCGAGTTCTGCACGCGGCGCATGCCCCGCTGGCACCCGATCTCGATCTCCGGCTACCACATCCGCGAGGCCGGCTCGACCGCCGCAGCAGGAGCTCGCGTTCACGCTCGCGGACGGCCTCGCCTACGTCGAGCAGGCCGTCGAGCGGGGCCTCGACGTCGACGACTTCGCGCCGCGGCTGTCGTTCTTCTTCAACGCCCACATCGACTTCTTCGAGGAGATCGCCAAGTACCGCGCCGCGCGGCGCATCTGGGCGCGGGAGATGCGCGAGACGCTTCGGCGCCGAAGAACCCGCGCTCGTGGCAGATGCGCTTCCACGCGCAGACCGCCGGCGTCTCGCTCACCGCGCAGCAGCCGCTCAACAACATCGTGCGCATCGCCATCGAGGCGCTCGCCGCCGTGCTCGGCGGCACGCAGTCGCTGCACACCAACTCCTTCGACGAGGCGCTCGCGCTGCCCACCGAGGAGGCGGTCACGATCGCGCTGCGCACGCAGCAGATGATCGCCCACGAGACCGGCGTCACCAACACCGTCGACCCGCTCGGCGGCTCCTACTTCGTCGAGGCGCTCACCGACCAGATGGAGCAGCGAGCGCTATGAGTACTTCGAGAAGATCGACGAGCTCGGCGGCATGGTCGAAGCCGTCAAGCTCAACTACCCCCAGCGCGAGATCGCCGACGCCGCCTTCGCCCTGCAGCAGGAGATCGACTCCGGCGAGCGCGTCGTCGTCGGCGTCAACAGCTTCCTCGCCACCGACGAGCAGCCCATCCCCACGCTGCGCGTCGACCCCGCGCTCGAGCGCAAGCAGATCGGGCGGCTGCAGGCCGCGCGGGCCGGGCGCGACGGCGCCGCCGTCGAGCGGGCGCTCGCCGCGCTGCGCGAGGACGCCGCCCACGCCGATCGCAACCTCATGGAGCCACTGCTCGACTGCGCTCGCGCGCATGCCAGCGAGGGCGAGATCGTGCAGTCGCTGCAGCAGGTCTTCGGCGACTACGCCGAGACGCCCGTCTTCTGAGCGCTCTTCGCAACTTCTTAGCGCGTCGCACGCAACTTCCCGGCCGTCGACGTGTACACCGCTTAGCATTGCGCCCCCCGATGCCCACTCGTCACGATGATGCGGCTGCGTAGCGTCCTGGTCTGCGGCGCGGCGCTGGTGGTGCTTGCCAGCGCCACCACGCTCGCCCTCGCCTCCAGGCGGATCACCGCCGAGCAGGCCGCGTACAGCGCGCCGAGCGCCGGGCGCTGCACGCCCACCACGCTCAACGCCTCCGCGGTGCTCCCCGGCGCCGGCCTTGCGGTCTCGCCGCTGCCGGACTCCTACGACGCCTCCACGCAGACGCAGATCAGCCTGCTCGGCGCGCCGGCGAGCGCCATCGGCCCCGTACACGTCAGCGGATCGCTGACCGGCTCGCACGCCGGGCGGCTGCTCGCCTACTCCCAGGGCGACGGCGCCAGCTTCGTGCCCGCGCGCGGGTTCCTCCCGGGCGAGACCGTCACCGTGCGCGGAGCCGTCAAAGTCGGCTCCGCCAGGCGGCCCTTCGCCTACCACTTCGTCGTCGCCCACCAGGACCCCGTCGACTACGCCGCCGCCGTCACCGTGCCGCAGGACTACAACGAGATGCAGCACTTCCGCTCGCGCCCGGACCTCGAGCCGCCGGTGATGGCGGTGACCCAGCGCTCCTCACAGGCGACCCCCGGCGACCTGTTCGCCGCGCCCTACGGCGGCCCCGGCCCGAGCGGCCCGATGATCTTCGAAGAATCCGGCAACCTCGTGTGGTTTCACCCGCTGCCGAAAGGCACCGAAGCGACCAACCTGCAGGTGCAGCAGTACGACGGACAGCCGGTGCTGACCTGGTGGCAGGGGCGCATCCCGCCGCAGGGCTTCGGCCAGGGCGAAGAGGTGATCGACAGCAGCTCCTACCGGGAAATCGGTCGCGTGCACGCCGGCAACGGCTACCTCGCCGACCTGCACGAATTCCACATCACCGCGAACGGAACGGCGCTGCTGACGGTGTTCGACCCGCTCGCCTGCAACCTCTCCTCCCTGGGCGGACCCAGCGGCGGCGCGGTCACCAACAGCCTCTTCCAGGAAATCGACCTCAGGACGGGGCTCGTGCGCCGCGAATGGACCAGCCTCGACCACGTGGCCCTCAGCGAATCCTACAGCCCCGCCACCACCTCGAACACGATCTGGCCGTTCGACTACTTCCATCTCAACTCGATCGACCAGCTGGCGAACGGGAGGACGCTGATCTCCGCCCGCAACACCTCCGCCCTGTACGAACTGAGCACGATCACAGGCCAGGTGCTCACGCACATCGGCGGCAGGAGCTCGAGCGTCAAGCTCTCCGCCGGGGCCGCCACCGCCTACCAGCACGACGCCACCGCGCTCGCCAACGGGACGATCAGCGTGTTCGACAACGGCGGCGTGCCGAAGATCCACGCCCAGTCGCGCGGCCTCATCCTGGCGATCAACCCGCAGACGAAGATCGACAGCGTCATCGCCGAATACGACCATCCCAGCCCGCCCCTGGCCGCCGGCAGCCAGGGCAACGTGCAGACGCTGGAAGACGGCGACGTGTTCATCGGCTGGGGGTCCGAGCCTTACTTCTCGGAATTCAGCGCCGGCGGCCAGCTCCTTTACGACGCCCACATGCACGGCACCTACCAGTCCTACCGCAGCTATCGCTTCGCGTGGACCGGCACGCCGAGCGAACCGCCGGCCGTGGCCGCCGTGTCGGCGGGCGGCCAGATGACCGTCTACGCCAGCTGGAACGGCGACACCCGCACCGCCAGCTGGCGCGTGCTCGCCGGACCGAGCGCGCAGCAGCTCACGCCCGTCGCGAGCGCCGCGCGCAGCGGGTTCGAGACGGCGATCGCCGCGCCCGTCGCGGAGGGCTACGTCGCGGTTCAGGCCCTCGGCGCCGGCGGCGAAGTGCTCGGGACCTCGCTCGCGATCACCGGTTGACAGCTCGGCGTGCCGTGCGCACAACGCCGATCGAGCGACGTGCGCCGTCCGCCGGCTGACGGCGCGCCCGCGCGCGCCAGTGCCTCGCGCAAATGGTCCGTCCAGGGCCCATTTCTTGGCCTCCAGACTGGGATGTCAGCATGTTGACCTTTTGAGACTGTCTGCGTTACAAGTCTCAATAGGAGGGATTGACCTGTGCCAACAGTTTGATAATCTCGACTTTACCTCGAGTCAAGTGGAGGGTTCACCCGGGTGGCGACTCGCAATGCCAGACAAGTGCCGCCGTTGAGCGGCGAGACACCGTCGAGCAACGGCAACGGCGCCGCGGCGGCACACGGCGAGCAGGCCGACCGCTACCGGCCGCTGCCCACCGGCACGCACGGCCTCGATCCGGAGCTCGTCAAGCGCGACCAGCGCGAGCGGCTGCAGAGCGCGTTGATCGAGCTCATTGCCGAGAAGGGATACCCCGCCGTCAGGATCGTCGATCTCGCCAAGCTCGCCCACGTCTCCCAGCCGACCTTCTACAGGCTCTACAGCGACAAGGAAGACCTCTTCCTCAGCGCCTACGACGAGGTCGCCAGGCGAACCGGCATGGCGGTGATGAGCGCCTACGGCGTCGACGGCCCGCACGAGCGGCGCCTGGTCGCGGCGATGCGCGCATGGGCCGAGCTGGCGGCCGCCGAGCCCGACGCGACCTCGCTGCTCGTGCTCGGCGCCTTCGGCGCCGGCGCCAAAGCGCTCGCACGGCGCAGGCGTGTGCTCGATGAGCTCGAGCACAGCATCTACCGAAGCCGCGAAGGGTCCCCTGTCCACGGCGAGGGGGACCTGACCGTCAAGGCGATCATCGGGGGCATCCGCGAGGTCACGGCCGCGCGCCTGCGCGAGGGCCGTGCGAGCGAGCTCCCCGCGCTCGCGGACGAACTGAGCGCGTGGGCCACCTGCTATCCGCGGCGGCTGCCCGACGGGCTGGACGCCCCGCCCGCGAAGCGCCGCGAGCAGTCCGACGGGGCCGTCGCGCTGCACTCCGAGCGGGCGCGGCGAGCCGAGGGGCGGCTGCCGAGCGGGCGCAGCGAACTGCCCCGCCAGTTCATCGTCAAAAGCCAGCGCGAGCGGATCGTCGACGCGACCGCCGCGATCGTCGCCGAGAAAGGGCTCGCGGCGCTCACCATCCCCGAGATCGCGCGCCGCGCCAACGTCTCCCACCAGACCTTCTACGCCATCTACCCCTCCAAGCACGACGCGTTCCTCGGCGCGCAGAAGGTCGGCATGCACCAGGCCCTGACCGTCGCCGTCGAGGCCTACCAGTCCCAACAGGACGACTGGCCCCGCGCCGCCCGCGCGGGCCTGTTCGCGCTGATCGAGTACCTCGCCTCCGAGCCGGCCCACGCCCACCTGAGCCTCGTCGACACCTTCGCAGCGTGCCCCGAGGCGATCGAGATCCGCAACGCCACGCTGCAGGCGTTCGCCGCCTACTTCGGCCCCGCCTACGAGCTCGCTCGCGGTCGCGTCGAGGTGCCCGCGATCGCCGCCGAGGCGGTCGCCGGCGGCATCTGGCAGATCCTGCACCACTACATCGAGAACGACTGCATCGCCGAGCTGCCCGGCGCCGCTGCCCAGCTGACCTACTTCGCGCTCACGCCGTTCCTCGGGCCCGCCGACGCAGCCGCCTACGCGGTCTCCGACAGCGCGTAGGCGGCCCTGCCCTCGCGCCTGGCGCGCGCGATCCTCCCCGCCTTCAGCAGGCGGCTCACGCTCTCCCGAATCTCGGCGCCCGCCATCGCCGTCACGGCCGCCAGCTCGGCGAGCGTGTGCGAGCCGTGCTCGAGCGCCGCGATGATCGCCCGCTCGGAGGCGCCGAGCCTGACCTGACGCGGCCCGCGCGCGCGCCGCGGCCCGGCCGTCGCGCGAGACCGGCCCGCCGCTCGAGGGCGGGCCTCGCGCCGGACCTCGCGCGCCGGCGCCTCGGACTCCTGCTCGAGCGCGCCCGCCGCGCCCAGCAGCCGCTCGTACTCGGCCACAGCCGGTCGCAGCTCGGCGATCCGCGCGTCGATTTCCGCGCACACCCGCATCAGCAGCTCAGCCGCCATCGCGCTCCCCCCTCCGGCCATCGGCGCTCGACATCTCTGGGAAACGTTTCTATCAGGTCGGCCAGCAGCGCACGCGCCGCTACCCGGCGACGCGCAAATACGCGAGCACGGCGAGAACCCGCCGGTGGTCGTCTTCGCAGGCGGGAAGATCGAGCTTGGCGAAGATGTTGGTGATGTGCTTCTCCACCGCGCCAGGCGTCACCACCAGGCTCTCGGCGATCGCCGCGTTGGATCGACCCTCCGCCATCAGCGCCAGCACGTCGCGCTCGCGCGCGGTCAGGCCCGACAGCGCCTCCCGCACCCCGTCGCGGGGGGCCAGCAGCTCGGCCACGACCTGGCGATCGAGCACCGTCCCGCCCGCCGCCACGCTGTGCAGGGCATCGAGGAACGCCCGTACGTCGCCGACGCGCTCCTTCAACAGGTAGCCGATCCCGGCCGTGTCGTCACCGATCAGCTCGCTCGCGTACGCCGTCTCGACGTACTGGGAGAGGACGAGCACGCCCAGCGACGGCTGGCGCCGGCGCGCCTCGATCGCCGCCAGCAGGCCCTCGTCGCTGTAGGTGGGCGGCAGCCGCACGTCGACGATCGCGAGATCGGGCTCGTGACCGGCGATCGCCCGCAGCAGCGCCGGGCCGTCCTGCACCTGCGCCACGACCTCGATCTGGTTCTCCCGCAGCAGCGCCACCAGCCCCTCCCGCAGCAGCGCGAGATCCTCCGCGATCACTACCCGCAAGGCAGCCTCGCTTCGAGCAGCGTGCCGCCGGCGTCGGGGCTGTCCACGCGCAGGCTGCCATCCAGCGCCTCCACCCGGGCGCGCAGCCCGGCCAGCCCCGACCCCTGCGGATCGGCGCCGCCGCGACCGTCGTCGCCGACCACCACCGCCAGCATCCGATGCTCGTCGCGCAGCTCCACCCAGCTGCGCTGCGCGCCAGCGTGCTTGGCGGTGTTCGTCAGCGCCTCGGCGATCACGAAGTACGCCGCGCTCTCGACCGCCGGCGCCAGGCCGCGATGGGTGTCGACCTCGATCGCGGTACCCAGGCCGTAGCGGGCGGCCAGCGACTGCACCGCCGCCGCCAGGCCCCGGTCGGCCAGTAGCGGCGGCACGATGCCGCGCGCCAGGTCGCGCAGCTCGGCGATCGCATGCTGGGCCTCGCGCTGCGCGTCGAGGATCAGGCCGCGGATCTCCGGCTGGTCGTGGACGCGCAGCTCCGCGCGTCCCAGCTGCAGCGTCAGCGCCACCAGTCGCGCCTGCGCGCCGTCGTGCAGGTCGCGCTCGATCCGTCGCAGCTCCGCCGCCTGCGCGTCGACGGCCTGGCGGCGAGTGCGCGTCAACATGTCGATCCTTGCGCGCAGCGCGCGTCGCCCGCGGGCGACCAGCACGCGGTCGTGCAGCGCGATCAGCGAATACGCGCTGCCGCTCGTCGCCAGGCCGAGCAGCGCCCACGCCGGCCAGAACGATTCCACGCCCGCCATCAGCCACGTCAACAGCCAGGTGAACACGAGGATCACCGCCGCCACGCCGACCAGCGCCCACACGCACGCCACGCGCCGGACCGCCCCCGGCGGATGCCGCCACGCCCAGCCCGCGGCGAAGTCCAGCAGCACGAGGTCGCCCAGCCCGAGCCACGCCCACGCCGGCCAGAAGTAGCCCTGCCCGCCGAGCGCCCAGATCGCGGCGACCAGGACCGCGCTCAGGAACGCCAGGCGGCGCACAAGCGAGCGCGCGTATTCGCCGATCGACAGCCCCGCGGCGAGCGCCGGCATCCATCGCCGCGGGCTCGCGCCCTGGGCCAGGGACAGGTCCACCGGGAGTCGCGCGCGTTGAGCCATCGGCGCAATCGTCTCACGGCCCGCGCCCGCGCGGGGCCGCCGCGGTCGGACCACCTAAAGGCCGTAGGTGGTTTTCCGCACAAGCCCTACGGTCGGAAGCGGATGCCGCACCGAGCTCCAGCCGCGAACCTCTGCATCGATAAGGGAACTCTCACATTAGGAGGCGTCATGCGTGCATTTCTGAAGAAAATAACGAGCCTGACACCGATCGCCGCGGGCGCGGCGGCGGGCATGATCGTGCTGGGGATCGTTTCGATCGTCGGCGGCAGCTACGACCACGAAGTCGTGCACAACCAGCTCGGCCCGCAGAAGATCTTCTTCCCGAAGCCCGCCGAGTATCCGGACCTCAAGAAGTACGAAGGCCAGCAGGTGCTCTCCGGCACCCAGGCCAAAGCGTATGCCGAAGACCAGATCGGCGTTGACATGAACAAGATCGCCGGCGGCAAGACCTACTCGCAGGTGAGCGACGAATGGATCGCCGGAGGCATGAAGAACGAAAAGCTCGCCGGCGAGCGCACGACCCTGTTCATGGGCGAGACGCTGAGGGGCCTGCTGCTCCAGGCATGGGGCTGGGGGCAGATCGGCAGCATCGCGATCCTCGCCGGAATCCTGCTGATCGTGTTCGGGGCCATCCTGTTCCTGTTGCCGATGCTCAGCTGGTGGCTGGGCTTCGCCGAGCAGGGCAGCGAGTCGGCCTCGCGGCGGGTGCCGCACGCGCCGCAGCCAGGCACGGCTGGCTAGACGCCACCCTCCACAGGGACGAGTTCCCTGCCTCCCCGGGCGCACAGGGCGCCCGGGGAGGCAGTCTTTTCGCCGAGGCCCGTTTTCACGAGAGGGCTCTGAGGAGACGGCTCCAGCAAGAGGGCTCTAACGACCGGCAGCAGCAGCGCCGCCGGCTGCCGCAGCGGCCTCGCCCAGGAACTCGCCGACCGCAGCGTGGGTCTGGCGCGGAAGCTCGATCTGGGGCACGTGCCCGCAGTCGAGCTCCAGATGCCGGGCGCGGGGCAGCGCGTCGGCGACGTGCCGCTCGAAGGCGATCGGCACGAGCCTGTCGCGCCGGCCCCACACGAACAGCGCATCCGGCGCCAGCCCCCGCAGCCGCGACCAGAAGCCCGCGTCGCCGTGCGGCTCCTCCAGGTATATGTGGCGCGCGGCCGCGTAGAACGCCGCTCTGCCCGCCGGTGTCAGATATGCGCGCAGGAACTCGTCCACGCCCGCCGCCGTCCAGCCTTCGTCCGCGCCCGGGATCATCCGGTGCACGATCCCCTCGACGAGCCGGCGCGGAGCGATCTGAACCAGGCCGAGCTCCGGGCGCGTGAGCCTGACCAGCGGCGCCCACGGACGCTCCCGGCGCCACGCAAGCGACGGGCACAGCAGCACCACGCGGTCGACCCTGTCGGGATGCAGGAGCCCGACCTCGAGCGCCACGCGCCCGCCGAGGCTGTTGCCGATCAGGTGCACCCGATCGAGCTCGAGCGCGTCGGCCAGCGCGATCACCGCCCTGGCGAAGAAGGCAGCGTCATAGCTTGCGCCGATCGGCTTCTCCGAGTCGCCGAACCCGGGGAGATCGAGCGCGATCACGCGATGGCGCGCGCTCAGCGCGGCCAAGGTGGGCAGGAACGATCCCTTGGTGGCGCCCAGACCGTGTATCGCCACCAGCGGCGGGCCGCTGCCCGCTTCCACGGTCGACAGGCGCCCGCGGTCGGTGGCCACCATCTGAAACCGCAGGCGCCCGGGACCGGACTGACCGCTCGTCGCCGCCAGGAAGCCGACGCCCAGGTGCAGGTTGCGCCGCATCGTCAGGCGCCCAGCGCGGTAGGCCTCCATGCCCCCGCGGACCTCCTTGACGATCGCCGCCCACGTCTGCGCATCGGCGCTGAGCGTCGCGTCAGCCTCGCCCCCGGCGGGCACGAGCCGCGCCTGATCGCCTTCGAGCACCGCGTCCCACTCCTCACCCCCCGCCACCGCGAGACGCACGCGCGCCCGGCCGCCCTGCGGCTCGAACGCGGTGCGGTCGTAGCGGCTCGCCAGGGTCTGCAGCGAGCGCGGCGGCTTGCTCACGCGCTCCCCCGAGCGGCGCTGGCTCGCCGGCGGGGACGCAGCGCGTCCAGCGCGCGCGTCGCCGCCGCGTGGCCATGGCGGATCAGCGCGGGCCACTGGCGCCGGTCGATGAACAGGTCGTAGAAGGACACGCCCCGCAGCAGCGAGGGGTCGATCGGGTCGATCAGCGTGAAGCGCTCGCCGAGATCGTGCCGCGCCCGCCTGGCCATCTCCAGGTGGTAGCCCTGCTGCAGCTGGCGGCTGGCCTGCAGGATGCCCCACCGGCGCTCGCCCCAGCCGGTTATGTCCTGCGCCTCAAAGCGCGGCGGCAGCATGAAGTTCAGCCCGAACACGTGGTCGAGCTCCCCACCTTCGAGGATCGGCTGCGCGGGAAACAGCTCGATGATCCCGCCATCCACGTACAGGTGGCCGCCCACCGGCACCGACTCGATGAACACCGGCAGCGCCACCGCTATGCGCACGAGCTCGCCGATCGTCAGCTCAGGCGTGCGCTCGCTGCCGAAGTACTCGACGCTGCCGAGATCCATGTTGTAGACGATCGACGTGATCGGGAACTCGGTGTCGCCGACGCGCATTTTCCACAGCCGCTCGTTGAACAGGTGCTCGAGCGCGCGGCCCTTCATGAGGCCGGTGAACCCCTTCAGCGCGCTCAGCGCGAAGCGGGGAATCCGCGCCCACTGGATGTCGAGGTAGTCCTCGGCTCGCCAAGACAGCGAGAAGTCGGCCATCTCCTGCGCGCTCATCCCGGCGGCCCACATCGCGCCCCAGATCGCACCGCCCGAGCACGCCGAGAAAAGCGCCGGGCGGATCCCCGCCTCCTCGAAGGCCCGTGCGACCCCCACCATCGCGACGCATCCACCGCCGCCACCCGAGGCGATGACGCCGATCCGAGCGCCCTCGAGCGCCGCGATCGGCCGCCTGCGCAGGGGCGGGAACACGTCGCTGGAGATGGGCTGCGGCCGATCGATCACCGGAAGCGGCATCAGCGCGCGGCGGGCGTGACGCAGGAACGACAGGCCGGCGCTGGCGCGGGCGAGGTCGAGCAGCTCGTTCGCGCGCTCGAAATCGCGCTTAACGTTGTAGAGGTCGATGTCCAATGCCACGGCAGTTCTTGTAACTAAAGTAACAAGGTGGAGTAGTCTGAGACGAGATTAGCCTCACCCTCGATCGATCGGCCGTGCACACGAACGGGAGACGAAGATGGCCAGCACCAAGATCAGAACAGCAGACGCGCCGGCCGGCACCGACGACGACGTCCGTAGCCCCGCGCCGAACGAGGTGCGCGCGCTGAGCGCCCTCGCCTTCGACGAGCTGCGCGGCTTCCCCGGCGCCATCCGCGACATGCATCTGGGCATCGCCGAGCGGGCCTTCCGGGGCGTGGGCCCGGCGGCCGGCCCGGTGAAGCTCATCCACGACTCGCTGTCGAGCCGCGCCTACGGTGCGATCGAAGCCGGCGCCTCGATGCTCGGAAGGGCCGCCGACGCGGCGATGGAGCGCGGCGGCGTCGGCGAGCACGTCTCGCTGTCCACCACGCGGGAGGGCAGCTTCGGGCTCGCAGTGCTCAACGGCCTCATCGGGGACCGGCTGGAGCGCGAGGGCAGTGCACTGCACCAGCCGACGTCCGTGCGGATGCACGGAGCGCGGATCGCGCTGAACGAGACCTCGTTGTGCGACGCATTCCCGCAGGCCGCTCCTCGCCTGGTGGTCTTCATACACGGCCTCACCGGGGATGAGTTCTGCTGGTCCTGGGGCGCCGAGGACGCGTACGGCGAACGGCTGACCTGCGACCTCGGCTGCACGGCGGTCTACCTGCGCTACAACAGCGGCCTGCACATCTCCGAAAACGGCCGCACGGTGGCGGCGCTGCTCGAGCAGCTCGTGGAGGGGTGGCCGGTCGACGTGCAGCAGGTAGCGCTGGTCGGTCACTCGATGGGCGGTCTGGTGGCGCGCAGCGCTGCGCATCAGGCACACGAGCAAGACCAGACCTGGGTCCGGCACGTCCGGCACGTCGTCTCGCTGGGAACCCCGCACATGGGTGCTCCCCTCGAGCAGGGAGCGCACCGGGCCGCACTGGCACTCCACAGGCTGCCCGAGACGCGAATGCTGGGCAGCTTCTTGAAAAAGCGCAGCGCGGGCATTCGCGACCTGCGTCACGGATCGCTGGTCGACGAGGACTGGCGGGACCGTGACCCCGAGGCGCTGCAGGCTGTCGCCTGCCGGGAGGTGGCGCTGTTGCCATGGGCGACCCACTTCTTCGTCTCGGCGAGCGTCACCCGCGACCCGAACCATCCGCTTGGGCGCCTGCTCGGCGACATCCTGGTGTTGAAGCCGAGCGCCAGCGGCAGGGGCAAGGCCCGGCGAATCCCGTTTCTCGAGGAGCACGGGCATCACGTGGGCGGCACCCACCACCTCGCGCTGCTGAACCACCCCGAGGTTTACCAGCGCCTGCGCGACTGGCTGGCGCCAGCGTAGTCCGCCCGCCCGGCGGGGGGACTTTCTGCGGATGCCAAGGACCGCCGGCGGGCGTAGCTTCACGTCCAACAAATTGAACTCCGGAGCGGGGCCGATGGCCCCGAGAAGGTGGTGAAGCTGATGCCCGAGACAAAGACCCAGCGCCGCGCGCCGGCGAAAAAGAAAGCGGCGGCCCCCGCGCGCCCCCCGGCCAATCGCGCGCGCGATGCCGGCAAGGCGGTCGATCGGACGACCGAGCTCTCCGAGGACGTGCTCAAATCGCTCGACGAGGGCGCACGGACTGCCATCGACGCGGTGCGCAAGTTCGTCGAGACGGTCGACAAGACGCTGCCGCCCCGCGGAGAGGGCCCCTCCAGGCGGGAGGAGATCACCGACTCCGCCCTGGAGATGGCCCAGCGGCTGGTCCACACGCAGTACGAGTTCCTGCGCAAGGTCGTGGACAGCGCAGGCAAGACGCTGACCAAATCAGACGGCGCAAAGTAGCTACGCCGGCAGGGAGCGGCCGGCTCGCGAGCCGGCCGCTCTGCGTCCGCGGCTCCGCCCGCCGCCACTGTGGCCAGGAACCGCGACCGGCTTCGCGCGCCCGGCGCGCCCGGCCGCCGTCAGCAACTCGCGTATGGAGCGCTCGATGCCCTCGCACAGCACGTCGATGTCCGGCGCCCCGTCATAGTCGCCGGTGACACCGAACGTCAGCCCGCCGTCATAGGAGAAGATCGCCACACCGACCCGCACGTGCCCCGCGATCGGAACGTACGGAAAGCACTCGAGCATCCTGCGACCGGCCGCATACAGCGGCCGCTGCGGACCCGGCACGTTGGTCGTGACCGTGTTGACGCTGTGCTGCGGCATGCGGGTGGCGGCGCGCAGCCCGAGCGCGAGCAGCATCGCGGGCGCGAACCCGCTGAGGCCCACCAGCACGTCGCCCGCGACGGCTTCGCCCGAATGCTTGAGGTGCTCCATCTGCGCCCGCACCGCCGCAAGCCGCGCCACCGGGTCCTCGACCCCCACCGGCAGGTTGGCGAAGATCGCGGAGACTCGGTTGTTGTACTGGCCGCGCTCCTCGCCGGAGCGCACCGACACCGGCACCAGCGTTCGCACGTCGCGCTGCGTGGACTCTCCGCGCGCGGCGAGCAGCGCGCGAAAGCCGCCCGCCACGGCCGTCAGGACGACGTCGTTGACGGTGCCGCCGAACGCGTCGCGGACGCATCTGACGTCCGAGAGCCGCGAGCGCGCCCACGCCCAGCGCCGGTGCGGGCCGATCGCTCCGTTCAGCGATGACGGCGGCGGCGGCGCGACCACGCCGGCCATCGCGAACAGCCCGCGCACGGTCGCCGCGGCGGTCGCCGCCGCCCGGGCCGGCGAGCCCGCGACCTGGCGCGTGGCGCGCAGCTGCTCGTAGGGGCTGACGGCACGCCGGGCGAGCGCGTCGATCGCCAGCTCCGCCCCCGTGGGCTGGCGCTCCGGGCGCCAACCGTCGGGGGGCGCCAGCGCCGAGTCGCGCTCGGCGTCGAGGATCACGCTCAGCAGCTCCATCCCCGAGACGCCGTCGACCATGCAGTGATGCACCTTGGTGATCACCGCCCAGCGCCCCTCGCCGAGCCCCTCGACGATCCACATCTCCCACAGGGGCCGGCCGCGGTCGAGCTGCTGGGACATGACGCGGCCGACCAGCTCGCGCAGCTCCCGATCGCCGCCCGGCTGCGGGAGCGCGGTGTGACGTAGGTGGTAGCCGAGATTGAAGTGCGGATCGTCCACCCACACCGGCCGCCCGAGCGCCAGCGGTACGAAGTGGACCCGCTGGCGGTAGCGCGGAACGCTGCGCAGGTGCGCCTGCACCATCCGCGCGAGCGCCTCGTATCCGGGCGGCGGCCCCTCGAGGATCGCAACCGCGCCGATGCTCATGTTGCTCACCGCATCCTCGACGTGCAGGAACGCGGCGTCTTGAGGGCTGAGGCGCTGCATTGACTCCTCTCGGACGAGCTCCTTTCGGCTGAGACCATAGGCCGGCGCACCGGCGGTGCCATCCGTAGAGAGTTCGGACGTGACCGTGCTCGAGCTACGCACGGAGCGCAGGTCGTGCCCGCGGGTTCCGTTCGAGCTGGTGGCCAGCATAGGTGCACTCGCGTGTCCCGCGTTTGACGGTGCGGCGTCTCTCACGGCGAGGATTGGACACACACCGCGATCGGTGTTCACCAAGCGGGTTCTCACCGCCGGCTGATCACGGACCGACAGTGGGGTCTTCTACCGATGCACCGGTATAGCGCAGCAGCGAGCCTGCACGTCGAGCATCATCAACCGATCAGGGATGGTTTCTGAATGTCCGCGGTAGACCGGGTCAGCGGCGTGAGCGTCGTCCCCTCAGGCAAATGGTCGGTCGACGCGTCGCGCTCGCGCGTTGCGTTCGCCGTCAAGCACATGCTGCTCGCGACCGTGAATGGTCGCTTCCACGAGTTCGATGGGGTGCTCGAAATGGGTTCGGGCGCGCCGCGGGCAACGGGAGTGGTCAAGGCGGCCTCGATCGATACGAACGACGCCATACGCGACGAGCACCTGCGGAGCTCCCCCGACTTCTTCGACGTCGAGCGCCATCCGGAGATCCGTTTCAACTCGACCCGGATCGACTACCTCGACGGTGGGCGGTTGCACATCGTCGGAGACCTGGCGATGCGTGGCGTCACACGCGAGATCGCGCTCGATGCGCAGCTGGGCGGCACGACACACGAGGCGGGCGGCGTCGAGCGGATCGAGCTCGAGCTGCGCGGGGAGCTCAACCGCAGAGACTTCGGCCTCACCTGGAATCAGGCGCTCGAGACGGGCGGAGCCCTCCTCGGCAACAAGGTCAAGATCGCCCTGGAGATCTCGGCAGTGAAGAGGTTGACGTGAGCGCGTGCAACTTCGTGCAGATGGTGCCCAAGAGCGGCTGAGTAGATGGACGCCGACCCACGCGCCGAGCTCGAACGCTGGCACGCGGCCCGTCCGGCGAACTTCTACGACGCTACGCCGAGCCTCGCGCGGTCGCTGCGCATCCGGCTCGGCGAGGGCCGCCTGCGCTCGCTCGAGCCGAGGCTGCGCGCGTTCGGCGAGGCCGTCGCGACGGTGGTCGAGCCGTCCGTCCGAGCGCTCGAACTCCGCCCACCGTCGCTCGAGCCGGCGGATTCGCTCGGGCGCGAGTCCCAGCGCGTCACGTTCGACCCCGAGTACGCGCGCGCGGGCCGCGCCGTCTGGGCCTCCGGCGTCGCGGGCGCACCGGCCTTCGAGCAGGCGACGCTGCTGTACCTGCTCGCCCACGCCGGCGAGGGCGGCCACACCTGTCCCGCCGTGTGCACGGCCGGTCTGATCCGAGCCCTGCGACGACACGGCTCGCCGGCGCTGCAGGAGCGGTTCCTGCCGGCGCTGCTCGAGCCTGACTATGACCGCTGTCAGCGCGGAGCGCAGTTCCTGACGGAGGTGCAGGGCGGCTCCGACGTCGGCGCCAACCGCGTCGAGGCGGTGCCAGAAGGCGAGCTCTGGCGGATCTCCGGCGAGAAGTGGTTCTGCTCAGTCGCCGACGCGGACCAGTTCCTCGTCACAGCACGGCCGCGTGGCGCGCCCCCGGGCACACGCGGGATCGGCTGCTTCCTGGTTCCACGCTGCCTGCCCGACGGGAGCGCTAACGGGTTCCGGCTGCGCCGCCTGAAGGACAAGCTCGGCACGCGGGCGCTCGCCACGGGCGAGATCGAGTTCACGGACGCGCTGGGGTACGCGGTCGGCGCGCCCGAGGATGGCTTCCGCATCGCTGCCAGCGCCGTCCTGAACACCTCGCGCTGGCTGAACGCGCTCGGCTCGGCGGGGCTGATGCGCCGCGCCTACCTGGAGGCGGCGAGCTTCTCCCGAGTGCGCACCGCGTTCGGCCGCCGGATCGCCGACTACCCGCTCGTGCGCGAGAACCTTGCCGTGATGAGGGTGGAGGCGCAGGCAGCTCTCGCGTCGACGCTCGAGCTGACCGCGCTGGTTGACGCGATCGATGCCGGCACGGCCGACCGGGAAGACCTGACCTGGCACCGGATCCTCGTGAACGCGAACAAGTTCGTGACGTCGCTGGCTGCGACCCGCTGTGTGCGCCGGGGGATCGAGGCCCTCGCAGGGAACGGCACGATCGAGGACTTCTCGCCGCTGCCGCGCCTCTACCGCGACGCGATCGTGTTCGAGAGCTGGGAGGGGACGCACAACGTCCTCTGCGACCAGGTCCTGCGAGACCTCGTCCGGCTCGACGCGCTGGAGCTCGTGCTCGAGCGCGTCCGCAGCTGCTTGCCTGCGGGCAACGGCGAAGCAGCCGCGGTGGCCAAGGCACTCGACGGGCTCGCGCCGCGACTGCGGCGGTCGCTCGCGGAGGGGTCGCTCCATTTCCGACGCCAGCTCGATCCGCTCGTGCGCGCGCTGCAGGCGGGGTGCCTGCTCGCCGACGGAGAGGCGGCCGCGGCGGCGCTGCACATCCGCCGCCACCTCGTCGCCGGTTACGACCCAGAGGCCGACGCCCGCTACGCGGAGCTGGTGGACGAGGTGCTCGGCGCCGACCTCGGATCAGCATGACGATGGAGCGCGGTAGCTCCCGTTCGATGAAGTCGACGACCGCCCCACCGGTGCCTGCGATCGAGCAGACGCTGGCGCTGTTGGAGCCGGCTCGCCGACCGGCGGTGGCGCGCGTCGAGGACGGCTACCTCGATCTGCTCGGCGAGGAGGATCCCACTGGGGCGCATCCCGGCCAACGGCTGATGCTGAGCAGCACGCTGGCACTGATCTATGAGCGCCTGTGGCGCCCGCTCGGCGGACGTCTGCTGATGGGGGCGGCTGGTCCTGGAATGCGTGAGGAGCGCCGCATGGCCCTGAACATGCTGGACCTGTCACCCAACGACCGTGTGCTGGACGTCGCCTGCGGCCCGGGCAACTTCACCCGGGGCTTCGCTCACGCCGCGGGCGAGGGCCTGACAGTGGGAATCGATGCCTCGAAGACGATGCTCACCGTCGCCGTGCGCAGGTCCGACAGCGCCAACCTCGCCTACGTGCGCGGCGACGCCTGTTCGCTGCCGTTTCGCGACGGCAGCTTCGATGCGGTCTGCTGCTTCGCCGCGCTGTACCTGATCCAGGAGCCGATGCGAGCACTCGACGAGATCGCCCGCGTCCTTGCGCCGGGCGGTCGAGTGGCGCTGCTATCGAGCTGCAACCGCGGCCCGCTGCCCGCTGGCGTGACCGACGCGGTCGTGCGCAGCCTGAGCGGCGTGCGGATATTCGCCCGCGACGAGCTGACACGAGCGCTGCGTGATCGCGGCCTGACCGGCATCGAGCAGCATGTCGTCGGCTTGGCGCAGTTCGTCTCCGCCCGCGAGCGCGCCTGACCCAAACGCGCGGCCGCGCACGGCGAACTACGGGCTCGGCTGCGGACTCCGTGCGGATGCGCAGTGACGCCCACGATGATCTTCTATTCGAGTGTATGTGACCACATCTGTCGATCCCGGTTGGTCCATGCGCGATCGATCACATAGGTGATTGAGTGACTTGTGTGAGCGTTTGTCGCCATGAGATCTCTGGGAATAGAGCTTCTGCCACAGGCCGCGCAGCGCTTCATCGCCCGCCTGACATCGGGCGCTCAAGCGGTGGACGGGGAATCCCAGCTGCCGGTGCGTGGATGGATCGAGGCACGGGTCGTGGTGCTGGGCGTGGCCGCGGCTTTGTTCGCCCTGGTGTTCGTGTTGTGCCAGGCGAGCGGCAACGCCGGCGACACCATCGCGCTGCTGTACGTGATCCCGATCTTGCTCGTAGCGGTCGAGCTGGGTTTGATGGCGGGCGTGGCTTGCGCCGCGTCCGCGATGGGTCTTGTGAGCGTGTGGGCGCTCACCACGCACACCGGCCTTGAAGCGGTCGGGCTGCTCACGCGCAGCGCGTCCTACCTCGCCGTCGGCGCCGTGGCCGGCCGCTTCAGCGACCGGATGCGCGACGTCCAGCGGCGCCAGTCTCTGCTGCTGGAGTCCGGGTTGGCACTGGCCAATCTGACCCGTGCGAAGGACCTTCCCGCAACGCTTGCACAGGACGCGCGCGCGCTTCTCGGGTCGCGCGGCGCGCGCGTGGAGCTGATCGATGGCGCGAGCATCCAGTCGGGTGTCATCGAGGGGCGTTCGGAGCTTGTCCCGATCGAGACACGGGGGGTTCGATACGGAACTCTTTCTGTGGGCGCTGCCGGCACGATCAGCCCGGAGGATCGCGTGGCGCTTGGGATCCTGACTCTTCAGGCGGCGGTGGCAGCCGAGAGCCAACGCCTGCTTCAGGACGCGCGAGAGCGAGCCGCGCTGCGGATGAAGCTGCACGACGCCCGCAGCGACCTCGCTGAGCAGGGGCACCAGCTGCGCGCGCTGATCACCAGCCACGAGGCCGAGCGCCAGCACGTCGCGGATGAGCTGCACGAGCAGGCAGCGCAGACGCTGGCCGGCGTTCTCCTCGGTCTGCGGGCACTCGAGCGGGAGCTCGACCCCGCTGTGGCTGCACCAAAGCTGGACACGCTGCGGTCGGACGTCGACAGCGCGCTGCGCACACTGCGCTCGCTCGCCGTCAGTCTCCGACCGGCGGTGCTCCAGCTGGGACTTCGGGCCGCACTGGAAGCGCTGGCGAGCGAAGCACGCGATGGCGGCCTCGCGGAGATGACCGTCGCGCTCGAAGGCGTCAACAGCCTCAGTGCCGAGGCCGAGACGATCGTCTACCGAGTCGTCGAGGAAGCACTCGACGTCCTCGGAGGGGCAGGCTCGATCGTCGTTCGTGGCAAGCCCGCCGGAGATGAGCTGGTGATCGTCCTCGACGGAGGCACGCATCCGATCGCCCACGAGCGGCTGGCGGTCCTGCGCGCCCGCCTGGAGATGGTCAACGGCACACTGTCGGCCACGGGGAACGAGCTGCGTGCGGTCATCCGACTGTGAGCCTCCCCGACGCCAGCGGCGCGCGGCGCGCTCACAGCGCCTTGGCCGCCTGCCTGCCCGCGCCGACGCGCTGCACGTCCCAGACGAGGCCCGCGCGCTCCAGGCCCGCGATCACGAGACCCGAGATGTCGAGCTCGCGGCGGCCCATCCCATGGAACGCGGAGGTCGGGAAGGCGTGGTGGTTGTTGTGCCACGCCTCGCCCAGGGAGAACGGCGCCAGCCACAGCAGGTTGCGCGAATGGTCCTCGGTGGCGAAACGGCGCCTGCCGAAGAAGTGGCACAGCGAGTTGATGCTGTAGGTGACGTGGTGCAGCACGAGCATGCGCACCGCACCGCCCCACAGCATGCCCTCCAGGCCCGCGTCCACGGTGCCGCCCATCAGCACGCCGAGCCCGAACGGGATCGCGAAGCCCAGCAACGCCCACACCACGAACGTCCTGTCCACGAACGACACGACCGGGTCGGCGAGCAGGTCGGGAGCGAAGCGTTCGCGCGAGCCGCGCTGCGTGTGGTCGAACAGCCAGCCCACGTGCGCGTGGCCCAGGCCGCGCAGCGCGCCGCGCCAGCCGCCACCGTGGTCGACGTGCGGGCTGTGCGGGTCCCCGAAGCGGTCGGAGTAGGCGTGGTGCTTGCGGTGGTCGGCCACCCATGAGATCACCGGTCCCTCGACGGCCATCGTGCCCAGCACCGCCAGCACCCCGCGCAGCGCCGGCGAGGTCTTGAAGCTGCGGTGCGTGAGCAGCCGGTGAAAGCCGACGGTAATGCCCAGCCCGATCGGGACGTACATGATCAGGAAGATCGCGATGTCGCGCCAGCGCAGCTCGTGGTTCCACGTCTGCCAGCCGGCGAGGACGAGCAGCAGCGGCGGGACGAACGTGATCAGGCCGGTGATCGCGCGGTCGAGGCTCTCCAGCACCGGCTCCTGGATCTCATCCGGCGTCGGGCCGTGGCGCGGCTCGGCCGCGGCTGGCGGCGCGAGCGGGGACCCGCCGTCTGGATCCTCGTCCTCGGCAGGCTGAACGAGCGGTCCGGCGGTGGCGCTCATGCGTCACCGATCTTGACCGGAGCGCTCGCCCCTGTCGATACGGCCGGCCACCGAGCGGGCGGGGGCTGTCCCCCACCGCAAGGTGGGGTGCGCCTCAAGCGGCTCGAACGTCCAGCACGATCTTACCGGTGGCGCGGCGCTCGTCGAGCGTCTTCAGCGCGTCGGCCGCCCGCTCCAGCGGGAAGCGCTCGCCGACGATCGGCGCGACGAAGCCGTCGTCGACCATGCGGTTGACCGCAGCGCCGATCTCGCGGTTGAGATCCGGCTTGCCCATCACGTAGGCGCCCCAGCCGGCTCCCACCACCTCGGTGTTGCGCAGCAGCAGCCGGTTGACCCGCACCTCAGGGATCGAGCCGCCAGTGAAGCCCACCACGACGGCGCGTCCGCCCTCGCGCAGCGAGCGCAGGCTGTCGATGAAGCGGTCCCCGCCGACCGGGTCGAGCACCATGTCCACGCCGCCCCCGGAGAGCTCGAGCACCTCGTCCTTCCAGCTATCGCTGAGCAGCAGCGTCTGGTCGGCGCCCGCCGCTTCGGCAACCTCCCGCTTGGCGCCGCTCGAGACCAGCGCGATCGTCTTCGCGCCGAGCGCCCTCGCGACCTGCAGGCTCGCGGTGCCCACGCCGCCCGCAGCGCCGTGCACGAGCACCGTCTCGCCCCGCGCCAGGCGCCCACGGAGCAGCAGCGCGAAGTAGGCCGTGTGGTAGTTGAGGATCAGCGCCGCGCCCTGCGCGAAGTCGAGCTTGGGCGAGAGCGCGAACGTGAAGAACTCCGGCGCTACGGCCGTCTCGGCAAAGCCGCCGAGCGCACAGAACGCCGCCACGCGGTCGCCGGGCTTGACCGCCGCCCCGTCCGGCGCGCTCAGCACCACGCCGCCGACCTCGCTGCCGGGCACGAACGGCAGCGGCGGTTTCATCTGGTACTGGCCGCGCGTCTGCAGCAGCTCCGGGAAGGACACGCCCGCGGCATGCACCTCGACCACCACGCCCGCCCCCGGCGTGAGCATGTGCGAGGGCTCCGGCTCGGGCAGGTCCACGAGCGCGAGCGCGCTGTCGGGACCGGACTCCTCGATTATCTGGATGGCTCTCATTGTCAGGGATTATGTCCGACCGCAAGCGCGCGAGGCACGCGCCGGGCGGGACCGTCGCTGTGCACGTTCAGTCGTAGCGGGCGACCGTGAACGCGATCAGCACGGGCACGTTCACGGCGAACACGGCCAGCGACAGCGTCAGCACCACCAGCGGGCCGCCGCTTGTGTGGTTGCGCAGGAACACGTACTCGATCATCCCGGCGATGACCGCGTAGGCGAGCAGCGCCCATCGGGCGATCTCGAAGAAGCGCCGCCACGGGAATCCGTCGGCGCGGGCGAGCGCCAGCAGGTTGCCGGCGAGCACCAGCGCCGAGGCGCCCAGCAGCGCCCCCGCCGGGCCGAGCGAGACGTGCTGGGGAAGGTGGGCCGACAGGTAGATACCGGCGACGAGCACCAGGGCGAGCGAGAGCATGCCGAGCTGCGTCACCGGGGGCAGGCGGCGCTCGCTCATCCCGCCGCCAGCTTGGTCATGATCACGAGCGTCGCGACCTGCATCAGCCCTGTGGCTCCGGCCGAGTAGATGAAGCGCTTCATCAGGCGCTCGATGATCGCGGGGTTCGGCTGCGGCTTCTTCAGCTCCGTCAGCACCGCGATGTTCGCCGGCTCGAGCAGGCCGAGCGCGATCACCGCCATCACGCTGACGACGATGAAGCTCGCCACGACCCAGCCGTGCAGGGCGTAGCTCGTCTGGTTGGTACCCAGGTGGGTGGACAGCTGCCAGCCGGCCGCGAGCGTGACCGTCACGACGGTCGGCATGATCAGCACCATCTTGGGCATCAGCCGCGTCGTGAACTCGACGCGCGCCGGGATCGACAGCTTGCCCATGATCGGCCCGAGCACGAAGCCGAGGAACAGGTCGATGACCGTCCACGCGGCACCGCCGACGACGTGCAGGAACTCCAGCGGCCACAGTTCGTTGACCGCGATGCCGGCGGTCAGCAGCGCCAGGACGACGGCGACGATCGGCAGCCCGGCGCGCGGCACGATCTGGAAGTCGGGGCGCTCGAGCGCGACCGGGCGCCCGTCCCCAACGGCGGCGCCTGGCGTCGTTATCGCGGCGTGTGCCATTGCGCGAATCTAACGGGTCGGCGGGCGGAGCGCCAGCCCTCGCGCCGGCGCAAGCGCGCGGGCGTCGGCCAGCGCCCAGGTCGCCGCCGCGGCGGCGGCCGCGACGACCAGCACCGACGGCCACGCCCCGATCGCCAGCGCGAGCACGTGCGAAGCCACGAACGCTGCGAAGCCGACGGCGGCGAGCCGCGCCGCCGTGCGCGCCCCGTGGCGCCGCGCCCAGATGCGGATGCAGCACAGCCCGCCGATCGCCAGCACGACCCCGCCGAGCGGGCGCGAGCCGGTGCCCGCCACGACCGCGTAGCCCGCGATCAGCGAGCCGGCCGCGAGCGGAGCTGTCGGCAGCGAGCGCACGCAGCGCAGCGTAGCGCCCCCCGCGGGACGGCTGACGAGGTGCCCCCAACCGCCGCGGGCGGAACGCAACCGCGCAGACGAAACCCCCACGGGGAAACTACTGACGCGCTTCGGCATGAACCTACGGATGCGGACCAGGCAGGCCCGCTCATAGGCTGCCGGGTATGGCTTGTCGGCCGAATCGATCTCTAGAGTGCGGCCCGCTGATGAGTGCAACGCTTATGGAAGGAGGCCGGTCGTGAGTCACGCAAGCGCAGTGCTGGGCGCGGTGTTCAACCTGAACCACCCGGCGCACACGGTGGACTGGAACTTCATTCACCTCTCCGTCGCGAACGTGGTGGTGATCGCGCTGATGCTCGTGGTCTTTTTCCTCGCGATCCTGCTTCCGTTCCCGGGTGCCGACAGCCGGCGCGGGGATGCCTCATGAGCAGCGTCGCCCCCCCACCCCCAGCATCTCCGGCGCCGTCCACGTCCTGGACCGTCAAAGCCCGCGAAAAAGCGGTCGAGGCGCTCCCGCCCGAGCGGCTGCTCCCCGACGGCCAGCCGACCTACGTCGCCTCCTGGATCTACCTGTTCGGGGTGGCAAGCATCGCCTCGCTGATAGTGATCATCACCTCTGGCTGCATCATCGCCCTGAAGGGACCCGCCTGGTGGCACGAGACCGGGGTGGGGCACTTCTTCAACAGCGTCCACCTGTGGAGCGTCGAGCTGTTCTTCTTCGTGATGGTGGTGCACCTGTGGGGCAAGTACTGGATGGCGGCCTGGCGCGGCGGGCGCGCCCGCGTATGGGCGACCGGCGCGGTGACGTTCCTCGTCGCTGTGCCCTGCGCGCTCACCGGCTACGTCTCCCAGCAGAACTTCGACGCGCAGTGGATATCCACGCAGGCCAAGGACGCGATGAACTCGGTCGGCGCGGGGGCCTTCTTCAACCTCACTAACTTCGGCCAGATGTACAGCTACCACGTGCTGCTGCTGCCGATCGCGGTCGTCGGGCTGGTCGCAGCCCACGTGCTGCTCGTGCGCCGCAACGGCGTGGTGCCGCCATTCGAGCTCGAACAGCGGAAAGCCGCGCTCGCCTCTGCCCCGAGCCCCCGCGACGACGGCTCTGCCGGCGGCGCAACCGGGGGGGTGCAGTCATGAGCTTGCTGCGACCCACGGACACCACCCAGCCCTGGAAAGGGCGCTATTACCCCTATGACCTGGTCAAAGAGCTGTGCATCGCCGTTGGCGTGATCGGACTGCTGGCGGTGTTGCTCACCGTCCTGTTCTCCTCGCCAGATGACAGACCCAGCACGATCGCCCAGTGGTCGCACGAACTGCCGGCCAACTTCGCCACCGCGGCAGCCAAGGAGCTTGACGAAACGAGCCCGACGGCCGAATACGGCCCTCCCTACAACCACAACTCCGGGAGCGTGCAGCACTTCTTCTTTCTGCACCCGCAGCGGTGGCTCGGCGTCAGCCACCCGATCAACACCGCCGAGGACTACGTGATCAAACCGCTGGAAACGGTGCCCAACGACCCGACGCTGCAGAGCGCGCTGGCCGAATACAAGGCTGCGCCCGAAAAGCAGAAAAAGGGATGGTCCGAAGCCTACGCCAAGCCCTTGGAAGAATACGAAACGGCGGCAGAAGAAAAGAAGACGCCGCCCAGCACCGTGTCGGTCGATCAGGCCACGGGCACGGTGACGGTCAAGGCCAGTGGTGCCGGCCCGGTGCCGACGATGATGGCCAGCCTGCAGAGCCTCGCCCAGAGCGGCGGACTCGAAGGTGGGCTGGTGACCAGCAGCCAGTTCTTCCAGACCGACTACACCAAGCCGCTGCTGTTCATGGCCGACGGCGGGCTGCTCGCCGAACGCGCCGAACAGCAGCACCTGCTCGGCGACCAGTGGGGCTTGATGAACGAGACGGGCAGCTACCCGGGTCAGCCCTGGCTGTGGCTCTATGCCCTCTGGTACCAGGTCGAACCGATGAAGTCCTCTCCGAGCGCGGACATCCAGGTTCTGCTCATCATGGCCGTGCTGAGCCTCGCGTTCATCTGCATCCCGTTCATCCCGATCGTCAACGCGATCCCCCGCAAGATCCCGATCTACAAGCTGATCTGGAAAGAGCACTACCGGTCGGCGGCGGCAGGCCCGCCCCCAAAGGGGCCGCCGCCGGGCGGCGCCGCGCCAGGGCCGGTGACCAGCTCCGGACCCTGAGCTAACGGGCGATCAGCCCGCGCTCCAGCGCGTAGCCGACGAGGTCGGCGCGCGTGGAGAGCCCGAGCTTCTGCTGGATGTGCGAGCGGTGCGTCTCGACGGTGCGCACAGACAGGTAGAGCTGCTGCGCGATCTCGGCGTTGGTGTGCCCCAGGGCGATCAGCCGCAGCACGTCGACCTCGCGCTCGGAGAGGTCGTCCGGGGGGCCGGGAGGCGGCTCGGCCGCGATGCGCGCGCCGAGCCTCGGGTTCAAATAGCTTTCGCCGGCCGCCGCGCGCCGCACCGCTTCGACGAGCTCGTCGTCGGCGGCCTCCTTGAGCACGTAGCCGAGCGCGCCCGCTCCGAGCGCCTCGCGGGCGAACGCCGGCTCCTGCTGCATCGTCAGCACGACGATCTGCGTCTCGGGCGACTCCTCGCGCAGGAGCGGAATCGCCTCGAGGCTCGAGCCGCCCGGCATGTTCAAGTCGAGCACCAGCACCATCGGATGGTGGCCGCGCACGTAGCGGCGGGCGCTGTCGACGTCGCTGGCCTCGGCCACCACTTCGAAGTCGCTCTCGCTGTCCAGCAGCAGCCGCAGGCCGGCGCGCACGACCGCGTGGTCGTCGGCGAGCACGATGCGGATCGACCCGCCGTCGCCCCCCCTGCCGCCCCCCCTGCCGCCCTCGCCCTCGCCCGGCTGCGTGTCATGGTCGCTCATGGGTATGAAGTTATCGGCTGTCGCAGCGGAGCGGCGGCCGGATCAGGACGGCGCCGCGCCACTGTCGGCGTCGGCCGGGCGGGGCAGCACGAGCAGCGAGCAGCGAGCGTGGCGCTCGAGGTAGTCGGAGGTGCTGCCCAGCACCAGGCGCTGCAAGGGGCCGTAGCTGCGCGAGCCGACCACCAGCAGGTCGACGTCCTCGCCGAATGCTGCGAGCTCCTCACCCGGGAGCCCGTACACGGCGCGGCCTACGACATCGGGCAGCTCGCTCATGCGCGCGTTCGCTTCGGTGAGCATCAGGTCGATGCTGTCGCCGATCGCCGGCGCCATCAGGCCGGTGAACGCGTAGCTCGGGATCGAGACGACTTCCAGGGCCTCGATCTCCGCCCTCGTCGACTCTGCCACCTCTCTCGCCGTCGCCAGCGCCCGCTCGCTCTCCGGCGAGCCGTTGTAGGCGACGCCCAGCTTCGCGATCGGATTGGGATTCCCCGCATATCCGCGAGCGGCGATCGCGACCCCGCAGGGCGAGCCGTTCAGCGCCGCGCGCGTGTCGTCGCCGAGCATCGCCCGGCCGAAGGCGCCGTGGCTGCACGAGCCGACGACCAGCAGGTCGGCCCCCTGGTCCTCGGCCTGGTGGTGCAGGCCGGCGCCCGGGGCGGCCGCGACCACATCGAGAAGCTCCGCCTCGACGCCGGAGTCGGCGCGCTCGCGCTCGAGCAGCTTCAGCGACGCTTCGCGCTCCTCGGCCAGCAGGCCCGGGGTGATCGCATGCAGCGGATGCGTCTCACCGGGGTGCACGTGGGCGAGGGTGAGCTTCCCGTCGGGGTCGGTCAGCCGTGAGGCAAGCGCGATCGCGTCGCGTCCGTTGCCGCTGCCGTCCACTCCCACGAGCACGTTCTTGAACATCCGTCTCTCCTTGGATAGTTGCCCACGATCCTAGGACAGTACGCTCGTGATGGACGACGTCCCGTGATCGACACAGACCCCGCGATAGGCGCACCCACCCCGCTGACACCGTCCGAGCTGCGGCTGCTCGACGCCTACTGGCGCGCCGCCAACTACCTGTCGGTCGGCCAGATCTACCTGCTCGACAACCCGCTGCTGCGCGAGCCGCTGCGGACCGAGCACGTCAAGCCGCGCCTGCTCGGCCACTGGGGCACCACGCCCGGGCCTGAACTTCATCTACGCGCACATGAACCGGGTGATCCGCGAGCGCGACCTGAACGCGATCTACGTCACCGGTCCCGGCCACGGCGGCCCGGGCTCGTCGCCAACGCCTACCTCGAGGGCACCTACAGCGAGGTCTACCCGCACATCGACCACGACGAGGAGGGCCTGCGCCGGCTGTTCCGCCAGTTCTCGTTCCCCGGCGGCATCCCCAGCCACGTCGCCCCCGAGACGCCCGGCTCGATCCACGAGGGCGGCGAGCTCGGCTACGCGCTCGTCGCACGCCTACGGCGCCGCGTTCGACAACCCCGACCTGCTGGTCTGCTGCGTCGTCGGCGACGGCGAGGCGGAGACCGGCCCGCTGGCAGCCAGCTGGCACTCGAACAAGTTCCTGAACCCCGTCCGCGACGGCGCGGTGCTGCCGATCCTGCACCTCAACGGCTACAAGATCGCCAACCCGACGGTGCTGGCGCGGATCCCCGACGGCGGAGCTGCAGCTCGCTGCTGGAGGGCTACGGCTACGCGCCGCACTTCGTCGCGGGCGACGACCCGCAGGCGATGCACCAGCTGATGGCCGCCGACGCTCGACGACGGTCGTCGACGGAGATCGCGCGCGATCCAGCGGCGGCGCGCGAGGACCGACGGCGACAGCCGCCCGCAGGCCGCGCTGGCCGATGATCGTGCTGCGCACGCCGAAGGGCTGGACCGGCCCCAAGGTCGTCGACGGGCTGCCGGCCGAGGGCACGTGGCGCTCCCACCAGGTGCCGCTCGCCGAGGTCGCGCACCAACCCCGAGCACCTGCGCGCAGCTCGAGGAGTGGCTGCGCTCCTACCGGCCCGAGGAGCTGTTCGACGAGCGCGGCGCGCTGCGCGCCGAGCTGGCGGCGCTCGCGCCCGAGGGCGACCGGCGGATGAGCGCCAACCCGCACGCCAACGGCGGCCTGCTGCTGCGCGACCTGGAGCTGCCCGACTTCCGCGACTACGCGGTCGACGGTCGCCGCGCCCGGCGCCGACGCGCAGCGAGGCCACCCGCGTGCTCGGCGGCTTCCTGCGCGACGTGATCGCCGCGCAACCCCGACAGCTTCCGCCTGTTCGGGCCCGGACGAGACCGCCTCCAACCGGCTGCGGCGCCGTCTTCGAGGTCACCGACCGGGCGTGGGAGGCGCAGACGCTGCGCGAGCGACGACCACCTCGCGCCCGACGGGCGGGTGATGGAGGTGCTCTCCGAGCACCTGTGCCAGGGCTGGCTGGAGGGCTACCTGCTGACCGGCCGGCACGGGCTGTTCAACTGCTACGAGGCGTTCATCCACATCGTCGACTCGATGTTCAACCAGCACGCCAAGTGGCTGAAGGTCACGCGCGAGATCCCCTGGCGGCGGCCGATCGCCTCGCTGAACTACCTGCTCTCCTCGCACGTCTGGCGCCAGGACCACAACGGCTTCTCCCACCAGGACCCCGGCTTCATCGACCACGTGGTCAACAAGAAGGCCGAGGTCATCCGGGTCTACCTGCCGCCGGACGCCAACATGCCTGCTGTCGGTCGCCGACCACTGCCTGCGCAGCCGCCACTACGTCAACGTGATCGTGGCCGGCAAGCAGCCGGCGCTCGACTACCTGACCATGGACGAGGCGGTCGTGCACTGCACGCGCGGCATCGGCATCTGGGAGTGGGCGTCCAACGACGACGGCGGCGAGCCCGACGTGGTGATGGCGTGCTGCGGCGACGTGCCCACGCTGGAGACGCTCGCCGCCGCGGCGATCCTGCGCGAGCGACCTGCCCGAGCTGAAGGTGCGGGTGGTCAACGTCGTCGACCTGATGCGCCTGCAGCCCGACACCGAGCACCCCCACGGCCTGTCCGACGCGCGAGTTCGACGCGCTGTTCACCACCGACACGGCCGGTGATCTTCGCCTACCACGGCTACCCGTGGCTGATCCACCGGCTCACCTACCGCCGGCACCAACCACGCACAACCTCCACGTGCGCGGCTACAAGGAGGAGGGCACCACCACCACGCCGTTCGACATGGTGATGCTCAACGACCTCGACCGCTTCCACCTGGTGATGGACGTGATCGACCGCGTGCCCGGGCCTGCTCGAGCGCGCCGGCGCACCTGCGCCAGCAGATGGTCGACGAGCGCCTGCGCCACCGCGCCTACACGCGCGAGCACGGCGAGGACCCCCGAGCTGCGGACTGGACCTGGCCGGGCGAGGAGCTCGCGTCTGACGAGCCGCGTCGGCGGAGCGCGTGGCGAGGACGGGCGTGCGCTGACGCGTGCGCGTGCTGGTCGTCAACGCCGGCTCGAGCAGCCTCAAGCTGACGCTGCTCGAGCGCGCAGACGAGGACGGCGGCGAGGACGTCGCGACGCTCGCGCGGCCGACGCCCCGGCGCGCGCGATGGACCCGAGGCGGCTGCGCCAGGCGCTGCGCGCGGCGTCTCGGCGAAGCCGGACGCGGTCGGGCACCGCATCGTGCACGGCGGCGAGCGAGTTCACGCGCGGCCGGTGCTGGTCGACGCGCGGCGTCGCGGCGCAGCTGCGAGGCGCTGACCGACCTCGCGCCGCTGCACCAGCCCAAGTCGCTGGCGGCGCTCGACGCCGTCAGCGCGGCGCTGCCCGGCGCTGCCCGCGGTGGCGTGCTTCGACACCGCCTTCCACGCGACGCATGCCCGCCGGCCGCGGCCACCTACGCGCTGCCCCCGCGAGTGGCGCGAGCGCTGGGGGCTGCGCCGCTACGGCTTCCACGGCCTCTCCCACGCGTGGGTCGCGCGGCGCGCGCCGGAGCTGCTCGAGCGCGACGCGCCGGCGGGCTGCGGATCGTCAGCTGCCACCTCGGCGCCGGCGCCTCGCTGGCCGCGATCGCCGGACGGCGCCTCGGTGGACACCACGATGGGCTTCACGCCGCTGGAGGGCCTGGTGATGGCGACGCGCTCGGGCAGCGTCGACCCCGGGCTGCTGCTGTGGCTGAGGAGCACGAGCGGCATGCCCCGCGCCGAGCTGGCGGACGCTCTGGAGCACCGCTCCGGGCTGCTCGGCCTCGCCGGCAGCGCCGACATGCGCGAGATCGTGCAGCGCCGGCGCGAGGACGGCGACGGAGCCGGCCGGGCCGCGAGCCTCGCGCTTGAGGTCTACCTCCACCGGCTGCGCGCGGGCGATCGCCGCGATGGCCGCGGCGCTGGGCGGGCTCGACGCGCTCGTCTTCACCGGCGGCGTCGGCGAGCACAGCGCCGTCGTGCGCGCCCGGGCCGCCGCCGGGCTCGCGTTCCTCGGCGTCGAGCTCGACGGCGTGCGCAACGACGCTGCGCACGGCGACGCGGAGATCGGCGCCGACGGCGCCGGCGTGCGCACGCTCGTGATCGCCGCGCGCGAGGACGTCGAGATCGCGCGCCAGGTCAGGGCGCTGCTGGCGCCCCGCGACTGAGTCATCCGGCTTGGCGCCGCCAACGCCGTAGCATTGAGCTCGTGCCAGAGGAACCCTCCACCGGTACCGATCGCGCAAGCGGCGAGCGCTCCGAAGCGCACCCGCCGCTGCCGCGCGACAAGCGCGGCTGGTCGGTCTCGCCCGCGCCCGACGGCCGCGGCATGCCCGAACACGCGCAGACCGGGCCGCCGCCGCACCGCATGCGGGGCTTCTGGTACTTCGTGCTGGCGCTGATCGCGCTCAACTGGCTGTCGGTCATCTTCTTCCAGCCCTCCACCGGCGAAGAACGCGTGACCGTGCCGTTCAGCCCGTACTTCCTCACCCAGGTCAAAGCGGGAGCGGTGAGCACGATCGCCTCCAAGGGCGACACGATCCAGGGCCAGTTCAAGACCAAGCAGCGCTACCCCGCGAGCGACGAGAAGGCGACGCCCACGAAGCTATTCGCCACGCAGGTGCCGACCTTCTGGAACGGCAGCCAGCTGTCGGCGCTGCTGCAGGAAAAGGGCGTGCGGATCAACGCCGAATCGACCACGAGCAGCACCTCGCTGGGGGTCGAGCTGCTGCTCGGCTTCGGCCCTACGCTGCTGATCGTCGGGCTGTTCATCCTGATCTTCAAACGCGCTGCCGCGGCCGGCGGCGGCATGAGTGCTCTCGGCAAATTCGGGAGCTCCCAGGCGCGCCGCGTGGATCCGGAAAAGATCCGCGTCACCTTCAACGACGTCGCCGGGATCGACGAGGCCAAGGCCGAACTGTCGGAGATCGTCGACTTCCTGCGAAATCCCGACCGCTATGGCAGCCTCGGCGGGCGCATGCCCCACGGCGTGCTGCTCTCCGGCGCGCCCGGCACCGGCAAGACGCTGCTCGCCCGCGCCGTCGCCGGCGAGGCGCACGCGGCCTTCTTCTCGATCTCCGCCTCGGAGTTCATCGAGGCGATCGTCGGCGTCGGGGCCGCGCGCGTGCGCGACCTGTTCGCCAAGGCCAAGGAGGCGGCGCCGGCGATCATCTTCATCGACGAGCTCGACGCGATCGGGCGCTCGCGCCAGGGGCAGGTGTCCGTGACCGGCGCCAACGACGAGCGCGAGCAGACGCTCGACCAGATCCTGACCGAAATGGACGGCTTCGAATCCTCCGAGGCCGTGATCGTGCTCGCGGCCACCAACCGCCCGGACATCCTCGACCCCGCGCTGCTGCGCGCGGGGCGCTTCGACCGGCGCGTCACGGTGCAGGCCCCCGACCGCAAGGGGCGCGTGGAGATCCTCAAGGTGCACACGCGCTCGATCCCGCTCGACGATGACGTCGACCTCGAAGCGCTCGGCATCCAGCACGCCCGGCATGGTCGGGGCCGACCTCGCCAACCTCGCCAACGAGGCCGCGCTGCTCGCCGCCCGCCGCGGGCACACCAAGGTGAAGATGGGCGACTTCACCGACTCGCTGGAGAAGATCATGCTCGGGTCCCCGCGCGGCCTGCTGCTGGAGCCCGCCGACCGCGAGCGCACCGCCTACCACGAGTCCGGCCACGCGCTCGTGGGGATGCTCACGCCCGGCGCCGACCCGGTGCGCAAGGTCTCGATCATCCCGCGCGGCATGGCCCTCGGAGTGACCCTGTCGACACCCGACACCGACCGGGTGTCCTACTCGCTGGAAGAGCTCCAGGCGAAGATCCGGGTGGCGCTCGGCGGACGCGTCGCCGAGGAGGTCGTCTACGGGAAGATCACCACGGGCGCCGAGTCCGACATCCAGCAGCTGACGATGATCGCGCGCCAGATGGTCGGGCGCTGGGGCATGAGCGAGGCGATCGGCCCGATCGCGGTCCTGCCCGAGGAGGGCCAGGGGATGTTCCTGCCGGGCGTCAGCGAGACCTCACAGGAGACCCAGCGCGTCGTCGACGCGGAGGTGCGCGCGATCGTCGAAAACGCCCACCAGGAGGTCACACGGCTGCTGGAGGAGCACCGCGACCAGCTCGAGAGCCTCGCCCAGGCGCTGCTCAAGGCCGAGACGCTCGACGCGCCTGACGCATACGCGGCGGCCGGCGTGCCACTCACTGAACAGGAGCCGGCGCCGGCGCCGGCTTGAGCGCTCAGCTCGTGAGCGGCGCTTCGGCGCTCGTCGCGGCGCCCGCGCTCGCGCTCGCGAGCATCTCCACGCCCAGAGTGCACACTGCGAGGCTGACGAGCGCGGACACGACGATCGCCGTCGCGACGACGGGCGAGAGGATGCGCTCGGCGAGCCCGAGCGAGGCGACCGCCGCCGGCACCCCGAGCTGCGCCGTGGCCGCCAGCGCGCCGGCCACTGGCTGGCGCAGCAGCAGCGCCGCGGGCAGGTGGATCGCGACGTTCAGGACCGCCAGCGCGCCCGCCAGCGCGAGCATCGCCGGATGACGCACGAGGCCGGCGAGGTCCAGCTGCGCTCCGAGCACGACGAAGTACAGCGGCACGAAGAAGCCGTCGGCGATGCCGCGCACCTGGGTCGACAGGCGTTTGGGCCCGCCGATCACCGCCACCATCACCCCGGCGGCGAAGCCGGCTATCAGGATGCTCGTCTCGCCCTTCTGCGCGAGCCACGCGAGCGCGAACAGGACGAGCAGCGACAGGCGCAGGTCCAGCGCCCAGCGGCGCTGCTTGGACAGGTGGCGCACGCGCTGCACCCACTCGTGGCCGGCCAGCAGCCGCGCGGCGGCGAACAGCAGCGCCGCGGCGCCCGCCACCAGCAGGCCGCCGAGCGCCACGTGGCCCACGCGCGAGGGCTGCAGCACGATCGGGACCGCCAGGATCGTGACGATGTCGGCGATCGTCACCTGCGCCATCACCGTCAGCACCTCGGCGCCCGCCAGACGCGTCTCCTCGATGGCGGGCAGCAGCACGGCGGCCGAGCCGGAGGCGAGCACGACGGCATACACGGCCGCGTGGCCGGTCCCGGCGATGCTCGCCGCGAGCAGCCCCGCGGGGAGCGCGAGCACGCACACGATCGCCGCCGCCAGCCCACCCCGGCGCGCCGCCGACGCGAGCCGCCGTTCGCTCAGCGGCAGGTGCATGCCGACGGTGAGCATCAGCATCGCGAAGCCGATTTCCCCGAGCGTCGAGATTGTGGCGTTGGCCGGATGAACGGTCCCGAGCACCGCCGGCCCCACGAGGATCCCCGCGAGGATCTCGCCGACGACGACCGGGACGAAGCGTCCGCTCGCGACGGCCAGCAGCGGCCCGCCCAGGCCGGCGAGCACGATCAGGACGAGGGTCCCGAAGCTCACAGGCTCAGGACGCGGTCAAAGTCCTCCAGTGCGATGGCGTCGTGGGTAATCACGAGCAGGCCGCGATCGTCGCACACGCCGTGCACGTTGTGCATGACGCGCGCGGCCAGCTCGGGGTCGAGGTGGGCGCTCGGCTCGTCGAGGATCAGGAAGCGGCTGTCGGCCAGCAGCGCGCGCGCCAAAGCGAGCCGCCGGCGCTGACCGCCGGACATCAGCTCGCCGTCGCGGCCCACGAGCGTGTCGAGCCCCTGCGGCAGGCCGGCCGCCCACTCGTCCAGCTCGACCGCGGCGAGCGCTGCGAGGACGTCGTGCTCGTCGGCTTCGCGCCGCGCGAGCAGCAGGTTCTCGCGGATGCTCGTGTTGAAGATGTGGCAGTCCTGCCCGCACAGCACCACCGCGTCGCGGACCTGGCGCTGCGTGAGCTCGCGCACGTCCACCCCGTCGAGCGTGACGCGTCCGCGGTCGGGGTCGTGGAAGCGGACGAGCAGCTCGGCCAGCGTGCTCTTGCCGGCGCCGCTGCGACCCATCAGCGCGACGTGCTCGCCCGGCGCGATCGAGACGTCGGCGCGCTGCAGCGCCCACGGCAGGTCGGGCGCATAGCGGAAGGCGACGCCCTCGGCGCACAGCGCTCCCGTGCCGGTGAGCGTCCGTGGCGAGACGGGGTCGCAGACCGCGGGGCGCGCGAGCGTGACCTCGCGCAGGCGTCCCGCGGCGGTCGCGCACATGCGCAGGCCGCGGGCGGATGCGGACAGGGGCAGCACGCTGTCGTATGCGGCGAGCAGCAGGAACACGAGCGCGGCGAGCAGCACGCCGCTGAGCGCTCCCGAGTGGACCGCGGGGATCGCAACCAGCAGCAGCGCGAGCACCCCGCCTGCGGCGAGCACCCCGCCTGCGGCCTGCGCGCCAGCGACGGCGAGCGCATCGCCGCGCGCGATGCGTGCGAGCGCGGCGTCGCTGCGCTGCAGGCGCCGCACATGCTCGCCGGCGCGTCCGGACACGGCGAGCTCGCTCGCGCCGTCGATGCTCTCGACCAGCTCGCTCGTCAGTCGCGCGCGCGCCGGCGCCTGACGGCGCGCCGCGCGGGCGACGGCGGCGCCGCTCAGCCACGGCAGCGTCAGCGCGGCGAGCGTCAGCGACGCGAGCACCGTGAGCCCCGCGGCGGGCAGCATGATCGACGCGGCCAACGCGGCGCCGCCGATCACGAGCAGCGACAGGAGCCCCGGGATCACGACGCGCAGGTAGACGTCCTTGAGCGTGTCCACGTCGGCGACGAAGCGGCTGAGCAGATCGCCGCTGCGAGCGCTCACCCCGCCCGGCACGAGCGGTGCGAGGCCGCGGTAGAAGCGCAGGCGCAGGCGCGCGAGCTGGCGCAGCGCCAGATCGTGCGAGGCCAGCCGTTCGCCGTAGCGCAGCGCGGCGCGGGCGATGCCGAACGCGCGCACGCCCACGATCGCGACCATCAGCATCAGGATCGGCGGGCGCTGGGCGGCGCGCGAGATCAGGTAGCCGGAGGTCGCGAGCAGACCGATCGCCGCGGCCGCGGCCGCCGTCGCGAGCGCCACGCTCAAAGCCAGCCGCGCGCGTTCGCCGCGCTGCGGGCGGGCGAGCGCGAACAGCGCGCCAGCGTCGGAGCGGCTCACGCCAGCGTCGGAGCGGCTCACGCGAGCGCCTCCGCGAGCAGGCGGCCCGCGCGGATGGTGACCACGCGGTCGGCGAGCTCGCTGAGCGCGGCCTGGTGGACGATCAGCAGCGTCGTGCGCCCGCGGGCGAGCCGCTCGATCGCGCCGGCGAGCGCGAGCGCGCTGTCCTCGTCGAGGTGCGCGGTGGGCTCGTCGAGCACGAGCAGCGGCCGCTCGGCGAGGAACGCGCGGGCGAGCGCCAGGCGCTGTGCCTGTCCGGCCGAGAGCCGCCGGCCCCCGTCCCCCACGGGCGTGTCGAGTCCCTGGGGCAGCCCGCCGACGAGCTCCTCGGCGCCTACCGACCGCGCCGCGCCCTCGATCTGCGAGCGCGACGCGCCGGGCGCGTACAGGGCGATGTTCTCGGCGACGGTACCTGCGAACAGGGTGGGCCGCTGCGGCACCCACGCGATCTGCGCGCGCCAGTCCTCGGGGTCGAGTGCGCGCAGGTCCACGCCCGCGCACGTGATCCGCCCCGCGGTCGGGTCCGCCAGGCGCATCAACAGCGTGGCGATCGTGCTCTTGCCCGCCCCGCTCGGTCCGACCAGCGCGGTGATCACGCCGGGCTCGAGCTCGAGCTCGAGCCCGCTCAGCACCTCTCCGGGACGCTGCGGGTATGCGTAGGCGACGCCCTCGAAGCGCACGGGCGCGAGCGCCGGGTTGGGGATAGGAGCCCCGCCCGCCCACGGAGCCCCGCCCGCCCCGCTCGCGCGCGCGATCGCCGCCGAGGAGTCGAGCGTGTCGAAGATCAGCTCGGAGGCGTTGCTCGCGTCGGTGCTCGCGTGGAACTGCTGGCCCACCAGGCGCAGCGGCGCATACAGCTCCGGCGCGAGCAGCAGCACCGTCAGCCCCGCCTGCAGGCCGAGCGCGCCGTCGACGAGCTGCACGCCGATCGTGGCGGCCACGAGCGCCATGCCGATCATCGCGCACAGCTCGAGCACGAGCGCCGACAGGAACGCGACCCGCAGCGTCGCCATCGTCTCCGCGCGATAGCGCTCGCCCACCTCGGCGAGCGTGTGCTCCTGGGCGCGCTCGCGCCCGTATGCGCGCAGCGTTTGAAGGCCCTGGACGACGTCGAGGAAGTGCGCGCCCAGCAGCGCGAGCGCCCGCCAGCGTCCTCGCGCCTGCTCGCCTGCGCCCTTGCCCACGAGCACCATGAACGCCACCAGCAGCGGCACGGTCAGGGCGAGGATGCCGGCGGTGATCGGGTCGAGCGCGATCGCCCACGCGATCACGGCCAGCGGCACGACCACCGCCAGCACGAGCTGCGGCAGGTAGCCGGCGAAATAGGACTCCAGCGCATCGACGCCCTGCACCGCCGTGTTCGCCAGCTCGCCCGTGCGCCCCGTGGCGGGGCGCCGCTCCGGGCGCTCCAGCAGCAGCCGCTGCGCGAGCCGCCCGCGCAGCTCGGACATGATCCGCACCGCCCCCCAGCGCCCCGACAGCTCGAACGCGCCGCCGGCCAGCGCGCGCAGGCACAGCACCGCCGCCAGCGCGATCAGCTGCGCGCGCAGCGAGGCGAGCGTCGCGTGATCCATCGCGGCGCGCGCGATCACGTATGCCAACAGCGCCGCCTGCGCGACGATCAGGACGGCCGACAGGATCCCGAGCGCGCCCGCGAGCGCCAGGTGCGCGCGCGCCGCGCGGCTCTCGGCGAGCAGCCTACGATCGACCGGCGCGGGCATGCTCGAGGACGGCCAGCGGCGTCGGCGTGCCCTCGAAGTCATCGCGCCCGAGGCGATGGCGGAAGACCCAGTAGGTCCAGCCCTGGTAGACGAGCACGATCGGCACGAACACGACCGCCACCACGGTCATGACCGTCTGCGTGTAGTGGGTCGAGGAGGCAGCCGACAGCGCCAGGTCGTAGGTGTGGCTGGTGGTGGAGGGCAGCGCGTCGGGGTACAGGCTCACGAACAGGCTCGTGAACAGCAGCGCGATCGCGCCGGCGCTGAGCGCGAAGGCGCGCCCCTCGCGCTCGCGCGAGAGCATCGCCGGCACGGCCGCGGCGGCTGCCACGGCGAGCGCGGCCACCACCAGCGCGGAGATCTTCACGCCGCCGCCGTCCTGGTCGATCGTGGTCCACAGCAGGAAGCCGGCCATCAGCGCGACGGCGGCCAGCGAGGCGCGCATCGCCACGGCGCGGGCGCGGGCCACCAGCTCGCCGCTGGTGCGCAGCGACAGGAAGCTCGCGCCGTGGCTGAGGAACAGCGCGAGCGTCGTCAGCCCGCCGAGCAGCGCGTATGGGTGCAGCAGGTCCCACAGCGTGGCGGTGACGTCGTGATGGGCGTTCATCGGCACGCCGTGGACGATGTCCGCCCAGCCCACGCCCCACAGCAGCGCCGCCAGGAAGCTGCCGATCACGGCCGTCCACTCCCACGTCGCGCGCCAGCGCGGCGAGTCCTCCTTGCCCCAGAACTCGAACGACACGCCGCGGACGATCAGCGCCGCGAGGATCAGGAAGAGGGCCAGGTAGAAGCCGGAGAAGAGGCTCGCATACCAGCCTGGGAAGGCCGCGAAGGTGGCGCCACCGGCGGTCAGCAGCCACACCTCGTTGCCGTCCCACACGGGCCCGATCGTGTGGATGATCATGCGCTTGTCGGTCTGGTCGCGGGCGAGCACGCGCAGCAGCATGCCGACGCCGAAGTCGAAGCCCTCCAGCACGAAGTAGCCGATCCACAGCACGCCGATCAGCAGGAACCAGAGCGTCTGCAGGAAGTTGGGGTCACGCATCGCCTTCGCCTCGCTCTCTCTAGTAGGCCAGGACCAGGTCGGGTTTGGGTGTGCCCTCGGGGCCCTTGTGCGGCTCGTGCGCGGGCTCGGATTCGGGGCCGTGGCCGATCTCGCGCAGGAACAGCCGGCCGCCGATGATCAGCAGGGTGCCGTACAGCAGCGTGTAGCCGACGAGGCTGATGATGACGTCGCCGGAGCTGACCAGCGGCGAGCGCGCGTCGCTGGTCTTCAGCAGGCCGTAGACGACCCACGGCTGGCGGCCCATCTCGGTGAAGATCCAGCCGGTGAGGTTGGCCAGCGGCGGCAGGAACGCGCCGATCACGGCGATCTGCAGGAAGCGGCGCGAGCGCTCGAAGGACGCCGCGGCGCAACAGCAGCAGCGCCGAGCAGCGGGATCAGCAGCAGCAGCACGCCGACGCCGGCCATGATGCGGAACGTCCAGTAGGTGACGCCGAGGATCGGGGCGTAGTCGCCGGGGCCGTATTTCTTCACGTCTTCGGCCTGCAGCTGGTCGACGCCCTTGATTTCCCCGTTCCAGGAGGCCGTGCCGAGGATCGACAGCAGGTGCGGGATGCGGATGTCGGGGAACACGCGCTTGGGGAAATGCTCGAAGGGAGCGACCGCGAAGATCGACAGGCTCGCGCCCTTGGTCGTCTTGTACAGCGCCTCGGCGGCGGCCATCTTCATCGGCTGCTGTTTCTCCATCATCATGCCCTGCGCGTGGCCGAACGCGCCCGTCAGGATCGCCGCGACCAGCGCGATCGGCAGCACGTGGCGGATCGAGCGCCTGTACACGTCGGCGCTGCCGGCACCCGCGAGCCTGCCCTTCGTGGCGGCCCTGCCCTCGGTGGCGGTGTCGCCGTCGGTGGCGGTGTTGCCGTCGGTGGCGACCGCGCCAGCGCCCCTGCGAGCGCGCAGCAGGCCGAGGGCGGAGATGCCGAGCACGAGGAACGCGCCCGTGCACAGCGCCCCGAAGATCGTGTGCGGGAAGGCCAGCAGCACCGTCGAGTTGGTCAGCACGGCGAAGATGCTCGTCAGCTCGGCGCGGTGTGTGACGTGGTTGATCGTGTAGCCGACCGGGTGCTGCATCCACGAGTTGGCGGCGAGGATGAAGTACGCGGAGAGAACCGCCCCGAACGCCGTCAGCCAGGCCGTCGCGAGATGCACCCGCGGCGACAGACGCCCCCAGCCGAAGATCCACAGCCCGAGGAACGTGGACTCCAGGAAGAACGCCATCAGGCCCTCCATCGCCAGCGGAGCGCCGAAGATGTCGCCGACGTAGCGCGAGTATTCCGACCAGTTCATGCCGAACTGGAACTCCTGCACGATCCCCGTGACCACGCCGATGGCCAGCGAGATCAGCATGAACTTGCCCCAGAAGCGGGTCATGCGCAGGTAGATCTCATCGCCGCTGCGATGCCAGCGCGTCTGGCAGTAGGCGACCCACACGGCCAGGCCGATCGACATCGGCACGAAGATGAAATGGAACAGCGTGGTGACGCCGAACTGCAGCCGGGCGAGTTCAAGTGTGTTCACGCCCTGGAACCTAAGCAGCTGCGCGGGCGGCCAAATCAGTCCCTGTCCCCATCAATCGTGCGGAGAATTACTGAGCGCCGTCCGAGCGTGGCAGCGACGCGAGCAGGCGCAGCTCGTCCCTCAGCAGCCGCGGCAGCAGGAAGTGCTCGCGCACGTGCTCGCGCCCGCTGCGGCCGAGCTCGCGAGCGAGCTCGCGATCCTCCAGCAGCTCGAGCATCGCCTGAGCGCACTCCTCAGTGCTCCCGACCAGCCGGCCGCCGACGTCGTCGGGCATCTGCATGGGGATCCCGCCGGCGCGCCCGGCGATCACCGGCGTGCCCTTCCACAGCGACTCCGAGACGACCAGGCCGAAGCCCTCGCGGATCGACTTCTGCAGCACCACCTCCGATAGGCGCTGGAAGGCGTTGACCTCGACGTTGCCCACGCCGGTGAGGTTGGTGTAGAGGTGGATCAGGGGGTCCCCCTCGGCGGCACGTGAGACCTCGCCGTAGACATCCCAGCCCTCCGGGTCGTCCAGCGCCATCGAGCCGACGAGCGCGAGCTGCAGCTCGCCGATCTCCGCGCGCACGAGGCGGTAGGCCTCGATCACGCCGAGCGGGTCCTTCCACGGGTCGAAGCGCGACACCTGCGTGACGAGCCGCCCGGGCAGGTCGACCCCGATCCAGTCGAGGATCTGGCTCGCGGTGGCGGCGGTGAGCTCCATGTTCTTGGGGCTGAGCGGGTCGATCGCCGGGGGAACCGTCTCGACGCGTGCGACGGGGCAGTCGGGCGGCACGAACTCGGGCATCGTGAACACGGCCGCGTCGTAGCCGTCCAGGAAGGGACGCAGGAAGCTCCACGCGTCCGGGTTGGGCTCGCTGGTGTCGATGTGGCAGCGCCACACCCAGCGCGCGCTCCCGTGACCGTGAACGCTCAGCAGCGCCGCCGGCTGGGGATCGTGCACGACGATGAAGTCATAGCCGCCGTCGAGCGTCGCGGCGTTCTCGACGGCGCAGTCCAGGTAGGCCTCGCGATCGGCCTGCGTGAGCGAACGGGGGGAGCCCTGCAGCGCGTTGTGCAGCGCCTTGGTCGCGCGGAAGAACTCGGGGCTGCCGCCGATCACCTTCCAGTCGACGGCCAGCCCGAGGTCGCGCAGCAACGGCACGCTCGAGCGCAGCAGCTCGGACACGCCGCCGCCGTATGCGGTCGCGTTGACGTTCAGGATGCGCGCGCCGGAGAGCTCGCGGGCGAGCTCCCGTAGCTCCTGCAGGATCGCGCTCGGCGCGATGCCCTCGTAGGCGTCCAGCGACCAGCGTCCGACGGCTACCTGCTGCAGCATCGCTTCCCGTCTCCCCTCACTGCCCAAGCAGGTCGCGCCGGCGGAACAGCTCGAGCGCCGCGAGCGCCGCGAGCGCGCCGATCCCCAGCATGATCGCCGCAGCGCCTGCGCGAAACGCCTGCGTGGGGACGAATCCGACGTGGTCGAAGGGGGTCACTTCGACGAGCCATTTCGGTATGCCGAGCAGCGGGCCGACGAGCTCCCACAGGAACGCGACGGTGACGAGCCCGTAGGCGATGCCGGAGCTGGCGCGTGGCACGATGGCGTAGGCGAGCGCGGCGATCCCGAGGAACAGGAGCGCGACGGGCAGGCAGTTCGCGCCGGCCTCGAGCATCCGCGCCAGCGAGACGTGCACACCCTGGGACGCGGCGCCCGCCCACGTCAGCGCCCCCGCGACGAGCGAGAGCGCGACGGACGCGGCGCCGGCCAGCAGCAGACGCCCGCCGAGCCAGGCGCGACGGCCGACCGGCTCCGCGAGCAGCGTCTCGAGCCGCTCTTCGGCCTCCTCCTGCCTGGCGGCTGCGATCTGCGCGCACACGAAGAGTGTGACCGCGAGGATGAAGAAGATGAACACGAACGAGAGATAGCCGGTGGGCGTCACGATCGAGCCGGAGCCGAACTTGGCGATTTCCCGCTCCATGCTCTTGGAGATCCCCGCCGAGGAGACGCTCGCCGAGACGATGCCCAGGATCAGCGCGAACGCGCCGGTGCACGTCAGCCACACGGCCAGACCGCCGCGCTCGCCGCGCAACGCCTGCGCGATCGGCGAGGAGAGCAGCCGCAGCCGCGGGGCGGCGCTGTCGCGCGCCGGGAGCACGCCGGTGCCGACGTCGCGACCGGCTGCGATCCGCGCCGCGACGGTCAGCATCAGCGCGCTCGCCGCGACCGGCGCCAGCAACACGAGCGGCCGGGCGCCGGCGAACGGGCGCAGTTCCTCCGCCCAGCCGAGCGGCGTCGCCCAGCGCAGCCAGCCGGCGCCACCCGAGGTGTCGGCGATGACCCGCAACAGCAGGAACAGCCCGATCGTCGCGCTCGCCCAGCTCCAGCGCGACGCGCCGCGTCGGCGCAAGCTGGCTGGCGAGCGCGCCGACGCCGACGAACACGGGCACGAGCGACACCGTCGCCAGCGACGAGGTAGGCCGACCCGCCGGCAGGGAGCCCCGCCGCGACGAAGCCCGCAAACTCAGCCAGCCACAGGATCAGCGTGCCCGCCGCGATCGCCGCCATCGCCGAGAGGTATGCGGTCCTCCGTCGCCACGGAGCCGGCGAGGACGAGCTCCATGCGCCCGGCGTCCTCCTCGGTCCGCAGCGCCCGCACGGCTGCCAGCAGCCCGAACACCGGCGGCGACGATCGCGAGCGTCCCGCCGACGCGCCAGGCGCTGTAGCCGCTGACCGTGACCGGGTCGTACGGGTAGCCGTAGAACAGGCGTATGGCGGCGTTGCCGGCGAAGCTGTGCGCGAACGCCAGACGATCGGCGAGCGTGGGGTAGGCGTGGCGAAAGCCGGCCGGCTGGATGTAGGCGTAGAGCGCGAACAGATACGCAAAGGAGATCGATGCGGATGCGCGCGTCGCGGAACGCGCGCCGGGCGAGCGCGCTGGCCGCCCCAAGGCCTGCGCCGGTGCCGGGTGGGCTCGACGCCGAAACGAATGCGTCAGCCGCCGACACGTCGGTCGCCGCCATCGTCGTCCACGCGGCCGTCGGAGCCGTCGTAGTGGTGCAGGAAGATCTCCTCGAGCGAGGGCTCGCGGCTCGTGAGCGTCTTGATCGAGCTCGCCACCGGCGGCGGAGAGCGCGGCGATCAGCGGACCGATGCTGCCGGAGACCTCGAAGCGCAGCGCGTTCGGGCCAGCGCTCTCGACGTGGACCCCCGGCAGCGCCGGCGAGCTGCGGGGTCGCGCCCGCGAACGTGACCTCGACGGTCTGCGCGGCCAGGTGGCGCAGCTGCGCGAGCGTGCCCTCGTCGACGAGCCTGCCCCTTCCGAGGATGCCGACGCGGTCGCACAGCGCCTCGACCTCGCTGAGGATGTGCGAGGAGAGGAAGACCGTCTGCCCGCGCTGCCTGGCCTCCTGCACGCACTCGCGGAACGCCATCTCCATCAGCGGGTCCAGGCCGGACGTCGGCTCGTCGAGCAGCAGCAGCTCCGCGCGCGTGGCGAGCGCCGCGATCAGCTGCACCTTCTGGCGGTTGCCCTTCGACAGCGCGCGGATCTTCTTGCGCGTGTCCAGCTGGAAGCGCTCGCACGAGCACGTCGCGGTAGGCGACGTCGGTGCCGCCGTGCACGCGCGCGAGGAACTCGAACGTCTCGGCGCTCGTCAGCGCCGGCCACAGGAAGGGCTCGCCGGCGACGTAGGCGACACGGCGGTGCGCGGCGACGGGGTCGCGCCAGGCGTCGACGCCGAACAGCTCACCGAGGCCCGCGGTGGGCCGGTGCAGCCCGAGCAGCAGCCGGATCGTGGTCGTCTTGCCGGCGCCGTTGGGACCGAGGTAGCCGTACACCTCGCCGCGCTGCACCGTCAGGTCGAGCGCGTCGAGCGCGAGCGTGTCGCCGTAGCGCTTGCTCAGGCCCTCCGTGCGGATCGCCGCGACCGCCGCCTCGCCCAGCGCGTCGAGGTCGGGCGCGTCGGCGCCGTGCGCGTCGGGCGCGGCCTGGAATGTACGAAGTCCACGCATGAGTGCAGCATCCGCGCGGCGCCTGGCGCCGCCATCCGGGGTTTTCCCGCATGCGGCAGCGGAACGGCCGCAGCCGCGCCGCGAGTCCGTGCTTTGCCGCAGCAAAACGGAGGTATTTACGGTAGATGAAGGCTCCGCCGAGCGCGTAGCGTCAGGCTATGCCGTCACACCTGCATCTGGCACCCGGCCCCGCCGCGTCCACGCCGGTGCCGGCGAGCGAGCCGATCCGCGTGGTGCTAGCGGACGATCACGCGCTGATGCGTGGCGGCCTGCGGCGGATGCTGGAGGACGAGCTCGAGGTGGAGGTGGTCGCGGAGGCGGCCGATCTGAGGTCGGCCGGCGATCAGGTGCGGGGCGAGCGGCCGCACGTGCTCGTGCTCGACCTCGGTCTGACCGGGGGGTCGAGCATCGACACGATCGGCGAGCTGCGCGAGCGCTGCCCCGAGACCCAGATCGTCGTGCTCAGCATGGAGGAGAGCCCGATCGTGGCGCAGCGCGCGCTGACGGCGGGGGCGATCGGCTACGTGGCAAAGGATCGCGCCGACGGCGAGCTGCCGCAGGCGCTGCGCGCGGCCGTCCGCGGCGAGCAGTACGTGAGCGCGCCGGTGGCCGGGCGGCTCGAGGCCCTGCACCGCTCGCTCACCGGGAACGCGCTCACGCCGCGCGAGGTCGAGGTTCTGCGGTTGATCGCTCTGGGCCACACGAGCGTCGAGATCGCCCGCAAGCTGCACCTCTCGCCGCGCACGGTCGAGACCCACCGCGCCCACATTCACAAGAAGCTCGCCCTCGCCACGCGAGCGCAGCTGGTCGGCTATGCGCTGCGCCGCGGGCTGCTCGGAGCCAGGACGTGAACGAGCTGTTGCGCTGCGCCCACTGCGGAGACGTGATCGGCGTTTACGAGCCGCTGATCGCGATGGCCGGAGGGCGTGTGCGCGAAACCTCGCTGGCGGTCGAGGCATCGCCGACGGACGGCGACGCCGACTGCTTCCACCGTGCCTGCTACGAGGACTACCGCCACTCCCGCCCGTTCGGCGAGTGACCGGCGCGATGCGCCTCGACCGGCGGGCCCCGTAGTTTTCACTGGCACGTCGGCGGGTTTGCTCGGCTGCCGGCGCGACGTGCGGCAAGGTAGGTTGACTGCATGACGACCCAAGGCTCCCCCTCCAAGCTCCGCGTGACGATCGCCGGCGGCGGCGTGGCGGCGCTCGAGGCGCTGCTCGCGCTGCGCGCGCTCGCGCCGGAGCTGGTGGAGATCACGGTGATCGCGCCGAACCCGGAGTTCGTCTACCGGCCGATGACCGTCCGCGAACCGTTCGCCTATCCCCAGGCGCAGCGCTACCCGCTCGCGCCGATCGTGCGCGAGGCCGGCGCCGAGCTCCTCGTCGACGAGCTCGCGTGGGTCGACGCCGACAAGCGGACCGTGCACACGTCCGCTGACGCGGAGATCGGCTACGACGCGCTCGTGCTGGCGCTGGGCGCGCACGCGCGCCCGCGCTACGAGCACGCGATCACGATCGACGACCGCAAGCTCGACGAGACCCTGCACGGGCTGATCCAGGACGTCGAGGAGGGCTACGTCGCCAGCGTGGCGTTCGTCTCGCCAGGGCGCATGGCTTGGCCCTTCCCGCTGTACGAGCTAGCGCTGATGACGGCCGCGCGCGCCTACGACATGAACGTCGAGCTCGACACCACGATCATCACGCCGGAGGACAGCCCGCTGGCGATCTTCGGCCGGGAGGCGAGCGACGCGGTCGCGCAGCTGCTCGAGCAGGCGCACATCAAGACCATCAACTCCGCCTACGTCGAGGTGCCGCGCTCGGGAGAGATCGTGATCAACCCCGGCGACCGCCACCTGAAGGTCAGCCGCGTGGTGGCGCTCCCGGAGCTCTACGGGCCGGGTGTGCGCGGCGTCCCGCTCAGCGAGCACGGCTTCTTTCGCGTGGACATGCACAGCAAGCTCGTGGACGCCGAGCACATCTACGCCGCCGGCGACGCGACCGAGTTCGCGGTCAAGTTCGGCGGCATCGCCGCCCAGCAGGCCGACGCGCTGGCGGAATCGATCGCCGCCCTGGCCGGCGCCCCCGTGACTCCCGCGCCGTTTCACCCGGTGATCCACGGCATCCTGCTCACCGGCGATCGGCCGCGCTACCTCACCGCGCGCATCACCGGCGGCCAGGGCTTCAGCTCGGAGATCAGCGACACACCCACCTGGTCGCCCGTCGCCAAGATCGCCGCCAGGTACCTGGCGCCCTACCTCGACCGGCTGGACCACGCGGAGGCCCCGCCGCAGTCCTGAGGACGGGTTCGACCCGTCCCCTGCCGCTAGCGCCTGCGCCGCTTGAGAGCCGGATCGACGACCTTGGGGGGGAAGCGCTTGCGCTCCTCGGCGGTCATCTTGCGGATCGTCAGCGAGCCTTCCTCGACCTGTCGCTGAACGTCCTCTAGTTTCGCGCGGCGCTTCTCGGCCGCACGATCTGCCTGCGTGAGCATACCTCCAGCTTAGCGCCCCACGGACGCCTCGCCGAAAGTAACCATCCGTCCGCGACTCTCGTCCCACAGCTTCAGGCGCACCGCGCGCAGGCCGTCGGCGAGCGAGAGCACGGGCACGTCGTGGAATATCGGATTCTCGTCGTGCGCTCGCTGCAGGTTGTAGTTGGGGATGCGAGCGCTCAGATGGTGAACGTGGTGCAGGCCGATGTTGCCGGAGAAGAACTGGAGCACCCTCGGCAGCTTGAGGTAGGAGCTGCCGCGCAGCGCCGCGTCGGCATAGCTCCAGCTCTCCGAGCTCTCCCAGTAGGCATCCTCGAACTGGTGCTGGACGTAGAACAGCCAGATCCCGGCCGAGCCCGCGAGGAGAACCGTGGGCGCCTGCACGAGCAGGTACTCGCGCCAGCCGATCAGCCAGCAGAGCGCCCCGACGAGCACGGCGAGGGCGAGGTTCGTGCCGATCACGCTGCGACGCATGCGCGGCCGGGCCGAGCGCGAGACCAGGCGCGGGCCCACGAGCAGCGCGACGATCGGCCCGATGCCGAACATCACGAGCGGGTTGCGAAACACGCGATATCCCAGCCGCCCCCGCGCCGGCAGCGCGAGGTATTCGCCGACCGTGAGCGTGCGCACATCCCCGCCTCCGCGCCGGTCGAGGTCGCCGGAGGTGGCGTGGTGGACGGCGTGGTCGTGGCGCCAGCGCAGAAAAGGGGAGTAGACCAGCAGGCCCAGCACCGTCCCGAGCCACAGGTTAGCCTTCCTGGAGGGCAGGAACGAGCCGTGCGAGCAGTCGTGGAAGAGGATGAACGTCCGCACCAGGAATCCCGACGCGGGGATCGCGAGCGCCAGCACGAGCAGATACGACACACCGAGCAGCTCGTACATGAGGGCCGACAGGGCCAGGTAGGGCACCACCGAGGTTGCGAGATCGAGCAGGCTGCGGCCGAGATGCGGCCGGGCATATGGGGCGAGGGCCTCTCGCCAGAAGGCACCCTCAGGGCGCGATGTATCCACCAAGGCAACGCTCAGTGTCGCAGACTTGTCGCTCGGCGCTCGGCTGGGTCGCTGCGCCGACGGGCTCTCAAAGCCGCCGTCCCATCCACACATGCGGAATTCCGGCCTCCTCGAACGGCTCTGACTCGACGGCGAACCCAGCCCGCCGATAGACCTCGGTGGCGGCCATCTGCGCGGCCAGGCGCACCTGCTCGCACCCGCGCTCCCGTGCTGCGGCGAGGGCCAGCTCGAGCATCCGCAGGGCGATGCCGCGGCGGCGCCACTCGCGCTCGACGGCGACGCGGCCGACCTTCGCCCGCTCGGCGTCCACGAGCAGCCGCAGCGTGCCGATCACCCGCCGGCCAGCGGGATCGAGTGCCACGAGGTGCAGGGCCTCCCCGTCGCGCTCGTCCAGCTCCAGCTCCCGCGGCACGCCCTGCTCCTCGCAGAACACCCGCTCCCTCACCGCCAGCGCGCCGCGCACGTCGTCGGGGCCGCTCGCCCAGCGAATCGCGATCTCCTCGTCGCTCGCGGGGCAGGCTCCGGGCGGTGGGGCGGCGCTCATTGGCGCTCCTTCGAGGGCGCCCCGGCCAATGAGGCGACGTCCACGATCATCTCGGCGACACCGCCTTCGAGCGCGATCGGCTGCAGTGGGCCGGCGTGGCGTACGAGCGCCATGGCGCCATGATTGTCGATCAGCGTCGAGAGCTCGAAATGGCGGACGCCGGCGCGCAGCGCGCGCCGGCTGAGCGCTTCCAGCAGCGCGCGTCCGACCCCGCGCCGCTGCCACTCGTCGACGACGGCGACCGCGAGCTCGGCGCGATCGAACTGCTCGCGCCGCGAGTAGCGAGCGACGCCCACCGGCGCCCGCGGCGGCGGCGTCCACGCGACCAGCGCCTCCCGGTGCCAGTGGTCGACGTCGATCAGACGCTCGATCTCGTGGGCGTGCAGACGTTGCTTGACTGCGAGGAAGCGCTGCTGGCGCGAGCGGGCCCCGAGCCGCCCGAAGACGAACGGGAGCACAGCGCGCCCGTGCGGCGAGAGCTCGCGAATCACCAACCCGTGCGATTCGCCGCAGCCACGCTGTTCGCGGGCGTCGCGCGAGGGTGCCATCGCAGTCCCAGCCCCGTCCTCAATCGGGTGTCTGGGTCAACAGCAGCGCGCGCGCCGGGCGCCCGATCGCCTCGTACACGTGCGGCACCTCCGCGGGAAACGACGCGTAGTCGCCGCTGGCAAGCTCGGTGTGCCGCTCGACGGGACCCGCCAGCAGCTTCCCCGCCCGCACGTACAGGTACGCGCGGGCCCCGCTCGCGCTCGCCGCGACCTCGCTGCGCTGACCCGCCGCGAGGACGAGCTCCGCCACCTCGACGCTCCCGCCGGCCGGGATCGCATCGAGCAGCCGTCGCGGCGCGCCGTCGCGCCCCAGCGCCAGCGCCTGCGCGGTGCGCACGATGCGCATCTCGCCGAGCGGCGGCTCTTCCAGCATTTCGCCGAGCGAGACCCGCAGCGCACCGGCGAGCCCCGCGAGCGTCTCCACGGTCGGGTTGGAGCGGCCGCTCTCGATGCCCGACAGCGTGGCCTTGCTCATGCCCGTCGCCCGCGCGAGCTCAGACAGCGACAGGTGGCGCGCGATGCGCAGCCGGCGCAGGTTCGCCGCGAGCATGCGCTGTAGGTCTGTGCCACCTCGACGGTCTATCATAAAGAACGTAACGTTTAGTTTAACGAACGCAGGGCGGAGGACCAGATGCCACAGGTGACGTTCTACTTCGACCTCGGATCGCCGTACGCCTACCTCACCGCGGAGCGGCTGGCCGCGGCCGCGCTGCCCGAGCCGGTGCGCTGGCAGCCGCTGTCGCTGGGCGCCCTGTTCAAGCTGACCGGACGCAGCTCGTGGGCGCTCGGCGACTACCGCCGCAGGCAGGCAGGCATGGCCGAGGTCGAGCGTCGCAGCCGCGGCTACGAGCTCGCGCCGATCCACTGGCCGGACCCGTGGCCGGGCAACTACCTGATGGCGATGCGCGCGGCGACGTTCGCCTTCGCCGCGGGGCGCGGGCGCGAGTTCACGCTGCAGGCGTTCCGCGATGCGTTCGCGCGCGGCCACGACCTGAGCATCCCCGCGCACGTGCTCGCCGCGGCGCAGCGCGCCGGCCTCGACCGCGACGAGGTCGAGGCGGCGACACAGGAGCCATCGATCAAGCTGGCGCTGCGCGAGGCCACCGACGCCGCCCACGCGCTGGGCGTGATCGGGGTGCCGACGATCGCGATCGACGGTGAGCTGTTCTGGGGCGACGACCGCCTCGCGGACGCCGCCGCCCACCTGCAGGGCCGCTCCTGAGCAGGGCGGCTACGCGGCTTGAAATCTTATAAGTTTGTAAACTTCTGGCATCTATGTGGTCCTCGCGTGCCGGTCAGCCTCCCGTCTACGCGCTGAAGGCTGACTTCTTCCGGGTGCTCGGTCATCCGGCGAGGGTTCGACTGCTTCAACTCCTGCGTGAGGGTGAGCAATCGGTTGGGAGCCTGCGGGACGCGCTCGAGCTCGACTCGAGCGGCACCTCACAGCATCTGGCGGCGTTGCGCGCGCAGGGTCTGGTCGTGAGCCGCAAGGAGGGCACGAGCGTCTACTACCGGATCAACGACCCGCGCACGCTGGAGCTGCTCGAGCTCGCGAAGGAGATCATCTCGGGAGCGCTGGAGGAGAACCGGGCGCTGCTCGACGACCTCGCCGTGGAGGACTTCGGACCTCGGGTCCACGGCTAGCCGTGGCTGCGCTCGATGCGGTCGCGCTCGCCGGCGCCGCGACGGTCGCTCTCGGCGGCCTGCTCGCAGTGATCGACGGACGGTTGCGTGCCGGCCTGACGGTGCAGGCGGCGGGGATGGCGCTGCTCGGCTTCGCTGGCGTCGCTGTCCTGACGGGCGGCGACACCCTCGGCGCAGGCTTTCGAAACACGATCGCGCCGGCGCTCGGCCTCGATCCGCTCAGCGGCTTCTTCCTGGCCGTGCTCGCGCTGACGGCGGTGCCGACGCTCGTGTTCGCGCGCGACTACCTGCCAAGGAGTCCGGGTGCACGGGCGGTCGCCGCGTTGACGGCCGCGTTCCTGCTGGCGCTGACCGGCGTGCTGGCCGCGCGCGACGTGACGAGCTTCCTCGCCTTCTGGGAGCTGATGACGCTCGTGCCAGCGGCGGCGATCCTTCTCGCCAGACGCGATCGGGCCGTTCGGTCGGCTGTCTACGCGTATCTGGCGATCACGCATCTCGGCGGCGCCGGAGTGTGGATCGCGTTGCTCACGCTCGCGCACCACGGCGCGATCGGCGACCCGTCTGCGCTCGCCGCGGCCGGGAGCGGCGCCCAGACGCTGGTGGCGCTCACAGCGCTGATCGGCTTCGGCACCAAGGCGGGTCTCATCCCGCTGCACGCCTGGCTGCCGCGCGCGCATCCGGTTGCGCCGGCGCATCTGTCCGCCCTGATGTCGGGGATGATGATCAAGGTCGCGCTGTACGGACTGATCCGAGTCGAGTTTCAGTGGCTCGGCGCCACACCGCGGTGGCTGGGTCTTGCGCTGCTGGCGGTCGGCCTGCTGTCCTCGCTGGGCGGCGTGTTGTGGGCGCTTGTGCAACACGACCTCAAGCGCCTGCTCGCGTACCACTCGATCGAGAACGTCGGCATCATCGCGCTCGGGCTCGGCGCCTCGTTGCTGTTCGCGGACGCCGGCGAGAGAACCTGGGCCGCGATCGCGTTCGCGGCGGCGCTGCTGCACGTCGCCAACCACGCGATCTTCAAGGCGCTCCTGTTCCTGGGCGCCGGGGCGTTGGAGCGCGCGGTGGGCAGCCTGGAGCTCGACCACCTCGGCGGGCTGCTGCGGCGCATGCCGTGGGCGGGCGGCGCGTTTCTGATCGGCTCGATGGCGATCGCGGGGCTGCCGCCGCTGAACGGATTCGCATCGGAGTGGCTGGTCCTGCAGTCGCTGCTGCACGTCGCCTTCCACCGTCCCCTGGGTGTCGCGCTCGCCGGCGCAGTCGCGCTCGCGGGGCTGGCGGCGACGGCGGCGCTCGCGCTGCTGTGCTTCGCGAAGGTGGTCGGGCTCGTCCTGCTCGGTCCGCCGCGGCGAGCCGAGTGCGCCGCCGCAGTCGACCCGCCGCTCGGGATGCGGGCCGGGATGGTGGCGCTGGCCGCGATGTGCGTCGCGCTCGGCCTCGTGCCGGGTCTGGTGCTGCCGACGCTCGCCGGACTGGCGCCAGGCTCACATGGCGCGGTGCTGGCCCGACATGCGGGCCTCGTGCTGCCCGGGACGGGCTCGTTCCCGTCGCTGACGCTTGCGCTGGCGCTGGCCGTGCTCACGACCATGCTGGTCGGCGTCCGGGGAAGGCGCCGCGCCGCGACGACGCCGACCTGGGCCTGCGGGCAGCCGGTCGTGGCGGCGCTCGGCTGGACCTCGGCCGGGTTCACCAAGCCGCTGAGGCTCGTGCTCGAGGCGCTGTTGCGCCCGCGCCGTGCGATCGAGGTCGAGCACGGCGACGGGATGGTGCGGAGCATCGCCTACACGGGCCATGTGCCATCGCTGCTCGACGCAGCGCTGTACGAGCCGACCATTCGCGCCGGCCTGCGGGCGGCCGTCGTTGCGCGTCGCCTGCAGTCGGGAAACGTGCGCACGTACGCCGCCTACCTGCTCGGGCTGGTCATCGGGCTGCTCGTGCTGGCGCATACCGGAGTCCTCGGATGAGCGCCCTCGCCGGCATCGTGCAGGTCGCCGGCGTCGCGCTGGCTCCGCTGCTGCCGGGGTCGATCCAGACGCTGAAGGCGCGCCTGCAGGGTCGCCGCGGCGCGTCGGCGCTACAGCCGTACAGGACGTTGTGGCGCCTGTGGCGCAAGAGCGCCATCGACCCGGAGGGCAGCGGCGTGGTCTACCGGCTCGCGCCGCCGCTCGTCGCGGCGTGCCTGCTCACGGCGCTGGCGATCGTCCCGGTGGCCGGGCACGCCGGGAGCTTCGGGCTCGGCGACGACGCGCTGGTGCTCGTCGGCCTGCTCGCGCTCGTGCGGTTCGCCCTCGCCGCCGCGGCGTGGGATACCGGCAACGGCTTCGCGCTGATGGCCGCGGCGCGCGAGCTGATGATCTCGGTCTTCGGCGAGGCGCTGCTGATGCTGGCGCTGCTGCTCGCCGCGCTTCCCGCGCACAGCACCGATCTGCAGGCCATGAGCGCCGCGGCGGCCGGCGCGCACATCTGGAGCCTGCCCGCGCACTGGTGCGGCGCGTTGGCGTTCGTGCTCGTGGCACTGGTTGAGACCGGTCGCCAGCCGATCGACAACCCTGACACGCACCTCGAGCTGACGATGATCCACGAGGGCCCGCTCCTCGAGTACGGCGGCCGCGACCTCGCTCTCCTGCAGTGGGCGGCGGCGGCGCGCCACTGGGTCGTGCTCGTGCTGGGCGCCGAGCTGTTCCTGCCGCACTGGGGCGGGTTCGCGGCGAGCCTGGGGCTGCTCGTCGCGGGGGTGGCGTTCCTGTGCGGCTCGCTCGCCGCGATCGAGACGACGCAGGCGAAGATGCGGATCCTGCGCGTCCCGGCGCTCCTGGGAGTCGGATGCGCGATCGCGCTCGCGGGCGCCGGCATGTGGGTCGCAGGGGTGGGCACGTGAGCAACGCGCTCGTCGACGCGATGCTGGGACTCGGGCTGGCGGTGATCGTCGTGCGCCGCCGATCCGTCGCGATCGCGCTGCTGGCAGCGCAGTCGCTCGCGCTCGGCATCGGCGCGCTGAGCCTCGCCGGCGGGCGCTCGGGGGACTCCCTCGTTGCGGGCTTCGTGCTCCTGAGCAAGGCGATCGTGATCCCGCTGCTGCTGTACGCGCTCATTCGCCGGACGCGCGAGCCGGGCCTGGTCCTCGCCGCCGCGGGGCCGCTCGTGCGCCTGGCCTGCGCCGGCGCGGTGGTGCTGTGCGCCGTGGTCCTGGTGCCGCCCCTCGGGCTCGCCGACCCGCACACCGAACACGCGGCGGTCGCGCTGGTCCTGCTCGGTATCGCGATCGTCGTCGCGCGGCGCCCGATCCTCTTCCAGCTGCTGGGGCTGATCGTCGCCGAGAACGGCCTGTCGCTGCTGGCGGTGTCCGTGCCCGGGGGGCCCTCCTACGTGGTCGAGCTCGGCGCGCTGTTCGATCTCGCGCTGATCGTGACCGTCGCCGCCGCGTTCGCGCACCGGATTCACAGCGAGCTGGGGACCGGAGACACCGAGCTGCTGCGAGGGCTGCGTGACTGACCTCGTGCCGGTCCTCGTCGGCGTCGTGCCCGCGCTGGCGCTCGTGGGGATGCTGCTCGCGCTACTCGCGCGCACCCCGCGGCAGGCTGACCTGCTCGCGCTCGCGATCGCGCTGCCGACCGCCGGTGCGGCGCTGGCCCTCGCCTCCACGGCGCTCGCGCGCGGCGGCCTGCCAGCCCTGCGCGGCCGGTGGTATCTGCTCGACGGCGCGAGCGGGCTGCTGCTCGCCGTGGTCGCGGTCGTCGGCCTGTGCAGCGTTGCCGTCTCCCCCGTCTACCTGCGAACGAGCGGCCGCAGCTGGACCACCGCCGCGCGCTCGCGGAGCCTCTACTACGCCGCGCTGTTCCTCTTCTGGGCGGCGCTGCTCGCGGTGCCGCTCGTCGGCAACCTCGCGGTGGCGTGGCTGATCGTCGAGGCGACCACCGCCGCCTCCGCGCTGCTCGTGGCGTTCAGCGGCCGCCGCGACGCGCTGGAGGCCGGCTGGAAGTACCTCGTGCTGACGACCCTCGGACTCTCGGTCGCGATGCTCGGAATCGTCGCGCTCGCGATCAGCCAGGCGAAGCTCGGACACCACGGTCTGCACGCGCTCGACTGGCACTCGCTGCGCGCCGCCGCGCACGCGCTGCCCAGGGACTCGACGCTGATCGCGTTCGTGCTGCTGCTCGCGGGCCTTGCCACCAAGATCGGCTGGGCGCCGGTGCACAACTGGCTGCCGGACGCGCACAGCGAGGCGCCGGCTCCGATCAGCGCGCTGCTCTCTGCGGCGCTGCTGCCGAGCGTGCTGCTGATCGCCTGGCGGGTGAAGTCGATCCTGCAGCCATCCGTGGGCAGCGCCACGACGCACGGCGTGTTCATCGCCTTCGGGCTGGCATCGATCCTCGTCGCGGTGCCGTTCCTCTGGAGGTCGTTGCCGTGGAAGCGGCTGCTCGCCTACTCGAGCCTCGAGCACATGGGCGTGATCGGCCTCGGACTCGGGTTCGGCACGCCGCTGGCGATCGCCGGCGTCGTGCTCCACGTCGCCGGTCACGCGCTCGCCAAGGCGCTCGGCTTCTACGCCGCGCTGCCGCTCCTGCGGATCGACCCCGACGCGGCCGCGCGTGCGCCCAACGGCGTCGCCGGCGACAGCCCGTCCACCGCCGCCGCGATGGGCGTCAGCCTCGTCGCGCTGTCCGGCCTGCCGCCCTCGCCCCTGTTCCTGTCCGAGCTGCTGATCCTGCTCGGCGGTGTCGAGGGCGGCTACGTGCTCGTCAGCGCGATCGCGCTCGTCGCTCTCGCGCTCGGGTTCCTCGGACTGCTCCACGCGCTCATCGAGGGCGTGATCGGAGAGCCCCGGCGACACCACCGCCGGCGGGCGCGCTCGCGCGCCGAGCGCCCGATCGTCGCGCTCACGGCGGTGCTGGGCAGCGGACTGCTGGCGCTCACCGCAGCGGGCCTGCTGCTCCCCGGCTCGGGCTTCGTCGACACCCTCGCGAAGGGGGCGCTGTGAGCGCGATCGAGCACGTCGCGCCGCACGCGTGGCGCGAGACGGTCGCGCAAGCCCTGCGCGACGGGGAGCGCTTCGGGGGCGCCTGGGCGAGCGGGGGCAAGGCGAGCCCGGCCTGGCGCGCGCTCTTCGCATCGGCGCACGGTCAGCGCGTGATCTCATGCCAGACTAGCGGACGGCAGGTCGAGAGCATCGTCGATCTCGTGGAGGCCGCCGGCTGGGATGAGCGCGAGGCCCACGACCTCCACGGCCTGGAGTTCGTCGGCCATTCGCCGCTGCGGGCGCTGGCGTCGCACCCGCGGGATCCAGCCCGGTGGATGACCCCCGTGACGGGCGACGGCGTGCACCAGGTGGCTGTGGGCCCGATCCACGCGGGCGTGATCGAGTCCGGCCACTTCCGTTTCCACGTCGTCGGCGAGCGCATCCTCGCGCTGGACCCGCGGCTCTTCTACAAGCACCGGGGACTGGAGCGCGCCGCCGAGGGCAGCGACGAGGAAGGGGGGCTGCGCTACGCCCAGCGCGCGTGCGGAGCCTGCGCCGTGGCCAACACACTCGCCTACGCGCACGCGGTCGAGGACGCGCGCGGGCTGAGACCGGATCGCGCGCTGAGCGTCGCGCGCACGGTGCTGCTGGAGCTCGAGCGCCTCTACAACCACCTGAACGACATCGGCGCGATCTGCGCCGGCGTGGGCTTCGCGCCCGGCTCGATGGCGTTCGCCGCGCTGAAGGATCGCGCACAGCAGGTCAACCAGCGCGCATTCGGACACCGGTTCCTGTTCGGGAGCGTTCGCGTCGGCGAGGGAGCGGTCGAGCTCGACGCCTCGAGCGCCGATGCCGCACGAGGCGCGCTGCGCGAGCTGCATGCGGACACAGCGGCGGCCTGGCGCGAGCTCGAGTTCGCCGGCTCGGTGCAGGCGCGCCTCGGCGGCGTCGGCGTGCTCGCGCTCGCCGACGCGCAACGACTCGGCGCCGTCGGACCTGCGGCGCGTGCCGCAGGCATCCGCGAGGACGCGCGCAGCGCCAGTCCACGCCTCGCCTACGACGGCTTCGTGCCTGCCGCCCCAGACGCTGCGAGCGGCGATGTCGCAGCGCGTCTGCGGATGCGCGCGATCGAGCTCGAGGCCACCTACGAGATCCTCGAAGGACTGCTCGAGCGGCCACTCGCCGCGGGGACGACGAGCGGCGGCGTCACGGACGCGGCGCTGGGCGTCGGCACCGTCGAGAGCCCGCGCGGGGCCACGATGTGCGCCGTAGAGCTCGACGGGGCGCGCGTCGCCCGCATGCACCTGCGCACCGGCTCCTACGCCAACTGGCCGGCCCTCGCGCACGCCGCCGCCGGCAACCTGCTGCCCGACTTCCCACTGATCAACAAGAGCTTCGAGCTCTGCTACGCCTGCGTGGATCGCTGATGTACGTGCTGCTGCGCCAGCTCGCCGCGATCCGCCGTGAGGCGCGCCTGGGCCGCGGCCGGCCGCGCTCGCTGGCGCTACGCCACGTCGACGCGGGCTCGTGCAACGGCTGCGAGCACGAGCTCGGCGCCGTAGCCAATCCCTTCCACGACCTGCAACGCCACGGCCTGGACATCGTCGCCTCCCCTCGACACGCCGACATCCTGCTCGTCACCGGACCCGTCACCACGCGGATGCTCGAGCCGCTGCTGACGGCCTACCAGGCAATGCCCGAACCCCGCCTGGTGGCCGCGCTCGGCGACTGCGCGCTCGGCTGCGGCGTCCTCGGCGACCCCGCCGAGATCGCGGGCGCGCTCGAGGATGTGCTCCGCGTCGACATCCGCATCCCCGGCTGTCCGCCGACCCCGGACGCGATCGCCGAGCACATACTCGCCGCACTACTGTAGGGCTGCGTGCGTGAGCCGGCGTCCCCGCCGGCGCCGCCTCAGCCCCATGACCTCGACGACGGCACAGGACCGCACCCACCCGACGCTGATCCTGGCGGTGCTGTCGCTGGGCGGCGTGGCGTACGCGATGCTGAGCTCCTCGGTGGTGCCGGCGCTGCCGACGATGCAGCACGCGCTGCACACGAGCGAGACGGGGATCGCGTGGCTGCTGACCTCATACCTGCTGTCGGCGTCGGTGGGGACGGCGATCCTCGGGCGCCTGGGAGACATGTACGGCAAGGAGCGCCTGCTGCTGGTGACGCTCGCGATCCTCGCGGTGGGCACGCTGCTCGCGGCGGTGTCGAGCTCGCTGGCGCTGATCATCGTCGCGCGCTTCATCCAGGGCGCGAGCGGCGGCATCTTCCCGCTGGCGTTCGGCATCGTGCGCGACGAGTTCCCGCACGAGAAGGTCGCCGGCAGCATCGGCCTGCTGTCGGCGATCCTCGGCGTGGGCGCGGGCATCGGCATCGTGCTGTCGGGCGTGATCGTCGAGCACCTGAACTACCACTGGCTGTTCTGGATCCCGCTGGTGGCGATCGTGATCGCGGCGGTCGCGACGTGGCGCTTCATCCCCGAATCGCCGATCCGCGTTCCCGGGCGCATCAACTGGCTGGCGGCGGCGCTGATGACGGTCGGGCTGTCGACGGTGCTGATCGCGGTCAGCGAGACGACCACGTGGGGCTGGGGGTCGGCCAGGGCGCTCGGCCTGGTCGCCGCCGGCCTGGCCGTGTCGGCGGTGTGGATCGCGGTGGAGGCGCGCAGCGATCACCCGCTGATCGACATGACGATGATGCGCATCCGCGGCGTGTGGACGACGAACCTGGCGGCGTTCCTGCTGGGCGCGGGCATGTACGCGTCGTTCATCGTCTTCCCGCAGTTCGCGCAGCTGCCGAGGAGCACCGGCTTCGGGTTCGGCGCTTCGGTGGTCGTCTCCGGCCTGTACCTGCTGCCGTCGACCGTCGGGATGACGATCCTGGGCCTGTTCGCCGGGCGCATCTCCGCCCGCTTCGGCTCGCGCAGCGCGCTGCTCGCGGGAACCGCGTTCACAACCGCGGCGTTCGCGCTGCTGGCGCTCGAACACGGCCACCCGTACGACCTGCTGATCGCCGCGGCGCTGCTCGGGGTCGGCATCGGCCTGGCGTTCGCGGCGCTCGGCAACCTGATCGTGCAGGCCGTCTCCAGCCACCAGACGGGCGTTGCGAGCGGCATGAACACGGTCATGCGCACGCTCGGCGGCGCGCTCGGCGGACAGCTCTCGGCGACGTTCATCGCCGGGCACGTCGCGCACGGGCAGCCGACGGTGACCGGCTTCACCGAGACCTTCCTGATGGCCACCGGCTTCCTGATCGTGTGCCTGCTCGCCGGCGTGCTGATCCCCAAGCTGCACACGGCCACTAGGGTGCAGGACGCAAGCCAACCATCCGCCATGCCAGAGGAGGCCCTATGTCCCGCTTCGCCAAAGTGAACCTGCTCGAGCTCGAGGACGTGGTGGGCGATCGCGCACCGGGCATCGAGGGGCGCTTCGCGCGTAAACACCTGGACTCGCGCGACCTCGGCGTCAGCCTGTTCCGCTACGGGCCCAACCTGCGCAGCCCGATGGCACACAGCCACCGCGAGCAGGAGGAGGCGTACATCATCGTCGGCGGTTCCGGGCGGGTGCTGCTCGACGACGAGGTCCACGAGCTGAGCCAGTGGGACGTCCTGCGCGTGGCGCCGGAGGTCGTGCGCTCCTTCGAGGCGGGCCCCGACGGGCTGGACATCGTCGCCGTCGGCGGGCCGCGGCCCGAGGACGGCGACGGCGTGATGGGCCCCGCCAACTGGCCCGACGCGGCGTAGGCGAGCGACACCCGCGCCGCCGAGCCGCGCGCCGGCGCGGCCTCGCCTACCCCCGCGTGAGCCGCTCGAGCGCGAGCACGAACGAGGCGTACGGCGAGCCGGTGACCTGCTGCAGCGCGATCTCGCAGGTGCGGTTGCTGCACACGTGCGCGTCGACGCGATCGCCGTCGGCGCGGCGCTCGGCGAGCTCGGCGGCCGTGTCGCGCAGCGCGGAGGCGGGCAGCTCGGGGTGCAGCAGGCCGCGGTCGCCGGCCATGCCGCAGCACGTGGTGGCAGCCGGTACGAGCACGTCGTCCGCGAGCTCGCGTGCGATCGCCTCGAGCTTGCCCGCGAGGCCGAGCTGGCCGGCGGCACACGTGGGGTGCACGGCGATGCGCGCAAGTCTGCGCCCGACCTTCAGCCGCGGCAGCAGACGGTCGTGCGCCCAGGCGATCGAGTCGAGGATCTCGATTTGCTGGAAGCGCTCGCGCTCTGAGTCGGTGAGGCACGGCGCGAGCTCCTCGCGCAGGCCGAGCGCGCACGAGCTGGCGTCGATCACGACCGGCAGCTCGCCGCCGTCGCTCCAGCGCCACAGCGCCGCCGCGGTCTTCGCGGCCATGTGCTCGTGCCCGCGGCGGTAGCCCTTGGAGCTCCAAGGCGTGGCGCAGCAGTGCCCGGCGGCGTCGTCGGGGATCCACAGCGGCAGGCCGGCGCGCGCGGAGACGTCGACGAGCGCCTGCGGCAGCGACGGGTCCGCAGGCGCTGAGCCAGTCGCCGATCCGCCCGCGCCGTGCGCCGCGCGCTCGCCGCCGCGCGGGTTGCCGAAGATGCGGTTCAGGCACGCGGGCATGTACACCGCGGCGGCCCCGGAGCGCTGGGTGACGGGCATGCGCGCGGGCGCCGCCGGCGGCACGTTCTGCGGCAGCGTCGGCACGAGCTCGTTGCTCACCCGCCGGCGGACCAGCGCGGGGACATGCGCGAGCCGCCGCTGACCGACCACGTCGGCTGCCGCGGCCGCGGCCGCGAGCCCGGCGCGGGCCGCGCGCTCGACCGCCGAGTAGCGCCTTGCGATCGCGAGCGCGACCGCTTCCTCGCGCTCGCCGCGCTCGCGGGCGCGCAGCTCCTTGACGAGCCTGCCGGTGTCGATCGCGACGGGACACACGCCCTGGCAACTGCCGTCGGCGGCGCACGTCTGCAGCGCGTCGTACTCGAAGTCGCGCAGCAGCGACTCGTACACGGGTGAGCCCGCCGCCTGCCGCGCCATCTCGCGGCGGATCACGATCCGCTGGCGCGGGGTGGTCGTCGCGTTGCGGCTAGGGCAGACGGGCTCGCAGAAGCCGCACTCCACGCACTGCGAGGCGAGCTCCTCGATCGCGGGCTGGCTCTTCAGATTTTTTAGATGGATGCCCGGGTCGCGATTCAGGACGGCACCGGGATTGAGGACACTGTGCGGGTCCGCGAGCTCCTTGACGCGCCACATGATCGACGTCGCCTTCGCTCCCCACTCTCTTTCCACATAGGGCGCCATGTTCACGCCGGTGCCGTGCTCGGCCTTCAGCGAGCCGTCGTACTTGCCGACGATCAGCTCGACGAGCTCGCCCATGAACGCCTCGTAGCGCTCGAGGTCCTCGGGCTTGGTGAAGTCGGGCGTCAGCTGGAAGTGCAGGTTGCCGGCGGAGGCGTGGCCGGCGACGCCGACGAGGAACTGGTGGGAGCCGAGCAGCTCCTGCAGGTCGCGCGCGCACTCCGCGATGCGCTCCGGGCGCACGCACACGTCCTCGACGATCAGCGCGGTGCCCGGCAGGCGCAGGCGCCCGACGAGCCCGAACAGCCCCTCGCGGACCATCCACGCGAGCTCGATCTCCTCGTGGTCGCGGGTGAAGCGGTGCGGCTGGATCAGCTCGTGAGCGGCCAGGATCTCGTTGACGGCGGCCTCGCCCGCGTCGAGCTCCTCGCCGTCGGAGCCGCCCAGCTCCACGATCAGCGCCGCCGACGTCGGCGGCAGCTCGCGCCACTCCAGCGGCGTCCCCGGCAGGTTCCACGCGGCGGCGATCAGCGCCGGCGCCACCATCAGCTCGGTCGCCCTCGCTCCCGCCGCCACCAGCGCGGGCACGGCCGCCGCCGCCGCGTCGATGTCCGCGAAGTGCGCCCACGCGAGCGCCGTGCGCCTCGGCTCCGGGCGCGTGCGCATGACCGCCTCGGCGATGAACGCGAGCGTGCCCTCCGAGCCGACGACCAGGCGGCGGAAGATCTCCAGCGGAGTGTCGGCGTCGAGGAACGCGCACAGGCGGTAGCCGGTGACGTTCTTGATCTCGTACTTGCGCCGCACGCGCTGCGCGAGCTCCGTGTCGGCGAGCAGCTCCTGCCTCAGCTCCATGAGCCCGCGCGCGAGCTCGGGCTCATCCGCCGCGAACCTCGCCTCCGCGTCCGGCGCGGCGGTGTCGATGACGGTGCCCGACGCGAGCACCAGCGTCATCGACTCGACCGTCGAGTACGGGTCCCAGGTGACGCCGCAGCGCATGCCGCCGGAGTTGTTGGCGATGACGCCGCCGAGCGTGGCGATGTCTTTGCTCGCGGGGTCCGGGCCCAGCTTGAAGCCATGGCGCGCGAGCAGGCGGTTGGCGAGGCCGAGCAGCGTGCCCGCGCGAATCCGCGCGCGCTGCCCGCCGTCTTCGATCCGCACGCCGGAGAACCAGCGACGGACGTCGATCAGGATGCCGTCGGTTCCGCCCTGCCCGCTGAGGCTGGTACCGCCACCGCGGAAGTTCACCCGCATGCCCGTGCGGCGAGCGTACGCGAGCACCTTGCCCACGTCGTCGGCGTCGTGCGCCATCACCACGACGGCGGGCAGGCGCCGGTAGGGAGACGCGTCGGAGGCGTAGGCGACGAGGTCGATCGCGCGCGCGAGCACCCGCTCGGCGCCGAGCAGCGCGACGAGCTCCGAGCGCAGCGGCTCGGGCGTGCCCACCGCGAGGCTGTCTGGCGCGCGGTCCTCGTGCGGCGCGCCCGGCGGGCGCCCGATGCGCCGCGTGTCCGGGGCGAGCAGCATGTTGGCGGCGGGCGGCACGGTCAGGCGAGGGGCATCGCGGGAGTCAGGCGAGCGCCCTCGCCGCGCTCACGCAAGGGCCATTCCCGAGGCGACGTCGACCTGCACGAGCCGCGGGCCGTCCTGGGCAAGCGCGTCGGCGAGACCGGCGTGCAGCTCCTCGCGCCCGGCGACGGTGCTGGAGGGGACGCCGTAGCTCGAGGCGGTGGCGGCGACGTCGAGCTTCGGCAGGTCGAGTCCCGGCGCGCCCTCGACGCTCTCGAGCATCGCGAACCACTTGAGGATCGAGTAGTCGTTGTTGCGCAGCACCAGGAACTTGACCGGGACGTCGTACGCGGCGGCGGTCCAGAGGGCGGTGATCGCGTACTGCGCTGAGCCCTCGCCGAGCACGCACACGACCTGGCGCTGGGGCTGCGCCAGCTGCACGCCGAGCGACGCGGCGAGGCCGAAGCCGAGGCCGCCGCCGGCGCTGAAGTAGTAGCGAGCCGGGCTGCGACAGGCGCAGGTTGTTGCGCAGCGCGAGCGGTGCTCGACGGCGACTCGAGCACGACGATGCCGTCCTCGGGGAACAGCCCCGCGAGCAGCGTGTGCACCTCGCCGCTGGAGGGTGCTGCCGGGCGGCGGCGCCTCGAGCTCGAAGCGCGCGACGGCGCCTCGCGCTCGGAGGGCTCGCGCTCGGACGGGTCGCTGTCGGGCCGCTCCGACTCGCCGGCGCGGCCAGTCGGCGACGAGCGCGCGCAGCGTGAGCGCGACGATCGGCGACGATCGCGTCGCCCATCGGCGCGCGCGCTGCCTCGTCGGGGTCGCTGGTGATCGCCACCAGCTGCGCGTGCCTCGGGCAGGAAGTCGGTCCGGGGATGTTGGGGTAGTAGGGGAAGATCGAGGAGCCCAGCGACGAGCACCAGGTCGTAGCCGGCGAGCGCCTGCGCCGAGCGGCCCCACGGCCGGCGGCAGCACGCCCTGGAAGGCGGGTGGTCCTCGGGGAAGCCGATGCGCCCGCCGCCGGTCGCCGGCGATGCCGCACACCGGCAGACGCTGGACTCGGCGAGCCCGACCGCCGCGTCCTGAGCCGCCGCTCGCGTCGATCTCGGGGCCGGCGACGAACACTGGACGCTCGCGCCATGCGCAGCCGCTCGGCGAGCGCAGCCACCTGCGCGGGGTCTGGCCTGCGCGCGCCCGTCGACCGCGCGGGCGATCTGCGTGGCGTAGTCGATCGGCTGGACCTCGGTCGTCCAGTCGTCCATCGGGATCGACACGAACGACGGGCCCCTGCGGCGGGCAGCGCCGGCGTGGTGGATCGCCTGCGCGAGCGCGAACGGCACGTCCGCGGCGCGCGGCGGCTCGACGCTGAGCTTGACGTACGGCTTGGGCACCTCGACGGCGTCGCGGTTGGTGAGGTTGGCCTGCAGCGTCATCAGCGAGCGGCACCTGCTGGCCGGCGGTGACGAGCAGCGGCGCCTTGTTGGCGCGCGCGTTGAAGATCGCGCCGACGCCGTTGCCGAGGCCGGGGGCGGTGTGCAGGTTGACGTGCGCGACGTTGCCACTCGCCTGCGCGAAGCCGTCGGCCATGCCCACGGCGACGGCCTCCTGCAGGCCGAGCACGTAGCGGAAGTCCTCGGGAAACGGGCCGAGCATCGGCAGCTCGGTGGAGCCGGGGTTGCCGAAGATCGTCGTCATCCCGCGCGCGCGCAGCAGCTCGAACGCGGCGTCGCGGACGCTCGTCATCGTGCGCGTCCGGCCGTCGTCATCGTGCCCCCTCTCGCGCTCGCCATCGTGCCCTCTCGCGCTCCTCATTGGTGGGCGCGCAGTCTACCCGCCGCCTGCGTAGGGACGCGAGCGCGAGCACCTTTGTGGAAAACCCGCGAACGAGTCGGGTTTGGGCCGGATCCCGAGGGGGCGGGGCGCGCGTAGCTTGATGTGGTGGCGGCCCGCCGCAGAAGCGCGAGGCGCGGTTAGCGCACCGGGGAGCGGCGGGCTCGCGCGACTTGCCAGGAACCTACCCGACAGGATGGTGATCCAATGAACGCCACCGCTTCCGCTCCGCCGTCAACGGGACCGGACATACCTCAGCCGCACGAATCGTCGGTCGTGCTCCCGCTGTTCGCGATCCTGTGCGCGATCGCGATACCGGTGGCTCTGGCGGTGCTGTCGGGCGCCGGCGGCGGCATCCTCGCCGCGGTCTTCGGCCTGCTCGCCGCCGTCGGCATCCTGTACGGCTTGACGCGCTTCATGATGGTGATCATGGGCGGCGACACGTAGGCTGGGACCATTAGCAATCAGCGGGCTTTTCGCGGCGCCGCACGCTCACTTGAGTGACGCGTTGCGGTTCCACTCCACCCAGGCCACGCCCGTCCGGCCGTCATCAGCGGACACGCGGCACATGGCGCGGGGAAACTGGGAGACGCGGCCGTCGGGAGCCTCGAGCCTGAGCGGGCCGAAGGCGAGCGGCTCGACCTGCAGCTGCAACTCGCCGTAGCCGATTCGCGCCGCCGTGATGAGCCCGTCGGGGCCGACCTCCTCGGAGGCGGTGACGCTGTCGAGCTCGACGAGCTCGCCGGCGGGCGGCTGCAGGTAGCCGACGCCGATCGGCGGCGCGCCGGGCAGGCGGAACTCGACGCCGTGGAAGCGCGTGCCGTCGTCGAGGTGCCCGGCCGACCACACCCACTCGGCCGACCACCAGTCGCGCGTGCCCCACGAGTGGTCTCGCTGGCCGAGACCGCGCAGCTCGATCGTCTCGCCAGCGATGCGCACGGTGCCGCTGACACCGCAGGGGATCTCATAGCGGGTGGCGACCCGGTAGGCGTAGGGCTCTCCGAGCGTCTCCCACACGAGGTCGATGGCGACGTCGACAGGATCGCCCTTCTCGCCGCGCAGCAGCGCGGCGGGGTCGGCGTGCGCCTCGCCGGTGGCGTCCAGGCGCACGCGGAAGCGCTGCAGCGGCGACTCGCAGACGTGCTCGGCGCGCAGGCCCTCCGGTTCGACGGTCAGCTCCTCGCCGCCGGGCAGCGGCGCCGCGAAGTCGACGATCGCCACGGTCGGGCGGTCCGGGCCGCAGACGAAGGCGGTGAGCCACGAGACGCCGAGGTTGGGGTAGAGCCCGAGGCGCGTATACACGCCCGTGCGGCCGTCGTCGGAGACGGCGTCGAAGTACCAGCTCTCGTTCCACAGCTGCTCGGGCCCGGGCGCGTGCCGTGCCTCGTCGGCCGGCTCCGGGCGCAGGGCCGGCGGGCGGCCGGACCCGGGCTCGGGCAGCAGCCCGAGCGCGTCGAGATCGAGGATCTGCTGCGCGTAGCGCGACAGGCTCACGAGGAACATCTCGTCGCCGCGGTCCGTGCGCTCGACGAGCATCGCGGGGCCGACGGTCATGACGATGCCAAGGAAGCTCTGACGCCGGTACCCGTCCCAGCAGCGATCCCAGTCGAAGCCGCGCACGCCGTGCGCGTGCAGGGCGTCGTGGTACTCGCGCACCAGGGCCTGCTCGTGCGCGCGCCGGTCCTCGACCGTTAGCGAGCCGCCGAGGAAGTAGGAGACGTCGGTCATCGCCGGGCCCCAGCCGACGGTCTGCCAGTCGACGACGGCGAACCGCCGCGGCGCATCGTCGGCTCCGAAGAGCATGTTGTCGAGGCGGTAGTCGCCGTGCACTAGGCCGAGCGGCGGCCGGCGGTCGGCCACCCAGCCGTCGAGGCTCGCGATGAAGCGCCGGCAGACCTCCAGATGCTCGGCGGCGACCCGATCGCCGTAGCGCTCGGCGAAGCCGGGAAGCAGCTGCGTCATCAGCGCCTGGCCGAGAACCATCTCCTGATTCAGCCACGGCGTCGCGCCGAGCTGCGGGTCGCCGAACACCGGCGCGTGCAGCTTCGCCAGCTCGTGGATCGCCAGGCGCGCCCGCTCGACGCTGCAGCCGGCGATCTGGTCGCCCTGGACGGCCGGCGCGATGTCCTCGAGCAACAGCGTGAACCAGCCGTCCCGCGGATCGATGACGGCCGCGTGGCACTGCGGCAGCGGCCCGCCGATGCGCGGGGCGAGCTCGCGGTAGAAGCGGACCTCGCGGTCGTACACGCCGAGCCCGACGCCCACCGAACGGCTGTTCTCGTCCGCGGAGGCGGTCTTCAGCACCACGCTCGCGGGGCCCGCGTCCGGCCCCGGCGCGTAGTCGATCCGCACGCGGCGGCTCTCGCTCATCTGGCCGGTGCCGATCGGCTCGACGGCGAAGTCGTCGATCGGGCCGCTGCCGAGGGCGTCGGCCAGCCATGCGCTCGTTAGCTCCTCCGGACGCCGCAGGACCGGCACGTTCCCTCCCATTGCGCGACTTGTATCACCGCTGGCGAGAAGAGGACGAGCGCCTCGCCGTGCGACTTCGGGAGCTACGCGGCGCTTTGCACCGCGCCATCGTTGCGTTGCGCGTTGGTCATACGAGCTCTCTGATGCTGAGGTCCGCCCAGCTGGTGGCCTCACGGTAGTGCTGTTCGATGCCGGGGCGGCGGTGGATCAGCGCGCTGGCAGCATCGAAGTCGCCACGCTCGTAGACCATGACTTCGGTGAGCAGCTCGCCCAGCTCGCCGCCGCCGTGCAGAAGCGCGGCAGCGATGTCCTCGCGGAACGGGAGCTGCTCGATCACATCTCCCATTGGCGCGTTGACGAGCGCGTCGGCGACGGAGAACAGGCCGACGGTGAAGTGTGAGTCCCCGACAGCACCGTCGTCGGCTCCGGACAGCAGCTGGCACATGCGGGCGCGCACGAGCGCTGTGACGAGCAGCGCGTCGGGCACGTCGCCGGCGCTGGCGAGCGCGGCCATCAGCGCGAAGCGCCGCACGGTCACGGCACCGAGCCAGGCGAGTCCCTCCTGGACGGAGCCGATGCGCCGGGGCAGCGACAGGTACGCCGAGTTGGCGTAGCGCAGCAGACGCATGCTCAGGCCGGCGTCGCGCGTGATGATGCGGTGCAGCTCGTCGATGTCTTCGGTCGCGTTCAGCTCGACCATCGTGCGCAGCGCACCGAGGCCGTGGGAGGGCAAACGCCGCTGGCGTACTCGCGACGGCCTTGCGAAGAAGTAGCCCTGAAAGGCTTGAAACCCGAGCTCGAGACAATGCTCGAACTCCTCGCGCGTCTCCACCTTCTCGGCGATTAGGGTGAGAGAGGGGCGGTGCGCGCTCAGGCTGGCGAAGAGGTCATCCAGGACTTCGCCGGTGTGCTCGAGCACGTCGACCTTGACGATCTGGACGTACTTCAGCAGCCGCTCGGTTCCGGCAGTAAGGCGAAAGTCGTCAAGCGCGATCGCGAAGCCCTGCTCGGCGAGCTCCTCCAGCACCTCCAGCAGCTCGTCGTCGACGATCTGGCCCTCGAGTAGCTCGAGCACGACGTTTCGGGCCGGCAGCGGCAGCGGACGAACGCTCAGCAGGAAGTCACGCGTGACGTTCAGATAGGCGAGGCCTCCGCCGACGAGGTCGAACAGGCCAACGTCGAGCAGACCGTCGAGGATCACCGTCGCGGTCGCCTCCGAGTCATTCAGGACTCCCGCGGTCTCCGCATGGGGCGCCCGGAACAACAGCTCGTAGCCGATCAGGCGCATGTCACGGTCGAGGATCGGCTGGCGCGCCACTCGCACCGCAGCCAGGTCGGCGAGCGCCCCCGGCGAGCTGGCGTCGCCGGCCGGATTCGCCCCAAGCTCGCTACCAGCAGCGCTCACGCTACCTGTTTCGGCCCGCTCGCCGGACAGCTTGAACGAGGGTCTGCCCTGAGGACGCTTGAGCCCGGGAAGCGGCTGTGGCACGCTCGCGGGCTAAAGGCGAGAATTCCTTGCGTCGATGTCTGTCAGGTGATGATTGCGCGGCGCCGCCAGGCAGCAGGACTGATCCGAGCAAGCTCGCGGGAGCATGCGGGCAGCGTCGCGGGCATGTCGCGATCGCCTATCGGGGAGCCGGCCGAGCACGTAGCGCCCGTGGAGAACAGCGTGGGTTCGAAGGAGAGCGGGGCGTCGCCGGTCGCGAGCGAAAGCTACTACCGGGGGCTGGTGGAACGCTCGGACGACATGATCCTGACGTTGGATCCCGGGGGGATCGTCAAGGTGGCCAACCGCGGAGCCGAACGGGTGCTGGGCTTCAGCCCGGAGGAGCTTGTGGGAACGAACATCATGGACTACCTCGCGCCCGGCGAGCTCGAGCGGGCACGCGCCCTGTTCGCACGCAGCGAAACGACTACGGACGTCCTGAAAGAGGAATTCGAGCACATCGCCAAGGACGGGCACTCGGTCTTTGTGGACGTGTCCGCACGCTCGATCTGGGAGGACGGGCGGGTCGTCGGCGTGGAGGGGATCGCCCGTGACGTGACCGACCGGCACGCTCTCGAGGAGACGCTCGCCTACCAGGCACTGCACGATCCGCTCACCGGGCTGCCCAACCGGACGCTGTTCGCCGACCGGCTCAAACATGCTCTCGGCAGGGCCAAGCGGCATTCGTCGGGCGTCGCGGTGTTGCTGCTCGACCTCGACAACTTCAAGCAGATCAACGACAGCTTCGGCCACGACGTCGGTGACGAGGTTCTCGACACCGTCGCTCGACAGCTGTGTCGGGCGCTGCGCGCGAGCGAGAGCGCAGCGCGCCTGGGAGGTGACGAGTTCGCCTTCATCGTCGAGGACGTCACGACCGGCACGGAGCTCGCGGCGATCGCACACCGGATCCTGTCGGCTGTGACCGACTCGCTCGCGTCCGACGATCGCTTCACGCATGTCACTGGCAGTCTCGGGATCGCCCTGGCCGAGCCGGGCGACGATCCGACTTCGCTCCTGCGCAACGCCGACGTCGCGATGTACCAAGCCAAGGCCGAGCACCGGGGAAGCTTTGCCTTCTGCGACACGGAAGACCCAGGGCATCGATCCCAGCACGCGGCCCGATCAGACCGATGCCCCAAGGCAACGACACTCGGCGGCGACCGTTGAAGCCTCCAGCGCAGGGTGAGAAGCAGGAATCGAGCGGCGGAAAGCTCACGCGCCAGGCGTTCGATCGGGAGCTGCGCAAGCTGCAGCGCGAGCTCGTGATCATGCAGGAGTACGTCAAGGCGAAGGGACTGAAGGTCGTCGTGATCTTCGAGGGGCGGGACGCCGCCGGCAAGGGCGGGGTGATCAAGCGGATCGCCGAACGGACGAACCCGCGCGTCTGCCGCGTGGTGGCGTTGCCGGCGCCAACCGAGCGCGAGCGGACGCAGTGGTACTTCCAGCGCTACGTGCCGCACCTGCCGGCGGGCGGCGAGATCGTCCTGTTCGACCGCTCCTGGTACAACCGCGCGGGCGTCGAGCGGGTGATGGAATACTGCACCGAGCACGAGTACGAGGAATTCATGCGCTCGTGCCCGGAGTTCGAGCGCACGCTCGTGCGCTCCGGGATCAAGCTGATCAAGTACTGGTTCTCGGTCTCCGACGAGGAGCAGGAGCGCCGCTTCCAGGCGCGTGTGCACGACCCGATGCGGCGCTGGAAGCTGAGCCCGATGGACCTGGAGTCGCGCGCACGGTGGGTCGAGTACTCACGGGCGAAGGACGAGATGTTCCGCTACACCGACACCAAACATGCGCCCTGGTTTGTTGTCGAGGCCGACGACAAGCGCCGGGCGCGCCTGAACTGCATCGCGCACCTGCTGTCGACGATCGACTACGAGGATCTCACGCCGCCGCCGCTCGAGCTGCCGGCGCGAGGGCCGGGCGACTATGTTCGCCCACCGCTCGAGGAACAGACGTTCGTTCCGAACGTCTACTGAACGTCTGGCTCGACGAAGACCGCGTCGTCGCCGTCCAGCCCAAGCCTCATTGCTGCGTTCTTCCAACGGGACCGCCGCGCCCAGCCACGGAAACGGCGGGGGTAAAGTACGGGAGCGACGGGACTCGAACCCGCGACCTCTGCCGTGACAGGGCAGCGCTCTAACCTGCTGAGCTACGCCCCCGCGATGCTCGGAGCCGCCGGGGCGACGGTCCGCGCTCCCTCAGTATGCCAAGGCGGGGCCGCCAACCCCGGCTCCGCGAAGAACTGGCCGGCCGGCCAGCTTTCGACTACGCTACGCGCGTGGCGCTCGTCGGTCCCGAACCCCTGCTCAATTCCAACCCGCTGGCCGTCATGCTCGACGACCTGCGCGCCGAGCGCTCAGCCGCCGTGCCGTTCCCCGCCGGCGAAACCCGCTTCTCGCTGGCACGCACGCGGCGGTTCGCCGACGAACCGCTCGAGCTGCTGCTCGAGGCCTACGAGCGCTTCGGGCCGATCTTCACGCTGCGGATCTTCCACGCCAACGTCGTCTTCATGCTCGGGCCCGCCGCCAACCACTACATCACCGTCTCGCACGCGTCCAACTTCACGTGGCGCGAATCGCACTTCCGCGACCTCATCGGCCTGATGGGCGACGGGCTGCTCACGATCGACGGCGACTTCCACCGCCGCTCGCGCCTGATCATGCTGCCCGCGTTCCACCGCGAGCACATCGCCGCCTCCGCCGACGCCGTCGTCACGGAGACCGAGCGCGCGCTCGACGAGCTCACGCCGGGAGCCACCATCGACCTCTACGACTGGACCCGGCACCTGGCCGTGCGCGTGGCCATGCGCGCGCTGTTCGGCGTCGACCCCGACGGCGAGCAGGCCCGCGCGATCGACGCCGCCGGCCTGTTCGAGGAGGCCCTCGCGTTCTACGCCACCGAGTACGTCACGCGCATCCTGCGCGGCCCCTTCTCGCCGTGGGCGCGCCTGCAGCGCGCCGCGCGCAAGCTCGACACGCTCATCTACGCCGAGATCTCACGGCGGCGCGCCACCGGCGAGCGCGGGCAGGACATCCTCAGCCTGCTGCTCGACGCAAGCGACGAGGACGGCAACACGCTGTCGGACCTGCAGGTCCGCGACGAGGTCATGACGCTGCTGTTCGCCGGCCACGACACCACCACCTCGACCGTCTCGTTCATGTTCTACGAGCTCGCCCGCCACCCCCACGTCACCGCCCGCCTGCTCGCAGAGCAGGACGCCCAGCTCGAGGGCGGGCGACCGACCGCCTCGCAGCTGATGTCCGGCGAGCTAACCGAGCTCGAGATGGTGCTCGACGAGACGCTGCGCAAGTACCCGCCTGCGTGGATCGGACCGCGCCGCTCGGTCGACTCCTTCGAGTTCAACGGCCAAGCTGTCCCCGCAAAAGCGTTCGTCAACTACTGCTCCTGGGCCTCCCATCATCTAAGGGACGTCTTCCCCGAGCCTGAGGAGTTCCGCCCCGAGCGCTTCACGCCCGACGCCGCCGCCGCGCTGCCCAAGGGCGCCTACGTCCCCTTCGGCGGCGGCTCGCGCACGTGCATCGGCATGCGCTTCGGCCAGCTCGAGGTGCGCACCATCGCAACGCTCATCCTCTCCCGCTGCACGCTCGCGCTGCCCGAGGACTTCCAGCTGAGCATCCGCCAGATGCCCACCATCAGCCCCAAGCAGGGGCTCCCCGTGACCGTCGCGCCGCGCAGCGCCGTCGTCGCCACCAGCCTCCCCGCCGCCGCCTGACGCGCTCGGCGCCTCAGCGCAGGCTCGCGCTCATCGTCAGCTCGTAGCTCGGCGGCGCTTCGCCGCGAACGCTCGCCCCCACACCCTGCACGTAAACGTGCGGGTTCGAGAACAGCGTCAGCTGCAGCGCTTCCACCAGGAAGCCCAGTGGATGCGCCACCAGCTTGCCGTCGCTCGCGCCCGCCAGCGCGTTCACCGACGCGCCCACGCCGAACAGCGCCCCCGTCGCCTTCACTTCCACCTCGCCGCCTTCGCTGCGCAGCAGCTGCACGCTGAACCCCGGCGGCAGCGCCTCCTTCACCGCCGCTTCGCTCGCCACCGCCTGCGCGCTCAGCGCGCTGCCGCGCTTACGCAGGCTCGCGTCCGTCAGCCGCAGCGAGCCCAGCTGCACGCTCTGCGCGCTCACGTCCATGCTCACCGTCCCCCGCGCTTCCCACAGCAGGGCCGCCGCCTGTTCCGGGCTCAGCGCCAGGCTCCCCGCCCGCACGTGCACCGCGCCAACGTGACCCCACAGCAGCTCCACCGCCGGCCATGCGCTCACGCTCACGCTCTGCACCTTCCCGTAGCGGCCGATCCGCGAGGAGATCCTGCTCGCCGCCACGCGCGGCAGGATCAGCTGCGCCAGCGCCAGCACGAGCACCACCGCGCCCGCCACGCCCATCGCGATCTGGCCGCCCCTGCCCATGCGCACAGCTTCGCAGGCGCCCCTGCGCACAACCACCTGGTCCCGCTAGCCTTGAGGCCCCCACAGCAAGGGGCGCGTAGCTCAGTTGGCTAGAGCACCTCGCTTACACCGAGGGGGTCGCCCGTTCGAGTCGGGCCGCGCCCATCCCCTCCCGCATCCGCATCCACCCTCCGACCCCCCAACCCGGCCGATGACCGACGAGTCCCCCATCCGCATCGCCGTCATCGGCTCCGGTCCCGCCGGCTTCTACGCCGCCGGGCACCTGCTCAAGGACGGGGTGGGCGGGCATTCCATCAATCTCTACGTCGACATGCTCGAGCGCCTGCCCACCCCGTGGGGGCTGGTGCGCTCCGGCGTCGCCCCCGACCACCCCAAGATCAAGTCCGTCACGCGCGTCTACGAGAAGACCGCCGCGCACCCTCGCTTCCGCTACTACGGCAACGTCACCTTCGGCGAGCACGTCTCCCGCGAGGACCTGCTCGCCCACTACCACGCGATCGTCTACGCCACCGGCTCGCCGTCCGACCGGCCGCTCGGCATCCCCGGCGAAGATCTCCCCGGCTCGCACGCCGCCACCGAGTTCGTCGGCTGGTACAACGGCCATCCCGATCACACCGACCTCGAGTTCGATCTCCTATCGGCCGAGCGCGCCGTCGTCGTCGGCAACGGCAACGTCGCGCTCGACGTCGCACGCATGCTCGTGCTCGCACCCGAGGAGCTCGCGCCCACCGACACCGCCGACCACGCGCTCGAGGTGCTATCCCGCAGCCGTGTCCGCGAGGTCGTCATCCTCGGCCGCCGCGGCCCCGCGCAGGCCGCCTTCACCAACCCCGAGCTGCTCGAGCTCGGCGAGCTCGCCGGCGCCGACGTGATCGTCGATCGGGCCGAGCTCGACCGCGCGCTCGCCGTCGCCGACCCAACCGCCGAGGAGGACATCACCTGCCGGCGCAACGTCGAGATCCTGAGCGACTACGCCGCCCGCCCGCCCAAGGGGCACGACAAGCGCATCGTGCTGCGCTTCCTGCTCTCGCCCGCCGCCTTCCTGCCCGACGAGCACGGGCGCCTCGGCGCCGTCGAGCTGATCCGCAACGAGCTCGTCGAGGCGCCCGGGGGTGGCCTGCGCGCGCAGCCCACCGACGAGCGCGAGACGATCGCCGCCGGCCTCGCCTTCCGCGCCATCGGCTACCGCGGCATCCCGCTGCCCGGCGTCCCCTTCGACGAGCGCTCCGCCACCATCCCAAACCGCGCCGGGCGCGTGCTCGACCCCGCCAGCGGCGCGCCGCTGCCCGGGGAGTATGTCGTCGGCTGGATCAAGCGCGGCCCCTCCGGCGTCATCGGCACCAACAAGAAGGACGCGCAGGAGACAGTCGACGCGATGCTCGCTGACCTCGCGCCCGCCGGCGACGGCGGCGCCCCCGCATCCGAGCGCGGCCCCGCGCACGTCCCCACCGCGCCCGACGCCGACGCCCTCGAGGAGCTGCTGCGCGCGCGCCAGCCCGACCTGGTCACCTACTCCGGCTGGGAGGCCATCGACCGCCACGAGCGCGCGCTCGGCGAGCCCGCCGGGCGCCCGCGCGTCAAGCTCACGCGCATCGAGGAGCTGCTGGAGGTCGCCGCCGCCGAACGGCCGTAGGGGCGCACGGCGCGTCAGAGACAGCGGGCGCACTCTGTGCGCGCCATCGCGCCGAACGCCCACCGGGTCTGCCAGACTGTTCGGCCGCAGGGCCCCGTTAGCTCATCTGGTAGAGCGCCGGACTTTTAATCCGGTGGGGCGGGTTCGAGTCCCGCACGGGGCATTGGGCCGATCTTGGCAGATCAGTTTGACCCAAGAGCCGGGGGGCTCACTCGGCTCGCCCAGTCAGGCGGCCAGCACGACGTGATCGCGTCCAACGTTCTTGGCTGCGTAGAGAGCGCGGTCGACTCGGGCGATGAGCTCGTCGGCGGTCTCCGCGCCATCCCACTTGGCGACCCCCGCGGAGCATGTCTGGCCACCTGGGGTTGCGGCCCGCATCCGCTCGACCACCTGCGAAGCCTCCTCGAGAGGGCAGCCGGGTAGAACGAGGGTGAACTCCTCGCCGCCATAGCGGGCGATGAGGTCTTCGGGTCTCAGCCGCTCGCTCCACGCGATGGAGACCTCCCTGAGATGCGTGTCACCGGCCTGATGTCCGTAGGCGTCGTTGAAGCGCTTGAAGTTGTCCAGATCAAGCATTGCCAGGCACAGAGGCCTGCCGTCGCGGGCCGCCCTGGCAAGCTCCTGGGGAAGCTGCTCGAAAAGGGAGCGGCGATTGGCCAGCCCCGTGAGGTGGTCCGTCAGGGCGGCCGCCTCCAGCCGAGTCAACAGATCGGCGTGCCCTATCGCGACGGCTGCCTCGGCGGCCAGAAGCCCGATGGCCGCAACGACTCGACCGGGAACCCGCGAGAGCCGTTCCTCCCATGCGACGGCCAGCACCCCGATCGCGGCGCCCTCTCTCAGGATTGGCTGGTAAAGACAGGAACGGGCACGAACCTCCGTGGCGAGCCCGGGAATGGGGGAGCGATCAGCGAGATCGGCGACGAACAGCGGCTGTGCTGAGCCATATACGGTCGATGCCTCTGTGAGTGCTCGGGTGGCGGGAAGCCCTCGGCCGAGCAGATCGGCGCCCGCGCTCGCGGTCGCTGCCAGGCAGCCAGCTTCGACGTCCGGCTCGAGAAGTGCCGTAGCGACCGCTCCGGCCACAGCGCGAGCTGACTCGCAGATCGCGCCACGCGCAGTGGCGGGGTCCTTGGCGGCCAGCACCTGACCGCTCGCCGAAGCCACCACCGCAAGGTCCGCCGCGTGGGAGCGTGCCTCTGCTACCAGATGTGCGATGAGCACTCCGGCCACCGTCAGCGTGCCTACGGTGAGGAGCCACGGCGTCACCGATGACCCAGCGGGGTTCACGACGCAGAGGATCGTCGCGTAGGCGACGCCGACAAATGTGAGGTGGGTCAACGACGCGCGCAGGGTGAAGAAGTAGAACGAGTAGAGCCCGACCCACAGAAAGAAGAACGAAAAGGAGCTGCTGCTTTCGCCGCTGAAGTAGCAGGCCCCCGCGATCAGGATCGTCCCGAAGTCGACCACGGCGTGGCAGACCCAGGAGGGAAGACGGCTCCCTCCGAGAACCAGCCCGACGGCAGCTGCATATGCCAGGCAGAGCAACGCCAGGATTGCCCGCTCATTCATCTTCGGTGAGTGGGGGAGAACGAGGGAGAGCAGTGCGATCGTTGCGCCGGCGGCGAACAGGTACGCCAGCAGTCGCGCCATCTTGCGTCGCTCTTCGCCTGCGCGGTGATTGGGCCAGCCTGAAAGCCCGCTCTCATCCGACCGCGGCATCATGGCTTCTCATCGGTAGCTGCGCCCCCAAGCTTGAAGCGCAGCTGGCGACGGCGACGGTTGACCGGGTCGGTGCGAAGGGGGAGAAGCCCCGCAGGCTCTGAAACAATCACGCCGCTCAGCAGGCGGGCCCCGACAACGAGGAGCGATTGATGCCGATCCAACCCACACGCGAGCAGATAGAGCAGCTGGCGGCGTCGCCGTCTGACCAGCCGGTCGTGATGCTCAACCTGCTCCGGTTCAAAGACCGCGCCGATGGCATCGACGAGGGCGTCAGCGGCCTGGAGGCCTACCAGCGCTACGCGGAGGCGGTGGCTCCGTTCCTTCAGAGCGTCGCCGGGCGCGTCCTGCTCTCGGTGCAGGCGCACGAGACCGTGATCGGCCCGGACGCGCGCGAGTGGGACATGGTGCTGATGGTCGAATACCCGTCGCGCAGGAAGTTCCTGGAGATGTCGATGGACCCGGAGTACCTGAAGATCCACGAGCATCGCGCAGCCGGCCTGGCCGACTCCAGGCTGGTTGCGTGCGAGCGCCTGTCGCCCTCGCTGCGCGTGCCGCTCGCCGCGGGCTCCGGCAGCTGACTGCGCAGCGCCATAGAGCGTCGGGCGTGTCGCGTCGCGGCATCCCCTGACGGCCGGGCTCGCGCGCTGGCCCGCGGCGTCCGTCCTGACGGGCGCCGATCGTTCGATGATCGCGACCGACGTATTGGACACCGAACAGCGGCCATCGCAGTGCATGGGAGAGTGCCCGCGTTGCCCCCCGCGCTAAGGTCAATCCAACCGCGAACGCACCGAGGGGGGGCGCCGATGTCAACCGCCAGCCGCACCCATCGCTCAGCCACGCACGAGGTCGTCAACCAGCCGCCGCCGCTGGTCGATCACAACGCCTTCGACGCCGACCCCGCGCTGCGCGAGGCGCTCGTGCGGGAGGGCGGCGAGTGGGGTCTTGACCGTGTGCGCGACTTCGGCGCCGCAGTCGCCTCCGCGGAGGCGCTCGATCACGCCAAGCGCGCGCAGCGCAACATCCCCGTGCTGCGGTCGCACGACCGCTACGGCAACCGCGTCGACGAGATCGACTACGACCCGTCGATGCACTGGATGCTGCGCCTGGGGGTCGAGCGCGAACTGAACTCGCTGCCCTGGCGCGAGCAGCGCGCGGGCGCGCACGTGGTGCGGGCGGGCATGTTCCACCTCTTCAACCAGCTCGACACCGGCCCGTGCTGCCCGATGTCGATCAACTACGCGGCCGTTCCGACCATGCGCCAGGACGCCGCGCTGGCGGAGGAGTGGGAGCAGCGCCTGACGCTGCCCGACTACGACAAGTTCGCGCAGGCCGGCATGGTCTTCACCGAGAAGCAGGGCGGCTCGGACCTGCGCGCCAACTCGACCATCGCGGAGCCGATCGGCGACGGCTGGTTCGAGCTGACCGGCCACAAGTGGTTCTGCACGCACCCCGTCTTCGACGTGTTCTTCACGCTCGCGCAGACCGACGCCGGGATCACGTGCTTCGTCGCGCAGCGCCCGCATCCGGGCTTTCGCATCCAGCGGCTGAAGGACAAGCTCGGCGGGCGCTGCCTGGCCTCCTCGGAGGTCGAGTACGACCACCTGCCCGCGCGCATCCTCGGCGAGGAGGGCCGCGGCACGGCGTTCGTCGTCGAGCAGCTCATCTGGACGCGCCTTGACACGCTCACCGCCGTCGCCGGGATGATGCGCCGCGTCGTCGCCGAGGCGATCTGGCACGCGCGCCACCGCGCGGCGTTCGGCGCACCGCTCGCCCAGCAGCCGGCGATGGTCAACGTGCTCGCCGACCTCGCGCTCGAGTCCGAGGCCGCCACCGCCTCGGTGATGCGCATCGCGCGCGCGTTCGACTCCGAGGAACCCGGCGAGGCCGCCTTCCGCCGTCTGGCGCTTGCGGTCATGAAGTACTGGGTGTGCAAGCGCGGCGCCCCGCTCGCAGCCGAGGCCTTGGAGTGCCTCGGCGGCAACGGCTATGTCGAGGAGGCGCCGATGGCGCAGTTCTACCGCGACGTCCAGATCGGCACCGTGTGGGAGGGCTCGGGCAACGTGATCGCGCTCGACGTGCTGCGCGCGCTGCACCGCGAGCCCGAGGGGGCGCCGGCGTTTCTCGCCGAGTGCGAGCTGGCCGCCGGCGCGGACGCGCGCTTCGATGAGCACATGCCTCGCGTGCGCGCGGGGCTCGCCGCGCTGGCCGCGGACCCGGCGGCCGCCGAGTGGAGCGCGCGGCGCGTCGTCGAGGACATGGCGCTCGCGCTGCAGGCCAGCCTGCTGCTGCGCCACGCGCCGCCGGCGGTGTCCGACGCGTTCTGCGCCGGGCGCCTGGACGCGCGCGGTCTCGCCTTCGGCGATCTGCCGCGCGGCGTCGACGGGGCCGCGATCGTCGCGCGCGCGCTCGCGCTGTAGGAGAGCGAGGACCCGCCACCGGCCGTCAGGACAGCAGCGGCGGCCCGGAGAAGAACGCGAGCCAGACCAGCAGCGTGATCACCGCCAGGTACACGCTGGTCATCACGATCCGCTCGAGCAGCGTTATCCCCACGCGCGCGCTCACGTGGCCCTCATCCTCGGCGCGCATGCTGCGCATCCACGGCGAGCGTCGTTCGGCTCGCGCCCGGCCGATGAGCTCGTCGTAGGTGTTGTTGAGCCACGTCAGCGCCAGCGCCATCGCGAACACCGTCACAGCCAGCACGACCACGACGACGAGCACCGCCTTCATGCTCAACACTGTCTGGCCGACGACGCGGGAGCCGACCCACAGCGCGAGCAGCGGCGCGCCGGTCCAGATGTTGATCGACAGGAACGCCACGGCGGCAGCCATCGCCACTCGCTTGAGGCTCGTCATGGGCACCGACGACGATATCCGACCGGCTCACCGGGTCCGCCCCGGATCCCGATTGTTGGATCAGCGCGGGCCCGCCGGCCCAGGTTGACGCCGGCAAATATCTGCCGGCTGACATATCCAACATTTAAGGTCGCCGCCAGCGTGACGAAACAGACGCCATGCGGCTGATTGCGATCCTTGGACTCGTGGTCTCGCTGGTGCTCGGCGGCGTCGCGGTGTTCGAGACCAACGACAGCGTCAGCGCGCGGCGCAACAAGCAGGACCGTGCGCTGCAGGCCGCCGTCAGCAACGAGCTCGCGCTGATCTCCGGAGACGAGCGCCAGACCGCGACGGCGCTGTCGCTGATGCTCGTCAACCCCGCGGTCCGGCAGCTGCTCGGCGCCCGCTCGCTCGCCGCCGGCTCCGGCAGCGGCGACCTCGCCGACACCGCCGCGAGCCTCGCCACCATCCAGCGCTCCTCCTTCATCCCGCTGACAGCGGTGTGCCTGGACGATGGCGCCGGACGCCAGCTCGTGTGCGCCCCCGCCGCGCGGCCGGTGGTCTTCCCGCTGAAGCTCGGCCGCCAGTTCGTCTCGGTCGCAGACCGCTCCCCGGCGGGCGCCGGCAGTGGCGCGTTTCGCTCGCCCGTCAGCGGGCAGCCGTCCGTCGCCTTCGTTGCGCCGATCCGCATCGGTGGCCGCTTGCTCGGCCTGGTCCACATCGACATGAACATCGTCACCGCGCAGGGGTCGGGCCTGCTCGTCACGGACACCCCCGACGTGCGCCTGCAGCTGGCCAGCTACGCCCAGGGGCGCATCTACCTGGGCGGCCCCGCGAGCATCGCCAGGGCGAGCGGGCACGCAGCGCCCCGCGTCCTGCCCGTGGGAGCAGGGCTCGGGCAGCGTCCGCAGTCCACCGTCAACGCCGGCCACCGCGCGATGGCGGCCGCGCTGCCGATGCAGGTCGCCGGCACGCACGAGGACTTCGCCGTGGCGGCGACCGACAGCGCCCCCGACCCGAACCTCTTGAACGCCTGGAGCCCCGGGCAGCTGACGGTGCTCGCGACCGCGATCCTCGGGCTGCTCGCCTCGATCGCCGCGCTCGTCGTGTCCAATCGCAAGGTCGTGCGCGAGCTGTCGACCGACGTGCTCACGGGCCTGCGCAACCGCCGCGCCCTGATCGAGGATCTGCAGCGCGTGTGCCAGCGCGCGAGCGAGGACGAGCCCGCGTACCTGTGGTTCTTCGACCTCAACGGCTTCAAGAACTACAACGACTCCTTCGGGCACCTCGCCGGGGACAGCCTGCTCGCGCGGCTGGGGAGCCGCCTGCGTCAGGTGCTCGAGCCGCACGGCTGCGTGTACAGGCTCGGCGGCGACGAGTTCTGCGCGCTGGTCGACGCCCACGTCGAGGACCCGCACGCGCTGTTCCTGCAGGCCCGCACGGCGCTGAGCGAACAGGGCGGGGCGTTCACCGTCACGTGCGCCGCCGGAGCGGTCGAGATCCCTCGCGAAACCGCCGAGCCGACGCACGCGCTGCGACTCGCCGACCAGCACATGTACCGCGAGAAGGCCACCAGCCACGGCGGCGCCGCGGAACTCATAACCGCCGTCCTGCACGCCGCTCTCGCTCAGCGCCACCCGGGACTCGGCGAGCACTCCGACGACGTCGCCGGCGACGTCGAGCTGCTCGCGCGCACGGTCGGCCTCCCGGAGGAGGCGGTCGGCCTGATCGTCAAGGCGGGAGACCTCCACGACGTCGGCAAGCTCGGCATCCCCGACGAGATCCTCGTCAAGCCCGGCCCGCTCACCGAGGAGGAGTGGGATTTCATGAAGCAGCACACGGTCATGGGCGAGCAGATCATCGCCGCCGCCGGCCCCTCGCTGGAACGGATCGGCCCGCTCGTGCGCTCCAGCCACGAGCGCTGGGACGGCAACGGCTATCCCGACGGCCTCGCCCGCGAGGAGATCCCGCTGGGCTCGCGGATCATCACGATCTGCGACTCCTTCCGCGCGATGCTCGACGAGCGCGTCTACAAGCGCGCGATGTCGCTCGAGGACGCCCTCGACGAGCTGCGCCGCTGCGCCGGCACGCAGTTCGACCCGCACCTGGTCGAGGTGTTCTGCCGCCTGGTCAGCGAGCGCTCGGACGGCGATCGGCCCACGGCCGCGCCTGCTCCAGCTGCCCGGCCAGCGCCAGCAGCGGGCCGTCTTGCCACGGCCCGGCGATGAGCTGCACGCCGACGGGCAGCCCCTCATCGCTCCAGTGCAGCGGCAGGCTCACCGCCGGTAGGCCGGTGACGTTGCCGAAGGCCGTGAACGACACGCTCGCCACCACGTCCATCACCGGCTGGTCGGGGGCCGCGTGCTGCGCCTCGAGGATCGCCCCCGCCTGCGGGGGCAGGATCGCCGAGGTGGGCGTCACCAGCACGTCGAAGTCGCGTCCCCAGCGCGCGACCTCGCGACGGCTGAGCAGCTCGAGCGTGCGCGCCGCCAGCACGTAGTCGTAGGCGCCGAGCTCGCCGCTCGCCTGGCGCTGGTGGGCGATGTGCGGCTCCACCGCCGACCAGTCCACGCCCTCGTAGTCGGCCAGGCCGCCCTGGGTCAGGACGATGAACGGCGGCACCATCTCTTCGGAGATCGTCGGCACCTCGACCTCCGCGACGCTGTGGCCGAGCTGCTCGAGCAGGCCGGCGGCAGACCGCGCCGCCTGCACGCAGGCGGGATCGGTGGGTATGCCCAGCGGCGCCTGCGCCATCAGCCCGATCCGCAGCGGGCGGGCGGGCTCGATTCCCGCGCCCGGCTCCTGCGCGAACGGACGCGACGGCGCCGGCGCGTTGTACCAGGCGAGCGGGTCCGGTCCGGCGATCGCGTCGAGCACCGTCGCCGAGTCCGAGACCGTACGCGCCACCACGCCCTCCACCACCGCCCCCAGCCAGCTCTGCGCCAGGCGCGGGACGCGGCCGCGGCTCGGCTTGAAGCCGACCAGCCCGCAGTAGGAGGCGGGGATGCGAATCGAGCCGCCGCCGTCGTTGGCGTGGGCGATCGGGAACATGCCGCCGGCCACCGCCGCCGCCGCGCCGCCGCTCGAGCCGCCGGGCGAGCGCCCGGGGTCCCACGGGTTGCGGCTGATCCCGTAGCGGCTGTTCTCCGCGACCGTGATCACGCCGAACTCGGGCGTGTTGGTGCGCCCGCACAGGACGAACCCCGCGCGCTCGAGCGCTTCGACGACCAGCTCGCTCTGCTCGCTCACGCCCGGGGGGCCGCCGCGCGAGCCGTAGCTGACCGGCCAGCCGGCGACCGGCGTGAGGTCCTTGACCGGCAGCGGCACGCCCAGGAACGGCGCGCTCTCGCCAGCCGCCAGGCGGCGATCGGCCTCCGCGGCCGCCGCGCGCGCGTCCTCGTCGTTGCGCCAGATGACCGCGTTCAGCTGCGGGTCGCGCGCGTCGATCGCGGCGATGCACGCGTCGAGCAGCTCGACCGAGGAGAGCTCGCGCGCGCGCAGCGCGCCGGCCAGCTCGAGCGCCGGAGCGAAGGGATCGAGCGAGGCCATGGCGCGACCCTACCAGGCCGGCTGGCCGCGCGGCCAGGAAACCGCTACTCGGCGCGGCCGAACTCGACGATCGCCACCGTCAGCATCGCCAGCCCGAGCAGCGCGACGACCGCCGCCTCCAGCAGGCTCGGCACGTGCCAGCCCCACCACGTGACCCCGGGGGCGAGCGCATGGCGCGTGGCGGCGCTGACGTGCAGGTGGGCGAAGATCGCGCGGCGCATCGGATCGACGGCGTAGGTGAGCGGGTCCAGGCGGTTGAGGATCGCCAGCCAGCGTTCGAGGTGCACGACCGAGAACATCGCGCCGGAGATGAAGAACATGGGCATGATCGCCATCTGCATGATCGCCATGAACGACTGCATCTGGGTGATGCGCGCGGCGGCCATCATGCCGAAGGCGGTGATCGAGAACGCGAGCAGCACCTGCAGCGCGAACAGCTCGGCGAACAGCCCGAGCGAGTAGGGGACGTGGACGAGGCCGGCGATCGCCAGCACGATCACGCCCTGGAAGGCCGCGACGGTCGCCCCGCCACAGCACTTGCCGAGCACGATCGACGAGCGCCGCACGGGCGCCACCATCATCTCGCGCAGGAAGCCGAACTCGCGATCCCACACGATCGACGCAGCCGAGAACATCGCGGTGAACATCACCGCCATGCACAGCACGCCGGGGTAGATGAAGGTTTTGAAGTTGATGCCGTGCGTGCCCGCGGACACCAGCGAGGAGAGCCCGGAGCCGAGCACGAACAGGAACAGGAACGGCTGCATCAGCGACGTCAGGATGCGCAGCCGGTCGCGGCTGAAGCGGATCAGCTCGCGCTTCCACACGACCTTGATCGCGCGCAGCTCCCCGCGCGCGCTGCGCGTCGGCACGCGCACGCGCGCGATCTGATGCGGCGTGCCCGGCGTCGGCGCCGGCGTGCGGCCGTTGCCGTCGGGCGCCGCCGCGCCCGCGGCCTGCGTCGTCGGTGTCGCCTCGGTGGCCATCAGCGGGCCATCATCCTTGCGACGTTGCGCATGCGGTCGGTGCTCGTGGACTCGGCGTCGCGGATGGTGGTGCCGGTGTAGTGACATGAACACGTCGTCGAGCGATGGGCGCGCGACGCTCACCGAGCGGATCGGTGGGTGGGCGGGATCCCAATCATCGAACAGCCGGGGCACGAACTGCTCGCCGTCGGGCACCCCGAACGTGACCGCGCCCTCGGCGACGGTCGCCTCGATCCCGAAGCGCTCGCGCAGCGCGGCGATCGCCGCCTGGTCGTCGTCGGTCTCGATCTGCACGCGGTCCTTGCCGACTTCCGCCTTCAGCGCCTCGGGCGTGTCGAGCACGATGATGCGGCCCTGGTCCATGATCGCGATGCGATCGCAGTACTCGGCCTCGTCCATGTAGTGGGTGGTGAGGAAGATCGTGATGTCCTCGCGCGCCTTCAGCTCGCGGATGTAGCGCCAGATCGAGCTGCGCGTCTGCGGGTCGAGGCCCGACGGTCGGCTCGTCGAGGAACAGCACGCGCGGGGAGTGCAGCAGGCCGCGCGCGATCTCGAGGCGCCGCTTCATGCCGCCGGAGAACGTGTTCACGAGGCTGCCGCGCCGCTCCCACAGCCCGACCATCTCCATCACCTGGCGCATGCGCTCGCCCACGACCTCGCGCGGCACGCCGTAGAGCTCGGCGTGCAGGCGCAGGTTCTCCTCGGCCGTCAGGTAGCCGTCGAGCGTCGTGTCCTGGAAGACCAGGCCGATGTTGCGCCGGACCTCGTCGCGTTCTGAGACCACGTCGTGGCCGGCGACCAGCGCGGAGCCCGCGCTCGGCGCACGAGCGTGCACAGCATGTTGATCGTCGTCGACTTGCCGGCGCCGTTGGGCCCGAGGAAGCCGAAGATCTCTCCGCCCGCCACCTCGAACTCGATGCCCTGCACCGCCTCCACCTGGTCGTAGCGCTTGACCAGGCCTTTGACCGAGACGGCCGAGCCGGACGCCGAGGTGGAGGCGGGGGCGGGGCCTGGAGCTGTGGTCGCGGTCTCGTTCACCTGTCCTCGTCTACCGTACCCGCATCTGCGCCGGTGTCCGGAGCGGATCCGCTCTCGGCGCTCTCGCTGCCGGTGTCACCGTCGGCGAGGATCCGGTAGAGATCGCGGCGGGTTTCCGCGAGCACGCCGGTGGCCCTGTCGATCTGGCCCTCGCTGCCCGTTCGCATCACCTGCGCGAACGCGGAGGCCACCTCGCGCATGAGCTTGCCGAGCTCGTGCATCCCACCGGCGCGGTCGCCCGTCTGTTCCCACGGGGCGGGCCGGTCGGCGCCGCGCTCGCTCAGCAGCGCGCGCCCCTGGTCGGTGATCGCGAACAGCTTGCGGCCGTCGCTCTCCTCGGTGCGGATCAGGCCCTCGTCCTCGAGCTGCGCCAGCGCCGGGTAGACCGAGCCGGGGCTCGGGCTCCACAGGCCGCCGCTTCGCTCCTGCACCTCCTGCATGATCTGGTAGCCGTTGCGCGGCTCCTCCGCGAGCAGCAGCAGCGCCGCAGTGCGGATGTCGCCGCGACGCGCCCTGCGGCCACGTCCACGCGGGCCGCCGCCGCCGAACGGGCCGCCGCCCGGCCCGAAGCCGCCGAACGGGCCGCCGCCGAACTCGCCGCGCATGCCGTACGCGGCGCCGCGCCCGTGCTCGCCGCCGTGGCGAGCGGATCTGCAACCGGGCTTTGCGCCCGTTGAGTAAATCGCATTCCCAAACATATCTACTTCCTATCGTGAGCCATCAAAGTACTTACACGATATATCGTGACGCCGGGGATGTCAAGTCCCTCCCGCAACCCGCGGGCCACTCGAGGATCCTCGCCGGCCAGCCCTACGCCGCGTAGCGCTGCGCGGAGCGAGCCCGCGCCTTGGCGGCCTCGACCTCGCGGTTCTTCGGCGGCGCGTTCGTGACCAGCTCGTCGAGCAGGCGCGTGGAGATCTCCGTCACGGCGTCCACCGCGCGCTCGAAGGCCTCAGCGTTGGCCTGCGAGGGCTTGGTGAAGCCGCTGATCTTGCGTACGTACTGGACTGCTGAGGCGCGGATCTCTTCGTCCGTTGCCGGGGGGTCGAAGTTGTTTAGGTTGCGGATGTTTCTACACATGCTCCGATCGTAATCGATCGGCTTGCGGCGCCTTCGGCGCGGGCAAGCCGAGTCGCTTACGATCTCCGCTGGCCCGAGTTGCCAGGCTGGATACCTCTGCAGGAGGCAGGGTCAAAACGCCAGCGACTTGGCGCGCACTGCGAGAACGACGATTCGACTTGATGACCAGGCCGCATGCGGCCTGGTCCGGGCCGCACATGTGCGGCCCGCCAGCCGGCGCATGCGCCGGCTGTACACAGCATCAGCTCGTTGCAAGTGATGGTCGCATTTTGCGTAGATTTGGCATCCTCCTGATGTGGGGGACCATTCGCAAACTCGGATCGGACGCAGAGATCGGTTTCGACGGGCGATGCGACATACTGCCGGTCATGTTGAGGCTCTTTCTCGCCGCCTTGGTGGTTGTGTTGGCGCTCACCGTGGGCTCGCTCCCAGCGTTCGCCAAGAGCAGCGGCGGGAAGGTGGACAACGTCGCTGCTACGAGGGCATACATACTTGCGTGGCACAGGCTCATGCTCGCCGGTCAGCACGACCAACAAGCCGGCGAAGTGGCAGTCCAATCGCTTGTCGCGAGGGTCAAGAGCGAGTGTTCGGGCGTGCTCGCTGGGGCTCCTGAAAACCGCGCGCGCGACGACATCAGAGATGAGATCGCGGAAGATGTGCCGCTTACGCTAGAACGGCCAGCCAGAAACGCCACGCTCGCCTTCGCGATGACGGTGCAGCGGCTGCGCTGGAGCAGTCGCAGGCTCACCTACTACGTGAGTCATTCGGCCAGAGAAGAAGCAGCGAAGGAGAAGGTGGCTCTCCCTGACATCTGCGCAGACGCGAAGGCTCTTGCTGCCGACGGATTCAAGGCGGCTCCGACGACCACCGAGACGTTCCTCGCGAGCTGCGACGCTGCGAACTCGATCACCACAATCGAATTTCGTCCCGGTGGCGAAACAGGAGGCCTAGAAGAGAGAATCTGGCGCCTGTTGAAGCCATACGAGCGCCCCGACGAGAAAGCCCTGATTCCCCACAAGCCCACGAAGATGGAGCTCGAACGGGCAATACCCGTCCTTGAAAAAGACATCGGGACGCCTGTCGTCGAAATCGCTCATGCGCTCGGGCTGCCGGAATGAGCTGAGCGGTGACGCCCCCGAACCCGATCGACCCGCTGCCGTAAAATGAGACGATGGATTTCGTGAGGGTCACGTCCGCACAGGTGCTCGGGCACTATCGGCTGAGGATCGGCTTCAGCGATGGCAGCTCGCGAGATGTCGATCTCACGGGAGAGCTGCACGGGCCTGTGTTCGAGCCGCTCGCTGACCCAGACTTCTTTGCGCAGGTTCGGGTGGACGACGAGCTGGGGACCGTTATGTGGCCCAACGGTGCTGACCTCGATCCCCTTGTGCTGCACGGCGACTTCGAGCCAGCGCCGCGCTTCGCCCATCGCTGACCGCTGTGGTCAGTGCCGAAAGTGCCGCACGCCCGTCGCCACCATCGCCGCGCCTGCCGCGTCCACGGCGGCGACCACTTCCTCGTCGCGCACCGAGCCGCCCGGCTGGATGATCGCGGTCGACGCCCGCGTCGAGCGCGAGCTGCGGGCCGTCGGCGAAGGGGAAGAAGGCGTCGGAGGCCAGCGCCGCGCCGGCGAGCTGCTCGGGGCTGGAACTCCTGGGCCTTCTCGATCGCGATGCGCACCGCGTCCACGCGGCTCATCTGGCCGGCGCCGATCCCGATGGTGGCGCCGCCGGCGGCGAGCACGATCGCGTTGGAGCGCACGTGGCGGCAGACCGCCAGGCGAACAGCATGTCCTGCCACTCGCGCCTCGCTGGGCTGGCGCGCGCTGACGACGTGCATCTGCTCGCGCGTCTCGAGACGACGTCGTCGCGGTCCTGCACGAGCAGGCCGCCGATCACCGGCTTCGATTCGACGCTCGCGCAGCCGGCGCCGGCCAGTCGCGCCAGCTCGAGCAGGCGCACGTTCTTCTTCGCCTGCAGCACCTCCAGCGCGTCCGCGTCGTAGCCGCGGGGCGAGCAGCACCTCGATGAACTGCTCGCCGAGAGCTTCGCGCGAACGCGAGGTCGACGCGGGCGGTTGAGGGCGATCACGCCGCCGTAGGCGCTCTGCGGGTCGCACGCGAAGGCGCGCTCGTAGGCCTCGCTGGCCGCTGTCGCCGAGCGCGCAGCCGCACGGGTTGTTGTGCTTGACGATCGCGCAGGCCGGGCTCTGCGAACTCCTCGACCAGCTCGCGTGCGGAGCTGAGGTCGAGCAGGTTGTTGAACGACAGCTCCTTGCCGTGCAGCTGCTCGACGCCCGCGAGCAGGTGCGTCGGCGCGCGCCGACGCGCGCGTAGAAGGCGGCGCTGCTGGTGCGGGTTCTCGCCGTAGCGCAGCTCGCATGACCTTCTCGTAGGCGCTCGCGCCAGCTCGGCGGGAAAGCCGCCGTCCTCGCGCGCCGCGAACCACGTGGAGATCGCGGCGTCGTAGCGCGCGGTGCACGCGAACGCCTTGCCCGCGAGCGCTTCGCGCGTCGGCAGCGACAGCCGCCCGTCGGACTCGCGCAGCTCTGCCAGCACGGCGCTCGTAGTCGGCCGGGTCGACCACCACAGCCGCGAACGCGCTGTTCTTGGCGGCGGCGCGGATCATCGTCGGGCCGCCGATGTCGATGTTCTCGATCGACCTCCGCGTCGCTGACGCGTCGCCGCGCGCGACCGTCTGCTCGAACGGGTACAGGTTCACGCACACGAGATCGACCTGCTCGATCTCCTGCTCGGAGGCGGCGCGCAGGTGGTCGTCGTCGTCGCGCACGCGCCAGCAGGCCCGCGTACAGCCGCGGGTGCAGCGTCTTCACGCGCCCGTCCATCATCTCCGGGAAGCCGGTGAAGTCCTCGATCGCGCGCACCGCGCACACCCGCGTCCGCGAGCTCGCGCGCGGTGCCGCCGGTGGAGACGAGCTCGACGCCCAGCTCCGCGAGCCCCTGCGCGAACTCGACGATGCCCGCTCTTGTCGGACACCGACAGCAGCGCCCTGCGCACGCGCACCTCGCCTGGCGCCGCGCGCTCGATCCCGGATGCGTGATCGGCCATCAGCTCGCCCTCCGTGGTCATTACACGCAGCCTATCCCTCGCCCGCGCGGATCGCCTCGCCCGCGGCCTCGCGATCGACGAGCGTCCTGCGCGGGTTGTCCGGGTCGGCGCGCAGCGCGCCGCGCGCGAACAGCGCAGACTGCGTCGCGGCAGCAGCTCGTGCTCGAGCGGGCGCAGCGCGGCGAGCACCTCGCCGGGCTCGCGCGGCGTCGGGCAGCTCGACCGCGCGCTGCAGGATCACCGGGCCGGTGTCGACGCCGGCGTCGACGAAGTGCACCGTCACGCCGAACACCTTCACGCCGTACGCGAGCGCCTGCTCGATCGCCTCGAGGCCCGGGAAGGCGGGCAGCAGCGACGGGTGCACGTTGATGACCGCGCCGGGAAAGCGCGCGAGGAAGCGCTCGCCCAGCAGCTCCATGTAGCCGGCGAGCACGACCAGCCGCGCGCCGCGTTCGACCAGCCAGTCGGCCAGCGCCTCGTCGCGCGTCGCGCGGTCGGGGTACGCGGCGCGGGCGAACACAGCGGTGGGCACGCCCCGCTGCTCGGCGCGCTCGAGCGCCGGCGCGCCGGCGACGCTCGAGGCGACCGCCACCACCTGCGCGTCGCGTCCGTGCACCGTATCGAGCAGCGCCTGCAGGTTGGTGCCCGTTCCTGACACCAGCACGGCGATGGGAAGTCGGTCGCTCACGCGCGGGCCACGATAGCTGTGCGCAAGCTCACAGAGCGCGCCCGCGCGATGGCCTTCAATGGTCGGACAGGGCGGAGAGGGCCTCGTACAGCAATGCACAGGACGGGCCCATGCTCACATCCATCGTCGTCACACTGCTCATCGTCTCGGCGCTCGGCTACGCGCTCGGCGCAGAGCGCGCCGGCGGGCTGATCGTCCACCGGCCGTACAACAACCGCTACAGCGACGCGGCGGGGGCACGCGAGGATCACCTCGACTAGCTGGCTCAGGCGCGCACGAGCGGGAGGGTGGCCTCGCCACCGTCCTCCAGTGCGTACTTGCCGCCCGCCCCGTCGGTGCCCGCGAGCGGGTAATCGCCGCTGAAGCACGCGTCGCAGTGGGTCGCACGGCGTGGCGCCGACGGCCTCGTAGACGCCCTCGAGCGAGAGGTAGTGCAGCGAGTCGCAGCCGAGCTCGGCGGCGATCTCCTCGACGGTGCGCCCGTGGGCGATCATCTCCTCGCGCGTGGACATGTCGATGCCGTAGTGGCAGGGGTGCTTGATCGGCGGCGCGGAGATGCGCATGTGGATCTCGGCGGCGCCGGCGTCGCGGAGCATCTGCACGATCTGGCGCGTCGTGTTGCCGCGCACGATCGAGTCGTCGACGACGACCAGCCGCTTGCCGGCGATGACCTCGGGCAGCGGGTTGAACTTCAGCCGCAGGCCGTGCTTGCGCAGCTCCTGGCCGGGCTGGATGAACGTGCGGGCGACGTAGCGGTTCTTGACGAAGCCGTCGTCCTGGGGGAGGCCGCGCGCGCGCGCGAGCCGCGGGCGGCGGGGTTGCCGGAGTCGGGCACGGGGATCACGAGGTCGGCGTCGACGGGCGCCTCGCGCCACAGGATCTCGCCCATGCGCCCGCGCGCGACCTGCAGCACCCGGCCGTTCATGCGCGAGTCGGGGCGCGCGAAGTAGATGTACTCGAACACGCAGAACGCGCGTCTGCGCGAGCCCGGCACGACCATGCGGCTCCGCAGGCCGTCGCGCGCCGAGCGTGACGATCTCGCCGGGCTGCACGTCGCGCACGAATTTCGCGCCGATGATGTCGAACGCGCACGACTCGCTGGCGACGCAGTAGCGGCGCTCGCCGGTGCTTTCGCCCGCCGTGCGCGCCCCGCCGTCATCGTCGTGACCGGGGTCGAGCACGCCGATCGCGAGCGGGCGCAGGCCGTGGGGGTCGCGGAAGGCGACGACGCGGTCCTTGGTCATGGCGACGATCGAGAACGCCCCGCGCAGGCGCGGCAGCACGTCGGCGATGGCGTCCTCGACGTGCTCGGCGGGGTGCGTGGCGATCAGCGCGGCGATGATCTCCGAGTCGGAGGTGGAGCTGAAGGTGACGCCGCGCTCGAGCAGCTCCTCGTGCAGCTCGAGGGCGTTGATGAGGTTGCCGTTGTGCGCGAGCGCGACCTCGCGGCGCGAGCCGTTGGTGCCCTCGGAGCGCTGCACCGGCTGCGAGTTCTCCCAGGCGTTGGAGCCGGTGGTGGAGTAGCGCACGTGGCCGATCGCGAGCTCGCCGGCGAGCGTGCGCAGGTCGTTCTCGGTGAACACCTGGTTGACGAGGCCGAGCTCGCGGCGCGTGATGATGTGCCCGCCGCGGTCGGCGGCGGCGATGCCCGGCGGACTCCTGCCCGCGGTGCTGCAGCGCGTACAGCGCGAAGTACGACAGCCTGGACACCTCGTGACCGGGCGCATACAGTGCCGAACACTCCGCACTCGTCGCGCGGTCCCTCACGCATCGTGTTCACAAGCTAGCAGGGTGGGTTGGGCGGCTTCTCATGAGAACAGCTCCGCGAGCGCGCCGTGCGCGGCGGCGAGCTCGTCGAGTGGGACCGCGATCATCTCGCCGGCGCCGGCGCCCGCCTCGACGATCGTGAGCAGGTCCTCGCCGACCCTGCCGATGATGCGCAGCGGCACGCGCTCGCCGAGATCGCGCAGCGCGTCGGCGTCGCCGCTGACGACGAAGCCGCCGTGGCCCTCGCCGAAAAGCGCGGCGGCGACATGCTCGGGGACGCCCGTCGCGGACGGGTGCGGGGCCGCGGCGGGCGAGGTCGCCTCCCAGAAGTCCTCGCGGAGCTCGATCTGCGCGCCGATGCCGCCGGCGAGGCAGCACTCGGCGATCGCGATCGCGAGCCCGCCCTCGGCGACGTCGTGGGCGCTCGAGAGCAGGCCGGCGCGCACGGCCTCGCGCACGGCCTCCTGCGCGGCGGCGACGGCGGCGAGGTCGACGGCGGGGAGCCCGTCGGGGAGCGGCTGGCCGAGCAGCTTGGCGAGCTCGCCGGCGGCCAGCGACGGGCGGAACGGCCCGACGAGCGCGATCTCATCGCCGCTCGTGCACGAAGCCGGTGCGCCCGGCGCGGCGCGCGTCGGGCAGCCGGCCGACCATGCCGATGACGGGCGTGGGGTAGATGGGGCCGGTGGCGCCCTCGTTGTACAGGGACACGTTGCCGCCGACGATCGGCGCATCGAGCGCGCGGCAGGCGTCGCCGAGGCCGCGCACGGACTCGGACAGCTGCCAGGCGATGTGCGGCTTCTCGGGGTTGCCGAAGTTGAGGTTGTTGGTGGTGCCGAGCGGCCGCGCGCCGACGCACGCGAGGTTGGCGGCGCACTCGAGCACCGCCTCGACGGTGCCGGTGTAGGGGTCGGCGGCGACGCGCCGGCCGTTGCCGTCGATGCTGACGGCGAGCGCGCTGCCGTCGGGGAGCGCGAGCACGGCGGCGTCGGCCTGCTCGGGGCGGCGCACGGTGCGCGACTGCACGATCGAGTCGTACTGCTCGAACAGCGGCCGCCGCGATGCGATGTTTGGGGAGGAGAGGATCGCGAGCAGCAGCTCCCGGGGCGTGGTCTGGAGCGTGAGGCTGGCGCTGGCCGGCGGCGCCGCGTACAGCCGCTCAGTGGGCTTGCGCGGCTGCAGCTCGTACAGGGGGCAGTCGTCCACCAGAGCGCTGACGGGCATGTCGCCGACGAGCTCGCCGTCGCGCAGCACGCGCATGCGCCTGCTGTCGGTGACCGCGCCGATCGCCGCGCCGTTCACCTCCCACTTCTCGCACAGCTCGAGCACGGCGTCGACGTTGTCGGGCTCGACGACGCACAGCATCCGCTCCTGGGACTCGCTGACCATCATCTCGAACGGCTCCATGCCGGGCTCGCGCAAGCGGCACGCTGGCGACGTCGAGGTCGATGCCGACGCCGCCCTTGGAGGCCATCTCGGATGCGGAGGAGGTCAGGCCGGCTGCGCCGAGGTCCTGCAGCGCGACGATCAGCCCGCGCTCGAGCAGCTCGAGCGAGCACTCGAGCAGCTTCTTCTCCTCGAACGGGTCGCCAACCTGGACGGTCGGGCGCTTGTCGGCGTCGCCCTCGCCGAGCTCGGCGGAGGCGAGCACGGAGGCGCCGCCGATGCCGTCGCGCCCGGTGGAGGCGCCGAACAGCACGACCACGTTGCCGGGCCCGGCGGCGGCGCTGCGCACGAGCCGCTCGCGCGGCGCGAGCCCGAGCGCCATGGCGTTGACGAGGCAGTTGTGCTCGTAGGGCGCCTCGAAGTACACCTCGCCGCCGACGGTGGGCACGCCGATCGAGTTGCCGTAGTGGCCGATGCCGGAGACGGCGCCGTCGAGCAGGTAGCGCGCCCGGGTGCCGGACCCGCCTGGCGCGCCCGCGCCGCCGGGCGCCGCGCCCTCGGTGCCAGTGCCGCTCCCGGCGCCCCCGGGCTCGCCGAAGCGCAGCGAGTCGAGCACGGCGATGGGCCGCGCGCCGATGGCGAAGATGTCGCGCAGGATGCCGCCGACGCCGGTGGCGGCGCCCTGGAAGGGCTCGACGGCGGTGGGGTGGTTGTGTGACTCGACCTTGAACGCGCACACGAGGCCGCCGCCGACGTCGACGGCGCCGGCGTTCTCGCCGGGCCCCATGACGACGTGCTCGCCCTCGGTGGGCAGCGTGCGCAGGAGCTTCTTGGAGTGCTTGTAGGCGCAGTGCTCGCTCCACAGCAGCGAGTACATGGCGAGCTCGACCTGATTCGGCGGGCCATCCTGCTTCTCGCACACAAGCTCGTACTCGGCGCGCGTGAGGCCGAGCGCGAGCGCGTCCTCGACGGTGGGGGCGGCGCCGTCGCCGGGCGCCGCGGGCGCGCTCATGCGCGCGCCCCTTCGACGGTCAGCCGCATCGACTCGAAGATCTTCAGGCCGTCGGTGGAGCCGCCGGTCAGCTCGTCGACGGCGTGCTCGGGGTGGGGCATCATGCCGAAGACGTTGCCGGCCTCGTTGCATATGCCGGCGATGTCGTGCAGCGAGCCGTTGAAGTTCTGGCCGGGCGCGTAGCGCAGCACGATCTGGCCCGAGCGGTCCATCGCGGCGAGCGTGTCGGGGTCGGCGTAGTAGCGGCCCCACGCGTGCTTGGCGGGGATGCTCAGCCGCTCGTCGAGCGCGCACGTCCTGGTGAACGGCCCGCCGGCGTGGAGGACCTCGAGCTCGAGCTGGCGGAAGGTGAAGCGCAGGTTGGCGTTGACGAGCAGTGCGCCCGGGAGCAGGTGCGCCTCGCAGAGCACCTGGAAGCCGTTGCAGATCCCGAGCACGAGGCCGCCGTCGCGCGCGAACGCGATCACCGACTCCATGGCGGGCGAGAAGCGCGCGATGGCGCCCGCGCGCAGGTAGTCGCCGTAGGAGAAGCCGCCGGGCACGACGATCGCGTCCGCCCCTTGAGGTCGCGCTCGGCGTGCCAGATCAGCTCCGCGTCGCCGACGCGCCTGGCGGCGTGCAGCGCGTCGAGCTCGTCGCAGGAGCCGGGGAAGCGAAGGACGCCGAACTTCATCTGAGCGTGGCCACCGCGCTCGCGTCCGCAGGGTCGATGCGCTCCAGCCCGGGGATTCCGTCGAAGCCGCGGTCGGGGCTGAGGATCACGTCGATCTTGCGGTTCAGCGCCTGCGCAGCGAAGATGGCGTCGCGCATATCCAGCGACTGATGCTCGCTCCACAGCTCCAGCGCGCGTGTGACGTCGCCCGGCTCGACCACGTGCAACCGTGAAGTGGCGGCGATGTCGCGTGCGTCTCTCGCGGCCAGGCCGCGGGCGATGCCGCGCCTGCTCCGCACATATGCGAACTCGTGGATCATCTCCACGCTCGCCTCCGGGGCGATGAGCCCGCGCGCACCGTCGCTCATGATGGCACGGCACGGATCGCGGTACGGATGCTCGCCCCCGAGCGCGTAGATGAACACGCTGGTATCGATGAGAAAACGCCGCACCGGCCGGGGCTAGCGATCCTCGTCGAGGACCTTCATGACACCGGCGTACCTGCCCTCGAGCATCTCCTCCTTCATCGCCGGCCAGTCCTCGACGGGCATCGGATCCGCCTGGAGCAGTCTCGTGAACGCCTCCGCGCGCGCGTCCTGTGTACGGGAGAGCTTCTCGTCGATCGCCTCACGGATCAAGGCCCCCATGGAGATGCCCCTCTGTGCGGCGATCTCACGCAGGCGTCGATGCAACTCGTCGTCGAGCAGCAGCTGCGTCCGGCGTGTCAACGGTGGAGATGACATACACGTACGCTAGCACATGTGCATCTGCACATGCTCATGACGAGCCGTCCCCGAGCAGCTCGACCTCGTAGTCCTCGACGAGCGGATTGGCGAGCAGCTTCTCGCACATCGGCTGCAGCTGCTCGGGGTCATCGACGTCGAGCTCGATCAGGCGCCCCACGTGGACGTTGGCAGCGCCGGCGAAGCCGAGCGCGGGCAGCGCGCGCTCGACGGCCTCGCCCTGGGGGTCGAGGATGCCGGCCTTGGGGCGGATAAGGACGCGCGCCCTCATGCGCCCGTCCGCTCGAGCCATGCCTGGAACGGCTCGCCGGTGATGCGCTCGTAGGCCTCGACGTAGCGTGCGCGTGTGCCGGCGACGACGTCGTCGGGGATGGCGGGAGCGGGCGGCTTCTTGTCCCAGCCGCTGGCACTGGCCCAGTCGCGCACGTACTGCTTGTCGAAGCTGGGCTGCGCGCGGCCGACCTCGTAGCCGTCGGCGGGCCAGTAGCGGGAGGAGTCGGGCGTGAGCACCTCGTCGCCCAGCACCAGCGCCGGCGCGCCGCCCGCGGAGGCGCCCTCGTCGAGGCCGAACTCGAACTTGGTGTCGGCGAGGATCACGCCGCGCTCGCGCGCGTGCTCGGCGGCGAACGAGTACAGCTCGAGCGACGCGTCGCGGACGCGCTCCATCAGCGCACGGTCGCCCACGAGCGCGACGGCGCTCTCGAAGTCGATCGCCTCGTCGTGGCCGACGTCGGCCTTGGTGCTGGGCGTGAAGATCGGCTCGGGCAGGCGCTCGGACTCGCGCATGCCGTCGGGCAGCGCGATCCCGGACACCGAGCCGGTTGCCTGGTAGTCCTTCCAGCCGGAGCCGGTGATGTAGCCGCGCACGACGCACTCGACGGGCAGCATCTTCAGCCGGCGCACGACGAGCGCGCGCCCGCGCGCCGCCTCGGGCACGCCGTCGGTCGCGGAGATCAGGTGGTTGGCGACGATGTGGGCGGTCTTGGCGAACCAGAACACCGACAGTCCCGTGAGCACCTTGCCCTTGTCGGGGATCGGCGTGGGGTGGACGGCGTCGTAGGTGGAGATGCGGTCGCTGGCGACCATCAGCAGCGGAGGCGGCACCCCTGGAATCCCCTCCACGCCCTCCATGTCGTACATCTCGCGGACCTTGCCGCGGGCGATGAGGGGCAGCTCGTCGAGCGTTGCGGTCACGCGGCGCGATGCTACCAGCGCCTGGCGACCGGATGGCGGCGCGCCGCGGACGCCGTCGGCCCGAGGACTCAGGCGATCTCGTTCAGCCGCGCGAGGATCTCGCCGGCGTGGCAGACGTAGTGCGAGTAGTCGAAGATCGCGTCCAGATCCAGACCGCGCCCGCGCTCGTCCGCGGCGAGCAGCTCGCGCAGCGGGACGCCGTCGTCCCACGCGCGCTGCGCGAGCTCCTGAACCACGCGGTAGGCGTCGTCGCGGGGGGACCCGGCCTCGACGAGCGCGAGCAGCACCCGCTGGGAGAAGAGGGCGCCGTGGGTGAGCTCGAGGTTGGCGCGCATGCGCTCGGCGTCGACGGTCATGCCCTGCACGAGCGCGATCGTGCGGTGCTGGAGGTAGTCGAGCAGGATCGTCGAGTCGGGGAGGATGACGCGCTCGACGGAGGAGTGGGAGATGTCGCGCTCGTGCCACAGCGCGACGTTCTCGAGCGCCGCCTGGGCGTTGCCGCGCAGCACGCGCGCGAGGCCGGAGATCTGCTCGCTCTTGATCGGGTTGCGCTTGTGCGGCATCGCAGAGGAGCCCTTCTGGCCGGCGCGGAACGGCTCCTGCAGCCTCGCGCACCTCCGTGCGCTGCAGGTGGCGCACCTCGGTGGCGAAGCGCTCGAGGCCGGCGCCGGCGAGCGCGATGGCGCTGAGCAGCTCGGCGTGGCGGTCGCGGGGCACGACCTGCGTGGAGAGCTCCTCGGGTACGAGCCCCAGGCGGGCGAGCACCCGCGCCTCGAACTCGGGGCTGGTCGCCGCGTAGGTGCCGACCGCCCCGGACACGGCGCCGACGGCGACCTGCGCGAACGCGCGCTGCAGGCGCGCGGCGTTGCGCTCCGCCTCGAAGGCGAAGCCCGCGAGCTTGATCCCGAACGTGGTCGGCTCCGCGTGCACGCCATGCGTGCGCCCCACGCACAGCGTGTCGGCGTGCTCGCGTGCGCGTGCGACGAACGCGACCACGAGCGCGCGAGCGCCCGCGACGATCACCTCGCCGGCGGCGCGCAGCTGCAGCGCGAGCGCCGTGTCGAGCACGTCGGAGGAGGTCAGCCCGAAGTGGATCCAGCGCCCGGCCTCGCCGACGGACGCGGCGAGCACGTCCACGAACGCGGCCACGTCGTGCTCGGTCACGAGCTCGCGCTCTTCTACCTCGCTCACGGTGAAGCCCGCCCCACGAATCGCCTGCAGCTCGGCCTCGCTTGGACCGTCGGGCCCGAGCAGGCCGGGCAGCTCCTCGCACGCCGCCAGCTCGACCTGGCGCCAGGCGTCCATGCGCGCCTCGTCGGTCCACAGGCGGCCGAGCTCCGGGCGGGTGTAGCGGCGGATCACTGAGGTGATTATCGCCGCCCACCCACCCGGAGTGCTCGGGGCTACTTGTTCGCGGTCGTCTGCAGCGCGCTCACCTGCGAGGCGAATGCCTCGATTGTGGCTTCTTTGGTCCCCTCGATCGGGTCGCAGACGAGCGCGAGCGTGGTCGGCGCGGTGGTCGTCAACTGACCCTGCATCTCCATCGTCGCCGCCCCCTCCCACTCGGTCGGGCTTTGTTCAGAGAGCTGCTGCGCCCACTCGCCGACGTCGAGTGCTTCCTTGGGTTCCATCAGACGCGGGGTGCTCGAGGAATCGACGAGCTCGCAGATGAGCACGACGAACACCGCTTTTTTTGGCTTCGGTGCCGTCGATAACGGTCTTTCCGCTCACGAAGTAGGTGCCGGCGGGGATCGTCTTGCTGACGACTATGTCGCCGGTTTCGCTCGCGGCGAGCGCGTCCGGCCCGAAGCTGAAGCTCGAGTAGTCGGCGCCGACACCGTTTGCGCCCGGGGCGCCTGCTGCGCCAGGCGCGCCCGCCGGCCCTGCGGGCCCGGTCGAGCCCCAGGAGAGCTTGTGCTCGCCGTGCCTGCACTTGGCCTTCGCGCTGACGATTCGCATCGCCCCGCTCTTCTTGCTCACGCAGGCGTAGATCGTCGCGGCGCCGGCCGCGGGTGCCGCCGCGAGCGCGAGCAGCGCGATCGCCGCGCTCGTGCCGATGAACGTCTTGGGACGCACTGCGGGGATACGACTTGACACATGGGCTCTGCCTCCGCTGGGTAGATGGGCGAGCCGGGCCCGTGGCGGGCGACGGCCGCGCCATTCTCCACGTTGCGGATGTCGTTCAGGCGCCGAGGATCTGCGCGGCGAGGATGGCGGCGTTGCGCGGGTTGTCCAGGCCGACGCACGCGACGGGCACGCCGGGAGGCATCTGCACGATCGACAGGATCGCGTCGAGCCCGCCGGCGGCGGTGAGGCGCCCGGACAGCGGCACGCCGATCACGGGCAGGTCGGTGTGCGCGGCGACGGCGCCGGGCAGCGCCGCGGAGATGCCGGCGCCGGCGATGATCACGCGCAGGCCCCGCATGCGCGCGTTCTTGGCGTATTCGGCGACGAGATCCGGCTCGCGGTGCGCGGACATGACCCGCAACTCGTGCAGGATGCCCCGCTCTTCGAGCTCCTTCGCGGCCTTCTCCATCGTCTCCATGTCGCTCTTGGAGCCCATCACGATGCCCACGCGCGGAGCGTCGACGTCGATGTCGTCCAGCTGCGCCTGGACTTCGGCCTCCTCCATCGGCTCTGGCACGAGCGAGATGCCGTGCGTTCCCGACGGTCGCCCCTCGTGCGCGGAGGGCTCCACTGTGTGCTCGCCGACGATGCCCGCCACGTTACAGCGACGCGATGAAGTCATCGATGGGGATCGCGGCGAGCGTCTCGTAGCGGGCGGTGCCGCGCGATCCGAGCTCGAGCGACAGGCGCGCCATCGCGCCCTCGTCGGGCGCCTCGACGACGGAGATGAAGTCGATGTGGCCGAGCGTGGCCCACTGCGCCTTGACGCTCGCGCCGAGCTGTTCGACCTCCTTGTTGACCTCGTTGATCCGCTGCGGGTTGTTCTTGACGGTCTGCACCCCCTCGGGGGTTAGCGTCGTGAGCATGATGTAGGTGGGCATTGGTGGCTCCTCCGTTGCTTGGGCAAGTAGGGGTTCGGCCATGCCGGCAGATGGCCGCCGGTCTCCGTTGTACCGGATCGCTGCGGCGACCGTCTTGAGGGGCATGATCGAGTCCTTCGAACCGGACCAGGGCGCCGACACCCGGAGAGAGGGCGTCGGCGCCACGCAGCCGGGTGCGAGGATCTAGCCGTTATGCGACGTCTGCAATGCGGTGATAACGGAATTGGTCGCCGACATTTCGAATTTGCCGGTCGATGAGGTATTCCACACTTCCGTGCACCCCAATGTCAGCGTGCTTTCGGTGGTCGTGGTGACCGCGATTCCCAGTGGAAGTGTCGCGAACCCTGTGTGAAACAGGAAGTTCGTCACCACTTCACCAGACGCGGTTGACGTGTCGACGGTGCTCGCACCGCTGACCGGCTTGTCGGTGAGGTCACACTGAGCCGTCCATTTGGCACCGTTTGCGCTGTCACCGGCGGCGATTATCGACTTGGCGAACACGATGTAGCTACCGGCTGGGATCGTCTTTGTGAGAATAGTGACAGGGGCTTCTATTGTGCCCCCGATGATGTTGACCGCGCTGGACTTGCTGGCGGAGTAGCCCGCAACTGCACCGTTCGTACCGTTGGTTCCACTGGTCCCGTTGGTTCCGTTGGTGCCGTTTTTCCCGGCTGGGCCAACGCTGTTCCACGAGATCTTCGTTTCGTGCTTCTTGCATTTGGGCGCTTTGGTGAAGACCTTGACGGTGCCGCCCTTCTTCACGCAGGCGTACAGCGTCGACGCTTCGGCCTGCGGCGCCGCCGCGAACGCTGCCAGCAGCAGCGCCCCGGTCGCAGCGAGCACGGCCAGCGCTCGCGCGTTGCTAAGAGTTGGCATAGAGATTCCTCCGTTGCATTGGTTGGCTGCCGGCCAGCGGTATGCCGCTTCGGACCGCCCCCCGACTTTGGTTGCGGGGCCCTGCATCCGCGACCCCGAGGGCATCCTCGCAGCTACGTCGGACCGTCCCTCGCGGGCTGAACCCAGTGCTCAGCGCCCAGATGGCTCAGGCGGCGGCGGTCTGTGTCACGGCCGGCTCCAGCGCGAGCTCGCCGTCGGCCGCGTCCACGGTCACCGTGTCGCCCGAGCGGATCTCCCCGGCTAGCAGCGCCAGCGCGAGGCGGTCGGTGAGCTGCTTCTGGATCACGCGCCGCAGCGGGCGCGCGCCGTAGGTGGGGTCGTAGCCCATGTTGCCGAGCAGCTCGCGCGCCTTGTCGGTGAGCGTGACGGTGACGCCGCGCTCGGCGACGCGCTCGATCACGCGCGCGACCTGCAGCTCGACGATCTCCGACGAGCTGCTCGCGGGTGAGCGACTCGAAGCGCACGATGTCGTCGAGGCGGTTGATGAACTCGGGCTTGAAGTGCTCGATCAGCGCCATGCGAAGCGCCGTGTCATCTACTCCGGCTGGCACGGGCAGGTTGGAGGTCATGATCAGGACGGTGTTCTTGAAGTCGACCGTGCGACCCTGGCCGTCGGTGAGGCGCCCGTCGTCCATCACCTGCAGCAGCGTGTTGAACACGTCCGGGTGTGCCTTCTCGATCTCGTCCAGCAGCACGACCGCGTAGGGCCGGCGGCGCACGGCCTCGGTCAGCTGGCCGCCCTCTTCGTAGCCGACGTAGCCGGGGGGCGCGCCGACGAGCCGCGCGACGGAGTGCTTCTCCATGTACTCGGACATGTCGATGCGGACCATCGCGTCCTGCGAGTCGAACATGAACTCGGCGAGCGCGCGCGCGAGCTCGGTCTTGCCGACGCCGGTCGGGCCGAGGAACAGGAACGAGCCGATCGGGCGGTCGGGGTCCTGCAGGCCGGCGCGCGAGCGGCGCAGCGCGGTGGCGACCGCCTCGACCGCCTCGTCCTGGCCGACGACGCGCTCGTGCAGGCGCTCCTCCATGTGGATCAGCTTCTCGATCTCGCCCTCCAGCAGGCGGCTGACCGGGATGCCCGTCCAGCGCGCGACGACCTCGGCGATGTCGTCGGCGTCGACCTCCTCCTTGAGGAATTGCGGCCCGCCCGCCCCACCCTCCCCTTGGCCCTCGCCGTGCTCGCCCTCGTCCGATTCGAGCTCGGCGAGCTGGCGCTCTCAGCTCGGGGATGTCGCCGTAGCGCAGCTCGGACGCGCGCTCGAGATCGGCTTCGCGCTCGTGCGCGCTCGGCTTCCAGGCGCGCCTGCTCGAGGCGCTCCTTGAGCTCTGAGATCCCCTGGATCGCCTGCTTCTCGCGCCTGCCACTGCGCCTTCATGGCAGCCGAGCGCTCGCGCAGCTCGGCGAGCTCGCGCTCGATCGCCTGCGCGGCGCTCGGCGGAGGCCTCGTCGGTCTCCTTGCTCAGCGACGTCAGCTCGATCTCCAGCTGCATTACGCGCCGGTCGACCTCGTCGATCTCGGTGGGCAGCGAGTCGATCTCGATGCGCAGCCGCGAGGCGGCCTCGTCGACGAGGTCGATCGCCTTGTCGGGCAGGAAGCGGTCGGCGATGTAGCGGTCCGACAGGGTGGCGGCGGCGATCAGCGCGCTGTCCTGGATGCGCACGCCGTGGTGGACCTCGTAGCGCTCCTTCAGCCCGCGCAGGATCGCGATCGTGTCCTGCGACGGACGGCTCGCCGACCATCACCGGCTGGAAGCGCCGCTCGAGGGCGGCGTCCTTCTCGATGTGCTTGCGGTACTCGTCGAGCGTGGTCGCGCCGACGCAGCGCAGCTCGCCGCGCGCGAGCATCGGCTTGAGCAGGTTGGCGGCGTCGACGGCGCCTTCGGCGGCGCCCGCGCCGACGATCGTGTGCAGCTCGTCGAGGAACAGGATCGACGTTGCCCTGCGCGTCGGACGACCTCCTTCAGCACGGCCTTCAGGCGGTCCTCGAACTCGCCGCGGTACTTCGCGCCGGCGATCAGCGCGCCCATGTCGAGCGCGATCACGCGCCGTTCGCGCAGCGACTCGGGAACGTCGCCGGAGACGATCCGCTGGGCGAGGCCCTCGACGATCGCGGTCTTGCCGACGCCGGGCTCGCCGATCAGCACGGGGTTGTTCTTGGTGCGCCGCGAGAGCACCTGGATCACGCGCCGGATCTCCTCGTCGCGCCCGATCACCGGGTCGAGCTTGCCCTGCTCGGCCGCCTGCGTGAGGTCGTGGCCGAAGCGCTCGAGCGCTTCGAGCTTCTCCTCTGGCGACTGGTCGGTGACGCGGTGCGAGCCGCGCACCTCGCCGAGCGCCTGCAGCAGGCGCTCGCGGCTGGCGCCGACCGCGCGCAGCGCGGCGCCGGCGCGACTCTGGTCGGCTGACAGCGCGAGCAGCAGGTGCTCGGTGGAGACGTACTGGTCGGACAGCGCCTGCGCCTCGCCCTCGGCGGCCTGGATGACGGCGGTGAGCTCGCTCGAGGGCACGGTGGCGGGCGGCGAGGAGCCGGCGGACAGGCGCGGCAGGTCGTCGAGCGCACGTGCGACCTCCGCGCGCAGCGCGGGCAGCTCGACGCCGAGCTTGGCGAGCACCGGCAGCACCACGCCGCCGGCGGCGCTCGCGGCCGTCTCGCCCGCGGCGGCGCCCTGGAGCAGCGCGCTCAGCAGGTGCACGGGCATCGCCTGCGGGTTGGCGCGCTCCTGCGCCAGCCGCGCAGCCGCGGCGAGCGCCTCCTGGGACTTGACGGTGAAGCGATCGGCCTGCATGTCTAGGACCTCTTGGACGGTTTGGGGAACGGGGAACGGGCGTCGGCGGCGCGCACCAGCTCGAGGCCGCCGCGGTAGGGCACGGTGAGCTCGGCGCGCAAGGAGCGGCGCACCTCCTCGAGCTCGTTGGCGAGGCGCACCTGCGCCTGCAGCGCTTCCAGCTCGATCTCCTCGATGCGCGCATGCATGCTCTCGATCTCGGCCTCCAGGCGCAGCACGCGCTCGACGCCCGCGAGGTTGAGGCCGAGCTCGGCGGTCATCTCCTGGATGCGCCGCAGCTTCTCGACGTCCTCCTGCGAGTACAGGCGCGTGCCCTTGGGCGAGCGCTGCGGCTCGATCAGGCCGCGCGTCTCGTACATGCGCAGCGTCTGCGGGTGCATGTTGGCGAGCTGCGCCGCGACGGAGATCATGAACACGCCGCGGTCGGACTCGACGTGCACGCGCGTCACCTTACGAGCCATCGCCCGCTCCCTTCGCAGCGGCCGCGTCCGCGTCGGCCGCGCCGTGCCGTGGCGGGGAGCCGTTGCCGAACAGCCCCGCGCGGGGGTCGCCGTCGAGCGTCTTGGAGAGCTGCTCGACGGCGCTCTCCTGCTCCTTGCTGAGGTTCTTGGGCACGTCGATGACGAAGCGGTAGTGGATGTCCCCGCGCTCGTTTGGCGAGCCCAGCTTGGGCGGCCCCTCGCCGCGCAGGCGCTGGACGGTTCCGTGCGCGGTGCCCGGCTTCACGCGCAGCGTCTTGGTACCGCTGAGGGTCGGCACCTGGACCTCGGCGCCGCGCAGCGCCTCGGGGATGCTCAGCGGCACCTCGACCTCGAGGTTGTTGCCCTTGCGGGTGAACAGCGGCGAGGGCGCCACGTGGGTGATCAGGAACAGGTCGCCGGGCGGCCCGCCGTTGCGGCCGGGCTCGCCCTTGCCGGCCAGGCGGATGCGGCTGCCGTCGCGCACGCCCGCGGGGATGTTGACGCGAAGTTTCTTGAGGGTGCGCACGGCGCCCGCGCCGCCGCAGGTCGGGCAGGGATCTTCGATCACGGTGCCGGTGCCGCCGCAGCGCGAGCACGGCTGGGAGATCGAGAACATCCCCTGTCCCTGGGTCTCGATCCCGCGTCCCTCGCAGCTGGGGCACACCGACGGCGCGGTGCCGGGCTTGGCGCCGGTGCCGCGGCAGGTGGGGCAGCTGGCGTGCATGGGCACCTGCAGCGGCACCTGCGCGCCGGCGACCGCCTGGTCGAAGCTGATCGACACCTGCGCCTCGAGGTCGGCGCCCCTTTCGGCGCGCGGCTTGGTGCGCACGCGCCGCCCGCTGGCGGAGCCGCCGAACAGGTTGGACAGGATGTCGCCCATGGAGGCGGCGTCGAAGTCGAAGTTGCCGAAGCCGCCGAAGCCGCCGCCGGGACCGGCTCCGCCGGCGAACGGCCCAGAGCCGCTGTCGTACTGCTTGCGCTTTTCCGGGTCGCCGAGCACGTCGTGGGCCTGGGAGATCTCCTTGAAGCGCGCCTCCGCCTGCTTGTCGCCGGGGTTGCGGTCGGGGTGGTACTGGCGCGCGAGCTTGCGGTAGGCCTTCTTGATCTCCTCGGGCGTGGCCTTCTTGTCGACGCCGAGCGTCTTGTAGTAGTCGGGTCGCGTTGCCATCTGCTGTCTCGCTCCTACGCGGCGACGACCACGCGCGCCGGGCGCAGCACGCCCTCGCCCAGGCGGTAGCCGTCCTGGTAGACCTCCACGACGATGCCGCTGGCGGCGCCGCCGGGCGGCTGCGCGGCGGTGGCGACGGCCTCGTGCACGGACGGGTCGAACTGCTCGCCGAGCGGGCAGAACGACTCGATGCCCGCGCGCGCGAGCGCGGCCTTCAGCTCCGAGCGCACCAGCCGCACGCCCTGCAGCAGCGGGTCGTCCTCGGCCGCCGCCTCGAGCGCCCGGTCGAGGTTGTCGAGCGCCGGCAGCAGCTCCTTGGCCAGCGAGCTCACCCCGCGGTCACGCGCCGCCGCAGCCTCGCGAGCGACGCGCTTGCGGTAGTTCTCGAAGTCCGCCTGCGTGCGCTGCGCGAGCGCCAGGTAGTCGTCGCGCTGCTTGGCGGTCCTCACCAGCTCGTCGAGCTCGCCCTCGATCTCGTCGGCGTCGGGCGTGGTCGGGGCGTGCGCGTCTTCATCAGGCGCTCTCGCGCCTGCCGAAGTCGCTCCCGCCCCATCACCGGTCGGGCCATCGGCCGCCGAGGCCGGCGTGCCGGTGGCGGAGCCGTCCCCGGACGCCTGGCCGCCCGCGTGGGTCTCCTGGCCCGTGACGGCCGCGGACGATCCCTCGGAGCGCGCGAAAGCGTGCTCCGAGGAGTCGGCCGCGCCAGCAGCGGACCGTTCGGACTCCGGCTCGCCGTCGACCGTGATCTTGATCTCCGTCATCGGGCGCGCCTACGCCTTCGGCTCTTCGACGACCTCGGCATCGACGACGTCCTCCTCTTCGGAGGCCGCGCCGCCGTCCGCGCCGGCGCCGTCGGCCGACGCGCCGTTGCCGGCCGCGGCAGCCTGCTCCTGGGCGCGCTGATACATCGCCTCGGAGACGGCGTGGAAGGCGGTCTGCAGCGCCTCGGCCTTGGCGTTGATGGCGGCGGGGTCCTCTGACTCGAGCACCTCGCGCACCTCCTTGATGGCCTGCTCGATGCGCGCCTTGGAGTCGGCGTCGACCTGGTCGCCCAGGTCGGCGAGCTGGCGCTCGGCCTGGTAGGCGGCGTTCTCGGCGTTGTTGCGCGCCTCGGCGAGCTCGCGCGCGCTTGCGGTCCTCCTCGGCGTGGGACTCGGCGTCGGAGACCATGTTCTTGATCTCCTCGTCGGAGAGCCCGGAGCCGGCCTTGATCTCGATCTTCTGCTCCTTGCCGGTGCCGAGGTCCTTGGCGGAGACGTTGAGGATGCCGTTGGCGTCGATGTCGAAGGCGACCTCGATCTGCGGGATGCCGCGCGGCGCGGGCGGGATGCCGGTGAGCTGGAACTTGCCGAGCGACTTGTTGTACTGGGCCATCTCGCGCTCGCCCTGGAGCACGTGGATCTCGACCGAGGGCTGGTTGTCCTCGGCGGTCGAGAAGACCTCGCCCTTGCGCGTGGGGATCGTGGTGTTGCGCTCGATCAGCTTGGTCATGACGCCGCCCTTGGTCTCGATGCCGAGCGTCAGCGGGGTGACGTCGAGCAGCAGCACGTCCTTGACGTCGCCGGCGAGCACGCCCGCCTGGATGGCGGCGCCGACGGCGACCACCTCGTCGGGGTTGACGCCCCGGTGGGGCTCCTTGCCGGTGAGCTCCTTGACCTTCTCCTGGACCGCCGGCATGCGGGTCATGCCGCCGACGAGCACGATGTGGTCGATCTCCTTGACGCCCTTGTCCTTGGCGTCGTCGATCGCCTGGCGCACGGGCGCGACGACGCGGTCGAGCAGCTCGGAGGTCAGCTCCGCGAGCTTGGCGCGGGTCAGGCGCGTGTCGAGGTGCTTGGGGCCGGCGGCGTCGGCGGTGATGAACGGCAGGTTGATCTGCGTCTCCTGCGTGGTGGACAGCTCGATCTTGGCCTTCTCGGCCGCCTCGTAGAGGCGCTGCAGCGCCATCGGGTCGGCGCGACAGGTCGATGCCCTGGGACTTCTTGAACTCGGCCACCAGCCAGTCGACGATCGCCTTGTCGAAGTTGTCGCCGCCGAGGTGGTTGTCGCCGGCGGTGGACTTGACCTCGAACACGCCGTCGCCGATCTCGAGCACGGACACGTCGAAGGTGCCGCCGCCGAGGTCGAACACGAGGATCGTCTGGTCGGACTCCTTGTCGAGGCCGTATGCGAGCGACGCGGCGGTCGGCTCGTTGATGATGCGCTTGACCTCGAGGCCGGCGATCTTGCCGGCGTCCTTGGTGGCCTGGCGCTGGTCGTCGTTGAAGTACGCGGGGACGGTGATGACCGCCGAGTCGACGGCCTCGCCGAGATACGCTTCGGCGTCGGTCTTCAGCTTCTGCAGGATCATCGCGCGAGATCTCCGGCGGCGAGTACTGCTTGCCGCCCGCCTCCACGCGCGCGTCGCCGTTGGGGCCGGCGACGACCTTGTAGGGGACGATCGACTCCTCCTCGCGCACCTCGGCCTCCTTGCGGCCCATGAAGCGCTTGATCGAGAAGACGGTGTTCTGCGGGTTGGTGACCGCCTGGCGCTTGGCGACCGTGCCGACGAGGCGCTCGCCCGAGGCGCGAACGCGACGACCGACGGCGTCGTGCGACCGCCCTCGGCGTTCTCGATGACGGTCGGCTCGCCGCCCTCGAGCACGGCCATGCACGAGTTCGTGGTGCCGAGGTCGATGCCTATGGTCTTGGCCATGTGCTGATGCTCCTTCTAATAGCTTGAACAAATCTGAGCGGGAGTATGGCAGATTTTTTGAGGGATTCAGAGTGGGCGGTAAGGCCGCAGGCGGCCTGGTCCGGGGACCGCGGATGCGCGGCGCCCGGGGACGGCGCATGCGCCGTCCGAAGACAAATCGAGGGAGATCGGGTAACCGAAGCGCCGGGGGTGGGTATGATCGGGCGAGTGACACGCCTGGAGCGCAATGCCAACATCGTCGCGGTGGTGATCCCGTTCCTCGGGGTGATCGCGGCGGCGACGGTGCTGTGGAACCACTTCCTCGGCCCGCGCGATCTGGCGATCTTCGCGGTGATGTACATGGTGAGCGCACTGGGGATCACGGTCGGCTTTCACCGGCTGCTGACCCACCGCGCGTTCCAGACGCGCGCCGTGGCTGCGCTACGCGCTCGCGGTCATGGGCTCGCTGTCGCTGCAGGGCCCCGTGATCGACTGGGTGGCAGACCACCGCAAGCACCACACGTTCACCGACGAAGAGGGCGACCCGCACAGCCCCCACGCCGGGCCAGGGAGCGGGCTCTGCGCGGCATGGTGCGCGGGCCTGTGGCACGCGCACGTCGGGCTGGCTGTTCGAGACCCACGGGCAGGCGTCCTCGAAACGGTTCGCTCGCCGACCTGCTCGAGGACCCCGGGATGCGCACGGTCAACCGGGCCTTCCCGCTGATCGCGCTTGGGCGAGCCTCGCGATGCCGTTCCTGCTCGGCTTCGCCTCAGCGGCGGGTCGCTGGTGGCGGGCCTGGCCGCGCTCCTGTGGGGCGGACTCGTGAGGATCTTCTTCGTGCACCACGTGACGTGGTCCATCAACTCGATCTGCCATTTCTTCGGGACGCGGCGATTCGATCTCGAGGACAGGTCAACAAACGTGTTCTGGCTGGCCCTGCCGTCGCTGGGCGAGGCATGGCACCACAATCACCACGCCTTCCCGCGCTCGGCCTTCCACGGCCTGCGCTGGTGGGAGCTCGACCCGTCGGGCTGGCTGATCCTCGGGATGGCGAAGGTCAGACTGGCGTGGGACGTGGTGCGGGTGACTCCGGAGCGCGAGCGAGAAGCTCGCCCAGGCGCACCCGGCGAGCAACGCCTCCGGCGCCTGAGGGCGCGGGAGCGCGCCGCGTCGGGCGCCGCCAGGTGCGTGCCGACGCTTTCCAAACACGCTCTGAGCGCTAACGTCCACCTGTGAGCCTCTCCCTGCCACAACGGGCCCTGCCGGCGGGACCGATCAAGCCCAAGCTGCGAGGCGTCTCGCACCAGTACGCCTTCTTCGTCTCGCTCGGGTGCGGCGCGGCGCTGGTGGCGGCCGCCTCGGGGGCAGAGCCAGGCTCGTGGCGGCGATCTACGCCGGAGCCGTCTCGGCGCTGCTGGGGACGAGCGCGCTGTACCACCGCGTGACCTGGAGACCGAACGCCAGGCGCTGGATGCGGCGGCTCGACCACTCGATGATCTTCGTGCTGATCGCCGGGACGTACACGCCGGTGGCGGTGATCGCGCTGTCGGGCCCGCTGGCGCGGGCGATCCTGATCGCCGTGTGGGCTGGGGCGGCGGCGGGGGTGGCGTTCAAGCTGCGTGTGGATCGACGCGCCGAAGTGGCTGTTCGCCGCCGTCTACATCGCGCTCGGCTGGGTGTCGATCGCGGCGGTGTTCGGAGAGCTGCCCGCCGCGATCGGCTGGCTCGGCGTGGCGGGGCTGGCCGCCGGCGGGCTGCTGTACACGGTCGGCGCGATCGTGTATGCGAGCGGAAGGCCGAACCCGTGGCCGCGGGTGTTCGGCTACCACGAGGTCTTCCATGCGCTCGTGATCGCCGCTGCCGCCCTGCACTACGCGGTGATCGCGTTCGTGGTCCTGCCCCGCGGCTAGGCGACATCCACGCCTGGCTACTTCGGAGAACTCGCTCACGCGCGTCAATGCTGGCACCGCACTCGCGAAGCGCTGCCTGCTGCTCGTGTCGACAGCAACGAGACCGAGCAGCAACAGTGGCGCCGTGACCCCTCGAGGTCCTTCGGCCTGTCGTGCGTCTCGAGGGGTGGAATCGATGAACCGGCTCAGTGGAAAGAGGCGTCGGGAATTCGCCTTCGCCCAGTCATCCAACTTTCGTCGTGAGATCTGAGTGCCTGCGAGGCTAGCCGCGAAGCGTGGATTCTGCTCACATGCTGCGCAGAGAACGTGCAGGGACGTAACCGTCGGGTGGCGCAATCTGTTCAGCGCCAAGTCGCTAGCGGCGCCCAGAAGAAGCCGCGCGTCTTCGTTGCAGTCGGCCAGACGCAGATCGTGTGGTGTTTTATCCGGCGGCGACACGTCCGCGCGCCGATCAGCGGCTTCCTAGTCCGCGACTCGGGCACATGCGCGCCAGCGCGCACTGCCCGCACGCGGGCGTGCGCGCGTGGCAGGTGCGCCGGCCGTGGCGCAGCAGGTTGACGTGCAGCTCGAGCTCCTCGCCCGGCGGGGTCAACGCGAGCATCTGGTCGTGCAGCTCCTCGAACGGCGCGCCCGGACGCAGCAGGCGCAGGCGCATGCCCACGCGCGAGACGTGCGTGTCCACGGGCACGTCTCGCAGGCCGTACGCGAACAGCAGCACGCACGCCGCCGTCTTGCGCCCTACGCCCGGCAGTGACACGAGGTAGTCACGCGCCTGCTCGAGCGGCGCGCGGGCCAGCCAGTCGAGCGACAGCTCGTGCACGGCTCCACCGGGCGCCGGCAAGCCGTGAGCTGGCCGACCCGGATCGACTGAGATCGCGCGCAGGATCGCCTGGATGCGCGCCGACTTCACCTTCGAGATGCCGCCCGGGCGGATCGCCTCCTCGACCTCCGCCACCGGCGCGTCGCGCACCTGCTCCCACGCGACGAAGCGTTCGCGCAGGCGCAGGTAGGCGACATCGCGGTTGCGGTCGTTGGTCGACTGCGACAGCACCGTCAGCACCAGCTCCGCGATCGGATCTCCGTGCGGGCGCATCAGCGGCACGCCGTACACCGCGCGCAACCGTTCGCGCACCCGCGCCACACGCGCGCGCGTCGGCGGCCTCCAGTCCGCCGGCCGTGCGCGCGGCGAGCGCTGACGGGCGGTCGAGCTGCGGGCGGGCGGGGTCACAGGCGTCACGGTATCCGCGCGGCGCCGCGCCTATATCCTCGCCCGGTGCCCGAGCTGAGCGACCACACCGGCGAGATCGACACGCCGCTCGCCCCCGACGAGGTGGGACCCGCCACGGGGGGCAGGCTGCGGGTCTTCTGGCGCAGCGCGCCCGCGCCGGCCGGCGCCGAGTCCGCGGCGCCGGCCCTGTACCTGCACGGCGTGCCGAGCAACTGCGACGAATGGAGCGAGTTCCTGCGCCGCGGCGGCGGGCTGGCGGTCGACCTGCCGGGCTTCGGGCGCTCGGGCAAGCCCGCGTTCCTGCGCTACACGATCGACGAGTACGACCGCTTCATCGAGCGCTTTCTCGACGAGCTGGGGGTCGAGCGCGTGCGGCTGGTGGTGCACGACTGGGGCGCGGTGGGGCTCGCGTTCGCGCAGCGACTGCCCGAGCGCGTCGAGCGCCTGGTGATCGTCAACGCGGTGCCGTTCCTGCCGGGGTACCGCTGGCACCGCACGGCGCGCATCTGGCGCACCCCGGGGCTGGGCGAGCTGTCGATGGGCGCGACCAACCGCTTCACCCTGCGCCTCGCCTCGCGCGAGTCGAACGCCACGCCGGGGCCGATGCCGGAGGAGTGGCTGGACAGCGTGCTCGCGCACCTCGACCAGGGCACGCAGCGCGCGATCCTGCGCCTGTACCGGAGCTCACCGTCGGAGGTGCTCGCAGCGGCGGGCGCGCGGCTGGGGACGCTGCAGATGCCCGCGCTGGTCGTGTGGGGCATGCGCGACCCGTACATCCCTGCGCGCTTCGGGCGCGAGTATGCGCAGGCGCTGCCCAACGCCGAGCTGGTGGAGCTCGCCGACGCCGGGCACTGGCCGTGGCTCGACCGCCCCGAGCTCCTCGAGCGGGTGGTGGACTTCCTGAGCGCCGGGTGAGCACGGCCGCTCCCGCACCCGGCGGGGCGCAGCCCGCCTGGGGCGTCGGGTCGACTCCGGCCGGCCGGGCGCGGCGCATCCCGCCGGCGTGGACGATCACGGCGGCGCTCGCCGTCGTGTACCTGATCCTCGCGCCGCAGAGCCCCGACCTCGCCGCGGCGAGCTATCGCAGCAACCTGTTCTCGACCGCCGGGTTCACGCTGTGGGACAACTCGTGGTACGGCGGGCACCACCTGCTCGCCTACTCGGTGATCGCCCCAGCGCTCGGCGCGCTGATCGGCCCGCAGCCGCTGGCTGCGATATCGATGGTGATCGCCACCGCGCTGTTCGCGCGACTGATCGCCGGCCGCTTCCCGGCCCGCGCCACGGCCATCGCCGGCGTGTTCTTCGCGCTCGGCGCGTCCGTCGCGCTGCTCTCCAGCCGCGCGCCGTTCGACCTCGGCCTGGCGATCGCCCTCGGCGCGCTGGCGCTCGCACAGCGGCGACGCCCGGCGGCAGCGCTCGCGCTGAGCGTGCTCGCCGCGCTCGCGAGCCCCGTGGCAGGGGCGTTCCTCGCGCTCGCGTTCCTCGCCTGGGCGCTGGCGGGCCCGCGGCGCGCGTGGCCCGCCGCGCTCACGGTTGCGGCGCTCGCGCCGATAGCGCTGCTGACGCTCGCGTTCCCCGAAGGCGGCGCGCAGCCGTTCGTCGCCTCCGCCTACTTCCCGGCGCTCGCGGGGGTGCTGGCGGTCGGCGCGCTGATCCCGTCAGACCAACGCGTGCTGCGGATCGGCGCGCTGCTGTACGCGGTCGCGCTCACCGGCTCCTACCTGGTGCCGACGGCGGTCGGCGGGAACGCCGACCGGTTGGGGGCGCTGATCGCGGGGCCGCTCGCCGCGTGCGTGCTCGCGGGCGGCTCGCGCGGGCGCGAGCGCCTGCTGATCGTGCTCGCCCCGTTCCTCTTCTACTGGCAGGCGAACGCGCCCGCCGCGGACTTCGCCTCGACGCTGTCGAACCCGTCGGTGAACGCCTCCTACTACGCGCCGCTGCTCGGCGAGCTGCGCGCGCTCGGCGTCGGCTACGGCGCGCGCCCCGCGCGCATCGAGGTCGTCGCCACCGCCGACCACTGGGAGGCCCGCTACATCGCCCCGCACGTGATGATCGCCCGCGGCTGGGAGCGCCAGCTGGACACCGATCGCGACGGCCTGTTCTACGAAGAATCCAAGCCGCTCACAGCCGCGCGCTACCGCGCATGGCTCTCGCAGGACGCGATCTCCTACGTGGCGCTGCCACTGCACGCGCCGCTCGACTACTCGGCGCAGGCCGAGGCGCGGCTGCTGCGCGACGGCGGGGTGGGCGGGGTGGGCGGGATCCCATTCCTCCGCGAAGTGTGGCGCTCGGCGCACTGGCGGCTGTTCGCTGTTCGGGACGCGAGCGCGCTCGCGCAGCCGCCGGCGCTGCTGACGGGCGCGAGCAGCGACTCGCTGACGGTGTACGCGCCGCGCCCCGGCTCCTACACCGTGCGCGTGCGCTTCACCCCCTACTGGGCGCTCGCGAGCGGAAGCGGATGCGTCGCGCGCGCCCCGGGCGACTGGACCGAGCTGCGGGCGCGCCGCGCCGGCAGCCTGCACGTGGTCATCAGCTTCTCGCTCGCGCGCGTCTTCAGCGACGCGCCTCGCTGCCGCTGAGCATCGTCTAGGCTTTAGCGGTTGATGCTCGCCCGCGCTCGTGTCCTGCAGGCGCGCGTCCTGCCTCACGGATGGCTGGACGCGCTACGGCAGGTATCCCTCTTCGGTGCCGCCTACCTCGCCTACCGGCTGGTGCGGGGCCTGGTCGAGGGCGACGCCAACGCCGCGTTCGCCCACGCGCGCGATCTGATCTCGCTGGAGCGCACGCTGCACGTGTTCGTCGAGCCCTCCATCCAGGCGTGGGCGTCGGGCAGCCACTTCGTGATGGTGGTCTCCAGCTGGCTGTACGTGAACGCGCAGACGAGCGTGACGATCGCGGCGCTCGTGTACCTGTACCTGCGCCACAACCGCAACTTCTACTTCGTGCGCAACATGTTCATGGTCGCGATGGCGATCGCGCTCGCGGGCTATGCGATCTTCCCGACGGCGCCGCCGCGCTTCATGCCCGAGTGGGGCTTCATCGACACCGTCGCGAACGTCACCGGCGTGCACGTCTCGCACGCGAGCGCGTCGCTGAACGCGCTCACCAACCTGTACGCCGCGGTACCCTCCATGCACGTCGCGTTCGCGCTGATGATCGGCTGGACGCTCGCGCGCCTGGTGGGCTGGCGCTTGGTGCGCGTGATGTGGCTGCTGTATCCGTTCGTGGTCGCGTTCGTGATCGTGGTGACGGCCAACCACTTCATCATCGATGCGCTCCTCGGCGCGCTCACCGCGGGCGTGTCCGCGTATGCCGCGAGCTGGCTGGCGCGCGCGCGACCGCAGGTGTGGCGCTTCTCGACCGTCTCAACCCCCCAGCTGAGCGCGAGCGGGTAGGGCGTTCGAGCGCGGATGGCGCCCCCCAGGCAACACGCCCCCTCCCGCCGCACCCGCCGCGCCTCCTACCGCGCCGGCCGGCCGCGCGCGCGCGCGCCGATCGGAGCCGGGCAGCGCCGCGAGCTCGTGCGCAACCGGCTGATCGAGTCGCGGCTGACCCCCAACGCGATCTCGCTGACCGGCTTTGTGCTGAACGTGCTCGCCGCGGCGCTCGTGTGGGAACGGCTGTTCTTCCTCGGCGGCATCGCGTTCGTCGTCGGCTCGATCATGGACACGCTCGACGGGCGCTACTCGCGGATGTCGGGCAAGGGCACCCCGTTCGGGGCGTTCCTGGACTCGACGCTCGACCGCATCGAGGAGGGGATCGTGCTGACGGCCGTCGCCGGCTACTTCGCGCTGCACGGCGACCGCGTCGCCGCCGCGGCCGTGGTGGTCGCGGTGCTGGCGTCGCTGATGGTCAGCTACACCCGCGCGCGCGCCGAGGCGCTGGGGGTCGAGTGCAAGGTCGGCATCGCCACGCGCCCGGTGCGCGTCGTGATCCTCGCGATCGGCCTGATCTTCGCCCGGGGAGCATCGCTCGGGCGACTTCGAGCTGCTGCAGCCGGCGGTGTACGTGCTCGCCGCGCTCAGCGTGGTCACGGTCGCGCAGCGCATCTGGCACGTGCGTCGCGAGCTGTCCGTGTGACCTGGCCAGCGCGGCGGAGTAGATAGCACGAACTTCAAGAAAGGGATCATCCCGTGAGCACCAACAGCAGCAAGACCAACGGCGGCGCCGCCGCAGCCGGCAACGGCGCGGCCCGCTACCAGTCGGAGAAGGTCCGCGTCGCGATCGTCGGCGTCGGCAACTGCGCCTCGTCGTTCGTGCAGGGCGTGCACTACTACCGAGACGCCGACCCCGCGCAGCGCGTCCCCGGCCTGATGCACGTCGACCTCGGCGGCTACCACGTGCGCGACATCGAGTTCACGGCCGCCTTCGACATCGACGCCGACAAAGGTCGGCAAGGACCTGGGCGAGGCGATCTGGGCGGGCCAGAACAACACGATCAAGTTCGCCAAGGGCGCGCACGCGGTCCCCAGGAAGCTGGGCGTGCCCGTCTACCGCGGCATGACCCACGACGGCCTGGGCAAGTACCTAAAGAGAAGATCACCAAGGCGCCTGGCGAGACCGCCGACATCGTGAGGATCCTCAGGGACACCCACACCGACGTGGTCGTCTCCTACCTGCCGGTCGGCTCCGAGCAGGCGACCAAGTGGTACGTCGAGCAGATCCTCGAGGCGGGCTGCGCCTTGGTCAACTGCATCCCCGTGTTCATCGCCCGCGAGGACTACTGGGACAAGCGCTTCAAAAAGGCCGGGCTGCCGATCGTCGGCGACGACATCAAGTCGCAGGTCGGAGCGACGATCGTGCACCGCACGCTCGCGCGCCTGTTCGCCGAGCGCGGCGTCAAGATCGAGCGCACGTCGCAGCTGAACGTCGGCGGCAACATGGACTTCTACAACATGCTCGAGCGCGAGCGCCTGGAGTCCAAGAAGATCTCCAAGACCAACGCGGTCACCTCGATCATGGACCACGAGCTGCCGGCCGAGCGACATCCACGTCGGCCCGTCCGACTACGTGCCGTGGCTGACCGACCGCAAGTGGGCGCACATCCGCGTCGAGGGTCAGGCGTTCGGCGACGTGCCGCTGAACCTCGAGCTGAAGCTCGAGGTGTGGGACTCGCCGAACTCGGCCGGCATCGTGATCGACGCGGTGCGCTGCTGCAAGCTCGCGCTCAACCACGGCGTCAGCGGGCAGCTGGACGGGCCATCCTCCTACCTGATGAAGTCCCCCCACAACCAGCGGCCCGACGAGCAGGCGCGCGCGGACACTGAGGCGTTCATCGCCAAGTATGGTGGCCCACCCACCCCGCCGGGCACGCGCGCAAAAGGCGCCGCGCGGACGGCGAAGGCGCCCGCGCGGGCAGCGAGCGCCGCGAAACCGGCGAAATCGCGCGCGGTCAAGCCGCCCGCGGCGAAGTAGCCGGCCGCCTGCGATGACCGCCGGCCCTCGGTAGGCGGGATAATCGCGGAGCCGATGACCTCGTCGTTCTCGATAGCCCACGTGACGCCGTACCCGTGGGAGGCCGAGGGCAACGAGGTCAACGCCCACGTGGGGCGCGTCGCCGCGGAGCTCTCGACGCCGCGGCCACCGCGTGCTGGTGCTCGCGCCGTCGCGCTCGCAGGAGCGCGTGCGCGCCTCGCGCAAGGCGCTGCGCGCCGCCAGCAGGACACCGGGCGGGCTCTCCCGCTGCTCGAGGGAACCGACGGCGGCACGCCGCGCGTGGTCGCCGTCGGCGAGGTGCTCGAACTCTGGGGCCCCGCCCGCGCGGGGCGCGCGGGCGACGGCAGCCGGCGGCCGGCGGCGCTGCCGATCGACGTGGCGCGCACGGTCGAGGAACTGCTGAGCACGATGCCGCTCGACTTCGTCCACGTGCACGAGCCGTTCGCGCCGAGCACCTCCAACGCCGCGCTGCGCCACTCGCGCGCGCTCAACGTCGGCTCGTTTCACTCCTCCACCGAGCGCCTGCTCTCGACGCTGGTGGCGCGCCGCTTCGTGGAGAGCTTCTTCGGCCGGCTGGACGCGCGCACCGCGAGCCTGCCGGCGACCGCCGAGCTGATGGCCCACCACTTCCCCGGCGACTACCGCCTGGTGCGCGACGAGGACGGCGCGGCGGACGAGCTCGAGGCGATCTACCGCGAGCTGGCCGCGCGGCGGCACTCGCTGGAGGGGGACGCGGCGCTCGCGCAGCGGCTGTCGACGCGCCCGCTGATCGAGGTCGACCTGCACATGCACACCGACCACTCCTACGACTGCGCGACGCCCGTGGAGGTGCTGCTGGCAAGCGCGCGCGAGCAGGGGCTGGGCGCGATCGCGGTGACCGACCACAACGAGATCTCGGGCGCGCTGGAGGCCCGCAGGCAGGCGGCGGCATTCGACCGATCCGGCCCCCACCCGCCCGGGCGGGGATCGAATCTGAAGGTGATCGTCGGCGAGGAGGTCAAGACCGCCGGCGAGGGCGAGGTGATCGGGCTGTTCATCGAGGAGAAGATCCCCCGCGGGCTGAGCCTGAGGGAGACGATCGCCGAGATCAAGCGCCAGGGCGGGCTCGTGTACGTGCCGCACCCGTTCGACCGCATGCACTCGGTGCCCGACTACGAGCACCTGCTGGAGGTGCTCGACGAGGTCGACGCGATCGAGGTGTTCAACCCGCGCGTGGCGATCGGCTCGTTCAACGAAGAGGCGGCTCGGTTCGCGGCCAAGTACCGCCTGCCGGCAGGCGCGGGCTCGGACTCGCACGTCGCCCAGGGCCTCGGCTCGGTGCGGATCCGGATGCGCGACTTCGACGGGCCGGCCGAGTTCCTGCAATCGCTGCGCGACGCCGAGATCCTCACGCGCCCGTCCTCGCTGCTGTACGTGCAGGCGCTGAAGTTCCTGCAGACGCGGGCGACGCCCCGCTCGGCGCGGCGGGCGAGCAAGGCGCGGCGGCTGAAGCGGCTGAACCGGACGCACGGCGGTGGCGGCGGCCGGAGATAGGAACCGCCCTCCTCGCAAAGCGCAAGTACTGATGCACCGTCAAGGACAAGACGACGCCTCGTCAAATCCCTCGGGGTCGATGCCCGTAACCGATGACGAGATCCGCGAGAAGTACCTCGAGCGCGCCATCCGCGAGCTGAACACCCTCACACGCGAGCTGCAGGCATGCCCGCACTGTCCACGCGGCAACCTGATGCCGGTGCTCGGCTCCGGGCACCCGCAGGCGGACATCATGCTGTTGAAGTACGCCGCCCTGCCCTCCGAGATCGAGGAGGGCGTGGCCTTCTACGGGCGCGCCGGCAGCGCGCTGATGAAGTCGCTCAAGCGGCTGTCGATCGACCCGCTGGCGGTGTACGGCACGCTGTGCGCGAAGTGCCCGTTGAGCGACGCATCGCTTGCCGACTTCGCGTGCATCTCCCGCGTGGTCGAGGAGATCGCGATCGTGCAGCCGAAGATCGTCGTCGTGATGGGCGCCGACGCGCTTGCGGCGCTCGGCGAGATGGACATCCCGCTGGCGCGCCCGCTGCACGACACCGTCGGAGAGATCCAGCAGCTGACCCCCACGATCGACGCGCTGTACGTGCCCAACATCGACGACTCGCTCGACGAGCACGACGCCAAGCGAGAGTTCTGGGCGGCGTTCCGCGCGGTCGGCGACTGGTACGCGGCGCAGCCGCCGTATTGAGGCCGGGCCGAGGCCCAGCGTCGAGCCCTCAGGCAGCGGACAGGCTCTCGACCCAGGCGCCGAGGGCGGCGATGAAGGAGGGGAGCTGCGCTCGCTGGTGGTCGACGGCGGCGTGAACCTCGTCAGGAGCGAGTACCCAATACGTGTGCTGACTCGTGTTGCGCAGCTCGGCGACCTCCTGCATGACCGCCTGCGCCTCGCCCGGGAAGAGCCCCAGCCCGCGCAGCTGATCTGACGCGGGCGTCTTGCGATCGGCGGGGATCACACCCAGATCCTGTGCGACTCGCACGCTGCCACCGATCAGGCCCTGACAGAGGTTGTGCAGGTCGTCCATGTTCGATCGCACGAGCATGGCCTGGTTGCGCTGCTCAGGAGCCTTCGAGTTCCAGGCCTCCGTGAAGGCGCGGAGGTCGAAGTCGGGCGGGAAGGCGGCGACGGCCGTCTCCAGCTGCTCCATTGTGCGCGCGAGCTGCAGCAGGGCCTGCTCGACAGCTCTGCGACGCGCGTCATCTGCCACAGGGGGTCGAGTGGACTCGCTCACCGAGCGGTGGCGCTCGACGGTCGCGCCCGTTCTGCGGCCAGCCGCTGGAAGTAGCCGACCGCCCTGCGCGCTTCCTCGTGCAACTCACGTGCAGCCAGATCGGCCCGCGCCTGCGTCTGGCGTCGCTGTGCCTGAAGCCCCGGCCATGCTCCTGCGCGATCCACCAGCGGCCGACCGTCTCGCAAGACCTCGGACAGCAGGCCCGGCTCGCGCAGCGCCGCCTGCAGTGGCACCAGCTCGACCCTGGCTTCTAGGCGCTCCTCGAGTCGCCGGCGCAGCGCCTCTAGCGCTCCAGGAGATGTACGTCGCAGCCCGACGAGCAGGTCGATGTCCGAGACGCCCGTCACCTCCGCCCCGCGTGCGACGGAGCCAAAGAGCACGCCAAGCTCGACGTTCGGCTCGGTCCTGAGAACGGCGAGCAGCTGCCTGACCAGCGACCAATGAGAGCGCACCCAGTCGATCTCGTGATCGGTAAGCGAGAGCCGGCGCGAGCTCGGCCGTCGTGCGTGGATCAGCCCACCGCCGACCGCGCGCCTGAGCGTGCGCTCGTGGACTCCGACTTCATGGGCCAGCTCTTCCAACAGGAGGCTCATGTGTCCAATCTAGCATTGTGTGTCCGATCAGACGGTGAGCACGATCTTGCCGAGCTTGCCGCCCTCGGCGAAGCGCTCGTAGGCGGTCGCCGCCTGCTCCAGCGGGAAGGTCTCCGCGATCGGCACCCGCAGCGCCCCGGAGTCGAACAGCGGCAGCACCTCGTGCTCGAGACGGCGCGCGACGAGGGCTTTGTCCTCGAGCGACCTGGCGCGCAGGGTGGAGCCGTGGATGCGCGCGCGCTTGCCCATCAGCGCCAGCAGGTTCAGCTCGCCCTTGGCGCCCGCGGAGACGCCGATCACCGCGATGCGCCCGCCGGTGGCGAGCGCCTGCACGTTCTCCGCCAGGTTGGGCGCACCGACAAGCTCGAGGATCACGTCGAACGGCCCGTGCTCGGCGAAGCCCTCCGGCGCGATCACCTCGGCGCCGAGCGCCGCCACCTGCTCGCGCAGCTCCTCGCGGCGCACGGTCGCGGTCGCCCGCGCGCCGACGGCGCGGGCGAGCTGGATCGCGGCGGTGCCGACGCCCCCGGCGCCGCCGTGGACGAGCAGGCGCTCGCCGCTGCGCAGCTCGGCCTGCGAGAAGAGCGCGTCGTGCGCCGTGGCGAACACCTCCGGCAGCCCGCCCGCGGCCGTCCAGTCCAGCGCGTCCGGCACCGGCATCAGCTGGCGTTCGTGCACGGTCGCGAGCTCTGCCTGCGCGCCGCCGCCGACGATCGCCATCACGCGCTCGCCCACCGCGAAGCGCTGGACTCCCGATCCCAGGGCGACGACTTCGCCGGCGAGCTCCATGCCGGGGATGTCCTGCGGCGAGCCGGGCGGCGCCGGATACAGGCCGCGCCGCTGCATCATGTCGGCGCCGTTCAAGCCCGCCGCGTGGACGCGGACGAGCACCTCGCCGGCCTGCGCAACCGGATCGGCGTGCTCCTCGATCACGATCTCCTTCTCGCGGATGGTGGCGGCGCGCATGAGAGCGAAGCCTACGCCCGCTCGAGCAGCGCCACGCACTCGATGTGGTGCGTCTGCGGGAACATGTCCACGGGGCGCACCTTGCGCAGCACCCACCCCGCCTCGACGAGTTCGGCGGCGTTGGGGGCGAGCGTGGTGGGGTTGCAGGAGACGTACACGACGCGCTTGGGCGAGGCGTCGATGATGCGGTGCACGACCTTCTTTGAGAGGCCCGCGCGCGGCGGATCGACGACAACGACGTCGGGGCGGCCGGCCCGCTCGACGAGCTCCGGCAGCGCCGTGCGCGTGTCGCCGGCGAAGAAGTGCGCGTTGGTGATCTCGTTGCGCCGTGCGCCCGCGATCGCGTCGGCGACGGCCTGCTCCACGAGCTCGATCCCCCACAGCTCGCCGGCGCGCGGGGCGAGCGTGAGCGCGATCGTGCCGATCCCGCAGTACAGGTCGTACACCCGCTCCCAGCCCTCCAGGGCGGCGTACTCGGCGGCGATCCCGTACAGCAGCTCGGCCATCTCGGTGTTCGTCTGGAAGAACGCCTCGGCGGAGATCCGCAGGTCGAGCTCGCCCACCCGCTCCGGCAGCTCCGCATCGCCCCACACCAGCTCGGTCTCGCCGCCGGCGGTCGTCTCGGCGACGCTGAGCGAGCGCGTCCACAGGACCCCGGACAGGCTGTCGCCGAGCGCCTCGCTGAGCGCGAGCGCGAGCGAGCCCGCGTCGAGCTCGCCGGCGGTGGTCACGATCCGCACCTGCAGCATGCCCGTGTGCCTGCCTTCGCGCACGACCAGGTTGCGCAGGCGCGCGCGCCCGTCAGGCGCGGGCCCGGTGCGCTCCTCGCGGCCCCGGCGTGCACCGCGGCGCGCGCGCCCTGTCGGCGCGTCGCGGTCGACCGCGTCGTGGTCGGCCACATCGTGGTCCGCATCCGCCTCGGTCGCCCCGCGCGCGGGGCGACCGCGCTCCCACGCGGTCAGACCCTGGGCGCGACACCAATCGAGCGCGACGACGCGCGCGCGGTTGCCGCGCTCGGATGCCAGCAGGCAGTCGCCGATCGCCATAACGTGGTTGCCACCGGCGGGGGCGTGGAACCCGCACACGAGCTCGCGGCCGGCAGCGTCGCCGACCTCGCCGAAGGAGTACTCGAGCTTGTTGCGGTAGCGCCATTGCGCCAGCGCCGGCACGATCTCCTCCAGCTCGAAGCCGTCGAGCCGGCCGATCCGCCGCAGCGCGTCGTCGACCTGACCGCGCTTGATCTCCAGCTGGCGCTCGTAGGGGATCACCTGCCACGGCACGCCGGGGTGGTCGGCGACCGGCGCTATCCGCTCGGGACTCGGCTCGAGCACCTCCACCGTGCGCGCGTGCGCGTAGCTGCGCTTGCGCTTGTGCACGACCGCACGGACGCGGTCGCCCGGGATCGCGCCGGCGACGAACACCACGTATCCCCCACCGTGCGCCCCGGACGGGGTGTCGCCCAGCCGCGCCACGCCCTCGCCGCCGAACGCGAGCGAGTCGATCCGCAGCTCCAGCTCATCGCCTCGCTGCGGACGCGGCGAGCCCTCGGGGGGCGCTGGCAGAGCCTCGACGCTCACGCCGGCGCCACCAGCAGCTCCAGCAGCGCCTTCTGCGCGTGCCGGCGATTCTCGGCCTGGTCCCAGATGTGCTCGCGCGAGCCGTACAGGACCTCGGCGGAGATCTCCTCGCCCGGATGCGCGGGCAGGTCGTGCATCGCGAACGCGCCCGGCGCGGCGGCGTCCAGCAGCGCGTCGTCCACGCGGTAGTCGGCTAGGTCGCGGCGACGCTGCTCGGCGGTGCTCTCATCGCCCATGCTCACCCACACGTCGGTGTAGACGGCGGCCGCGTCCTGCACCGCCTCGTGCGGGTCGGAGTGATGCGTGACCGCGCCGCGGGCGCCGGCCGGAAGCTCGAGATCGCCCTCCAGCGCGTATCCGGCGGGCGAGGCGAGCGCCACGTGCATGCCCGCGAGCGCTCCGAGCACGGCGAGCGAGCGGGCGACGTTGTTGCCGTCGCCGACGTAGGCCACGCGCAGACCCTCCAGCGTGCCGCATGCCTCGCGCAGCGTGAGCAGGTCGGCGAGCGCCTGGCAGGGATGGTGGCGGGCGCTGAGCATGTTGACGATCGGCACCGTGCTGTGGACGGCGAGCTCCTCGAGTCGCTCGTCCGCTCCCGTGCGCAGCCCGACCGCGGCCACGTGCCTGGAGAGCACGAGCGCCGTGTCGCGCGGGGCCTCGCCGCGCGAGAGCTGCAGCTCGTCCGCGCGCAGCACCACCGCGTGGCCACCGAGCTCGTCGATCCCCACCTCGAAGGAGACCCGCGTGCGCGTCGAGGGCTTCTCGAAGATCAGCGCCACGCTGCGCCCGGCCAGGGCCTGGGAGGAGCGCGGCGCGCGCTTGAGCTCGAGCGCCCGGTCGAGCAGCGCGTCCAGCTCGGCGGCGCTCAGCTCCGCACCGGTGAGGAAATGGCGTGGCGTCATGGAATCGGCCAGTGTAGGCGGTCTACGCCTGTGCCCGTCTGCGTTTGGATTCGGGAAGGTTGTGCACGGCGGCGACGTCATGGTCGGTCGAGGGCCGGCGCGGCCCTCCCGGATCCGGGAGGCAAGGCATTCCGGGCTGGATCACGCAATCGAGAGGAACCACCATGAAGCTGACCCGCACGCTGTTCATGGGCCTACTGGTCCTGGCCGTCAGCGGCATGGCGATCGCCAACGCGAGCGCCCGCCGTCCGACTGCCCGCAGAGCTCAGAGCGCGACCGTCGAACTGCGCGAAACGAGCCTGGGGACGATCCTCGTCTCCTCCTCGGGTTTCACCCTGTTCGAGTTCACCAAGGACAAAAGGACCAAGGAGAAGTGCGTGACGATCACCGGCTGCCCAGAGGTGTGGCCGCCGCTCGAGGTCACCGGCGCACCGACCGCAGGCGTGGGCGTCAACGCCGCGCTGCTGTCGACGATCACACTGCCCGGCGGCGAAAGACAGGTGACCTACAAGGGCCACCCGCTGTACATGTACAGCCGTGACATCGGCCCCGGAGAAACCTCCTATGTGGGGGCGTTCGAGTTCGGTGGCTACTGGTATGCCCTCAAGGCGAAGGGGCAGGCGGTCAGGTAGCGGTCCCAGCCGCTGCCCCCTGAGCGGGGAGGGAGTGCGCGGCTGGAGCACGTCGAGGGAGAGGGCGCGACCGTTGCCCCCTCCCTCGACCACCTTCCGAGGCGCCGGCGAAGCCGCGACCCAACCGGGGCCGCGAGGACCGCGGTGTGCGATCGTCCGGTTGCAAGAATCTGCCGAGAAAGGATCGCCCACAGATGAGAACAGCTTTCGCCGCTGCCGCCGCGTGCGGCGCGTTGGCCCTGCTTGCCGGCTGCGGATCGTCGAGCAGCTCGACCGGCAGCTCTGGTTCGACCGCGACGTCGAGCGCCACCGCCACATCGACGAGCACCAAGTCGAGGACGTCGACGTCGGGCAGCGCGTCACTGAAGCTCGACACCACGCCCAGGTTCGCCTCGCCGTCGCCGTCGGCGCCCGTGCAGAGCGGGCTGGTGCAGATCGCCTACCGCAACATCGCGATCGACCCGGACACGGTGAGGGTGAGGGTGGGCAGCACGATCAGGTGGACGAACTACGACTCCGAGCAGGCGAACGTCACCAGCGAGGGCGGCCCGTACAGATTCGCGTCCAGGAATTTCGGCGAAGGCGCCACGTTCGAGCTGAAGGCGAGCAAGCCCGGGGTGATCCACTACGAGTGCACGCTGTACCCGGTGACGATGAACGGCACGATCGAAGTCGTCAGCTGAGTCCGGACGCGTCCTCGCCGAAGTCCGGGATGCCGTGCTCGGGCGTGGACGCCGTCGCGTAGAGACGCCGGGGGATGCGGCCCGCACCGCGCGCGAGCTGCCCGGCCTGCACGGCCGCGCGCATCGCGCGCGCCATCGCCACGGGGTCCTGCGCGCGGGAGATGGCCGACGCGGCCATGACCGCGTCGCAGCCGAGCTCCATCGCAAGCGCGGCGTCAGAGGCGGTGCCGATGCCGGCGTCGAGCACCACCGGCACGTCCACCGCCTCGCGGATCAGCGCGATGTTGTACGGGTTGCGAATGCCCATGCCGCTGCCGATGGGCGAGCCGAGCGGCATCACCGCCGCGCAGCCGAGGTCCGCCAGACGGCGGGCGAGCACGGGGTCGTCGGTGGTGTAGGGGAGCACGACGAAGCCCTCGTCGATCAGCTGCTCGGCGGCGCGCAGCAGCTCCGGCGCATCGGGCAGGAGCGTGTCCTCGTCGCCGATCACCTCGAGCTTGATCCAGTCGGTGGCGAACGCCTCGCGCGCCAGGCGCGCGGTGATGACGGCGTCGCGCGCGGTGTGGCAGCCGGCGGTGTTCGGCAGCAGCCGCACGCCCGCGTCGGCGAGCACGCCGATCAGCGAGCCGCGATGTCTGGCACCCCCTCCCGGGTGGGTGGGATCCACACGCCGCAGCGCGACCGTCACGAGCTCGCTCCCGCTCGCGGCGATCGCCTCGGCCATCAGCTCGAGCGACGGGAAGCCGCCGGTTCCCAGCAGCAGCCGCGAGCGCATCGTCGTCCCGGCGATGGTGAGGACGTCCTCGCTCGTGCTCAGCGTGTCGTGCATACCGTGATCATCCTCCCTGCATGGCCGTGAGCACCTCCACGCGCGCGTCCTCGCCGACGGTGTACGACCCCCACGCCGCGCGCGGCACCACCTCTCCGTCGACCGCCACCGCGACCCCACGGGCGTCCGCATCCAGGCCGAGGCGCGCGAGCACGGCGGCCACGGTCTCGCCCGCCCGCACGTCCGAATGCTCGCCGTTGAGCAGGATCACGTGGCTGCCCCCGCGGCCGGGCTCGCGGCGAAGCGCTCGGGGGCGCACGCGGACAGCAGCGCGTCGTCCGCGCCCGAGTCCCCGCCGGCGAGCACGCTGGCCACGAGCTCGGCGGTGAGCGGGGCGAGCAGGATGCCGTTGCGGTAGTGGCCGGTCGCCCAGACCAGCCCGTCCACCGCTCCGCGGCCAATCGCGGGGGCGTTGTCGGGCGTGCCCGGGCGCAGGCCGACGGACAGCTCCTCGATCTCCAACTCGCTGACGCCCGGCATGAGCTCGCGGGCGTCGCGCAGCAGCTCGTACACGCCGCCGACGGTGGGCGCCAGCCCGAAGCCGCGCTCCTCGACGGTCGCGCCGAGCACGTAGCGGCCGTCGCCGCGCGGGACTAGATAGCCGCCGCGGAAGCGCAGCACCCGATTCAGCAGCCCCGGCCCGGCGGGGTCGCGCAGCCGCAGGATCTGGCCCCTGACCGGGCGCACGGGCACGCACGCGTCGTGCGGGAGGCCCTCGATGCCCTCGCACCATGGGCCGGCCGCCAGCACGACCTCCTCGGCGGCCACGCGCTCGCCGGTCGCGAGCGTCACACCGGCGACCCGCCCGCCGTCCAGCTCCACGCGCGCCACGGGCGAGCGCTCGCACAGCTCGACGCCCACCGAGTCGCACGCCCGCCTGAGCGCGGCGAGCACCAGCCGGGGATCGACCGAATGATCGTCGGGCGCCTCCAGCGCGAGACGCACGGTCGGGGCGAGCGCAGGCTCCAGCTCGCGCGCCTCGCTCGGACGCAGCCGCCGCACGCCCAGCCCGAGCGAGCGGCGGAAGTCGAGCTGGCGCTCGAGCTCGCGCGCGTCGTCCTCGTCGCGCGCGGCGAGCAGCGTGCCGGTGCGCATCAGGCCCACGGACGCTCCGGCGCTCGTCTCGAGCTCGGAGGCGAACGCGGGCCACATGCCGGCCGAGCGCAGCCCCAGCTCCAGCAGGCGCCGCCCCGACGCGCCGAACTCGACCTCGGCGACGGGCGCGAGCATGCCGGCGGCCACGTGCGAGGTCCCCCGCCCGGCGAGGTCGCGCTCGAGCACCGTCACCGTCAGACCCGCCTGGCGCGCGCGCCAGGCGATCGCCAGGCCGATGATGCCGCCGCCGACGACGACCACGTCGAGTTGGTGGTTGTCGGGCATGGGGATGATGCTAGCCCGCCCCCGACCCGGGGCGAGCCCCGCCGGCGCGGCGTTCAGGCTCGGTAGCGGACGAGCACTTTGTGCGAGCAGCCCACCAGCGTCCACGGCCGGTTCTGCGGCAGATAGCGCATGACGAAGGTCTTCACGCCGGGGCCGTTGCAGTACACGGTGCCGTGGCCGTACACGAGGGCGAGGTGGTCGTTGCCGGCCCCGGTCCAGATCTCGTTGTAGCCATGGCTGGAGTAGATCCAGTCTTCTCCGGCTCCGCCGTGGATGTAGTCGCTCTGGCTTTCCGACTGCCCTTCGGGGTGGTAGTCCCCCCAGATCACGTCACCGGCGTCGCCGGCGAAGATCGTGTCGTTGCCGTAGCCGCCGAGCAGCCAGTTGTGCACGTGCCTGAGGCCGACGATCGTATGCGTGAGCCCTGCGGACCCCTTGTCCATCTTCAGGCATTCGTCCGCCGGCCAGCCCTCGTGATCGGCCTCCGCGGCCGTCGCCCGTGGGCCGACCTTCGACGGCACGGAGGCGATCGTGGCGGCTTCTTCGTCCCGCGGGCAGAAGGCCAGGTACAGACCTCGATCGTCGTGCCTGAGGGTCGCGGCTTCCTGTGCGGAGAGCCCGGCGGCGTGCGCGCGCGGCGTGGATGACAGGGCGTCGCTCGCGCCCAGCAGCAGCCCCGCGGCGGAGCATGCGACGGCGAGCGACGCGGCGGTCGATGACCGAACCATCCACCCGACGCTACCAAGCCGGACGCGGCTCATGAGAGACTGCGGACATATGTCCAGTCACGATCCCACCGTCGCCGCCGCGCGAGCCGACCACCTGGCGCTGCTCGCCGCCGCGCGCCTGTATCTCGTGTGCGGCGCCAACCAGGATGGCCGCGAGCTGCCGACGCTGCTGCGAGGGGCGATCGCAGGCGGCGTGGACGTGGTGCAGCTGCGCGAGAAGCACATGCCCGACGAGGATCTGGCGTCTGTGGCGACCGCCGCGCGCGTGCTGTGCGAGTCGCTGGGGGCGCTGCTGATCGTCAACGACCGTCCGTGGGTGGCGCGCGAAGCGCGCGCGCACGGGATCCACGTGGGGCAGGACGACATCCCGGCCGCGGAGGTCCGCGAGCTGGTCGGCCCGGAGATGCTGATCGGCGTCTCGACCCACTCGCCGGCGCAGATCGACGCGGTCGACGCGAGCGTGGTCGACTACATCGGCGTGGGCCCGATCCACGAGACGCCCACCAAGCCCGGCCGCCCCGCGGTGGGCATCGAGCTGATCCGCTACGCCGCGGCAAACGCGCCGGTGCCGTTCTTCGCGATCGGCGGCCTGCACACGGACAACCTCGCAGCGGCGCTCGACGCGGGCGCGACGCGGGTATGCGTGCTGCGGGCGATCGCGGACGCGGACGATCCCGAGCAGGCGGCGCGAGCGCTTCGCGACCGGCTCGAGCCGCGCCCACCGGAGCCGTGAGGCCGATGGCCGGCAGCGGCCAGCGCACCCGCCCGCCGAGATCCGAGCGCGACGAGCTCGCCCGCGCGCAGCTCGTGCCGCTCGCGCCCGGGGAGCGCCCGCCGGCGCTGCTTGTCGCCGTCGACCGTGTGCGCGCTGCTGGCGGCGGCGGTGCTCGTCGGCGGGCTGACGATCCACGACCTCTCCAGCCACGGCGGCTCGCTGCCCGGCGCGATCTTCCTGGCGGCGGTGTTCGCGGCGCTGGCGCTGGGGATGTACCGCCGCCGCTACTGGCGGTCCTCGGCTTCGAGGCGCTGCTCGCGTTCCAGATAATCGTTACTTCGCTCGCGCTGGTCGTAGCGTCGACCTTGGCGGCCGCCGGCGGGTGCCTGCTGGCGATCGGCCTCGGCGGCTGGCTGTTCTGGAAGCTGGTGCGGGTCATGGGCCGCATCCAGGCGGGCGAACACCTGGGCCGCGATTGACCTTTCGATAGTGTGCGGCCTCGATGGCCGAGAGCTCCTACGACTGCATCGTCATCGGCTCGGGACCGGGCGGATACGTGGCGGCGATTCGCGCCGCGCAGCTCGGCCTGAGGACGGCGGTGGTCGAGCGCGACAAGCTCGGCGGGCGCTGCCTGAACTACGCGTGCATCCCCGCGAAGGCGGTGCTGCGCTCGGCGGACCTGCTGTCTGAGATCCGCGACGCGGAGGAGTTCGGCCTGAAGGTGAGCGGTGTGGAGGTCGACTACGCGGCGGTGCAGGCCCGGCGCGCGAAGGTCGTGAGCACGCTCACCTCGGGCGTGGGCGGGCTGTTCAAGAAAGACGGCATCGACGTGGTCGAGGGCAGCGCGCGGCTGACGGCCGACGGCGACGTGGTGGCGCACGCGCCTGGCGCGGAGCCCCAGACGATCGGTGCGGGCAGCGTGATCCTCGCCACCGGCTCGGTCCCGCGCGCGATTCCCGGCGTGCAGTTCGGCGGGCGCGTGATCGGCACCGAGGAGGCGTGGGCGCTGCGCGGAGGTGCCGGCGCGCCTGGCGGTCGTCGGCGCGGGCGCGTCCGGAGCGGAGATCGCATCGGCGTTCGCGCGCCTGGGCAGCGAGGTGCTGCTGCTGGAGGCGCTCGAGCGCGTGCTGCCGACCGAGGACGGGGACATCTCGCGCCTGGTCGAGCGCGGCCTCAAGCGCCAGGGCATCAGCGTGCACACGAGCACGCCCGTGGCGGACGTGAGCGCGGGCGAGACGAGCGTGAGCTTCTCCTACGGCTCGGAGTCGGCGCAGGTCGACTACCTGGTGATCGCCGCCGGGCGCGGGGCGGACATCGAAGGGCTCGGCCTGGCGGAGGCGGGCGTCGAGCTGGACGAGCGCGGCCTGGTGCGGGTGGACGGCGCGCTGCGCACGAGCCGCGCGGGCGTGTACGCGATCGGCGACCTCGTGCCGGGGCCGGCGCTCGCGCACAAGGCCTCCGACGAGGGCATCATCGCGGCGGAGACGATCGCCGGGCGCGAGACGCACCCGATCGCCTACGCGGACATCCCGCGCGCGACCTTCTGCACGCCGAACGTCGGCTCGTTCGGGCTGACCGAGGAGCAGGCGCGCGAGCAGGGCCACGACGTGGTGGTCGGCAAGGTGCCCTACGGCGCGGTCGGGCGGCGGCACGGTGTACGGCGACCGCACGGGCCTGGTGAAGGTGGTCGGCGAGAGCCGCTACGGCGAGCTGCTCGGCGGGCACATCGTCGGCTCGCGAGCGACCGAGCTGATCCAGGAGCTCGTGAACGTGCGCGCGCTCGAGGGCGGCTTCCCGGAGCTGGCGCGCATCATCCACGGGCACCCGACGCTGTCAGAGGCCGTGATGGAAGCTGGACGCGCGGCCGACGGCTGGCTGATCCACGGCTGAAGGCGACCGTTCCCCGGCGTCAGACGCCACCCGCGGTGCTCGGCGTGCAACCAGCACGCCTGCGCTCGCGTGCGTCATCTGCCATCCACGGCCCGGCCGCCTTTGGAACGTGCCACTAACCTCGGCGTGTGTCGCCACCGGCAGCCTTCTACTTCGATCTCGCCAGCCCGCTGGCGTACCTGGCGGCCGAGCGCGTGCTGCAGGTGCTCGCGGACGCGAGCGCGCGCGCGGAGTGGCGCCCGGTGCTCGCGCGCGAGCTCGCCGGCGCGGAGCGCTTCGACGCGTTTCGCTGCGCCGAGGAGCGGGAGGTGTTCCGCGCGCAGGTCGAGCGCCGCGCGCGGGAGCTTGGCCTGCAGCCGATCCGCTGGCCGGAGCCGTTCCCGTTCGACAGCTCGCTGGCGATGCGCGTGGCGACGTACGCGGCGTCGATCGGCCGCGCGGTCCCGTTCGCGCAGGCGGCGTTCCGCCAGGCGTTCGCGGGCGGGCACTCGCTGGCCGACCCGGACTTCGTGCTGATCGCGGCGGCTGCGTGCGAGATGCACCCGGCGGCGGTGCTGCGCGGCGCGGAGCTGCGCGCGACGGCGCAGCGGCTGGCGGCGAGCACGGCGACGGCCGCGCACGCGGGCGTGACGGACGTGCCGGCGATCGTCCTCGGCGAGGACGTGTTCGTCGGCGAGGACGCCCCCGAGCGGCAGCGCGCGGCGGAGCGCATGGCATGAGGGCAAACCACGCGTACCGCCTGATCGTCACCCGCGGCGGCCTGACGCCGGCGCTGCTGGCGGACACGACGCGCACGGACCACATCGAGGTGGTGGAGGTTGACAGCGGCGAGGTGGTGCTCTTCTGGGACCGCCCGCCGCAGGCGGCGTCGAAGCTCGCGCGGGCGCTGCGCGCGGACCTGTCGCAGCTGGAGGCGGAGGAGTTCATGGCGCGCTGGAGTACCGTGGAGCATTGATGTCGAGCCCGCCCGCGCCAAGCCCGCCCGAGTCGAGCCTGCCGGAGCCGGAGCACGCGCGCGAGTGGCTCGCAGACGATGACGCTGATCCGCCGCTTCGAGGAGCGCGCGGGCGAGATGTACGCGCGCGCGAAAGTCGGCGGCTTCCTGCACCTGTCGATCGGCGAGGAGGCGACGATCGTGGGCAGCGCGCGGGCGCTGCGCGAGGACGACTACCTGATCTCGACCTACCGCTCGCACGGCGCACGCGCTGGTGCGCGGCACGCCGCCGGAGAACGTGATGGCGGAGCTGTTCGGCCGCGCGGACGGCTGCTCGGGCGGGCGCGGCGGCTCGATGCACATGTTCGACCTGGCGCGGCGCTTCATGGGCGGCTACGGGATCGTGGGCGGCAACCTGCCGATCGCGGCGGGCATCGCGCTCGCCTCCGACTACAAGGGCACGGACGAGGTGACGCTGTGCACGTTCGGCGACGGCGCGTCCAACCAGGGCACGTTCGGCGAGACGCTGAACATCGCGGCGCTGTGGAAGCTGCCGGTGGTGTTCATGGTGACGAACAACCAGTTCGGCATGGGCACCTCGCTGCGCCGCCACTCGGCGGTGACGGACCTGCAGCGCAAGGGCGAGAGCCTGGGCGTGCCGGGCATGCGCTGCGACGGCATGGACGTGCTGGACACGCACGCGGTCGCTGAGCGAGGCGGTGCGCAGCGCGTGCGCGAGGAGCGCCAGCCGGTGCTGGTGGAGGCGGTGACCTACCGCTTCCGCGGCCACTCGATGGCCGACCCGGAGCAGTACCGCACGAAGGAGGAGGTGGCGCGCTGGCGCGAGCGCGACCCGCTGCCCGCGTTCGGCAGAGCTGCTGGTGCGCGAGGGCGTGATCGACGAGGCCGAGCGCGAGCGGATCGACGCTGAGGCGATCGCGCGTGTGGACGCGGCGGTGGAGTTCGCGGAGGCCTCGCCGTTCCCGACGCCGGAGTCGCTGTACGACGACGTGTACGTGCTCCCACGCTCGGGGACGGGCGAGCTGGATGTGCGCGGCTGGTACTCGCTGCAGACGACGGACACGCCGGCGGACGCGCGAGCGCAGACGCAGCCGCCCGACGGCCCGCCGGCGGCGAACGACGAGATCCCGCAGCAGCTGACCGACGCGCTGGCGGCGGGCGAGGACCGCGGCGCAGCCGCGGTCGACCCGGAGACGGGCGGCATCGCGGAGGGGACGGGCTGATGGCGCAGATGCGCTACCGCGAGGCGCTCGAACGCGGCGCTGCGCGAGGAGCTGGCGCGCGACGAGCGGGTGGTGCTGATGGGCGAGGACATCGGCGTGTTCGGCGGCGCGTTCAAGGTCACGGACGGCCTGCTGGCGGAGTTCGGCGAGCGCCGCGTGCGCGACACGCCGATCTCGGAGAACACGATCGTCGGGCGTGGGCGTGGGCGCGGCGATGACGGGCCTGCGACCGGTGGTGGAGCTGATGACGATCAACTTCGCGCTGCTGGCGTTCGACCAGATCGTCAACCACGCCGCGCACATCCACTACATGTTCGGCGGCCAGGCGCGGGTGCCGCTGGTGGTGCGCATGCCCCAGGGCGCCGGCCACCAGCTGGGGCCGACGCACTCGCACTGCCTGGAGTCGCTGTTCCTGCACATCCCGGGCCTGCTGGTGGCGGTGCCGGCGACGGCGGCGGACGCCAAGGGGCTGTTGAAGACGGCGATCCGCGATGAGAACCCGGTGATCTTCATCGAGCACGAGTCGCTCTACGGCGTACGCGGCGAGGTGCCCGAGGATGAGGAGCACCTCGTCCCCTTCGGCTTGGCGCGGGTGGCGCGCGAGGGCTCGGACGTGACGATGGTGGGCGTCTCGCGGATGGCGCTGACGGCGGAGCGCGCGGCGCAGACGCTGGCCGACGAGCACGGCGTTCAGGCGGAGGTGATCGACCCGCGCACGCTGCGCCCGCTGGACCTGGACACGATCCTCGAGTCGGTGCGCAAGACGAACCGCTGCGTGATCGTGGAGGAGGGCTGGCCGCACGGTGGCGTGGGCGCGAACCTGGCGGCGCTGATCGCCGAACAGGCCTTCGACGACCTGGACGCGCCGGTGGCGCGGGTGACGCGGGGCGGACGTGCCGATGCCGTACTCGAAGCCGCTGGAGGACATCGCGTACCCGCACGAGCCGCAGATCGTGGCGGCGGCGCTGGCGGCGCTGGGCCGGGCGCCCGCCGCTCAATCGACGAGCGCGACGAGCGGCTGATGGCCGAGCTGGTGATGCCGCGCCTGTCGGACACGATGGAGGAGGGGACGATCCTGCGCTGGCTGAAGGCGGACGGCGAGCAGGTGGCGCGCGGCGAGGAGCTGGTGGAGATCGAGACGGACAAGGCGACGATGACGTACGAGTCAGACCAGGAGGGGGTGCTGCGAGATCGTCGCGGCGGAGGGCTCCACGCTTGCGGTGGGCGAGGTGATCGCGCTGGTGGGCGCGGCGTCGGCGGGTACGGATGAGGGGCCGGCCTTCGGAGGGCCGGCCGGCGAGCGCGCGCGCGGTGACAGCGCAGCGGCGAGCGGTTCGACCGCGACCGCGGCTTCGGCGCAGGTCCAACGGCGAGGTAGCCGCGCAGGGCGGCTCGCTCCCGCGGCGCCTTCCGCCCGGGCGGGCTCGACGCGCAGCGGCAGCCGACGGGCGGGTGAAGGCGTCGCCGCTGGCGCGGCGGATCGCGCGCGAGAGCGGCATCGACCTGCACGGCGTCAGCGGCAGCGGCCCGGGCGGGCGGATCGTGAAGGCCGACGTGCTGGCCGGCCGGGCGCGGGCGCGCCCTCCGGCGCTTCCGCCGCGGAGGCGCTGCGGCTGAGAGCGCCCGCCGCGGCGCTCGCCGCGCCACGGGCTCGGCGGCGGCGCTCGAGGGCGTGCTGACGGCGAAGGGCGAGACGACGACGGTCGAGCTGTCGCGCACGCAGCAGACGGTCGCACGCCGGATGGCGGAGTCCAAGGCGACGATCCCGGACTTCACGCTGCAGATCGACGTCGACATGGAGGAGTGCGTGCAGCTGCGCAGCCAGCTGAAGCAGCTGTCGAGCCCGGGCGGCGCGACGGGCGCGCACGCGCACGAGGTGCCGACGTACAACGACATGGTCGGTGAAGGCGAGCGCGCTGGCGCTGCGCGAGCATCCGCGCGCGAACGGCAGCTACCGCGACGGGCGCGTGCAGCTGTACTCGCGCGTCAACGTGGGCGTGGCGGTCGGCGGCGGAGGGCGCGCTGGTGGTGCCGACGGTGTTCGACGCGGACGACCAAGGCGCTGGGCGAGATCGCCCGCGAGACGCGCGCGCTGGCCGAGCGCGTGCGCGCGGGCACGATCACCCCGCCGGAGCTGGGCGGCGGCACGTTCACCGTGTCGAACCTCGGGATGTACGGCGTCGAGGAGCTTCACCGCGATCATCAACCCGCCGCAGGCGGCGATCCTGTCGGTCGGCGCGCTGGTGCCGCGCGCGGTGGTGCGCGAGGGCGAGGTGATCGCGCGCAACACGATGACGCTGGTCCTCGCCTGCGACCACCGCATCCTGTACGGAGCGGAAGCGGCGCTGTTCCTGGCGCGCATCCGCGAGCTGCTGGAGGAGCCGGCGGCGCTGACGCTCTGACCGTCTCCCATCCGCCCCGCGCCGAGTATCCACCGAAGTCGTGAGTAGGCTCGTCGCAGGAGCCGCCACCCCGCCCGATCAGGCCGGTCCGAGGCCGAACGGCCCGGGAAAGGAGGTGACGAGATGATCAGGTAATCGAGTTCATCTTGGCGATGACGCTCATGGTCGCGGTCATCCGCAGCCTGGCGTGAGAGCCCCTGAGCTGCTCCGAGCTCAACGCGGCGGAGCGGGGAGGTCGGCCTCGACGCTCGCCGAGAGCGACTTAGTCGTGACGACCGCGACCCTGAGTCCTCCGAGCGGATGTTAACCGGCACCTGCGCCCGCAGATCGCCCTGGGGCAGCCCCTCGCCGCGGGACAGCAGCAGGTGTCGCAGCCCGCCCGCGCACAGCGCCAGCACGACGTCGTTGACGGTGCCGCCGAGGCGCGCCTTCGTCGCCTTCACATCCGCGAGGTCCACCCGCACGGTGGCAAAGTGGCGCGTGCCGCTCATCGGGCCGTTCAGGCTCGACTGTGGCGCCCCGATCACCTCGTCGCGCACGATCAGCTCAACCGCCGCCCGCACGCGATCGATCGATTCGCGAGGGTGCAGCGCCGCGCCGACACCTGCCCGCGCCCCACGCAGGACCAAGCCGGGCGAGAGCCAGAACCGGCCATTGTCATGCTCCGTTACCTCCCCGTGACCGTTCGGCAGCGGCTGCAATGGCACCGGCGCAGCCTCCGGGGAGACGTCGAGCAGGGCGTCTGCGATGTCAAGCGAGCCGACGCCGTCGACGAGGCAGTGGTGCGTCTTGGTCGCAAGCGCCCAGCGCCCGCCCTCGAGCCCGTCGATCAGCGTCATCTAAGCGGCCGGTGGCGTGCCAACTATGCTACCAGAACTCCCAGCATCGCGCAGCTCCGCTCCGTGCCGCGCCGGCAGCGTCGCGTGGTGCACGTGCGCGTCGGAGTCGAACTCGTCTGCCGGCTCCCACGTCAGCCACGTCAGCGGACCGCGTGCGTGCCGGATAGCCGCTGAGAAAAGCGGGGCAGGATCCCCACCGCCGGCGCACGTAGTCGCGGAACTCGGCGAAGTCCGGCGTCCCGCCGCCGGGGAGCGGATCGAAGATGAGCGCCGCGCCGATGTGCATGTCCAGAGGGGAATATGGGCCAATGTTGGCAATCCCCCACCGACATCCGGGTCTGCCGTCTCGGCACGGTTGCCTACCGCGACGCCCTCGCCGCCCAGGAGCAGATCCGCGCCCGGCGACAGGCCGAGGAGCTGCCCGACACGCTGCTGCTGCTCGAGCATCAGCCCGTGTACACACGCGGGCGGCGCTCCGGCGCTGATGACCTGCCGTTTGGCGAGGACTTCTACCGTGCAAGAGGCATCGACGTGGTCGATGTCGACCGCGGCGGGCAGCTCACCTACCACGGGCCCGGCCAGCTCGTCGGCTATCCGATCATGCGCATCGACGACGTGCACCGCCACCTGCGCACCATGGAAGACGCGATAATCGGCGCGCTCGGCGAGGAAGGGATCGCAGCTCGCTCGCGCCACGACGAGGGCATCGACTACACCGGCGTGTGGGTCGACGATCGCAAGATCGCCTCCATCGGCGTGCACGTCTCCCGCGGCGTCACCACCCACGGGTTCGCCGTCAACGTCCACAACGAGCTCCAGCCGTTCTCCTGGGTAGTCGCCTGCGGGCTGCCGAGCGTGACCATGACGTCCATCGCCCGCGAGTCCGCCGGTGACTGTCAAGCGCTCGCGTGCTTTCGCAAGCGCATCGCCCACAGCTTCTGCCAGGCGCACGGGCGGCGCCAGCGCCTGGTCACGCCGCAGCGCCTCGGCATCGACACCGCGCACGCCTCCAGGCGAGCGGAGCTCGCCCCATGAAAACCGACCAGCCCGCAAGCGTCCAGCGGCCCGCCCCCGCCGAAGCGGTGCCCGCGTGAGCGCCACCTCCTCCACCCGCTCGCGCGCCAACCCCGGGGGGATGGACGTGCTGCGCGTGCTCGGGCCCGACGTGCGGCCCATCCGCGAGCGCAAGCCGCCGTGGTTCAAGGTGCCCGCGCCCGGACGGGCAGCGCTACCGCGAGCTCACCGACATGATCCGCGCGGAGAACCTGCACACCGTCTGCCAGGAGGCCGCCTGCCCCAACGTCGGCGAGTGCTGGGAGCGCGGCACCGCCACGTTCATGATCCTCGGCGACACCTGCACGCGCCGCTGCGGCTTCTGCAACGTCAAGACCGGCAAGCCCACCTGGAACGACCCGCTCGAGCCCGCCCGCGTCGCGCGCTCGATCGCGCGCATGGGACTGCGCCACGCCGTCGTCACCTCCGTCGACCGCGACGACCTGCCCGACAAGGGCGCCTCCGCATTCGTTGGCGTCATCCGTCAGGTCCGCCGCCAGGCGCCCGGCTGCCAGATCGAGGTGCTCACGCCCGACTTCCAGGGACAGGAGATGCCGCTCGCCAAGGTCATCGCCGAGCGCCCCGACGTCTTCAACCACAACGTCGAGGTCGTCCCCCGCCTGTATCCGCTCGCCCGCCGCGGCTCGCAGTTCGAGCGCTCATGCCGCGTGCTGCGCCTCGCACACGAGCTCGGCGAAGGGCAGGTGCTCACGAAGTCCGGACTCATGGTCGGCCTCGGCGAGACCCACGAGGAGATGGTCGACACGTTCGCGACGCTCAGGCACAGCGACGTGCAGGTGCTCACCGTCGGGCAGTACCTGCGCCCCTCCGAGCGCCACCTCCCGGTCGTGCGCTACTGGCACCCCGACGAGTTCGGCGCGCTCGAGCGCGCCGCCTATGAGCTCGGCTTCGACCACGTCGCCGCCGGCCCGCTCGTGCGCTCCTCCTACCACGCCGACCAGCACGTCCCACAGGCGCGCCCCGGCGTCGGGCCGCTCGCCGCGCACGCGTAGCCGCCGCGCGCCTGCCGCCGCGCCGCCTGACGGGGGATACGCTCTGACGCGCCCTCGCCCCGCGCGGGCCAGCAGCGATGTTCCCGCTCAAAGACAACATCCCGCTCGCGCGCTTCCCGATCGTCACCGTCGTGCTCGTCGCGATCAACGTCGTCGTCTACCTGCTCGAGATCCGCCACGGCGGCAGCTTCTTCGGCGGACCCACCAACGGCGTCGAGGTGCACTACGGCGCGATCCCATACGAGCTCACCCACCCCGGCAAGCACTGCGAACTGATCACCCTGCACACGCCCGGCGGCATCGGCGAATCGATCGCCTGTCAGGGACAGCCCGGCGTCACCGGCACGCCCGGCCCGCAGCCCGCTACCTGGGAGACCGTGTTCACGTCCATGTTCCTGCACGCGAGCTTCCTGCACATCTTCGGCAACATGATCTTCCTCGCCATCTTCGGCCCCACCGTCGAGGACGCCATGGGGCGGCTGCGCTTCCCCGTCTTCTACCTGCTCGGCGGGCTCGTCGCGCTCGGCGCTCAGGTCGCCGCCGACCCTGGCTCCACCGGTCCCACGCTCGGCGCCTCCGGCGCGATCGCCGCCGTGCTCGGCGGCTACATCCTGCTGTATCCCCGCGCGCGCGTGCTAGCGCTCGTGTTCATCGTGTTCTTCTTCACGCTCGTCGAGGTCCCCGCCATCTTCCTGCTCGGCTTCTGGTTCCTCGAGCAGCTCTACCTCGGCGCCGCCGGGCTCGCCGGCACGGGCAGCGAAGAAGGCGTCGCCTACTTCGCGCACATCGGCGGCTTCGCCTTCGGCCTGCTCGCCATCCGGCTGTTCGTCGCGCGTCGCCGGGGGTCGGCCGGCACGCCGCAGCCGCCGCTACCGGTGTACTGATGCCCATGACCCCGCCCCCGGCGCCCGCCGCTGCGCCCGTCCGAGCCCCCGCATGACCCGCCTGCTCGTGCTGGGCGCCGTACTCGTGTTCATCGCCGGCTTCGCCTTCCTCACCGTCGCCGCCATCACCAAGGAAGGGCTCACCTTCGCGACGCTGCTGTCCGCCTTCATCCTCGTGCTGCTCGCCGTTGGCATCGTCGGCGCGCTGCGCAATCCTCCACGGGGATGAGCTCCTCGCCGTTCCTCACCCCCGGGCAGAGCCGCCAGCGGCGGGCGCTCGCTGCCCGGCGCAGGCGACGACGGCGGATGGCGGGCCTCGGCGTGCTCGCCCTCGGCGTGCTCGCCGTCCTGATCGGCGAGATGGGGCTCGCCAGCGGCTCGAGCGAACGGCCGCGCGCCTCCGCCGCCCGCGCCAGGGGCGCCGCGCGCTCGACGCCCGCCGCCCCCGCGCGCTCTCCCTACGGCTTTCCGCTTGCCAAGCCCGCGCTCGCGCTCGCCGGCATCTCCACGCCGCAGAAGGACCCCGTGCAGGTCGCCTTCAGCCGCCCGCCGCGGGCGGGGCTGCTGTTCAACCTTTCGACCGGACAGGTCCTGTGGCAGCGCAATGCGTACCTGCGCGTGCCCATCGCCAGCCTCACCAAGATGATGACCGCGCTCCTCACCGTCCGCTCCGCGCCCGCCGACGCGCCCGTGCTCGTCACCCGAGAAGCCGTAAACATGCCCGGGTCCAAGGTTGGCGTGCTCCCGCTCGGACGGCACGTGAAACTCGAGAGCCTGCTCTACGGCCTGCTGCTGCCCTCCGGCAACGACGCCGCCGTGGCGCTCGCCCAGCACGTCGCCGGCACCGTCAACAGGTTCGTCGTGCGCATGAACGAAGAAGCCGCCAGGCTGGGGCTCGGCTGCACGCGCTTCTCCTCGCCGTCCGGCTTCTACGACGGCGGCAACTACTCGTGCGCCGCCGACCTCGCCGTGCTCGCCCACGTCGACATGCAGCAGCCCCGCATCGCCAAGGTCGTGGGGACCTACGAAGCGGTCCTGCCCTTCCCCATCAAGGGCGGCAGGCTCTACCTCTACAACAACAACCCGCTGCTCATCTACAAATACCCCGGCGTCACCGGCATGAAGACCGGCCAGACTGAAGCCGCCGGGCGCTGCCTCGTCGCCACCGCCGAGCGCCACGGCGTGCGCCTGGGCGTGATCGTGCTCAACTCCGAAGACCCCGGCACCCAGGCCCGCCAGCTGCTCGACCTCGGCTTCGAGGACGTCTACCACCAGTCGATCGTTCCCGAGGCGCCGTTCCCGCCCGGCGCCTGACGGTGGTACCTTTCCGTGGCGTAGATTGACTGGTCAGTCAGCCAAAGGAGACGACGTGGATCTCGACGACACACCCGAGCAGGCCGCCTATCGCGCCCAGGTGCGCAGCTGGCTCGAAGAGCACAGGGCCGAAGCGCCGATCCTGCAAGGACCGGGAGCGCTCGAGGACGAGGACGAGATCGTCGCCGCGCGTCGCGTCTGGCAGGGCAAGCTCGCAGAGGCCGGCCTCGCGGGCGTCACCTGGCCGAAGGAGTACGGCGGGCAGGGACTCGGCCCGATCGAGCAGGTCATCTGCAACCAGGAGATCGGCCGCGCGAAAGTGTCAGGCATCCTCGACGCGATCGGCGTCGGCATGCTCGGGCCCACGATCATCGCCCACGGCTCCGAGGAGCAGAAGTCGCGCTATCTCGGGCCGATGCTCCACGGCGACGAGGTGTGGTGCCAGCTGTTCTCCGAGCCCGCCGCCGGCTCCGACCTCGCGGCGGTGCAAGCGCGCGCGCGCCAGCAGGACGACGGCAGCTGGCGGCTGACCGGCCAGAAGGTGTGGACGACCAACGCCCAGTTCGCCTCCTACGGGCTGCTGCTCGCGCGCACCGACCCCGACGTGCCCAAGCACAACGGCCTGACGATGTTCGTCGTCCCCATGGACGCCGACGGCGTCACCGTGCGCGGGCTGCGCCAGATCTCCGGCGAGGCCGAGTTCAACGAGGTCTTCTTCGACGACGTCGCGCTCGACGAGCACGCTGTCGTCGGCGGCGTCGGCAACGGCTGGGGCACCGGCCTGACGACGCTGATGTTCGAGCGCGTGACCATCGGCCTCGGCAGCGAGGGCATGGGCTACAACTCGACCCGCTTCGCCGGCGCCATCGCCGCCGACGAGCACGCCCGCCACGACCCCGAGATCCGCCACCAGCTCGGCGAGGTCGCAAGCGAACTGCTCGCCGTGCGCTTCACCGGCTACCGCACGCTCAGCGCGCTGCAGAAAGGCCAGATCCCCGGCCCGGAGGCGGGCCTCGCGAAGGTCACGATCGTCGCCGGCGCGATCAAGGCTGGTGACCTGATCGCCGACGTGCTCGGCCCCGACGCGCTGACCGAGGACAGCCAGTGGGCGTACATGATCTCGTTCCTGCCCGGCCTCAAGTCCGCCGGCGGGACCGAAGAGATCCTCAGGAACACAGTCGGCGAGCGCGTGCTCGGTCTGCCCCCCGAGCCGCGCCTTGACAAGGGCATCCCATTCTCGGAGCTGCGCTCCAAGGAAGGAGCGGCAGCATGAATCTCGCACTCTCCGACGAGCAGGTGTTCCTGCGCGAGGCCGCCCGCGGCGCGCTCTCGCGCTTCAAGACGCTCGAGGCCGCGCGCGAGGCGCTCGACGGCGACGAGAACGCGCTGCCCGACCTGTGGCCGACCGCCAGGGAGGCCGGCTGGGCCGGCCTGCTGATCGACGAAGCCCACGGCGGCGCCGGCCTAGACGCGTTCGACGCGATGCTCGTGCTCGGCGAGTGCGGTCGCGTGCTCGCCAGCGTCCCGCTGCTCGGGCACCTGCCCGCCACCGCCATCCTCGGCGACGCCCCAAACGCCGCCGAATTCATGCCCGCGCTGGCCACCGGCGAGCGCCGCGCCGCCTACCTGCCCGCACAGCCGCCCGGCGAGCTCGACCAGCGCTGGAGCACCGACCCCGCCGGCGGCTCCGCCCGCAGCGACGTGCCCAGCGCCGGCGCCGCCGGGGCGGACGGGAGGGTTCCGGTCACCGGCAGCTTCGCGTTCGTCCCCGACGCGCCCGGCGCCGACACGCTCGTCGGCGTCGCGCTGTCAGATGGCAAGCCTGTCGGCGTCGCGATCCTCGCCGACGCGCCCGGCGTGGAGATCGAGCCGGTCACGCGCTACGACTCGACCCGCTCGCTCGGCCACGTCACGCTCGAGAACGCCCCCGCGGTCGTGCTCGACTGCCCCGAGGAGACGCTCGCCGCCGCGTGGTACCTCGCGCAGGCGCTGATCGCCGCAGAGTCGCTCGGCAGCGTCGAAACCGCGCTCGACGTGTCCGTCGCCTACGCCAAGGAGCGCTTCACGTTCGGCCGCGCCATCGGCTCCTACCAGGCGGTCAAGCACTCGCTCACAGAGGTGCTGCGCCAGCTCGAGAACGGGCGCTCGCTGCTCTACTACGCGGGCTGGGCGCGCGCGGGCGCGCCGGCGGAGTTCCCGCTCGCCGCCAGCGCCGCGCGCTCGGTCGGCGGCCGCGCGCTCGACACCGCCGCGCGCACCATGATCTCCGTGCACGGCGGCATCGGCGCCACCTGGGAGCACGACGCGCCGCTGTACTTCCGCCGCGCGCAGCTCTCAAGGCGCCTGCTCGGCGGCACCGGCCAGGCGACCGACCGCGTCGCCGGCGAGCTGTTCGCGCAGGCCGACGCTGCCTGAGGGGGGCGCGCTCGACTACCCGCGGGACCCGGGCTTCGCGGCCCGGGTGCTCGTGGCGCGCGTTGCCGCCACCGCGTTGGGCCGCTGCTTGGCTTCCTCGGCTTCCAGCGCCGCCAGCACCGGCGCGCCGTACGCGGCCTGGACCGCTTCGACCATCGCCGGCTCCAGCCCGCAGTTGATGCAGAAGCCGTGCTGGGACCAGCCGATCGCGCGCGCGAGCACCTGGTCGGCGTATGTGACGCCCGTCGCGTCGTGGCCGTAGTAGTCGTACGCCGCGTCCCACGCCGATTCGTTGAGGGCGTATTCGGCGCCGTCCGCCGACAGCAGGTGCGCAGCCGCCATGATCGCGTCGAAGTCGTCGTAGATCGACGGGTGCGTGGCGGTCATGTGGTCGTAGTGCGCGGGACGTTTGCCGTAGGTGTACGAGTCCGCGACCAGATCCCAAGTAGATGGGACCCCCGCCCCCCGCCCGCCCCGCCGCCCGCTCCCCGTTGGTGACGTTGAACTGCATCGGCCCGCCGCAGCAGTGGGCGAAGTTCAGCCCTTGGTAGGTGCTCGGCGCGGTCGAGAACGCGCTCTCCTGCCTGTGGATCGAGGCCAGCAGCAGCCAGTTGACGCCGAACGTGCTCTGGGCGGTCGCGTAGATCGGATAGAAGCCCTCCATCCACGCCCGCGAGATGTGCGTCTGCGTCGCATCGACGAAGCTGCGCGCCTGCACGCGCTGCTGCTGCAGCGACGGGCTCGCGACGATCCTCGCACGGGCATTCGCGCTCGTCGCCGCGTCCGCTGACCCGGACGCCGCCACGGGAGTCGCCGCCGAGACCAGCACCGGCGGGGGCGCCACGGGCGTGCTCGCACGCCCGACCACACCAGTCAGCACCGCGACCAGCACCGCCAGCCCGAGTGCTCCGATCGTGCACGCCAGCAGCCACGCGCCCCGTTCGGACGGCGGAGAGGGCGGCGATGCATATCGAGTCTCGGACACAGCACCTCATCCTACGCGCGCGCCGCGCCGATCATGGGCCTATCGGGTTAGGACCTGTACTGCCATGAGAGCTCGCATGCGCGCGCCAACGCTCCTCCTGTCCACGCTCGCAGCGGCGGTCTGCCTCGCCTGCCCGGCGCCGGCATCCGCGTCAGCGACGCCGCCGGCCAGCTCGCCGCCCACGCCCGCGCCCATCCTCAGCGCCGCCCAGCAGCGCTACCTTGCGCTCGCGCAGGCCGGCGTCGCTCAGGCACAGAAGCACTGGCGCGACCCGCGGCGCGGCTGGTATGACGCGCGGCTGAACGACCGCGAACGCTACCCGCTGGCCACCATCTGGGACATCGTGCCGCTGTTCGAGTCGCTCGACGCGATCGCCATCGCCCAGCCGAGCGCAGCCAACCTGCACGCCCTGGCGCGCTTCGCCGCAGGCGCCGAGCGCTACCTCAACCGCGGGCTGCGGCCGGTCCCCGGCTACTCCCCCTACCCGGGCGACCGCGAAGCGAACACGGAGACCTGGTTCGACGACAACGGCTGGTGGGGGCTCGCGTTCGTCGAGGCCTACCGCGCCACCGGCACGCGCCGCTACCTCGCCGACGCCGAACGCGCGCTGCGCTACATCGCCGCCGCCGGCTGGGATCCGAGCGCCGGCGGGATCTGGTGGAACACCCACCATCCCTACAAGTCCGGCCCGGCGCTCGCCGCGGACACGCTGCTGGCAACGCTCGTCTACCAGCAGGACCGCTCCGCGTTCGCGCTCGCGCAGGCTCAGCGGTTCCTCGCCTGGGCGAACACCGGCGGCTTCAGCAGCACCGAAGGGCTCTACGCCGACAGCAGCGTCAGCGCCACGCCCGTCGACTACATCGAGGCGCCGCTGATCTACGCCCAGGCGCTGCTCTGCCAGCTGACGGGTGAAGGCGACGACTGCCAGCGCGCCGAACGGCTCAAGGCCGCCGCGCTCGACCGTTTCGGCTACCTGCTCGACTTCTCGCCCCAGTACGACGCCATCTATTTGCAGTGGATGCTCGCGCTGTACGCGCTCGACGGCGACCGCACGCTTTACCTGCTCGCCGCCGACAACGCACGCGACGCGCAGACGCGCGCCGCCAACGGCGAAGGGCTGTACCTGCTCTCCTGGAATGGCGAGACGCTGCCCGCGTTCGACGCCGAACCGGGGATGCTGCAGACGCAGGCGGCCACCACCAGCCTGTTCGCGTGGCTGGCGGTGTACCCGCCGCCGGCGGGCTGAGCGGAGCTCGGCGACGGCCCCGGGGGAGCCTGGCGAACACCGCGGACCGACGACGCGCGCGCTACGCCCCGATCTCGCCGAGGAACGCCAGCAGCTCGGGAATCACGACCTCGGCCTTCTCGCGGTGCGGCCAGTGGCCCGCGCCCTCGACGATCAGCGCCCGGCTCGGCGCAGGCAGCAGCTCGGCTGTGCGGACGAACAGCTCGGCCCGCGCGAGCGCATCGTCCTCGCCGACGATCAACCCGGGCACATCCGGCACGCGCGCGGTCACCTCTGGAGGGCTCCCGAGCAGCGGCAGGTCGCGGTAGTAGCTGATCGCGCCCTCCAGCGTCGCCGGCGACGACAGCGCCTCCTTGGCGCGGCGCAGGGTCTCATCGCGCTCCGGGCCCGACCAGTTCGGAGCCCAGCGCCGATAGAGCTTGTCGAGGTAGGCGAAGTCGCTGCGCCGGCAGGCCCACGCCGCCCAGGGAAGCTTCAGCCCCAGGAAGTGGCGGACCGCCCAGAAAGCGGAGGGCGTGCGCTCGAGCACAGCCGGGTGTGGAATGCCGTACGTCACGATCGCGCGCACCCGGTCGGGCGCGAGCGACGCCGCCACGTAGGAGATGAGCGCGCCCCAGTCGTGACCGACGAGCACAGCGCTCGAGACGCCGAGCGCGTCCAGCAGTCCCAGCGCGTCGTGTCCCAGCGTCTCGGGGTCGTAGCGGCGCCCGGGGACGATCGTCTCCTGGCGATACCCGCGCAGCCATGGCACCGTCACGCGCCAGCCTGCGCCCACCAGCGCGTCCTCGATCTGCGACCACGAGTAGGGGGTGTCCGGAAACCCGTGGAAGAGCACGACGTCCGGGCCCTCGCCCCGCCTGGAGACGACGTAGCGCTGCCCGTCGCCGTCGATCGTCTCGAGCTCCATCGCCCGCCTCACACGCCGAGCGCGCGCCGCGCGAGCCTGTCGAACACGAGATCCGGAAGCAGGCGTCTGACGAACAGCATCGCCTTCGCGTCAGTGCCGACGACGTAGCGGGCCCTCATGTGCGACGAGGTGAGCGCGCGCTCGATCGTCTCGGCCACGCGCTCCGGCGGGATGCCCCGTCTGGCGGTGTCCTGCAGGACCTTGTCCATCGCCGCCGGCACGTGGCCGTAGACCTCCTGCAGCTCGGGCGGCACGACCACGCGCTCGGCCTCCGCGCGGCTCTTGTCCCAGATCGGCGTCGCCACCGACCCGGGCTCCACCAGCGCCACGCGTACGCCCGAGCTGCGCAGCTCGACGCGCAGCGCGTCGCCGAACGCCTCGATCGCGTGCTTGGACGCGGCGTACGGGGCGGTGAACGCCATCGCCACGCGCCCGCCGATCGAGGACACGAACACGATCCGCCCTCGCGAGCGCCGCAGCGCCGGCAGCATCGCCTGCGTGACCGCCACCTGGGCCAGCACGTTCACGTCGAACTGCCTGCGCAGGTCCTCCGGCGAAACCAGCTCCAGCGGGCCGCCGATGCCCAGGCCGGCGTTGTTGACGAGCGCGTCGAGCCCGCCCCGCGACGACGCGCCCGCGCGCGCGGCCTCCTCCTCGACGGCAGCCGCCGCCGCCGCGACCTGCGCCGCGTCGGTCACCTCGAGCGCCAGCGCCACCACGCGCCCGGACGAGCCGGCGTCCGCCACCAGGCGCTCCCCGGCCGCCGGGTCGCGCACGCCCGCAAGCACGGTCCAGCCGCTGGCCGCCAGTCGCAGCGCGGTCGCGCGCCCGATGCCCGTGGACGCCCCGGTGATCAGTGCGAGCGGCACGTCCACGACGTTACCCGACGGCGAACGTGGGAGGAGCCTCACCCCGCGATTAGCACGCGCTTAGGATGCGCGGCGATGGTTGCGCGCGTGAAAATAGGCTCTTTTGCAGGGCGATCGTCGCTCGCGCGCTCGCCTGCCGCCCGCACGGCGAGCGCTGCCGCGCTGCTCTGCGCGGTCGCCGTCCTCGCCGGCTGCGGCTCGTCGCCCAAGGCCGGCACCGCGGGCATCGTCGAGCTGCACAGCTCGAACGCGCCGAGCGGCTGCCCGGCGACGGTGCTGGACACGCTCACGAGCGTGCTCGAACGCGTCTACCGGGAGGGCGTCCAGGGCGAACGTGTCGGCAGCGCCGAGCACCTGATCGCGCACTCGCAGGCGCTGCGCGCGGCCGTGGAAAGCGGGAACAGGGTGGCCGCGGTCGCGGCTGCGCGCGCGCTGCTGAGGACCGGGCACATGACCGACCTCAGCGTGACCCGCGCCGGACAGCCGTTCGTGGCGGTGGGCGGGCCCGCGCTCGCGCCGCTGCACGGCACGCTCACAGGCGCCGGCGGCACCCCGATCGCCAGCTACACCACGAGCGTGTGGGCCGACGAAGGCTTCCTGCTCGAGGCCCGCGGCATCAGCCAGGGGCTCGTCGCGCTGCGCGCCAACGGGCGCAGCATCGGCCCCTCGCCGGCGCTCGGGGCGAGCGCGCTCGCCCAGGAAGGGACGCTGAGCTTCGAGCACGTCGGCTACGCCTACGCCTCGTTCCCCGCGCAGGCCTATCCGTCCGGCGCCCTGCGCGTGTACCTGATGATCCCGGCGCGCGCGAGCGCCGCCCTGTGCGGACCCACGAGCCAGGACACCATGGTCGACACGCTCAAACGCGTGGCCGACCTGATCTACGCCGGCGAGCTCGGCCGAAGCGCGCACAGGCAGGTGTCCCGCGTCCAGCACGACACGGCGCTGCTGCAGGCCGTCGCCCGCCGCGAACCGGCGGCCACCGAAGCGGCGATCAGGGCGCTGCTCAACCAGCACATCGTGCGCCTGCGGGTCAACGCCGGCGGGCGGCTCCTGTCGGACGTCGGCGGGCCGTACGTGCTCGCGCCGGTGAGCGCGCCGCTGCGCCTGCACGGACGCACGATTGGCAGCATCGTGCTCTCGATCCAGGACGACGAGGGCTACCTGCGGCTGACCAGGCGCCTGGCGGGGCTGGACGTGCTCATGTACATGAACGCCCAAGCGCCGTCGCAGCTCGTCAAGGACAGCCTCGGCCCCACGCCCGGGCCGGCGCTCGCGACGGTCCCCGCAAGTGGCGCCTACAGCTACGGCGGGCGCTCGTTTCGCGTGTTCACCGTCCACGCCGAGGCGTTCCCGTCGGGGCCGCTGACGATCCGCGTGCTGGTCCCGCTGCCCTACCGTTAGAGCCGTCCGACGACCCACCCCGCGACCGGCGACCGGCGACCGGCGGGGACGTGGCGGGTGCCTGCGACGGCGGAGGCGCTCAGGCCGGCGCGAGCGAGTCCTGCTTGGCGCGCAGCGCCGCCAGCAGCTGCTCGAAGGACTCCGAGAATTTTTCAACGCCCTCGCGCTCGAGCGTGTCCGTGAGGTCCTCGTAGTCGACGCCCACCCGCGCGAGCTCCGCCAGCAGCGCGTCGGCCTCCTCGAGGCCGCTCTGCAGCCGCGGCTGCGGGCTGCCGTGATCCTGGTAGGCCTCGATCGTGTCCTCGGGCATCGTGTTGACGGTGTCCGGGCCGATCAGCTCGTCCACGTATAGCGTGTCGGGGTAGGCTGGGTTCTTGGTCGAGGTCGACGCCCACAGCACGCGCTGCGGCGTGGCGCCCTTGCCGGCCAGGTACTCCCAGCGCGGGCCGCTGAACGCCTCCAGGTAGTGGCGGTATGCCAGCCGCGCGTTGGCGACCGCCAGCTTGCCCTGCAGCTCCGCGGGCGCCCCCAGCGCCTGCAGGCGCTTGTCGGCCTCGGTGTCGATCCGCGAGACGAAGAAGCTCGCCACCGACGCGACCGCGCGCGGGTCGCCGCCCTCGGCGACGAGCCGCTCGATCCCGCGAATGTAGGACTCGGCGACCTCCGCATAGCGCTGCAGCGAGAAGATCAGCGTCACGTTGATCGAGTGGCCCTTCGCGATCACGTCCTCGATCGCCGCGAGGCCCGGCCTGGTCGCCGGGATCTTGACCATCAGGTTGGGCCGGTCGACGGTCTCGTGCAGGCGCAGCGCCTCGCGGTAGGTCTGCAGCGTCTCGTACGCCAGCCGCGGATCGACCTCTAGCGAGACGTAGCCGTCGCGGCGGCCGCTGCTCTCCCACACCGGGCGAAACAGGTCGCACGCGTCCTTGATGTCCTGCTGGGCCAGCGCCCAGAAGCTCTGCGCGAGGTCGCTGCTCTGCGCCGCCAGCTCGTGCAGCTGCTCGTCGTAGGCGCTGCCCGAGGACATCGCCTTCTCGAAGATCGTCGGGTTGGACGTGGCGCCGACGACGGCGTCCGTGTCGATCAGCTCCTGCAGGTGCCCGCCGCGGATCGACTCGCGCGAGAGGTAGTCCACCCACACGCTCTGGCCGAGGTCCGAAAGGCGCTCGAGGGGCGGGGCTGCATCGGCGGACATGGCGTCTCCTGTCAGTGGCTCGATTCGAGCACGGCTTGCGCTCGCGCAAGGATGTTCTCGGCGGTGAAGCCCAGCTCCTTGAGGACGGTATTACCCGGTGCAGACGCGCCGAACCGGTCGAGGCCGAGCACGTCGCCGTCGAGCCCCACCCACTTCCACCAGCTCATGCTCGCTCCCGCCTCGACCGCCAGGCGCGCTCTCACGGCGGGGGGAAGCACCTGGTCTCGGTAGTCCTGCGGCTGCGCTTCGAACAGCTCCATGCACGGCATCGACACGACGCGCACGCGCGTGCCCTGCTCGGCGAGCGAGCGTCCCGCCGCCAGTGTCATCGGCACCTCCGCGCCGGTGGAGATGAGCACGATCTCGGGAGCGCCGTCGGCGGCGGAGTCCCACAGCACGTAGCCGCCCTGCTGCAGGCCCTCCGCGCCGGCGACCTCGGTGCGGTCGAGCACGGGGATGTTCTGGCGGGAGAGCAGCAGCGCGACCGGCCCGTCCTCGCGCTCGAGCGCCGTCTGCCAGGCGGCCGAGGTCTCGTTTGCGTCGCCCGGGCGGATCACCCACAGCTCGGGGATCGCGCGCAGCGCCGCGAAGTGCTCCACCGGCTGGTGGGTCGGGCCGTCCTCGCCCACGGCGACGGAGTCGTGCGTCCACACCCACACCACCGGCAGGCCCATCAGCGCCGACAGCCGCACCGCGCCGCGCATGTAGTCGGAGAACATCAGGAACGTCGAGCCGTACGGCTTGACGATGCCGCCGTGCGCGGCCGCGCCGTTGACGATCGCGCCCATGCCGTGCTCGCGGATGCCGAAGGGGATGTTGCGCCCGGCGTGCACGCTCGAGAACTCGCCGCCGCCGTCAAACACCGTCTTGGTCGACTCGACCAGGTCGGCGGCGCCGCCGATCATCGTCGGCGCGAACTCGGAGAACGCGGCCATCACCTTCTGGCCCGCGGAGCGCGTGGCGATCTGCTCGCCCGCCGCGAAGCTCGGCAGCGACTCGCGCCAGCCCTCGCGCAGCCGCCCCGCCCACGCCCGCTCCCAGTCCTCGGCCATCTCCGGGAACGCCGCGCGCCACGCGTCGAAGCGCTCCTGCCACTCGGCCTGGGCCGCGCCGCCGCGCGCGCTCAGCGACATGTGCTCGTACACGCGCTCGTCGACCCAGAAGCTGCGATCGGGGTCGAAGCCCATCACCTGCTTGGTCGCCGCCACCTCCGCCTCGCCAAGCGGCGCGCCGTGCGCCTTGGCGGTGTCGACCGCGTGCGGCGCCGGGTAGGCGATGTGCGAGCGGATCGCGATGAACGACGGGCGCTCGGCTTCCTCGCGCGCCGCCGCGATCGCCGCCTCCAGCGCGTCGAGGTCCTCGGAGTCCTCCACCTGCTGCACGTGCCAGCCGTCGGCCGCCAGGCGCGCTGTGTGGTTCTCGCCGTCGAAGGAGATCGCGGTGGAGCCGTCGATCGTGATGTGGTTGTCGTCGTAGCAGACGATCAGCTTGCCCAGCCTGAAGTGCCCGCCGATCGACGCCGCTTCCTGGCTGACGCCCTCCATCAGGTCGCCGTCGGAGCAGATCGCGTAGACGTGGTGGTCGACCACCACGCTCCCCGGGCGGTTGAAGCGGTCGGCCAGGAAGCGCTCGGCCATCGCCATCCCCACCGCGTTGGCGAAGCCCTGCCCGAGCGGGCCGGTCGTGACCTCGATGCCCGCCGTGTGGCCGCGCTCGGGGTGGCCGGGCGTGCGCGAGCCCCACTGGCGGAACTGCTGCAGGTCCGCGATGCCCAGGTCATAGCCGCACAGGTGCAGCAGCGAGTACTGCAGCATGCACGCGTGGCCCGCGCTCAGCACGAAGCGGTCGCGGTCGGGCCACGCCGGCTCGGCGGGGTTCGCGCGCAGGAAGCGTTGAAACAGCGTGTACGCGAGCGGCGCCAGCGCCATCGCGGTGCCCGGATGGCCGGCGTTGGCCTTCTGCACCGCGTCCATCGACAGGCCGCGGATCGTGTCGATCGACAGCCGGCGAACCTCCCCCTCCTCGAGCGCTGCCGCGCCGGCCGGTGCGCTGCTCGACTGCGGTGAAGCGGCCATTGCATCCGATCCTACTAGCGATTCCGGCCGCTACAGTCCCGAGACTGTGTCCGAGCAGTTCTGCGACGTCGGCAGGGGTGTCACCCTCTGCTACGAGACCTTCGGCGAGCGATCCAACCCGACCGCACTGCTGATCATGGGGCTCGGCACGCAGATGATCGCCTGGCACGAGGACTTCTGCCGCGAGCTCGCCACACGGGGCCTGTACGTGGTCCGCTTCGACAACCGCGACATCGGGCGCTCGACCCACATGAGCGGGCGCCCGCCGAGCACCGCACAGCTGCTGACGCGCTCCAGCCGCGCCGCGCGCTACACGCTCGGCGACATGGCCGACGACGCCGCCGGGCTGCTGCGCGAGCTGGACCTCGCCCCCGCGCACGTCGTCGGCGTCTCGATGGGCGGCATGATCGCCCAGACGCTCGCCGCGCGCCACCCGCTGGCGGTGCGCTCGCTGGTCTCGATCATGTCCAACACCGGCAGCCTGCGCAGCGGACAGCCCTCGCTGCGCGTCTACCCGACCTTCCTGCGCCGCCCTCCGCGCGGACGCGAGGCGTTCATCGCGCACATGGAGCGGCTGTTCGCCGTGATCGGCTCACCCGGGCTGCCGCGGGACGCCGCGGACATGCACGCGATCGCCACGGCCAGCTACGACCGCGACCACGATCCCGACGGGCCGGGACGCCAGCTCGCCGCGATCATCGCCGCGGGGAACCGCACCGCCGAGCTGCGGCGCATACACGTGCCGACGCTCGTCATCCACGGCACCGACGACCCGCTGATCGCGCCATCGGGCGGGCGGGCGACGGCGCGCGCGATCCCCGGGGCCGAGCTGATGAGCGTCGAGGGCATGGGCCACGACATGCCGCGCGCGGCATGGCCGCAGCTGATCGACGGGATCGCGGGCCTCGCGCTGCGCGCCGACGGCCGCACCAACGGGCATCGCTCGCTACCGGCCCGCTCCCCGTCGCGGGCCGGCAGGTAGCGGCCCCCGATCTCCCTCAGCGACCCTGCGGTCGGCGCGTGCACGCGCGCAGACCGAGCACGGAGTGCGTGCGTGTGCTCGCGCACCAGCAGTTGGGCGCCTGCACCCGCACGAGCCAATGCAGGTCGTGCCGGCAGTGCGAGCGCCGGTACGGCCAGCGGCCGTGCAGCGCGCGCAGCATGCGCTGCTCGTGACAGGCGAAGACCCTCATCTCCGTCCCTCTCGATTCTGGTCTCGCCTCTTGCTAGACCCCGCGCTCATCGTCCATTCCCTTCCATCGACCGACTGGACCAGCTCCCGTCGACGACATATAAATCACGTTTTACGCAGCTTGTCAAACTTTAGCCGATCGATTGACACTTGGACCGATGATCGAGACGCCGTGCGACAGGTCCGTCCAGGAGGACGATGGATGCTGCGAACGGCTGACACAGGCTGCGGCGACCGTGGGTCGATCTGCGAGCAGCGACACGGGGCTGCGGCGCCGGAGCGGCGATATGCACGCGACCGCAGGGGACTTCGCGGCCGGAGTGGAGTGCGCCCGGAGGGAATCGAACCCTCGGCCTGCGGCTTGAAAGACCGCTGCTCTTTGGCTCCCCGAAGAGAACCGTTGACCACTGAGCTACGGGCGCGCGCTGTGAACGTCCATCCGACTCGACGTTCCGACGAGCACCTTATTCTAAGCACGCCTGCGCCGCGTGCGCGTCTCTGGTCCGCTGCCTCCTGCGACCACGGTCGTACGAGCGCGCGTCTCCGACCCACGGCCGGGCGGACGCCCGGCGCTACGGCGCGCGTTCGATGATCGCGTCGCGCGGCAGCTTCGCGCGGCACGCCGATGCCATCGCACAGCTTGATGCACGGTATGTACGTGGGGCGGAAGCCGAGCAGCTGCGGGATCGTGACGATCCGGTAGCCGCGGGCGCGCAGCGCGGCGATGATCGTCGGGTAGGCCGCCAGCGTCTGTTCGCGCGGGCCGCCGCCGTCGTGGGAGATGATGATCGAGCCGGGCTGCACCTGGGCGAGCACGCGCTGCACGATCGCGCTCGTGCCCGGCCGCGTGTAGTCGGCGGGGTCGACGTTCCACAGCACCGTCGCCAGGCCCAGCGAGCGGGCCGTCTGGATGACCGACTGGTCGTAGTCGCCGTACGGCGGGCGAAAGACGCACGGCGTGTAGCCGCTCAGCGAGCGGATCGCCGCGATCGTCTCCTGCAGCTGGCCGCGTACGTTGCCGCTGACGAGCAGATCGGGGTGCGTGAACGTGTGGTCGCCGAGCACGTCGCCATCGCGCAGCTCGCGCAGCAGCGTGCGCCTGTACGTAGCGCTCACCTGCTCGCCGATCATGAAGAACGTCGCCTGCGCGTGGCTGCGTTCGAGCATCGTCACGAACGCCGCCGTGTCCGGCGCGGGGCCGTCGTCGAAGCCGATCGCCACCTCCTTGCGCGCCGGGCCGTGGGTGTAGGCGATCGTGCCCCGGCTGCGGCAGCCAGTGACGCGGTACAGCGTCGGGGCCGGTTTGACGGGCGGCGCGGTAGGCGTGGTGGGAGTAGTCGGCGTGGTTGGTGTGGTGGGTGTGGTGGGCGTGGTGGGCGTGGTCGAGGTCGTCGACGATGCCGGAGCGCTGCTCCCGCCGCCGCCGCCGCCGGCGCTGGCGCCGTGCGTGGTGGCGACGAGCGCCAGGAACGCCATCAGAGCCGCCATTGCGAGTGTCCTGCGCACGACCGCCGACCATACACCCGACCCAGGCGCCGGGTTAGTGTGCGGCCATGGCGAGCTACGTGGCGGCGATCGACCAGGGCACGACCAGCACGCGCGCGATCCTGTTCGACGCCGACGGGCGGATCGCGGCGCAGGACCAGCGCGAGCACGAGCAGATCCACCCCCGCGCGGGGTGGGTGGAGCACGACGCGCGCGAGGTGTGGCAGCGCACGCGCGAGGCGATCGACGGCGCGCTCGCGCAGGCGGGCGCGCGGGCGGCGGACGTGGCCGGGATCGGCATCGCCAACCAGCGCGAGACGACCGTCGTGTGGGACCGGCAGAGCGGCGAGCCGGTGTGCAACGCGATCGTGTGGCAGGACACGCGCACGGCGGCGCTCGTGCGCGAGCTGGCGGGGGAGCACGGGCCCGATCGCCTGCGCGAGCGCGTGGGGCTGCCGCTGTCGACGTACTTCTCGGGCCCGAAGCTCGCGTGGATCCTTGAGAACGTGCCGGGCGCGCGCGAGCGCGCCGAGAGCGGCGAGCTGGCGTTTGGGACGATCGACGTGTGGCTGCTGTGGAACCTGACCGGCGGCCCGGCGGGCGGTGTGCACGCGACCGACGCGACGAACGCCAGCCGCACGATGCTGATGGACCTGCAGACGCTCGACTGGCACGAGCCGAGCCTGGCGCTGATGGGCATCCCGCGGGCGCTGCTGCCGCAGATCCGCTCCTCCAGCGAGCGCTACGGGCAGGCGCGCGGCACCGCGCTCGACGGCGTGGCGGTGGCGGGCATCGTCGGCGATCAGCAGGCGGCGCTGTTCGGCCAGACGTGCTTCGAGCGTGGCGAGGCCAAGAGCACGTACGGCACGGGCTCGTTCCTGCTCGTCAACACGGGCGAGCAGATCGTGCGCTCGCAGGCGCTGCTGACGAGCGTCGCCGCGAAGCTGGGCGAGGGCCCGACCTCCTACGTGCTCGAGGGCTCGATCGCGGTCACCGGCGCCGCCGTGCAGTGGCTGCGCGACCAGCTCGGCCTGATCGGCTCGGCGGCGGAGGTCGAGGAGCTGGCGCGCAGCGTGCAGGACAACGGCGGCGTGTACTTCGTGCCCGCGTTCTCGGGGCTGTTCGCCCCCCGCTGGCGCGACGACGCCCGCGGCGTGATCGTCGGCCTGACCGCCTACGCGCGCGCCGGGCACATCGCGCGCGCGGCGCTCGAGGCGGCCGCGTGGCAGACGCGCGAAGTGCTCGACGCGGCCAACGCCGTCGCCGGGGTGGCGCTCGGCGAGCTGCGGGTCGACGGCGGCATGACCGCCAACGAGCTGCTCATGCAGTTCCAGGCCGACGTGCTCGGGGTGCCGGTGATCCGCCCGGCTGTGGCCGAGACGACCGCCCTCGGCGCTGCGTTCGCCGCCGGCCTGGCCGTCGGCTTCTGGGCCGACCAGGCCGAGCTGCGCGCGCGCTGGACGCCCGCGCGGCGCTGGGAGCCGCAGATGGACGAGCGCGTGCGCGAGCGCGAGTACGCGCGCTGGCAGAAGGCGGTCGCACGCTCGCTGGACTGGGTCGATTAAGGGGTCAGGACGATCTTGAGGGCCTCACGCCGGTCGTAGATGGCGTAGGCCTCGGGTGCTTCCTCGAGCTTCATGTGGTGGGTGACCAGCGCCGTCGGGTCGAGCACGCCGGCGGACAGCATCGCGAGCACGCGGTCGATGTGGCCGAGCACGTTGGCGTGGCCGCCGCGCAGCGTCAGCGCCTTCAGCCAGAGCAGGCCGAGGTGGACCTCGGCGCGCTCCGCGTAGACGCCGATGCACTGGATGCTCCCGCATGCCCGGGTCAGGCGGATGGCGCTCTCGAGCACCTTGGGATCGCCGACGGCGTCGATGCACACGTCGACACCGCGGTCTTCTGTCGCCGCGCGCACGGCCGCGCGGACGTCCTGCTCAACCAGGTGCAGCGGCTGCGCGCCGAAGGACTCGGCCACGCTCAGGCGCTCGGGGACCGTGTCGATCGCGAACACGTGCGCGGCGCCGGTGGCCTTGGCGGCCTGCACCGCGCACAGCCCCACCGGGCCGAGCCCGAGGACGGCGGCGACGTCTCCAGGGCGCAGCCCGCTTGCGTCGACGGCGTGAAAGCCCGTTCCCATGACATCCCCGGCGAACAGCGCCACGTCGTTGCTCATGCCCTCGGGGACACGTCGCAGGACGAGGTTGGCGCGCGGCACGAGCGCCATGTCCGCCTGCGTACCCTGCAGCGAGCCGAGCGTGGCGCCGTGCCCGAACGTGCGTGATTCCAGGCAGCGGTGATACAGCCCGCGCCTGCAGAAGAAGCAGCTGCCGCAGGCCGTCTGGAAGCAGCCGAGCACACGGTCGCCGACCGCAACGCGCGTGACCGCGTCGCCCGCCGCAACAACCGTGCCGACGTACTCGTGGCCGATCGTGAAGCCCGGCTCGATCTGCACACGCCCATGGAAGATGTGCAGGTCCGAGCCGCACACGCCCGTCGCCTCGATCCGCACGACGGCGTCTTCGGGATCGACCGGCTCGGGCTCTGGGCGCTCCTCGACGCTCACCACGCCCGGGGCCTGGAAGGTGACGGCTCTCATCGCTGGCGGCAGCGTACTACGCCGCTGTCAGCACCTCGGGCGAGAGCTCACGTCCGTATCCCGAGGATCTCGCGCGCCTGGGCGGGTGTGGCGATCGGCCGCCCGACCGCGGCGCAGATGGCCTTCGCCCGCGCGACGAGCTGCGCGTTGGACTCCGCGTACTTTCCCGGCTCGATGTGAACGACGTCCTCCAGGCCGGTGCGAATGTGACCGCCGAGCGCGAGCGTGACCGCCATCATCGGGAAGTTCTGCCAGCCGATCGCCGTCGCCATCCACGGGACGCCCGCCGGCACCAGCCCTGTGAACAACGAGATCGTTTCGACATTCGGTGGAGCGCCGCCGATTACGCCGAGCACCAGGTGCATCATCCCCTTCGCCCCGCTCGCCGAGCTGGCGAGCCTGGCCGCGGTCACCGCCATGCCAATGTCGAAGCACTCGTACTCGGGCACGATCTCGCGCCGGGCCATCTCCTCGGCCAGTTCGTCGATGAGCGCTCCGGGGTTCATGAACACGACGCCGTCGGGACCGAAGTTGATGCTGCCGCAGTTCAGGGACGCGAGTTCCGGTTGCGCGCACAGCGAGCGACGGCGCTCCTCGGCGGGGGTGCCCAGCTCGCCGCCGGTGGTGAAGTTGAGGACGACGTCGTCGACCTCCTCGCGGATCGCGTCCTTGATCGCGACGTAGTCCTCGGGCGCCTGGGTCATCTCGCCGCTCGTGGTGCGCGCGTGGATGTGCACGATGCTGGCTCCGGCCCGCGCGGCCTCCACCGCCTCTCTGATCACGTCATCGCGGTCGACTGGCTGGTTGGGGTTGCCGGTGATGATCCCGCCAGCGACCGCGCATGTGAGCATCGCGGGATCGCTCATGCCCCCCTAATATACCGAACGATGTTCCTGTAGATCGAACGCGCTCTGGGCGCTCAGCCGCGGACCGGCACTCGCTCGCCGGTATCCGCCGGAAGCTCGGGGTCAACGCTCGAGTCGGGAAAGAGCATGCGGATCACTTCGTCGCGGATCTGGCCGCCGCCGAGCGCGGCCTCAGAGGTGAGCGCCTGGATCGCGAGCCCGTTCATGATCGCTTCGACGCGCCAGCTCCAGGGGATCGTCCCGGGCGCGCGCGGCGGCGCCACACCCTCGAGCGCTTCGTCGATGATCCCGTGCGCGCTCTGCATCCGCGCCTCGATCGTGTGGCGAAGCTCCGGCAGGCGCACGGCCTCGCCAAAGGCGTTGATCCACACGCGCCACGTCTCGGTCATCTCCGCATCGCTCAACAGCGCGCTGTCGAGCAGGGCGTTCAGCCGCTCGACGCCGGGCGGGATGCCCTCGAGCGCGCGGCGGTAGCGCGCCTGCGTGCGCTCGGAGACGAACACGAGCGCCTGCATGAGCAGGTCCTGGCGGTTTGCGAAGTAGTGATTGAGCATTCCCGTGCTCACACCCGCCTCCTCGGCCACCATTCGCATAGTCGAGCCGGCGAAGCCCTCGCGTGCGATCACGGTGGCGGCCGCGCGGCAGATCTGCTCTCGCCGTATCGGCCCCATCCCGAGCTTTGGCAATGTTCCTCCCCTCGATTCTGTCCAGAGAGCCCGCCCGCGAGCGGTCGCCGCCCGCGACGCCCGCGCTTCACACATCCATGATGCTAGTCGGTCGCGAGGGCAACCGCCTCGGCGTCTGCGCGCTTGCGCATGCCGATCAGTCGTCCTATAGTTGTATATCGAATGATCGGTTTGCCCAGATGATATTCAACTGAAGGGAAACAGTGGACGGATGGGAATCGAGCGCCTGACCCTCGACCCGGCACACGGCTTCAGCGACGCGGTGACAGCCGTCGGTCCCGGCCGTGTCATCCATGTCGCCGGCAACGTCGGCTTCGGCCCCGACGGCAGGATCGTCTCCGGGGGCATGGCGGCGGAGGCGAGCGCGACGCTCGACAACATCGAGCGCACTCTGAAGAAAGCGGGCGCCGAGATGTCGCACGTGGTGAAGATCAACGCCTTCATCACCTCGCTCGAGGATTATCCGGCGTACGCGGCCGCCCGGGCGGAGCGCTTCGGAGCGGAGCTCCCGGCCAGCGCGACGGTGCAGGTGGCCGGGCTGCTCGCCGGCGCCCACATCGAGATCGACGCCGTCGCGTTCGTCCCCGACGCGTGAGCGCGATCGAGCGGGAGTACACGCGACGCACGCCCGGCTCGGCGCGGCTGATGGCGCGCGCATCTGAGCACATGCCGCGTGGCATCACCCGCACGCTGAGCTGGTTTCCTCCCTATCCCGTCGTATTCGAGCGCGGAAGCGGTGCCAACCTCCTCGACGTGGACGGCAACGGCTACGTCGATCTCTTCGGCAACGGCCTGAGCCTGATGCACGGCCACGCGTACGCTCCGATCGAGACCGCGCTGCGCGACACGCTCCCGCGCGGGACCGCCTGGCCGGGCGCCTCCGGCGCGCAGATCGAGTACGCAGAGCTGCTGTGCGGGCGCGTGCCCGGGGCCGAGCAGGTGCGCTTCACGAACACCGGCACCGAGGCGACGATGCTGGCGGTCAAGCTCGCGCGCCACGCGACCGGCCGCCCGCTGATCGTCAAGGCGTGGCAGGCCTTCCACGGCTCCTACGACGATCTCGAGGCGGGCCTGCAGGGCCGGGGCGAGATGCCAGGGCGTGTGGCGCTGGCCACGTTCGGCGTGCTCGACAGCTACCGGGCGGCGCTGGAACGCCACGAGGGCGAGGTGGCGGCGATCATCCTCGAGCCGGTGCAGTTCACCGGCGTGGTCACCCCGCCACCCGAGGGCTTCCTGCCCGCGCTGCGCGAGCTCGCGCGCGACGCCGGCGTGCTGCTCGTGCTCGACGACTGCCTCATGTTCCGCTTGGCCGAAGGCGGCTCGGCGGAGCGCTTCGGGCTGGAGGCGGACATCACGTGCCTGGGCAAGTGGATCGGCGGCGGCCTGCCCGTCGGCGCGGTCACGGCGTCGACCGAGCTGATGGCGAGCTTCGACCCGACCGCCGAGGGCGCGCTCTACCACGGCGGGTCCTTCAACGGAAACCCGCTCGGGATGGTCGCCGGGGCGATCGCCGTGCGCGACCTCACAGCTGCGAGCATCGCGCGCATCGACGCGCAGGCGGAGAGACTGCGGGCGGAGGTCGCGCGCGCCGGCGAGGCCTGCGGCGTGCCCGTGCGCACCCAGGGCGTCGGCTCTGCGTTTGGCCTGTACCTGCTCGAAGGGGCGGGTGGGGAACACGACGAGATCGACTGGAGGGCCTCCTCGCTGCTGCACCTGGCGGCGAGCAACCACGGCGTGCACTTCGGCGTGGGCGGCGAGCTCGGCCTGTGCACCGCCCTCACGGACGCGGATCTCGAGCGCGCGAGCGCCGGTCTGCGCGCCGCGCTCGCCGACGTCGCGGCGGTGATGAGCGCCCGCGTTTAGGATCCAGGTCGATTTCCGTCAATGATCTGCCCAGCCGCTCCATTCGCAGATGCAGCACAACCGACTTCGGACCTATCGTCTGACAAAAGGAGGCACGCAACAATGCCGGTGACCATTTGGCAGCGCTGCTCCGCCGGGGGCGGCCTGGCTCGAATCGCCGCGGTGATCGCTCCCGTCATGGTGCTGTTCGCACTTGCCGGCTGCGGCAGCGGCAGCTCGACGACCTCCAGCACCGCCACAACATCCAGCGGTGCCGCGGTCACGGTCGACCAGGCAGCCCGCGGCCTCCTGCCCAGCTCCGTCAGGTCGAGCGGCGTCCTGACCGACGCGGTCGACTCCCCGGAACCGCCGCTGCAGTTCCCGAAGCCCGGAACCAAAGTCCTGCAGGGGTTCGACATCGATCTCGCAAACGCGCTGGCCGCGAAGCTCGGACTGAAGGTCAGCTTCGAGGAAGTCCCGTTCGTGCAGCTGCTTCCGAGCCTGCAGACCGGGCGAGTCGACATATCGGCCTCGGGGGAGACCGACCTGCCGACCCGTCGCGCGGTGGCCAGCTGGATCGACTACTTCAAGGAAGGCACGCGGATGTTCATCGCCAAGGCGGACGCGTCCAAGTATCCGACGCTCGCGTCGCTCTGCGGACAGACCATCTCGGCGCCGAAGGGATCCTCCTACGAAACGGAGATCCCGGAACTGAGCGCCGACCTGTGCAAGGGCAAGTCCGCGATGAAAGTGCTGCCGATCGGCGAATCGCTGGCGGAAGCGGAGCTCGCCGTTCAGACCGGTCGCGCGGCGGGCGGGACCTACCCGCCCTTCGAGGTCACCTACCTGTCCAGCCGGTACATGTCGATCGGCGAAAACTTCGCCCCGCAGCTCGACGGGATCGCGGTCAAGGCCGGGAACACCGAAATGCTCGGCGCCGTCAAGGCCGCGTTGACCGACCTGATCAACGACGGCACCTACAACGCGATCGCCAAGAAGTGGGGGCAGACGGGCAACGAGGTGACCACCGTGACGGTCAACGCGGGCAACGCGGCGAAGGTCGTGGTGGGCTGAGAATGCCGGACCCGTCCCGGGCGCCCTGACGCATGGGACGGGTCCGCGATCCGTTCGAGGCTCCGGGTCCTCCGACCATGAGCGGCTCTGAGTCGCCGCAGCCCCTCGCCGGCGCAGGCGGCCCGCAGCAGCGGGGGCTCGCTGGGCTCGAGCTCGTCCCCCGCCGCCACTACGGGCGCTGGGTCGGCGCCGTCGCGGTGCTGGCTCCGCTCGGGTGGCTGATCTGGGCGTGGGCCAACGCGCAGATCGACTGGAGCGTCGTCGCCGACTACTTCACCGCCTCGACGATCATCGTCGGCTTCCTTCACACGCTGCTGCTGACCGCGGTGGCGATGATCCTCAGCATGGTGCTCGGCGTGATCTTCGCCGTGATGCGGCTGTCGCCGAACCCAGTGACCGGCGGCGTGGCGTGGCTCTACGTATGGGCGTTCCGCGGGGTGCCGCCGTTGCTGCAGATCCTGCTGTGGTTCAACCTCGCGATCGTCTCCCCGACGCTCGGCATCCCTGGGCTCTTCCACGCCCAGACGATCGACGTGATCACGCCGTTCATGGCGGCGACGCTTGGCCTCGGCGTGTGCGAGGGCGCATACATGACCGAGATCGTCCGCGGGGGGATCATCTCGGTCGACGAGGGCCAGCACGAGGCGGCGACCGCCCTCGGCCTCTCGCAGGCGCAGTCGCTGCGGTACGTGATCCTGCCACAGGCGATGCGGGTGATCGTGCCGACGATCGGGAACGAGACGATCGGGATGCTCAAGATGTCCTCGGTCGCCTCGGTGATCGCCTACTCCGAGCTGCTCGACGAGTCGCAGAAAATCTACTTCGTCAACGCCCGGGTGATCGAGCTGCTGCTCGTCGCGGCCGCCTGGTACCTGATCGCCACCTCGGCCCTGAGCATCGCCCAGTACTACATCGAGCGGCGCTTGGGCCGCGGTCTGCAGCGCGCGCGGCCGCGCAGCGCGGTCGAACGGCTGATCATCCATGTGCTCGAGCGCATCTCCACTCGCCGCCGAGGCTCCGGAGCGGCGCGATGAGCGCGATGGTCGAGGCGGTCGCCGTCGAGAAGCACTTCGGCGCGGCCAACGTGCTCAGCGACGTGAACCTGACCGTGCGGGAGGGCGAAGTCGTGTGCGTGGTGGGGCCCTCGGGCGGTGGCAAGAGCACGTTCCTGCGCTGCATCAACCGGCTGGAGAAGCCCACCGGGGGCGTCGTCTGGGTGGACGGGGAGGTCATGGGCTACAGGCGCGACGGCGACCGTCTGAAGGAGATGCGCGAGCGCGACGTGCGCCGGCAGCGGCGCAAGATCGGGATGGTCTTCCAGCGCTTCAACCTCTACCCACACATGACGGCGCTCGAGAACGTCGCGCACTCGCCCGTGAAGGTCAATCGCAATTCTCGTGCCGAGGCCGAGCGGCGCGCGCGCGAGCTGCTGGAGCGGGTCGGGCTCGCCGACAAGATCGGGGCCTACCCCAATCAGATGTCCGGCGGGCAGCAGCAGCGGGTGGCGATCGCCCGGGCGTTGGCGATGCGTCCGCGGCTGATGCTGTTCGACGAGCCCACCTCGGGCCTGGATCCGGAGCTCGTCGGGGAGGTCCTCGACGCGATGAAGCAGCTCGTCGAGGAAGGCATGACGATGATCGTGGTCACACACGAAATGGGATTCGCCCGGGAGGCAGCCGACCGCGTGGTGTTCATGGCCGACGGGCGGATCAGGGAGACCGGCACGCCCGCGGAGATCCTCGATCGCCCGCGCGACCCGCGCACGCAGGCGTTCATGAAGAGGGTCCTGGGGTGACGCAGGAGGAGGTTGGAATGACAGCGACGGGCGACGTCCACGTTCACATAATCAACGTCCCGGGCGCCGCGGACATGTACCACGTGCGCGAGGAGCAGTTCTGGAACGCGCTGCAGGGGGCCGGGCACGTGCGCGATCGCGTGCGGCTGACGATCGGGCTCGGCTCAGAGCGCCAGGAGGCGATCGAGACGGCGGACGTCCTCGTCGGCTGGGAGTTCCCGCGGGACGTCGTCGCGCGAGCGGCCAACCTGCGCTGGATACACGTGATCGGCGCGGGTGTCGAGCACCTGTATCCACTCGACTGGGTGCCGCAGGGTGTCGTCGTCAGCACCAGCAGCGGCGCACATGTCGCAAAGGCTGGCGAGTTCATCGCGTGTGCACTGCTGATGCTGGGTAACGACGTTCCATTGCATATGACAAACCAGCGCATGCATAAGTGGAGTGAATGGCACAGCGGTTGCATCGGCGGCAAGACCGTCACGATCGTCGGCGTGGGCGCGCTCGGCGGCGAGGGCGCTCGGCAGGCGAAGAGGCTCGGCCTGCGGGTGCGCGGCGTCCGCCAGAGCGGGCAGGCGCACGATCACGTCGACGAGATGTACGGGCCCGGCGAGCTCGATCGGGCCGTCGCGGGCGCGCATTTCCTCTTGGTCACAGCCGCGCTGACGCCTGCGACGTCGGGGCTGATCGGAGGGGCGCAGCTCGACCTGCTGGCGCCGGGCGCCGGGGTCATCAACGTCGCACGGGCGGGCATCGTCGACTATCAGGCGCTCGCGGTCCGGCTTTCCGACGGCTCCGTCGGGGGGGCGGTGTTGGACGTGTTCGATCCAGAGCCTATACCGGCCGACTCGCAGCTGTGGGACTCTCCCCGGCTGATCATCACGCCTCACGTGGCGTTGGACGCACTCGATTACACAGAGCGCATGCTTGCGATATTCGCCGAGAACCTCGCGCTATTGGACAGCGGCCGGCCGCTGCGAAATCAGGTCCGGCGCGACCGGGGCTACTGAGGACCGGCGTCTCGATCTCTCGATCGCTCGATCAGTTCGACCATCGTGCAGGCGGATCGATGCGATAGAACTCCTGCCGTGGACGGAGCGGGTCAGCCAATCGCACGCAACCTGCGCCGCTGGAGGGTCACACGCGGAATGACCCTCTCGGCGCTCGCCGAGCAGGCTGGCATCGCCAAGTCCACCGTTTCGCTGATCGAGCGCGGCCAGGGGAATCCGTCGATCGACACCGTATGGGCGCTCGCGTCCGCGCTGAGGGTGCCGTTCGCAAGCCTCTTCCACGACGAGCCGCCGATCGACGACGTATCGGTCGTACGCGCGAGCGACGTCGAGGTCGTGGGGATCGACCAGGCCGGGCTGGAGACGGAGGGTCTCGTCGCCCGCCACATGCTCACCCGCACCGGGGGCGCGCTGATCGAGATCTACACGATCGCGCTCGAGGAGGACGCGGCGCGCCACGCCAACGCTCACGTGGACGGACTGTTCGAGCACCTGGTGGTCGCGAACGGGACGGTCGAGATCTCGACCGGGTCCTTCTCGGAGGTCGTCAGCCAGGGCGACCTGATCAGCTTCCGCGCGGACCAGCCGCACAGCTATCGCGCGATTGGCGGATCGGTGCTGCTGGTGTCGGTGCACGAATACCCAAACGGCTCGAGTACCTGACGCCGGCATGGAGGCGCCGCTCCGGCTCGCGCCGCAGCCGGCGTCAATCGCTCCGTCGCTTACCCTCCTTGCGAGCCTGCCCATGGGCAGCCGGTGACCCAACGGGGGCGCCGAGGCTCGTGCAGAGTATCCATCATAAGAGGGCGACGCACACAGTCAACGCCGCCAAACCGCGTATGAACCTCATAGCTATTACCTCTTCTACTGGGGAGCAGGGTTCTCATAGGTCAAGAGCTAGATCGCCAGAGACTCACCCAAGCCGACCGCCCTGGGAGTCGGGCCACCTTGGTGGAATTATTCGAGTTATTCGCCGCGAGCTTACGCTCGTGACCGGCGGCCGTCAAGCGCTTGACCCGACGGCACCGCAGCCTACGTGCGGCGATCGAGCGCGTGCTCGAGCACGCGGTAGACGGCGGGGTGCACCGACATCCCGCAGTGGCTGGAGTCGATCTCGACGGACTCCGCGTGCGGGTCCACGCACGCGCGCCAGTCGACGATGGCGTCGCTGCGCGAGTAGACGGCGACCGCGCGCACCTCCGACGGCAGCGGCGCGTGCAGATCGGCGTGAAAGCCCGCGCAGCACTCGCCGTCGCGGCAGCCGGTCGAGAACACGCCCGGCAGTCCCAGGTCCCCGAGCCGCGCGATCCAGCGCACAGTGCGCAGCACCTGCGCGGAGGCTGCCAGCCCGTCGCGCACGGGCGAGCCGAGCATTGCCAGCCCGCTCACGAGCTCGGGGCGGCGCACGGCGAGCGAGCGGGCGAGCGTGCCGCCGCGGCTCTGGCCTATCAGCACGACCGGGCTCCCGCAGTCGGAGGCGAGGCGCTCGAGCTGCGCCTCCAGGCGCTCCACGGCGCGGCCCGCGCAGTCGACGTTGGCGAGCATGCCGCTCATCGCCACGCGGTGCCCGCGGCGGCGCAGCCACGTGCGCATCACCGTCAGCGACGCGTCGCCGGCCATGAACCCGGGGATCAGCAGCACCGGCTGGGCGTCCGCGCGGGGACGCGGGGCGCGCAGGCGCGCGTCGGACAGCAGCCGCGCGAGCTCGGCGCCGTAGCGCAGCTCTCCCCATATGGGCGCCACGGGCACGCCCGCCATCCTGGCATCGGCACTCACGGTTGACATAGGGTACGCCCTATGGAGCTCGCCGACAGGCACATCGTCGTCACCGGCGGCGCGGGCGGCATCGGCCGGGCGCTCGTGCGGCGCTTCGCCGCCGAGGGCGCACGCGCGGTGGTGGTGGCCGACCGCGACCCGCAGGGAGCGCGCGCGGTCGCTGAGCAGGTGGGCGCGGGCGCGCTGGCGCTCGAGTTCGACGCCGGCCGCGAGGACAGCGTGCGCGAGCTGATCGCCACGGCCACCGACGCGCACGGGCCTATCGACATCTTCGTCTCCAACGCCGGCGTCGCCGGCGCCGGCGGCGGCCCGGAGGCCCCCGACGACGCGTGGGACGAAGCGTGGCGGGTGAACGTGATGGCGCACGTGTGGGCGTCGCGCGCGCTGCTGCCGCAGATGCGCGAGCGCGGCGAGGGCTACCTGATCAACACCGCCTCCGCCGCCGGCCTGCTGACGCAGGTCTCATCGCTGATCTACAGCGTCACCAAGCACGCGGCCGTGTCGCTGGCGGAGTGGCTGGCGATCGAATACGCGGACGAGGGCGTGCGCGTGTCGTGCATCTGCCCGCAGGGGGTGCGCACACCGATGCTCGACCTCGCGTTCGAGGACGCGGCGGGCGCCGCCGCGCTGACGGCCGGCGGGCTGATCGAACCCGAGGACGTCGCCGACGCGGTCGTGGCGGGGATCCGCGAGGAGCGCTTCCTGATCCTCCCGCACGAGAACGTAGCGGAGTTCATGGCGCGCAAGGGCACCGACCCGGAACGCTGGATCAAGGGTATGCGCCGGCTCGTGCGCCAGGCCCGCTCGACGTAGCCGCGTCGAGATAGACCGGGTCGTGTGCGCAGATCAGCTCGACCTCGTCGGAGTGCCGCTGCGCCAGCTCGCGCAACCGCTCGACGTTGCCGCGGCGCGCGGCGCCGTCGACCTGGTCGAAGGCCGCGAACGCGGCGAGCCCCGGAGGGCAGCGCGGCGGCGTGGCGACCTCGCCGTGATGGAAGTACGCGTCGCCGCAGTGCAGCAGCCAGCGATCGCCGTCCCTGACCGCCACGCCGGTGTGCCCGTGCGTGTGCCCCAGCAGCGGGATCAGCAGGATCTCGGCGTCGCTGCCGGGCAGGATGCGCACGCTGTCGAACCCGAGCCACTGCTCGCCGCCGGCCTCGTGCTGCACCCAGCGGGGACCGTGGGCCCAGTGCGCGGCGACGTAGCGCGGGCGGTCGCGCCAACTCGGGCTCATGGCCGCCTCGAGCTCGCGGCCGAGCAGGTGCACCTCCGCATCCGGGAAGTCCGGGAGCCCGCCCGCGTGGTCGAGGTCGAGATGAGTGGTGATTATGTGGCGTACGTCGTGGGGGTCCAAGCCGAGCCCGCGAACCTGGGTGATCGCGGCCTCCGCGGCGTCGACGCGTGGACGGATGACCGCGTTGAAAACAAGCCCGAGCTGGCGCGGGTTGCGGATGTCGTCCAGGCCGAACCCCGTGTCCACCAGCACGAGGCCCTCGGCGCCCTCGATCAGCAGGCAGTGGCAGATCAGGCGGGCGCTCGCGAAGAGGCCGCCCTCGCCTGTGAGCATGCGCGCGCCGCGCGGGCACATGGTGCCGCAGCCGAGGTGGTGGATCGCGCGGGGCGCGGTGTTCACGGTCAGGCGGCGCTGAGCGCGGCGCTCGGCTCGGCGAGCGCGCGCCCGTGGCGGATCAGGTCGGCGGCGCGCTCGGCGACGGCGATCGTCGGCGCGTTGGTGTTCCCGCGCGGGACCGTCGGCATCACCGACGCGTCGACCACGCGCAGGCCCTCGAGGCCGTTCACGCGCAGCTCGGCGTCAACGACCGCCTCCGCGTCCTCACCCATGCGGCACGTGCCGCATGGGTGGTAGACGGCGAACGTCGTGCGCGCCGCGTGCGCGCGCAGCGCCTCGTCGCTGTCGCCGGCGGGCGTGTTGAACGGCTCCGCGCAGTACGGCCGCATCGCCGGCTGGCCGCAGATGTCCAGCGCCAGGCGCAGCCCGGCGATCATCCGCTGCATGTCATCGCCGGCGGTGTAGAACGCGTTGTGCACGATCGGCTTGGCCGTCGGGTCGTTGGAGGCCAGGCGCACGGAGCCGCGGCTGTGCTCGGTGAGCAGGCACGGCGAGACCCACACGCCGTGCCCCTCGGGGTCGCGCATGCCCTCCTCGACGATGTGCACGGGCGCGACGTGGAACTGGATGTCCGGCGCCGGCGCGTCCGCGGCCACGCGCGCGAAGCCGCCAGCCTCGGCCAGGTTGGACGCGAACGGGCCGGTCTGCGTCGCTTCGTACTGCTCGAGCGCCGCCGGCTCCAGCGCCAGCAGCAGGCTCTGCGGCTCGGGCGTCGTCCACACCAGCTGCGTCGCCGGGTGGTCTGACAGGTTCTCGCCGACCGGCCGGCTGGTCGAGCAGCACCTCGATCTCGCGCATCGTCAGGTGCTCGGCCGGGCCGACCCCGGAGAGCATCAGCAGCTGCGGCGAGTTGTAGGCGCCGCCGCACAGGATCACCTCGCGCTCGGCGCGCAGCTCCTGCTCCTGGCCGAGCTGGCTGGCCTGCACGCCGACCGCGCGCGTGCCCTCGAACAGCACGCGCTGCACGTGCATGTGCGGCATCACAGTGAGGTTGGCGCGCTCCATCGCCGGATGCAGGTAGGCCACCGCGGTGCTCGCGCGCATGCCGCCGCGCTGGGTGACCTGGTAGAGGCCGACGCCGTCCTGCTCGTCGCCGTTGAAGTCCTCGTTGCGCGCGAGGCCCGCCTGCTCGCCGGCGTCGACGAACGCTCGTGAGATCAGATTGCCGGAGCGCTCCTCGCTGACAGCGAGCGGTCCGCCGACTCCGTGCCAGCGCGAGGCGCCGCGCTCGTTGTCCTCCGCCTTGCATGAAATAGGGGATGAGATCGGCCGCTGGACCAGCCGCTCACGCCCCATTCGTCGTAGTCGCGCCGGTTGCCGCGGATGTAGACCATCGCGTTGATCGAGGAGGAGCCGCCCAGCACCTTGCCGCGCGGCAGCGTGATCCGCCGCCCGTTGCACTCAAGCTCCGGCGCCGAGTGGTAGTCCCAGTCGACGTCGGTGCCACCCAGTTTGAGGTAGCCGAGCGGCACGTGGATGTTGTCCTTGACGTCCGGCGGGCCCGCCTCGAGCAGCAGGACCTTGACGTCGGGGTCCTCGCTGAGGCGATTCGCGAGCACGCACCCCGCCGACCCTGCTCCCACGATCACGTAGTCGTACATCTCCCAAACCCTCCTTCGCCGCTTGGCCTCCTCTTGCGGCCCACGATACTCCTCGCACGCTGCGGCGACACCCCCGCGCTGCGGAGGCGAGGCCCGCGGCTTGTGCGCTGGAAACGTCCCGGCTCAGCCGCCGGAGGCGATCTTCGCCAGCTGGCGCTCGGGCGCGATCCGCACGACGTCCCACACCAGGCCCGCGCGCTCCAGACCCCAGATCAGCCACGCCGACGGATCCAGCTGCCACCAGCGCAGGCCGTGGCGCGCGGAGGTCGGGAACGCGTGGTGGTTGTTGTGCCATGCCTCGCCGAGCGTGGGCAGCGCCAGCCACAGGAGGTTGCGCGACTGGTCGCCGGTCTCGTAGCTGCGCCGCCCGAAGAAGTGGCACAGCGAGTTGATCGAGAAGGTCGCGTGGTGCAGCAGGAACATGCGCACCGCGCCACCCCACAGCAGCGCGGTCAGGCCGCCCACGATCGAGCCCGTGAGCGCGAAGCCCAGCGCGAACGGGAACGCGAGCCCGAGGAGCACCCACAGCACGAACGTGCGGTCGACGAAGCGCACGACCGGATCGGCGAGCAGGTCCTTTGCGTAGCGCTGCTCGTTGGCGAGCGCGTCGCCGCCGAGGATCCAGCCGACGTGCGCGTGGAACAGCCCGCCCAGCGCGCCGCGCCAGCCGCTGGCGCGATCGACGTGCGGGCTGTGCGGATCCCCCGGCTCGTCGGAGAACCGGTGGTGCTTGCGGTGGTTGGCGACCCACTCGATCACCGGCCCCTCGACCGCCGCCGAGCCCAGCGCGGCCAGCAGCGCGCGCAGCGCGGGGCTCGTCTTGAAGCTGCGGTGGGTGAGCAGCCGGTGAAACCCGACGGTGATGCCCGCGCCCGTGAGCAGGTAGGTGATCGCGAGCGCGACCAGATCGGGCCAGCGCAGGGCTCCGCCCCAGGTCAGCCGTGCCGCCAGCCCCACGAGCCCGAGCGGCACCACCATCACAACGATGTTCGCGACGCGATCGATCGTCGCGAACGCCTCCGCTCGGTCATCCACGCATACGACGATACCGACCCGCCAGGCACGCGCTCGCCGCCAGAGCTCGGCGAACGGTCTCGGCTCTCGACGTCAGGCGCTCGCCGCCAGGCACTCGGCGCCATGTAACGGGTCGGCCGCCGGACGGACTGAACGGTGCATGTCCACCCCCCAACTCCTAGGAGACCTCGCAATGAGATCAACAACTCGCCTCGGCCTGGCAGCGGTCGTCGCCGCAGCCGCCCTCTTCGCCGGCGCCGGCGCTTCCGCGAGCGCGTTCGGAGGGCCGCCCGGCCACTTCCCGCCGTTCGGCGGCGGATCCGACCAGACCGTGTTCGTGCAGACCGACAACCTCGCCGGAAACCAGGTCGTCGCCTACGACCGCGCGGCGAACGGCACGCTCACGCAGGCCGGCGCCTACGCCACCGGCGGGCTCGGCGGGCAGCTCGAGGGCTCGGTCGTCGACCACCTCGCCTCGCAGGGCTCGCTCGACGTACGACCCGGCGAAGGCCTGCTGTTCGCGGTGAACGCCGGCAGCAACACGCGTGTCCGTGTTCGCGGTGCGCGGCGACCAGGCTGGCGCTGCGCCAGGTGATCGGCTCCGGCGGCCGTTCCCGGTCAGCGTCGCCGCCCACGGCGGCCTCGGTGTACGTGCTGAACGCGGTGAACGGCGGCTCGGTGCAGGGCTACCGGCGCGTTCGGCCGCCTGCGTGCCGATCCCCGGCTCCGGACCGCGCGCTCGGCCTGAACCCGCCGGCACCCCGCAGTTCACCAACACGCCCGGCCAGGTCGCGTTCTCGCCCGACGGCTCGCAGCTGATCGTGACGACCAAGGCCAACGGCAACGACATCGACGTGTTCGGCGTCGGGTTCGGCGGCAGCTGTCGGCCGACGCCGGTGGTGAACTCCGAGCCCGGCACGGTGCCGTTCGCGATCAGCTTCGACCAGGCCGGCCACCTGGTCGATCGCCGAGGCCGGCACGAACGCGCTGGCGACCTTCACGCTGAACGGCGACGGCACGGTGACCCAGCTCGACGCGGTCGGCACCGGCCAGTCGGCGACCTGCTGGGTCGCCCCGGCGGCGCGGCTGCTTCTTCGCCTCCAACGCGGGCAGCGCGAACATCAGCGGCTTCAGTCGGGCTGCGGCGGCGCAGCTGACGCTGCTGGGCGACACGACACCGACCCGGGCACCGTCGACGCGGCCGCGTCGCGGCGACGGGCGCTTCCTCTACGTGCAGACCGGCGCGGCCGGGAACGTTGACGAGTTCGCGGTCGGGGCCGGGGGCGCGCTCAGCGAGATCGGCTCGGTCACCGTGCCCGGCGCGCGTCGGCGGCGAGGGCATCGTCGTCGGCTGAGCCGAAGCCGGCCCATGCAGGTTGCGGCGCCCACGCGGGCGCCGTAGCCTGCGGGGCGGCGAAATGAACGGCATGACCTGTGCCCCCTCTCCTGCATCCACTCCCCCGGCGCGCGCGTGGGGTTGATCCTCGCGATCCTGCTGCCGCTGCGCAGACCGCGCGGAGCGTTCGCCGCGGACGAGGACGCCGAGCTCGTGGCGCGGCTGCGGGCGGGCGACGAGCAGGCGTTCGTGGCGCTGGTCGGCGCGCCACCATGCGGCGATGCTGCGCCTTGCAGGCTCGTTCGTGCCAAGCGCGGCGATCGCCGAGGAGGTCGTGCAGGACACGTGGCTGGCGGTGCTGCGGGGGATCGACGGCTTCGCCGGGCGCGCCGCGTTTCGCACGTGGCTGCTGCGGATCCTCGTCAACCGGGCGCGGAGCACTGGCGTGCGTGAGCATCGTAGCGTCGCCGTCGGCGACGCCGGGCCGGCCGTCGACGCGCGCGCGCTTCGACGCCTCCGGGAGCGTGGATGTCGCCGCCGCAGCACTGGGTCGAGGACAGCGAGAACCGGCTGCTCGCGCAGGGCCTGACCGGCCAGATCCAGGCGGCGCTGGACGAGCTGCCGGCGCGCCAGCGCGAGGTGGTGGTGCTGCGCGACATCGACGGGCTGAGCGGCCAGGAGGTCTGCGAGGTGCTCGACATCAGCGAGGCCAACCAGCGGGTGCTGCTGCACCGCGGGCCGCAGCCGCCTGCGCCAGGCGCTCGAGAGCGAGCTGGGGGGGCTGTGAAGATGTTCGGACGCTACGAGCGAGCTGGCATGCCAGGAGATGGTCGAGCTGATCACCGACTACCTGGAAGGCGCGCTCTCGCGCTCGCAGCGCCGGCGCTTCGAGGCGCACCTGGCCGGCTGCGAGCACTGCACCGAGTACCTGGCGCAGATGCGCGCCACGATCCGCCTCACCGGCCGCCTGCGCGAAGAGGACCTGACGCCGGCGATGCGCGAGGAGTTCACCGAGCTCTACCGGCGCTGGCGCGCGGAGGAGTGAGCCGCGCTCAGGCGGTGATGTCGCGCCGCGCTCAGGCGGTGCTGGAGGGCTCCCACAGGTCGATGCCGCCCTCGACGGCGTGATGGTCGATCTCTGCGAGCTCCTCGGGCGTGAAGTCGAGGTTGCGCGAGCGCGGCGACGTTCTGCTCCAGCTGCGCGACGCTGCTGGCGCCGATCAGCGCCGAGGTCACGCGCGGGTCGCGCAGCGCCCACGCGATCGCCAGCTGGGCGAGCGTCTGGCCGCGCCGCGCCGCGATCTCGTTGAGCGCGCGCACGTGCGCGAGGTTCTCCTCGCTGAGCAGCTCGCTCGGAGAACGCGCTCGCCGCTGGCGCGCGCGCGAGTCCTCGGGGACGCCCTGCAGGTAGCGGTCGGTGAGCAGGCCCTGCGCGAGCGGCGAGAAGACGATGCAGCCCGACGCCCTCGCGCTCGAGCACGTCGAGCAGCCCGCCCTCGATCCAGCGGTTGAGCATCGAGTAGGAGGGCTGGTGGATCAGCAGCGGCGTGCCGAGCCCGGCGCAGGATCTCCGACCGCCTCTCGGTGCGCTGCGGCGAGTAGGAGCGAGATGCCGACGTACAGCGCCTTGCCCTGGCGCACCGCGGTGTCGAGCGCGCCCATGCGTCTCCTCGAGCGGCGTGTCGCGGGTCGAAGCGGTGCGAGTAGAAGATGTCGACGTAGTCGAGCCCCATCCGCTGCGAGGCTCTGGTCGAGGCTGGCCAGCAGGTACTTGCGCGAGCCCCACTCGCCGTAGGGCCCCGGCCACATGTCGTAGCCGGCCTTGGTCGAGATGATCAGCTCGTCGCGGTATGGGCCGGAAGTCCGTCGCCGAAGAGGCGCCCGAAGTTGGTCTCCGCGGCGAGCCGTACGGCGGGCCGTAGTTGTTGGCCAGGTCGAAGTGCGTGATGCCGAGGTCGAACGCGCGGCGCAGGATGCGCGCGGCTGCTCGCGAGCGGGCGGTCGTCGCCGAAGTTCTGCCACAGCCCGAGCGAGATCGCGGGCAGCTGGAGGCCGCTGGCGCCGACGCGGCGATAGGGCATCCGCCCGTAGCGGTCCTCGTCTGCGATGTAGCGCGGCACCGCGCGCGTGGGGTCGAACGGCATCGGGGCGAGTATTGCACTGTGAGAGCATTGGCCCACACATGAGCTACGCCAAGGGCCTGCACGAGGTCGGGGACGGCCTGTACGCCTATCTGCAGCCGGACGGGAGCTGGGGCTGGAGCAACGCCGGCTTGGTCGTCGACGGCGAGAGCACGCTGCTCGTCGACACGCTGTACGACCTTGCGCTCACCGAGCAGATGCTGCAGGCGATGCGCCGGGCGGTGCCGGCGGCCGCGCGCATCGACACGCTCGTCAACACCCATGCCAACGGCGATCACTGCTACGGCAACCAGCTCGTCGAAGGCGCGCGCATCCTCGCCTCCGAGCGGACGGCCGCCGAGATGCCCGAGCTGCCGCCGGCGGCGATGGCCGCGCTGGTCGAGCAGGCGCCGGCGATGGGTGAGCTGGGCGCGTTCTTCCTGGAGTGCTTCGGCGCGTTCGACTTCAACGGGATCGAGCTCGCGCTCCCCGACGAGACCTTCAGCGGCGAGCTGAGCATGCGCGTGGGTGAGCGCGAGCTGCGGCTGCTGGAGGTCGGCCCCGCGCACACGCGCGGCGACACGCTCGTGCACGTGCCCGCGCAGCGCGTGGTGTTCTCCGGCGACATCCTCTTCTCCGGGGCCCACCCGATCGCGTGGGCGGGGCCGGTGTCCAACTGGATCGCCGCCTGCGATCGGATCCTCGCGATGGACGTGGAGACGATCGTCCCGGGGCACGGGCCGCTGGCGGGCCCCGACGCGGTGCACGAGCTGAAGGCGTACTTCGAGTACCTGTACGAGCAGGCGCGCGCGTGTCACGCCGAGGGCATGACGCCGCTGCAGGCCGCGCGCGCGCTCGCGCTCGACCGCTGGGCAGACTGGGGCGAGCGCGAGCGCCTGGTGGTCAACGTCGCCAACATCTACGCCGAGCTCTCCGGCGATCCCGAGCCGCTGAACCCGCTGGCGGCCTTCCAGCAGATGGCCGAGCTGGCGCACGGGCATGCCCAGCCCTGACGCGGGCGCGGCGCGCGGGCGGGTGCGCGTGGAGCGCGGCTCAAAGCGCGTGCGCACCTACCTCGGCGGCGAGCTGGTCGCGGACACGATCGAGCCGCTGCTCGTGTGGGAGGTCCCGTACTACCCGACCTACTACATCCCGCTGGCTGACGTGCGCGCCGAGCTGCTCGAGGAGCCGGGCGTCATCTCCCACTCCCCCAGCCGCGGCGACGCGAAGACGTTCACCGTCAGCGCCGGCGCCAGCCGCGCCGTGGGCGCGGCGCTTCGCTACGAGGACTCGCCGATCGCGGAGCTGCGCGAGGCGGTGCGCATCTCCTGGGAGGCGATGGAAGCTTGGTTCGAGGAGGACGAGGAGGTTTACACGCACCCGCGCGACCCATACACGCGGATGGACATCCTCGCGAGCTCGCGGCACGTGAGGGTGCTGGTCGAGGGGGTGGCTGTCGCGGACTCGCACAGCCCGAGGCTGCTGTTCGAGACCGGCCTGCCGGTCCGCTACTACCTGCCGCGAACCCACGTGCGCATGGACCTGCTGGAGCTCTCCGACACGGTCACCCACTGCCCTTACAAGGGCCGCGCGCAAGCGTGGCATGTGCGGCTGGCGGACGCCCTGCACGAGGATCTCGCGTGGTACTACCCAGCCCCGCTGCCCGAGAGCCAGAAGATCGCCGGGCTGATCGCGTTCTACAACGAGAAGCTCGACATCGAGGTCGACGGCGTGCTGCAGGCCCGACCGTCGACGAAGTTCAGCTGACGCGCTCGCGCGAGGCCGCGCGGGAGGTGTCGGGCCTATTCGGTCCTGATCGCTCGCACCGAGATCGCGCTGTGGCCGGCGTTGGAGCAGGTGCGGAACGGGAACGGCACGACCTTCGAGCTCGTCTGGCCGGGCGGGTAGACGCGGAAGCCGGCGGCCGTCACCGGATGGCACGACGCGGGCAGAGCGCCCACGTCGACGACGCGCACGATCGCCGTCGTCTGCGCTTCTGGCGCGAGCGTGACCACCCGCGGCCTCTGGGTGACTTCGCGGCGCGCGGGCGCGCCGATCTGGCGCCCGAGGAGGTTCACCGCCGACACGCCGGGGTAGCCCGCGAGGGTGCACGTGCGGCCGGAGAGGTTGGCGAGCTCGAGATGGAAGTAGAAGCTTCCGGCGGTGCCGGAGCCTTCGGAGTTCAGCCACATGACGAGCCCCGAGGTCGCGCACTTCGGAGCGGCAGCGGCGTGAGCGCCCGCGGCGGGCGCCGCCGGCGCGCTCGTGGTGAGCACCACTGCGGCGGCCAGCGGCAATGCGGCCACGGACGTGCGAAGCATTCGCCCAGACTAACGCTTCTCCGGGCGCCCGAAGGAAACCTGCAGGATCCCGTTGACGGCGCTGACGATGATCGCGGCGAGCAGCGCCCACCAGAAGCTCGCGATCGTGAACTGCGGGACTATCCAGTGCGTGAGGTAGAGCATGAGCACGTTGATGAGCAGGTAGAAGACCCCGAGCGTGACGATGATGAACGGGATCGAGAGGAACGCGAGGACGGGCTTGAGGAAGAGGCTCACGAGGGTGAACACGAGCCCGGCGGCGAGCAGCGCCCACCAGTCGCGGCCGTAGCTGAGACCGGACAGCAGCCACGTCGCAACGAACAGGGCGACGGTGTTGAACGCCCACCTGATCGCAAGCCGGCGGATCACCGCGCCACCGCCATCATCGCGCCCACAGTAGCCGACTATGCCAGCGGCGTGACCTCGACGATCCTCGCGCCGGATTCCTTGCTCTGCACGATGACCTCCCAGGGACCGCCGCTCAACCCGGAGACCGTGTAGCTGCGGGTGGTCGGGGCGAGGCTGACGAACTTGGCCCACTTGGCGGGCAGATGGTGCACGACCGGGCGCCAGCTGACGCGCCACGGCTCGGTCTGCTCGCTCGAGCGCCAGCTGACGGTGATGGAGCCGGCGCCCGGCGCGCCTTCGATAGCCGGCGGCGGTCCCGCACCGTCCAGCAGGGCGACGCTGTGCATTTCGCCCGCGGCGATGCCGGCCACGTCGCTGAGTTCGCTGGCCTGCACGGGCACGGAGCTGGCGGCGGTGGTGCCGTCACCGAGCTGGCCGGCGGCGTTCGCTCCCCAGGCGAAGATCCTGCCGCCGCTGACGGCGAGGCTGAACCTGAAGCCCGCGGAGATCGCGGTGACGCCGCTCAGGCCGTTGACGGGTATCGGCAGCTTGCTGCACGGCACGCCGTTATGCCCCGTTTCAGGCGCCTGACCGAGCTCGCCGTAGGCGTCGCTGCCCCACGCCATGACGGCGCCGTCAGCGAGGAGCGCCATGCTGTGCGAGACGCTCGCCGAGACGGCCGTGACGTTGCTCAGATCCTTCACCGGCGTTGGCACGCCGCTGGTGGTCGTGGAGCCGTTGCCGAGCTCCCCGGAGCCGTTGGCGCCCCATGCGAGCACCGTGCCGTTGCGCAGCAGCGCCAGCACGTGGCCGCCCAGGGAGGAGATGCCGCCGACGGCGACCGCCGCCACGCCGCTGGCTCCGGGCACCGGTGTCGGCACGTCTTTTTCGACTTTGGTGCCGTCGCCGAGCTGCCCGTCCTTGTTTTCGCCCCACGCCTCGAGCGTCCCGTTGCTCAGCAGCACGACGTCGTCGGCGCCCCCGGCTGCGACGGCGACGACGCCGCTCAGCCCCTGCACGGGAATGGGCACCGTGCTCGACGGACCGAAGTTCGACCCCCTGCCGGATGTTCCGTTGCCGAGCTCTCCATATGCGTTGCCACCCCAGGTCACGACCGTTCCGTTGCTGAGCAGCGCGATCGCGTGCGCCCCTCCCGCCGCGATCGCGGTGACGCCGCTGAGCCCAGTCACGGGCACCGGCTGAGCGCTGTCTTCGCGCGAGCCGTCACCGAGCTGCCCGAATCCGTTGCCGCCCCATGCGCGAACGGTGCCGTCGCTCAGCAGCGCGAGGCTGAAGTTGTAGCCGGACGCCACAGCGGTGACGCCACTCAGGTTGGCGACCGACACGGGCGTGTCCGAGCGTCCGCTCATGAAGCCCGCGCCGAGCTCCCAGTGTTTGTTTTCGCCCCACGCCGCCGCCTCGTCGGTGGAGACCTGGGCTTCGGGTGGCGGTCCACCGTGCGCGGCAGGCGCCGGCACGGGCGGTGTTTCGCCGGGCGTGGTGTGTGCTTCGGCTTCGTGAGCTTCGGTCGGCCGTTCTCGCTGCGCTTCGCCCTGGTCGGTTCCCCAGCAGTCGACGCGACGGGAGCCGTGGACCTTGCCGCCGGTGGGCGTGATGCACGTCCGAGAGCGCCCTGCCGACACGCTCGTGGCCGCCGCCTGCGCGCTCGCCGCGAGCAGCAGCGTCGCGCAGAGAGCCGCGAGCGGGGAGCCCGCGCAACGCCCTGTGGTGAGGAGAGGTGCGTCGCGGTTCTGTTTCATCCGTCCTCCGAAACCGAGCGTTTTCTCGGGCCGCAGCTGCGGCAGCTGGTGAAGAGCTGGGCCCCTTGCCGCTGCGCTCGTCGCGATCGGGCGCGTGCTTTACCGCCGGGGACGGGAGTAGCCGATGTGTCCGGAGGCGGTAGGACATCCGTCGATGCCGACCCGCCATGGCGGCACGGCGGGTCAAAGTGGGCGAGGTGCCCTCAGCCCTCGATCACCCCGACGTCCACCCGCGCGCGAAGGCGGCACGCGCCGCTCGCGATGCGCAGCTCAAGCTGGCCGGCGAGCAGGCGGCGCATCAGCACTCGGACAAGCACGGCAGGCGCCGCAGGCACAAGCGCAGGCACCACAAGCTCCACGCATACCGCGTCGCCGCCAAGCCGCACGGCACGCTCGGGATCCCGCTGCCGCTCGCGCCCGCGGCGCCGCCCGCCCCCTCATCCGCCCCAGTCCCCAGCGTGGGCTCGCCGCCGATCACGCTCGCCCAGGCGCAGCGCCTGCTCTGGCGTGCGGGCTTCGGGCCGACGCCCGGGCAGGCCGAGGGGCTGGTCGGCCAGCCCCTGGAACAGGTCGTCTTCGGCCTCACGCGCCCGTCCGGGCCGGCGACGCTCACGGGGCCGGAGCCGGTCGACGAAGAAGGCAGGCCGCTGGAGCCGGCGAGCGTGTGGGGCGATGACCACTGCTGGTGGCTCGATCGCATGGTGCGCTCCGACCAGCAGCTGGTGGAGCGCCTGACGTTCGTCTTCCACGACTGGTTCGCCAACTCCAACGCCCAGGTGAACAGCCAGCAGCTGATGCTCGACCAGAACGAACTGCTGCGCTCGATGGTCCTGGGCAGCTTCGACGAGCTGTTCCTGGCGGTGACGACCGACCCGGCGATGCTGCTGTTCCTGAACGGGACGTCGAACAACAAGTGGGACCCGAACGAGAACTACGCGCGCGAGATGATGGAGCTGTTCTCACTCGGCGCCGACCGCGGCGCGTACACCGAGGACGACGTGCGCGAAATGGCCCGCGCGTTGACGGGCTGGCGCAACGAATGGTCGGAAGCGCGCGGCGACTACGACTTCCGCTTCGACCCGAGCTACCACGACGCGGGCAACAAGACGGTGTTCGGACAGACGGGCAAGTGGAGCTACGAAGACGCGGTGCGCCTGTGCGTCACCCACCCGCTGCACCCGTCGTTCTTCGTGACGAAGCTGTGGGGCTACTTCATCCCCTCCACCCCGTCGGAAGCGACCCTCGCCTCGCTGCAGGGCGTGTACGAGAGCTCGGGCCACAGCATCCGCGCGGTCGTGGAGGCGATCCTCCTGCACCCGGACTTCTACGAAGGCCCCGAGCTGGTGACGCCGCCGGTCGTCTACAACGCCGGCCTGCTGCGCTCGATCTCGCGCCCGATCGACACGACGGCGTGGGCGTGGCTGTCAGCGAACGCCGGCCAGCAGCTGTTCTACCCGCCCAACGTCTCCGGCTGGGACTTCAGCCGCTGGCTGGACACCTCGACCGCGCGGGCACGCTGGGAAATGGCGAGCTACGTCACCGCGAAGACCTATCCAAATCCGTGGCCGGGGGAGGGCGAACCGCGCTACAGCGCGACGGAGGATCCCGCGACGGCGCTGTCGAACGCGCTCGCCTACTGGGCCAACCCGCGCCTGTCGCCCGAATCGGAGCAGTGCATCGCGTCGTTCGCGCAGCGCTGTCTGGAAGAACCGCTCGCGCAGTGGCAGGAGAGCCCCTACCGGGCGATGCGCCAGAACGCGCTGCGGATCCTGATCGCGACCTCCCCGGACATGCAGGTGAGCTGAGATGGCCAGGAGCTGCTCGTGCCAGGACTTCACCCGCTCGCAGCTGCTGCGCCGCAGCACAGCGGTCGCCGGCAGGGGGCTGCCGCGGATCGAGCCGGGGATGCCGCTGCCGGCGGGCACGGGCATGGACCGGCGCACGTTCCTGCTGCGCTCGGCGGGGGCGGCGCTTTCGGTGTACGGCGCCTCGATGCTCAGCCCGCGCCACCTCGAGGCGGGCATCGCGCAGGCCGCGGCGGCGGGCGGCGCCAACGAGCCGGTGCTGGTATCGATCTTCATGGAAGGCGGCTGGGACGCGTTGTCCGTGCTGGCGCCCGTGAGGGAAGCCAGGTACAAAGAACTGCGGCCCGTGCTCGGCCTGGAAGAAGGGGCGGGCAAGGTGTTCGCGGAGGACGACACGCTGATGTGGCACCCGGCGGCGGGCGGCCTTGCGGAGCTCCACGAAGAAGGCAAGGTGACGGTCTTCCCGGCGATCGGCTACGAGCCCTCCGAAGAGAGCCACTTCACGAGCCGTCACTACTGGGAGGTCGGCCAGCTCGACGCCAACGCGCGCTCCGGATGGATGGGGCGCTACCTCGACCTGGTCGGCGATCCGGACAACCCGCTGCAGGGCCTGTCGCTGGACTACTCGCTGGCGCCGGCGCTGGCGACGGAGACGATGCCGGTGGCGGCGGTCTCCTCGCCGGCGGACTACACGATGTGGGCGAACGGCCTCGGCGAACCGGTGATGGCGCCGACGCTCGAGGCGTTCGGGGCGCTGGGCGCGCTGGCGGCGCCCTCGCCGGCGTACGCGCAGGCGCGCGGCGCCTCCTACGACACGAGCCTGGTGCTGGAAGAGATGGCCAACTTCGTCAAGTCGGAGAAAGAATCGGGCGACCATGCGCCGGTCACGTATCCGGCGGGCGAATTCGCCGAACGTCTGGCGGCGCTCGCGGCGATGCTCCACGACGGCATGCCGATCAAATGCGCGTCGCTGAACGCGGTCGGCTCCTACGACACGCACGCGGGCGAGGTGGACACGCTGAGCACCAACCTCGAACAGACCGTCCTGGCGCTGGTGGCCTTCCAGCGCGACCTGGAAGCGCGCGGGCTGGATCAGCGGGTGCTGGTCCAGCTGTGGTCCGAGTTCGGCCGCCGGCCGCGGGAAAACGGCTCCGGCACCGACCACGGCGCGGGCGGCCTGGCGTTCCTGATCGGCACCCGCGCGGCCGGGAAGATGGTGGGTGAGTTCCCCGGCCTGACGAAACTGGACGAAAACGAAAACGTGATCAGGACGTCCGACTACCGCGGCATGTACTGCTCGCTGCTGGAACAGTGGTTCCAGACCGAAGCCGGCCTTGTGATCCCGGAAGCGGCTTCGTTCGAACGGCCGGTGCTGGTGAGCTGAGGGGCGGCGCACGGGCTGCGCGCGGGGGCGGTCACAGCTGCTCTGTGCGGGCCGGCACGCCGAGCAGCACGCGCCCCGTGAGCTCCCACATCGCAGGGTTGACCTGAAAGTGGGCGGTCGCGGCGTGGGCGTCGCGGAAGCGGCGCTGCAGCGGCGAGTCCTCGTAGATGGCGGTGCCGCCGCCGAGGTCGTACATCGAGCGGGCGACCTCGGCGGAGGTCCTGACGGCGTGCGTGGCGGCGAGGCGCAGGCCGAGGCGCAGCGAGACATCGACGAGGCCCTCATGCTGGGACGCGGCCCAGGCTTCTTCGATGGCCTCGTAGTAGAGCGCCCGCGCGGCCCGCAGCGCGGCCTCGGCCTCGCCGACGGCCGCCTGCGTGGCGGGACGCTCGGCCAGCACACGGCTTGAGCCCTGCGCGGTCTTCGCGACGGCCAGCTCGCACAGATCGTCGATCGCACCGCGCGCGTTGCCGAGCGCGGCGGCGGCGATCGACAGCGCGAAGAAGCCGAAGACGGGGAACCGGTACAGCGGCGCGTCGACGCGCGGCCCGGCGTCGACGAGCGAGAGGATGTGGTGGTCGGGCACGAGCAGCTCGTGGGCGACCGCGTCGTGGCTGGCGGTTCCGCGCAGTCCGCTCGTGTGCCACGTGTCGAGGATCTCGAGCTCGGCGGTGGGGAGCGCGACCACGCGCAGGATCGGGCCCGCGGCGCCCGCACTGGGGTCCTCGAGCACGCATCCGGCGAACAGCCACTGCGAGTGGGAGATGCCGCTGCAGAACGACCAGCGGCCGGAGACCCGCGCGCCGCCGTCGACAGGGACGGCTCTGCCGCGCGGGGCCCACACGCCGGCGGCTACGGCGCGCGGATCGCCGAAGATCTCCGCGGTGCCGGCCTCGGGGAGATATGCCGAGAGCAGGCTGCTGGTGGCTGCGATCGAGACGCACCAGCCGGCGGACGCATCCCCGCGCGCGACCCTCTCGGCGCCGCCCAGCGTCGTCGCCGGCGGGGCTTCGAGCGCACCGAGCGCCGCCGGCACGCCGGCACGCATCAGCCCCGTCGCGCACAGCTCCTCGACGAGCGCCTGCGGCAGCGCGCGCTCGCGCTCGGTGGTGGCGGCGAGCTCGCGTGCGAGCGCCGTCGCGCGGGAGGTCAGAGCGTCGAGCTCGGCGTCCGTCATCGCGGGGGAAGCGGGAGCGGCGGGGGTGGACATGGATGGCCCTCTCGCAGATCGTTTGTCACGCTTTGCCGGCGAGCTGGTATTACCACACGCCCTCCCTGACCGTCGCCGTGGCGCGGCCCGAACCTCAGGGAGGAGGTGCACGATAGGCTCGGCCTCCATGGCAGCGTCGGCGGCGGTTGCCGCACCCGTCCTCCCGGTTCTCGAGCCGCGGGAGCTGCCCGACGGCGGCGAGCTCGAGGAGCTCGAGCTCTCGGAGGCGCTCGTGGAGCACCACGGGCGCGATCCGATCACGGCGCGAAGGATCCGCGTGCTCGAGTCCGAGCTGCGCGGGCTGACCCTCGCCGAAGGCGCCGTGAGCGAGCTCCTGCTGAGCGACGCGCGCCTCGCCGGCTGCGACCTGTCGAATCTCCGCGTCCGGCGCGGCGCGATCCGGCGGGTCGAGCTCACGGACTCGAGGCTCGTGGGTTTCTCGCTCAACGAGGGAGCGGTCGACGACCTGCGCGCCGTGGGAGGGACGATGATGCTCTCCTCCTTCGCACACTCGGTCCTGCGCAGCGTGGCGTTCGAGAAGGTCAACCTCCGCGAAGCGAGCTTCATCGACGCGCGCCTGGAGTCGGTCAGCTTCGATGGCTGCGACCTCACCGGCGCCGACTTCCGCGGCGCGCGCCTGAAGAAGTGCACGATCCGGGGAGCCTCGCTCGATGCGGTGGTGGGCGTCGAGTCGATGCGCGGGCTGGCGATGCCGTGGAGCGACCTCGTCGGGTCCGTGGCGGCGCTCGCGTCGGCGCTCGGGATCGCGGTCGAGGACGAGTGAGGCCGGGCGTCGACGGCGCGGACGGTCGAGAGCGCACGCTGGGGCGCGTAGGCTCAAGGAATGATGTTCGTGCTCGCCCTGCTCGGAGTGCCCTTGGTGGAGGTGCTCGTGTTCGTGGAGGTCGGGCGCACGATCGGCTGGCTGGCGGCGGTCGTGCTGCTGTTCGGCACCTCGGTGCTCGGCGCGCAGCTGCTGCGAATCCAGGGGCGCGCGGCGATCGAGCGCGTCTCGGTGGCGGTGTCCGAGCGTCGCGCGCCCGCCCGTGCGGCGGTCGACGGGGCGCTGGGGTTCCTCGGCGGTCTGCTGCTGGTGATCCCGGGGTTCGTCACCGACGCGTTCGGGGCGCTGCTCGTCTTCCCGCCCACGCGGACGTTGGCGCGCCGCTGGCTCTCACACCACCACACCGGCCGCGCGATGAGCTTCATGGCGAGCGCAGGTCGCTTCGCGTCACGCGATCGCGACGTGCGCCCAGCGGACGTCGACTCGACGGCGGTAGAGGACGACCTCGGTCAGCTCGGACGCTAGGTCAGCGGGCGCCCTGGGGCAGCTTGCCCGAGCGGCCCGGGGCGGAGGGCGGCGGCACGACCGGCCCGATGTCGCCGTCGGGCGCCTCGTCGAGATCGACGATCACGGGGGCGTGATCGCTCGGGCCGGTGCCCTTGCGCGCCTTCCGATCGACCCACGCCGCGCGAACCCTGCCGGCGACCGGCGTGCTCGCGAGCACCAGGTCGATGCGCATGCCGAGGTCCTGGTGGAACATGCCGGCGCGATAGTCCCAGTAGGTGAACACGCGCGCGTTCGGCCAACGCTCACGCACGGCGTCGTGCAGGCCCAGCTGCTCCAGCTCGGCGAGCGCGGCGCGCTCGGGCGGCGTGACGTGGGTGTGACCGACGTAGGCGTCAGGATCGAACACGTCGATGTCGGCTGGCGCGATGTTCATGTCGCCGCACACCATCGCGTCCTGCGGACCGCCGGCGAGCTCGGCGCGCAGCGCCGCCAGCCAGGCGAGCTTGTAGCGGTAGTGCTCGGAGTCGGGCTCGCGCCCGTTGGGCACGTACACCGAGTGCACGCGGATGCCGCCGCAGGCGGCGGACACCGCGCGTGCCTCCTGATGCGGGAAGCCGGGTGCGCCGGCGACTCCGACGACGACATCGTCCAGACCGACCCGCGAGAGGATCGCGACCCCGTTCCACTGCGCCTCGCCGTGCCTGGCGAACGCGTAGCCGCGAGCGGCGAGCTCGTCGCCCAGCAGCTGGTCGAAGGCGTCGTCGGTGAGCTTGGTCTCCTGCAGGCAGACGACGTCCGGCTGGCGCTCTTCCAGCCAGGGCAGCAGCCGCGGCAGCCGCTGCTTGGCCGAGTTCACGTTCCAGGTCGCCACCCGCACGAGGCGTACGCTACCGCCGGTGAGAAGGAGGTCCAGCATTGCGCACAGATGACCAGCTCCTCGAGAGCCTGCGCGCGGCCGTGGCGAGTCGGAGAGGGGACTTGGTGGAGCTGACACGGGCGCTCGTGCGCGAGCGTTCGCTGCTCGGCGACGAGGGGAGCGCGCAGCGTGTGGTGGCCGACCGCCTGTCGCGGCTCGGCTTCCGGGTGCGGCGGGTCGAGATCGACCCCCCTGGGGATGACAGCGATCCCACGTGGGGATATCCACCATCGCCCTACGACGGTCGAACGTGCGTGGTGGGGCGGATCGAGGGGACGGGCAGCGGGCGCTCGCTGCATCTGTCCGGCCACGTGGACGTCGTCCCGGTCGAGTCGGCGCAGGAGTGGGAGCACGATCCCTGGGCGGGAGAGGTGTCGGGCGGCCGCGTGTGGGGGCGCGGCGCGGGCGACATGAAGGCGGGACTCGCGGCTTACGTGATCGGCGCGGCGGCGTTCCTGGAGGTCTGCGGCCGGCCGTCGGGCGACCTGCTGTTCAGCTCGGTGATCGAGGAGGAGTGCACGGGCAACGGCATGAAGGCGGTGCTGGCCGCCGGCTTGGGTGCAGACGGGACGCTGATCGGCGAGCCGAGCGCCCTGCAGCTGATGCACGCCGGGGTTGGCGTGATCTGGGCGCGGCTGACCGCGCACAGCGGCGGCGCGCATCCGGGGTTCAGCACGGGGGGCTCGAGCTCGGGGGCGATCCTGAGGGCGCTCGACGGGCTGCGCGAGCTGGAGCGGCGCATGAACGAGCGCCCAGGCGCGCCTGGCGAGCTGGATCGCGCGAGTCTGGATGAGGTGTTCTTCGCAGCGCACGAGCATCCGTTCCGTCTCAACGTGGGGACGCTGTCCGGCGGCGCGTGGCCGTCGTCGGAGCCTGCACGAGCGCAGGCGCGGATCCGCCTCGGCTTCGGCAGGGAGCTGACGCCGGCGGACGCGCAGCGATTCGTGAGCGAGGCGGTGCAAGCGGCGACGCCTGACGTGGAGGTCGTCTTCGAAGGCTTCCGTGCGCCCGCCTACTGCGACGAGCTCGAGCACGACCTGGCTTCGACGCTGAGCGGCGCACACACGCACCTGCACGGGTCGCCGCCCGCGCGCCAGGTCCTGCCGGCAACCACGGATGCCCGCTCGGTGACAGGTCCGTGCGTCTGTTACGGCCCGGTGGCGGGTGCGATCCACGGAACCGACGAGTGGGTCGACATCGCCTCCACGGAGGCAGTCGCCGCCGCGATCGCGATCACGATCGCCTGCTGGCAGAGCGGCGAGAACAACACGGAGGGCTGACGCTGCCTCCCCAGCAAGGGCGCTGGGATCAGTCGAGGTTCTCGAGGATCTCGTTGGCGCGCGACCACTGGCCGGGCGCCACCACGAGGTAGACGTCGCCGCGTCCGTGCCGATCCAGGGGGTGGTCGGCGACGCACGCCGCGTCGACGTCGAGCGCCCGCAGCTGGTCGCGCCACGCCACCGCGGTGACCTGATCCTCGAACGTGCCGACCGTCTCCCAGCCGTCGAAGCGCGGATCGCCGACCGCCACCGGCGGTTCCCTGGCGGTGCCAGCGAGCAATCGCGGAAGACGCATCCAGATGAGCGTAGCTCGCGAGGGGCTGGCGGCCAACGCTCGGCCAATGCCCGCGGCGCTGGCGGCGACGTTGCTCGACTCGTGCATGGGCTGTGCGGTGCAGACGCTGCACTCCGCGGGCGCCGGCTGTACGACGACGCCGATCCTCAAGTGAGGACGGAGCGCCTGCCGCGTGCGGTGCGTGACGAGGCAGGCGAAGACGACGCGACCTTGCATGCGCGGCGCGGGTGGCTGAGCGCCGCGCACTCCCCGTCGACGAACACGCCAGCCCAGGGTGACAAGCGCGCGCTCGTGGTGGTTAGCCTTGGGGTGTGAGCGTCGTGGGCCTCGATCATGTGCAGGTGGAGGCTCCGCCAGGCTGCGAGGCCGAGGCGCGGCGATTCTACGGCGCGCTTCCGGGTGAGCAGGTGCTGTGGGATGACGCGCTCCCTGGCATCCGACGGTTCTACACTAGCGATCCCTGGGGAAACCGTCTCGAGCTGCTGTCCGCGGTGTAGGCCTGCGCCGTCCCTGGAGGTCGACGCTTTCGCGCTTCGCGGCGCGAGTCGCCGTCAGGAACCGTTGTTCACAAATGCCTGGTAGGAGCGGCAGGGCTCGTTGCGCAGACTTGGGCACGGCGGCAATCCGGTGGGCACGTTGACGCCGGGGACGATCGGGAGGGTGAGGTTGGCGGGCATGTCGGGCCCGAACGCGATCGACACGTTGGCGGTGCTGCCTTCCGGCTGCGTCTGGCCGAACGACCACACGGGCTGTGTGCCGTTGGGCGCGGAGATCGTGACCCTGATGCGCGAGCCTGCGCGGTAGACGTGCCCCTCGAAGTACAGCGGGATCGTGACCGGGACGAATTCGTCAGCAGGCATTGGCTGCACGTCGGACGCAAGGAAGGTCGGGATCGGCTGGACCGGCGTGGGGGCCTGGTCGAACATGTTTTCCGAGGTGGTGGCGAGCTTGCGCTGGCTGGCGCGGATCCAGCCGTTCTGGACGAAGGTTTCGTTGCCGTCCGGGCGCACCTCGCTGACCGTCGCCTGGAGATCGACGTCCGGAGTGGATGACTCCACCCAGAGGTTGACGGCGCCTGCGCCGATTGCGGTCGTGTCGCTGCTGAGCGGCGCTGACACGTAGGACGCGGCGGATCCTGTCGTGGGCTGCACCCAGTCCCATTCCCACTGGGACGCGTCGCCCCATAGCCCGCCTGGGCCCGCGTTGGTCGAGTAATCCGTCAGCGGCGTGGCGCTCGCATCAGAGGTGTAGGAGTCGACCCCTTCAGACGCCGCCGGCTGTTCACCCAGCGCGCCTTCCGGCCCGAGGTACCACGAGCGAGCGACCGTGCCGGGTACGGGAAACGCCGAGAACGACTTTTCGAAACCCAGGATAGGGGTTGCCGGGCGTGGTGCTGCCGGTCGGCGAGGCTCCCGCGCCGTTGTCGAACAGCACGCGGACCTCCGGGAGCGCCGTGAAGGCCGCCAGCGCCTTCGCATATGTCGGCTGTTCCTGGATCGGGTCCGGCGGTAGCGTGGCGTGGTCTCCCGGCGGCAGGCCCAACGCGGACTGATAGACGATCGGAGCCAGGGCATCGAGGATCGCCCGGTTGTTGATCGGCGCCTGGTGCGCGACGAACAGCTCCAGGAAGTCGTCCAGCCGGTTGAGGGTATTGGGATCGAGCGAGTCGATATGGGCGCCGTTGGTGAACGTGAACCACTTGCGTTCGGTGCCGGTGAAGTGCTCGGCCAAGTCGGCGCAGTGCCCGCCGGTCTGCTCGTCCTCCCACTGGCATGCCATGAAAGTCGGAACGTCGATGTTGTGCACGAACGTCACCGGGTCCAGCGGGTCGGCGACAGGCGGGTTGTAGGTCGCGTTTTCTTTGACTTCGGACAGCAGGTTCGTCGCCTTTTCGTGCAGATCCTGGTTGGCTGCGCAGGTCGCATCACCGCTCTGGATCTGTTCGTAAGCCCAGTGCTCGCCGCTGGAGGGGCCGGCGGGCTCGGCGTCGAACTGGCGCTCTTCGGCCCAGGGCACGGCGAAACCGGTGTTGAGGATGCCACCGGGGTAGAGGGTCGTCGCCGTTGCGTCGACCACCGACAGCGGCGCGATCGCCTCGAGGTCCGGAGGCCGTAGCTGGGCGGCGAAAAGCTGGCTGATCCCGCCATAGGAGACGCCGAACATTCCGACCTTGTGGTCGAGCACCCACGGCTGGTGGCCGATCGTCTGGATCACGTCGTACGCGTCGAGATTCTCCAGCGGTTCGAAGTAGTCGAAGGCACCGCCGGAGCAGCCGGTACCGCGCATGTTCACGTCGACGACTGCGAAGCCCATCGCGTTGGCCACCTGGGCGAGGCCGCTTTCCGGACCCGCAGGGTTCGCGTAGCCGTATCCCGAGTATTCGATCAGCGTCGGATACGCGCCTTTGTGCTTCGTCGGCGGGAAGGTCGGCGGGTGGACGTCGATCGCCAGCTGGGTACCGTCGCGCGTCGTCAGGTACGTGTAGCCGCTGTCCGGGATCGACTGCTTGTAGATGCTGGGATCCCACGGCGCCGCAGCTTGCGTGTGGACGGTGATCGGTCCCGACTCTTCGTCTGTCGAGCTCAGCCGGACCCGGTAGCGCTTTCCGGGCGCGACGTTCCGGAACAGCAGCCCCCCGAGCGAGTCCGCGGTCTGCGTGGACACCGCTTCGCCGTTCGACCGCAGCAGCGACATCTGAGCGCTAGGAGCCAAGCCCGTGACGTACACCTGTTCGACGCTTCCGTGCGCGCTGAAGGCGGACGCGGTCGCGGCGGCCACGAGCCAGAGGGCGGCTGCCGCAAGCATCGCGACGGCGCCGATCCGCGCGCGACGCCGCAAGGCAGACGCTGTCACGAAACAGCCACCGTCTTCCACGCGGCCCGCGCGACCCGCGCGACGATCGCCGCTCGCTGGCTCGGCGCGCAGCGGCACCCACGAGTCCCGCACATCCCCCATACCCATCCCCATACGGTGCATAGTAAACACTAATCGTGCGGCTGGCAACCCTCGTCGGCCGCCGTGGACGCGCACCCTGTCGACGCCGACGCCCCCGCGGACGACGAGCGCTCGTCCGTGCTGCGAGGCACGACGCGCTCGCTATGCCATGCCAAGGAGCAGTCTCGGCCGAGCCCGGCTAGGCGCATCGTCCCAATGACACCGTGATCGGCGCTCGGCTACGATCTGGCGTGGAGTGAGCGACTCTGTCGCGGATGGAAGGGCATTCACGGTCAGGCCGCTCGTTCGATGCGCCAAGCGCGCACACGATGTTGGGGTCACCGGGCATGAGAGGGGTGGCGTAATGGGGTGCATGAGTGGGGCTATAGCGTCCTTTGCTGATTGCCAAGGCAGGGTGCGTGTGAGGTGTGCGATCGCGTCAGCGACGCTGGTCGTCGTGTCACTCGCGGGTGTGCCTGCGGCGGTGGGCAAGACAGTCAAGCCACCGAAGCCCACCGTCTCCAACTTCGCAGCGGCGCCCTCCAGCGTGGGTTCGGATCGCGCTCGGATAACCCTGTCGGGGTCGGTGTCCAACGCGTCGAGCTGCACCTTCTCGTCCGCGCCGACCGTCCCAGGACTTCCCGAGACGGTCCCCTGCACCAACGGTACGGTTAGCGTAAGCATCGTTCTGCCCACGAATGCGAGCACGACGCCCGTCCGGTACAAGCTCAACCTCAAGGTCGAGGGTCCTGGTGGGAAGGCCAAGGGCAGCAGCGAGGCGACCGTATCTGTAGCCGCCCCGCCTAAGGGCGGCACGTGCTATCTCGGACCGGGTGCCCACCTCTACGGATGCGACCTCCGCTATGCGGATCTCGAAGGTTTGGACCTGGCAGGCGTGCACCTGGAAGCAACGAACCTGGAAGGTGCGTATCTGCAAGGCGCCGATCTGCAAGGCGCCGATCTGCAAGGCGCCAATCTGAGCCGCGCGGATCTCGAAGGTACCGATCTGAACGGCGCGGTCCTGCGGAGCGCGGATCTGCAGGGCGCGGATCTCGAAGGTGCGGATCTGGAAGGGGTGCGGAGCAGCGGCATCACCGGCACGCCCAGCGCACTTCCAGCCCCTTGGATACTCACCGTCGGATACCTTGTCGGCCCGGGTGCGGACCTGGGAGGCGCGGACCTGGGAGGCGCGGACCTGGAAGGCGCGGACCTGGAAGGCGCGGACCTCGAAGAAGTGTCCTCCGGAGGCATCACGGGCACGCCGAGCGCACTCCCCGCACATTGGATACTCACTGTCGGCTACCTCATCGGCCCATACGCACGCCTGAAAGGCGCGGACCTAGAAGGTGCGGACCTAGAAGGTGCGGACGTGGAAGGCGTGGTCTCCGGGGGCATCACGGGCATCCCGAGCGCGCTTCCCGCCCATTGGATGATCGCTGCCGGATACCTTATCGGCCCCGGTGTGAACCTGCACGAAGTGAACCTGCATGGTGCGGATCTGGAAGGCGCGGACCTGGAGAATGCAAACCTGGGCCGCGCGAAGCTGGAAAACGCGCACCTGGAAGGCACGGACCTTGAGAACGCAAACCTGGACGGCGCGAAGCTGGAAGACGCGCGCCTGGAAGGCGCGGACCTTGAGAACGCGCAGCTGGAAGTCGCGAACCTGGAAAACGCGGACCTGAAAGGCGCGGACCTGGAGCATGCAAGTCTGGATTACGCGAGCCTGGATTACGCGAACCTGGAAGGCGCGGACCTGGAAGGCGCGGACCTGCGATTTGCGATCCTGCGATTCGCGAGCCTGGAAGGCGCCGACCTGGAAGGCGCGCGCCTTGAATGGGTGTCCTCCAGAAGCATCAAGGGCACGCCTAGCGCACTTCCAGCCGATTGGACACTCAGTCTCGGATACCTCATCGGCCCGGACGCGAACCTGCAGCACGCGGACCTGGTAGCCGCGGATCTGGAAGGCGCGGATCTAAACGGCACCGAACTGGAAGGCGCGTCCCTGAAGGGCACGGATCTGAAAGGCGCGGATCTGAAAGGCGCGCACCTGTTCGGCGCGGAACTGGAAGGCGTCGATCTTGAAGGTGCGGAGCTCGAAAACGTGTCGTCCGGGCACATCACGGGCACGCCCAGCGTACTTCCAGCCCCTTGGATATTCACTGTCGGATACCTCATCGGCCCGGGCGCGCACCTGTTCGGCGCGGACCTGGAAGGCGTGGACCTGGAAGGCGTGGACCTGGAAGACGTGGACCTGGAAGACGCGGTCCTGAAGGGCGCGGACCTGAAAGGCGCGAACCTGGAAGGCGCGAACCTGGGCGGCGCGAACCTGGAAGGCGCGGACCTGGAAGGCGCTCAATGGGGCAACACCAAGTGCCCCGACCGCAGCAACAGCAACGACGACGGCGGCACCTGCGAAGGTCACCTCGGGTAGCGCTGAGCGTGACGGTGCGGGCGGCGCCAAGCCCCTGACCGTGCGCTGGCCGACCATCGAGAGCAAGGCTCGCGTAGCCGATCTGGCTCCTCTTTCTCGCGCCGCGCGTTCTTCTTATCCCCGCCGGGTTATCCCGGTGACCTCCCATATCCGGCCAAGGGCGCTGCCATAAAAAGCCACAATGACGAGGACCAAAGCACGTTGCAGTGCCGAACTGTGGGTGTTCACCAGGAGCGCTACCGCGAGGCCGAGCTGCGCTGAGTAGCCCCCAACCGAAATTGACGCGAAGGCGAGATTCAGCTTTCTGGCTCGAGCGCTGGAGGAGAAATTGCCGGCCCGCTTTGCCCTCGGTATCAGGCGCCTGGTGGCCAGCAGGCCGACGGTGGCCATTGCGACGCTTGATAGCCCAAAGACGACTGCGCCCCCAGTCAACGCCACGATCGAGACGAAGAAGATGTCCACCAGGGCAACAAACGCGCTCCCCGCCAACACAGTTCGCAACTCCCGAGTTGTGGGGTTCGTGTCATCCGCGTTGACGACCGATAGGGCAACGACGAGCAACCCCAAGATGGCAGCGGACGCGCCGGCGCTTGCGGTGAAGAAGTTCTCATAGCGGCCCACCACAACGCCACCCTATCGGGCATCATCGGCGGCCGCTTGCGCGCGGAACCGACTCTCCTGATTTCGGCGCTTCGGGCGCCCGCTGACAGCCGATACTGCTTACCGAGCCGCGTGCTCGCTTTGGCCGATCAGGCTTTGATTTCGTTGTGGACCCGAGCCACCATGGGCTCGTTCACCTCGACGCCCGCTGCGGCGAGGATCGGCAGAAGGGTTACCCCGAATGCGTCGAATGCCTCCTGCGACTCCCAAACGTCAAAGACCCGGATCTCGCCATCCGCCTCAAGGGCGACGTGGGAGACACGTCCGTCGGGGGCTCCTACACCCGCTTCCTCGAGCTGGACGAGCGTCGTGTCGTACCGCTCCTGCGTAAAGCCCTTGGCAGTTATATAGAACCCGAGCGCCATTCGATCCCCCTTCGCGCGGTCTGCGCGGTGGTTTTGCCCAGCGATGCCGTGCACTGTACTCCAGCGCCAACTGAACCGCCCGCACCGCGGACTCTGGGCAGCCCGCGAAAGGATCGCTACTTCGCAACCACGCAGCTGCTACGTCAATGAGCCGGGCTGGGATCGACGGAGGCGGGGTTTGTAGGTTCCCTATCTTTATTTGATGGGGATGGTTGCCTGGTCTTTCGCAGCCTAGAGTTCCTCGACTTCCGCGAGCGGCTGGGCGACCTTGGCGAGGCCGTCGGCCGGGTGCGGGGTAGGCCCCTGCCATCGCGGCGCACAGCGCGGTGGCCAGGCCAGGGCCGTCGGGTGGTGTCTCCCCTGCGATGCCGACGTGGGAAGCGCGACCGCCGGTGCGGCACGGCGAGCGTGCGCCGTCACAATCAGCGCTCCGCGCCACGCGAGCGAAGGGTCGTCTCACTCCCGCCAGACCACGCTCCACTCTCCCTCGCTTTCCGACCACTTCTCCAGCATGAAGACGCGGGGAGCTCCGGCGACGCCGACCTGGAGTCCACCGCCAGGCAGAGCTGGATGGTCCTGCGCGGTGGGCTCATAGAAGTAGCCGACGAACTTGAGCTCTCTGCCGTCAGGGGCGTACTCAGGCTTAGAGTCGCCCTTGAAGGCGACAAAGGTCGAGTGCGACACGCACAGGGCCGAGATCGAGGCGCGCATCGAGCAGTCGCTTTTCCACTCCGGGAGGATCTGAAGCGCGTCTCGCGTGGCGGCGGGGCTCTCCCATGCGGTGTACGAGCACCAGTGAAGGCGAGGCTTCGAGCGTCGGACCGGTCGCCCTTGTCTTGGCACCCCAGGCAGCCGCCCTGTTCTCGCGATAAGATCGCTTATCGGCTCGCCCGTCTCACCCATCTTGGCCCGCGAATCAAACACGCGATAGAGCGTCTTCGCGATCTGCTCGACGCCCACAACCTTGAAGAGCGGAAAGGCCGGGCGAGCAGGAAACGGCCTCACCGGGAACCGGTATTCGTAACGGGCATACCCACCGACCCACCAGTTGATGTAGCGAAGGCTCTGACGCAGTGCCTCTCGGCCCTCTGCCGTAGAGGTCCGAAAGACTTCTACGAGTTCGCCAGTACGGTGCCCCCCGAATTCATCGACGAACCTACTGCAGACGATCAGGAACCCCTCGAGCTCCTCGTCAGAGACCGGTCCCCCGAGCAGGGTGACGAGCACATGGATCTGCTCTTCGGTTATCGGATCGCGTTGGCTTGCGTCTACACCTGTCAAACGCGGAACCCGAGCTATAGCCGAGTTCGCGTATGCCGTGATGTCTCCCGCGTCGCTCATACTGGTTTATCTTCAACTTAGACCATTCAAGGCACGCGCGCGGTACGGGTATTGACGTGCCGACGGCTGATTGCGCCGATGCGAGCTCCGGGAGTACATAAGACCTATTCTCAGGCGTCTCTCGACCCTTTTGCCATTTCACCGCATTGCGCACTTGCCCATACGCTCGGCGGCGCACGTGCCGTCCGGAGGTGTGGCCCGTCGTAGGGCTCAGAACCGCTTGGGATCTAGCCGACCCAGCGGGCGAGCAGCGGGTCCTCCGCGGCGGCGGCTCGCAGGCGCTCAGTGGTTGCGCCGCGCAGCTCCCGCTTGGTGCGCGCGTAGACGTCGGTGGGAAGCGCCGCCAAGCTGACCGCGAGCTCGAGCGCGCGGGGTAGCACGGCGTCGGGCTCGGCGATCTCGTCGAAGACTCCGAGGCGCAGGCATTCGGCGGCGTCGATCAGCTCGTTACCGAGCGCGAGGCGCCGTGCGGCGTGTGGCGCCAGCTCGGCTGCGACGACGCCGATCGCGGCCTGCGGGTAGGGGACGCCAACCTTGACCTCGGTCAGTCCGTAGCGGCCCGCGCTGGAGGCAACGCGGATGTCGGTGCACAGCGCGAGCACGAGGCCGCCCGCGATCGCGTGGCCCGTGATCGCCCCGATGACCGGGCACGGCAGCTCGTAGACGCCGAGCGCCATCGCGTTGATGCTCTCGACCATCTGGCGCTGCTCGTCCGCGCCGTAGCCGGGGACCAGCTTGAGGTCCGCTCCCGCGGAGAAGAACCCCGGGCGCCCGGCCAGCACGAGCGCGCGAGGCGGGTCGCTCGCCACCTGCTCAGTCGCGGCGACCAGCTCCTGCAGCAGGGCGACGTCCATCGCGTTCGCCGGCGGTCGGTCCATGCTCAGCACTGCCACACCAGCGTCGTCGTTGCGCAGGGCGACGTACTCCATGAGCGCAGAGCCTAATGCTCGCGCGATCAAGGGACATCCGGCAGGCCGAGCACTCGAATGGGCACAAACGGGCACAAATCGCTGTCCGGGAGCCACTCAGGGCTCCTGCTAGATCACGGCTGTCCTTGAAAACCGCGATCTAGCAGGCCTTTCGTCTATGGAGCTAGGGGGACTCGAACCCCCGACCTCCTGGGTGCGATCCAGGCGCTCTCCCAGCTGAGCTATAGCCCCGTGCGCGCAGTCGGGCGGCGGCGCGTACGGCCTGAGAAGTGTAGTCGCAGAACGTGTCGCGGCGGGCGCAGTATGGTTTGGGCGCGCGATGGGACTGCTCGATGACGCCATACGCGAACACCTGGAGCTCAAGCGCCGCAGGGGCGCGGATCCGAGCGCGATAGCGCGCGAGGAGCGCGAGGCGCTGGCGCCGGTCTTTCCGGACGAGCCCGAGGCCAACGGCGGTGACGTGGCTTACGAAGCACCCGACGCCGTCGACGTTGCGCCTGCCTTCGAGCCCGCGGGAGGTCCCGCCGAGGTGGATGACCGGCTTGCGGATCTGTCGGCGGTGGGTCAGGAGACGGCTGAGCTGGACATGCGGGCGGTGATGGAGGAAGAGCCGGACGCGGCCGGCGGCGGGTCTCCCGCCGGCCCGGTTGTGGATGCAACGGCACCTGTCTACGCTGGCGAGCCGGCGGCTGAGGACCCGCTGGACTGGGGGTTCGCCGGCGAGCGAGACGAGGAGCTTGCCCCGGAGGAGGTTCCCGGGCAGGAACGGCTTACGTTCGAGTAGCGGGCCTCGCCGTCACGCTGTCAGCCGCGAGGCTTGACTACCAGCCCACGAGTGCTGTCAGCCCGGTAGCAGCCGAAGATCGAGAATCTGGCTGACGACACCGATTACGCTCGCGCCGTTGGCGAGCGGCTTCTCCATGTGCCCTCGAACGCTGAAGTACATCGGGCTGCAGTCGCCGACCTCCTCTCCGGCCGCCTGCACCGCCTCGGCGAGCACTCCGCCGGTCGAATCGCGAAAGGTCAGACGGACGATGGGTCCGACGGGCTCCTCCGGGCATACCACTGTTCCCGGCTGGACGATCGGCAGCGTTTCGAGCGCAGCGATGATCCGCCGCACGGAGGTCGAAACGCCGATGGTGCATTCGACTTCGCGTTCACCGACACCGTGTCTTCCCGCGCTGCCGCCACCGTTCATCGTCAGTCCAGAATGATGACCGCGGCGGACCGCCGCCATCACCTCCCGCGGCGACTCGGGCATCCGCCAGATGCGGTGAGCGTCGATCAGATTGGGGGTGGCCGACTGCGCGGGCGCGAAGCGTATGCGCGAGGACCGCGGCGCGCCGGCGACGGGAATCGCCTCGATCGGCACCCTCAGCGCGCCCAGCGGCGATTGCGCGACGGCGTGGGCCACAAAAACAAGGGCCGTGCGACCCGCAGCCGCAGGCGTGTGCGAAAGCCCGCCTACGGAGATCTCAACGCCAGGCTCGTCAGAGCCGGTCTCGCCCGTCTTCCCGCACCCGGCCGCCAGGAGCAGACCGAGCAACGCCGGTAGGCACACAGCGACGCTCCCCACCGCGCCGCCCTCGTCGCTGCTCGCTGGTAGGCCATCGCTTCGAGTCTGGCACGTCGAGCAGCGTGATCACGAGCGTCCCCAATCCGGCTCTACAGCGAATATATTGGAGACCCGAGGGGCCATAGCTCAGCTGGGAGAGCGCCTGCTTTGCAAGCAGGAGGTCACCGGTTCGATCCCGGTTGGCTCCACTTCGAAAAGCCCTGCAACTTGGCGGTTTTCATGATGTCGTAACTTCTCTGTCTTTGGTCGTCGTGGTCTCTGATTTGTCTCGTTGGCCACCGTTGGCCAAAACCTCGCCCTCGATCAGGGCTTGGATCTGCGCCGTCTCATCCTCGCCACGTCGCATCGACTGCGCGTAAACGCGGAGGGCCAGCGCTGGGCTCTTGTGGCCGGCTTCGGCCATCACGGTCGCAGGGGACTCCCCGATCGCGTAGAGCAGGCTGAGGAACGTCCTGCGCAACCCGTGAGGCGTCAGCTTCGTCGGTACGGGTGGCTTGCCTTGGTCTTCGAGGTGATCGTTCGCGCGCTTGATGGCCGGGCGGAGGATTCGGTTGCGGACATTGTCAGGGCCCATACCGAGCACCGGTGGCGGTCGCGAACGTGTAGCTCTCTTGGGGGCGTGCTGATGCTTGTGCCGGGCTCTGAGCAGACTTCGTCGCGTAGACCACCACGGATCTTGATCTTGCGCCGCCCAGCGTCGGTCTTGGACTCACCAACGGTGAGCCAGCCACCGGCGAGGTCCACATCGCGCCAGCGCAGCGAGCAGCTCACCGATGCGCAGGCCACCGAACACCAACGTCGCGAGAATGGCGCGGCGCTCGATGTGCTTGCCTTGCTCCTGAGCGTCACGGTCAAGTTCGCCCGCGGCATCTAGCAGCGCAGCGATCTGCTCTGCGCTGTCGGATAGGCGCGCGACCGGTTCCCTTTCGCGCACTCTGCGTCCCTTCCCCTTCGCTGGGTTGCGTACGATCAGGTCTCGCTCGACGGCGCGCTCTAGGATCGAGCAGAGCAGCACGAGCGTCATATTGATCGAGCGCGGCCCGAGCGGATCGTCTTCAGCGAGCTTCGCTGCGATGTACTGCTCGACCGTGTCGAAGGTGATCCGATCGAGTGGCATCTCACCAAACCACTTGATCAAGTGGACCTGAAGACGCCAGCTGTAATCTTCTACCGTCTTCGGCGCGAGTTGAGATCGGTTGCGCTCCCACCATTCGACAGCGAACTCATGGAATGTCGGCATCGCCGTAGGCTCGGTCGGTGGCTCGATCGGAGCGGGCGGTTGCCAGACTCCTCGCTCTACGTCCGCCAAGACGCCACGTAGCTCGCGCTCCGCATCAGCAGCGCTCACCGGCCCGAGCGGCACACGCCGCCGCTTGCTGTATGCGGTGAACCGAAGTGAGCGATAGACCTTGCCGTCGCGGCCGGTGTGCTCAAGGATCGTGTCGTCGTCTGGCGCATCACATCATCTCTGGTCTGCTGTATCGCGTTGAATTGTTCGAGGCTGCCGCGCCGTCGGTGTTTAGGTACGAGCGCGAAGGCACGGCCTACAAGGTCAGAGAGGCGCGGGTCGATGCTTTCGTCGTCCTCTGTTGCGTCGGCCATCTCGCCGATGATCGCGCTTGTAATTCGCGCGAGGATCTTCTCGGTGTAGTAGCCCTGGCATTCGAGGAGAGCGAAATACCACGCGTCGATCTCGTTAGCGAGATAAGTGCCCGGCGAAGGGCCTAGCTCGACTGGCGCCGCTTGGCGCAAGTGACCGATCTCGTGCAGGCCCACAAAGTAATCACGCCGCGAAACAGGATGCGGGATGGTTGCGAGATTGGCGTTCAGGGTACGCCGACCCCAACGCCCCTCTCCCCTCGTTAGCAAAGTGCTTGTCCGTGAAAATCAACTTTGCACCGGTCTCATCGGCGAGCTTCAAGGTGGTGCCGATAACGCCGCGCTTGCGGTCCGTAGGAAGGAGTCGCGCAGAACCGCGCCGACGATATCACCAGCCCGGCGAGGGTCTGACTACGCCTCCATTGGTCGTATCGCGCGAGGCTACGGTTGCCTTTGGCCGACTTCCACCGCCGCCCGTCGTGGACGATGGCCGGCGCAGCCGGATCGCGGTTCATGTAGTGGATTGTCGCCGCGGTCTGCCCGACGCTCAGACCGCAGAGCGACGCCAGCTCCCGCTTCGATTTCGGTTCGTAGTGCTCGACCGTGCGTAGGACTCGCGTCACCTGGCGGCCGGTGTGCTCGAGCACGGCGCCTTTGAGTGGTCTAGGCATCGATCAGCCCTCCTTTTGCCATGGCGGGATCTTCTCGGCGACCACCTCGACGTACACGATTAGCGTCGCGTAGTCCTGGTGAAGTCGCAGACGCGCTTCTCGCACGACAGCATCCTTGTGCGGGCTGCCGAACTCGATGACCGCACCCACTGGTGGCCACGGCGCGTAGCCATCGATTCGTGCGAGTTCTTGCTGGTCCTGGTCGTAAATGACCGTCTCGGCTTTGTTCATGCTGGCTCCCTGCGTTCTCGATTGACCGGAGCGATGAAGCCCCGCTTCCGTGCGTCTCGAATCCAGCTTCGCGCGGTTGCTGATGCGTACCCCGCACCGAGCTGCTCTTCCACACGCACCGCCGGGGAGCGGTCTCCATCCGCGGCGGCGGCGTTGTAGATCGCAGCTACCTCCCGATAAAAGGTGTCCGTCCGTTCGCGCGGGTGCCCGACGTTTTTGATCGCAGCGACCCCCGCCTGCTCCTCGAAGGCGTCGACCGTCTTGTCGTGGCCGGGGACGTGCTTGTAGAGCTGCCGCGATGCGCGCCCACGCGCGCGCGTCATCGCGACGTGCGCATCAAGCCAGCGCCCGAGCGGCAACCGCACATCCGCCGCGTGTATCGCAGCCGGCCTGTCTAGATCCATCGCCGAGAGCTCAACACGCACGACGGCAGGCCGGTCGTCTACCCGCCCGAACCACACGCTGGCGCGGAGCGGGCCAACGTCGGGGTCAGGCCAGAGCGGTTTGATGTCGGGCTGATCGGTCATGAGCGGACTGTAGCAGCTTTTCAACAGCTATGCAAGCCTGTGGTCGCGAGCGGGGCTGCTGTGGTTCAATTCGGAGCCCAGGCCGGTCAATAACGTATTACCACAGCTATGCAAATGTGTGGTCTACTGTGGTTCATGAGCGCTCCAGCCGATCAGCAGCAGCAAGCTCGCCCGCATCGAGGTCATCGCCCTCGCGCGACGGCTCGCACAGGACGGCACCGCTAAGCAGTTACGGCTCGCAGCCGGCCTGACGCTGCGTGACGCAGCTCAGGCGGTCGGATGCGACGCCACGACGATCTGGCACTGGGAGAAGGGCGACAGGCCCAAGGCGTCCAGCGCCGAGCGCTACGGAGCCTTCCTCGCCCGCTTGATTGCACCGTCTGACGGTGAAGCCAAGACGTAATCGAAGCAGCGAAGAAAAAAGACGGCGCCCGGATGGAGGTCTCGGGCGCCGTCAAAACTACTAGCGAAGGAACAGTAGCACCATGCAACGGACCCTCCCAACGGACGATTACGACGAGGCGCTCATCCAAATTTCTCGGACGCCGCGCGAAGTACCTACCTGGAGAAGCTATGACCGGCGAGCAAGAAAAAGAGGCAGTTGCAGAGTTCGACCGCGACTGGTTCAGCCGCCACAGCGCCGCCC